>NZ_BMFW01000022.1 GCF_014639275.1 Arthrobacter liuii | reverse complement strand
CCTCAGCGGCGCACCGCTCGCCCAGCACAGGAGCATCGAACTTTCCGAAGACCCCTCCGCGCCAAACTTCTTCGTCAACGGCCGGCAATTCAGCATGGGCGCCCCGACCTTCGACACTCCAGCAAAACTCGGAACAGTCGAGGAATGGACCATCACCAACACCAGCGGTGAAGACCACCCGTTCCACATGCACAGCAACGCCTTCCAGGTCACCGCGGTCAACGGAATCCCGGCCCCTTACCCGCACCGGCAGGACACCGTCATCGTTCCCCACGCGGTAAACGGCACCCCCGGCCGGGTGGTCATCCGGCAGCAGTTCTCCGACTACCCGGGTCTCTGGATGTTCCACTGCCACATCGCAGCCCACGAAGACCACGGCATGATGGGCTACATCCAGGTCAACCCCTGACAACTTTCCGTCAACCCCTGCGCAGTGCCCAGTGGACGCAGATTGCCAGCACCGTGCCCGCCGCGGGCAACCTGTACACCCTGCGCAGCTGGCTTCCGGGGGTCAGCGGTTTAGCGTCGCTGGCGCGCCGTGGTGGGAGAAAGTATGCGGTTGCCTCGCCCTCGCGCTCTGGCCGCGGATGAGGTTTTGGGCGGATCATGGAGGTGTCTGCCGCGGTGGACGCCGGTCCCTCTGTGGTGGTGTGTTTGAGCCTGTGGGTTAGCGTGGCGCGGAGGGCTTCCACGGGAACCGTGGATTGTTGCCTTTGGAGCACGAGTGTTAGATTCCTCTGTTTTCCCTGTCCTCCCCGAGGCAGACACCAGATGACCAAGGTCAAGGTGTCAGGAGGAACTGTCATGGATATCGTGCACGAGCGGGCTGCTGGTGTGGACATTTCCAAACGCGACGCGAAGGTCTGTCTTCGGTTGCCCGGGCAGCGGGCCGGAACGCCCACCTCCACGGTCACAACGTGGGGCCCAACCTCAGGCCAGATCCTCGCCCTGCGGGACTTCCTGGAGGGCGAGCACGTCACTACGGTCGTCATGGAAGCCACGAGCGATTACTGGAAACCCTTTTTCTATCTCCTCGAAGAAACGCTGCCGGTGATGCTGGTCAACGCCAAGGCCGCAAGGAACACCCCGGGCCGCAAACCGATGTGTCTGACGCCGCCTGGCTCGCGCAGCTGGGCGCGCACGGGCTGCTTCGGGCCTCGGTCGTCCCGCCCGAGCCGATCCGGGAACTGCGTGACCTGACCAGAGCCCGGGCCATTGCCATCCGTGACCGGACCCGAGAGATCCAGCACCTGGAGAAGTTCCTCGAAGGCTCCTGGATCAAGCTCTCCTCCGTGGTCTCCGACCTCACCGGTGTTTCATCCCGGGCGATGCTCGAGGCCCTGGTCGAGGGTGAACGCGACTTGGAGGTCCTCGCCGGCCTCGCCAAAGGCACCCTCCGCTCAAGAGTCCCCAAGCTCGTGCAGGCCCTCACCTGCCGCTTCAAGGCCCATCACGCGTTCATGGCCCGGCTGCATCTGGACCAGATCGATGCCCAGTCCCGCATCATCGACGCGCTCACCGGACGGATCGAGGAAGGGATGGAGCCCTTTCGTGCCGCCAGGGAGTTCCTGGCCACCATCCCCGGAGTCTCACTCAAAGTCGCCGACGTGATCATCGCCGAAACCGGGGCGGACATGTCCCGCTTCGAAACACCCGGCCGGCTCGCGTCCTGGACGGGCGTCTGTCCCGGCGCCAACGAATCCGCCGGGCGGATCAAGTCAGCTCACATCATGCCCGGCAATAAATACCTCAAAGGCGCCCTGGGCATCGCGGCCCTGTCCACACCGACCTGGCCGCAAAATACTGGCGGATCGCCGCCCGGCGCGGCCCATGAAAGCCACCGTGGCCCTCGAACACTCCATCCTCACCGCCCGTTGGCACATGCTCGCCGACGGCGAATGCTACGCCGACCCAGCCGCCGACCACTTCACCCGGCTCGACCCGATCAAAGCCAAGAACAACGCCATCAAAAAGCTCAACCACCTCGGCTTCAACGTCACCATCACCCCCGCCACCGCAGCCTGACGAACCCTACTTTCGTATTAGCTCGTCGGCCGCGGCCAAACGCCAGTGCTCCGACGTCCCGCTGACCGGCAGAGGGAAGGGCACGCTCACCCAGTACACCTTGGGCAGCTTCGACTACGACATTTCCTGCATCTGAAAACACGCTCGCAGCCAGCCGGGCAATCAGGATTACCTCTGGGTCAGCAACTAGGCGTGCCCGGCAAAGTTGCTCCGGTTGGCGCGCTCGCAAAGAATCCTCAGGTTCAGGCCACATAACGGGCAGGCGCTCCGGTCAACCGCTATTTGACTCGAGCTTCGCCAACTGCGGGCGCCAGGCATGGGTGAAACCGCGCCCGGGCACGCGAAGAATCACTGCTGTCGACGCAATCCGGGAGGGGGAACCCTGGAGCCCTCTCACCGGCAGCTTTGCAAAGGTACGTTATGGGGTTTGCAGTAGTTCCATCGTTCGGTACCGGGCACGTCCGCTCTCGCCGCCGTAGCACACTGACACACAGCGCAACGTTTGGCGCCACGCCCGTAACCTGTTTAAATGCCTCGTTTCGCACTGGACATCGAGTCCGTCCCCCGCCCCGCCCGTTCGCAGGAACTCCTGGACGCGGTGAACCACCGGGTGGTCATTGCCGACGGCGCCATGGGCACCATGCTCCAGGGCCGTGACCTGCAGCTGGACACGGACTTCCAGAACCTTGAGGGCTGCAACGAGATCCTCAACGACACCCGCCCGGACGTCATCGCGAACATCCACGACGCCTACTTCGCCACGGGCATCGACGCGGTGGAAACCAACACCTTCGGCGCCAACTGGTCCAACCTCTCCGACTACGGCATCGATGACCGGATCGAAGAACTGGCGAGAAAGGGCGCCGAGATCGCCCGCGAACGCGCCGAGGCGGCAGAGGAAACAGATGGCCGCATGCGCTGGGTCCTCGGCTCCATGGGCCCCGGCACCAAGCTCCCCAGCCTGGGCCACACCAGCTACGACTACCTCAAGCAGACCTTCGCCCTGCAGGCCGAAGGCCTCATCGACGGGGGCGCGGACGCCTTCCTCATCGAAACCAGCCAGGACCTCCTGCAGACCAAGGCCGCCGTCAACGGCTGCAAGCAGGCCATCGTGGACCGCGGCATCCGGCTCCCCATCTTCGTCGAAGTGACGGTCGAAACCACCGGAACCATGCTCATGGGCTCCGAAATCGGTGCCGCGCTCACCGCCCTCGAGCCGCTCGGCGTCGACGCCATCGGCCTGAACTGCGCCACCGGCCCGGACGAGATGAGCGAGCACCTCCGCCACCTCTCCAAGCAGTCCTCCGTCGCCATTGCCTGCATGCCCAACGCCGGCCTGCCCATCCTTGGCGCCAACGGCGCGCACTACCCGCTCACCCCCACCGAACTCGCCACCGCGCACGAACAGTTCGTCCGCGAATTCGGCCTGGGCCTGGTGGGCGGCTGCTGCGGTACGACGCCGGAACACATGGCCGCCGTCGTCGAGCGTCTTGCCCCCTTCCGCAACAAAGCCGTGGTCACCAGCGGGGACAACGCACCGGCGAGAATCCCCACCGAACGTGAAGCCGGTGTCGCCTCCCTCTACCAGCACGTGAACTTCGACCAGGAATCCGCGTACCTGGCCATCGGTGAGCGCACCAACGCCAACGGCTCCAAGGCCTTCCGTCAGGCCATGCTCGAAGAGCGCTGGGACGACTGCGTGGACATCGCCCGCGAGCAGATCCGCGTCGGCGCGCACCTGCTGGACGTCTGCATCGACTACGTGGGGCGCGACGGCGTCGCCGACATCAAGGAGGTCGTCTCCCGATTCGCCTCGGCCTCCACCCTCCCGCTGGTCATCGATTCCACCGAACCGCCCGTCCTCCGCGCCGGCCTGGAACTCATCGGTGGCCGTCCGGTGGTCAACTCCGTCAACTACGAGGACGGCGACGGCCCCAACAGCCGCTTCGCGCGCATCATGCCGCTGGTGAAGGAACACGGCACCGCCGTGATCGCCCTGACCATCAACGAAGAGGGCCAGGCCCGCACCACCGAAGGCAAGGTGGCCATCGCGTCCCGCCTCGTTGACGCCCTGGTGGGCGAGTGGGGCATGCGCGTCGAGGACATCATCGTGGACTGCCTCACCTTCCCGGTGGCCACCGGCCAGGAGGAAACCCGCCGCGACGGCATCGAAACCATCGAGGCCATCCGCCAGATCACCGCCAAGTACCCTGGCATCAACACCACCCTCGGCGTCTCCAACGTCTCGTTCGGCCTGAACCCCGCCGCGCGCATCGTCCTGAACTCCGTGTTCCTGCACGAAGCCGTGGAGGCGGGCCTGACCAGTGGCATCATCGATGCTGCCAAGATCGTCCCGCTCGCCTCCCTACCGGAGGAACAGCGCAAGGTGGCCCTGGACCTGGTCTGGGACCGCCGCGAATACGACGCCGACGGCAACACTACGTACGACCCCCTGGCCAGCATGCTGGACCTGTTCGCCGGCGTCGACACCGCAGCGCTCAAGGACCAGCGCGCCGCGGAGCTCGCGGCCCTGCCTACCGGCGCGCGCCTGGAGCGGCGCATCATCGACGGCGAGGGCAAGGGCCTCGAAGAGGACCTGGACCTGGCCCGCAGCGAGGGCATGACGCCGCTGGGCATCATCAATGACCACCTGCTCGAGGGCATGAAGGTGGTCGGCGAGCGCTTCGGCGCCGGCGAGATGCAGCTGCCGTTCGTGCTGCAGTCCGCCGAGGTGATGAAGAACGCCGTCGCCCTGCTGGAGCCGCACATGGAGAAGTCGGATTCCTCGGGCAAAGGCACCATGGTCATCGCCACCGTACGCGGCGACGTGCACGACATCGGCAAGAACCTGGTGGACATCATCCTCACCAACAACGGCTACAAGGTCATCAACATCGGCATCAAGCAGGGCATCGCCGAGATCATGGCCGCAGCGGAGGAGCACAACGCGGACGTCATCGGCATGTCCGGGCTCCTGGTGAAATCCACCGTGGTGATGAAGGAGAACCTCGCCGAGCTGCAGTCCCGCGGCCTGGCGAAGAAGTGGCCGGTGATCCTGGGCGGAGCCGCCCTGACCCGCGCCTACGTGGAGCAGGACCTTGCGGAGCAGTTTGACGGCGTTGTCAGGTACGCCAAGGACGCCTTCGAAGGCCTTTCCCTCATGGAACCGCTGGTGCGCGTGGCCCGCGGCGAGGCGCCGGACGACGTCGGCCTGCCGCCGCTGAAGAAGCGCATCCACAAGGGCGGTCCCAAGTTCACGGTGACCGAGCCGGAAGCGATGCCCGGCCGCTCCGACGTCGCAACCGACAACCCCGTGCCTGCGCCGCCGTTCTGGGGCACGCGGATCGTCCGCGGCGTCTCGCTGCACGACTACTCTGCCTTCCTCGACGAGCGCGCCACCTTCATGGGCCAGTGGGGCCTCAAGCCCGGCCGCGGCGAGGACGGCGCCTCCTACGAGGAACTGGTGGAACGCGAGGGCCGGCCGCGCCTGCGCTACTGGCTGGACCGCATCCTGGGCGAGGGAATGCTGGACGCATCGGTCGCCTACGGCTATTTCCCGGTGGTCTCCGACGGCGAACAGGTGGTGGTGCTGCACCACGGCGAGGATTCCGACGGCGTCCTGGGCACCGCGGGGCTGCTTGCCCCCGATGGTGGTTCAGGCGGTCCGATCGGCACCGAGCGGCTGCGCTTCGACTTCCCCCGCCAGCGCCGCGACCGGCACCTCTGCCTCGCGGACTTCGTCCGGTCCCGTGAATCCGGCCAGGTGGACGTGCTGCCGGTGCAGCTGGTCACCGCCGGTTCCAGGATCGAAGAGTTCACGTCCAAGATGTTCGCCGCCAACCAGTACCGCGACTACTACGAGCTCAACGGCCTGGTCATGCAGCTCACCGAGGCGCTCGCGGAGTTCTGGCATTCCCGCATCCGCAAGGAGCTCGGCTTCGCGTCCGAGGAGCCTAAAGACAAGGCCGGCCTGTTCAAGCTCGACTACCGCGGTGCCCGGTTCTCGCTCGGCTACCCCGCGTGCCCGGACATGGAGGACCGCCGCAAGGTCACGGAACTGCTGAAGCCCGAGCGCATGGGCGTGGTCCTCAGCGACGAGCTCATGCTGCACCCCGAACAGTCCACCGACGCGTTCGTCTTCCACCACCCGGAGGCGAAGTACTTCAAGGTGTGAGCTGGCGCCGGTACCTGGCCTAGATGGACAGGGACTGGGCGGAGGGGGTTTGGGCGGGCTGGTCCTTTGAAGGCCGGCCCGCCCCGGACACAGGCTTCACCCGCCGCAGCGCCGCGAGGGTGGCCCGCCCCACCACGGCGATGCCGATCACCGTGGTGACGGCGCGCAGGGTGTCCCAGCCCGCCGTCGACGTCAACAGCGAGTACAACAGGAAGCTGCTGAGGTTGGTGGCCAGCGGCGCGCCCGGGACGTAGGAGATGCCGGTGCCGCCGCCCACCGCGAAGGGCCAGAACCACAGGTTCAGCAGCAGCCCGAACACGTAAGACGCCACCACGCCGTAGGCCGCCAGCATCCACAGTTCGGCCCTGCCCCGCACCCACCGTGGGAGCAGGCCTGCGCCTGCGCCCACCCACGCACAGGCGAAGATCTGGAACGGCGTCCACGGCCCAAGCCCGCCCCATAGGACACTGGAGACGGCGATGGTAGCGGCGCCGAGGAGCAGCCCAAAACGGGCGCCGAACGCCCGGCCGGCGAGGATCAGCAGGATGAAGACCGCCTCCACGCCGCCGACGCCGGTACTCGCCACCCGCACCGCGGAACCGATGGCTGCCAGCACACCGAGCAGCGCCACCGTGTGTGCCGAGCGGACGGACCCGTCCAGGGATACGACGACGGCGACCACGGCCAGCGGCGCGATGGCCAGCGCCGCGTAGGGCAGCGCAGCGGTGGCATCCCTGGGCAGGGCGGCTGCGAGCAGCGGCCAGCAGAACGCTGCCAGGGCCAGCATGTTTGCGGCGGCGAGGACGGCGAGCTCTGCTGCCCGCGGCATCCGGATGCTGCGCTGTTTTGCGCGTTGGGGGTTCTCGTCGATGGCACGTGGGCCGCGCCCGGGCTGGGCCGGCCGGGCAGCAGGGACGAACGGCTCGGGGGACTCCTCCGCCACTGGGGAGGGTGCCACGCCGTCGCGCATCGGGAGGATCCGGGCGCCCAGGCCGCGGGCAAAGTCGTGGTCGTGGGTGGCGATGAGGACAGCGGCGCCGGCATCCGCGGCGGCCCGCAGCGCCGACGCGACTGCCCTGCGCGCTGCGGGATCGAGTCCGCGGGTGGGCTCGTCGATCAGGAGGACCTGGGGATCGTCCATGGTCTGCAGCGCTATCGCAAGGATCCTGCGCTCGCCCGCCGAAAGGTCCCTGGGATGCTCGTGACCAATGGGAATCCGGACGTCCCCCCGCAGCCGGGCCAGGCGTTGCGCGGCCCAGCCCGGCAGAGGCGCGCTGCCGTCCTTCCGCCGTGCCAGGCGCCGTTCGGCGGCCCGGAGCTCAGCCGCAACCGTATCCCAGGTGAAGAGATCGTCCGAGCCGTCCGGGACCAAGGCGACGCGGCCGCCGTCGAGCGTTCCCGCATCAGCCGTTCCCTCGCCGCCCTTGCCTCCGCCCCCCTTGCCTTCACCGAGGGCGAGCGCCACCAGCAGTGACGACTTGCCGGCCCCGTTCGGTCCCACCAACGCCACCACTTCACCGCGGTGCAAGGCCAAGGAGGCGTCGCGGACCAGCGGCGTGCCCTTGAGGCTCACGGCAAGCTTGGTGGCGGTCAGGACGGGCGCCTGCCCGTTCGCTGGAACCGGCGCCGCACGAACGGCAGCCGAAGCCGAGGGTGTCGGTGCGGCACCCGGGACCAGCGCGCCGCCGTCGATGGTCCACCAGGAGTCGGCGATGGGGACGAGCGCCTCGGCCCGGTGCTCCGCCACGATGATGCAGACGCCGTCGTCGCGGGCGAGGGCGTGGATCACGCTGATGACCCGCCCGCGTGCTGAGACGTCAAGGTCGGCGAGGGGCTCATCCACCAGAAGCAGCTTCGGATGGTCCACGACGGCGGCCGCGATGGCAACGAGCGTGGCCTCACCTGCCGAGAGGGTGCTGGCGTCCCGGTCCAGCAGCGCGGTGACCCCTATCCGCTCCGCCACTGCCAGCACCCGGGTTTTCGCGGCGGCAGAGGGCATGCCGCGGAGCTCAAGCGCGAGCCCGATCTCGTCCCGGACCCGGGTAGTGGCGAACGCGGCGCGCGGATTCTGGAGAACGACGCCGACCGTGCACGCGGTATCGCGCGGCGGCGCACCGGCACGGTCCGCCCCGGCCACGCGCACCATGCCGGAAACCTCCCCACCGTCAACGTGCGAAAGGAGGCCCGCGAGCCCGCGCAGGATGGTGGATTTGCCCGAGCCTGTCGGCCCGGTGATCACCGCGACGGACCCGGCCGGCGGCGCGAACCCGCCAACCCTGATGCAGGTGTCGGCGATGCGGAACCCTGCGTCCCGGGCCAGGAGCGGGGCCTCGCCGTCGAGCCCTCGCTGGTGCCCGGCCCGGGAACCGAAGCCGCGCAGTTCCAGGGCCGCGGCAACCCTGCCGGCGTGCTCCAGCGTGCGCTCAAGCACGGGCACCAGGGCTCGGGGTCCAAAGCGTTCGCCCCGCAACCGGAACGCCAGGCGTACCGAGGCCACAGCGTCGGACAATGCCGGGAGCGCCGCCCATGCCACCACCAGCATGCGGGCCACGCCCTGCAGGGGACCGCCCCGGGCCAGGCGGACGAAGCCACGGGAAACATCCACCCAGGCATTGAGCAGGCCGAACCCCACGATGGTGAGTGCAATCGGCAGGGCGGACAGGACCGCCGCCCATAGGCCCGGGCCAGTGACTGGACCCAGGAACACCACGTGGGCGTACGGGGCGGGAAGCCGCAGTGCCGGCAGGTCGATCAGGACCGGACCGCCGGTGCCGGTCCCATTGAAAAGGACCCGGTAAATGACCCGCGCCGCGATGAACACAGCGGCGAGAACCGCCGCTGCGCGCAACGGCGCGGGCCGGAAGGTCATGACGCGGGTGCTGCCGGTTCGTTGTCCACGGTGTAGAGCAGTTCAAGGCTCTCACCGGGGCTGAGCTTGAGGCTGTCCAGGCCTTCCTGCGCGTAGGCCCATGTGCCGGCGGCGGGCTTCACCCAGAGAGCCCAATAAGAAACCGTGTTCTTGTCATCGCACGCTTCGCGGGTAGTGCCGCCCTTGTGCTTGATGTCGAAGTCCGCGGCCGGCACGCCGTTGACGCGGCACGCGAAGCTCGTGGGGTACTTGGCGGTGCCCTCGATCTTCACGTTGGCTTTGCCCAGCACGTCCGATGCCAGAGTGGGTCCGTCCGCGGGCACGCAGGAGGAGGTGTCGGCGGCGGACTGCTTCAGGGCGCCCGAATCGACGATGACCTTCACGCCGGAGCAGGCGCCGGCAGAGGTTGAAGCGGCGCTGGCGCTCGACGAAGCTGTTGCGGAAGAGGCAGGGGCCGAGGAGCTTGGCTGGTTGGCGGCCGGTGTGGAACAGGCGGCGAGGGTAAGCAGGAGGCCGGCGGCGGCGAGGGAGCTCGCGGCGGCGGTGCGGATCTTAGTCAATGTCACCTGTCAAGGGTAGGGCGTGGCCGGTCCGGAGCCGATGGCCGTTCCGTTGTGTGACGCGGGCCCTCAACATGCGCACGTTCCCGGCAACGCAAAAAGGGTCGACGGCGGCACTCAAGTGATTGCCTCCGTCGACCCCTTCTGCTGTGGTGTTGCTAGCCCTCGGTTGCAAGGACCGCGTTGGCCGGTACAGCGTCCTCCGGCGCGTCGTAGCGCGGGTCGTTGGACGACGGGTGCGCGGCGACGGCCGCGGCATGCTCGGCCAGCACCCCTGTCTGGTGCCGGATCTTCAGGCGGTAGAGCAGGGTCCCGCCAATGACTACCACGGCCACGAACAGCACGCCGCCCCACTGCAGGTACCACTCGAAGGGCGGCACGGAGTTGTAGATCTCGGGGCGCGGCCACACCAGGTTCACGGTCATGGCCGCGCCCCAGAGGACGGCGAGGATGTTCACGGGAAGCCCCCACTTGCCCATCGAGAACCCGGGTTCGGAATCGTCAGCGACGAGTGGCCACTTGCCGGCCAGCCGCTTGCGCAGCAGGGGGACCGTGACCAGGAGGTAGGACAGGTAGATCAGCACGATGCTGATGCTGGACAGGATGGTGAAGATGGCCGGCTGCGTGACATTGACCAGGAGCGGCAGAACGGCCAGGACGCCAATGACAATGGCAGCGACCGTGGGGGTGCGGCGGACCGGGTCCACCTTGCTCAGCTGCCGGCTGAAGGGCAGGTTGTTGTCCCGTGCCATGGCGAACATCATCCGGATGGCGGCGGCGTGCACTGCCAGGGTGCAGACCACCACGGCCACCACGATGCAGGCCAGGAAGGCCTTGCCGAACGGTCCGCCCAGGACGGAGAGCACGATGTGCTGCAGGCCGCCGTCGGGGGAGCCGATCTGGGGGTCTTCAAGGTCCGGTGCGGCCAGGATGCCGAACAGCAGGATTCCCCCGCCCAGCAGGAATGATGCCGTGACGGCGCGCAGAACGGCCTTGGGAGCGGTCTTCTTGGGATCCTTGGTTTCCTCGCCGAGGGAGCTGGCGGTGTCGAAGCCGTACATGACGTAGCCGGAGGCCATGGCGCCGATCAGGAAGACGCCGAAGAAGCCCAGGTCCTTGCCTTCGCCGAAGCCGTTGGTCTGGAAGAAGACCTCCGGTCCGCGGACCACGTGCCAGCCCAGTGCCAGGATCAGCAGGACGGCGGCGATGAGCTCCACGAAGACGCCGATGCTGTTGATTCTGGTCATCAGCTTCACGCCGAACGCGTTGATGAGGGTGGAGATGGTGATCATGATGGTGGCCAGGACCACGCCGTTCATGGCGAAGTCGTACGGGCCCGTGCCGTCACCGACGAACTGGAAGCCGGACCAGAGCTGGGGGAGGGTGATCTGCAGGGCCAGCGCCACGGAGCCCAGCGCCATGATGGAGGACAGCAGCAGCAGCCAGCCGGCCAGCCAGGATGAGGTTCCGGAGGACAGCCGCTTGGCCCAGTTGTAGACCGAGCCTGCCACGGGGTAGCGGCCTGCCAGTTCGGCGAAACAGAGGGCCACCATCAGCTGGCCGACGAACACGATGGGCCAGGACCAGGCATACGCCGGGCCGGCCATGGAAAAGCCAAAGTAGAACAGCTGGAAAACACCGGTGAGGATGGAGATGTAGCTGACACCTGCTGCGAAGCTGGCAAACTTGCCAATGCTTCGATCCAGCGTCTGGGTGTAGCCGAATTCGTCCATGCCGCTTGAATCAATACTCTTGCTGGGTTCCAATATGGACTCCTAGATCAGAAAAGCACGATGGGAACGGCCGCCCTGGGGTGCGGCGAGATAACGTTCTGCGGGGCCCGACGCTCTTGGGAGCGTGGCCCCTTATAACCCGCCGCTCAGGCGAGGGACATGGTGAGCTCCTTCTCTTCCAGGGCGTCTGCGCCGGCGTAGTCCGCCTTGATTAGATCGGCACAGCGCTCGCCGATCATCATGACGGTGATGTTGGGATTGACGGTGACGTGTTCAGGCATGACGGACGCGTCGGCGACCCGGAGGCCGGTGACCCCCTTGACCCGCAGCTGGGGATCTAGCGGTGACATGTCGTCGTCGTACGCCCCCATCCGGACGGTGCCGACGGGGTGGTAGACGGTGTTGTGGGTCTTGCGGATGTAGTCCTGCAGTTCCTCATCCGTCTGCGCCTCGATGCCGGGCGAGAGTTCGCGGCCGGTCCATTCGGCCATGGCCGGCTGGGCGGCGATTTCGCGGGCCTTCCGGATGCCGGCCACCATGACGCGCATGTCGTGGCCCTCGGGATCGGTGAAGTAGCGCGGGTCCACCATCGGCTTGTCGCGGAAGTCGCGGCTGCGCAGCCGGACCGTGCCGCGGGACCGTGCGTGCGTGACGTTCGGAGTCAGGCTGAAGCCGTTTTCCGTGGTGGGGTAGCCGTGCCGCAGGGTGTTCATGTCGAACGGGACCGAGCCGTAGTGCATCATCAGGTCCGGGCGATCCAGGCCGTCCTCCGTGGGGGTGAAAATGCCGATCTCCCACCACTGCGTGGAGGTCTGCACCATGGGCTGCCTGGCCTCGAACTGCACCACGCCTTCAGGGTGGTCCTGCAGGTTTTCGCCCACACCGGGGGAGTCCACGACGACGTCGATGCCGTGCGCGGCCAGGTGCGTTGCCGGGCCGATGCCGGAGAGCATGAGCAGCTTGGGGGAGTCGATGGCGCCGGTAGAGAGGACCACTTCGCGGTGTGCGGAGAGCCGGTGGGTCCGGCCGAAGGCCGAGTCCACCACGTCCACGCCCGTGCAGCGCTTGTCCGCGTCGAACACCAACTGGCGGGCGCGCAGGCCGGTCAGCAAGGTGAAGTTGGGACGGTCGATGATGGGGTGGATGTAGGAAACCGAGCTGGAGGAGCGCGTGCCGTCCGTGCGGCGGTTGATCTGGAAGAAGCTGGCGCCGTTGACCACGGTGGTTCCGGTGTTGAACTTCGTGCGGGGAATGCCGGCCTGCTCACAGGCATCCAAAAGCGCGACGCCGGCAGGATCCACCGGGGACACGTTCATCAGGTGCACGGGGCCTGAGTCTCCGTGGTGGGGGGCGTCCGGGCCAGCGTCCTCATTGGCCTCCAGCCGCTTGTACAGCGGCCAGGCTGCATCGGCGTTCCAGCCTGTGGCGCCGTACTTGGACTCCCACTCGTCCAGGTCCTCCCGCGGGGCCCAGAAGGCGATGCAGGAGTTGTGGCTGGAGCACCCGCCCATCACCTTGGCGCGGGCGTGGCGCATGAAGGAGTTGCCGTTCTCCTGCGGTTCCACCGGGTAGTCCCAGTCGTAGCCGGATTCCAGCAGCTCCATCCAGCGGTCCAGCTGCAGGATCTCGGGGATGTTGCGGTCGTCCGGGCCCGCCTCGACGAGG
The DNA here is from genome assembly GCF_014639275.1 of Arthrobacter liuii. Classification (GTDB taxonomy): domain Bacteria; phylum Actinomycetota; class Actinomycetes; order Actinomycetales; family Micrococcaceae; genus Arthrobacter; species Arthrobacter liuii. The sequence goes on along the minus strand of NZ_BMFW01000022.1, from coordinate 58,134 downwards.
GCCACGGTCACGTCCGGATCCTCGCTCAGCCGTGCGGCCACTGCCGCCCCCGCGGACCCGCCGCCGATGATGACGTAGTCGAACCCGCGTTCGGTCACGTCCCCGATGTTGTCGTAGTGCATCTAGTTCTCCTTGCCGTGGCCAGCAAACCAGCCGGTGACCTGGGGGCTGGTGTTCTGGTAGATGTGCTTGGCTTCCTGGTACTCGGCCAGGCCCGTGGGGCCCAGCTCGCGGCCGACGCCGGACTGGCCGAAGCCGCCCCACTCGGCCTGGGGGAGGTAGGGGTGGTAGTCGTTGATCCAGATGGTGCCGTGCCGCAGCCGGGAGGCCACGCGCTGCGCCTTGCCGGCGTCCTGGGTCCAGACGGCGCCGGCCAGCCCGTAGATGGTGTCGTTGGCGGTGGCCACGGCCTCGTCCTCGGTGCGGAACGTCTCCACCGTCACCACCGGGCCGAATGCCTCGTCGATGACCACGGACATCCCTCTCTTGACGCGGTCCAGGACGGTCGGCTGGTAGTAGAACCCGCCGTCGTACTTCTCTCCAGCCGGTGCCGCGCCGCCGCACCGCAGCCGCGCGCCCTCTTCGATGCCGCGCTGGACGTAGGCGTTGACCTTGTCGCGGTGGGCCGCGGAGATCAGCGGGCCGGTTTCGGCGGCGTCGTCGAAGGGGCCGCCGAGCCGGCTATTTTGGGCGCGGCGGACCAGTTCGTCCACGAAGCGTTCTGCGATGGATTCCTCCACCAGCAGCCGGGCGCCGGCGGAGCAGACCTGGCCGGAGTGGACAAAGGCGCCGTTGAGGGCGTTGTCCACGGCGGCATCGAAGTCGGCGTCCGCGAACACCACGTTGGGGTTCTTTCCGCCGAGCTCCAGCGCCACTTTCTTGACGGTGCCGGCGGCGGCCGCGGCGATACGCTTGCCGGTTTCCAGGCCGCCGGTGAAGGAGACGAGGTCGACGGCGGGGTGTTCCGAGAGCGGTGCGCCCGCCTGGGCGCCGGCCCCGGTGACGAGGTTGGCCACGCCGTCCGGCAGGCCGAGGTCCTGCAGCAGCTGCATGGCCAGGATGCTGGTGGACGGCGTGAGTTCGGAGGGCTTGAGGACGAAGGTGCAGCCGGCGGCCAGCGCCGGGGCGATCTTCCAGGCGGCCTGCAGCAGAGGGTAGTTCCACGGGGTGATCAGGCCGCAGACACCTACGGGTTCGTAGGCGATCCTGCTCACGACGGCGGGGTCCCCGGCGTCCACCACCCGGCCCGCCTGCTGCCCGGCGAGCCTGCCGAAGTACTCGAAGCAGGCCGCGATGTCGTCCATGTCGATGCGGCTTTCGACCATGCGCTTGCCGGTGTCCAGGGACTCGGCGCGGGCGAACTTTCCCCGCTGTTCCCGCAGCCTGGCCGCAACTTTCAGGAGGAACGCGCCGCGCTGGGGGGCCGGGACGTTGGACCAGATTCCGGAGTCGAAGGCAGCGCGGGCTGCTCCGATAGCGCGTTCCGCGTCTTCCCGGCCGGCTTCGGAGACCGTGGCGACAAGTTCGCCGTCGGCTGGGTTGCGGATCTCACGGACAGCGCCCGAGGCGGCCGGCTCCCACATGCCGTTGATGAACAGGGTGGATGCTGTTGCGGTTTTTAGGGTGTGAACGACGGCCCGGAGGGGTGTGGCGTAAGTCATACGAAGGACAGTAACCGACATTGAACAACTGTTCAATACTTTTTTGAACGCTTGTTCAATGTTAATTTCGGGCTGCCGTTTCTTGCGGCAGCTGTTTTACGGCTTCTTCGCGCTGCCGTCCCCGCTGTTGCCAGCCGGTGCAGGGGCGAACGCAATGTCCTCCGTGCGGGCTATGCTGTGCTGGATCGCGGCCTTGTCCACCCCAAGCAGGGATGTCAGCCACATGCCGTTCTGGATGACGACGATGTCGGATGCCCGTTCCCTGCACCCGTCCCAGGAGAGCTCGGGTTTGGCCGCGGACACCAGTGCCGCGAGCCCGTCGATGTACCGGTCGAAGGCTGCCGCGTTGATCTGGGCGTAGTCCTCGTCCGCCTGGGCGAGGGCCCAGAGGTGCAGGCGCAGGGACAGGTAGCGCGTGGTCAGCAGGTCAGCGCCTGCCACCCGCCGGAGGGCTTTGCGCAGCTGTTCCTCCGGGGCCACCGCGGGGTCCGGGGCGACGAGTAAAAGGTCATGCTCATCCACACGGCGCAGGGCAGCGCGGATCAGGGTGGTCTTGTCGTCGTAGTAGTAGTTGACCAGGCCCAGCGCCACGCCGGCTTCCCGCGCCACGGCACGCATGCTCACTCCCGAGATGCCGTGGCGTGACAGCAGATCCATTGCCGCCTCGAGAATGCGCGTCTGTCGGTCAATCTGTTCGCCGGAGTTCACGGCACTGGTCCCCATCTGGCCAGACTATTGCCTAACCGGTGGGGAGTGCACTTTACATGTCTGGGGGAGACTGCGATGGGGTTTCAGCCGCCGTGGGTTCGGGGCGGCTGCCACCACTTAGCCAGCCGGGCACGTCAGGGTTCAATTGCTGTCAGGCAAGTACTTTGTCCTTGATCCTGTCGAACTCATCGGTGCTGATGGTTCCAGAGGCCAGTAGAGCCCTGGCTTTGGCGATCTCCTCGGTTGGGCTCGCTGTAGCGACGCTGCGGATGTACGAGTCCGCGGCCTCCCTGTTCATCTGCGCCCGTTGCATGGACCGCTCGGTCATGCCCTTACCGCGTGCGATCAAATAGACCAGCAGGCCCAAGAACGGCACAAAGGCCAGGAAGACGATCCAGAGGGCCTTCCACCAGCCATTCAGCTTGTCATCGCGGAACAGGTCCCCAAAGACGGCGAACAATGCCCAGAGGAAGGCAAAGAACGCATAGAAACAAAAGAACCACCACACAAGGTTCCAGAAGTTTTCCCAGAAACTCATTTTGACTTCCCTGCTTTCAATTGAAGCGTCTGGCGCGGAGCGATGGGGGTGCTAGGCCAGATGCGTGTTTTTCCGGAGGTTTCCGGGTCTTAGCACTTGGCCGCCGTCTGAAGGTCGCTGAGCGCCGCCTGGACGTTAGCTGCTTCATCCCGCAAGGAGTTGACCGCCTGGGCCAGGGTGGCGTCGTCCGGAACAGCTTTGACTGCGCGGACGAACTTGGCTTCGGCCGCCTCAACGGCATTCACCTCGTCCTTGGTGACGTCCTGGCTCGCCTTGATTAGATCGTTGTAAGTCTTCACGACCTGATCCTGGGCCGAATTGACCTGACCCACCGTGGCATCCGGCTTAAGCGTCTGCTTGAAGTTTGTCAGGGCTGCGGCATAGGCGCTGGCGGCAGCACAGGCCTGCGAAACGTTCTTCTCCGCTTTGGCGCTGCTGACGCTCGTGCCGGGGCTGGAAGGACTGCAGCCCGTGAGCAGTGTGACAGCTGCCCCGAGTGCGATCGATCCTGCCAGGATCGGGTGCGGTCTCGACATTGGAGCCTCCTTTCCGAAAATAAGTACCTGCCAGTGGCCCTGCCACCGGCAGGTACGACCATTTTGTGTCCGAACCGGGGGCGCGGACCTCATTCGGAAAAGATGATCCGTGGGGGCTAACACCGGGATCTAACCGCCATAATTTGCGTGCCCGCGCGGGACCCGCGCCAGCTTCCGGTACCCGGCCTGGGCCTGCTGCCGGTGCGCCGCGAGCCGCGGACCGGTCACCCGGTGCGGGTGAGGCGCCGCACCCCACCGGGAGCAGAGGATGGAATTGTGGCGGTCCGTCCGATCGCCTTGTCCCAATGAGAAACGGAGGTCATCAGCATGGCTGAGACGATGGATGAACTAGGGCCGTGGACTGGCTCGTCGTGGAGTTTCCCGGGCCCGACTTCGGCAAAGGCCAGATCGCGCCATTTCTGGAGGACCTGGTCAACCGTGAGCTGATCAGGGTGCTCGACATGGTGTTCCTGCGGAAGACCGAGGACGGCACGCTTGAAACGGCGGAGATCTCCGACCTCGATCCGAGCGAACTCGGCGAGTTGCGCACGGCCGAGGCGGACCTGGCCCTGGTGCTCTCTGAGCAGGACGTCATGGACCTGGCCGAGACGATCCAGCCCGGCCACTCCGCCGCCGTGCTCGTCTGGGAGAACCAGTGGGCTGCCCCGTTCGGCACGGCCGTCCGCAAGGCCGGCGGCCAGCTCGCCACCCAGGCCGTCATCGCCGCCTTCGAGGCCGACGCCGGCGCCGAAGCCCAGTCCGCTTAAGGAATGAAGGAAGGAACCTGACATGCCACTGGCAGCACGACGCAGGCGCAGGACCGTCGCCGCAGTGGGCGGGGCCGTTGTAGTCGCCCACGGGATTAACCGTCGCATGGACCGCCGGGAAGACCGGCGGGACGACCGCGACGAGCGCCGCGAGGAACGTCGCGACCGCCGCGACTGAAGACCACGGAGCCGGATACCTGCTCTCCACCGGTGTGCATGACCCTGTGGGGGTCATGCACACCCAAAGCCCCAAGACCTCTTGATGAGCGCCTGCGTCGGCAGCTTGTTTACTTCTTGGGCAGGCCCGCCGGGTTCAGTTCGGACTTCTGGATGGCCTCGGAGGAGAGGCCCCAGCGGTCCAGGATTTTGGCTTAGGTGCCGTCGTCAATCAGGTGGTTCGGGGCGGCCTGCGCCGCGACGGCCAGGCCGTTGCCTTTCTTGGTGGTGAACGTGATCTGTGCCGTCAGCGGCCAGCCACCGTTCAGGGTGCCTACCTGCTTTGTCTTTCCGTCCTGCGCGGCCTTGTACGCGGCGGCGGCGTTGGCCCCGAAGGTCAGGTCCGCCCGCCCGGACTGAAGGACCAGGCCCGAGGCGGAGTCGTCGTCGTAATACTGGAACTGGACTGCGACGGTCACATTCCGGCGGCATCTTACGGACCGCCTCAGAGGCGTGCGTGGTGCGTGGGCTCCAGCAGGCGTGACACTCCGTAGCCGAGGACCAGGCCCCAGAATGCCGGATGGATGTTGAACAGGCTCAGGCCTGAGATGGTCACCACGAACGTCACCAGCGAGCCCAGGGTGAAGTCGGTGGCGAACGCGGACACGAAGGCCTGCTGGAGTGCCCGCAGCATGGCGATGCCACCCAACGCGAGGATGAACTCCTTGGGCGTGGCGAGCATGAACCGGGTGAAGGTGGGGGCCAGGAGGGCAAAAGCCATGGCAAGGAGGCCATAGACGGCGGCGGCCGTGTACTGCCGCTGCCTCCTGCCCGAGGCGGTCATCAGGGCGTTCGTGGGGCCCGTCACGCACGCTGAGACGGCTCCGCATGCGGCATTGACGAGGGAAAACACGCCCGAGACGATGGCGAAGGCGTTGACAGGGGGCCGGTGCCCGGCGGCACGGAGGACGGCGATGCCCTGGCCGTTCTGGACGAACAACACGGTGAGGGCCAGGGGAATGACAAGTTCCACCTGCGCGGCCCAGGTGAATTCCGGCATCGTGAACACCGGGGTGGCCAGGACGGGGCCGGCTTCCCCCAGGGAGAACTGCCCGCTGGCCGCCACGGCGATGCAGCCCACTACCAGCGTGCCCAGCACCGGGGGAAGGAACCTGCCCAGGGCAGGCACGGCGGTGAGGAGCAGGAAGGCTGCCACCATTGGCGCCGCCACCACGGGATCTGCCTGGGTCGCGGCGACGATGTCGGTGCCGAATTTCAGGAACACGGCCGCCACCATGGCCATCACGATCGGCATCGGGACTAGCGCCATGGCCCGGCGGACAAGTCCGCTGGCGCCCAAGGCGAGGATCAGGAGGCCGGACGTGAAGAAGGCCCCCACCACCTCGGGAAACGACAGGTGCTGCAGCGAGGGGCCCAGGAGGACGGTGCCCGGAATTGACCATGCGAAGCCCAGCGGCTGGCGATAGAGCAGTGACATCAATACCGTGGCGGCTCCGCCCGAGAACAGGATGCCGAACACCCAGGACGCGAGTTGCCCCTGGGTCAGTCCGCCAGCCGCCCCCACGGCAAGCGTTACCGCGATGGGGCCGGAGGCGGCAAAAATCAGGCCGATCAGGCCGTTGGAAACATAAGGCAGGCCAGCATCATGGAAGAACCGGCGCGCCGTGGCGGGAGGAAGCTGCGGACGCTCCAGGAGGGGCTGTGGGGCCGTGGCCACGGCAGCTTCCGGAAGGGTGGATGGGTCCTGGCGTGGTTGCGGCATGGGGGCTCCTGGCAAGTGGCTGCATCAGTATAGGCGTTCCGGGTTTGCACCCGGAACGCCTATTTGCCGGGCCGGTACGGCCGCCGGCACTGCTGAACGGGAAACGCCTACTTGTGCTGGCCTTCCTTGGCAAGGACGTAGTCGTAAGCAACCTCTTCGCCTGCGCCGCCGTCCGTGCGGGGCCGGGGGTCCAGCATCAGTTCAGGCTTGACGGCCGAGGCGATGTCGTCAGCGTTGTGGGGGTCGCCGGGGAAGTACAGCTGCTGGGTGACGGGCTGGTAACCGGGCGCGGACACCTTGATGTGGATGTGGGCCGGCCGCCAGGCGTGCCACCCTGCAGCGTTGATGAGCTGGCCGCAGGCCCCGTCCGTGGGGATCTGGTACGGGGCCGGGCGCATGGTGTTGATTTCGAACCGGCCATCGTCGCCTGCCTTGACGGTGGCGCGGAAGAGCCATTCGGGCAGCCCGGGGGCGTACTGGGAGTAGAACCCTGCGCTGTCTGCGTGCCAGATCTCCACCTGTGCACCCTGGATTGCGTTGCCGTCCGTGTCAGTGAAACGGCCGCCGAAGCGCAGGGGAGTGCCCTCCTCGTCCTCGCGCATCTCCACGGTGGCGGGCGTCTGGAGTTCCGGGGAATTGGGAACGTAGTAGGGGCCCTCAATGGTGCCCACGGTGCCGGGGCGGTCCTGGGAGTTGACGTCCTCAACGGTGTGCTCAATCCAGACGTCAAGGAACAGCGGCCATTCGCCGTCCGTCCCAACCTTGATCAGCCAGGCTTTGAGCGCGTTGTATTCCTCGTAGGTGACCTGGTGTTCCTCGACGATGTCGTTGGCGGCCTTGATCAGCGCTCCGGCAAGCAGGCTCACCCGTTCCTTGGGCACTTCCACCTTGGAGAGCTTGCCCGACGCTGCGAACCGCTCGGTTGCCTTGGTCCCTGCTTCGACGGCGGTGCCTTCGTTTTCCGTGCGGCTGTCCGTTGGGGTTTGGGTCATGACGATTTCCACCTTCCTCATTGAATGGGGACAGGAAGGGCTCCTGTACCCGACGCGGGCTGCGGGGCCAGTCGTTGTGTCCTGCGCCGCACCGCGTGATGTCGGTCTCAATCGTAGGCCCCGGATAAGGACGCTACAAATATCAACTAGGCATCTTTTGAGTCATTATCGGTACATAAAGACACCCTTGGTGAAACCTAGGTATTTACCTGATGTGAGGCCAATCACGAGCGGCAAGAATTGCTGGACAACGTCCGCTGCCGAAGCCTCTTCCCGAGTGGACCTCCGCCCATCCGTCCAGCAATCTCCAATGAGGGAGCACGCCATGACCGAGAACCTGATCCATGCCCGCGAGGTCCTTGCCGACGCCGTGATCGACGACCGCGAGAACGGCGTCATCCGGGCAAAGCGCGAGATCTTCACCGATCAGGAGATCTTCGAACTCGAGATGAAGCACATCTTCGAAGGCAACTGGGTGTACCTCGCCCACGAGTCGCAGATCCCCAACGTGGGCGACTACTTCACCACCTACATCGGCCGCACCCCCGTGATGATCACCCGGGACAAGGACGGGAAGCTGAACTGCCTGGTCAACGCCTGTTCGCACCGCGGCGCCATGCTGTGCCGCCGCAAGACGGACAACCGCACCACCTTCACCTGCCCGTTCCACGGCTGGACCTTCAAGAACTCCGGGGAGCTGCTGAAGGTCAAGGACTCCCGGAACGCCGGCTACCCCGAGACCTTCAACAAGGAAGGCTCGCACGACCTCACCAAGGTGGCCCGATTCGAGTCCTACCGCGGCTTCCTCTTCGGTTCGCTGAAGGCCGACGTGCTCCCGCTCGAGGAGCACCTGGGCGATGCCACCAAGGTCATCGACTCGATCGTCGACCAGTCACCGGAAGGCCTGGAAGTCCTGCGCGGCTCCTCTACCTACACCTATGACGGCAACTGGAAGGTCCAGGCCGAGAACGGCGCGGACGGCTACCACGTCACGGCCGTGCACTGGAACTACGCGGCCACCACGGCCCGCCGCAGCGCCGGAGACTCCGCCAACAAGACCAAGGCCATGGATGCCGGCAAGTGGGGCAAGGTCAAGGGCGGCTTCTACTCCTACGACCACGGGCACCTGCTCCTGTGGCAGGAATGGACCAACCCCCAGGACCGCCCGCTCTGGGACCGCCGCGACGAACTTGTGGCCAAGTACGGCGAGGAGATGGCCAACTTCATGATCAACATCTCCCGCAACCTGTGCCTGTACCCGAACGTCTACATCATGGACCAGTTCTCGTCGCAGATCCGCCACTTCCGGCCTATTTCCGCTGATCAGACGGAGGTGACCATCTACTGCATCGCCCCCAAGGGGGAGTCCCAGGAGAACCGTTCCAAGCGCATCCGCCAGTATGAGGACTTCTTCAACGCCACTGGCATGGCCACGCCGGACGACCTTGAGGAATTCCGCTCCTGCAACAAGACCTACTGGGCCACCAGCGCCCCGTGGAACGACATGACCCGCGGCTCCACCCACGAGATCGTCGGCCCGGACGAGCAGGCGCAGGCCCTGGGCATGACCCGGGTGATCGCTTCCGGCGTGCGCACCGAAGACGAAGGGCTCTACCCCATCCAGCACGGGTACTGGAAGGAAGTCATGGACCGGGCCCTGGCGGAGCAAGAGGAGCGTTCGGCGCTGGAATCCGTCCCCGTCACCGCCTGACAGAGCCCACCCGGAACTACAGAGAGCGCAGTACCCATGACCAACCTGACCCACACCGCCCCGGTCCCAAAGACTCCGGAGGACATTGCAACCCTCGAAACCGTCCGGGCGTTCCTTTACCGGGAAGCCCGCCTGCTGGACGACCGCCAGTTCGATGAATGGCTGGAGTGCTACCACCCGGACTCCGAATTCTGGATGCCGGCCTGGGACGTGGATGACCAGCTGACGCAGGATCCCCAGAACGAGATCTCCCTGATCTACTACGACAACCGCGGCGGCATCGAGGACCGGGTGTTCCGGGTCAAGACCGACAGGTCATCAGCCACCTCCCTCCCGGAGCCGCGCACGGGCCACAACATCACGGACGTCGAGGTTTTGGCGAACGACGGCGGAAAGGTGGAGGTGCGCTTCAACTGGTTCACGCTCTACTTCCGCTACAACACGACGGACACCTACTTCGGCACCAGCTACTACACGGTGGACCTTTCCGGTTCCCAGCCGGTGATCCTGAAGAAGAAAGTGGTCCTGAAGAACGACTACATCCACCATGTGGTGGACGTCTACATGATCTGACCTGCCTGCAGCCGGCGCCCAGGACGTACGGGCGCCGCACGGCAGCTCCCACCCCGTGCCCGCCGGGCACGCCACAACTTTTACCGGGACGCGACGACGCGCCCGGCCAGTCAGGAGGACCCCATGGGCCACAAAGTAGCCCTCAGCTTCGAAGACGGCGTCACCAAAGTCATCAAGGTCGGCGACTATGAGACCGTCATGGACGCGGCCTACAAGGCGCGCATCAACATTCCGTCGGACTGCCGGGACGGCGCCTGCGGCACCTGCAAGGCCTTCTGCGATTCCGGCTCCTTCGACCCCGGTGACTACATCGACGACGCCATGACCGAGGAGGAGCTTGAAAAGGGCTACCTGCTGACCTGCCAGGCCGTTCCGGAGTCCGACCTGGCCATCCAGATCCCGGCCACGTCCGAATCGGCCAAGACGGCGGCCGCCACCTTCAGCTCCACCATCAAGGAGCTCAACCGGCACACGGACACCACGGTGTCCTTCACCCTGGACGTGGCCAACCGGGATGCGCTGGCTTTCCTCCCCGGACAGTACGTCAACCTCAAGGTTCCCGGCACCGACGCCGAGCGCTCCTACTCCTTCAGCAGCGGCCCCGACGTCCAGGACGCATCCTTCATGGTCCGCGTGACTCCGCAGGGCGCGATGTCCGAATACCTGCGCGACCGCGCCGCAGTCGGCGACGCCATCGAGTTCACCGGCCCGTTCGGATCCTTCTTCCTGCGCGAACCGAAGCGGCCCCTGCTGCTCCTGGCCGGCGGCACCGGACTGGCCCCGCTGCTGTCCATCCTGGAAAAGCTCGCCGAAAACCCGCCGTCCAGCCCGGTCCACCTGATCTACGGGCTCACCCGCGAAGCCGACATCGTGGGCCTGGACTGGCTCCGCGCCTATGAGGCGAAACTGCCGGGCTTCACCTGGGACTACATCGCCTCCGAACCCGGCACCTCCGCCCCGCACACCGGATACGTCACGCAGATCATCGAACCGAAGCACCTCAACGACGGCGACGTGGACATCTACCTCTGTGGCCCGCCCCCCATGGTCAACGCCGTCTCCAAATGGCTGGACACCGAAGGCATCAAGCCCGCCAATTTCTACTTCGAACGTTTCGCGCCGAAGGAGACCACCGGAGGCGACGCCGAAACCGGCGCCCCGGCACCGGCCGGGAAGATCCAGGCCGAAGGCGACACCATGACGCGCGGCGAGGCTGTGTCCTCGCTGGAGACCGGCCGGCTGGATTTCCGCAAGGAGGACAGCTTCGCCCAGCTCGATGCCCGCATGGGCCTGGAGCTTGCGGTCAGCGAACTGCTGCTGGGAAGGCTCAGCGAGGAGCAGCTGCGCCAGTTCCGCCGGCTCGCGGAGGCCACCACCGGTTCGGTACAGGGCGGGAACATCACCGATCCCGACGTGTTTGCCCGCACCAACGAGGAATTCCACGAGTACCTCTTCACGATCTGTGACAACCCGATGCTCCTGGAGTCCTACCGCCGCCTGGACGTCCACGCCCAGATGGCCGCGGCCTTCGAAGCCGGCACGCCGATCTTCGAGCGCGTCACGCAGGACCACCTTGACGTCGTCGACGCCTTTGAACGCGGGGACAAAACCAGGCTGCGCGAAGTCATCATGGCCCACGCCCAGGATGCCAAGGGGACCATGGTCGGTGCCATCGACGCCAAGGCCGCACACTGATGGCTGCGCCGTACGCCGGGCAATACGTGACCCCGGGCAGGTTCGGCGGCAAGGTCGCCGTCGTCACCGGTGCCGCCCAGGGTATCGGCCAGAAAGTGGCCGAACGCATCGGGGCCGAGGGCGGCGCAGTGGTCCTGGTGGACCGCGCGGACCTGGTCCACGACGTTGCCCGCGGCATCGACCAGGCCGCCAAGGTGTCGGGTTCGGGCGGCTCGGCCACGTCCGTGACCGCGGACCTGGAGACCTTCGCCGGTGCCACCCGGGCCGTCAAAACCGCGCTCGCGGCCCACGGGCGGGTGGACGTCCTGGTCAACAACGTGGGCGGGACCATCTGGGCCCGGCCCTACCAGGAGTACGACGAGGACAAGATCGAGAAGGAAATCCGCCGCTCGCTCTTTCCCACGCTCTGGACCTGCCGGGCGGTCCTGCCGACCATGATGGAGCAGGGCTCCGGCACGATCGTGAACGTCTCCTCGGTAGCCACCCGGGGAATGCACCGGGTGCCCTATGCCGCGGCAAAAGGTGGCGTGAACGCCCTGACCCAGTCGCTGGCCATGGAGGTGGCCGGGCGCGGCATCCGCGTGGTGGCCACCGCCCCGGGCGGCACGGAAGCCCCGCCGCGCAAGGTCAAGCGCGGGCCGGAAGCCGAATCCGCCACCGAGAAGGACTGGTACCAAACCATCGTTGACCAGACGGTGGAGTCCTCGTTCATGAAGCGCTACGGCACCCTGGACGAGCAGGCGGCGCCCATCGTGTTCCTTGCCTCGGACGAGGCGTCCTACCTGACCGGCAGCATCCTCCCGGTGGCCGGCGGTGACCTGGGGTAAGGGTCTGTGCTGGACGCGGGGCGCCCGCGCCGCTCCGGTAGGATTGCGGCCATGACAGCGGGCTCCACCCAGGGCGAAATGGCGGAGGACTTCCCGCTGGCGGGCCGGGCCGCGGCGTTCGAGCAGCTGCTGGAAATCCTCCGCACCGTCCGCAAGGGCAAAGTGGGAACCGTGGTCCTCTCCGGGCCCTCCGGCTCCGGCAAAACCGCGCTCCTGGAACTCTTCCTTGACCACTGCCGGACTGCCGCCCGTGGCGTCCGCGTGCTGTCCGCCATGGGGGACGACTGGGAGGCGCAGTTCGCCCTGGCAGGCTACTCCCAGCTCATGCGGACCCTGCCGCTCCGGACGGCAAAGGATTACGACGGCGGCCCGGCCCTGGCGCCGGGGCCCGTCGCCTCCCTTACCCCGGACCAGGTGGTCAACTACGCCTCCACCCTTAGCACCCATCTCGAAGGCCTGCAGACGCACGGCAGCGTGGTGGTCGCCGTCGACGACGTCCACAAGCTCGACGAGGCGAGCCTGCGCATCCTCACCTTCGTCATGCGCAGGCTGCACGACAAGCGGGTCCTGTTCCTGCTGACCCTCAACCCTGTGGACGCGCCCCGTGTCCCCGCCGGCGTGCTCGACTTCCTCACCGGCCACCAGGTGGTCCGCATTCCGCTGGAACCCCTCTCGCCGCAGCAGGTCCAGGACATGGCCCGAAACCTGTTCGGCCTGGACCTCAGCGCGACGGCGGCCCACGGCCTGGTGACGCACACCGGCGGCATTGCCCAGTCCATCGTGGAGCTGCTCCGCGAGCTGCCGCCGGAGACGTGGCAGTCGTGGTTCCCGTCCCTGCCGCCCACCTCCCGGGTGCGCGCCAGGGTCCGCAGCGTCTTGGCCGCCGCGTCCCCAGCCTTGGTCGCCGCCGCGGAGGCCGCAGCGGTGCTCGGGCCCGGCGCTGGCCTGGCTGAGGTGGCCACGGTGGGCGGCCTGGAATCCGCCATGCCCGCACTCGATGAGGGGCACCGTGCGGGGCTGCTCGGACTGTCCGTAGACCAGTCCCGCTCCGCCGTCGCCTTCCTGGAACCCGGAACCGCGGAAGCCGTCTACGAACAGATCGTCCCAAGCCGGCGCATCGCCCTGCACAGGAAGGCCGCCGAAGCCGTCCAGTCCGAGGGCGAACAGCTGGGCCACCGGGTTGCCGCCACCCCGGCCGCAGACGAAACCCTGGCCGCGGAACTGGAAGAGTTCGCGCGGCGGCAGGCCACGGTTGGGGCGTGGCAGGATGCCTCCACCGCGCTGTTCTCCGCCTCGCGGCTGTCCCCTGATGTCCGCGCCCGGAACCTCCGGCTCCTGAAAGCCGTCGACGCCCTGGTGGGCTCCGGCAATGTGGCGCAGGCACAGGCCTGGGCCGGGGCGGTGGATGCCCTGCCGCCGTCGCCCCTGCGCTCCTCGGTGCTGGGATACCTGTCCACGGTGTCCGGCCAGAACGACAGCGCCCAAAGCCAGCTGGAAATGGCCTGGCGCACCAGCAATCCGCAGCATGAACCCGCCGCGGCAGCGCAGGTGGCCCAGCGCTTCGTCCTCCACGGGGTGGCCTCCTGGGACGGTCCAATGATTACCGGCTGGGCCGAACGCGCCATGGCGCTCACGGAGCCCGGAACTCCGGCGCATATCGAGTCCGAGGCCATTTACGGCCTGGGTCTTTATGCCCAGGGCCGGATAGCGGACGCCGAGGCCTCCTACCAGCGGGCCTCCGCCCAGGCCGCCGAGAATGCCCAGAAGCAGCGCGTGCAGATGGGCGCCGGCTGGCTGGCCTTGCGCCTGGACAACGCTGAATTCGCGCTGGTGAATTTTGAGTCGGCCGCCCCTACCGAGTACCGCGGGGGATCGCTGCGGATCTCCCTGTGGGCCGAGGCCTGGCTGGCCCGCACCCACCTAGTGCTGGGCAACTGGGACGCCGCTGCCGCCACCATCTCCCGGGCAAGCGTCCGGCTGGAGACCTCGCGGATGCCGCTGATCCGGCCGCTGCTGTACTGGACGGCCGCCGAGCTGTGGTCCATGCGGGGCGACTGGGACCGCGCACGCTACTACGTCTCGCAGGCCGCGGTGCAGCCGGGAACCTACCGCGCCATGCAGGTCCCGGCCAGCCTGGCGCGCGCCCGCTTCCACGAGGCACGGGCGGACTACGAAAGTGCCCTGGCTGCCATGCAGCCGCTGGCGGAACTGGACCCCTGGACCGATCAACGGGTGTCCTTCTGGCCCTGGCAGGACACCTACGTCAACGCCCTGGTCATGACCGACAAGCTGGATGCCGCCAATACGTTCCTCACCGCGTTCGAGGCAGTTCACCGCGAGCGGGAGGTCCCCTCCGACCTGGCCCGCGTGGCGTGGGCCAGGGGCCGGCTGCTGGCCGCGCAGGGGGACCCGGACATGGCAAGGGAGTACTTCGAGGCGGCGCTGGGGCACCTCCGCGGGCTCAACCGCCCCTATCTGCGGGCACGGATCAGTTTCGCGTTCGGGCAAAGCATGCGCCGGGCCGGAAAGCGCCGCCTGGCCTCATCGGTGCTGCGGGCGGCGCGGGACCTGTATGACACCCTTGGCGCGGCCACATACGTGGAACGGTGCGACCGCGAGCTGAAGGCCACAGGCCTGGACGTGGGGAACCTGCCGGACCCGGCTGACCCGGTGCTTTCTGCGGTGGGCAGCCACCATCAACAGCTCACGGCACAGGAACAGGCCGTGGCCGAGCTGGTGGCTGCGGGGGCAACCAACAAGGAGGCGGCCCGGGCCCTGTTCCTGGCCGAAAAGACGGTGCAGTACCACCTCACCAGGCTCTACCGGAAGATGGGAATCCGGTCACGCAGCGAACTAGCGGCCGCGTTCCGGGCCAAGGACTGAGCCGGCTACTTCACGTCCGAAGGGTGCTTGGCCAGCGGGACCACGGTGATGTCCATGTACGGGAACAGGGGAAGGCCCTGCAGGATGCCGTGCAGCTCATCGTTCGATTCGACGTCGAAGATGGAGTAGTTGGCGTATTCGCCTACCACCCGCCAGATCTCAGGCCATTTGCCGGAGCGCTGCAGTTCCTGGGAGTAGGCCTTCTCCTGTGCCTTGATTTCGGCGGCTTCTTCGGCGGGCATGCCGGCGGGCAGGTTGACGTCCATATGGACCAGGTACTTCATGGTGACCTCTCGGTGGAAGGGATGGGTGTCAGTCGGTGCGGTAGTGGGCGAGCTTGTCGTCGTCCACGTCGGTGCCCGCGCCGGGACCCTCGGGAACATGGATCCGGCCGTCCGTGATGGCCAGTGGCTGGGCCAGCAGGTCATCGGTCATATCGAGGTAGTTGGACAGCTCCGCCGCACGCTTGGCGGTGTGGGCGAACGCTGCGCCGAACACCACGGAGGCGACGGTGCCCACCTGGGTGTCGATCTGGTTGCCGATGTAGACATCGATGCCCATGCCCTCGGCCATGCCAACGATCTTGGCGGCCTCGGTGAAGCCGGACCGTGCGGTCTTGACGGACAGCAGGTTGGCCCCCCCGGTGAGGATTTCGCGGGCCGCCTCGCCCAGGTTGGCGGCGGATTCATCCGCGGCAATGGGAATGGGGGAGTTCGTGACCAGGCGCCGGCGGCCCAGGACTTCGCGGGCGTCGTCCGGTTCCTCAAGGAACTGCAGGCCGAGGTCGGCGGTGCGGCGCAGCACCTCGGCGGCCTCGTTGGCTGTCCAGCCGCGGTTGGCGTCCATGTACAGCTCGGCGTCTTCGCCCAGGCCTTCCCGCAGCACCCTGGCGGCCTCGATGTCCAGGTTCAGCGGACGGCGGCCGGTCTTCAGTTTGAAGGTGTTGATGCCGTAGGTTTCCCGGAACTCCAGGGCCAAGGCCAGGAGTTCCTTGGCGGGTTTGAATCCGAGCATGTGGGAGACGCGCAGCGAGTCGGTGTAGCCGCCCAGCAGCTTGGTCACGGGCTGCCCCAGGGTCTTGCCGATGACGTCCCAGACGGCAATGTCCACCGCGCCCTTGGCCGTCTGGTTGTGGATGGTCCGTGCCATCACGGCCTGGATCTTTTCCCGGTCAAAGACGTCAACGCCCACCAACTGCGGGGCGAAGACATCCTGCACCACCGCGACGATGGATTTCTGCGTCTCACCGTAGGTGTACGGGCGGGGCGGGGTGTCTGCGGTTCCCACCACGCCGTCGTCGGTGTGGACACGGACCAGGACGTGGTCGGCCTCGTGGACGGAGCCGGAGGCGAAATGGAGCGGGTGCCGGTACGGGATCGAGTAGGGGATCGCCTCGATGGCTGCGATCTTCATGATGGGAGGAGCCTTTCATCAGCGGGAGCGGGGGTGGTGGCATCAGCGGTTGCCGTGGCCACGATGTCCAGGAAGTTTTGCAGCAGTGCGGACCGGTGGCCGCGCAGCCACGCGACGGCGAGTTCCACAGGGGGAACATTGTCGATTTCCCGGTACGCGACGCCCTCGAGCTGGAAGGCGCGCACGCTGGACGGCATGACGGCGATGCCGCCGCCCGCGGCCACGAACGCCAGCATTGTGGAGGTCTCACCTACCACTTGCGTGATCCGCGGCTGGAAACCTGCCTGGCGGCAGAGGTCCGAGGTGATGCGGTTCAGCACGGACTCCGGTGCGTAGGCGATGAAGTCCTGGTCCTGCAGTTCGTGCATGGCCACGGGCCGGTCCACCGCCAGTGCGCTGAAGGAGGGAAGCGCGACGACGAGTGGTTCCTGGGTGACCACGCGGTAGTCGATCTCCTCGGACGCCACGGGGGGACGCAGCAGTGCCGCGTCCAGGGTTCCGTTCCGCAGGCCCGCTTCCATGGACGGCGTCAGCATCTCTCCGTTCAGCGCCAGCGACAGGCCGGGAAGGACCTGTTTCGTGAGCCGCGCGATCCGGGGCATGACGCCGTAGGTTGCCGAGCCCGAGAACCCCACCCGGAGGACGCCGGTGGCGCCCTTGCCCACCTGGTAGACATCCGCGCGGAGCGTCTCGACGTCGTTGACGATCTGGCGGCCGCGGTCCAGCAGGAGCTGGCCCGCCGCCGTCAGGTCCACCCGGCGGGTGGTGCGGTTGAGGAGCTGGACGCCCAGCTGGTCTTCGAGTTGGCGGATCTGCTGGGAGAGCGGCGGCTGCGCCATGTGCAGACGCTTGGCCGCCCTGCCGAAATGCCGCTCCTCCGCGACCGCAATGAAGTAGTTCAGCTGCCTGATCTCCATTGCGCTGCCACCTCTCCGACGTGCGGGTGAGGCGCGGTGCGGCCTCATTGATTCATAGAATAACCATAAAAAGCCTTACTTAGATACTTTTTCGACGTAATCTTGAGGCTCGTCGACGACGGGCAGGGCTTCCTCCAGCCGATGCTGGCGCGGTACCAGGATGGTGACGGCGCCGCCGAGCAGGGCCACTGCGCCGTAAATGTAGAAGGCTGTTGCCCCGCCGACCCCCGCCGCTGCAAGCCAGCCGCCGATGATCGGCCCCAGGACCCCGCCCAGCCGGCCCACGCTGGCGCACCAGGCAACGCCGGCTGCACGGGCATTGGTGGTGAAGAAGTTCGACTGGAAACCGTAGACCAGCACCTGGGTGCCCAGGGTTCCCACCCCTGCGGTGGCGATGAAGGTAAAGAGCAGCGGCAGCGGGAAGCTGAAGGTCATCAGTCCAAGGGAAATGGTGGCGAGGGCAAACGTGGCAGCGATAACCCGCTGCGGTCCGTTCCGGTCGGCCATCCGGGAGGCTACCAGTCCGCCCACCACGGCGCCGAGGTTCAGGGCCAGCGGGAAAAACAGGGCATAGGTCCGGCCGTAACCGTAGCCCTCCATGATCTTGGGCAGCCACGTGTTGAGGCCGTAGGTCAGGAGGAGCCCGCAGAAGGACATCAGTCCCAGCAGGATGGATGCCACGGCGAACTGGCGGGAGAAGACGGCGGCGAACCCGGATTTCCGGGGGGCGGCGCCGGCCTCCCGGGTCACCTGCTCTTCGGCGAGCGGCACCCCGGTGCGCCATGCCGCGGCCAGGGCTTCTTCTTCCCGGCCGCGGGCCAACAGCCACCGCGGGGATTCCGGAAGCTTCCGCCAGGCAATGGGCAGGATGACCAGGAGGGGCAGGGATCCGATGATGAAGAGGCCGCGCCAGCCGATGCTGTCCAGGAATGCGATGCCCAGGACGGAAGCCAGCACGCCGCCCGCGGGGACCCCGGAGTACACGATGGCGTTGTAGAACTGCCGCCGTCCCGCTGGTGCGAACTCGGCCATGGTGGCGCCGGCGCTGGCGATGACGACGCCCAGGCCCAGCCCGGTGGCAAACCGGAGGGCGCCGAAGGCAGTGACGTCCGTGGCCAGGGCGGTGGCGAACATGCCCAGGGAGAACCAGGCGATGCCCGCGAGCATCAGCCGCCGGCGGCCGAAGAAGTCACCGATCGCACCGCATGCCAGCGACCCCACCAGTACGCCGATGAGGGCCCAGGACCCCAGGAGCCCGGCGGTAGCTGCATCGAAATGACCGATTTGGCCCGCGTCTGCGAGCAGTCCCGGAAGGACGGTGCCGTAGACCACCAGGTCGTAGCCGTCGAACAGGAGGGCGGCGCAGATGACGAATGCCACCCAGTTGGCTGTCCGGGTCTCCTTTCCCGGGTTTCCGGAGATCGTGGATTGGGGGTGCGGCAGTGTCATGGCGCAAGTCCTTTCAGGGGGCGGGTGAGGAGGCGCCGCGGCATTCGGGTGGATCCGCGCCGGGGCCACGGCAACCCAGCCTGACAGCCAATGTGACGCGCGGCATATGAGGGAAATACCCGGTTTCCCGCCGGGGGTGCATTGTGCTGTTCCTGCGTATCAAAGGGGCAGATTTCGCGATGGATGCCGCAGTAGCAGGCCAAACGTGCCCGGAGGCAGGGGGCATTCCGACGGCGGTGGGACGGCGGGTCTTAGTCCATAGGCGGCCGGTATGAACCAGGCGGCCCGTAACCATAGCTGGGGAGATGGCGCCGCCGTTAGGCTGGCGTGATGATCAATCCAGCACGGCTGCACTCAGACCTGTCCCGCCTGGGCCGGGAGACGGACATGTTCCTGGCCACGGTATCCTCCTTGTCCGATGAAGAGCTGGCTGCTCCTTCGCTGTGCGAAGGGTGGACCCGCGCCCACGTCATCGCCCACGTCGCATCCAGCGGACGCGCCCTGGTGGGGCTGATCGACTGGGCCACCTCCGGGGAGGAACGACAGCTGTACGCGTCCCCTGAAGCGCGCTCTGAGGCTATTGGGGCCCTTGCCGCCCTGCCGCGGGAGGAGCTCCTGGCCGAAGTGCGGGACTCGGCCGCCGCTTTCGCAGGTGAAGCCCAGCGGCTGACCGGAGAACTTGCGGCACCGGAAGTAAAGATCGGGGGGCGGGACCTGCCGGCCACGTCGATTGTGGCGCTGCGGATTGCCGAGGTGGTGGTGCACCACCATGACCTGGAAACCGCCTGGACCATCGAGGAGGCCGACCCCGATTCGCTGTTGAACGCCATCGAGGCCGTGGTACGCGCCATGCGGGCCAAGGGGGCGCCCGGGATGACGCTGGTTACCGAGGAACGCGACGAGTGGGTCATCGGTGACGGCGGCCTGCGGGTTGAGTCGGACCGGGAGGGCCTCCTGAAATGGCTGGCACGCGGCGACGCCGAAGATGTTGAGGTGGCAGGCCAGGTGCCCGTGCTGCCGGCCTGGTAAAGCCAAAGAAGAATCCCCGCCGGGCACCCGGCGAATTGCTGGCACACCCGGCGGGGATTCCTTCGTCGGCAGGCTGTTTACTTCTTGGGCAGGCCCGCCGGGTTCAGTTCAGACTTCTGGATGGCCTCGGAGGAGAGGCCCCAGCGGTCCAGGATTTTGGCGTAGGTGCCGTCGTCAATCAGGTGGTTCAGGGCGGCCTGCGCCGCGACGGCCAGGCCGTTGCCTTTTTTGGTGGTGAACGCGATCTGCGCCGTCAGCGGCCAGCCCCCGTTCAGGGTGCCTACCTGCTTTGTCTTTCCGTCCTGCGCGGCCTTGTACGCGGCGGCGGCGTTGGGCCCGAAAGTCAGGTCCGCACGCCCGGACTGAAGGGCCAGGCCCGAGGCGGAGTCGTCGTCGTAATACTGGAACTCGACCGGCGCCAGGCCGTTCTTCTTGTTCTCCTCGTCCCAGCGGACCAGGATGGCTTCCTGGTTGGTGCCTGAGCCCACGATGATCTTCTTGCCCGCCACATCCTTGGCTTCCTTGATCTCACCGATGCCGGAGTCACTCTTGGCGTAAAAGCCCAGCAGGTCGTTGCGGTAGGTGGCGAAATCGAACTTTTCCTTGCGCGCCTCGGTGACCGTCACGTTGGAGAGCACGGCCTCGTACTTGGATGACTCGATGCCCAGCGGCCAGTCGGCCCACGCCACGGGAAGGACGTCCACGTCCAGTCCCAGCGACTCTCCCACGGCGTACGCGATGTCCACCTCGCTGCCGATCAAGGTCTTGTTGTCCGTGGCGAACAGGCTCAGCGGCGCCGCGCCGCCTGTGGTCACCACGGTGAGCTTGCCGTCGGCCTTGATTGCTTCCGGTACCAGCGCTGCCGCGGCAGGATCGGCTGAGACCTTGAAACGGTCCTGTTCCGGGGACAGGTTGAAGGTCTTACCGGCTGAGTTGGTGGCG
Source organism: Arthrobacter liuii (assembly GCF_014639275.1). Lineage (GTDB taxonomy): Bacteria > Actinomycetota > Actinomycetes > Actinomycetales > Micrococcaceae > Arthrobacter > Arthrobacter liuii. The sequence continues at coordinate 37,554 of NZ_BMFW01000022.1, read as the reverse complement.
GACGACGACGGTGCTGCCGCCGAGGCGCCGGGATCGGCGCAGGCAGCCAGTCCCAGCAGCGCTGAGATGGCAAGGGCCACGACGGCGGCCAGCTTGGTTTTGGGGGCCATGGTTCCTCCTTGAGGGGGGTGGGGATGCAGCGGAATGTGCGGCTTGCAGCAACTATCCGGCAGGCCCGGAGGGGGAATCAAAGGCCCGCGAAACCCGGAGATACAGGGAGTAACGGCGGTTCACCGGAGGACTGCGACGGTCATATTCGCCTGCCCGGGGACGTCAGGCCGACGGTGCTGTCACAAATTCAGCAGAAAGCGAGTACTCGCGCCAAAAAGACAAGTGGTGAGTACGCGTGTCCTCCCCGGGGGCCGGAACATACCGTTATCCAACGAGGCGGCCGGAGTTGGCCGCTGCAAGGTCTCACCAGGAGCTCGCATGCGCACTTCCCCGTCCAAATCCGTGCGGTCCCGCCGTCTCGCGGCTGCCGTTGTCCTTCCCGGTCTGCTCGCCACCAGCCTGGTGTTGGTGCAACCCGCGGTTGCCGCAACAACCTCCGCCACCGGCATCTGCAACGGCGTGGTCAACCAATTGGCGCACCGCGGCGCCGTCCAGGAGAACCTCCTCAAGGCCGCGGCCAGGAAGAACGCCGACGCGATCGCAGCCCTGCAGGCGGAGAGGGCCAAACTCCAGGCCCAGGCAGATGCGTTGGCCGCGCAGAAGGCTGCCGCGGACCAGGCGTTGGCTGACCTTGCCGCCCAGGAAACACAGCTGGACAGCCAGCAAGCCACGGCGCAGGCAGAACTGGACAAGCTGACTGCCGCCCAAACAAACCTGAACTCCCAGATTGACGCCGCGAACGCCGCCCTCACCGACCTCCAGGGTCAGCGGGCAAGCGTGGCGAGCCAACTGGCGCCGCTGCAGGATGAGCTGGCGGCGGCCCAGGCTGCCTCTGCAGCCCTCAAGGAACAGGCGGACACGCTGGGCGCAGAACTGGTAGCCAACAGCCAGGCCATTGCGGCCGCCCAGACCGAGCTTGCCGCGCTGCAGCAGGCAGCAGGGCAGGCTGCCTCCGACTTCGCTGCCAAAGACGCGGAGATCCGGGCAGCCAAGGACCAACTGGCAGCCCTGACCTCACAGGCCCAGCAGGCTGCCGATGCCGTGACCGCTGCACAGGCGGCAGTGACCGACGCCGAAACCCAGCTGAAAGCACTTCAGGACGCCGGAACCGCCGCGGCAGCACAACTGCAGGCCCAGAAAGACGCAGTTGCCGCCGCCCAGCAGGCGTTGGCCGACCGGCAGAACACTGCCGCTGCCGCAGATGCCGCAGTCACGGCCAAGAAGGACCAGATCACCACGGCGCAGGCTGCGCTCACCGGGCTGCAGGCCACGGCTTCCACCACCCAAGCTGCCCTCGACGCCAAGAACGCCCAGATCGCCGCAGCCCAAACGGACCTGATGACCCTCCAGGCCAGCGCTGCGGCAGCTGCAAAGGCCGTCACCGACAACAACGCGCAGATCGCTGCCGTGAACGCTGACATCACCAACCTCCAGAACCAGGTCTCGGGCGTTAACAGCCAGATTTCCGCCAAGCAAGCGGCGCTGACCCAGGCCCAAAAGGACCTGGCCGCGCTGCAGGCCCAGAAGGACACTTTGACTCTGCAGATTGCCGACCTGACCACGCAGATCGACGCGATCAACGGCAACTCCATCAAGAAAAGGAACCTCCAGGCCCAGCGCGACGGCCTCCAGGTCCAGTTGAACAGCGTGAACAGCCAGATCGCCGACAAGAACGCGACCATCTCCGGCCTCCAGGGCGACCTGAAGACGCTGCAGGGGCAGGTTGATGCGCTGAATTCGCAGCTTGCCGCAAAGCAGCAGGAAAGCAGCAGCCTGCAGCAGAAGGCAGCCCCGCTGCAGGCATCACTGGATGCCGCCAATGCAGCAGTAACCGCAAAACAGAACGACATTGCCACCCTTAAAACGCAGGTGCCCGGGCTGCAGGACGCCCTCAACCAGGCCAACGGGGCTGTTGCCGGCAAGCAGGCCGAACTCGCCACCCTGCAGGGCCAGCTCCCGGCACTGGAACAGGTGGCAAAAGACGCGGCAGACGCGGTGACGGCCCAGCAGCAGGTGGTGGCGGACCTCGAGGCCGCCATCCCGGGCCTCACCGAGAACGTGGCGCAGGCCCAGCAGGCCATTACGGACCAGCAGGCCGTCCTCGACGCGAAGAACGCCGCCCTGAGCCAGGCTCAAGGGGCGCTCGCCGCAGCTAACGCAGCAGTAGACGACAAGAAGGCTGAAATTTCAACGCTCCTGGATCAACTCCCGGCACTGCAGGCCACTCTTGATACCGCGAACGCTGCCGTTGCCACGAAGGCGGCGGAGATCGCATCGCTCAACCAGCTCGGCGACGACCTGGTGGCCCGGATCTCTGCGCTCAATGCCCAGATAGCCGACGCTGAAGCCAACGTCCTTGACCTGCAGGGACGGGTGAAGCCGTTGCTGGACCAGCTCAACAGCCTCAACGGGCAGATCAGCGCAGCAGAAGCCAACCTGGCATCCCTGCAGTCTCAGCTGACTACTGTCGACAGCCAGCTCACCGCTGCTCAGGAAACTCTTCGGACCCTCCAGGCGAAGAAGGGGAACAACACGGACGCGATCAAGGCACAGAAGTTGCTGGTGGCTGGCCTGCAAACCCAGCTGGCTGACATCCAGAAGCAGATCGCAGTAATCGATCCCACCATCGCGAAGGGGGGTTGCGCCGCCTGACTCCAACGCCTGGCATTAAGACCGGCGTCCAACGGCGTGCGCCGCAAGGAGGGGACCAGTTCATAACGAACTGGTCCCCTCTGTCTTATGCGGTTCGGAGTAGTGCGTGGGGACCTAGCCCAGGGCCTTCAGGACTTCCTTGGCCACGTCCTCGCTGGACTGCGGGTTCTGCCCGGTGATGAGGTTGCCGTCGCGCACCACGTTGGAGGTCCAGGCCGCAGCGTTTTCGACGACGGCGCCCTTCGCCTTGAGCGCGTCCTCCACCAGCCACGGGGTGTTCTCGCCGGTCCCGCCGCCAAGCTCCTCCTCGTTGGTGAAGACCGTAAGGCGCCGGCCCTTGAAAGCGAACCCGCCGTCGTCGTCCGTTGCACTCAGCAGCCCGGCGGGACCGTGGCAGAACGGCGCAATGATCTTTCCGCTCCGGTCCGCTGCCACCAGCAGGCGGCCCAGGTCGGCGTCCTTGTAGAGGTCCGCCATGGGGCCGTGCCCGCCGGGCATCACCACGGCGTCGTAAGCGGCGATGTCGACGTCGGCCAGGACCAGCGGGTGCGCCAGCTCGCCGTCGATCTTTGCGATGTAGTCACGGAAGCCCTGCGCGCGTTCCTCGCCGCCTGCCGACTCTGCGGCCAGGCTCACCTGGTCAACGGTGGGCTTCCGGCCGCCGGGGGTTGCGATGTGGACCGAGTTGCCGGCCTCGGTCAGGGTCTGGTGTGACACCACCAGTTCCTCCGCCCAGTAGCCGGTGGGGTGTTCACTGCCGTCCTTCATAGTGAGGGAATCTGCGGCCGAGACGACCATCAGGATGTTTGCCATGGTGTTGCTCCTGTCGTTGCTGACGTGAGTGGGGTGAAGCCGTTTGCTACTTGCCGGCCGCTTCGAGCTCGGCGTACGTGTCGTCGTCGAGCGTGATGCCGGCGGCGGCCATGTTCTCCTCGAGGTGCTGCACGGAGCCGGTGCCCGGGATGGGCATCATCACGGGGGAGCGGCGCAGCAGCCAGGCCAGGGCCACCTGGGAGGTGGTGGCCCCCAGGCGCTTGGCGGCCTCGTCCAGCGGTCCGCCCGGCTGCGCGAGTTCACCCGCCGAAATGGGCGCCCAGGGGATGAAGCCGATGCCGTTCTCCTCGGAGTAGCGCAGCACGTCCTCCGAGCTGCGGTCGGTCAGGTTGTAGCGGTTCTGCACCGTGGACACGGCGAAGTGCTTTCCGGCCGCTTCGAGTTCCGCCACGCTCACCTGCGACAGGCCCAGGGCGCGGACCTTGCCTTCGTCCTGGAGCTCCCGCAGCACGCCGAATTGTTCGTCGGCGTCCACCTTGGGATCGATCCGGTGCAGCTGCAGCAGATCCAGCGTGTCCACCTTGAGCTTGCGCAGGCTCAGTTCGGTCTGCTGGCGCAGGTATTCCGGCCGCCCGACGGGGACCCATTTGTTCGGCCCCGTGCGGGTGAAGCCCACCTTTGTGGCGATCTTCAGCCCCTCCTTGTACGGATGGACGGCCTGGGCGATGATTTCCTCGCTGATGTTGGGGCCGTAGGAGTCGGCGGTGTCGATGAAGTCCACACCAAGCTCGACGGCGCGGCGCACCACGGCCACCGCGGCCGCCCGGTCAGCGGGCTCACCCCAGACACCGTCACCCACAATGCGCATCGCACCAAAACCAAGCCGGTGCACGGTTCCCAGGTCCTTGAGATCAATCGTTGCGGACAGTTCCAGCTGCTTCGTTGAATCATGGCTCATAGGGGCGGCAACATCATCAGCCTGCTGAGTATTCCGTGAAAGAAGAAATAAGCCGGGGTCCGCTGCCGTTATGCATCAAGTGCCTGCCGTGATCCGGCCGGCGACTCTTACGAAACGTTCCTGAAAGGCCGGCACCCACGTGACTCTTCCGCTTTCCATCCTTGACCTGGCAACCATCGGCAAAGGCCAGACGGCGGCGGAGAGCTTCGCAGGCAGCGTGGCCATGGCGCAAAGTGCCGAAAAGCTGGGCTACCGGCGCATCTGGTACGCCGAGCACCACAACATGTCCTCCATCGCCTCCTCCGCCACCAGCGTGCTGATCGCCCACGTGGCCGCGCATACCGAAAGTATCCGGCTGGGTGCCGGCGGCATCATGCTGCCCAACCACTCCCCGCTGACCATCGCCGAACAGTTCGGCACCCTGGAAACCCTGCACCCCGGCCGGATCGACCTGGGCCTGGGCCGGGCGCCGGGCAGCGACCAGAACACCATGCGCGCACTGCGCCGCGACCCCATGTCCGCGGACAGCTTCCCGCAGGACGTCCTTGAACTGCAGGGCTACCTCACCGGCCCCACCCGCATCCAGGGCGTCGAGGCCACCCCGGGCAAGGGGACCAACGTTCCGCTGTACATCCTGGGCTCGTCCCTGTTCGGCGCCCGGCTGGCCGCGCAACTGGGCCTGCCCTACGCCTTCGCGTCGCACTTTGCCCCCGCCGCGCTGCAGGAAGCCGTGGCCATCTACCGCCGCGAGTTCAAGCCCTCCGCCCAGCTGGATGCCCCGCACGTGATCGCCGGCATCAACGTCATCGCCGCCGACTCCGCCTCGGAAGCGCAGGAGATGATGCAGGCCACCAAGCGCGCCCGCGTCTCCCTGTTCTTCGGCGGCGGCCGCGAATTCACCGACGACGAGGCGGACCTGATCCTGGACTCGCCGCAGGGACGGCACATGGCACAGATGATGACGTACTCCGCAGTGGGGACGCCCGACGTCGTTATCGACTACCTGGACAGCTTCGGCAGGCACGCCGACGCCGACGAACTCATTGTGGCGCACCAGAGCCCCGGCACCGGGGCCCGCCTGCGGTCCGTCGAGCTGCTGGCCGAGGCCGCAGGATTGGTCCGGGTCTGAGATGGCGGACGCAAAAGACGGTGTAGGGTTCCGGTCCGAACGCGGGCCCATCCTCATCGCCCTGATGCTGTCCACCGGACTCGTGGCCATTGACTCCACCATCGTGGCCACCGCGGTTCCGTCCATCGTCAAGGACGTCGGTGGCTTCTCCTCCTTCCCCTGGCTCTTCTCCGCCTACCTGCTGGCGCAGGCGGTGTCCGTGCCCATCTACGGCAAGCTCTCCGACATGGCAGGCCGGAAGCCGATCATCCTGACCGGTATCGGCCTCTTCCTGCTCGGCTCGGTGTTCTGCGGCGTGGCCTGGAGCATGCCTTCCCTGATCGCCTTCCGTGCCCTGCAGGGACTCGGCGCCGGCGCGGTGCTGCCGGTCTCCGTCACCATCGCCGGTGACATCTACACCCTGCAGGAGCGCGCCAAGGTCCAGGGCTACCTGGCCAGTGTCTGGGCCATCTCCTCGGTGGTGGGCCCCAGCCTGGGCGGTGTCTTCTCAGCCCTGGGCATCTGGCGCGGCATCTTCCTGGTCAACGTGCCGCTATGCCTGCTGGCGGCGTGGATGCTCATCCGCACCCTGCACGAAAACGTGGAACGGGCCAGGCACAAGGTGGACTACGCAGGTGCCGTGCTTCTCGCCGGCTCGCTTGGCCTGCTCATTCTCGGCGCCCTCCAGGGCGGCCAGGCGTGGGCCTGGAACTCGCCCATCAGCATTGGCGTATTCGTCGTCGGCGCAGTCCTGCTGGCCGCGTTCCTCCTGATGGAGCGGCGGGCGGCGGAGCCCATCCTCCCGGCCTGGGTGGTGTCCCGCCGCCTGCTGGCCACCACCGCGCTGGTGTCCTTCGGCGTGGGCGCCATGATGATCGGGCTGACCTCCTACGTGCCCACCTTCCTGGAGGGTGCGCTGTCCTCCTCACCCCTGGTGGCCGGCCTGGCGCTCGCGGCCCTGACTCTCGGCTGGCCGCTGAGCGCCTCACAGGCCGGAAAGTTCTACCTGCGGATCGGGTTCAGGTCCACCGCCCTGATCGGCATCGCCATTGCGGTGGCGGGCCTGCTGATCCTGTCGCTGACCGCCGCCTCGCCCAACGTGGCGCTGATCGCGGTCAGCTGCTTCGTCGTCGGGCTCGGCCTGGGCCTGCTGGCCACCCCCACCCTGATATCCGCCCAGTCCAGCGTGCCCTGGAACGAGCGCGGCGTGGTGACCAGCACCAACATGTTTGCCCGGTCCATCGGCAGCGCCCTGGGCGTAGCCGTGTTCGGTGCCGTGGCCAACTCCATCTACGGGGGCAGCAGTGGCGGCAACGCCGATGTGGCCACCGTGATCAGCGCGTCAGGGGCCGTGTTCCTGGCGGCGCTGGTGGCAGGGCTGCTGACCGTTGCGGCGGTCCTCGCCATGCCCGCCGTGAAAGCCGATGACGCTGGCCGGTCCGATGCACACCCGGTGCCCACCAGCGCGGAGGGCAGCACCAGCTAGCGGGACGCCCGGAAGATCGACGGCGCGGGCCTGGTCCCGGTGGCGAGGTCGGCCAGGATCCGCCCGATCACGGGTGTGAACTTGAAGCCGTGCCCGGAGAAGCCCGCGCCGATCACTACGGGTCCTATGCGGTCCAGGATGAAGTCCTCGTCCGGGGTGGTGGTGTAGGTGCAGCTGATGGCCTCAAAGGAATCAGGGTCCACGCCGGGCAGCCACTCCCGGGCGTACTCCTGCAGGGCCGCGAGCTGTGTTGGTTCCGGCAGGAAGTCGCGGTGGTCCGGGTCCACCACGGGTCCCAGTCCGTGCCAGCCGGCCTTGATGCCCTCGCCGGGGGTCTGCATCCCATAGACGGGGGAGTACCAGCCCCGGTAGTCCGGTCCCGGGTAGTGGTTGAAGCCGGGCCACACTGCACCGTCGTCAGCCATCGCGAAATGTGCCGGCTGCTCTTGCGTGACCCTCAGCTTCGGGATCCTGATTGCGGCATCGTTTGTGCCTGTGATTCTGGCCAGCAGCTTGTCCGTCCAGCCGCCGGTGGTCACCACTGCCTGGGCTGCGGTGACCACCTCGGTACCCGCAGCGGATTCGAGCGTCAGCCGCACGCCGTCGTCGAACACCTGGAAGTCCGCCACCCTGGTGTGGTGCCTGATCTCCACGCCGCGGGCCGAGGCCAGCCGCTGGAACGCTGGAAGCGCGGCTTCCGGATTGAGCTGGCCGCCGTCGGGCATGTGCAGGACCTGCTGGTCGAACCGGATGCCGCGCCACCGTTCGCCGGCCTCGGCCGGGTCCAGGAATTCGGCGCTGATGCCCGCATCGGTGAGGGCCGCGGCGACCTTCTTTAGGTCGCCGCCCGGGCCGTGGTTAACGATGCCTGTGCGCGCCAGGAGCTGTTCCCCGCTTTCCTGCTCAAGCTCCTCCCACAGGGCCAGCCCCTCGGCCAGCATGGCCACGTAGTCCGGCCGGTGGTAGCCCGGGTTCAGGTTCCGCGTGGCACCGTGGGATGCGCCGATCGCGTGGCCGGGGCCGAACTGCTCCACCAGCGTCACCTGCCGGCCGCGGCGCGAGAGCGCCCATGCCGCCGCAGAGCCCATTGCTCCGCCGCCGATCACCACGGTGTCAAGAACAGTATTCATCAGCCCTCCAGGGTGCGGTTGGCGCGGCGGTCAATCATGCCAACAGAAGTGCGACGCCGATCATCGCCGGCACTGCCACCACCGTAGTGATCAGCACGGTGTCCTTGGCTACGGTAAGCCCGGTCTGGTAGCGGCTGGCGGCGACGAAAACATTCTGTGCGGTAGGCAGCGCCGATGTGACCACCACCGCGAACAGTGCATGCCCGTCCATCCCCAACGCGAAGCGGGCGAAGACGTACGCCAGCGCCGGCTGGATGACGAGCTTGAAGCCGCTCGCCAAGAGGGTGTCCACCCGGCGCCCCGCTGAGGCCTGCAACGGGCGCGTACCGTTCAGGCTCATGCCGAACGCGATCAGCATGGCCGGGATGGCGGCACCGCCGATCAGGTGGATGGGCTCCATCACCAGCGCCGGGACCTGGAAGCCGGTGCCGGCCACCAGCAGCCCCAGGCCCGAGCCAACAATCATGGGATTCCGCAGGATCATCAGGAAGAATCCCAGGACAGTGGTGCGGTGCGTGCTGGTGCTCGAGTCCAGGATCATCAGGAACATCGGGGTGAAGAAGGCGAGCTGGAAGATCAGCAGCGGCGCTACGTAGCTGGCGTCGCCCAGGACATATACCGCGATGGGAATACCTAGGTTCGCCGAGTTCGCAAGGGACGCGGACATGGCAGACATCAGCGATTCCGGGAGCGCGCGCTTAAGCCAGAACCTGACAAGCGCGAAAAAGATGGTGGCCGTGGCAATCGCAGCCACCGCCGTGACCAGGAGCGGTTCGGCGAACACTTCCCGCAGGCGGGCCTTGCTCAGGGTTTCGAAAAGCAGCGCCGGGCTGGCGACGAAGAACGTGAGCCCGCTCAGCACAGGCCGGGCGTTATCGCCCAGGATCCTCTGCCGGCCCACGAACCAACCCACCAGGATGATGCACCAGACCACGAAGAATCCCGCCAACACCCCTAGCAAGGATCAACCTTTCGGGCAGGCCGGAGGCAGGGACCGGGACGCACGCTCCGGTTACAGGGTGGCGTTGTTAAGCGCGAAAGGGGGGCGCATCATGCCTGGCGTAAGGCCCTCGGCGGGATCGTTGCCCAGCTGGATCACCCGGTTGTTTTCGTCCACGTGGACCACGCGCGGTTCGTAGGCCTTGGCCTCTTCGGTGGTCATTTCGGCGTAGGTGATCAGGATGACAATGTCGTTCTCGTGCATGAGGTGCGCCGCTGCACCGTTAATGCCGATCACGCCGGAGCCACGCTCGCCGGCGATGGTGTATGTCTCAAGCCGCGCGCCGTTGGTGACGTCCACGATGGACACCAGCTCGCCGGGCAGGATGTCGGCGGCTTCGAGCAGGTCAAGGTCCACGGTGACCGAGCCTACGTAGTGCAGGTCGGCGTGCGTGACGGTGGCCCGGTGGATTTTGGACTTGAACATTGTTCGATTCATAACGGATCCAGTCTAGACCTGCGGCCCCCTACCCCGCAGTGACGCACGAAACACGGCGTCGCTGCTCCTAAGGACGAGTACGACGGCGGCCGGTCACCCGGCGTCGTTCGTCGCCACCGCCGCGGCGGCCGCAGCGAGGGTCTCCCGGGCGGCCAGGATCGCCGGGCGCTGGGCGCTGGAGCGGCGGACCGAGGTGAAGATGGTGCGGTGCGGCTTGCCCGGAAGCTCCAGCAGCTCCGCGGTGGTGCCGCGGCCGGTCCACACCAGGTCCGGCATGAGCGCCACCGCGTTGCCGGACTCGATAAGGCGCGCCTGCGCCTGGAGGTCGGCGGTTTCAAAGCGCACGTCCGGTTCGAAGCCCGCACTGCGGCACGCCTGTTCCGCCCAGTGGCGCGATGCGGCACCCCGCGGTTCCATGACCCAGGCGAGCTCCGCCGTGTCCGCCAGCGAACGGATGGGGGCCCCGCCGTCGGACGCCCGGGGAACGGCGAGCCGGATGGCATCAGTGGTCAGCTTCACCCGGTCCAGCTCGGGGTAGCGCGGGGCCGCATGGCCGGGGTACTGCTCGGCGATCACCAGGTCGAAGTCACGGGCCCACGTTTCATGCAGCGCCGTCTCGGGCTCGCGCTGGATCATTTCGATCCGGACCTCGGGGTAGGCGGTGGCCATGCGGGTCAACACGTCCGGCATCAGGGCAAGCGCCGCTGACTGGAATACCGCGATCCGCACCGTTCCCGTCACCGTGGTCAGGGACGCTGCCAGGTCCGCCTCGGCCTGTTCCATGGTTTCCAGCAGCTGCGCCGTGTGCGCCACCAGCACTTCGGCCTGGGGCGTCAGCTGCACCCGCCGCCCGGTCTTCCGGAGCAGCTCAACGCCCACTTCCTTCTCCAGGAGGGCCAGCTGCTGCGAAACGGACGAAGGGCTGTACTGCAGCGCTTCTGCCACCTCCGCGAGCGTCCCGCGGATGCTTAGCTCACGGAGCAGCCGGAGCCGGCGGACGTCAAGCATGGTGGATTCCTAATTGAAACTAATGAATATTGGTTAGAAGTAGCCACTTTATCTAACGCAACCACGCACGCATACTGTTGGGACCGAGTTACCCCCGTCACAGCCAGGTTCCTTGGCGTGCCGCGGCGGGGTCGCACCCCAACCAGGAGTTCCTGATGAGCAGCAAAGATCCAAGCCAGTCGATCATGCGGCGCAAGCCCATCGATGACATCGAAGAAGAGAACAAGCACAGCGGACTGTTCAAGTCCCTTGGGCTGTGGCAGCTCACCGCCATCGGCGTTGGCGGCATTATCGGCGTCGGCATCTTCTCCCTCGCGGGACTGGTGGCCGCCGGCAGCGAAGGCAACCCGGGAGTGGGGCCCGCGGTACTGATTTCCTTCCTTATTGCAGGCCTGGCCTCCGCGGCCGCGGCCCTGTCCTACGCGGAATTCGCGGGCATGATCCCGCGCGCGGGCTCCGCCTACACCTACGGCTACGTTGCACTCGGCGAGGTGATTGGCTGGTTCATCGGCTGGGACCTGCTGCTCGAATACATTGCCATTGTGGCTGTGGTGGCCATCGGCATCTCCGGCTACCTGGATGCCTTCCTGGCAGGCATTGGCATCCACCTGCCGGCCTGGATGACTTCCACCTTTGACGAAGGCAAGGGCGGCATCGTCAACATTCCCGCCATCCTGGTCTGCCTCCTGGTCACCTGGATCCTGTCCCGCGGCACCAAGGCGTTCGGCCGGTTCGAACTGGCGGCCGTGGCCATCAAGGTGGTCCTGATCCTCTTCATCATCGGGCTTGGCGTGTTCTACATCGACACCAACAACTACAACCCGTTCATGCCCAGCGGCTTCGGTCCCGTGGTGGCGGGCTCCGCCACCGTGTTCTTCGCGGTCTTCGGGTACGACGCCATGAGCACCGCGGCCGAGGAGGCCAAGGACGGCAAGAAGCACATGCCCAAGGCCATCGTCCTCTCGCTCATCATTGCCATGCTGCTCTACGTGGCGGCCACTCTTGTCCTCACCGGCATGCAGAACTACAAGGACATCGACCCCAAGGCAGGCTTCGCCTCGGCCTTCACGTCCGTGGGGCTGCCGGTGATTGCCACCATCATCTCGGTGTTCGCCGTGCTGTCCATCCTCACCGTGATGCTCACGTTCCTCCTGGGTGTTACCCGCGTCTGGTTCTCCATGAGCCGCGACGGCCTGCTCCCCGGCTGGTTCGCCAAGACGGACCACCGCGGCACCCCGCAGCGCGTCACCTGGATCGGTGGCGTCGCGTCCGCCTTCCTGGCCGGCGTCTTCCCCATCAAGGCGGTTGCGGACCTCACCAACATAGGCATCCTGGCTGCGTTCGTCGTCGTCTGCCTGTCCGTGATCATCTTCCGCTACAAGCGCCCCGACGCCCCCCGCACCTTCCGCCTGCCCCTGATGCCGGTGATCCCGGCGTTCGGCGTGCTGGCCTCGGCCTTCCTGATGCTGCAGCTGCACTGGGAGACCTGGCTGCGGTTCGTGGTCTGGCTGATCATCGGCCTCATCATCTACTTCAGCTACGGCCGGAAGCACTCGCTGATGAACCCCGACAGCCCGCGCCACCAGGAACTCGCCGACCTGCACCGCCCCCTCACCTAACCCAACCCCCGGACGCTCCATCACTTTCCGCCCGTTTTTCCGAAACGCGCCATCAGGTAGTGAGGCGTCCCGGCGAACCCTCCCCCACATTCCGTGGGGGAGGGTTCGCTGCTTTCCGCAAAAGGTGATGCGGCTTTGGTGGTTTTGGGGCATCAGGTGATGGCGCGTTCCAAGATGCAAAACATTGGTTTTCCTAACCTGTATTGGTTGGAAATGATCGCTTTATCTTATGTGATTCGAAGCTCATACTGATGGAAAGACTCCTCCCCACAGTAAGAAAGATCGGGAAAACCATGACCCACGTTGCAATGGAACCGTCAGCTGCCAAAGCGGCCACCCCGCAGACGGTCGACGTCGACGTCCCCCAAGCCAAGGCCCTCGCCGATGAAGCAGTCGTCTTGGTCCGGCGCTGGCTTACCGAGGCCGCGAAGGTTCCGGTGGACGCGTCGGCCGAGCAGCTTGCCGGCGTCCTGAAGGACCCCAACGGCCTGGACTTCACCGTGGGCTTCGTGGACGGCGTGGTCCGTCCCGAGGACCTGAACGTTGCCGCCCGCAACCTGGCCGCGCTGGCTCCCAAGGTCCCGGCCTTCCTGCCCTGGTACATGCGCAGCGCGGTGGCCCTCGGCGGCACCATGGCCCCGGTGATGCCGCAGGTGGTCATCCCCATCGCCCGCAAAGTGCTGCGCGAAATGGTGGGCCACCTGATCGTTGACGCCACGGACGCCAAGCTGGGCCCCGCCATCGCCAAGATCAGGAAGGACGGCATCAAGCTCAACGTCAACCTCCTCGGCGAGGCGGTCCTCGGCGAGCACGAGGCTTCCCGCCGCCTCGAGGGCACGCACACACTGCTGGCGCGTCCCGACGTCGACTACGTCTCCATCAAGGTCTCCTCCACCGTGGCCCCGCACTCAGCCTGGGCCTTCGATGAAGCCGTGGAACACGTCGTCGAGAAGCTCACACCGCTGTTCCGGCGCGCCAATGCCTTCGCGGCCAGCGGGCGCCGGGCCAAGTTCATCAACCTGGACATGGAGGAGTACAAGGACCTGGACATGACCATCGCAGTCTTCACCCGGATCCTGGACAAGCCCGAATTCAAGGACCTCGAGGCCGGCATCGTGCTCCAGGCCTACCTCCCGGACGCGCTGTCCGCCATGATCCGCCTGCAGGATTGGGCCGCCGGGCGCCGCGCCGACGGCGGTGCCGGCATCAAGGTCCGCGTGGTCAAGGGCGCCAACCTGCCCATGGAACAGGTGGAAGCCTCGCTGCACGACTGGCCGCTGGCCACCTGGGGCTCCAAGCAGGACTCCGACACCAGCTACAAGAGCGTCATCAATTACTCGCTGCACCCTGAGCGGATCAAGAACATCCGGATCGGCGTCGCCGGCCACAACCTCTTCGACATCGCCTTCGCCTGGCTCCTGGCCAAGCAGCGCGGCGTGGAATCCGGCATCGAGTTCGAGATGCTGCTGGGCATGGCGCAGGGCCAGGCCGAAGCCGTGAAGAAGGACGTCGGCTCCCTCCTGCTCTACACCCCGGTGGTTCACCCGTCCGAGTTCGACGTCGCCATCGCCTACCTGATCCGCCGCCTGGAAGAGGGCGCCAGCCAGGACAACTTCATGTCCGCCGTCTTTGAACTGAGCGAAAACGAGGGGCTGTTCGAGCGCGAAAAACAGCGCTTCCTCGCCTCGCTGGAGGCGCTGGACAACAGCGTGCCGCTACCCAGCCGCCGCCAGGACCGCAGCCTGCCGCCCGTCCCGATGCCCCGCGCCGATCAGGCACAACACAGTTTCCACAACACCCCGGACACCGACCCGTCCCTGCCGGCCAACCGCGACTGGGGCCGGGCCATCCTGGAGCGCGTCCCGTCCTGCACCCTGGGCAATGCCTCCGTTAAGGCCGCCTTCATCAATGACGAAGCGATGCTCGATGCAGCCATCGCCGGCGCAGTGGAGAAGGGCAAGGGCTGGGGCGAACTTTCCGGCAACGAGCGCGCAGAGATCCTGCACCGGGCAGGCGAGATCCTGGAATCCCGCCGCGCCGACCTCCTGGAGGTCATGGCCAGCGAGACCGGCAAGACGATCGACCAGGGCGACCCCGAGGTCAGCGAAGCCGTGGACTTCGCCCACTACTACGCCGAGTCGGCGCGGAAACTGGATGAGGTCGACGGCGCCACGTTCGTCCCAGCCAAACTCACCGTGGTCACTCCGCCGTGGAATTTCCCCGTCGCCATCCCGGCAGGGTCCACCCTTGCGGCACTCGCCGCCGGCTCCGCCGTCGTGATCAAGCCTGCCAAGCAGGCCGCCCGCAGCGGCGCCGTCATGGTGGAGGCACTCTGGGAAGCTGGCGTCCCCAAGGGCGTGCTGACCATGGTGCAGCTGGGCGAGCGTGAGCTCGGCACGCAGCTCATCTCCCACCCGGCCGTGGACCGCGTGATCCTCACCGGCGGGTACGAAACCGCCGAGCTGTTCCGGTCCTTCCGCAAGGACCTGCCGCTGCTGGCCGAAACGAGTGGCAAGAACGCCATCATCGTCACCCCCAGTGCCGACCTGGACCTGGCAGCGAAGGACGTGGCCTACTCCGCGTTCGGGCACGCCGGCCAGAAGTGCTCCGCAGCCTCACTGGTGATCCTGGTGGGCTCGGTGGCCAAGTCCAAGCGGTTCCACAACCAGCTGGTCGACGCCGTCACCTCGCTCAAGGTGGGCTACCCGGAGGATCCCACCAGCCAGATGGGCCCCATCATCGAGCCCGCCAACGGCAAGCTCCTCAACGCCCTCACCACGCTGGGAGACGGCGAAAACTGGGCCGTGGAACCGAAAAAGCTGGACGGCACCGGCAGGCTCTGGAGCCCGGGCGTGCGCTACGGCGTCAAGCGCGGCTCCTACTTCCACCTGACCGAGTTCTTCGGCCCCGTCCTGGGCGTCATGACCGCGGAAACCCTGGAAGAAGCCATCGCCATCCAGAACCAGATCGAGTACGGCCTCACTGCGGGCCTGCACTCCCTCAATTCCGAGGAACTGGGCATCTGGCTGGAGACCATCCAGGCCGGAAACCTCTACATCAACCGCGGCATCACCGGCGCCATCGTCCAGCGCCAGCCGTTCGGCGGCTGGAAGAAGTCAGCAGTGGGCGCCGGCACCAAGGCGGGCGGGCCCAACTACCTGGCCGGCCTGGGTGACTGGACTCCTGCCACCAGCACGGCCACCGCATCCGTGGCCCATGCCGGCGTTCGGCGCGTGCTCAGCGCTGCCGGCGCAGCGCTTCAGCCCGTCGAGCTTGAGTCCGTCCAGCGGGCCCTGGCGTCCGACGCCGCGGCCTGGGCTGACGAGTTCGGCACGGCAAAGGACGTCTCCGGACTGAGCGCGGAACGCAACATCTTCCGCTACCGGAGCCTGCCGGTCACCATCCGGCTGTCCGAAGGTGCGCCGCTGGCGCACCTTGTCCGGACCGTGGCGGCCGGCGTGCTGGCGGGTTCGGCGCTCACGGTGTCCACCGCCGTCGAACTTCCCGCCCAGCTGCGCTCCGTGCTCACCGCGCAGGACATCGACGTGGCAGTGGAGTCCGACGCCGGCTGGCTGGCTTCCGCTGGGCACCTCGCCGCGGCGGGCAAACTGTCCGGCGCGCGCATCCGCCTGATCGGCGGTGACGCATCGGCGCTTGCCGAGGCCACCGGTGGGCGCCCCGACCTGGCGATCTACGCCCACCCCGTCACCGAGGCCGGCCGCGTGGAACTGCTGCCGTTCCTGCACGAGCAGGCCGTCAGCATCACCGCCCACCGGTTCGGCACCCCGAACCACCTTTCGGACGCGCTGATCTAGCTCTTCGCCGGTCCCGCAGCCAAGGGAAAGGCCGGGCAGCCACCTGATGGTGGCTGCCCGGCCTTCTTTTGGTGCCCTGTGATCTGGAGCTTTGTGACTAGCCCAGGTACCAGCCGGGCGGAGCCCAGGTGGCAGGGACGCTGTGGGCGGAGAAATCCTCGCAGCGGGTGCAGGTGTATGCCACCTCGCCGAGGGTGGACACTGTTCCGTCACGCCGGTAGGTGGGCGGAATGTACGACTCGAGGTAGACGAACTCGTCCGTACGGCATTTGTCGCAGGTGGGTTTTCCCACATATCCGGAGTCCACGGACGCGCGTCCGGTTCCGAGGGTGTTCTGGCGGGTGGACGGCCGTGCTGTGTTGTACGGGCGTGCGTGCGCAGAACCGAAATGGATGTTCTTGGCTGTCGTCATTGGCTGCCTGTCCCAAGCGCGGTTTCCGGCATGCGGGTGCGCTTGATTCGGTGAACTGGCCTGCTGCTTGACCTTGAAAAACCAGCATAGGTGATGCTACTTCCCCTATCAATGGACACGGACCCCCTAACTCCCCTAAATGCTGGAAATTAGCCTGCCGGAGAGTTAGGTTTGGCGGTTAATGGTCCTGCCAACAATCGACTGGGTGAGGGCATCGATCACCTCAGCATTCGCCAGCGGGTTGCGGATCAGCGTGAAGTCCACATCCCCCACTGCGGGAAGGTCGAAGCGCCGGGTGATGATCTTCAGGTCTTCAGGTACCAGCGACGTCGGCATGACGGCCACGCCGATGCCTGCCCGGACCGCCGCGAGCACCCCGCTGATCTGGCGGGTGGTGCAGGTGATCCGCCAAGTCCTGCCGTGGGCTTCCAGCGCATCGATGGCCAGTTTCCGGCTGAGGCTTGGGGCCGGGTAGGCAATCAGTGGTACAGGCGTCCCGTGCTCCAGTGCCGTCTGCTCCAGGCCCACCCAGGAGAACGAATCATGCTGGACCACGGTGCCGTCCTTGGCTCCGGCCACCCACTTCACGAAGACCAGGTCCAGCTGGCCGGCGTTGAGCTTGCGGTACAGCTGGTCGCTTTGGCCGACCGTCAGCTCCAGGTTGATCTGCGGGTAGATCTGACGGAACTCACGCAGGATCCGTGGCAGCCCCGTGATGGCCAGATCGTCAGCGGTGCCGAACCTCAGCCGTCCGCGCATGGCTGAGCCGGAGAAATATCGTGCTGCGGCGTCGTGGGCGGACAGGATGTTCCGGGCGAATCCTGCCATGGCGTCGCCGTTGTCGGTGAGCCGGACGTCGCGGGTGTCCCGGGTGATGAGGCTGCGCTTGGCGGCAGCTTCGAGTTTGCGGATGTGCTGGCTGATGGTGGGCTGGGCCAGCCCCAGACGCTCGGCCGCCCGCGTGAAACTGAGGGTGTCCGCCACCGCGAGGAAGGAGCGCAACTGTGCTGGTTCAAACATTGTGGACTCCGGTGTCTCCTGGGCAGCCAACCTATTGCGTTTCACAATACGAGTTATAGGGACCATACCCCTCCATAATTCCCTTCGCCAGCCTAGCGTTAAGGGCATCCCAGACCGCCCGCAATTTTGAGGACACTCCTGTGGCACCCCCACCGCCTTCGTCGGCCTCCGTCTCCCAACCAGTCATCGACGCGGCGGGCTCAGCGCCGCCGGACAACCAGACCCAGCCGCTCGCCGTCGTCGCTGACCGGCTCCCTTGGCGGCACACCTTCATCTCGCTGACGGTGCCCAACTTCCGGATCTTCGCCGCTGGCCACTTCATCGCCGTCATTGCCATCTGGATGCAGCGCATCGCCCAGGACTGGCTGGTGCTGCAGCTCTCGGGATCGGTGACGGCCGTGGGGTTCACCGTGGCGCTGCAGTTCCTGCCGTCCCTGTTGCTGGGTCCGTGGGGCGGCATGATCGCGGACCGGTTCGCCAAGCGGAAGATCCTTATCCTGTGCCAGAGCATGGCTGCCATCCTGGCTGCATCGCTCGCCACCCTTGCCCTCACCGGCGTCATCATGGTGTGGCACGTCTATGCAATCGCCCTGGTCCTTGGCCTGGTGACTGTCCTCGACCAGCCCGCACGCCAGGTGTTCGTCAATGAACTCGTTGGCCCCACGTATTTACGGAACGCGATCAGCGTGAACTCGACGACGTTCCAGCTGGGCGGCCTGATCGGTCCCGCCATTGCGGGCCTGCTCCTGACCGCGGTGGGGGCGGGCTGGGCCTTCGCGGCCAACGCAGTGGCCTGCTGCTCCACGGTGGTGATGCTCCTGGTCCTGCGCAAGGACCAGCTGCACGTCAACGCCCCCACGCCCAAGAGCAAGGGCATGCTCCGGGAGGGGCTGCGCTACGCCTTGAGCAAGCCCACCATCTACTGGCCGTGGCTGATGGCCGGCTTCATCTCGGTATTCGCCATGAGCCTGCCCGTGGTGCTCGCCGCCTTCGCGGACCATGTCTTCAAGGTGGGCGCCGGGGGCTACGGGGTCCTGAATGCCCTGGTGGCACTCGGTGCGCTGTCCGGCGCCATAGCTTCCACCCGCCGTCGTCAACTCCGCCTGCGGTCAGTGGTGTTCTGCGCCGGAATGTACGGCCTGATGCTCTGCCTGGCCGCGCTTGCCCCGTCAATGGTGTGGTTCGGGGTGGTGATGGTGCTCTCCGGGTTCTGGTGCCTCATGTTCCTCACCGGGTCCAACCAGTTGGTGCAGGTCAGTTCCAACATGGGCATTCGCGGCCGCGTAATGAGCCTGTACATCATGGTGCTGATTGGGGGCCAGGCGCTGGGCGGGCCCATGCTCGGCTGGATCGCCGAACATGCCGATCCGCACGTTGCGCTGCTGGTGTCCGGCGGCGTTCCGTCGCTCGCGGCCATGACCGTGGCAGCGATCCTGGCGCGGAAGGGATCGCTCCAGCTCACGGTGGACTGGCGGGACCGGCGGCATCCAGTGCGGATCGCCCGGCGGGTGGCTGCGTAAGGCGCCGTTACTGCTCCTGATGCGGGTATCGCGGGTTGCGGCCCTGAAACTCGAGTACGGCTTCGTTCCGGATCACGCCGTCGCGGATCTCGATGGCCCGCGCTATGGTGTCGTTTTCGCCCCACGCCGAAGTTCCGGCCATGACCGTTTCCAGGAACGGCAGGAGTGCCTGGCTGATCTCCCAGGTCGCGGAATTCCAAAGGTAGGACGGGCTATGGTCCACCGCGTAGTAGTTGATGTGGTCGCCCAGCGTAAAGATGGGATCGGTGAAGGTGGTGGAGCGGGCCCAGCTGAAACCCATGCCCTCATCGCACGACACATCGACAATGAGGCTGCCCGGGTTGAAGGCGCCCAGGTCCTCCTCGCGCAGATAGGTCAAAGGGTGGTTCGGGTCCTGCAGGGTGCAGTTGACCACGATGTCGCTTTCGGCCAGGAAGGGCGCCAGCGGAACCCGGCCACGTTCCGTGATGACCTGGCTCAGGAACGGGGCTTTCTGGTCATGGTCGAACTGGACGATATTGACCGAGTGGATCGGTGCGCCCACTGCGGCCACTCCGCGGTTGGTCAGCACCTGGACGTCATGGATGCCGTGTGCATTCAGAGCCGTGACCGCGCCGCGGGCGGTGGCGCCGAAACCAATCACGACAGCGCTCAGCCGGCGCCCGTAGTCACCGGTGGAGCCAGTCAGGGCGAGGGCGTGCAGGACGGAGCAGTACCCGGCCAGCTCGTTGTTCTTGTGGAACACGTGCAGGCCGAAACCGCCGTCCGAGGCCCAGTGGTTCATCGCCTCAAACGCGATGAGGGTGAGCCTTTTGTCAATGGCCAGCTGGGTGATGGCCCTGTCCTGGACACAATGCGGCCAGCCCCACAGAACCTGCCCGTCGCGCAGTTCTGCCATGTCTTCGGGTTGCGGTTTGGGGAGGAGTACCACGTCGGCCTCCGCCAACAGGTCTTCCTTGGCCGCGATTTTTCCCACCAGGGTACGCAGGTGGTCATCTGAGACGCCGAAGCGTTCGCCGTAGCCCTGTTCGACGATGATGCTGCGCCGGAGTTCGGGTGCGATACGCGGGAAATGCATCGGGTGGATAGGCAGGCGGCGCTCGTCCGGTTTTCGGGTCGATGCCAGCACGCCAAGGGTAAGGTGCGGCTCTTGCCCACTCACTTCTTTTTGGTGGCCTTGGTGGATGAGGTGTCCAGGGAGGATGCGGGCGCTCCAGCGGCTTTTTTGTCTGCGCGCTTTTCCTTGATGGACTTACCGGACTTTTTTGATGCCGTTTGACGCGGGGACTTGTCAGCCATGATTGCTCCTGTAGCGGAGCCGAATAGGCTCCTCACTACCGACGCTACACCCTGCCACCAAACGGACCCGTGGGCGGTGGCAGCCGGGGCGAGAGAGCGGCTGACGGGAATCGAACCCGCGTATCAAGCTTGGGAAGCTAGCGCTCTACCATTGAGCTACAGCCGCGTCGCCGCCACTCGCGCGGGGCAGAACTTAGCTTAGCGCAGATCTGCGGGCTCCCCGCCAACCTTGGCGAGCGGTGGTTCCGTGTCCTGCAACACGGGACGTCATCCAGTAACTCTTCAATAACGTCCGTGGTGCCGTCTAGGTTTGGGCGTTGGGCGCTGGCTAACCTGATGCGGGTAGCCGCCGCGTGGGGGAGGCAGCTATTGCGGAAGCCGACGTCAACCACAGGAAATTTCTTCATGGCAATCGCAGAGCACGAGGTCCTCATAGAGCGCGACGCCGTGGGCGTGTACCAATACCTCCTTGACGCAACCAATCTTCCGTCGTGGCGGAACGATGTGCGCAGCGTGAAGCTCGTGCAGGGGCCGGCCGAAGCCAAAGGTGCCGTGTACCGCAAAATGGTTGCTGGACGCTCCGGGCTGAGCATCCCCGCGGACCTGGAGATCACCAACGTGCGGCCCGGCGCTGAAATCCAATTCCACATCGTCTCCGGGCCCGCAACCCGCTGGGGCGGTTACTACCTCAGCACCGAAGACGCCGGAACGCGCGTACGGTTCGCCATGGAAGCGAAGCGCGAGGGACGGTTCGGGTTCCTCAGCAGCTTTTCCTTCCTGGACGGGATGCTGCAGCGCCGTGTCAGCTCCGACGTTGCCCAGTTGGACAAGCTGAAGCACGTGCTGGAGCTCCAGCCGGCCGTCTGACGCCGCTGGCCGTCTCAAGCCGCCGGCCCGGCCCTTGCCTTACTGGGCCAGCCGCTGCCCGGTCCAGGGGCCGGGGATGTTCGACGGCGATGCCAGGCTTCCGGCGCTCAGGTCCCAGTACTGCACGACGTCATTGGCCCGGCGGAGCGCCACGCCCGTGGAGTTCAGCCCGGTCACATTGCGCAGTGGCCGGATTCCCGTGACGTCGGTCCATCCGGTTGCGATGGTGGGCCGCGCCTCTGCGCGGAGGGCGGTGGTTCCCCACCCGCGGTAGAGCAGTACGCTGCCGTCCGTCTTCAGTCCCAGGATGTCCTGGAAGCCGTCGCTGTCGTAGTCCACCATGGACAGCCGGGAGGCGTAAACGCCGGTGGCTACGGTGACCCGCTCCGCGATGTCGCCGGTCCCCTTGTTGCCGTAGAGGAACAGGTTCCCAGCCCCGTCGAGGGCCAGGATCTGGGGCATCCGGTTGTTGGCACACCAGCCGCCTACTGCCAGGGTCAGGGTGTCCCAGCCGCCCGCGCCGAGGGTGATGGGGGCCTCGAAGCCGCCGCTGGAGATGCCCCGTTGCAGAGTGAGATTGCCGGTGGTCCATTGGGTCAGGACGTCATAGGTGCCGTCGCGGTCCCAGTCGGTGACAAAGACTTCCTTGGCTCCGCCGAAGCCCGAGCCGATGACCTTGGCCGCTGCATAGGTGCGGGGCCCGGTGGACGCCCGGTTCAGCAGTTGGCCGGCTGCGTCGACGGAAACGAGGTCGGCCGGCCCCGTGATCGCTGCTGCGGAAAGGTTAAGGGTGGGTGGCATGTGCCTGACAGGTGCATCGCACAGACTTGGCGGCGGTGGCGGGAAGGCACCGCCGGATCCCGCGCCGCCCGGGGAGTCGAGAGTGCCCGCCGGCAGCGTGGTGTAACCGAAGAAGTCCACCACGCCCCAGATCTGGTAGGTGGAGTTGGTGTAGGAGATGCCGGCGCCCATCACGTTGAAGCGCGGATCGAGGAGCATGGCATTGTGGCCGGGCGATCCCTTCCACCACTCCACAAGCTGGGCGGCGTCGCGGTCGGTGCGGATGGCAATGACCTCGCCGGCGCCATTATTGGGACTCAAGGCGCGGGGATCTGTCCAGAAACTCGCCCTGTGCTCGATCACCTCGCGCGTGGCGATGTTATCCGACCAGTCCTGGGCCAAAGCGGCCACAGTGGGGTGGTACTTCACCTTGTTCAGGCCGTTGGCCACCCGGTACTCGTTGATCTTGGTGAACACGGTAAGGATGGCCGCTGAATTGCTGTCCGGGACCAAGGCTTCAGTGGCAGGAAGGGCGGCGGCAGACTCGGGAGCAGCCAGCCGCGTAGTGGACGGTGACGCCAGTTCCTGGTCGGGTGCCCACAGCGGAGGAATGGAAGCTGTCTGGGGAACCGGGGCTGTAGAGACGGCCGGTGCCGGCGCTGACAGCGGTTCCGTGGCGGGTGCGACCGCAACCGTTGAGGGAGCGGGCGCCACAGGCGCGGACGTGGGAGCCGGTGCGGCGGTGGCCTCCGGCAGGGGCGATGCGACCCGGATGGCCGGGTCCACTGCGGGGGTGAGGCTCCCGGCGGAGCCGTCCCCCTTGCTGGACGTTCCGGCGTCGCGCACCAGGGGAGCCGCCAGCGAGATGCTCGCGGCGCCCGCCTGTCCCAACGGCAGGGGCGCGGAAGGTGCGGTGGCGGAGGAAGAGACCAGCGCCAACGCACAGAGCACGCCAACAAAAGACGGTGCCACTAATTTATTCACAACATCCCCAGCTCTGTTACGCCATCCGGGAGACCATTCCGGCGGCTTTCATTCGCAACATTAGCCCCAGGAGGCCACAGCAACAACGGGTAAGTGCAGTTGTGGATAACCGATACGGTAATTTGGGACGGTGCTGATCTCTGACCGCGACATTCGTGCCGAAATTGATTCCCAGCGGATCGTGCTGGAACCGTACGATCCGGCGATGGTCCAGCCGTCGTCCGTGGATGTCCGGATCGATAAATTCTTCCGGTTGTTCGACAACCACAAGTACGCGCACATCGATCCAGCGCAGGAGCAGCCCGAGCTGACACGGCTCGTGGAAGTGGAGCAGGACGAGGCATTTATCCTGCACCCGGGGGAGTTCGTCCTGGGTTCCACCTACGAAACAGTGACGCTGCCTGACGACATTGCGGCCCGCCTGGAAGGCAAGTCGTCCCTGGGGCGGCTGGGCCTGCTGACGCACTCCACCGCAGGCTTCATCGACCCGGGCTTTTCCGGACACGTGACCCTCGAACTGTCCAACATGGCCACGCTGCCCATCAAACTGTGGCCGGGCATGAAGATCGGCCAGCTCTGCTTCTTCCGGCTAAGCTCCGCCGCGGAGTACCCCTACGGCCAGGGGGAGTACGGCAACCGGTACCAGGGCCAGCGCGGTCCTACTGCCAGCCGCAGCCACCTGAATTTCCACCGCACCAGCATTTAGCGCGCCGGAAACGGGCACCCGCCGCCGGTGCCCGCCACACCGCCGCGGCCTAAAGCTGCGGGGCGACTGCCGGCCGGCGGATGAACGGCCGGGCCAGCGGCTCCACGTAGCGTGCGGCCAGCGGCCCCATCACCGCCATCAGCAGCACATAGGCGGTGGCCAGCGCCGCAAGATCGTGCGGAATGGCGCCTGAGGCAACCGCCAGGCCCGCGATCACGATGGAGAATTCGCCGCGGGCCACCAGTGCGGCGCCGGCACGGAAGCGGCCGGGCCGGGCGATCCCGGCCTGCTTTGCCGCCCAGATCCCGGTAACCATCTTGGTACCTGCCGTGGCCAAGGCCAGGACCAGCGCCCACCCCAGGACCGGGGGAATGGAGGCGGGGTCCGTGTTGAGCCCGAACGCCACAAAGAAGATGGCCGCAAACAGGTCCCGCAGCGGCTCAAGGATCCGGGTGGCGTTGTGGGCCGTCGAACCTGAGATGGCGATGCCCAGCATGAAGGCCCCCACGGCCGCCGACACCTGCATGGCGGACGCTGCGCCGGCCACGAGCAGGGCCGCCCCGAGAACATTGAGCAGGAAGACCTCCGAGTTCTCGCTGTGCACCGCCTTGGAGACATGGTGCCCGTGCCGCAGCGCCACCTTGAGGACCACGGTGACCACGGCCAGGGCAATCCCCACCGTGGTGAGCCCGCCGAGGAAGCCGACGCCCGCAAGCGTGGCCGTGAGGATGGGCAGGTAGACGGCCATGGCCAGGTCCTCGAACACCAGGATGGACAGCACCACGGGGGTTTCGCGGTTACCAAGGCGGCCGAGGTCCGTGATGACCTTGGCAGCGATGCCTGACGAGGAAATGTACGTGACGCCGCCCATCACCATGGCGCCTACCGCACCCCACCCCAGGAGCAGGGCAAGCCCGGCGCCGGGCAGGAAGTTCAGGACGAGGTCGAGGATGCCGGCCTGCCACGAACGGCGCAGGCCGGTAAAGAGCTCGGCAGCCGTATATTCCAGTCCGAGCATAAGCAGCAGGAGGATCACGCCGATCTCGCCGGAGAGGTGGGCGAACTCGTGCATACCTTCAAGCTTGATGATGCCGCCGGCGCCGAATGCCAGCCCGCCCAGTAGGTAGAACGGGATGGGTGACATGCCGATCCGTCCTGCCAGCCTTGCCAGGAGGCCGAGGCAGAACACAACGGCCCCCAGTTCAACGAGGGTCTGGGCCAACGGGTCCATGGGAACTAGCCGTGGCGCAGGATATCGGCCGCAGAGTCGAGGCCTTCCTGGGTGCCCACCGCCACCAGCAGGTCACCTGCGTGAAGGACGACGTCGGGCCCCGGCGAAGGCAGTACCTCACCCTCGCGCATGATGGCCACGATGGAAACACCGCACCGCGTGCGGATGGACGCCTTGCCCATGGGCTGGTTCTGGAACGGGGAGTCCGCCGCGATGGAGAACTGCCGGGTGACGATGCCCGGGACGTCCTTGTGCTCCTCCGTGAGCTTCATGGCCAGGTGCATGCCGCCCAGGAGATTGCCAAGCGTGGCTGCTTCGTCGCTGGTGAGTGGAATGGAAGCCTGGCAGGTGTCGGGGTCGTCCCAGGTGGAAACGATGAGTTCCGTTTGTCCTTCCCGCAGCTCCACCACGCCGATGCGGCGTCCGGAGGCGGTCATGAAATCCTTCCGGCGGCCAAGGCCGGGAAGATTCGTTTCGTCCACGTTCATGACTCCAGCCTAGTCTGCCTGGCAACACTTGGGCGGGGCCCTGGACAGGACGGGAAGGGGTATCAGCCGGCAGGGACCACGGCGATCGGTGCCTTCTCCGGGGACTTCACCGGCAGCAGCACCAGGAGCCCTGCCAGGAGGACCACCATGATGCCCACGATGCCCCATCGCTGTGCCTGGCCGGCTGGCACGAGCGGGGTGGCCAGGGTGATGCAGAGCGTGAACAGGGCCGGAGCCAGGAAGCTGACGGCCCGGCCGGTGGTGGCATACAGGCCGAAGAGTTCGCCTGACTCACCGTGCGGTGCCAACCGAGCCAGGTAGGCGCGGGACGAGGACTGGGCGGGCCCGACGAACAGGCAGAGGAAAAGACCGAACACCCAGAACGTGGTGCTGCCGGCCCATTCCATGCCGAAGAAGGCATAGTTGCCGTTGCCCAAGGCCAGGATCGCGGTCCCGGCAACCAGGAGCCCCACCAGGGACCCGGTGATCACGGCCTTCGGACCCACCTTGTCATCCAGGAAGCCGCCGATCACCGCGCCGATCGCTGCCACCACGTTGCCGAAGATGGCGAAGAAGATGACCTGGGACAGCGCAAAACCGAAGGTGCCGGCAGCGATGATGCCGCCGAACGTGAAGACGGCGGCGAGGCCGTCACGGAACACTGCGCTGGCCAGCAGGAAGTAGATGGTGTGCGGGCTGGTGGCGTAGATGGCCTTGATCCGCCGCAACAGCAGCCCATAGCTGGCAAGGAATCCCAGGCGTGCCGCTTGGCGGGAGCGGGGCAGCTCAGGGACGACGAACAGGACGGGGAGGGCGAAGACGAAGAACCACAGGGCGGAGAAAACGGCCACCAGCCGGATGTTGAGGCTGTCCTGCGTGGATGCGCCGAACCAGTCAAAAGCAGGCTGGACGAACAGCTGCAGGACGATCAGGAGGGCCACGATGCCGCCCAAGTAGCCGGCGCCCCAGCCGAAGCCGCTGACCTTGCCGATGTTCCGGGGCGTGGAGACCTGGGCCAGCATGGCGTTGTAGTTGACGCCGGCGAATTCGAAGAACACATTGCCCAGCGCGATCAGGGATGCTCCGAGGAGCAGGAATTCCGGGTGCGGGAACACGAAGAAGCACAGGGCGGTGAGGATGGCGACGGCGGCCGAGTTCACTCCCAGCCACAGCTTGCGCCGGCCGCCTGCGTCCGATCGCTGGCCGGTCACGGGTGCCAGCAGCGCGATGGCGAACCCTGCAACGGCCAGTGCCGCGCCCAGGACGGCAGAGGCGTTGTCCTCGCCGCCGAAGGCGTTGGATGTCAGGTAGACGGTGAACACGAACGTGGTCATTACTGCGTTGAAGGCCGCGGAGCCCCAGTCCCAGGAAGCCCAGGCCAGGACGCGGCCCTTGCTGGAGGACCGGGTTCCGGTTTCGAGTTCGGAGGCAGGCTGCATTGCCCCCGGAGCGCTGGCGCTGTTCATACGATGCATCGTATCCGCCGGTGGCGAACACCTTGCGGACCGCGCGCCCTTGTTGCCGGGGTTTTCGCCCGGTGTGTCGCCATATAACCGGAAGGGCGGGGGAGGGGTCTTGGTAAACTGAACCTTCCCGAACCTTACTTTTTGCCGCCTGCTCCAACTTTTGACAATCGAATTCCTGACGTTGCGGAGAATCCAGTGATAACAGTCCTTGCCGTGCACTTTTCGGTGGCTGTCCTGGCGCCCTTCCTCTTCAGGCTATGGGGCCGCAACGCGTTCTACGCGCTGGCTGCTGTTCCGGCTGTTTCCTTCGGCTGGCTGCTGTTCCAGCACAACCCCATCTACACCGGATCCGGCGCGGTCACGGAGGACATCGAATGGATCCCCAGTCTTCACCTGGAGTTCGCCTTCCGGATGGACGCGCTGGCCTGGGTGATGTCCCTGCTGGTGCTCGGCGTCGGCTCCCTGGTGCTGGTCTACTGCGCGCGGTACTTCAAAAGGAAGGACCAGGACCTCGGTGCCTTCGGCGCCCAGCTGCTGGCCTTCGCCGGCGCCATGTTCGGCCTGGTGGCAGCGGATGACCTGCTGCTGCTGTTCATTTTCTGGGAACTGACCACCGTCCTGTCCTACCTGTTGATCGGCTTTGCCCGGACCCGGCTCGCCGCCCGCCGCTCGGCCCTGCAGGCGCTGATGGTCACCACCGCGGGCGGACTGGCCATGCTGGTGGGCCTGATCATGCTCGGCGCCACCGCCGGAACCTACCGCATCTCCAGCATCCTGGACCAGGCCTCCGCGCTGGCCGCCGGGACATCCGGCGGCGTGGTGAGTGCCGCCGTCGTACTCATCCTGGTGGGCGCCATCACCAAGTCCGCGCTGGTCCCGTTCCACTTCTGGCTGCCGGGCGCCATGGCTGCGCCCACCCCCGTCAGCGCCTACCTGCATGCAGCGGCGATGGTGAAGGCCGGCATTTACCTGGTGGCACGCCTTGCGCCGGGATTCTCGGACACGGCGTATTGGCAGCCCGTGGTCCTGGGGCTGGGCCTGGCCACCATGCTGGTGGGCGGTTACCGGGCGCTGCGGCAGAGCGACATCAAGCTCATCCTCGCCTACGGCACCGTCAGCCAGCTGGGGTTCCTCACCATGGTGGTGGGCCTGGGAACGCCTGACGCCGCGCTGGCGGGCCTGGCCATGCTGCTGGCCCACGGCCTGTTCAAGGCCACGCTCTTCCTGGTGGTGGGCATCATCGACCACCAGTCCGGCACCAGGGACGTCCGCAAACTGTCCGGCGTTTTCCGCTCCTCCCGGGCGCTGGGCATCGTGGCCGGGATCGGCGCCGCGTCCATGGCGGGAGTTCCCCTGCTGGCCGGGTTCGTTGCCAAGGAATCGGTGCTGGAGGCGTTCGTTCACCATGCTGCCGACCCCCATTCCGGCCCGTGGGGCATGGTGGTGCTGGTTGGGCTGGCGGTGGGGTCGATCCTTACCTTCGCCTACAGCGCCCGCTTCATGTGGGGTGCGTTTGCCGTCAAGCACGGCGTGGACGCCACCCCTTTCAAAGCGGTCAGGCCCTCCTTCCTGGCCGCCCCGGCAATCCTCAGCATCCTGACCGTCGCCTACGGGCTATGGCCGGTTCCGGTGGATGCCTGGATCCAGCCGTACGCGGCGCTGTTCGCTTCCACGGCGCCCGACGCCGGCACGCCAGTTGAGCAGGCAGGGCACCTTGCGTTGTGGCACGGTTTCACCCCGGCGCTTGGGCTGACGGCCGTCACCTTCGTGCTGGGCCTGGCGATGTACTTTGGCCGCAACGCCGTGGCCCGCGCGCAGTCCCTGGTCCCGGGCTGGGTGGACGGCGACCGTGCCTACCAGCTGACCATCGGCGCCCTGGACGACGCGGCCGTCTGGATCACCGGCCGGACGCAGCGCGGTTCGCTGTACTTCTACCTTGCAGTGATCCTCAGTGTTGCGTTCGTCCTGCCGCTAGCTGCCATCCTGCTTGGCGGCAACGCCCTGCCCCAGGACATCTACCTTGTGGATCCGAACTCGCCGCTGCAGCTCGTGGCCGGGGTGGGCATCGTGATTGGCGCCCTGGCCGCCGTCAAGGCCAACAAGCGCTTCCTTGCCGTGCTCATGGTGTCCGTGACCGGGTATGGCATCGCGCTGGTGTTCGCACTGCAGGGCGCCCCGGACCTGGCCCTGACCCAGATGCTGGTGGAGACCATCATCCTGGTGGCGTTCGTCCTGGCCATGCGCAGCCTGCCGCCCGAACTACGGGACCGTACCGGCGGAAAATACCGGGTGGTGCGCGTGATCATCGGGGCGGGGTTCGGCGTGACCATGGTGTTCGCTGCGATGTTCGCCATGGGTGCCCGGACCGCGATTCCCGTATCACTGCAGTTTCCGCAGCTTGCCTATGAAGGCGGCGGCGGCCTGAACGTGGTCAACGTGACCCTGGTGGACATCCGCGCCTGGGACACGTTTGGTGAGATCAGCGTCCTGGCGCTCGCCGCCACCGGTGTTGCCAGCCTGATCTTCGTGCGCGGCCGCGGCGAACGCCTGCAGGCATCCGCGTCTGTTGCCGCGGGCACCGTGGGACGCTTCCACGGCGTGGATCCAGGTTCCCGGGACGGCGCTGCCCTGGCCATCAGCCGGAGGTTCGCGGCGGCCGCCCGCGACCCCTGGATCGTGGCGGGCCGGACACTCGCACCGGAGCGCCGGTCCATCATCTTCGAGGTGGTGACCCGCCTGATCTTCCACTCCATGATCATCTTCTCGCTGTACCTGCTGCTGGCCGGCCACAACCTGCCGGGCGGCGGTTTCGCCGGTGGCCTCACTGCGGGCCTGGCCCTTACCATCCGCTACCTGGCGGGCGGGCGCTTCGAGCTGCGGGAAGCGGCGCCCCTGAGCGCCGGCGCACTGCTGGGCATCGGCCTGGCCCTGGCCGCCGCCTCCGCCGTGGTGCCCCTGCTGTTGGGCGGCCAAGTGTTCCAGTCCGCCATCATCCAGGTGTGGCTGCCCGTGTTTGGCGACATTAAGTTCGTCACCTCCACCATCTTCGACATCGGCGTGTACATCGTGGTGGTGGGCCTGGTGCTTGACGTGCTGCGCAGCCTCGGGGCAGAGATTGACGAGCACCTTGAGGAGCGGTCCTTGGACGCCGGGCAGGAACCGGACCAGGAGGAGCAGCGCCAGGACGAGGAAGAACAGGAACCGGACGGGCTTCCTGCCGAGACCACCGCAAAGGGCCACGCATGAGCGTCAACCTGACCCTGCTGATCGTCATGGGAGCCCTGTACGCCTGCGGCATCTACCTGATCCTGGAACGCAGCCTCACCCGGGTACTGCTGGGACTGATGCTCCTGGCCAACGCCACCAACCTGTTGATCCTGGCCACCGGAGGCTACGCGGGGCTGGCTCCGCTGTTCTCCAAGGACACGCCGGCCCAGGACTACAACGATCCGCTGCCGCAGGCCCTGATCCTTACCTCGATCGTGATCTCCTTCGCGGTCACGGCGTTCATGCTGGGCATCATCTACCGCACGTGGCTGCTGGCGCGCCAGGACGAGATCCAGGACGACGTGGAGGACCGGCGGGTGGCGGAAACCCCCAGCTTCGATGCGGAGGATGACGCCGAAGTTCCGGTGGAAACATCCGAGTTTCCGCTCACCATGGTCGGTTCGGACGGCCGGGACGTCTCCGACCGTGGGGCCCCGGGCGCGGATGCGGACCAGGAGGCGGGCCGGTCGGTGGCCACCGTCGTGGCCGGTGGCCGGGAAATGCCTGCCGAACATGCTGCCGCGGAGGAAATGCCCGGCTCACTCAACATTGACCCCAGCCCGGAAGGAGGCGGAAAGTGAACATCGCAAGCTTTGCCCCGCTCGCCGTCGTACTTCCCATCCTGGGCGCCGCCCTCACCTTCCTGCTGATCCGGCACTCCCGGGCCCAACGCGCAGTGAGTATCAGCCTGCTGTCACTCACCCTGGCGCTCGAATGCCTCCTGCTGGCATCCGCGTGGAACAGCGGAGCCGCCGCGGTGACCATCGGCGGCTGGCTGCCGCCCTTCGGCATCGTCATGGTGGTGGACCAGTTCTCCTCGCCGATGCTGGTGGTGTCCTCCGCGGTAAGCCTGGCCGTGCTGGTGTACGCCACAGGCCAGGGCATGGCCGACGGCGATGAGGACGCCCCGGTCTCGATCTTCCACCCCACCTACCTGATCCTGGTGGCGGGGGTGTCCAATGCGTTCCTGTCCGGCGACCTCTTCAACCTCTACGTGGGCTTCGAAATCCTGCTCACCGCAAGCTACGTGCTGATGACCCTGGGCGGCACCGGACCGCGCATCCGTGCCGGCGTCACCTATGTGGTGGTGTCCGTGGTGTCCTCGGTGCTGTTCCTGATCGCGATCGCCATGGTGTACGGGGCAACGGGAACGGTCAACATGGCGGACCTGGCCATCAAGCTGGGTGAACTGGACCAGGGCACCAAAACCCTGCTGCACGTGATGCTGCTGGTGGCGTTCGGCATCAAGGCCGCCGTCTTTCCCCTGTCCTTCTGGCTCCCGGACTCCTACCCCACCGCGCCGGCCCCGGTCACCGCGGTTTTCGCCGGCCTGCTGACCAAGGTGGGCGTGTACGCGATGGTCCGGACCGAGACCCTGCTGTTCCCCGGCGACACCCTGAACACGCCACTCATGGTGGTGGCGCTGCTGACCATGGTGGTGGGCATCCTGGGTGCGCTGGCCCAAAGTGACATCAAGCGACTCCTCTCGTTCACCCTGGTCAGCCACATCGGCTACATGGTCTTCGGGCTGGCCATGTCTTCCGTGGCAGGGCTGGCGGCGGCGGTCTTCTACGTGGCCCACCACATCACCATCCAGACCAGCCTCTTCCTGGTGACGGGCCTCATTGAACGCAGGGGCGGCAGCTCCTCAGTGGACCGGCTGGGCGGCCTGGCCAAACTGTCGCCCATGCTGGCGTTGCTGTTCTTCATCCCCGGCATGAACCTGGCCGGCATCCCGCCGTTCTCCGGCTTCCTGGGCAAGGTGGGACTTATGCAGGCCGGCATCGAACTGGGCACCCCGCTGGCCTACGCGCTGGTGACCGGAGGGGTGGTGACCAGCCTCCTGACGCTGCTGGCCATCGCCAGGGTATGGAACCGCGCGTTCTGGCGCCGGCCCACCGACGCGGAACATCCGGATCCGGTGCTTCTTGCCACTCCCGCGGCGAGGGTTTCCGGCCCGGGTGCCAAGGTCAACAACACTGTGACGCTCCTGCCGCGCACCATGGTGGGACCCACCGCCGGCCTGGTGGTGCTCGGTGTTGCACTGACCGTCTTCGCCGGGCCGCTCTTCGGACTTTCGGACCGGGCCGCCAGGGACATGCTTGACCGGGCACCGTACATCCAGGCGGTGCTGGGCGACGGCACCGCCGTTCCGGGGACCACTGCCATGGGAGGTGGGCGATGAGCCGCAAACGCATTTCCCTTCGCCAGGAGCTGCCACTCCTGGTCTGGCTGGTGATTGTCTGGGGCGCCCTGTGGCAGGACTTCAGCCCCGGCAACCTGCTCTTCGGAGCCCTGCTGGCGGTAGGCGTGGCCCGGTTGTTCTACCTTCCGCCGGTGGAGCTCAGCGGCCGCTTCAACATCCTTTACGCCGGCCCCTTCGCCCTGGCGTTCCTGTGGAAGGTGGTGGTGGCCAGCGCCCAGGTCCTGTACCTGGCCACGGTCCGCGGGCCCAAGGTGGCCAATGCCGTCGTCGCCGTACGGCTGCGCAGCCACCAGGACCTCATCGTCACCGCCACCGGCCACGTGATATCCCTGATCCCGGGGTCCCTGGTGGTTGAGGTGGACCGCTCCACCTCAACCCTGTACCTGCACGCGCTCAACATCACCTCCACGCAGGACGTGGAGGCCCTGCGGAACGAGGTCCGGTCCATGGAGGCCGGCCTGATCCGCATCATGGGCAGCCCGGAAGAACTCAAAGCCGTCCTAATGGAGGCCGCCGCGTGATGCACGTTGTCCTGGCTGTCACAGCCGTCATTTTCTCGCTGGCAGCCGCCGGCGCCATCATCCGGATTGCCCGGGGTCCGTCGCTGCTGGACCGGGTGCTCGCTGCGGATGTGCTGCTCGCCATCCTGGGCGGCGCCCTGTGCATCGACATGGCCGTGAACCGGCACCTGAACAACCTGATGCTGGTGGTGGCAATCTCCATCATCGGCTTTATCGGGTCCGTGACGGTGGCCCGCTTCGTGGCGGACCGGAGGGTGAAGCCCAATGAATCCTGACTTTTCCGGACCCGATGCCTGGATCGACACTGTCTCGGCCGTGTTCATGGTGGTGGGGGCGCTCATGTCCCTGGGCGCCGCCGTCGGCCTGCTCCGCTTCCCGGACCTGCTGAGCCGCATGCATGCCGCCACCAAACCCCAGGTCCTGGGCCTGTTCCTGCTGCTGGCAGCCATTGGGCTGCAGATGCGGACGTGGTGGGTGTGGCCGGTCCTGGTGGTGGCATGGATCTTCCAGCTGCTAACCGTGCCCGTGTCCGCACACATGGTGGGCCGGGCGGGGTACCGCACCAAACACCTGCACCGGGAGCTGCTGACCGCGGACGAGCTGGAGGCCGTGGTGCAAAAAGCCGCCGCCGAGGCTGCCCTGAAGGACAACCGCGACGACGGCCGGCAGTGCTAGCCCGGGCGGCTAGACGATGTCCTGCGTCTTGGCGAAGCGGGTGATGGCGCGCTGGGTACCGCGGTTGGCCAGGACCTGGATGGTGGCGCTGACCGACGCCGAGACCAGTGCGAAGATCAAGGCCGAACGCAGGCTGGTGGGGACATCCTCGTTCTTCCCGGTGGGCGCTTTCTGCCCGGTGGTCTTTTCCCAGATGGTGTTAACCAGATTCGTGCTGGCCAGGCCTGCGCCGAGGCTCACGGCGGTCCCGAGCAGCTTGATGAGAAGGTTCATTCCTAGTACTCCTTGCAGTCGGAAAACGTACTCCCTCCAGCCTAGCCGCACACCCGCGCGGTCAGGGCAAGTGCGGCCTGCCAGTTGCCGGGGCCCTAATCCCTCAGCGCAGACCCCAGGATGTCGCGCAGCGCCTCCACCACCAGGTCATGGTCCTGCAGCTGGGGCAAACCCCGTGGAGCTCCCGGACTTCCGCTTCGATACGCGCGATCAGCGTCTCCAGCGATCCCTCGGGCTGCACGTCGCCGGAATCAGGATCGAAGCCGGTCACATCCGGTGGATTGGCGGTCATGGCCCTCAATCTACCCCTGTCCGGTGTAAACTTGACCACGCCCGGATGGGCAAACAACAAGCCTTACCCAACAAAAAGCAACACTAAAAACGACAGGGGAGCGCCGCCGTCGGGCATCCTGGCAAGAGCCGGGGACCGCAGGTGGGCGCTGAGAGTGCGGACAGCCGCAGACCCTCGAACCTGATCCGGTTAGTACCGGCGCAAGGGAGTCGAGTTCTCAAAGTGTCGCGGCTGCACGGCAACGGGCCGGCAGCCGGGTCCACTTTCCCCTCCTGTTTCCCAGGAGGATTAAATGAGTACTGCAGCAATCAAGAAGACCACCAGTAAGTCCTGGCGCGTCGTGGACATCGTTGTCGCCGCGCTGGTGGCCATCGCGGGCGGCGTTATTTTCTGGGCCTGGGACCAGGGGGCCGCCGCGCTCTCTGCCCCCATGAATGCCGCCTACCCTCCCCTGACCGGACTGCTGGCAGGCGGCTGGATGCTCCCGGGCGTTCTCGGAATGCTCATCATCCGCAAGCCCGGAGCCGCCCTGTTCTGCGAAACCGTAGCCGCCACAGGAGAGCTGCTCATGGGCTCCCAGTACGGCGCCTCGGTCCTCTTCTCCGGGTTCATCCAGGGCCTGGGCGCGGAAATCATCTTCGCCGTCTTCGTCTACCGGAAGTTCAACCTGCCCGTGTCCCTGCTGGCAGGCGCCGCGGCTGGGTTCTTCTGCGGCCTGAATGACTCATTTGCGCCGTGGGGCTGGAACATCGCCTACTCCGGCGCGGATAAGCTCGCCTACATCGTCCTCACCACCATTTCCGGCGCCGTCCTGGCCGGCGGCCTGTCCTGGCTTGCCACCCGGGGCCTGGCGCGCACCGGCGTGCTGAGTTCCTTCGCCTCCCGCAAGGCTGCCACGGAGCCAGTCTTCTCCTGATGGCGCCCTCCCAGGACGCCGCCGGGACGGTCCGCCCTGCCGCTGTCACCGCCCGCGGCTGGGGCTGGCGGCACGCCGGCAGGGCCACACCCGCCGTCCATGCCCTTGACCTGGACATCAGCCCCGGCGAGCGGGTGCTCCTGCTCGGCCCCTCGGGTGCCGGGAAGTCGACACTGCTGCATGCGCTCGCAGGCGTGCTGGGGGATATCAACGACGACGGCGAGGCCGGCGATGCCGACGAGTCGGGTTCGCTGCTGGTTGACGGCGCCCTGCCCCGGGCCCGGCGCGGCCGCGCCGGGCTCATGCAGCAGGACCCCGAGACGCAGGTGGTCCTGTCCCGGGTGGGGGACGACGTCGCCTTCGGGGCCGAAAACCTTGCGGTGCCCCGGGACGCGATCTGGGCGCGCGTGCACGAGGCGCTTGCCGACGTCGGACTGTCCCACCTCCCGCTGGACCATCCGACGTCGGCCCTGTCCGGCGGGCAGAAGCAGCGCCTGGCGCTGGCGGGCATCCTGGCGATGCGTCCGGGGCTGATCCTGCTGGACGAACCGACCGCCAACCTGGACCCGGACGGTGTGCTGGAGGTCCGCGACGCCGTGGGCCGCTGCCTGGACAAGACCGGGGCGACGCTGGTGGTGGTGGAGCACCGGGTGTCCGTATGGAAGGACCTGGTGGACCGGATTGTGGTCCTGCAGCCGGGCTCCGCAGCCGATCCTGCCGTGCTCCTGGACGGTCCGCCGGACCGGGTGCTCAGTGAGGCACGGACGATGCTCGCCGCGGCGGGCGTCTGGGTGCCAGGGTACGTGCCCGAAACCCGCAAACGGTCCGCCGGCCAGGCTTCCGGCGCAGGCAACCTCCTGCTGGCCGCCGAACAACTGGGCGTCTCCCGCGAACGTGGCCGCCGCAAAGGCCTCAGGAAGGTGCCGGCGGTTCCGGTACAGGAAGGCCTCACCGCGCAGGTCCGGGCCGGGCAGGCGCTGGCCATCACCGGCCCCAACGGCGCCGGAAAGTCCACGTTCGCGCTGACCCTCGCCGGGCTGCTGGAACCGGTGTCTGGAAAGGTCTCCGCCAGCCTGGACCTCAGCCGTGGCGCCGGCATCGATCCGTACAGGTGGAAGGCCGAGCAACTGATTTCGCGCGTGGGGACGGTGTTCCAGGAACCGGAGCACCAGTTTGTGACCGGCAAGGTCCTTGACGAGCTGCTGTTCGGCCCGCGGCACCTGGGCCACGGCGAGGACCGGGTAGACGAGCTGCTGGAGCGGCTGCGGCTCACCCAGCTGGTGAACGCCAACCCCTACACGCTCTCGGGCGGTGAGAAGCGGCGGCTGTCCGTGGCCACCGTCCTTGCCGCCAGCCCGCAGGTCCTGGTCCTGGACGAGCCCACATTCGGGCAGGACGCCAACACCTGGGCCGAGCTGGCCTCATTCCTGTCCGAACTCCTGGACGCCGGCACGGCCGTGGTGTCCGTGACCCACGACGCCGAATTCACGGAGGCACTGGGCGGGGCAGAGCTGCGCATGGCGGCGGCGGAAACGGTGGCGCCATGAGGCAGGAACTCACCCTGCACGGCAACAGGGCCCTCCTGGCCCGCGCCAACCCCCTGAGCAAGTTCGCCGCAGTCCTGCTCATCACGGCCGTCCTGGCGCTGTCCATCGACTGGGTGTCGGCCTCAGTGGCCCTGGTCTTCGAGCTTCTGCTGTTTCCCCTGGCCGGGCTCACCCTGTCCCTGTTGTGGCAGCGCGGCTGGCCGCTGATCATCGCCGCCGCCGTGGGTGGCTGGAGTACCTCCATCCTGGCGCCGGGCAGCGGAAAGATCCTGCTCGACGCCGGCATCTGGACCATGAGCGAAGGTTCCCTCCAGCTGGGCATCGGCTTCCTGCTGCGCGGCTTTGCCATCGCCCTCCCGGCGGTGCTCCTCATGAGCTGCACAGACCCCACAGACCTCGCGGACGCGCTGGCGCAGAAAGCCCGCCTGCCGCACCGGTTTGTCCTGGGAACCCTTGCCGCGATGCGGCTGGTGGGGCTTATGGCCGAGGAATGGCAGATCATCGGCATGGCCCGGCGTGCCCGCGGCGTGGGCTCGCGCGGCAGCCTGGTCCAGCGGGTGAAGGCGACGCTGGGGCAAAGTTTCGGGCTGTTGGTGCAGGCAATACGCCGCGCGTCGCGGCTCGCTGTGACCATGGAAGCGCGGGGTTTTGGCGGCGGGAAGCGGACCTGGGCGCGCGAATCCACGTTCAGCCTGCTGGATCTGGGCGTGGTGTCCGGCGGCGTCCTGGTGGCCGGGCTTGCCCTTTTTGCAGCGGTCACCGCCGGCACCTGGAATATGGTGTGGCTGGGGAGCTGAACCCGTTAGGGAGCTTCGTAGGCTTACCTATCGCACATACTGGGTAAAACCACTCGATGGGCCCCTAGGGCGTGTCTCCTAAAGCTGTCAGCCAGATGCTGATTGCTCGGAGGACTGCTCCGCCGCGGTAGGTGAGGGCGAGTTTGTCGTAGCGGGTTGCCAGGGCCCGCCACTGTTTGAAGGTGTTG
>NZ_BMFW01000021.1 GCF_014639275.1 Arthrobacter liuii | reverse complement strand
GCACGCTGGGTGATGAGGTGGAAGCCTGCGCTCAACGCGTTCGCGATCACCTTCGCTGGCCGGTTCGAAAGAACCTTCCACTAATGAAAACCGCCGGACCCCACACACCGTTTATCGGACAGTCCCTTGTCAAGGGACGGAGATTCTCGAACAGCGGGTAGTCGGCAACAGTGTTGAGGTGGCTACCCTTCTGGAGTTCAGGATAGGTGGCTGCGGCGATGTATTTCTCTAGCGCCTGAGGCACACCGGCCCCTCCGTCGGGGAACTTTGACTTCACGTCGTCAGGCATGGTCAGGCCGCTCAGGTCCAAGGGTTTTGAGACCATTACATCCTTTGCGAACTGGTCGGAGACGCTCAGGACGGGAGCTGCGGCTGTCGTCTCAGGAGCCGTGGCTGCAGTAGCGGTCTCCGAGGACTGGGGTGTTGCCTGGTTTGTGTTGGCGGGTGCGCCACAGGCTGAGAGTGACAATGCCAAGGCCATGATGGGCAGGCCGAGTGTTCGTAACGATGTCTTCAAAATGAGTTCCCCCGGTTTAGTTCTGCGTGAGGGCGGAAACAGTGCCCCGCCACATGAAATCTAACCGCAGATTCCCCGTTTCACCTGCAACGATGTCACCGGCGACCCAGAAACCCGGTCCCAGGCAGCGGAAGGCCACCCCAAGCCCACCCGGCCTCTGCCGGACCCTCCTGATCTACCCACGACCAGACTCGCAACAGCGGATTTGAATTGTAAAGGGAGGGGCCATCCATCGGCCCCTCCCTCCTGTCCGTCGCTGCCCTAGGGCAGCTCCTTGGCTTAGCCAGGGACGTTCCTCGGATCGTTGCCGTAGCTGTTCTTTTCGGAGATCACGCCGTCCTGGTTTTTGATGATGTGCTCGACCTTGTCGGCCCGGGCGGCTTCGCGGCCAGCCGCTACCGCATCCTCTTTGGTGCTGTAGCCGGCGCCGAAGGCCCGATCAGTGCCCTCGCGCTTGTTCTTCCACTGGCCATCTTCGTAGTACGTCTCAATGTCTCCCTGAGCCACTGCCCACTCCTTTGCCGTTCGTTTTTTCAACCTGACTTTGGATAGCGAAAAGCCCCGCAGCACTGGGGGACCGCGGGGCGTTTCCAAGGCTTCCCCGTCTCAATGGGGGATGGGCGGAGAAGCTGACACCAACCTAATAACAAGCATGCTTAGTTTTCAAGCCCATGCGCCGACCGGCGCGCCGGATACCTTTCTCATGGTCCAAGACTTGAGCGTCCGGGTCCGGCCCATTCCGGAGGGGGAGTTGTCTTCGGCAGGGACGGTGAATGCAACCAGGTCCAGCACTCCAAAGCTGCCTTCCTCACCTTCGCTGGTAGCCAAGAATGCCTAAAACAAAGGGAAAAACCGTTTTCATTCACATGAATGCGCGGTAGAATGGAGGTAGCTGGAAAAGCAGACGAACCTAACTGAAGTGATACGAAACCGAGGACTGAACAATGACTCTGACCATCTACACCAAGCCCGCCGGATGCTTTGGCTGCACCAAGACCAAGCAGAAGTTCACCGAGGCCGGCGTACCCTTCCGGGAGGTCGACGTCACGACCAACCAGGCCGCTTTCGAGTACATCACCGAAGATCTTGGCTACTCCCAGGTTCCCGTCGTCGTCTACGACAGGGACGGCACGGAGAACCACTGGTCAGGGCTGAACCCGGGCGGCATCGAACAGATCATCGCCATCGAATCCCACGGCACCGAAGCCTGAACCGGGAAAGGCAGGGGAGGGCTCTTATGTCAGGGGAAACCAGCATCACCGTCACCGGGAACCTCACTGCGGATCCCGAGCTGCGGTTTACCCCCGCCGGCGCGGCCGTCGCCAACTTCACGATCGCATCCACACCCCGGGCGTTCGACCAGGCCCGCGGCGCATGGGTGGATGGGGAGACCTTGTACCTGCGGGCAAGCCTCTGGAGGGGCGCGGCAGAGAACGCCGCAGCGTCTTTGGGCAAGGGAGTCCGGGTCATCGCCACAGGGGTATTGAAGCCGCGCACCTTCACGACCAAGGCGGGGGAGCTGCGCACCGTGGTCGAGTTCGACGTCGAGGAAATCGGCGCTTCGCTGCGCTACGCGACAGCACACGTCCAACGCTCCCCGAAGGCCGATACTGACGCCGCCGAAGACGACCGTCGGCACGAGGAAACTCACCCGGCGGACCAGTTCGTCCTGAGCAGCCGGGCCTACGCAGACGACGAGCTCTGGTTCGGGCTGACCGCCAACCCGGAGGGGAGCATCACGCCCTCCACCGCCGGCCTCCATGCCGACTAACGAACCGCGGTCCGAGCCTCCAGGTACGCTGCACCCAACCGCCACAACGACATGCAACCGAAGGAAGACCATGACGCACGAAGATGATCTCCGCGCCTGGGCCAAAGGCTCCCACACTCTCGAGGCCGCCACGGAGCTTCTGCTGCGTGCATTCGAGGGCCGCTTCGCCGCCATCGGCTACCCGTGGGTGCACGCCGCCGGCACGTCTCCTGAAGGCTACAAAGAGAACGCCTGGATCGACTTCGAAGCTCTCGGCGAGGATGCCGAGTCCGGAGCGTACTCGGGCGGGGAGGGCCGGTTCCTGCAGCTAGCAGCGTCCCTCGGCGCCGACGTTCCTGTGGTCCTTGGCGATACCCTGCCGGGGCTGGACCGGAAACTGTTGGACCTCGTACTGGCCGCGTTCGCCCACGCCGGCGGCAGCCACCAGCACTCCGATATTCGGTTCAGCGAGGATGGCATCCCGACCTTGCGCCCCGGCTATCTGGACACCCTGCACGCGTGGCCGCGGGACCTTCGTGCCGTCTAGGAAGACCGCTGCGTTCACCCCTTACTTCAGCGCGGACGAAGCGGGCCAGGTCCGTGCTGCGTTCCTTGCCGCCGGAGCGGCCGAGGGGGATGCGAGCGTGTCCGACTTCATCGTGCGGGCGACGATGCGGGAAGTGAAACGCCTTCAGCACAAACACAACCAGGGTATGAAGTGGGACCCCGTTCCGCCGGGGTCTCTGCGCAGAGGACAGCGCACCAGGGACGAGCTGCGACACCGGAACGAGGACGAGTAGAGCATGGGTCAATGGACTGATGAGGCGAACAACATGCCAGCCGCCCAAGCGGCTCCGGGTCTGTCGAAAATGCTGACGCTGGAGCAGGTCCGGGAGATCCTGAACGTCAAGAGCAGCCTGGTCTACGCCCTGGTCCGCAGCGGGCAACTTCCTGCAGGCCAATTTGGTGGACGCGGGATTTGGAGGGTCCGGGAAAGTGATCTTGCCGCCTACATCGAAGGCGCTTTCGCCAAGACTGCGGAACGCATCGCCGCTGGACAGATTCCCCAGGATCACGTCACCGAAGACGACTGAGCAAGGTACTCAAAAAAGATGAAGGCCCTTTCGACCGCTGTGTCTACGGCTGGAAAAGACCCAGCCGTTCTCACGGCCATCGGCCGGAAGAGCGTGTCTTGGACCATGGGAAACTCTGTCGGTGGCGACCACTGGCGGTCCAGGCTGTGCACGGCCGCCGGTCGCTGTGGCGGGCTGACGGGATGTGGTTCTCTGGCGGATGTGTGCAGCCGGTCAGGTGGGTCCCGTCGTCCCCCTGTGTGCGGGAAAAGCAGCGGAGCGGTTGGGCTTTTGCCGTGCCCAGGTGGGCGAGGGGAACGTTACTGTTCCTCGCTGGCTTCGCCGCCGGAGGCGGCGTCGGTGGCGGCCGCTGTGGTGCGTGCGGCGTTCTTGCGGCGGCGGCCGGCCGCTGCCGATTCCAGGCCCAGCTTCTTCAGTTCCTCCGGGCTCCAGCCGTCCTTTGTGGCGCGTACATAGGCGCGCTTGTCTTCGCGTTCTGCCTCGGCAAGTTGCTCGCGGAGGTCAGCGATCCGCTGCCGCGTCCTGACCAGGTCCGTGACGGACTCGATACGGGAGTCAAGTAGTGCTTTGGCCTGGTTGCGTGTCTGTTCAATGTCGATGGTTGCCATGCCTCCAGCCTAGCGCGTGGGTCCGACGGGAGTCCGCAGCGACCACACGCCGAAAGGGGTCGATTGGAAGTGCACCACGGCCGGGGGTGACCAGAGAGCGAAGACTTAATCTGACGGAGCAAGCTATACACTTACACGGGTGTAAGTGGCTTGGGGCGCTCGACACTGGCGGTCGGGTGCGGCACACTTGAGAGTGTGGTCCCCGGTTCGGGGTCGCTGCGCTGGGCCAAGGGGAGGGATGGATTGAATGTCGGATGAGCAAGCTCCCCGCCGTTTCAATCTGTCGCGCCGCCGCCGTGAGAATTCGCCCGCTGGGACGAAGAAGCGCCGTGACCTGTGGGTCACTGCCGAAGAGGAAGCGGCTCTGGTTGCCCGCGCCGCCCGGGACAAGGTGACTGTGCCGAACTTGCTGATAAGTTCCGCGCTCTCGGAGGCGCAGGAAACGACGGTGGAGCGACGCGCCGCTATCGCCGAGCTGATGTCTCTGCACAATCTCCTGGCTCGTTCGTCGAACAACATCAATCAGCTCGCCCGGCAGGCCAACGCGACCGGTGAATTCCCTGCCGAAGCGCGGGAAGCGCTGAAGCACATCCGGTCCGTGGCGATGCGTATTGACCAGACAATTGAAGGGCTGATGCAGGGATGATCCCGAACATCACCCGCGGCTCCCGGATGAGCGGCCTCATGGTCTACCTCGCGTCGACCGATGAGAACAAGACGAAGAACGCACACACCGATCCGCACCTGGTCGCCGGCGACGCCGCGATCATGGCGTGGTACGACGACGGCGTCCTGGACCGCGACGACGCCCTGGCCATTGCGAAGCACCTGGACCAGCCACGCAAGGCGTACGGAGTGTCCGTCCAGATCAAAGACATGCAGTGGGATGCGTCCAAGAAGGAACGCATTCACGTGGGCTACAAGGACGCCAGCGTGTGGCACTGCTCCCTTAGCTTGTGCGCCGAAGAAGGCTCGCTGACGGACCAGCAGTGGGGTGACATCGCCAACGACTTCGTGGACGCCATGGGCTTCACCCAAGCCAGCGGCAAAGCGCAATGCCGGTGGGCAGCGATCAACCACGGCACGAGTGAGAACGGTAACCACCACATCCATTTGGCCGTGTCTCTAATCCGCGAGGACGGCACCAAAGCATCGACCCACGGCGACTACAAGAGGGCACAGCAGACCTGCCGTGAGCTGGAGGTCAAGTACGGACTTGAGCAGCTCTCCAGCGTGCACGCCACCCGCGGCTACGACCGCGCCGAGAAGGCCACCG
Organism: Arthrobacter liuii; assembly: GCF_014639275.1. Lineage (GTDB taxonomy): Bacteria > Actinomycetota > Actinomycetes > Actinomycetales > Micrococcaceae > Arthrobacter > Arthrobacter liuii. Next base: position 68,559 of record NZ_BMFW01000021.1, on the reverse strand, counting down.
CTGTCCGCGACGAGCGCGAGATGCACCGGGCCTCCCTGGCACGAAAGGTACGCGCCAGCGCAAGCGCCTCAGCGACCGAAGACGAGTTCGTCCGCCGCGCCCGCGACACCGGGCTGCTCGTGCGTCCGCGCTACGCAAAGAACACCACAGACGTCATCGTCGGCTATTCCGTGGCCGAACGACCGAAGCCAGGACAACGGCCCATCTGGTTCGGTGGCGGCACCCTCGCCTCGGACCTGAAGCTCGGCGCGCTCCGCGAGAACTGGATGGACTCACCTCAGCTGGCCACGGCCGCTGCAGCCGAGTGGAACGCAGCTGCCCGCAACCGCCGCACCGTCTCCAAAACCGGTCCCGAAAACGGAACCCCGCCAGAACAGATGTGGGTTGAATGCACGCGGAATGCGACCGCCCTGGCGGACCAGTTGCGGTCCATTCCCCGCGACGATCATGCGACCTGGGCGAAAGCAGCACGGGACGTCTCCGGCGCCTTCGCAGCATGGTCGCACCGGCTGGAAACAACGCCCGGCCCCCTCGCCGCCACCGCCGCGGAACTGTCCCGCACGGCCCAGCTACGGTCGCCGCGCCAGCACGGCAAGCCGGTCGCTCTGCCCTCCATCGCGGGCACGGCGATGTTGTTCATGGCAGCCTCCAGCAAGAACAAGTCTGCGGCGCAGACAGCCCTCATGGTCCAGCTGATCAACACCGCGTTCGCGGTCTACGAAATGCACCAGCAGTCCGGACGAACCCGTGAGGCCCAGCGCATCCGGGCAGTCGTCGAGCAGCAGCTGGCACCGTTCACCGCCACAATGCCGAAACCAGTCCTGGTAGGCGCCGAACAGCAAGCCGAGACCGGTGCTGCCGCACCGGCCAGGGCCGTTGACATTGCCCGGCGCGGAGTGGCGCCGATCCGCCCAGGATCGGCAGTGCCGCAGACACCGACGTCGGCTACGCCGGCGAAGACTTTCCAACCCAGCCGACGCGACAGCGGGCCGGGCCAGGACCGATAAGGACGAACACCACTAGTGCAAAGGGGAAGCCGATGAGTGACTCGGATGGAATGGATGACCTTGTGGACGGCGGCCTGCGGCAGTCGCTGATGATCGGCTCACGCATCGCCGAAACGCTGGCCCGCCGCCGGCAGGAATCCCAGCGCCAGGAAGAGCACGCAGCCACGCAGGCGGCCTACGAGGCGAACGCCCGCCTCACAGCAGAGCGCAGCGCAGCACGCGCGGCCCTCGCACCGGTCAACAAAGACCAATGGTGGGACAAGGCCCAGCCTCGGGACATCGCCACGGCCTACACAACGGCCGAGGCCTGGAAGAACCACGACCCCGCAGCCCTGGCGGCCGCGGAGAAGATCCGGCAGGAAGTTCTCAACCGGTACGGCATCGACACCCGCGACGCCGCAACGAACGCCGCGTCCCTCGAGGCCGGCATCCAGAACGCCGCTACTGACAGCACACGGCAGGACGCACTTGCGCGCAGCCAGGAAGAAACCCGGGCCGCAGCCGCCGAGCACGAAAAAGCAATGAGCCTCCTCGCCGCAGCCAGCATCGAAGACCTCCGCGCCCAAGCCGCTGTGCTCGCCCCCGAAATGGAACGTCACCAGGTCCCCGTCGAATACCTGGCCGACCCCGAACTCGCGACCGCAATGCAGATCGCCCACGCGGCCAAAACCCCCGCAGCGGTAGACGCCGCCGACGCAACCGTGAAAGAACGTCTTTACCTCATCGGCAAGGACGGCATCAACGGCCCAGACATCGACCAACTCCGCAAGGAGACAGCCGAAAGCGTCAACGGCGCCGGCAACGAGCACTTCGAAGACCCCGGCTTCGTCCAGGCCGCAAAGGAGATGCACGAAACCAAACTCCTGGCCGAGGCCGGCTTCACCGGCTCAGAGCGGGCCCCGATGGAACAGCGGTACGAACTGGCCGAGAAGGAACTCTTCACCCGCATGGAAAGCGTCGGCCGCGAAATTGAGGACCGTGTCACCGGCAGCGACAGCAGCCGACTCACAGATCAGGGTCTTAAGGCAGAAAGTGCGTCGGCCGCCGGATACGGTTCAGCGGAGCACTTAGGGAAGTTCGCGGACTCCCTGGAGGGTGCTGGGGCGAGCGAAGCCCAGGTCCGTGGACGGCTTGTTGCAGCCCGCAGCGAGGGTACTCACCCCAGCGCAGCCGTGACCATGGACAAGGGCGCTACGAAGGCCCGTAAGTCGCGCTCGGGGGCATCTGTTGGCGCACAGCGAGGGAAGGGCGGCCTGTCCCGTTGATTGGCAGGCAGGGGAAAGGGGCGTCACCTTCGGATGGCGCCCCTTTTCGATTGCCGAGTCAGAGTTTGGTGGACTTCCCAGCTGCTGCCAGCAGGTCACTCATGAAGGACGAGCCCAGTGTCACCCCGGGATCGTCTTTGGACTCAGGGGAGGAACCGAATACTCGGCTAGCAAAGGCCGCTCTGAGGTGGTCCTTGAGTTCCTGGTCCGTTAGGGGTTCTACGTAGCCGTCGAAGGTAAGCAACTGCTCTTTGATCGTCCTCGCCCAGGTACCCTGATCGCGGTGATACCCGGCTTGTCTCCCGAAGTAGGTTGCTAACCCCAAAACAGCACCTAGTAGTGAAACTCGGAGAATTGCATCTCCAGTTGTCGTTTCGGTTCCGTGAGAGAACGCAGGTTCGACTGCGATCAGGAATGTCCCAACGACGCCGCATAGGACACCAATGACGGTCAGCACACGAAAAACGAGTGCAGTTCTGAGTTGGTCTTTCGACAGGAGGCTGAACCTCTTCGTTAGGTTTGCGCCAGATACGAAACCTGCGGCTGTTTGTGCGCTGGTTGTGGCAGTTTGAGTTGGACCCGGTGTGACGGTTTGATTTGAGCCCACCTGCCGACTCGCCGGGTAGCTTGTGACGGTTTGATTTGGACCCACCCCAGCGTTGTTTTCATCTGGTTTCCAAGGGTGGAGGGCATAGGATGGGGTCAAAAGTGGAGCTGTTCGCCAGAATTCGCCGGGACGCACGGGTGGAGGGGCTGTCTATTCGTGCGCTGGCCCGCCGTCATGGAGTTGGGCGACGGATTGTGCGGTTGGCGTTGGATTCGGCGGAGCCGCCGCCGCGGAAGACGCCGGTGAGAGTGGCCCGTCAGCTGGAGCCGGTCAAGGTCCTGATTGATTCGATGCTGTCCGAGGACCTTCAGGCGCCCAGGAAGCAGCGTCATACGGTCCGGCGGATTTTCGCCCGGCTTGCTGATGAACATGGATTTACCGGTGCTTCGTATTCGACTGTCCGGGATTATGTCCGGGTGAAGCGTGTGGAGATTGAGGCCGGCGCCGGGCGGGGACCGGAGGCCTTCGTTCCTCAGGAACACGCACCCGGTGCTGAGGCCGAGGTTGATTTCGGGGACGTGTGGGTGGATCTGGCCGGGGTTCGGACCAGGTGTTATTTGTTCGCTTTCCGGCTCTCTCATTCCGGCAAAGCAGTCCATCGGGTTTATCCGACGTGCGGCCAAGAGGCTTTCCTGGAGGGTCATATCGACGCGTTCGACGTGATCGGCGGGATCCCGGCGCGGCATATCCGGTACGACAACCTGAGCAGCGCGGTGACCAAGGTCCTTTACGGGGGTGGCCGGCAGAGGACGGAGAACGAGCGTTGGGTGCTCTTCCGGTCCCATTTTGGTTTTGATGCCTTTTACTGCGAGCCTGGCATCTCCGGGGCCCATGAAAAGGGCGGGGTCGAAGGAGAGGTCGGCAGGTTCCGGCGGAATTTCCTGACCCCGGTGCCGACCGTTGAATCCCTGACGGAGCTGAATGGGAAGCTCCGGGCGTGGGACCGGAGTGAGGACAGCCGGCGGATCGGCAACAGGATCAACACCGTGGGCCAGGACTTCGCCGCTGAACGTCCTTTCTTGGCGCCGGTACCTGTTGAAGGGTTTGATCCGGGCCTGGTGCTTACGCCCAGGGTTGACCGCTCAGCGCTGATCAGTGTCAGGACGGCCCGGTATTCGGTTCCGGTCCGGTTCATCGGCCGCAGAGTGCGGGTCTCACTGCGGGCGACAGAGATCCGGGTCTTTGACGGCACAACACTGATCGCTACCCATCCGCGCACGGCTGCCAGGGGCGGGCAGTGCGTTCCGCTGGATCATTATCTGGAAGCACTGCGGATCAAGCCCGGTGCCCTGCCGGGCCCCACCGCCTTGTCCCAGGCCCGCTCTTGGGGTGTTTTCACTCCGGCCCGTGACGCGTTTTGGGCATCGGTAAGGAAAACCGACGGCGACGCAGCATGGCTAGAGAACTGATCGATGTTCTGCTCCTGCATCGCACGGTGGACGCCCGGGACGTCGTCGACGGAATCACCGCAGCCCTGCGGGTTGGGGCTGTAACGGCCGATGTCGTCGCAGTGGAAGCCCGTCTGGCGGCTTCTGAACTCGGCCCGTCACGGGGCCCGGCCGATCAGAGCGGCCCCGTGCCAGCGGAAATTGTTCAGCACCGGGTTCTTAGCCTCACCCAGCGGCGCCTGGCAAACCCGGCGGCAGTGATCGACGGCCTGCCTACCGACGGACGGCCGCTGCCATCGATGGCAGCAAACGACCGGCTCCTCAGGCTCCCGGACCGCGCCGCGGCCCCGGATCCCGTCCCAGCCGTAAACGCATCATGAGCCCGACCCCACCGGTAATCATCTCCCAGACCCTGCGCCGCCGACGCGGAATGACAGCACAAGCCGCCGCCATGGCCGTCTTGGAACACGCATGCCGCCGGCTGCGCCTGCCGACCATCAGAACCGTGCGTGAGGAAGCCCTGGCAGGGAGAGGACAGCTTTCACACCAGGGGTTCCTCGCGGAGCTGTTGCTCGCCGATTGTGATGACCGGGACCGGCGCAGTTCCTTACGGAGAATGAAAGCGGCGAACTTCCCGCGCGATAAATGGCTCGGTGATTTCGACTACGAGGCCAACCCGAACATCAACCAGGCCACGATCAATACCCTCGCGACCGGCGACTGGATCAGGAAAGGCCAGCCGCTGTGCTTCATCGGGGACTCGGGAACCGGAAAGTCCCACCTGCTCATCGGTCTCGGCACGGCCGCCGCGGAAAAGGGATTCAGGGTCAGATACACCCTGGCCACCAGGCTGGTAAATGAGCTGGTCGAGGCAGAAGACGAAAAGGTCCTGGCCAAGACCATCGCCCGTTACGGCCGCGTCGATCTGCTGTGCATCGACGAGCTGGGCTACATGGAACTGGATAAACGTGGCGCCGAACTGCTCTTCCAGGTCCTCACCGAACGCGAGGAGAAAGCGTCCGTGGCCATAGCTACCAACGAATCATTTTCCGGCTGGACCAAGACCTTCACGGACCCCCGGCTTTGCGCGGCGATCGTTGACAGGCTCACGTTCAAGGGAACCATTATCGAAACCGGAACGGACTCCTACCGGCTGGCCCACACCAAAAACCAGCAGCTGGCAGGTTGAATGAATACCCCCGGCTGCTATCCCCAGAAAATGGGATCCCCGCTTTTATCCACATGATCCAGGAGGACCTGAAGACTCGGGCTGGGAGCAAGGAACCGGTACTGATGGAACTTCAGATTCCGGTCGCGCCAGAACAAGGTCCATAGCCCTGTCTTCTTCGTGAAAGACATCCGGGCTATGGGGAACCGCGACCATTCCGTTTCCCCGCTCTCATCCCATGGCGGGCGGCATTCAAGAATCGTGATGTGACGGGCAGCGACATCGCACTCCACCCGCATCTCATCCTTGAACCTGGCAGGCACCCGCCCAGCACACCAGCGGCGCGCACGGGCAATATCGAGTTCGGGCAAGCCGGAAGAAACCATACCCACGATAATCCCAGAAGCATCACCAGGTGGGCTCAAATCGAACCGTCACAGTGGGTCCAGAACTACTTGACACAACCAGTGCGCTGGCAGCCGCTGCCTCGACCTCTCGGACCGTTGCGTTTGCATGGGCAACGGCTGCCCGAAGGTGCTGGGAGAGCTCCGCTTGCTCGATCCGGGTCTCGAGTAGCTTCGCCTTGCGTCGATCATTCCGGGCCTCGAGAGCTTCTTCCTTGCGCCCCTCGCCCTCATATCGACCGGACCTATCCAAGGTCGTCTGACCCACCTTGGAGAGGTACTGGCGGATGGTGTTCAGAAGGTAGCCACTCCAGAGAACGATGTTTTTTGCGTCGAGATTCTTTAGAGCCGCACCCAGCTGTTCCACTGTTTCGGTATGGTCCTTGATGGGCTTCTCACCGTGCAGTACCGACTCTTCGTAGGTTGAAAGAAATGCGTAGTCCTCGCTCAAGGCATCGTTCCAAATGAGAAGCACGTCCATGACGCGTTCGTACGCCGAAGGGTCCTCGATACTCAACCGGTCCGCAACTTCTCGATACGGCAAGTTGAGGGATTGGATCCCGGTTTGAAGGTCGCTCAGAGTCATTGGCACGATCCATTCCACCACGGCCTTCGTTCGACGAACGGGGATCCATCGGGGATTCCCGGTTCCGAAGGGCGCGTAAGTCAGGCCAGCTGCTGCCTTACGTCAGGAAACCAGCCTGACGGTGCCCTCTTTGGTTCGAGGTGTTCCGGGTCCCGGTGTTTTTGCATGTCGCATTTGTAGAAGGGGCCGCGTGGGTCGAGGAGCACGCTCATGTGGTGATCTGCGTGGTCTTTGTACCAGACGCTGATTCCTGTTGCCCCGTCCAGCCTGAGGTGCTCCCAGGCCCGCCACAGGGCTTCTATCCGGCTGACCGCTTCGGGGTGGAAGTACCACTCGATGCACCACTTGGCGGCGCGGCCGTCGACGTCGCGGACGTAGGTGGGAAGCAGCTGTTCGTGAAGAAATTCCTCGGCTGAGCCGTAGACCAGCTCCGGTGCCTTCTGCTCCTCCGCCGAAGCGAGGGTTTCAGCGTCGATTGAGCCGAACAGTCCGATCTCGGTAGTCATTTCAGCCTCCTCTTAGCCCGTGACCCAGGGGTTGGAGCCTGCAGCGGCAGCGGCCGGCACAGCTTCCTCTTCGGGGCGGGGGCTGTACTGCTTGATGGACGCTTCAACAGCTTCCTTATGCGCTCCCGTGTACCAGGGCATGGTGCGGACGAGGGTGGCGGGGGCGCCGGAGGCGAGGACAACGGCGCGGCCGCGGTCCAGCTCCGCGAGGTTGGAGACGTCGAAGATGCGTTCCTTCCCTTCCTGGCGGGAACGGCTGGACCCGGATTTGCCTGAGCTGATGGAGACGTTGGTGTAGCTGTAGTCCCCAATCAGGTCCGAGAGGGCGCGGAGGAATCCTTCTTCGGCGACACCGCCGCCGTAGACCTTGACGTTGGCGGCGGACCAGATTTTCCGCATATTCGCCTCTCCCCAGAGTTCGACACCTTGAGACCAGGACTGCAGGATGCCCATGACGATCAGCCCCTTGGAGCCGTAGTGGCTGAACTGGTCCGGCAGGCCGGCCCAGCGGACGACGTTGGCGAGTTCGTCCAGGGCGAAGAGCGCCGGCTTGGGGAGGCGGCCGCCGCTGCGCTCGGCCCGTTCTTCCATGGCTTCTGCGATGGCCACGGTCAAGGCTGTGGTGAGCGGGGCGGCGGAGCCGGCACCTTCTTTGGAGAGAATGTAGATGGTTTCCTGGGATGCGGCGAAGGCATGGGGGTTGAACTGCCGACGGGCGTCCTGGGCAACCGTGGCCCCTCCGGTGGGGGCGACCCAGCGGAGTGTGTTGCGGCTCTTGAGGCACTGGATCATCTTCTCGGCGGTGCCGAAGATGCCGTCGCGCTGCTTGTCAGCGAGTTTGAGCGTGGATTCCAGGCCGCGGTATTGCAGCTCGTAGTCGTGCTCTTTCAGGATCTCGATTGGTTCCTGGCTGACCTGTTCGGTGACCCAGAAATAGACCTGTGTGATGGGCAGGTCCCCAAGGGCGGCGGCGAGGAAGTAGGAGGAGAGGATGTCTTCGGCCTTGGGGTCGAAGTACGCGTCCGGCTTGGAGCCCGGGACGCGGGAGCCGACGGAGAAGTGCTGGGTGAGCTTGTAGGCCTTCTCTTCGTCGGTGACGTAGGAGAGCGGGTTCCACCACCAGTCGGGCTCTTCCTGGGCGATTTTCTGAGGGTCAAAAACCCAGACAGGTGCGGTGGCGGCGCGGACGCCGCGGGTGCCGTCAACGACGTCGCGCTTGTTCGAGGTAGAGACGACCGCGCCGGGCGCGTCCAGGATCGCCGGCATGACGCGGGAGGTGGACTTACCGGTACGGGGCCCCCAGATATCGAGACTCAGGTCTTCCCAGGACTGGATGAACGTCTGTCCGGTGGAGACGACCTTACCCACGACAATGCCCGGTTTGCCGGCGACGCCCAGCCGGTCTGCGGTGGCTTGGGCACCCTTTTCGGAAAACGCGGTGAGGTTCTTGCCGCGGCCGAGGTACCGGGCGGCTTTGTCGACCCGGGCACGCTTGGAAGCACCTTTTCGCCAAGCCCAGAACACGACTGCGGCCAAGGCGAGGACCAGGCCGGCCATGACGACCACAACGACGGTCGCCTGGTCCGGCCAGATGACTTTGCCCTTCACGAGGCCGGCGATCAGGTCGATGGGGTGACCCGGAGGGGTCGGCAAGCCAGCCATCCATGAGCCGATGTGCACGGCGGCGTACGCGCCGCCGCCAACGATGACGATGAAGCCGATTGCCAGCCAGACCAGAATGGCATCCCCCAGGCCCATGCCTTTACGGTTCGGTGCACTCACCTTCTCTTACCTTTCCTTTTGCCAAAAAATGTGCCCTTGCCATCAGTGGGCATACTCTTGGCGGCAAGGGCAGCCTTTTCCTCTTCTAACCTTTTAATGGTTCGCTCCAGGCCGGCTATTTGACTCTTTATCTCGGCCTCGCCTTTCCATATTGGCGCTAAAGAAAAGAGCGTGACAGCGATTATTGGCCAGCCAATCCAAGGTCCGAGTTTTGGATCTAGATTAAATGCAATGGCAGACAGCAAGACGCCGAATAGCGTTATGCCGTTTTGAACGGGCGTGATTTCTGGGTTGTAGACGCGACCCCCGTATATGCCCCAGAGAATGAACGTAAGAGCCGCGGCGACTACCGTGAACGCAAGGGAGAACATCAGCGCCAACGAGGGCCTCGGAAGCGCCGGGGCCGCTAGGAGGTCCCGTGACTGGAAGGCTGTTAAGAAGGCGGCGACTGGCGTCACGAAAATCAATACGATAAGAAATTTTTCCCCTGCGCGATCCCACACCACGATGATGAGGGAGAGAAGCAGTGCAGTGACGAGGGCAAGTATCACCATCGGAGCGGCTGGGGTGACACTGCGTTGATTAATATACTCCACCACAAAGTTAGCGGTCAGGGCGGTTCCAAATAGGGCCATTATCCCAGTGCGATGGAACCAGGCGCCGGGATCTGCTTTTATCCATTCTTTAGCTCTCGCTATAATTCTTGCGAGCTTCATGCGATTCCTCCAGTGTGTGGGGCCTGGGCCCCGGGGTCCATCAAGGGCGCTGCGGGTATCTCTATTCGCTCAGGTTCGTTGGCCTGTTCTGCGGCCGGGATTCGCGTTTGAGCTGGTGATGTCGGTTCGGAGCCCCTTGGGGCCCGAATCGACATCACCAGCGACGAGAGTGACGGTTTGGGCGTAATGTCGACGCATGCTCGCTCCTTCTGAAGTTGGTAGCTGATGGTGCTGGTGGCGTTGCCCGGTGGCGGCGCCATGGATCCGGCGTTCTGGAGTGTTCAGGCGGCCGAGGATTTCGAGCAGGAGATCGTTGACCAGTACGCGTTGGCGATGGCAGCGGCTGGTTTGAGCGACTCGCATATCCGCAATACCCGGGCGACGATTATTGAGTTCGCCCGGTCGGCGACGGGCCCGCTGTGGGCGGCGACCTGCCAGGACGCCGACCGGTTCCTGGCCGAGCAGCGCAGGCTGGGTCGCAGTGTGAGCACCCGGGCCGGCAAGGCAGGGACACTGGCGTTGTTTTACGAGTTCATGATCAGCCGTTATCAGGGCCGGATCCACCGGGTGGCCGGGGTGCTGGTCGAGCAGCCCATCGATGAGTTCAACCGCCAGTCCGGGGCGTCGCTGGGCAACATCAGAGTGCCGCCGTCGGATGCCGAGATCGACGCGTTTTTTACGTGTTGGCGGCACTCGATCCCGCAGGCCCGCAAGTATCTGCCCGCCGCGCGGGACTACTTCGCTGCGTCGCTGTGGCGTCGGCTGGGGTTGCGGATCAACGAGACGGTGATGCTCGACATCCGTGACTGGCGCCCGGACCTGGGCGGGTTCGGCAAGCTCCATGTCCGGTTCGGCAAGGGAGCACAGGGCCGTGGCCCGAAGCCGCGCCTGGTCCCGGCGATCAATGGCGCGGCAGAGCTGATCGACTGGTGGCTGGGCGAGGTGCGACACCAGTACGGCGAGGATTGGGCTCATCCCGATGCACCTTTGCTCCCCTCGGAGCGGTTCGATTCCGAGCTGGGGCGATGCGGCCGGGTCGGTGGCAACGCGCTGCGGCGCAGCCTGGGGTTGCAGGTCGAGCAGTGGTTGCCGGCATGGTCGGGTCGGATGACCCCCCACGTTCTGCGGCATTACTGTGCTTCCTCGCTGTACGGGGCCGGGATGGACATCAAGGCCCTCCAGGAGTTGCTGGGGCATCAGTGGCTCGCGACTACCTCGGGTTACATCCACGTGCGCAGCGAGCATGTCGAGCTGGCCTGGAAGAACGCCAATGAGCGGGTCGAGTCCCGCTTCGGACCTACACAGAAGGAAGGATGAGGCCGTGTTGTGGAACCTGCGGATCAGAGCCGCCGAACGCGGGGTCTGGAAGTCGGCGCAGATGCGCCGGATGCTCGCCGATGCCGGGCTGGAGATCAGCGCCGGGAAGATGTCCTCGTGGTGGGCCGGGACACCGGCGACGATGAGACTCGAGGAGCTCGACGTGCTCTGCTCAGTGTTAAAGTGCTCACCGACGGACCTGATGAGTCCCGAGCCGGACAAGGTCGCTGCACGTCGTCCACGCGCGACCGAGACCGTCAATGGCAATAACCAGGACCACGGCGCCGGCAATGGCGGGGTATCGCCGGTCGTCACGCCGAGATTCGGCAGGCCGCGGTCCGAGCCGCCCCTATAGGCAGGGCTGTTGTGAGTCCTGCCCCGGGCCCGGCGGCGGCGCTGCGGCCGCCATCGATGTGCCCCCGCTGCCAGATCAACCGCGTCGCCTGGGTTCACCCGCGGGTGGACTATTGCTATGACTGCCTTCCCGGCGGCCCGTTCATCGCACCGCCGTGTTCCAAGTGCGGCACCAGCATGGGCTACTTCAGCCAAGGCTTGTGCGCCGGCTGCCATCCCGGCAGCCCGCAATACCCAGGGTCCTGCAGGGGCTGTCTGGCGTGGGGTGTCTACCGCCGCTACAACTGGACGTGCTGGCAGTGTCGTTGGTGGCGCTCCCACAACCCGGAAGGAATCTGCGACTTTTGCGGGCGCGCGGCCCGTATCGGGGAGCGACGGGCCTGCCGCCTGTGTCTGGAACAGGCCCGCATGCTCCAGGAGCCCGGACATGGCCTGGACCTGGCCGGCGCGAATAAGGCCGGGCACCAGCTCTTCTTCGCCAACATGACCTCCGCACGCCGGGGCGCACCAGCGTTGAGCCCGGAACAACGCGCCCCATGGAAGCGGCGGGACAAGACCACCGTGCCCGGCGCCGACCACGGTGTGCAGATGACGTTGTTCGACATGCCGCCCGATCCCGAGGTCATCGCAGCGCGTGCCCGCCTCGAAGACAGAGACCTGACCCGCTACTGCGCCGCCATCGTCCGTGAACACGCCCAGAGGGCCGGCTGGAGCAAGCGGCAACGCAACGACGTGACCCGGTCGCTTCGGCTGCTGCAGGGTTTCCGGCTCAGCCCGACCGCGAAGATCCGCGCCACCGATGTCCTCCAACTGCGCCAATACTCCGGCAACGTCATCTCCACGATCGACGTTCTGGCCGCGGCCGGACTGCTCATCGAGGACCGGCCGACCCGGATCGAACGCTACTTCGCCGCCAAGACCAGCACCCTGCCGCCGGTCATGAAGGACCAGCTCGATGTGTGGCTGCAAGTCCTGACCAACGGCGCCCACCAGGCGCCACGGCAGATCCCGCGCGACCCAGGGACCATCAGGGCGCACATCCTGGGCATCGAACCCATCATCCACGCCTGGGCCGAGGCAGGCTTTCAGTCTTTCGCCGAGATCACCCGCGCCGACATCACAGCCGCGCTGGACGAAACGAGGGTCCGCCGCCACGTCGCCGGGAACGGGCTCAAGTCGCTCTTCACGACCCTCAAAGGCCGCCGGCTTATCTTCGCGAATCCGACCCGCGGGATGAAGGCGTCCCCGAAGGGCAGCACTATCCCTTTCGCTCTGGACGCCGCAGTGATCCGCGAGGAGCTGAACTCCCCGAACCCGGTGGTCGCCCTCGCGGTTGCCTTGGTCGCCTTCCACGCGCTGACTAAGAAACAGCTCAGCGAGCTGCGGCTCACCGACATCAGCGACGGACATCTTGTACTGGGCACCCGCGACATCCCGCTGGCCGCGCCCGTGCGAACCCGCCTGGCAGCCTGGCTCGACCAGCGCAACCGTACCTGGCCAAGCAGTGCCAACCCGCACCTGCTCATCAACCGGCGTACGGCGCCCAGGCTCCTGCCCGTCAGTCGGCAGTACCCCTGGAACGGGTTGACGCTGCGGCCCCAGGCGCTGCGCGAGGACCGTATCCTGCACGAGATCCACGCCACCGGCGGCGATATCCGCCGCATCTGCGATCTCTTCGGGCTCAGCGTCGAAGGCGCCACCCGCTACCTCAACACCGTCGAGCACCCGGACCTCACCCTTGAGGGCGAACAGGTTCCCCGAACCTGAGCACCAACACCCGCTTGCGCCCCCGGGGATGCTCAGGTTCGCGCGGAAAGCGTCAAAATTCACGCGAACTTCTCAACCTTTTCGTGCCAGCGTGTGTTCGTGTCGTTCAGGCCCTCGGCGCGTTCGATGGAGGTCAATCCGATCTGCACCGGGATCCCGGGGCGGCCGCCGACCTTGATGAGGAACTTTCCCCGGCCCGGGGGTTCGACGTCGGCGCCTCGGGAGTCCCAGGCGGGCGGGTCCTGCCAGGAGATGAGCTTCTGCTGTTCCTGCCGCGAGAGCGGGATTGCCTGAGTCAGCAGCGGCATCTCGGAGGCCGGGAGGCCGCCGCAGATGACCATGCCGGAGCGTTCAACGAACCCGCGGGCCTTCATCCGGTCTTCCTCTGCCGGCAGTGCCAGCAGGTCGGACATGGTGTGGGAGATCATGATCTGCCCGACACCCACGGAACGGTTCAACCGGGTCAGGGCGTCGACCCGGTCGACCATCCCCTTGCCCGAGCGCAGCGCCCGCCACAGCTCGTCCAGGACGACGAAGTAGTTCCGCCGTGGTTCCAGGCCGGCGTCAGCGAGGGCGTTGGCGACGTTGACCGTACCGAAGCCGTAGGACCAGCAGGCCAGCAGCACGGCGGCCTGCAGGTCTGTTTCGGTCTCGTCAATGGTGGAGACGTCGAAGACGACGGCGCGGTCCCGGCTCATGGGGTTGGTGGTTTGGCGGGAGAAGATTTCGCCGAGCTTCCCGCCGCCGGTCAGGCCGAGCAGCGTGGCCTCCAGCGCCCGGGTTTCCTTCAGATAGACGTTGATGTCGCCGCGGTCCAGCGCGACCTGGCGCAGCTCGTCGGGGGCGGAGACAATGACGTCGAGCAGGTCTTTGAGGACAGGGACGCCGTCGAACCGGTCATCGAGGACTCGGAGGGCGCGGTCGAGGATGGTCTGTTCCTGGTCGGTGGGCGGGTTGTTCCGGCTGATGGTGATCAGGGAGACGACCATGTTCAGGCGGCGGCCGTGAGCGTCGGCGCGGACGCGGGTGGCGGCCTCGTGGTGGCCGGCCTCTTCGAGTCGCTGGGCGACTTCGACGGCCTGGCCGGGGTCGAGGATGTTCAGGTACCCGACGCCGCGGCCGAGCTTGATGACCTGCCCGCCGAGGGCCTGCACTGCTTTGACGTGCTCACCTTTCAGGTCGCCCAGGACGAGGGCGTTGACGCCCTGTGCGGAGAGGCCCAGGAACATGCGGCGGACCAGTGTGGACTTGCCCAGGCCAGGTTTGCCGAGGATGAATGCGGACGGGTTGGAAATCAGCCGGGCCCGCTGGAACCAGCTGATCGGGTCGCAGCAGACGGTGGCTTGGGTTTCCTCGTGCCGGCCCAGCGGTACACCGATCATGGGTGAGGACGCGCCCGAGGAGAACGGCCACAGACCGCAGACCTGAACAGTGGTGCCGCGGTATTCGGTGACGGAGGGAACGAGAGCGGCCATGCCGCCGCCGCGTCCGGTCCAGCCGCGCGCGCCCGGGCCGGCGTCCCGGGCGGGACGCTTCTCCGGACGCGCCGCAGGTTCCTTTACTGTCTTTGACTTCTTTGCAGTCAAAAGGCGCATGCGGGCCATTAGAGGGCGTCCTTAATCTCGGAGGGCACCATGCTGTGCTTGGGCAGGACCAGTCCCAGGGGCAGGGATGCGGCGAAGGCTGTGTCCTGGGATCCGTAGGCCCGGCGCAGCAGCACACGGGCGGTGCCGGAGGTCTGCTCGATGGCCGCGACAGCGTCCGCGAGGCGTTCCTTATCGGTGACGGTGGCCGTGACGACCATGCCGAAGTTCACCAGGCCCGCGCCCTGGGCTTCTTCCTGCGCGGTCTGCACGGCGGACCGGGCATCGACCAAGGCACGGGCGGAGGGGCGGGTCCCGGAGGTGATGCGGACGTTGGCGTTGTTCTGGTCCCGTTCCACCACGGCCGCGGCGCGGGCCGAGTCCATCGGACGGTACAGCAGGGAGATGCGCTTACGGTCGATGTCCCCGTGCGGGGCCAGGAGACGCGAGAGCACCGAGGAGTTCACGGAACCGCGGGGTGCTCCGGTCATCGTCCAGGATGCCGAGAATGCGCTGTCGTGGCGGTAGTCGTCCCAGCTGGCCTGGGTCGCGGTCGGGCCGACTTCGCCCCAACTCAGGGAGACAGGGGAACCGGCGGCGTGGGCTTCGTCAATGATCAGGGCCGCCGGCGGGTCATAGGCGATCCGGACGACCTCGCAGAGTTCCTGCGCGGACATGGGCCGGGCGATGCCGGCGCCGGTGGACTGCAGCCGGGCCGAGAGGCCCGGAATGCGGGAGGCCAGGTCGCGGGCGACGTCCTCGGGGGTGCGCTTCTTTGATCCAGACCGGAGGGAGGCGTTGAACGTCAGGGAAACCCAGGCCCGCACGGTGGCGGAGCCTTCGGGGTAGGTGTCCACGACTTCGCGCAGGATCGCCTGGGCGAAGGCAGGGGCGTTCGGGTCGATGTTCATCTCGACCTCGTTGCGGAGGCGGTAGCCGGAGTCGGGCGCGGTTTCGACAGTGACGGCGGCGGCGTCCAGGCCGGCTTCGTCGGCGAGGCCGGCGAGCCAGCCGCCCCAGTTCGCCACCCACGCATCGACCTGTTCAGGGTCGACCAGGGACGCGCCGTCGGGCTCGGTGGAGAAGATGACGGTGAAGTGGTTCGTGGCCGGGACGTGGAGGAGGGCGAACGGACGCTTGTAGGAGTCGGAGAATTCGTACAACGTGGACTTCGCGGCCAGTCCTGGCAGCTGGTACATGCCCCACTGCGTGACGCCCAGAGGGCCGGAGCGGTAAAGGTTGGTGCCCGAGCCTTTGGAGATCCGGAAGCTCATCCGGGTCGCGGTGCGGTCAACAATGGACTGGCCATGCTTGTCCTTGACCGTCAGCAGCAGGGCACTGATCCCGGCGACGGCGAGGACCGCGAGGCCGGGAAGCAGGCCCCAAATAGCGAAGCTCGTGATGCCCAGCAGCAGACCGACCATGACGATGCCGGTACCGATGGCGCCGAGGTTGCCCAGCCCCGCCGAGCGGGGCACGCGCCAGTTGCCGTAGGACGGTTCTTTGTATTCGGTGTTAATTGCTGCCACTGGGGCCCTCCCCGGTTGAGTCCTGTGCGGTTTGTTGGGCGGCCTGGGAAACCCGGGACGCTACTTGTGTTCCTGCTGCCACGGCCATACCAGCCGGGCCGGCTGCTGCCGTCGCACCCGACGCGGCACCTGCCGCGCCAGCGGTGCCGGCCCCTGCCGTTCCGGCGGCACCTGCAGCTCCAGCTGCTCCTGCGGCGGCAGCCCCCTGCGCCCCCGCAGTACCGGCCGAGCCGGGGTTTGGTTTCCCACCGCTGCCCTTGGGGCCGGGGGTCCCGTCGCTCCCCTTCGGGGTTGAGCCCGGCTGGTTGGAGCTCGCCGGCGTGGGGGCGGCATTGCCGCGTCCGCTTCCACTGCGACCCATGGACACGGCACCGGTGGCCACAGCTCCTACGGCGGCGCCGGCTCCCGCGCCGCCGCCGGAGGCGACCGCTCCGACCATGGGGGTCACGAAGCGCATCAGCGCCGGCATGGCGAACAGCGCCACGACCATGAGCGTGAATCCAGTGATTGAGCCGATAAGCGCGTTCTTCCCGCTGCTCCCCATGAGCAGGAAAGCCACCGAGTACACGATTGCCGCGGCAGGTTTGTAGAGGATGAAAGCAATCGTCCAGCCGACAGCTTTCTGGAACCACTGCCTGCCCATCTCCGTGTTCGTGAACGCGGCGGTCGTGGGCAGGATGCCGGCGAGGATGACCAGCATCCCGCTCCGCACGACCATGAGCACGACCTGGACGAGGGAAGCCAGCAATCCGATCAGTCCCAGGATGATGAGGATGAAGACCCCGACGCCGGTCTGGTTGGTCATGACCAGAAGCTTCATCGCGTCCGCGAAGCCTTTACCGTCGGTCGAGCGGTTGATGATCGCGGCCGAGAACGCATCCGCAGCGACCACGAGAATCGAAATGACCCCCAGGCCCAAGCCGGACACCAGCGTCAGCGTGACCAGTGAGCGTAGGAGATCCTTCAGGGGTGCTCCCCGCTGCTCCCAGATCATGCGAATACCGCCGATGATGACCGCGAGGACGGCCAGGGCGACAGTCCAGACCATGAGCTCGCCGTTGACCATGGAAACAACCGGGCTGGCCGCCGTCCCGTCATGGCTCGTCAGGTTGACCGTCGGCATGGAGACCCAGAAAGTCGACAGAGTCGTCACCATCTGGCTCATGCCTTCCATGATTGCCTTCGCCATGTTGTTCATCGCGTCGTTCGTCAGATCGGAGATGGCGTTTCCGACGCCGCAGCCTAGGTCCCCCCATTTGCAGTCGGCCATGTCAGATCCCGGACCAGAGGATGAAGCCGCTCAGATCCCTGAGCTGTGACACGTTGCTGAAAGTAACGCCGTCGTCCGCGGGCTTCACTTTCCAGTCCCCGTCCATCCACCGCATGGAAATTGTTGTGTGGGCGAGGGCTCCGGTGTCTGTTTTGAAGGCCAGATCGAGGTTGGCTTCGGACGGGCTGTAGGACTTCACGAGGAACCCTTGGACCTGGATAGTGGTGCTGTTCCCGGACGAGCCGGCGCCTGCATTGGTCTCGCGGAGGGCAGCATCCCTCCCAGCGCCGGGCACCAGGAGCTTTTCAGCGAGCTTCTTTTCAAGCTCGGGCGCACCCGAGGAACCGAGTGCAGCCACATTCATGGCTGCGTAGAGAGCGCCCGTGGGCGAGTGCGCGAAGCAAGAGCGGAACCCCTCCGCGTCGGTTGTCCCCGGGCCGACAGCCTTCGGGTCGGTGGGCACGGCCATCTTTCCTACGAGTTCCCACTTGGACGTCGGTGCCGTTCCCAGCGCCGTGTCCTTGCTGGAGGGCAGCCCGCAAACGCTTTTGCCTGCCGCGTCCGCCGCAGCTGACGGCGTTGCAGAGGCGCTGGACGAGGGTGAAGCGGGGGCCGGCTGGGCAGTGGCGTCGCCCTTGGGGAGCAGGAAGATGACGACGGTGGCCGCGATGAGCGCCACGACCAGCGCCGCGGCGATGATGAACCCGGGTTTGGTGAAGGGGTTGGCCTCGGGGGTGCTTTCGGTGGACTGGCTCATGGTGAACCTCCCGTGTGGTGGTGGTTTAGACGAAGGCGCGAACGATACCGGAGGCCCCGGTGATGATGATGCAGCCCAGCAGTACCCAGCCGAGCTTTCCGATGGCCTGGGCTCCCTCGCCGCGCTGGAGCTGGATGACCATGCCGATACCGACGATGATCACGCCGAGCACTCCGAGGACCAGGCCGATGCCGGAGGCCCAGTTCAGGATGGTGAGCAGACCGCCGGCCTGGGCCGGGACGACGGGGGTCGGGTTGGGGATGAAGCTTGAGTCCAAGCGGGCCAGGGAGTTCATGGTGAGACCTTTCATTTGGTGGTGCTGGTGTCAGCTACGAGTGCAGCTATGTCGGTGGTGAAGCGTTGGTATTCGCGGGCCGAGGGGACACTGGGGGTGTCTTCATGCCGCCATGCTTCGACCCAGGGCAGGGTCCAGAGGCGAGGCGCTCCCCCGCCGACAATGGCGGTGAAGTCGCGAAGGGCTTTGGGCGTCTTGCCGGGGGCGTCGGCCAGGACGGCAAGGCCGAGGAGGTCAACGGCCGGAGCTGCCCCTGACGCCCACTGGGTGAGGGCGCTGCGGGCCGCGGTCAGTCCGCGCATATCGGCGCGGCAGACCAGCAGCAGCTTCGGGGCGCTTCCGTCCTGCGGAACGGGCCAGCAGTGTCCGGTGGCGCGTGCCCCGTCCAGGAGGTCAGCGAGCCGGCTTTCCCCGGAGCCGCCGTGCGCGCCGGTGATCCAGAGGCCTGCGGTTCCGGCGACGGTCCTGCGGCCCAGCCGGTCAGCGGCGTCGGGTTCGACCATGCCCCGCAACGGAGCGGTGATGGCCGCCGCCGGCGGGGTGTGTGCCTCCGGCTCCGCCGTTTCCGTCTCGACGGCGGGGCGGCTGATCCAGGGGTTCAGGGTCTGCTGCATGGGTCCTCCTTTCGAATGTCCGTTGAGTGGGTGGTTAGAAGCCGTCGGCGACGGCGGCGGCCGCGGCGAGCCAGGCCCGTTGGGTGGCCGGCTGGAGGGCTTCGTACCGGATGGGTCCGTTGACCAAGGCCGGGTCATAGGGGATGCGGACGACCGTGCGGACGAACGGTTCGAAGCCCTTGGCGATCCGCTCCGCCTCGTCCTTGGCCCGCTTCAGGGCATCCCCGCTCATGGACCGTTTCGCGTCGGTGGACTCGGAGACGATCACGACCGCGTTGCGGGCCAGCTCCGCGTCGTGGCCGCCGCGGGATTCCAGGGTCTGCAGCGTCAGCCGGGCGGCTTCGGCGCGGTCCTCGATAGCCGTCACGGGCACGACGAGCTGGTTGGTGTGGTCGATCATGCGGCGCCAGTTCGCGGCGCGGGCGGTGTTGCCCGAGTCCATGACAACGAGCCGGTAGTACCGGGTCAGGACCTGGTGGGCGATATCGACTTCCTCGGCGGTGACTTCGTGGTCGCCTTCTTCGTTCTCATCGGAGCGGAGGACATCGAACTTGTCGGCCGTCTGGTGGTGGACGAACTTGGCGATTTCGGCCGCGTTCGTGGACGGGGACAGCAGCTCGGTCGAGGAATCGATCAGGTCTAGGACGCTGCGGTCGTGGGAGCCCTTTTCGGTCCGCCAGCCCAGCGTCCCCTGGGATTCGTTGTTGTCCCACGCGACCGTGGCCGCGCCGCTGTAGCGGGCGAGGATGGCCGAGAGCATGACGACGGTGGGGGTCTTGTTGGCCCCTCCCTTGCGGTTGACCACGGCGATGGTGCGCGGGCCGGGCCAGTGCTGGCTGACCGTGCGGATGTCCTCGCGTTCGGAGAGTTCTTCGTCGGAGGGGTTCATGCGGATGCCCAGGCGTGTGAGGGCGCCGCGCCAGCCCTGTGTGGCCGGCTCGAGGACCGGGGCGCTGACGAGGAACGAGGTCTCTTTCAGGCTGCGCCGCGTCGGAGCCGGCTCTTCCACTGCCGCTTCGGTCGCTTCCGGGGCCGCGGGTGGCCCCGGCTGGGAGTCGGCTACGGCGGCGGGAACCGGGGCGGTCTCGGCAGGCTGGGGTGCGGGCTCCGGTGCCGTAAGAGACGTGGTTTCGATGACGGCAGGGGCGACTGTCTCCGGGGTGGTGGCGGGGGCCTCGGCCCGGCGGCGGGCCGTGCGGGATTCGTAGGAGACGGATTCGATCTTGTTGTCAGGGTGGACGATGAGTTCGCCGTGGCCCTCTGGGTCTTCGATCTGGACCCGGACCGGGCGCTGGAGCGTTTGCGCTTCGCCGACGACCAGGGCCAGGGCGTTGTTGCGGAGGTCCTGCAGGGATTCCCCGGCGGGAACGATGCGGGAGTTGCCCGCGACGACGACCTCGGCGGTGCCGTTGTCGCGGACGATGGCCTTGATGCTGGGGAAGGCCATAACTTGCGTAGGTGAAGTACCCATCGGCTTGTTCCTTAGGTGTGAGAAGGGGAAAGGTCGTGTCTTTTAGGATGCTGGCGGGGTGAGACGGTTGACCTTCCACGGAGCGTCCTTGCCCGTGCGGAGCAGCTGCAGCGTGTAGGTCCCGGCGTTCGTTGGGACAGAGGCGGTCGCGCCGTAGCCGTTGGTCTCATCGACGGACAAGGTCGCCGCTCCAGTGACACGGGAGGACGGGATATTGGAGGGATCCACGGAGGAATAGTCGGCCGTGGCCTGAGGCGTCAGCCAGCGGGCCAGATCGTTGGCCCACTGCTTCTCATCCAGAGTGGGCCGGGCGAAGTCGGTCATCGCGTTCTCGGCCGCGTCGACGGCGGCGTCCTTGCTGGCCTGGTCCCATGCGATGCCGATGGTGGCCGGTACCGTGCCGCCGGGTGCCTGGGGGCCGCTGTTGGCGCTCAATGAGACCGGGGCGGAGGCGGTGGGGCTGGCACCGGAAGAGGACGCGGGTGTGGTCCCGGTGGAGGCGGCAGGGGCGCAGGCCGAGCACAGCAGCACCACCGCGATCAGGGTCAGGGGCTTCTTCACTTCGTCTCCTCTTGGACGGGCAGGTACAGGAAGGCTGAGGGGACCGTGTTGGACACGGTCCGGGTGTAGTAGTTGTGGTCATCCGGGGCCGGGTTGCCGTTGTAGCCCTCTTCGACGTAAGTGCCGTTGTCCTTGACCTCCTTCACGACGCCGACGTGGCCGAAGTTGGGGTCCGCTCCCCCGGCCCCGGGCGCGTACCAAACCACGGCACCGACTTTGGGTGCGCGGCCGGTGGGCCAGCCCTTGGCGTCCCATCCGGCCTTCCACGTCAGGGCCGAACCCAGGCCCTGGCCATCGGGACGGAAGTTGCTGTTGAGGAACCTGAACGGCGCACTCGTGGAGCCCATCTGCTGGTTGACCCGCCACAGGGCGAAGTCCACGCACTCCCGGTAATACATGCCCAGCGGTGAAGTGCTGGCGGAGGTGGCCCCGGCCTGCATCCACGTCGGTGAGTCCTTCCACGGGTAGTCGTTGCCGGCACCGGACTGGCCGGGGATTCCACACTCGCTTCCCTGCAGGGAGAACTTCGAGGTGGAGAGGGCCTGGACGATTTTCACGGCCTCGGGCCAGTACTTCTGATAGTGGTACGGGTCGGCATTGCGCTGGACCTTGTTGGCCGCGATTGTCGGCTCCAGCAGTTCCCAACCCGCCACGCCCTGCAGCGCCTTCATAAAGTTCGTGGCGCTCGTGGTCGGATTCATGCGGTCCTCATAGGATCCCCACGCGCCGTTGCCGCGCTGCTGGAACAGGCCACGGGAGTCGGGGCCGGCGGTATCGCCAGTGTCCAGAACACGCAGGCCCGACTCCCCCAGGGCAACCATCACCGCGATCATCTGACCATTCACGGAAAGGTTCAAAGCCTTGCCCGCCCCCATGATCGAGGCGGCATTCTTCAGCTGCTCCTGGGAGTAGCCGGCGACTTTAGTATTCGCGTCCACGGAGACGGAAATTGCCGGGCCGCAGTCCGCGGCCGCAGGCTTTGCGGGCCCCAAAAGCAAGAGCATCGAGAAGACCAGACCAAGCAGGACAACAGGCGCCGCGATAGCGGCTCCTCTGCTCAGCATCTTGGACGGCTTCACGAATTCCCCCTGCATTCTTTGCTGTTTTCGCCCCGGGCGGCCAAGGTTCGTAGGCGGGGCCCGGCTAAACTCAAACCCAGAAGCTACGATGGATTAATACAAGTGTTGATATTTCATAACTTGTTTAATTATTGGTTCAATCCTAGCAGGTGTTGATCGATCGTGCTTGCGTATCCCCTTGTCTAAGGAGTGTTTGTGCCCGTCTCAGCTGACGAGTTCAGGGAGTGGCTTGAAGGGGGATCCCTCAGCGCCTCCCCCACGGCCCTGAGCGCACTGACCGGGATAAACCGAGGAACGCTGAACAACCAGATCCGCCGCGGAAATGTGGCCGAGTCAACGGTCATTTCAGTTGCCCGGGCCACCGGGATGAACGTCATTGACGCACTCAGCTCATTCAGCCCGTACCAGGTGATTAAGAGCCGGCCGATAGAGCCGTCGAGGGCGGAAATACTGAGCCAGGTGCACCATGCCGACCTCATGGCTGAACTTCAGTTCCGCACGTCCAAGAAGCACTACCCCCGCGAGCTGCGGAAGGGAATTGCTCTCATCGACTTCCCCCACGAAGGCTCGGTCCGGGCTTGGATTGATGCGATCGACCCCGGAGATATCCGCCACCAGATGTCGCAGGAAACCGGCATGGCTCTGACATATATCGCGACTCAGCTGACTGAAAACAAATTGAACCCGCCCCTGGCCTTGGCGGCGTCCAGGGCCGGAGGCGGATCGTTTGCGACCGGAATGGTTGTCACCGAACTAATCTCACCGGCAGAAGGCGGCTGGCAGGTGCGGTCGAGGGAAGACGAGCTTCTGGAAGTGTCGGATGACGTTCTCGTGGACACTATTTCAGCGAGGATTCACCTGCTGCAGCGGCGCGTGAAGCAGCGCAGGGAAGCTCACGAATACGCCCGGAAAATGACCGAGCTGCTGGGATGAATCCGCTTTCCGTCGTCCCGGTCAGTCTGATGCTGATTCTCTTGGGAAGTCTGACTTTCAAACGGATCAACACCCCCGTAACCGGCTACGAGCACGCGTTGCGGGGTAAAGCCAGCAGCATTGCGCTGTCCGGAATTTTCCTGACACTCGCTTACGTGCTGCTGCTGCCGCCCGTCTACATCCCCGTGGACTCCGTTATGCCGGTGACTAACACCACCGACCTCATCTCCAAATACTTCGCACTCATCGCGGTTGCCTTCCTGGGCGGCCACCTGAGCGTCGCCTACGCCTCACCATTCGCCCGGCGCTGGACCGTCGGAGCACCCGGCGCGGTCATGCTGGGCGTCGTCGCCACCGGACTTCTGGGTACCCTCCTGGCCACTAACGCGCCAAGACCCTCCCCCCAGCTCCTGGACTACGCTGCGCAGCCGAGTGTCCGCCTCAACACCTGGCTGGTGCTGGCCTACGTCGCCTATATCGTTTTCCCCTTGATCGGGCCCGCGTACCGGGACGCACGCAAGAATCCACTCAGGGTCGGTCGCCTGGCATCGGGTTTGATCGCTGGAGGTTTTGCGCTGTCCCTGGCCCGAGCCTTCACCTATCCCATCGAATTGGGAGCAACCGGCGACGTCACGTATCTGTTCATGATCGTCTCCTACATCTCGACCGCTTTTGTCGTGATCGGGCTGGCCCTCTTCGCTTATGCGCGCCGAAGCCGTAAAACTGAAACAGAACTCGGTTCAGCTCTCTCGATCGACTAGAAAGGCCGGCTGCCATGACCACCACACCGCAAGACGCGCAAACCGCAGTCAAGCGCGTTCTGGCTGAGGTGGGCAGGGAAGACGAAGCTGCCTACCGGGTCATCTTTGAAGCAGTGAAGGTGTGCATCGCCGCGGGCATGGAACGTAGGCAGGCCGCCAGATTCTTAGGCGTGAGTCCCCGCCGGATAGATCGTCACGGACAGTATTTTCGGACACTCATGGCGACACGGAACCTGTTCCGTGGCGCTTTCTCGGGGCGCCCCACAGCGGTGGAGGCCGACCAGGTAGACGCCATAGTGCGGCGCGCCTGGAAGCGCTAGAGCACTCTGCCCGAAGCTCCATATCTAAAATTTTCTGAGTTTGTGACATATTTGAGTCATGCCATCTTTGCTCCGTGCACCACGACCGCCCAGGGTGAACCCCTGGCGGAGCGGAGCATGCCAAGGCGTCGCACTGCCAGCTACCGGCAACGGCGACACGCCGACAGCATCCCACTTAAGGGAACCTGATTCCGGTTGCATGGGGTCTGTCCATGGACGACCAAGGAATGAGGACACCATGCCACAGCCCTTCAAAGGCGACCGCCGCAACATCACTGTGCGCGTTCAGGCCGCAGATGCTGAGAAGCTGCAGGCCTTTTCCAACATCACTGGTGATTCCAAGAGTGACGTAGTGGCCCGCTTGGTTATCGACTTCCTGAAGACCATCGACATCGACACAATTTCCGGCCAGGAGGCCCTGCCTATTGCGAAGGCGAGTTAAAGACTGAAGGCCCGCACTAGGCGGGCCTTCAAAAAGTATGGCGTTCAGATCCGAAATCTTGGCGGACGACGATCTGAACTTTCACAAGCTCCCCGCGAGGGGCGCTCCATTCGCTATACCCCGAAGGGAGTAGCTGTTGTCTATGGTACCTGCCGCTGTCGCGGCGTCAACAACTGACGTGCCGCTGTCGGCGCGTCAAGTCACGCCGGAGCTCGCGTGGCGGCTTGCCCGGCTGATTGCGGGAGCCCCGACGTACCGGCGGGGACGATGGATTAGGGGCCGTTTCCAGTACCCACGGCTGCGCGAGGAACCGCCAATCACGGCCACACTCCCCAGACAGCCGGCGGCTGTCCTTGTTCACGGACCGGACGGCTCCGTTACCACTCTTTGCCTCGACCTCGATACCTCCAAAGCTCTACAGGGGGTTGTGGACGACGACGCCAGGCGCCTCGGAGAGCTGCTGGAGAGCTGCGGGATCCGCTACGTCGCGGACTACTCCCCCAGCGGCGGCCGGCACCTGTACGTCCCGCTCGTGGAACGTGTCCCCGCCGCCGAGGCCCGCGAGGTCGTGGAAGCCATGACGCTGCTGGCCCCCAGCCTCGACCCGGGTCCTCACCAGAACATTACGGACGGCTGTATTCGCGTCCCCGGATCGGCGCACAAGTCCGGCGGCCACCAAGTCCTCACCACCCCCCTGCACACCGCCTACGACACGCTGCAGCGCCGTAACAACGCGCAGGCCTGGGCCGCCCTGCGCCGGGCACTGGCCCCGGAACTACGCCGCCGCCGCGACCTGAAGGCCCGGGTGGCCAAGCTCGCCACAGTCGCCACAGCCCCTGGCACCAACCCGCTCCCCTCCGGCGGCAGCCAATCGCCCTTGCGTGTCCTCGCCCGCACCGGCCTGTACGACACCAACCGCTACGCCAGCCCCTCAGAGGCCCGCATGGCAGTCCTCAACCACTTCGCCGCGTGCGGCTGGACCCTGGACCAGGTCCAGCGCGAGATGACCGGTCAGTTCCCCGGCCTGGCTGCCCTTTACAAGAACACCGGCCACCGTGACCGCCTCCTGAACAAGGAGTGGGCGAACGCGTGCGGCTGGGTCCAGAAAAAGCCATCCTCCAAAACTGCAGCGACTAGTTCCCTTATTAACGACACAAGCCACCCTCAACCCACAGGGGGGGCAATCAAAGTCGCCAGCAAAGCTGGCGTGCACCAGCTCGTGAACGATCTTGAAAATGTGCTCTACGCAGTCCTTGACCACCGGCTTAAAGAACACGGTAGAGAGGGCGTAAGCCTGCGGCTACTCCTTCGCGCAGTCCTGGGTTACATGCGAACAATGGAAACCGACGTGCTCGACGTTGGCTGCCGGACCTTTGCCAGCGCACTCGGCAAGCACCACGGCACCATAGCCAGGCTCTTGCGCGCCCTGGAATCGGCATCAGACGGCATCCTGACGAAAGTATCCGACGCCCGGGGCCGCAACGCCGACACCTACCTGGTCCAGCTGCCACAGCACTACGAGCAGCTGGCCCGGGACCTCTCTTGGCGGAGCGGAAAAATCTACGGCATCCGTCCCGTATTCCGCGTGCTGGGCGATGTTGCGGCCTTGTCCTACGAAGCCGTCGAACGCGGCCGCGTCTCCCCCACCACGGCAGACATCGTCCGCTCGACAGCCCTCAGCCGGTCAGCCGTAGACAAGGCCCTGGCAGAGATGGCCGCCCACAACATGGTCCAACGCACCGATGGACGCTGGTTCCTGGTAGCGGCCACCGGCCTCAACGACCTGGCCCGCCGCCTGGGCGCCCTCGATGACGCTGCCGAACAGATCACGAGACACCGCCTGCAGCGCGCCCAGTGGCACGCCTGGCTGGACAGGCACCTCTCCCCCGAGCTATCTGAGACCGAGCTATACGACGCAGAAACCGAAACGCACTGGCTGCCACCGGATGACGACGACGGCAGTTACCCCGGGTACGTATGGAGGGCAGCCTGAGCCACCCCTATTACTGTCACTACTCCTAATGACAGTAATAGGGGTAATGCTTGCAAAGACGGAAAAGACAGTGTTGACTGTAAAAAAGTCTTTGACGGCATTGAAGTTAAAGACAGTAATGACAGTAACGATAGTAGGGCGGGCAAGATGGCAGCTCCAACAGAGTTCGACCGGACGGGCATGGAGCGAATCTGCGGGTTCGTCAACGGCAAGGGAGGAGTCCTCAAAACGACCCTGACGGCTAATATCGGCGGCCTGCTGGCGAGTTTCGGTTGGAAGGTTCTCCTGGTGGATATGGATCCCCAGGGCAACCTCGGCCTCGACCTCGGATACCGCCATGACCCGCAGGACGACGACGGGACAGGTCTCGCGGGGAGCCTTCTTTTCGGCACCACGGTGATTCCGATGAAGGACGTTCGTCCAAATCTGGACGTCGTTCCCGGTGGGAGCGCCCTTGACCAGGCCGCCGCTGCCCTCATCTCCCTCAGTGACCGCAACCGGGCGAAGTTGGCCCTGGCGCAGTCTCTGTCGCCGATCGCCGCAGACTACGACGTCATCCTCATCGACTGCCCGCCCGGCAATGAACCACTCCAGGTCGCCGCGCTAGGTGCCGCGTCATACGTCGTGGTGCCCACCAAGACAGATAAGGCCGGCAGGGAAGGCCTCCTCGGGGTTGCGAACCGCTTGGATACGGTTCTGGACGTAAACCCCAATCTCGACCTCCTGGGCGTCATCATCACCGCCACCTCCTCCACGGCAAAAAACGTCCACCGGACGACCAGGGAAGCAATCACAGAGACCTTCGGGAACGACTCAGTGCTCTTCAAAGGCATGGTCCGCCACGCAGAAGCACCGGCTCAGGCCGCCCGGGACAGGGGAGTGCTCATCCACGAGCTCGAAGAACAGGTCAAAGCCGCGCCTAAGTGGTGGGAGGTCCGCAAAGGTACCGCGGAAGCTGGGCAGAACCAGCCACGGTCCGCCGGTAATGTCGCAGAAGACCTCTACCAAATCACACACGAACTCGTCGCCCGTCTGGAAGCAGCTGAGAAGAGGAACGCATCATGAGCGAATCCACCCGGAACCCCATCGGTCCGCCGCCGCGCAGGCCTGCTGCGGCGCCCGCCGTCCAGAGTCTGGTCAAGGCAAACAGGGTGGCCGCCGCCGAAGCTGCGCCGAAGCCGCAGCCGGCTTCGGCGTCCAAGCAGATCACGTTCTATATGGCGGCCGACGATTTGAAGAGGGCCAAGGCTGCCTATACAGCGACGAGCGGGCAGGAGATGGACCGTAGCTGGTCCGACTTCATCTCGCGCGCAGTCCTCATGGAGGTGGCCCGACGTGAGCGGGTCTACAACGATGGCGAGAACTTCCCGGGTGGCACGCAGAACCTGGCTCCGGGCCGGCGAATCCAGCCCTAATGCCGTCAATACTGTCTTTGACAGTATTGACGGGGGAGGGGCTACTGGTCGGTGCGAATCACGACGAGCTTGTACCCCTCCGGGATCCTTGCGCTTAGGGATTCCCGAGCGGCTTCGTAGCTCTCACCTTGAACGCTGAGGTGGTCGTAGCTGCCGTCGGGAGCTTGGATGGTGCCGGTAATTTCCACCTGACCACCTTAGTCCTGGGCAGCGTCTATGTACTTTCCAAGGCTTCGACTTCCGCAGCGTCGAGAAGTGCCTCCGCCGTGGCGCCCGTTGCGCGGGCTAGGTCGTCGACGGCGTTGAAGTGGGCCCTGGCGAGGGCGATGGCAACCAACTCGAGGTATTCAGCACCGTTGCGCTGTTCCAGATCGCCCAGATAGCCCCGCATGCGCCCTTCCAGGGCGCCGGGGCCTTCCGATTCTTCTGCCGCGAGCCGCGTCAGCGTCAAGGCCGCCAGGGCCGGGCTGTCGTAGATGAGTCCCATGGGCCAACGCTACGCACGCGGGCGGCCCCGTCAAGGGCCGGCCTCTAGTCCCAGCGGTGGGATTCCAGCGCCCGGAGCAGGGGAGCGGAGTCCTTCTCCAGCTGGTCGACGGGACGGGTTCCGGCCAGGGCCCGGGAGGGCGTGGCCATCCAGATCGTGAAGTAGTTGTGCGGCACCTTCAGCTCCATGGCCCGCTGGAACAGTGCTGTGACGACGGGCTGGAGCTGCCCTCCAGGGAGGAACTGAAAGCCCGGGCAGTACGTCCCTTCTCCGATGAAGACCCGCACGAGCTGACGCATGATGGGTTCGGGGTCTTCCATCAGCTCGGAGAGCCGGCGGCGAACCTGATCGAGCGAGGGCAGGGTGAACTCAGCCCGGATGTTGTCCCAGGCTTGTGCAGGAATGGGGTGAGCTGGCACGACTGGCTCTTACCTAGTCGCTGATGCTCTCAAGGAGCCATTGGGTTGTCAGAGGATCGCGCCGAAGCGTGAAGGTGCGCAGTGCGGAATTGGTTCCCAGCCGGACCTGAACCCGCCAGTATTCGACGCTTACGACGTCCCCTGTGCCACGTGCTGCGGTCCGGCGGGTGTTCCACCAGTCGTTCCTGGCGAACCAGTGGACCGGGTCTGCGCCCACGGCCCAGATACGGCCATCGAACCTGACGGCCAGGGGAGCGCCGGCCGCGGTAAAGCGGACGTCGACCTCGACGTCCAGAGTTGTTTCATTCGCTACTGCTGTCACGGTTTACGCGCTCTCCCAAGTTCCTCGTCATCATGTCCTGCCGGCGGGTGACCGCCGAACTCCATACCCAGGTCCGATACGTAATCGGACCGTCCTTCCACATCACTTCCGCGGCCTTCGCCGTCCAGGCGTACACCTCGCCATCGACCAGCTCCGCGCAGTTCGGGAACCGGATCCAGGCCTTCACCGGGATACCGGGGAAGCCGTTCTTGACGGGGAAGTGCTCGAAGTCGAGCTCTTCCACCGTCAGCCCTATCGGGCCTGCGCGTCGCGCATATTGCGCCTGCAGCCGGCTTGCTTGATCCGCCGATCCCATACCACCACTTTAGAACATATGTTCGAATAGACACGCCACGAAAAAGCGGCCGCTTCCGACCGCTGAAGTAATTATGGGCCACCCCTACGACAATCTCCGCCAGTGCGTTCTGGGCGCCCGGTTGCACGCCAGTGGGGACAGCTCTGAGCTGCGCGGAGGGCTCCACCTGACCCCAATGGGCACAACCGGGGCGCATGCCCGGTTAGGGCCGCGCAGGGCGTCCCCGTCCTCGTCCCTGCAGCCAGCCCGGGACTGCGGCGTCGAGCTGGGCGGCTTTGTCGGGGGAGAGGGTGCCTTCCCTGAGCTTCTGCCTTTGGATGTGGATCCACACCCCGAGGGAGTGTTCCTGCTCGGTGGCGTATTTCTGGTGGCGTGGCCAGTCGTTGCCCTCGGCCCGGTAGCGGCGCAGCTCGTCCAGCCTGGCATGCCAGCGTGCTTCGTCTGCAGCTGCCCTGGCGTTGGTGTCCCAGCCGGGAATCCGGGCAAGCCCGTCCCGGTAAACGGCGTGGAGGGTGCCGGCGGCCGCCTCGCTGCGGCGTTGCCTGATCCATGCCTCCATAGAACGCTCTGCCTGGTCATCGGAGCGGCCTCGCGACAGCCGGCCAGCGCCGGTGACCCAGGCAATGACTTCCTCCATCCGCGCCACGGCGGCCACAGACGGCGCTGCCCCTGCGGCCCGGTGTGCCGCTTGAAGCTGGGGGTCCTGGCGACGGGCCACGCGCAGGTGGTAGTCGACGGTCGCAGGCGGGGTGCGGACAAGGGCGGCGATGCGGTCCCGGCCCAGCCCGAGCCGGTACATCAGCACCCACTCCGGGTACGGGGCCTTCCGCAGCAGTCTGTCCATGATGGGGCTCATCCTGCCACGAGGACTCGCGCCGGCGAAGGGAACCGGGCGTGTGCCGCGGCGTCCGGGGAGGGACTGGTTTCCGCTGCGCTCCAACCAGTTATCGGTCGTCCGCTGGCGCGGCCGGCTGTTGGGTCCAGTGCCTCCGTCGCAGAGCTCCGGCTGCCCTGGCCCTGTTGTCTACGTCTTCGACGTTTTTTGGCTGCTGTCCTTCGGATCGTACGTGCCCGCTCCAGCCCGTCTAGCCCCTCCGGTCCTCCGGGGCCTGCGGTGCAGGAAATGTCCCTCCGGCGCTCCTTCGTCGCTTATTTCCTCCGGGAATTTCCCGCCCCTTGCCTTCGGTAGACAGGCCTCCGTCGGGCACAGCTCCGCAAGCTCCGCCAGCAGCCAAAAAACAACGGAGGGAGAGGGGACGCTGGCCGGTCACCTGAGCCGCCCCACCCACCGAATCCTTGGGCAAAAAGGAGCAACACCATGAACGCAATCACCAAGAAGACCGTGACGACGCAGGACACCGACGAAACCATCGACGGCGTGACCGTCCTCGGCGACTACCACCTCAACGGCGGCTACGAGTGGATGGACCTGATCGGCGAACACGGCTGGACCGTCATCCCCGTGTGGGGCGCAGACGGCTGGGACCTGGGCAACTGGCCCTACGTCATGGTCGCCGCGACCCGCACCGCGGACGAGATCGGGAACCTGTTCGGCGTCGCCACCTACTGCGAGGGCGACGTGACCTGCACCTACTACCGGACCAAAGCCCGCCAGTGGGACGCGATCACCGAGCAGGCCTTCTACCACTGGAAGAACGGACAGGCCCACGGCCCGGACGACCTGCCCGAAGCCGCCGCGGAACTCCCGTCCCGCTACCGGATGCCCTTCCGGCCCAACGCCGCCTAAACCACCACCCACAGCCTGCCGGGCGGGACACCGCCCGGCAGGCCCCCAACCCCTCCAAGGAGCCAAGAACCATGACCACCGGCAACAGCATCACCGAAAACCCGGCCCAGACCGTGGTGTTCCTCGAAACCCTCGCCGCCATCGTGCAGAAGTCCCCCGTGACCTACAGTGCCGACGCGGCCGCCGACCTCGCCGCCCACATCCGCGGCATGGCCGAAGCCGTGACCACCGAGGCCCGCGTAGACCCGGGAATCCTCGACACCACCCGCCAGTACGCCGCACTGGACTGGCACAACGAAATCGTGGCAGTCCTCTTCGCCGCCGAACACCGGCCCGGACTCCACTAACCACGGCACGGCGGGCCGGACCAACCACAGGGTCCCGGCCCGCCCCCGGGGTCGGGCGGTCCGCCGCACGTGACCTGGTAACGTCGCTGGTCGCCGGCGGCGGACCGCCATTCACGGCCACGTCCCGGCCCTGGTCCCACATCGGCCCGGCCCGCCCCGGCAGGTGGCCGGCAACGCGGGGAGGGGTGCAACAGACGGTCGTACAAAGGGCATGCTCGCAGGGCTCGCACCCAAGCGGTCGTCCGCTGGCGCGGCCGGCTGTTGGGCCCAGTGCTTCCGTCGCAGAGCTCCGGGATCCCTGGCCCTGTTCTGGGGTGGCTTGTGGAAAAGTGAAATATCCGACGCTGAGGTTTTGCCGGGCGTCGTAGGCCCTGAGCACGTACTACGCCCGCCGTTCTGGAGGATTTACGCTGAGTTGCTGTCTGGTCTTACACCACACCCACCGACCTCCGCGCACGCTAGGAACGAAACCGAAGTGCTGTGCCTCCGCCGCCTAAAGCTGCTCCGGTGCCTCGTCTCCCAGGGGGTGAGTCCGCCGCACCCGGAAGATGTGCCGTATTCCGTGGCCTTTTGCATGGACGCGCGATTCCGGTCACAGCGTGAACGCAAATTTCATAGATGACCATTTTGTGGAATGTTTTTTCTTCGTTTACCTCCGGTGTTCCCGCCCGTTGACTCAGCCACCTAACTTGAAGTTGTGAGCACGCAACAACTCAAAGCCCCCGCCAGGCACCGGGCCCAGTTCCTTGAGTCCGTCCGGGAAAATCTGGCCTCGTTCTCTGCCGTGGAGCTGCGTATCGCCCGCGCCATTCTGGGAGATCCGCAGAACATTATCGATCGGTCGATCGGCCAGTTCGCGGCTGAGGCAGGAGTTTCGTCCGCGTCCGCAGTACGGTTCTGCCAAAGCATGGGCCTGGCCGGTTTCCAGGCCCTCAAGCTGGTCCTGACCCGTGAGTCGCCGTCCGAAACTGTGCAGCTTGCCGATATCGAGGCCGATGACGATGAACGGACCGTTAGCCGCAAGGTGGTTCTCGGTTCTGCCGAGGCGTTACTGTCTGCCGCGGGGAACATTGACCACGGCAGCGTGGCAGAAGTCGCGGCCCGTATCGGCAGAGCACGCAGAACCCTGGTTTTGGGCATCGGCACGTCGGCTCCGTTGGCCGCGGATGTGGCGTATCGGCTTGCCTTGGTGGGAGTCGATGCTGTGTTTGTCGCCGACGCACATGTCCAGAACATCATGGCCAGCCGCCTCACTCCGGAGGATGCCTGCCTGATCGTCAGCCATACGGGTTCCACCACGGAAACACTGGCAGCATCCCGGGCGGCGAAGGCAGCGGGGGCAGCGACGGTGGCGGTCACCAGCTTTACCGGAACACCCCTGACTGACCTCGCTGAGCTGTCAGTGGTGGCGGGTAGTCAGGAAACGGCCTACCGGGTCGATGCCATGACCAGCCGTGTGGTGCATCTGGCTGTACTGGACGCCATCGTGGTTCTGCTGACCCATGGATCCCATCAGCGCATGGCCGCATTGTCCGCCAGCAACGACATCCTCTCCCAACTTCACCGCAGTTAGCGCACTTCCCAGAATATTCCGCTCAATCCTGGAGACCTCATGTCCAAAATCATCACCGGCCGTGTCATCACGGCAGAAGGAATTCCGCTTCCCGGCGTCGCCGTCACAAATGGTCGGGACGTCGTGGCCACCGGAGCGGACGGCACTTTCACTGTCGATCACTTCGGCCCATTCATTACCCTGACCCGTCCCACCGGGTGGCATACGGACCACTGGTTCAGGCGGGTGCCCGCCGATGCCGGCGACAGCGCGGAGATTGTCTTCGAACTGCACGCTACCGAGCAGAGCCTCCCCTACCAGTTCATGCACATCACCGATACGCACATCGACATGGCTCAGCCCGACCAGTGGGCTTTCGACAAAGGACGCCTGACAACGCCTGACCAGCTGAAGGAATTCATTCAGGACCTCCCTCAGCTTTCGCCGGCGAGCCGCTCCGTGATTGTCACCGGCGACCTGGTGGACCACGGATCTCCGGAGGAGTTTGCCGGTTTGCTGGACGCCGTTGCCGGTGCACCGGTTCCCGTCAACCTGGTTCCCGGGAACCACGACCACATGCACGCCGGACGGGCAGGGCGCATTTCCCGCAACAACTACATCGTCAACGATGGCGACCCGGGACTGTACGAGTCGTTGGTGGGCCCGCGGTGGTTCTCCTACGATGTTGCCGGCCTGCACGTGGTGGTGATGGACTGGCACACGCACGAGCTCGGACTGGACCACACGGTCCAGGAGGAATGGCTCAGCAATGATCTCGCGGCCGCCGGGGACGACACCCCCTATATCCTGTGCATGCATGACCAGCCGGGGCACCCGGTCATGGACCGGCTCCCGCGGAAGCCGCTGGCCACCTTCTCCGGCCATTGGCACACGTCCCGGGTGGTAGACATCGACGGCGTCCTGCACGTCAACAGCCCCACCCCGTTTTTTGCCGGCCTGGACTATTCCCCGCCAATGTTCCGCGAAGTGGTGTGGGACGGTACCAGCCTGGAGCTGAACTCCCGCACCATGCCGGCCCACTACCTGCACAACCCGGAACACGCGTTCGACGTCGACAAGGCCACCGTCGCAGGATATGACGCCAAATCCGGCAGTTCCCTGGTCCGCTGGCGCCACCAGCTGGCCGGTGCCGGCCACCGCGCCGGGCTCACCCTGGCGGGGGACCGGATCTTTGCCGGCTCCCAGATTGAGGACCACCCTGCCGGGACGGTAGAGGCGCTCGACGCCGAAAGCGGCCGGCTCCTGTGGTCGGCGTCCACCGGGTCCGCCGTCAAGACGCGTCCGGTCCTGGCCGGCGAGGTCGTGGTGGTTGCCGAAGTTAGCGGTGCGGTAGCGGGCCTGGCTGCCGGAACCGGTGAGCGGCTGTGGACCACGCCCTCCACGGACCCGTACCGGCGCTTCGCCTGGCAGTCACCAGTGGAATCGGCAGGCATCGTAGTGCTCGGCGACCAGAGCGACCTCCGCGCCCTGGACGCTGCCACCGGAGAGGTCCTGTGGCGGCGCACCGATCTGTCCCCCCACCACAACATCGTCACGCATTCCAGCCCCGCGATCGTGGGCACCATGGTGATGGTGGGGTTCTGGCCGACGCCGAACTCCCCGATCGCCGTCGACCTCCACACCGGGAAGTCCATCTGGCCCATGCCCCTACTGCAGGACGACCCGTGGGACGCCGCCCGGAACCTCCGGGTCACCGGGACCGCGGCCTACGACGACGGCCAGGACAGCTTCCTGGTACCGGCGATTTCCAGCACAGCCAAGCTGGACCGGAAGACCGGCTCCGCGCAGTGGACCGTGCAGCATGAAGGCGGCTACAGCCCCTCCACCCCGGTCATCACCCCGGCCGGATACGTGGTCACCGTGACCGGCCGCGGTCTCCGCATGCTGGACAAGGACACCGGCGGGCAACTGTGGGATGCAGCAGTGGATGGGCTGGCCCCGTTCCCCATGACCGCCTACCGCATGAAGGCAAACCCCGTCATGGCCGCACCCGCCTACGAAGAGTCCAGCGAAACGTTGCTGCTGCCAGGGCTCGACGGCGTCATCCGCCGCTTCGGCCTGGACGGCACCCCGGCCGGGACGTACGACGTCGGGGTCCCCCTGGCGGCCCCGCTGGTGGCCGCCGGGGGCGGCAGCTACCTCACGGTGGGAGTCGACGGCGGGCTGCTCGCCCTTGATCTGGGAGCCGGATCATGAGCCTGCTGACGCGTTCGGCGGCGAAGGTCGCAGCCGCAACGCCGGCTCCCGGAGGCGGGCCAGCCAAGCAGGCCCCCACTTCTGGATACTCCCGGCAGCCCCTGACACCGTATCTGTTGCTGCTGCCCGCCCTGGCGGCCCTGTTGCTGTTCGTCTACGGGCCGGCCCTGTTGTCCCTGATCGGGAGCTTCTTCGTTATCCCGTTGTCCGGGGGTTCATGGAAGTACGCGGGCTTCAATAATTACCTAAAGGTTTTTGCAGATCCGTTGATCCATCAGGCGGCGTGGAACACGCTGGTGTATTCGCTGGCCACGATCATCCCCTCCATTGTGCTGGGGCTGTTGCTGGCGTTGCTCATGGAAAAGATGGGCCGCGGGAGCTGGCTCGCCAAGACCGCCCTCATCCTGCCCATGACGGCGAACATGGTGGCCATGGCCGTGGTGTTCAAATGGATCTTCGCGTTCCAGGGCGGTTTCGCTAACCAGCTCCTCGGGATCGCCGGTCTCGCCCCGGTGAACTGGCTGGATGAAGCCGATACGTCATTGTTCACCGTTATTCTGCTGGGGCTGTGGCGGGCTACGTCCCTGTGCATGTTGCTGTTCATGGCAGGGCTGACCACCATCCCGTCCTCCATCCACGAAGCGACGGCCGTCGAAGGAATCCGGGGTTTCACCAAGCTGCGGACGGTCATCCTGCCGATGCTTCGGCCCACCGTGGTGTTCGTCACGGTCCTGTCCATCACCGGCGCGGTCCAGGTCTTTGAAATCGTCAACGTCATGACCAAGGGCGGTCCGGTGGGAAGCTCGGAAACCGCCATGACCGCGGCCCACAAGGTGGGCTTCGAGTACTTCCGGATCGGCGAAGCATCCGCCATCTCCTTCATCCTGATCGCCCTGCTGCTTGCCGTCGGCGTCATCGGACGTCAGCGGCGTACGAAGGAAACATCATGACCACATCGAACAAAGTCCACACAGCGCTGGCTACGGCCCTTGGCATCATGGCGGCCGCGCTTGCACTGTTTCCCTTCTACTGGATGCTCCGGACGGCAGTGGCCCCCGCGGAGGGCCTGACCACCACGGGCCTGAGCCTCATCCCCGGCGAATTCGATTTGTCGAACTTCATTCGGGCCTGGGACAAGGCGAACCTGGGCCAGGCCATGCTCAACGGCATCGCGGTAACGCTCGGCATCCTGGTCCTCCAACTGCTGACCTGCATTCCCGCCGCCTACGCCTTGTCCAAGTTCAGGTTCCGGGGAGCCGGCTTCATCCTCGGCCTGGTGCTGGCCTGCCTCCTCATCCCGAACCAAGCCACCATGATCCCGACCTTTGTGGGGCTGAACCTGCTCGGCCTGGGCGATACCCGGCTGGGCCTGGTGCTGCCATTCGTCACGAGCGCCATCGGCATCTTCATGCTGCGCCAGCAGATGATGGCCGTGCCGGACGCCATCATGGAGGCGGCAAAGACCGACGGGCTGGGCCCGCTGCGGACCCTTGTCTCGGTGGTCGTGCCGATCGCGGCCCCGTCAATAGCTGCCTTCTCTATGCTGTCGATCTTCACCCACTGGAACGACTACCTTTGGCCGCTCCTGGTGGCACGCAGCCCGGACATCATGACCCCGCCACTGAGCCTTGCAACTTTCCAGAATGCCGACACCGGCTTCGACTACCCCGCGCTCTCGGCCGCCGCCGCGATCGTGACCGCACCCGTGATCATCCTCTTCCTCCTCGCCCAGCGACACTTTGTCCGCGGCATGGCCGGCACCGAAGTAGCCGGCTGACTCCGTAACCCTCCGACTGCAGACCCCCACTTACACGAAGGACCCCCCATGCGCCGCAAAATCCTTGCCACCGCCGCACTCGCCACAGTGACTGCCCTAAGCCTCTCGGCCTGTGGAGGTGCTGAGTCCGGCTCTGGCGTCTCTGTCGCCACGGCAGCCGCCATCGACCAGTGCAAGCCGGAGGAAACCTCCATCAAACTGGCGTTCGCCCCCCAGGGCACGCCCGCCGTCGAATACGCAAAGAAGGTTATGGAACAGAAATTCCCCGGACTTAAAATCGATGCGGTCGCCGCCCAGAGCGGCAACTATTCCGACCTCACCAAGCAGATCGTCGCGGATTCAGCCGTGGGTAAGCGGCCGGACCTGATCATGACGGGCCTGGGTCAGCTCCGGTTCTGGACAGACAGCTACAACCCCGCGCCGCTGGACCCTGCAACACTTCCTGAGGGTTACCAGAAGCAGTTCCTGACGGCCGGGGAAGTCAACGGCACCACGTATTTGGCACCGTTCCAGATCTCCACGCCCACCATGCTGGTCAACAAGAAAATACTGGCTGAAGCAGGCATTACCGATCCTGCATCCATCAAGGACTTCGCAGCACTGGAGGACGCTGCCAGGAAGGTCACCGCGAAGACCGGCAAGCCCAGCATCAACATCTCTTCGGATGACCTGCCGGACTGGTTCTCGCAGGCACTCGTGCAGTCTTCCGGCGAAAAGTACGTGGCCGAGGACGGCTCGTTCGGCTTCGACACCCCCAAGGGCCGCGAGGCCATCGGGCTGCTCTCGCGCCTGACGCAGGACAAAGTGTCCCTGAATGTGGGCATGAACGAAGGCCAGGCACAGTTTGCCGCGGGAAACCTGGCCTTCCACATGGCCACGACGTCCCGCATCGCGCAAATTGCCAAGCAAGCTCCGAAGGACCTGGACTGGGCACCGATCGACCTGCCCGGGCTCAACGGACCCGCCGGTGACCTGCCTGCGGGCGGCAACGGCTGGGTGGTCATCTCCGAGGACTCCTGCAAAGCAGCATTCTCACAGGCAATGATCACCGAAATGCTCACCAAGGAAGCCTCGCTCCTGAGCAGCGGCAAGGACTACAGCTACATCCCGGTCAACAAGCTCGCCACCGAAGAACTCCTCAAGGGAGACAACATCGCTCCCCAGATGCGCTACGCGTGGACCTATGACAAGCCGCTGACGGTATGGGGCGGCTTCGAAGGAGCCCAGACGGCCCAGATCATCAACACCGTCCGCACCATGATGGAGCAGCTTGCCACCGGCAAGCCCGCCGACGACGTTGTGCCCGCCACCGCGAAGTCCATCAACTCCATGCTGGGTAAGTAACCATGACAGCGATTGAACTGACCAACATCACCAAGCGCTTCGGCGACGTGACGGCGCTCGACGGCGTCACTCTGTCCATCCGGGACAGGGAGAATCTCTCCATCCTGGGACCCTCGGGATCCGGCAAGTCCTCCCTGCTGCGGATCATCGCCGGGCTCGAACACCCGGACGAGGGCACCGTGGAACTGGACGGAAAGGATCAGTCCGGTGTGCCCGCCCACCAGCGTGACGTGTCGATCGTTTTCCAGAACTTCGCGCTGTATCCGCACCTGTCATCTCTGGGCAACATCACCCTCGGGCTGCGCCACGGCCTGGGCCTGTCCAAGCAGGAGGCAGAGACGCGGGCACGCGAGGTTGCCTCCCGGATGCGGGTCGAGGAACTGCTTCACCGGCGTCCGAAGGCGATGTCGGGCGGCCAGCGCCAGCGCATTGCCCTGGCGCGCGCACTGGCCCGGCATGCCGGCGTTGTACTCCTCGACGAGCCCATGTCCGGACTCGATGCCCAGCTCCATATCTCGTTGCGCGCCGAAATCCACCAGCTCATCAGCCAGGAGGGCGCCACGGGCGTGACCGTCACCCATGACCAGCAGGACGCCATGTCCATGGCCGACCGCATTGCCGTGATGGATAACGGGCGCATCGTGCAACTGGGCACTCCGGACGAGCTCTACGATTCTCCCGTTTCAGCCTTCGTTGCCGGGTTCATCGGTGCGCCGCCGATGAACCTCCTCTCCTCGGTCCGCACGGAATCCGGGGCGATGGAGACGGCCTACGGACGGGTGTCCACGGACGTCAGCAGCGCAGCCCTGACGGGCGACGTTGTCCTGGGCGTCCGGCCCGAGGACGTCCGCCTTGGACGGCCTGAGCACGGCAACGCCTGGACTACGGAAGGCGAAGTGATCCTGGTCGAGCCCAACGGCCCGCTCAGGACCGTTCATGTGGACCTGGGCGGCTCGGTGCTCCTCCTGTCCTGCCGCTCCGCTGAGCGCCCGCAGCTGCATTCCCGTGTTGCGGTGTGGTCTGATCCGGAGAAGATCCACGTTTTCCACGGCCCTGGCGGGCTCCGGGCGGGCATGGCCTCCGAACTGGGACTGACAGCCGCTGCATTGTCGGCCGCCGTATGAAATACCTTTTCGACTGGAACGGCACCATTGCCGACGACGCAGGCCGGGCCTGTGATGCAACCAATGCGGCGTTGCGGCTGGTGGGAGGACAGGAGATCAGCCCGGATCAGTTTGACCGCAAGTTCATGCTGCCGATGGACGAGATGTTCGTGAAGCTTGGCGTTCGCGCCGGAGACGTCCCGGCCGCCATAGCGGAATGGAACGCGGCCATGGCTTCGAAGCCAGCGCCCCTGCGCGCCGGTACGGCGGGCTTTCTGGCCGAGCTCAATGCGGCCGGCGAGATGTGTGCGGTCATATCGGCGGCAGGGCCCGGGTACCTGCTCGCCGAACTCCGGTCCTTTGACCTCGAGGACCGGTTCGGCGCGGTTGTTACTGAAGCCGCGGACAAAGCCCGGGTGCTGACGGAGCTCCGGGACGGCGGCGAAGCCCTGTACTTCGGCGACACGGAGTATGACATGCGCTGCGCGGCGGAAGCCGGCTGTGTCCCCGTGGGGGTGCTCAGCGGTTACTGCCCGGAAGAACGGCTTGTCGAGGCGGGAGCCGAACTAGTGGTGCGCGACTTCGACGAGTTCAGGGCCACCGGCCTGGCCCGCCGGCTGATGGCTGCCTAAAAGCTGCGAAGCGGTGGGCCGTTACTTTTGGGCGGCCCACCGGTTGTGCCCGGGGGCCTCAGGCAGGTTCCACCAGGAAGAACGTGGGAAACTTCGCGCGGATGTAAGCGCCCCGCCGACGCGGCCAGATCCTGCTCCGCTGGCCTCATGGGTCGTGAATTCGTGAAATATCGGACGTTAGCGTTGTGCTGGCGTGTTCGCCCGGGATGTTAGCGAGCGGCGGTTCAGTTTGTCGGCTACGGCTCAGCTGGGGGTGCCCCTATAACTTCTGGCAAGGTATTGAGTGTCTTCGCGGTTCATAAAAAGGTTCCGTCGCTGAGCATCGCGAACCGCACGTTGCAGCTGTTTGAGCTGCTCCCGGACCGTCCGGGCACAATTCGCCCCTGCCCCTGCCCCGGACGCGGGACCTGTGGCCGGCCCCGCTGCCCTGTCTGACGGCACACCAAAAGAATTAGCATCTTTCGACACTGTCTGCTCCCTTTGTTCACGGTCCCAGCTGAGCCTGGAATCCGGGCACGGAGCCGACCCCGCAATTCAGGAAGAAGACACCGCACTTAAGCGAATTCTAACGACGGCGGGTTCTTTTGTCTGCAATAGGGTCTATCGTGACGTCCCCGCCCGAATACTGCCCCAAGGACCGTGCCTCGCCGTGCGCGACGGCGTTCTGTGCTTTCCGGAGCCCGGGCCTCCGGGACGAGAATTGGTGACCCGCGCAGCGCGCCGGGTAATCCGGTCGAATTATGGGAACAGCGCGTCGACCAATGCGCGTAAAAGTAGCGCTAAGCCATTGTCGGATGGGTACGGTAACGATCGTTCGCAAGACACATCAAGGGCGTTTTCGCAGAGTGCGGAACTACGAGGCCAATTTTGTAATGCTTCGCGTGTACCCTCCTATGTAAGGTCCAACCGGGTTACTGATACATTTTTGGGATGCGAATCGGATACGGACGTGTCTCCACCCATGACCAGCACCCCGAAGCCCAGCACGACGCCCTGACAGCGGCCGGCTGTGAGCAGATCTTCATTGACACAGCCTCCGGGAAACTCGCCCGCAGGCCCGAACTCGACAAAGCGCTGCTCTCCGCCAACCGGGCAGGAGATCAGCTCGTCGTCACCAAACTCGACCGGCTCGGCCGGTCGCTGGAAAACCTCATCGATTTATCCAACACGCTGCAGGTGCGTGGTGTTGACCTGGTCGTCCTTGACCAGGGCATAGACACATCCACAGCCATCGGACGCATGTTCTTCCAGATCCTCGGCTCGATCGCCGAGTTCGAACACGCCCTGATGTCCGAACGGACCCGCGACGGCCTCGCCGCCGCCCGAGCGCGGGGCAGGACCGGCGGGCAGAAACCAAAACTAGGCCCCCGCCAAGTCAAGCTGGCCCGCGAAATGTACGATGAAAAAGGCCCCGACGGAAAACGGGCCCACACGGTCGAGCACATTGCCCAGGAATTCGGCGTCACCCGGCCCACCATCTACCGCCACCTCGCCAAACCATGAACAGTAGGCCCCTGCGCGCCACAACCGAACGACGGCACGGCCGTTTAGCAGATAAGGACTTCTGACGTGGCCCTACGTTCCTTGCTCACGACTGCCGAGCGCGGCCAGATCCTAGCCATACCCGCAGCAACAGCGGATCTTGCAGCCCGTTACACGCTCAGCGAGGCGGATATGTCGTTGATCCGGCAACGCCGCGGAGAAGCGAACAGCCTGGGCTTCACCGTCCAACTGGCTCTGCTGCGTCACCCGGGCGTCGCGCTGGCCGAAGACACCGAAGTGCCCCCTGAACTGATTTCCTGGCTGGCCTCCCGTCTGGCCGTTTCGGCCCAGGCATGGGCGGACTACGGGCAACGTGAGGAAACGCGGCAGGAGCACGGACGGGAGATCCGCGCGTATCTGGGGATGTCAGCGTTCGGCATTGCAGACTTCCGCCAGCTCGTGGAGCACGTGGGCGCCGTGGCTGCGCAAACAGACAAGGGTTTGCTCCTGGTTGAAGGCGCGAGGGACCTCCTGCGGGCAAGGAAGGTCGCTCTGCCTGGCGTCAGCGTCATTGAACGGGCCTGCGCCCAGGCCCTGACCAGGGCGAACCGGAACATTTACGCCACCCTGTGTGAGCAGCTGTCCGTGGAACACTGCAAACGACTGGACGGGCTGCTGCTCCGTCGCCCTGAGAGTTCATCGACTGAAATCGGCTGGTTGCGGCAGGCACCGCTGCGTGCCAACGCGCGGGCGATGAACGAGCACATCGACCGGCTCACTACCTGGCGTGCCCTTGATCTCCCGTGGGCGGCGGCCCGGCTGGTGCACCGGAACCGGCTGCTGAAGCTTGCCCGGGAGGGCGCCTCCATGACCGCGGCGGATCTGGCCAAGTTTGAACCCGCGCGCAGGTACGCGACTCTCTTTGCCATGGCCGCCGAAAGCATGGCAACGGTCACCGACGAAATCATCGATCTGCACGACCGGATCATTGGCCGGCTCATCCGGACCGCGCAGAACAAGCAAAACCAGGCCACGCTGGCGTCCCGCTCCACCGTCACAGCCATGATGCGCATGCACTCAAGGCTCGGTGATGCCCTCTTTGAGGCGAAGAAAAACGGCGAAGACCCCTTCGCCGCGATCGAAACAGCCATCGGCTGGGAATCCCTGGCCGAAAG
Source organism: Arthrobacter liuii (assembly GCF_014639275.1). Classification (GTDB taxonomy): domain Bacteria; phylum Actinomycetota; class Actinomycetes; order Actinomycetales; family Micrococcaceae; genus Arthrobacter; species Arthrobacter liuii. The sequence goes on along the minus strand of NZ_BMFW01000021.1, from coordinate 25,749 downwards.
CATCGCCCAGGCCAAGAAACTGACCAAGCCGGCCTTTGAAGATCATCTGGCCCTGGTCAGCGCCCACTTCACCACGCTGCGCCGCTATACGCCGGCGTTCCTTGCCGTCCTTGACCTCCACGCCGCACCCGCGGCACAGGACCTGCTGGCCGCGATCAACCTCATCCGAGCTCTGAACACCACCGGCGCCCGGAGGATCCCGGAGGATGCACCCACCTCGTTCATCAGGCCACGGTGGAAGCCGCTGGTCTTCACCGACGACGGCGTCCACCGTGGCTTTTATGAGTTCTGCGCCCTCGCGGAACTGAAGAATGCCCTGCGTTCCGGGGACATATGGGTCACCGGATCACGTCAGTTCCGCGACTTCGATGACTACCTTCTTGCCAGCGATGACTACACCGGGATAAAGAACTCCGGGAAGCTGCCTCTGATCACGACCGATGGAAGCCCCCAGTACCTCGAGGGCAGGCTTGCCCTCCTTCAGAAGCGGCTGAAGGAAGTCAACGACCTCGCCGCCCGCGACGAACTCCCCGGGGTGCTGGTCACCGAGAAAGGTGTGAAAATCACCCCACTGGAGACGATCGTCCCCGCATATGCGCAGCCACTGATCGACCAGGTAAGCGCCATGTTCCCGCGAATCCGGATCACCGACCTGCTGATGGAAGTCGATAGCTGGACCGGATTCACCCGCCACTTCACCAGCCTTAAATCCGGCCACCCCTCCAAGGACAGGCAGCTCCTGCTCACCGCCATCCTGGCCGACGGGATCAACCTGGGGCTAACGAAAATGGCCGAGTCCTGCACTGGCGTCACCTACGCCCGGCTGGACCGCCACCAGGCCTCGTATATCCGGGACGAAACCTACAGCGCCGCGCTGGCGGAACTGGTGAACACCCAGCACGGCCACCCCTTTGCCGCACAATGGGGCGACGGGACCACCTCGTCCTCTGACGGGCAGCGCTTCCGGGCCGGTAGCAAAGCCGAGTCCACCGGCCACGTGAACCCCAAGTACGGTGCCGAACCCGGCCGGCTCGTCTACACGCACGTCTCGGACCAGTACTCGCCCTTCCACAGTAAACTCGTCAACGTCGGGGACCGCGACGCGACCTACGTCCTGGACGGGCTGCTCTATCACGAGTCTGAACTGCAAATCCAGGAACACTACACCGACACCGCCGGATTCACGGACCATCTCTTCGCCCTCATGCACCTGCTCGGCTACCGGTTCGCACCACGGATCCGCAACATCGGCGACACCCGCCTCTACACGCCCGCCAACGACTCCGGGCTGACGACACTGGCTCCGCTGATCGGCGGGAGCATCAACACCACAACGATCGCCCTGCACTGGGACGAGATCCTCCGCCTCGCCGCGTCCATCAAAACCGGCACTGTGACCGCGTCCCTGATGATGCGGAAACTCGGCGCCTACCCCCGCCAGAACGGGCTCGCCCTCGCCCTGCGGGAACTGGGAAGACTCGAACGGACGCTCTTCCTGCTGGACTGGCTCCAGGACCCCGGCCTGCGCCGGAAAGTCACCGCCGGCCTGAACAAGGGCGAAGCCCGGAACACCCTGGCCCGGGCCGTGTTTTTCAACCGGCTCGGCGAAATCCGTGACCGCTCCTTCGAGCAGCAGCGCTACCGCGCCAGCGGGCTGAACCTTCTCACCGCAGCCATCGTGCTCTGGAACACGGTCTACCTCGACCGCGCCGTCGCCACCCTGACCAGCAGCGGCGGTGACATTGACCCGGACCTCCTGCGGTTCCTCTCACCGCTGGGCTGGGAACACATCAACCTCACCGGCGACTACACCTGGCCCCGGACCAGCCACATCAAACCCGGCAAATACAGGCCACTACGACGACCGGCAAAACCTTAGCGTCGGATATTTCACTTTTTCACAAGCCACCCCGTTCTGACGTCTTCGACGTTTTTTGGCTGCTGTCCTTATGGTGTTGACGGGTGGTTCCGTGGCCGTTGTAGGGTCGTGGCTACCCGGGGGAGGCGGGTATGGCTTTGTTGCTGTGGTCCGGACGATCCAGGTCGTGACGGCTTCGTAGGATTGGCCGCCCGGCGCCCCGCGATGACCCGACCGCTGATTGAGAGACGCGACTTGAATCGCCGGATAAGGACACGACGGCGCGGTTATCTGCCGGGTTCGACCCATCCGACAGACTGGAGGCTGTTTTGACGAAATTGTGGGCCGGTATCGATGCCGGCAAAGCCCATCATCACTGCGTTGTGATCGACGCCGCCGGAAACCGGCTGCTCTCCCAACGAGTTCCCAACGACGAACCAGCCCTGCTCGAGCTCATCGTCAACGTCTTGAAACTCGGGGACGGGGACGAGGTCATCTGGGCAACGGACCTGAACCACGGCGGGCCGGCGCTGCTGATCGCCATCCTCGTCGCCCACGGCCAGACCATCCTCTACATCCCGGGCCGGATCGTCCACCACGCCTCCAAGCTCTACCGCGGCGAGGGCAAAACGGACGCGAAAGACGCCGCCGTGATCGCCGACCAGGCCCGGATGCGCCGCGACCTGCAGCCGCTGCGGGCCGGGGATGAGATCTGCACAGGGCTGCGGCTCCTCACCGCCCGCCGGGCCGACAAATCCGCGGACCGGGTCCGGGCGATCAACCGCCTGCAGGCCCAACTGCTCGAATACTTCCCGGCCTTGGAGCGGGCCTTTGACTACAGCCGCTCCAAAGCGGCCCTGACCCTGCTGACCAAACACCGGACCCCGGACGGGATCCGCCGCACCGGCCAGACCAGGATCCACGCCTGGCTGAAGAAACACGGCACCCGTTCCTCCGCCGCGGTCGCCCAGGCCGCCGTCGACGCCGCGAAATCCCAGCACATCACCGTCCCGGCCCAACACCTTGGAGAACAGATAGTCGCCGCCCTCGCACAGGAAATCATCACCCTGGACAAGGAACTGGCCGAGCTGGACGCGCTAATCAGCGAGAAAGTCAGCGAACACCGGCACACCCCGTCCCTGCTCAGCATGCCCGGTTTCGGACCCGTCCTGGCCGCTGAGTTACTTGGCGCCACCGGCGGGGACCTTACGGTCTTTGAAACCGCGGACCGGTTCGCCGGCGTCGCCGGACTCGCCCCCGCGCCCCGGGACTCCGGCCGGATCACCGGAAACCACCACCGCCCCCGCCGCTACGATCGCAGACTCCTCCGGGTCTTCTACCTCTCCGGGCTATCAGCCCTGAAAAGCTGCCCCGCCTCACGGACCTACTACGACCGAAAACGCGCCGAAGGCAAAACCCATATCCAGGCCATGCTCTCCCTGGCCCGGCGCCGCCTGAACGTCCTTTGGGCCATGCTCCGCGACGGCACCACCTACACGCCGGTCCCGGCTCGGGCAGCCCGCCTGGCTGCCTGAGCTGCCCAGGTCCCGCGATCCCTGGGGGCCGAATCCGGGTGGCTGACTGGGCACTAATTCCGCGCGTTGGCCTTGAAATCCGGGCCCGTGCTGTTGAGGGCTGCGCACGCAGCCGGTCCCTGGTGTTTGGTTACGTCGCTGGCGGTAGGACCTTTGAATTCCGCCGATTTCGTTCCTCTGAGCAAAGTCAGTGCGGTCCGAGTGGCTGGGCTGCCACGACAACTGTCCGGGGGGCTTGGAATGACAGGAGCCGGATCCAGTCTGGATTCACGTCCCGGAGCTGTATTCGCGGAAGTGATATGGCGGTTTCCTGGACAATGATGGCGGCCTCGAGTTCTGCGAGTTTGGCACCGAGGCAGCGGTGGATCCCCGAGCCAAAAACCAGGCCGTATGTGGTGGGTGGTTTGTGCTGGGCCTCTTGCGTTCGGGGCGAGGAACCTCGGGTTTGGGCTGGTCTCGTGGTGTGGTTGCCGCTCAGTTCGAGGACGATTTCGGTGCCCGCCGAAATCTGCGAGCCGGCGATGTTGGTATCGTGTGCGGCGACACGGCGCCAGGTGGGGACTGATGATTCAGTGGCGAGCACGTGTCGGACCGCGCTCCTGGAGCCTTCCCCGGATGCGGCGTCCTTCCAGTCCACTGGGTTGGATTCTTCAAGGAGTCGGAACAGGGTGGTGCTAATCAGCTGGGTGGTTGTTTCCTGTCCGGCGATGAGCAGAAAATAGCCGAGCGAGCAGATTTCGGGGGTTGACAGGCCGTGTTCGGCGAGGGATTTGAAGAGGTTGCATCCCGGTGCCGTCAGGGATTCTGCGACGAGTTTGCGCAGCCAGAGGTAGGATTCCGCCGCGCTGTGGGCGAGTTCGAGTTGCCGGGCTTCGTCGGGCCAGCCCCAGAACAGCTCCATGGAGTCAAGACTCCAGCGTTTGAGGTCTGCAAGGTCCCGTACGGGCAGCCCGAGGAGTTCGAGCATGACAATTGCCGGGGGGAACGCCGCCACCGTCTGGACGAGGTCCACAGGCCCGGACCTCACGAGCTGGTCTGCGGCATTCCGTGCCGCTTCCTGTGCCAGTTCCCGGATCCGCGGCTCCATGGCCGCGACCGTGGCGGGCGTGAAAAACCCTGCCACGATCTTACGGATCCCGGCGTGCGTGTCGGTGTCGTTGCTGGCGAGCACGGGAGGCAACGCAAAGCGAACACGCTGCAGCACGCGCAGGGCAGGCCCAGCCAGGGGCGTGACCGCGACGAGGGCGTTCGCGGGGCTGAAAACATCCGGTCGGTGCAGCACTTCGCGGACCATATCCGGGTCACGCACCACCATGTACGGGCAGCGCGGCTGCTCAGAGCTCTGCCACTGTCCCGGGCTTTCTGCCAGCGGCTGCGCGGGTCCGGTGGTCGTTGGGGTCGGGTTCATGCGGGTAGACCGTTCAGCCAGGCGGCTGCTTCGGTACGGAAAGCGGGCGGGGACAGTTCGGAGGCATGCCCAGGGAGGGCGCCGAGAAAACGCACCCGCAGGGATCCGAGCACCTGTCGGTTGGTGTGGTGTACGACGCCTGGGTTGCCTGGCCAGCTTCCCAGCACTACGCCGAGGACCTGCAGGTCCCGTGTTTGCAGCGCTTCGAGAGTCAGAGCGGTGTGGTTCAGGGTGCCAAGGTCCGGCCGCGCGACGACCACGAATGCCGCTGCCAGGAGTGAGCCGAGGTCCGCGAGGGTGCAGCCGTCGGAATCCAGGTCCACCAGCAGGCCGCCTGCGCCCTCGACCAGGACGTGGTCGTGGGAGGCGGCCAGCTCGCGGACCCTCCCGGCGTGCGCAGCCACCCGGGGCAGGGGTGTTTTATCGATGGCGGCTGCCGCGACGGGCGCCAATGGCTCCTGGAGAACCACCCCGGTTTCTGCTGTCACGTCGCCGGCGAGCCGGATGATTTCGGCTGTGTCGGAATCGCCGACGGCGGCTCCTGACTGGCAGGGCTTGTAGACCGCGACGCTGCGCCCTTGTTCGTGGAGGGCGGCGGCGAGGGCCGCCGTTGTGATGGTCTTGCCGACGCCGGTGTCCGTTCCGGTGATCATGATGATGCCGGGCAGGTTCATGGAAGTTCCTCCAAAATGCTGCGCAGTACGGCGCAGCTGTCTTCGATTTCCTTAGGTGTAAGGGTGGCCCGGGCGGTGAGCCGCAGCCGGGAAATCCCGTCCGGAACGGACGGGGGGCGGAAGCAGCCGATCCGAACGCCGGCGGTGCGCGCGGCCCCGGTGGCTGCCAGGGCCGATTCGGCCGACGGCATAGGAATGGACTGGACCGCCCCCGCCCCGTGCTCGACCTCAGCGCCGCGGGCTGCAAGGGCCGGGGCGAGTCCGGCGGCCAGGGCCGCAGCATTGCTTCGGACGGATCCGGCCCGCCAAGGTTCATCCCGGATGATCCGCACCCCGGCGAGGGCCGCCGCTGCAGAGGCCGGCGCCAGGCCGGTGTCGAAGATGAAGCTTCGGGCACGGTTGACGAGGTGTTCCCGCAGCAACGCGGATCCCAGGACCGCCCCGCCCTGGCTGCCCAGGGCCTTGGACAGCGTCGCGGTCACGATCACGTTCGGATGCCCGGCAAGGGCCGTCCCGGCCACCGAGCCGCGGCCCTGAAAGGCGCCGGCACCGGTGACACCTAGACTATGGGCCTCGTCGATCAGAAGCGCCGCGTCGTACTGCCCGGCCAGGGCCAGCAGACCAGCGAGCGGGGCTTCGTCACCAAGGACGCTGTAGAGGGATTCAACGGCGATGAGTGCGCGCGGCTCCAGCCGGTCCGCGAGCAGCCGGCCGGCGTCCTCCACGCTGTTGTGGGTGAACGATTCGGTGCGGGAGCGGCTGAGCCGAAATCCGTCGATCATCGAGGCATGGCAGTGTTCATCCGCGACAATCAGGGTCCCCGGACCGCCGAGTGCAGTGATCACACCCATGTTCGCCAGATAGCCGGAGGAAAACACCAGTGCCGTCTCCATACCGGCCAGCGTGGCCAGTTCCTGCTCGAGGTCCAGATGCAGCCGGGTGGTTCCGGCAACCAGCCGCGAGGACGTGGCTCCCGCACCCCACGATGAAACGGCTGCCGCGGCGGCCTCGGCAAGCCGCGGATCCGTTGCGAGGCCCAGATAGTCGTTGCTGGCCAGGTCGATGAGCTGTTCGTCCGCGTTGCGGGGGAGCGGGCGGCGGACCAAACCACGGCGGTCCCGGACGGAGGCTTGCTGCTCGAGCCATTGGGTCATCGAGGTGCTCATGCTGGGACTCCGGAGCGTTCCGGGCCGCGTTGATGGACTTCGGCGACGGCCGCTGTCATGCCTGCGGTGATCTGTTCGATGTCTGCCGCGGTGCTGATGTACGGGGGCATCGTGTAGACGAGGTTCCGGAACGGCCGCACCCAGACCCCGTGCCGGATGGCCGCGGCCGTGACCGCCGTGACATCGACGGGGTCGTGCAGCTCAATGACGCCGACGGCCCCGACGGTGCGGACATCCGCCACGGACTCAAGTCCCCGGGCGGGGGCCAGCCCCGACGCCAGGCCCGCCCCGATCCGGGCGACGTCGGTCTGCCAGCCGCCGCCGTCGATGATGCTCAGGCTGGCGTTGGCTACCGCACACGCCAGCGGGTTGCCCATGAAGGTCGGGCCGTGCAGGAGTGCCCCTGCCTGCCCGCCGGAAACCGTTGACGCAATCTCGTCCGTGCAGAGCATCGCGGCGAGGGTGAGGTACCCGCCGGTCAGGGCCTTGCCCACGCACATGATGTCCGGGACCACACCGGCATGACCGGCGGCGAACAGCTCGCCGGTGCGGCCGAACCCGGTCGCGATCTCGTCAAAAATGAGCAGCAGCCCGTACCGGTCCGCCACCTGCCGCAACGCGGTGAGGCACTCGGCCGGGTAGGGGTACATGCCACCTGCGCCCTGGAGGACCGGCTCGACGATGAGCGCGGCCAGCTCCCCGGAATGCGCAGCCGCGGTGGCCTGGAGTTCGGCTGCCCACGCCTGCACCGTTTCCGGGGTTGCGGACGCCGCGGCCGGGGGGCGGGGAGCAAACACGTTGCCGGCCAGCAGACCGGGGAAAGCGGCGTGCATCCCGTCCACGGGGTCACAAACCCCCATTGCCGCAAAGGTGTCACCGTGATATCCGCCGCGGATGCTCAGGAACCGCTGCCGCCGGGGGTGGCCGGACGCGGTCTGGAATTGCACCGCCAGCTTCAGTGCAACCTCCACCGATACCGAACCCGAGTCCGCGAGGAACACCCGGTCCAACCGTGACCGTCCTGGTGCGGAAGGGGCCATATCCACCAGCCGCTCGGCCAGTTCCACCGCCGGGGCATGGGTGAGTCCGCCGAACATCACATGGCTGAAATCATCGAGTTGCCGCTTCCCGGCCGCGTCCAGTACAGGGTGGCGGTAGCCATGGATCGCCGACCACCACGAGGACATGGCATCAACGACCTCATGGCGTGTGCCGTCTTCGCTGCGGAGCCGCAACCGCACACCGTTGGCCGCCTCGACCTCCCACAACGGGAGGCTGGGGGACGCGGGGGCGTACGGGTGCCACAGGCGTGCGCGGTCCCGCTGGATCAGGCTCATCGGAGCCGATACCTGTGTCATCGGATGAGCACCCCGTGGCGGGAACATTCTGCGCTCCAGCCGGCCGGCGTGACCTGGACCTTCATCCGTCTCCTGCAGTTGGCGCAGTAGCGTGGCGGTTCCAGCGTCAGTAGTTCGACGCAGCGCCGGTGCTCGTCCGACGCGGGGAGACCGCCGCCGTCGGGGCCCCCGCAGTGTCCGCAGAATGGGCCGTTGCTCGAGCCGTTCGCGCCCCCGGCAGCCGGGACCGTTTTCATAGTGATTTCTGGAATTCCTTGATGGGCATGTTCAGCTCGACCAGCAGGTTCAGGTCCGCGTCGGCGGGCCGACCCAGAGTGGTCAGGTAGTTCCCGACGATGACGGCGTTGATGCCGCCGAGCAGGCCATCCCTGGTTCCGAGGTCACCGAGGGTCAGTTCGCGGCCGCCGGCGTAGCGGAGCACGGTCCGGGGCATGGCCAGCCGGAACGCAGCAATGGCGCGGAGGGCGTCTTTGCCGTCCATGATCCCCTGGTTTTCCAGGGGAGTCCCGGGGCGAGGGTTCAGGAAGTTCAGCGGGACCTCGTGGGGTTCGAGCGCGGCGAGCTGGGCAGCAAGTTCGGCACGCTGCTCCAGGGATTCGCCCATGCCGATCAGGGCGCCGCAGCACAGCTCCATGCCGGCCGCCTTGACCATGGCGCAGGTCTCGAGGCGTTCTTCGTAGCTGTGGGTGGTGACTACTTGCGGGAAGTAGCTGCGTGCTGTTTCCAGGTTGTGGTTGTAGCGGTGCACCCCCCAGGCGGCGAGCTGGTCCACCTGGTGCTGGGTCAGCATGCCCAGGGAGCAGGCGATGTTGATCTCCACGGCTTCGTTGATACGGTCTATCGCGAACTTGATCTGGTTCATCAGTTTGATGTCGGGTCCACGGACGGCGGCCACGATGCAGAATTCGGTGGCACCGGTCGCGGCCGTTTCTTTTGCCGCCTTGACCAGTTCGGGAATGTCCAGCCACACGCCCCGGACGGGGGAATCGAAGAGCCCCGACTGGCTGCAGAAATGGCAGTCCTCGGGGCACCCGCCGGTCTTGATTGAGATGATGCCTTCGACCTCGACGTCTTCACCGCAGTGCCTCAGCCGCACCTCGTGGGCCAGCTGCAGCGCCGCCGGAAGGGCTTCATCGGGCAGGCGCAGCACCTCCAGCAGTTGCTCCTGCGTCAGCCCGCGTCCTTCTTCAAGGACCTGCTCACTGGCTGTTTCGAGAATCTCGTACCGGGTAATCGCCGGATGTGCCGGAATCGTCATTGATCGTCCTTTGCGCTGCTTGGTTGCGGGTATGCCGTAGAACCGAGGCTAGTTTCCTGATCAGGACAGGATTTTGTTGAGTATCTACAGCCGGGCGGTTGAGGCCTTGGTCCGGCCCTCACCTTCAAGCGACCTGCACCCCGGTGCCTGGTCCCCGCGCCGAAAGCCCTCAGACTGCGTGAATCGCTCGACTTTAACCCCTACGGAGACGTCGGACGCTGGGCGGCGGCGGGGAGGAAAAGGACCTCGCTGCGCTCGGACAGCACAAGCATTTTTTCTTTTTGCTGCTGTCCGTTGGATCCTACGTGCCCGCTCCACCGGCTCAACCGTCCTGCGGACGGCCGCGCCACGGCTGTCTTGGGTTCGGCGCTGCGCTTATTTCCTCACCCAATCCATCCGTTGCTAGCCCTTCGGGTTGCCCGGTTCCGTCGGGCACAGCTACGCGATGCTCCGCCAGCAGGCAAAAGATGGTGGGGGAGAGGGAAGCCGGTACTCCAGGCAGCCGCCCCGCCCCAGTGAAACGGAGCATCACCTCATGAGCACAGAAACCATGACCCGCACGGTCACGACCGACACCGCCGAACCGGTGACCGCCCCGGCCCTTCCCGCCGACGACCGGGCAGGGGACGGATACGACTGGATGGACACCCTCGAAGGCACCGCCTGGTCGGTCCTGCCGAACTGGGGCAGTGAAGGCTGGGACGCCGGATCCTGGCCCTACATCATCTTCACCGTCGCACGCATCCGCGACGGGAGCGGGGAACTGTTTGGCTACGGCACCTACGTCGAAGGGGACACCTCCACGCACTGGTTCCGTTCCCAGGAAGCCTGCTTCGCAGCGATCACCGCTGAGGTGTTTTTCCACTGGGCCTCCGGTCAGTCCGACGGCCCCGACAGCCTACCCGCCACGGCCGCCGGACTGCCCGAAGAGGACCGGAAACCTTACCCTGTCTGGACCACCTAAGACCCCCGGGGTGTCCTGGCCACCAACCGGCCGGGACGCCCGAACGGCACACGAAAATCCGTTGACAACATCATTGAGATTCCTTCGGATCGTACGTGCCTGCTCCAGCCCGTCTAGCCCCTGTCGTTCCTCCGGGGCCTGCGGTGCAGGAAATGTCCCTGCGGCGCTCCTTCGTCGCTTATTTCCTCCGGGAATTTCCCGCCCCTTGCCTCCGGTAGACAGGCCTCCGTCGGGCACAGCTCCGCAAGCTCCGCCAGCAGCCAAAAAACAACGGGGGGAGAGGGGACGCTGGCCGGTCACCATGGCCGCCCCACCCACCGAAATCCTTGGGCAAAAAGGAGCAACACCATGAACAAGAAACTGAACCTCACCGGACCCGCCGACCTGCTCGCCACCATCCCGCACCTGCTGGGCACCAAGCCCACAGAATCCTTCGTCGTCCTCACCGCCCGGGCGGGCGCCCTGGGCGCGACGTTGCGGGTCGACGCCCCGGAGCACGCCGAACCGGCACCCTACGCACAGACCTTGACCAGCCACGCGGCCAACGACGAGGAAGCCACCGCGTCCTACGTCATCGTCTACACCGACGAAGACCCGGAGGGCTACCCCTACGCCGCGCACGTCGCGGCATTGGTCAACGAACTAGCCGCGGCCAGGATGCCCGTCCGGAACGTCTGGCTGGTCACCTCCATCCACTGGGCTGAATTCGGCACCGACGAACACCACCCGCTGGAGGAAATCGCCGACAGCCAAGCCAACGCCGCCCTGACCTACATGGGGAGCGCCACCGACGTCGACGTTTACAACCCGGCCCTGCTGGGAACCTGGGCGCTGCGCGTCGAAGCCCCCGAGGGCACGGAAGCCCAGACCGAGGCGGCGTGCGAGGCGTGGGCGGTGCTGCTCGACGGCACCGCGACCCCGGACGGCCAAAGCGCCCGTGACCTCGCGGCCGCGTTCCAGAACAAGTTCATCCGGGACTTCATGTTCCGCGAGACCATCACCACCCACAACGGCAGCTTCGCCGACGTGATGCTCGGCAAATTCACCGGCCGCCCCGACTGGGACCGCATCGACCGCGCCGAAGCTATGGCCTTCGAACTGATGAAAGCAGTCCCCACTGGCCAGCGCGCACCCATGCTGACCCTGATGGGCTGGCTCGAATGGCTCAAAGGCAACGCCACCGCAGCCACCCGCTACCTCAAGCACGCCGCCAACGACGTCCCCGGATTCCGGCTCGCGGTCCTCATGCAGGAACTGATCAACCGCGGCTCAATTGCCGAGGTCGCCCGGAACGTTGAAACCGCCTACAAGCGCCGCATGATCTAGTCAGGAAGAGGCCGGCCCGGGACTGAGAGGACCCGGTCCGGCCTTTTCGGTGGCGGGGCGGCCTCCCCCGCTGGCGCTCCTCCGGCCGCCGGACGCTCGCGCGGGCGCAGCCGCCAAACCCAACCAACGGGCAGATCCCCGGATACAGTGGAGAGACGAACACTGCATCGACCAGGGGAACGTGAGCATGAGCACCGAGAACACCCGTACCGGCGACGAACGCCCCGAAGATCCCAGCATCGCCGAAGACGTCATCGAGCTCAGCCTGCTCACCGCCGGCGAAACCACCGGCCCGGTCGATACCGAATGGGCCCAGGAGCACCACAACTTCTAACGACCAGGCAGCGAGACGCTGCCCCACAGATTTCCTTTGCCCAAGGGAAAACGAGAAGGCCGGCACCGCAAGGTGCCGGCCTTCTTCATGCCCTGGCTCCTGCCCGGGCTCGCCGCCACAAAACGGCGGCCGCGAGGCTGTTGAGAGTCAGGACGAAGAGGTCGCCGGGGATCGGCCGGCTGATGAAGAGATCCAGGATCACCAGCGCCAGAGCCCCGCCGGCGGTGACCGTGAACACCAAGGCCAGGACCCGGTAAACCCGCGGAGAGTCCCACCCGGGAGCGCGCCGAGGGCGGCCCGGGCGCCCACCATCATGTCGGTGAGGATCATCCATGCCCCCACCCTACGCAGAAAGGGCATGCTCGCAGGGCTCGCACCGATTCGGGCGTCCGCTGGCGCGGCCGGCTGTTGGGCCCAGTGCTTCCGTCGCAGAGCTCCGGGATCCCTGGCCCTGTTCTCCACGTCTTCGACGTTTTTTGGCTGCTGTCCTTCGGATCGTACGTGCCTGCTCCAGCCCGTCTAGCCCCTGTCGTTCCTCCGGGGCCTGCGGTGCAGGAAATGTCCCTGCGGCGCTCCTTCGTCGCTTATTTCCTCCGGGAATTTCCCGCCCCTTGCCTCCGGTAGACAGGCCTCCGTCGGGCACAGCTCCGCAAGCTCCGCCAGCAGCCAAAAAACAACGGGGGGAGAGGGGACGCTGGCCGGTCACCATGGCCGCCCCACCCACCGAAATCCTTGGGCAAAAAGGAGCAACACCATGAACACCAACCCCACCCTCGAAATGCTCGACCCCGCCACCCTGACCGTCGACATCAACGTCCGCAAAGACGCGGCCCTAACCGGCGACTTCATCGCCAGCATCAAAGAACACGGCGTCATGGAACCCGTGATCGCACACCGCAAGGACGACGGCACCGTGCACGTCCTGATGGGCCAGCGCCGCACCCGCGCCGCCGTCGAAGCCGCCCGACCCCTGATTCCGGTGATGATCATCGAATCCCCCGAGGAAGCCGAACGCATCGTGACCCAGGTCGTAGAGAACATCCAGCGCGCCGTGCTGACAGAAGCGGACGAAGCAGACGCCTACCACCAGCTGTCCCTGATCGGCGTCTCGGCCGCCGCCATCGCCAAGAAAACCGGCCGGACCAAAACCACGGTCGAGGGCGCGCTGAAGGCCAAAGCCTCCGACGCCGGAGCCGCCGCCCTGGGCAAGGGCTACACCATCGACGAAGCACTCATCATGGCCGAATTTGAAGGCGACCAGGACGCCACGGATGAATTGGAGTCCGTGATCGCGGACGAACCCGACCAGCTCCTGCACGTCGCGCAGATGCTCCGGGACCGCCGCGACCGCGCCGCCGCCCTCGCGGCGCTCATCGCCGAGCTCGAGGCAGCGGGCAAGACCATCGTCGAGGACGCCGGACACTACGCCGACGAGGAAAACCTCTACGTCTCGGCCGCCAAGCGTGCCGACGGGGAACCGGCCACCGACGAGGACGCCAACGCCTACAAGATCAGCACCGACTACCGGGGCCAACACAACGCCACCACCGTCATCACCGGCTGGAAAGACCTGGGCTTCGCCCCGAAGTACGAACGCTACGACGGCGGCACCCAGGCCCAGAAAGGTCCGATGACCGAGGAGCAGAAAGCCGAACGCAAGACCCTGATCGCCAACAACCGCGAGATGGAAAGCGCTACCAAGGTAAGGCGCGAGTTCGTAAAGACCCTGCTCTCGCGGAAGACCGCGCCGAAGGGCTGGCAGTACTTTACCGTCCACGCCATCACCCACCACCCCGAAACCGCCAGCGGCTACGACGGCAAAGTCGCCACCGAAATGCTCGGGGCCAAGACCGGGGAGGACACCGACCGTTGGGGCTGGAACCCGCTCCGGGACCACACCGCCAAAACCACCGCACGCCCCGAGTTCTCCCTGGTCGCCCTGATCTGCGCCGGGTACGAGAAGACCATCCAGAAAGACTCATGGAGGTCAGCTGAGAAGCGGCACTTCCACTACCTGAACCAGCTAGTCGTTTGGGGTTACACGGCAAGCGCCGTGGAGCAGATCATCATCGATAACCACACCGCCGAAGCGGAGTAGCCTGAAAGTGTGCCGGGCGGCTGAATCCCCCAATGCGGTCGCCCGGTCACTCACCCCGGCAAGGGCCAGGAACCTCCCGGACGGCGGGCGGTCCGCCGCCCAGGGCGAACCACAGCAGCCACTCACCAGCGGCAGACCGCCATTCACCGCGACCACGCAGCCGGCCATTCAATAGCCGCGCGACCAGGAACAACGAGGTAATCCGACCGCGGCAGCACCACAAACACTTCAGCTCCGCTGAACCACGGATTTCCTTTTGCAGAGGAAAAACCCGGGATTTGCGGCAGGTTGCGACGGCCACGTAACCCCAACAGGAGTTAGGTTGATTGGTACTTCTTAACGCTCTTTAGCCATGTATCCAGCACATCGATCTCGGCCGTGAGGGTGTCCACCGAGGGCGGTGTGTAGTTCAACTCGGGGTGGGGATCGTGACGGGAAGCCCAACCTGAGATCCTGCTGTAGGAATCGTCGTACGTCTTTATGTCTTCAGGAGTGACTCGGCCGATAACCCTCAGTTTCCCGACACGGACCTCCAGTGTGCGATAGTCCACAAGCGGCTCGGCCAGCACTTGGCTGATGATTCGTTCCCAGGTCTGGGACATGTGACCCGCAATTTCTTCGGTGGCGCGCTGGTAGGCCTGATCGGACATCCCTTCCTCGTCGCGACGCAGGGAAGCTACTTCTTGCCTCAACGTGTTTACGCGTTGCGCGGCATCCTGCGCCGTCCAGGGATGCTTGAGGGTGGTGAACCCGGGGCCGACCTTGCGCTTGCGTTCGATGCCGCGGGTCGCGAAGGGGATGTCCGATGCTTCTGCATTCTTGCGAAGAACCATGGTGAATGCGATGTCGTGCGTGAAGACGATTACCTGTCGCTCTCCGGCCAGGTCGGTGATTCGGTTGGCGACGGCCTCGCGCCGCATGTGGTCGAGCGAGGACACGGGGTCGTCGAACACAAGCGCCGACTTACTCTTGTCGAAGTGCACTTCGGTCAGGAATCCTGCGAAGCCGAGCGCCGTCTGCTCGCCTTCGGAGAGGACGTCGCCGAGGCGCGCGCCTGCACGAGCGTTCAAGAAGTCGGCCTTGTGGAGCAAGCCCACCCCTTGGCGCGACTTGGTTGCCTTGAAGGTGACCCGCTCCAGTTCGAGCCGGTCCGTTTCGCGAGTGAAGCGATCTTGCGCTTCTTCGGTCACGTACTTCTTCGTAAGTTCGCCCACCTTGTCCGTGATGGGGCGGGTGTTCGTCTCGGAATACTTGTCGTTGAGCACTTTCAGCTGGAGCAGGCGGTCGCGTTCCGACTCGATGAGAGGCTTCCCGTCCCGCATAGCGATCTGGTCGCGCAGCCGGTTTTCTTCGGACTGGGCCTGAGTGAGACGTTCGGCGAAATCCGCGGCGTCGATCGCGCCGGCTTGGTCGCGGAGGCCGTCTGCCTGTTTGGCAAGAGTGGTGACCTCCGTGGCTACGCCTATGCTCGCGGGCTGTTCATCCGCGATCATTGCTGCCTGACGCGCGCGGAACGCGTCGAACAACGCCTGGACCTGCGCGGTGAATCCCGGTTCAGAGTGCTCGACAGTCGCGATAGCGACCGCTACCGGTTGGCTCTCGATTGGCTGTCGGCCGAGAGCCTCAAGGAACGTCTTGAGTTCCTTCACGGCCGACTCTGCATCTTGGGCCGTCCTGTCCGCTACGAACTGACGGAACCGCTCCAGCCGTGCCCCGCCTCCGCCGTCGAGGGATTGTTGGCACAGGACGCAGACCGCTCGTTCGTCTGTATGCGGGAAACCGTGCTCCGGGTAGACGACCAGAGAGTAGTTCTCGGCCGCTTGCCACAGCGCTTTCCAGGCCGGCGACCCGATGCCGGGGAGCGGTTCGTCTCCGAACGTGGTTGCTGATGCTGCATCTGCCGCTTCCTGGGCCACCTTCGCGCCCTCACGCAGCGCACTCAGCTTCTCGTGTACCACGGTGCCGAAGGAGCGGTCGAGGGCTGCTAAGTGTTCGGAGACCCGGCTTAAGGCATCGGCCGTTCGGATTAGCTTCTGCTTCTCCTGCCCGGGATCAGTAGTTCGAAGTCGAGCCACTTCCTCAACCTGATTGCTCAACTTCTGGTCGACGTCGTGAGAGCAAGAGGCGGCCGCGGCGATCTCTTCGCCGGTCGTCTTGGCAGTGAGAGCCTGAAGGAACGTCGCGGCCGATCCTGACTCGGTGACAACGGGAAGAGGTCCGGGTACGCCTTTATCGCTCCTCCACCCGTCGATGACACGTCGCACGCCGGCGGTCACTGTCGAAAGGTCGTCAAGAAGCTGAACCGCCGAAGGTCGGTATGAAATCTCTGCTTCCGAGTTGAGGTAGGTGTCTCCACAGTGCTCGTCGTAGAGGGCGACGCGCCCGAGGGCAGGGTCGGCAGTGGACCCGAGGGCCGAGGTGTACGCGGTTTCCGCGACGAGGAATGTAACCTCGCCCGACTGCTTTCCCGGAGACTCAGCGAAGACGTCAGGGAGAATGTTTGCCCGGTGGCGGGCGCGCACCATGGACTGCAGGATGCGCGCGTAGCCGGACTTCCCGCTGCCGTTGTTGCCGTACACGACGGTCAGGCCTTCAGGGGCGAACGTGAGCTCTTGGTTCTCCGCGAGTCGATTGACGTTCGATACACCTTTGACTGAGAGGATCCGCACCGGATCATCGTCGGTGCTCTGAGGAGCGGTGACGGATGCGAGCCATCCCTCTTCCGGTGCAGCAGGCGGCGCTTCAAACAGGCTTTGGGCGATCTCCTCGTACGCGGCCTCGGAGATTGTCTCACCGCTCGCGATGCGTGCCAGGGATCGTTGCTGCCACCAGGGTCGGGTAGCGATCCAGTCAAGTACGTCTGCGTAAGCAGTCACTTTGTCTCGTTCTGTCGGAGGGCGTTGCGGGGAATAGCTCGGCTCACACT
The DNA here is from genome assembly GCF_014639275.1 of Arthrobacter liuii. Taxonomy (GTDB): domain Bacteria; phylum Actinomycetota; class Actinomycetes; order Actinomycetales; family Micrococcaceae; genus Arthrobacter; species Arthrobacter liuii. Next base: position 8,844 of record NZ_BMFW01000021.1, on the reverse strand, counting down.
AATGCGCCCTAAACGTCCCACTTTTTGCGGTTGCACGGCGCGCAGAGCATGACACAGTTCTGGGCGGTGGTCTTGCCGCCCTTGCTCCAAGGCGTCTTGTGGTCAGCTTGCATTTCGGCGAGCTCGAAGTGCTGTTTGCAGCTGGGGCAAATTCCTTCCTGCTGCTCATACGCTTCGCGCTTCTGGTTGTCCGTGAAGGCGCGAATGCTCAGGTGCTTCTCTTCGCCGCTGAGGACGTAGGGATAGATGCCGGGCTTCCTGGTTACGTCGTCGTCGATCATGAGGTTCTTGATCTGTGCCTCGAGCTGCGTGGGGTCGAGGCTCGCGTCCTTGTAGGCGTTGTACAGCGGCCCCCACTGGACCGAGCGCATCTCTTTGCGCCATTTGGGGAAGGTCGCCTTGACCCAGGCCATGACGTTCTGGAAGTACAGCCAGAGCCCATTGGCGTTGGGGTCGTGCTGATGGTCGCGCATGTAGCCGTCGGCATCGCCTCCGTTGATCCACTCGATCGCTGTTTCGAGGTAGTCCTGTCGAATGGGGACGCCGCTCATGTAATCGGATCCGATCGCGTAGGCAGGGCAGCCGTTCTTGCTGAAGTACTTCTTCGCTGCGGTCACCCACGAGCCGTGGTAGACCGCGTTGCGCAGCTCCTGGTCGGTCAGCTTCTCGCCGGCGATGTTGATCGTCTTGAACCAGTCGAGCTTCTCGGAATCGGTGCCTTCGCAGAGGTAGACCATGAGCTCGTAGTCGAGGATCTGGTCCTGCTGGTTGGGCTGCAGGTTGTGGAAGGCCAGCTGGTGCCCATCGATCTGGATCGAGAAGTCGCCCTCGGCGTACTGGCAGATCGAGATAGTGCGCTGCTGACCGTCGATGATCTCGTAGGTGCCGTCATTCTGGACGGCCCAATACATGACGTTCAGCGGAAACTCCTTGCGGAGCGTCTCGACGACGGCATCGCGCTGCTTGTCCTTGTAGACGAACTCGCGCTGATAGGGCGGACGCACGTCGAGCTTGCCGCCGTAGGCGCGGACGCCTAGCTCGTCGTTGTCTTCGTACCCATCGACGAGGTCGCGGATCCTGAGCTTGAACAGTTCAATTTTCATGAGGTCGCTTCCTTACGACGTATGAGAACTCGTGGATAGGTCTGAATGAAATACTCGTCATCCACCTGGTAGTACGTTTTCCCTCGAGGGGGAGTTTCGACCTTTAGCACTGCACCGTCGTTGAGTTTTCCTACAGCGCTGGTCGCACCGTTCGCGCTGACCTGCGTCTGCTTCGGGTAGGTCTTGGTAGCCGCGCCGAACCATGTCTTTGTGATGCCGACGATCTCGAATTGATCAGGGTTGTGCTTGCCCAGGAAGCTGACGGGAACACCCATCACACCGTCGTAGTCAACCGGGATATCCACCGTTTTTGACACCTCAATGGCGTCATGATTGTCGTACGTTGGGTATTCCGCAGGGTCGTAAGACTTGTAGAGGATCAGTTCTTCATGCCTTTTGGCATGATCCAGGTTCGTAAACCACGCAGAACTGCCGATGGTCTGGTAGCGCTGGCCGTTCTCGTCGGTGCGCTGACCGGTCTTTTCCGGAAAGTCATCACTGATGCGGAACCACATCTGCCCGGTGCCGGCGCGGGTAATACCCAACCAGAACTTGCCCGCCTGAACGAGCGGCCAGAGATCTCTGGTCGTGACGGCGTTCATGTTCCCGATAATCAGAAACTTCTTCTCGTGCTCGACCAGCTGCGCGACATACTCCCGGAACAGGGAGAACGGAGGGTTGGTCACCACGACGTCGGCCTGCTTGAGTAGGGCGATGCTCTCGGCAGAGCGGAAGTCACCGTCGCCGTCGAAGCACTTGACCTCTATCTCGTCGCGCCCGGGGACGCGGTCACCGTCTTTGTCGCCGGTGTACTCGAGGTAGATGGCCCGCTCGTTGTCGCCCGTGGAGAACAGGTCGACGTTTTGGCTCTTGTAGCACGCGGCGATCAGCTTTTTCAGGCCAAGCTTCTCGAAGTTGTAGCTGAAGTAGTGGAAGAACTCCGATTCACGGGGGTCATCGCAGTTGAGGTAGACGACCTTGTCCTTGAAATGCGCCTTGTAGTGCCGCAGTTCCTTCTCGATGTCTGACAGCTGCGTGTAGAACTCGTCCAGCTTGGCGGACTTGGCGTCTCCAAGAGACTGCTGCTTCGATGCCATGCTGGAAGTGCCCCATTCACCCGGCTGTCTCGCACCGCCGGGAACGGGGCACGTTGTACGTCGTTATCGTACCCATGGGCAACGACGTCTGACGGGATGACGACCACCAACGACGTTGGAGGCCCGTAAGTCGATCCCTGATCGGACGTAAGAGCGGGCCGCTCACGATCGTTGGATCAGCGTGGCTCCGACCGGGTCGATTCGTGGAAGATTCGCCGACAATGATGCCCGGTGAAGGGGCGCTGACCGCAACGGTCAAAAACGACCCTTTGTGCCTGTGTCGACACGGGCGGCCGGTGACCCCTCCAAATATCGGTTTTGGCAGTGCTACGCTGTGTCAGAACTCGACTACGAAATCTACGGGGCCACTGTTGGTCAAAACTCCGTGGGTGACGGTTTTTGACCAACGAAGGGGGAACGTCGTGGCCACATTGATGGGATACGCCAGAGTCAGCACGACCGAGCAGTCAGTTGACCTCCAGCACGACGCATTGAACGAGGCCGGCTGCTTCCGGATCTGGACAGATTTCGCATCCGGTGCGACGGCGGAACGGCCGCAGTGGAAGGAATGCCTCGACCACCTTCAACCGGGGAATATCCTCGTGGTGAACGACCTATCCAGGCTTGGCCGAAACACCGCGGACTTGGCCGGCATCGTGCAGACGCTGGCCGACAGGCACATCGGCCTCCGCTCCCTGACGGAGACCTGGCTAGACACCACCACGTCCCAGGGCGTGCTGATGTTCCACTTCTTCTCCGCCCTCGCGGAGTACGAAAGGAACCGGCTGCGCGAACGGACCATGGCCGGCCTCGCAGCAGCAAAGGCCCGCGGCCGCGTCGGCGGTCGGCCGACAAAGATGACCCCGGACAAAGCAGCCACCGCCCACCGGATGAGAGGCGAGAGACGGACCATCCGGGACATCGCCAAGACCATCGACGTCAGCGAAGCGACGGTAGTCCGCGAGCTCGCACGACAGAGGAAGGGCCAGCAGGCCCCGCAGGAGTAAGGGTGCGGCTGTTAATCCATCCAGGCCTTCGTTAACGTTGGAGGCAAACGGAGGGGGACGGCGCACATGGCACCGAAGAAATCTAGAAACCACATCGAAGGCCAGATGAGCCTGGAGTCCTTGTGGGCCGAACCGGAAGAGGTAGTCAATGAACGAGCACGGCAGACACGCCATGGAAACCATGAAGAACCACGACCCGGAGAGCTTCGCGCAGATAGCGGACCCCGAGACACACTTTTCGACTTTGGGCCGGGAGATTCAGGACAGGATCTGGGCACTGAGCGAGGACCTGATCCCGCCCCGGGGCCAGGAAGACCCGCTGGAGTACGTGGGACTGGTGAACAACGCAATAAGCACTGCCACAGCGCCATGTTCCCCGGAGCCAGCGGCCCGGCGCTTGCGTTGAAGGGCTGAGAGCTGTGGCATGAGACCTTCCGGAAATCGCTAGAAACCGACGAATGGGAGCCTTCCTGGAAAGACCGCGGACCCCAGCCCGCAAGGAGATTACCTTCCTTTCCCAAAGGATAGTTCAGGTCCCCAACGCCGGCCATGAAAGTCTCGACGTGAACTACCAGAAATGCCCCTGCCGTTCCTGGAACATTGGAGTCCGGCATAGTGGTGGATCGGTTAACGGGACAGTACTCGTTGGTCTCCATCGAGACCGCGTTCATCTCGTCGAGGAACCTCAATCGCTATTCTAAAAACGCCCGCGTCTGGCTGGCACTCAGGTACAGAAGACTGCGGATGCGTGGGGATTCTGGGAGTCGCGGAGCCGGACTCATTCCGCCGAGAGGGCCAGCGCGGGAGGGGGTTTGGAGTAACGGGCGAACTCGGTGCCGGCGCCGTCGGTGATTGGGGCGGCCGGGGTTGCCGGGCCGCCGGCGTCATGGGAACGCGCCTCTGGGACGCTCGCGCAACCTCTCCGGATTTATCTGGCGGTAACTTTTTCGGTCGCGTGGTCGATTGCTTGGATGTTCCGTATTTTTCACTTCTGAAGGGATCCACCATGACCGGCATATTTACCCGCATGAACGCGATGAGCGCGGCAGGGAAAGCTCTTCTTGCAGCGACCGTTCTGGTGACCGGCGCAATTTCCGGTGCCGCGATGGCTAGTGCCGCGCCGTCGGACAGGCCTCTGACGCCTGCGGAACAGACCTCCGATGGAAACAGCACGACCGGCCCCGCCGGGGAGAACGCCGAAACCCAGTCCGGGGTGACCGGGGAGAGCAACGAAACCCAGTCCGGGGTGACCGGGGAGAGCAACGAAACCCAGTCCGGGGTGACCGGGGAGAGCAACGAAACCCAGTCCGGGGTGACCGGGGAGAGCAACGAAACCCAGTCCGGGGTGACCGGGGAGAGCAACGAAACCCAGTCCGGGGTGACCGGGGAGAGCAACGAAACCCAGTCCGGGGTGACCGGGGAGAACAACGAAACCCAGTCCGGGGTGACCGGGGAGAACAACGAAACCCAGTCCGGGGTGACCGGGGAGAACAACGAAACCCAGTCCGGGGTGACCGGGGAGAACAATTGAGTCTGGTGCTGCGGTAGCCGTTGGGGATTTTGGTTCGGTTCGGCCGGTGACGATGGGATTATTGTCGGATGACTCAGCTTCCCCCGGACTCGGTGCTTGTTGCTGCCGCGTCCGGGGAGGTGGGAGCGCTGGAGGATATTTACCGGTATTTCGCACCGGTCCTGATCCAGTATTTCCGGGGCCGGGGCGCGGGGGACCCCGAGGGATCATGCCATGACGTGCTGTTGACGGTTTTCTCCCGGATTCCCACTGTCACCGGTGGTATGGCGGGCTTGAGGTCCTTCGTGTTCGCTGTCGCGCATGCCCGGATCGTGGATCAGTACCGCTGGAACGGCCGGCAGCCCCCGGTGGGTGAGTTCGTCGCTGCGGCCGATCACCGAAGCGTGGAATCGGCCGAGGAAACTGTGATCACCCTTGCCGGGGCCGCCGAGATGGACGAATTACTGCAAAGGCTCGGAGCCGACCAGCGCGAGGCGCTTCTGCTGCGGATTGTTGCGGACCTCTCCCTGGCCGAGACTGCACGGATCATGAAGCGGAGCACCGGGGCCGTCAAGCAGCTGCAGCGAAAAGGCCTCATTGCATTACGGGCAATCCTGGAGGACGGGGAATGAATACCACAGTGACGGATTCCGATGGGGCCGGCGGCGGCCGCGTCCAGGCCGTCCTTCGGGAGTCCGGGATAGGGGATTCCCCTCGGTTGCTGGCGGCCCTGACGGCTTTCACCGAGGACGTTCCGCCCGTACCTGCGCCCTCCCCGGAATTGGCTGCCCTGATCACCGGCGGTGTGGTGATCCCGTTGGCCCCAGCCCGCTTCCGTCCTCGGATACTGCCGGCCGCTCTGGTGGCAGCCGCGTTGGCTTTGGGAGGCGGTGCAGCGGCCGCCGCCAGCCCGGATGTCCGGCACGCGGTGGAGGAGGTGATAGAGGCGATAACTGGGGCTACGCGACCCGGCCCGGAGGTGAGGAAGCCCTCTGCGCCTTCAGAAACCCCCGTGGAACCAGGCCTCACCGACCCTGACAGGGCCCCGGCTCCAGGCGGTTCACCCGCACCGTCCGGGACAGTCGTCCCGGGGGACACCGCAGGGTCCGTTGACCTCCCGGAAGGTGCCGGTGCCGACAGTCCCGTCGGCGGGGATGTGCCTGCCGGTCGGGAAGACAGCACTGGAGTATCCGGTGGCTATTCGGATGGCGGCGGTTCCGGGGAGAAGCCCGCGCAGGGAGTCCAGGGGCCGGGAGATGCGCCTTTTGAGGGCACGCTCGAACCGGTGACGCCAGTGCCTGGCCCGGGGTCTGGGTCTGTTTCCGGGTCAGCAGCACCCCAGGACACCGGGGCGGCGGACACGGCCGGGCGGGGCGGGAACGAGGGAACGGAGGGGCCTGCGGCAGGCCCGTGATTGGCGACTGTCGTCGGCTGCAAAAAAGTTTCGTCCTGCGGGTAACTTTTAGGCCCCGCGGTCGATTGTCTTTTTGCCCCGCGTTTCCCCGGCAATCCCGCTGGTGGTTCCTGGCGGGAGGTAACCGGCGAGGGACCTGTGAACGCGAACGATTTATCTGCCCTGCTCTGGCGGGAACGGGCATTACTGGAACGACTGCTCCTGAAATTGGAGACCGAACGGTTTTTCCTTCGGGAAGGCAGCCTGCACTGGCTGGGCCACTCGACGGAGGAACTCCGAGACGTCCTCGGTCGGCTCCGCTTGGAAGAACTGGCGCGCAGCGTCGAGGTTTCCCTTCTGGCCAGGGAATGGTCAGCCCCGGACAGCGTCACCCTTGGCGGTCTGGTTGCCCATGCCCCTACGAGTGTGTGGGCCGAAATCCTCGGAGCGCACCTCACGGCCATGAGCGTCCAGGCGCGCCGGGTCATGGCGCTGGGTCAAATCAACGAAGAATTGCTGGAGAAGGCCGCGCTCCAGGCCCGGGAGGAACCCGCGAAACTGTCCACCGACACACACGGCATCTCGGTGATCCCACACCCGGACGCGGACACCGACGCCGACGATCTCGACCTGATGCTGCGCGATGACACCATCCGGGCTGCGCAAGTCATCACCGGACAGGTGCTCCCGGGAACCCTCCAGGAATTCCTCCGGATCCCAAAGACGCCATAGCCCGCGCGGGACCGGAACTGACCCGTCCGCGGAACCAGGTCACGTATTCTAGATGGCGGCGGAGGAAGGGAAGCACCCGGACGTGGCGGATATTGTCTTGGCGTTGAGGATCGTCGATGGCCCGGTCCTCGTCATCGTTTTCGTGCTCGCAAGTACCGGGCTGGTCTTCCTATGCGTTCGCCGCGCACGCCGTTGGGCGGTCATAGCTGCCGGTGCGGCCGCGACCGGGGCCCTCTGCGGGGCCATTGCATTGTGGCTTGTTGAAAAAGTCTTCAACGTATTCGGCACCCCCTTGGGGTGGCAAACCAGGGCCTGGATTCTGGCCCTGTCCGCCGCCCTCGGCCTCGCCGGAGCCAACTTCTGGAACTCCGGGCCCTGGAGGAAAGTCGCCGCCGCCGGCGCGTCCCTGATCTTCGTGCTGGCTGCCGGTCTGGGTATAAATGCCCACTACGGGTTCCACCCCACAGTGGCATCCCTGGCCGGACTCTCGCTGGTCAAACCGATCAACCTCCAACCCCAACCTGCTGCTCCGGCGGTGCCGCCCCCTGCCAGTACCGGCCCCACCGGTCCGCCCGTCCACTGGACTCCCCCGCCCGGGATGCCCGAGACCGGGACCACCGGAACCCAGATCATCCCCAACCCCGAATCGGGATTCCCCTCACGCCCGGCCGGAATCTACCTGCCCCCGGCCGCCCTGGTCCCGGAACCGCCCGCACTGCCCCTGGTCGTTCTCATGATGGGGCAACCGGGGAACCCGGACCCACAGTTCATTGCCGCCGTATTAGACAAGTACGCCTCCCGCCACCAAGGCCTGGCACCGATCGTGATCGTGGCGGACCAACTCGCAGACCCCCTGATCGACAGCCTCTGCCTGGACACCCCGGTCTACGGAAACGTAGAGACCTTCATCAACAAGGACGTCCTTTCTTGGGCGAGCACACACCTGAACGTCATCAATGACCCCCGCTACCGGACCATCGCCGGGTACTCCCACGGCGGCCAATGCGCGATTTCCTTCGCCGCTAAATACCCGCAACTCTGGGGCAACGTACTGGACATTTCCGGGGAAGAATACCCCGGCGCCGAACACCCCGACAGCACCCTCCGTGACATTTTCGGCGGAGACCAAAGCGCCTACGACGCGCAAAAGCCCATCACCATCCTGCACGGGCACCACTACCCCAACACTGCGGCCGTTTTTACGGTCTCCAACGATGACCCCATCTACGTCGACGCGGCCAGGAAAGTCAATGACGCCGCGACATCGGCCGGCATGACCGCCACCTACATCGAGATACCCAACGCCGGCCACGTGATCGGGGCCCTGAACGGAGGCCTCCGCGAAGGATTCCGCATCCTATACCCCCGGCTGGGCCTCACCCAGGCCGCACCCTCCACCAAAAAATGAACAACTCCAGGCGCACTGGCCTCGATGCTCTCTTCCGGTCGCGCCAGAACAAGGTCCATAGCCCTGTCTTCTTCGTGAAAGACATCCGGGCTATGGGGAACCGCGACCATTCCGTTTCCCCGCTCTCATCCCATGGCGGGCGGCATTCAAGAATCGTGATGTGACGGGCAGCGACATCGCACTCCACCCGCATCTCATCCTTGAACCTGGCAGGCACCCGCCCAGCACACCAGCGGCGCGCACGGGCAATATCGAGTTCGGGCAATCCGGAAGAAACCATTCCCACGATAATCCCAGAATCATCACCAGGTGGGCTCAAATCAAACCGTCACAGTGGGTTCAGAACTACTTGACACAACCAATCGTTCAACCCCTCGCCGCCATTGACGTAGTTGGGAATCATGGCAGTGCCACCCGCGCTGGCGTAGCCGTCCAGCAGATCCTGGTAGAACGTTGGGGTTGTCAAGGGGACTGTAAGAAAAACGGTGTGTGATGGTCCGGCCTGATCCGAAAGGAGACGGCCGTGTCAGAGTCCACGACCGCAGTAACAGGGGTGATGATCGATCCTGTGACGGGAGAGATCATCGATCAGAC
>NZ_BMFW01000020.1 GCF_014639275.1 Arthrobacter liuii | reverse complement strand
CGCCGCGAAACTCAACCGCCGTCCCCGGCCCACCCTGAACCTCGAGACCCCAGCCAACCGGCTGAACCAGCTGCTGCTGCAAACAGCGGCCTAAACCCCTGCGTTGCACTGACTAGTTGACTTTGCCCAGCCTCCGGTGTGCCTGGTTGTCACTGGACCGGTTCGATACCCGGCCCCAGCGGCTTTACCACGGGGTCGTTGGAGCTCTCCAGTCCGCTGGTATTCGAGTTCCCGCGCCCGGCCTCGAGGCTTTGACGGCCCTTGGCAAGGGCCTCGAACGGGACCCGGCTGTTTCCCATGACGTGCTGCTGAGCGTCCTGGAGCACCTGACGGAGCCCGTCGCACTGGTCATTGACGACATTCAACTGGCCGGCACGGGGCTGGCCAGCGGTGTTGTCGGAATGCTCGCCACCTCGGCTCCACAGCCGCTGCGGCTTATCCTCTCGGGACGTGGGCATCCGCCGCTCCAGCTGGAACGGCTCAGGCACGGGGAAGGCATTGGTGAATTCGGTGCCGCCGAACTGGCTTTCACGCGTGACGAAGTTGCCGAGTTCGCGGTTTCGTTGGGTTATGATCCGGGCTTTGATGCTGGACCTATCTGGCGGCGGACGCACGGATGGCCTGTTGCTGTCCACGCGGGCCTGAACACATCTGTTGAAGGCCGGAACGTTCCCGGCGGGGGCCCGGTTTCGTTTGGCGCCCCCATGCCCCTTGCTGATTACATCGCGGAGGAGATCCTCGACCAACTGGACCCCCCATTGGCGAATTTCATCCTGCGTGCCACGACCTGCGACTGGCTTGGCCACCGGCTCGCAGTGCAGCTCCAAGGCGGGTCCGACGGCGGGACGCTGCTAGAGGCGTGCCGGCGCGATGGCTTGTTCATCGAAGAGCACGAATACGGCGGTGGCGAATCGATGTTCCGCTGGCAGCCCCTGTTCGCGGCCCAGTGCCGGCGGATCCTGGAACGGAGGGACCCCCTTCTCGCTGAGCGCATGCACCGCGTCGCGGCGCGGCACTATGAGGACATCGATGTGTGCCAGTCAGTGGCTCACGCCCTGCGGGGACATGCGGCCAGGCAAGCTGTCGCCTCCCTCGGCGAGCATTGGCTGGAGTACCTATTGTTCAAGGGTGCCGGTGCACTTGAACAGGTGTGCCGGGACCTGCCGTCCCCGTGGAACGAAGACCCCGAGATCCTGATGGTAGTTTCTGTCTGCCGTGCCCTTGACGGTGACAGCGTGGCTGCCTCTGAACTTACCCAGCTGGCACTGGCACGAACTTCGGTCCTGGACGCGGTGCGGCGCCGCAAATTTGACGGGTTCCGTGCCCTCTTTGAGCCGCTGCCTCCCCATGGACGGCCGGACGAGCGCAGTCCGGCCGGCTACAGCCAGCCAAGCTCCGGTGAGACACCCACAAACGGGCCCGCCACAACATCAGGCCTGTTCCTGCTTGCGGAGGCCGAGTTCAGGTTGCGCCGCATTGGGGACCTGGCCGCCCTCATGCTTCAGCCAACGGCAGCAACGGTTAGCCGTTGGGGGACGCTGGAGGCTGGTTCCATGGCAGACCTGGCCCTGGCCTTCGCCTGCGCGGGCGACATAGCAACTGCCGACGATATTGCGGTGCGGGCATTGGACCGGGCGGATGGTCTTGGGCGGGCAGCGCAGGACCGGATGGCGGCGGCCTGGCTGGCGCGCGGGATCGCCAGTTATTGGCGGGATGAGCTGGGTGCTGCCAGGGCCCAGTTGGTAAAAGCCCGGTGCGTTGGCGGCAACGGGTTCGCGCTCAGCCCGCTCAGTGTCCTGTTTTGTGTGCTGGTCGATTGCGCCAGTGGAGACGAGGACCACCTTGCCGACTCAAGTTCGGCACTCGAGTCATATCACCAGCAGGGCTCCTATGCAGGGTCATGGAAGGATTTCCATACCATCGCCAAGGCCAGGATTGCCGAAGCGGATGGCGACGTGGACGGCGCGCTGGCTTTGGCTGCACCGTTGGGAGCCGGCGGTGGTGCTCCTTTGGTCGATGTGCTTCTGGCGGAGCTCCTGCGCCGTGGAGGAGAAAGCCGGGCCGCCGTAATCTGTGCCAAAGGGATGGCCGACCGGCACCGCAACCGTTGCCTGGACGCCAGCATGAGCTTGACCGAGGCACTGCTGGCCCATGCTGCCGGTGATGAAGCCCAGGCGCACGAGCGGATTGAACATGCGGTCCTTTTGGCCGAGTCCCAATCAGTCCTGCGTCCCTTCACCGAGCGGCGGGATGAACTCGCGGACCTGCTCATTCGGCACGCGGTCTGGGGCACCAGCCATGAATCGTTCATTGCGGCCCGGATGGCCCGGCACGCAGACGTCCCCCGGCACCTGCGCACCCGGTCCTACTGGACGCTCACGGACCGCGAACGTGAGGTCCTGGCCTACATGCGCTCGGTGATGACCGCGGCCGAGATCGCCGACGCCCTGTATATCTCCGTAAACACGGTCAAGACGCACGAGCGGTCGATCTACCGCAAGCTGGGGGCCGCAGGCCGCCGCGAGGCGATCAAAACGGCCGCCGAACGTGGAATCGTGTGAACGGGTGGAGTGACCCCATTTGCCCGGCCCCGACGCGGCCCCCGCCTGGGTTCCGCGAGGCCGTAGCCAAGGACCGGCTGAACGCCGTCAAGGAGGCTGAAATGCCGCTGTACGTACTGTCCCCGACGACGCCAGCCTTTCGCAGGCGGCAGCATCCTTGCGCGACGAAGCCGCGAAGGTCCGGGCCGCAGTCAGCGATCTTGAGACGGCGGCCAAGTGCTGGAGCCCGGCCCCTGCCGTCGAGCCATTGAGGGCACCCCGTCCTGCTTCACGAAGAGCCCTGCACCTGGTCCACAAGTGCATCGAGGATGGGGAGTTGCCCTTTGACGAGTTTGAGGCGGGCCTCCTGCTCATGGAACCACCGGGCGTCGTCGATCTCGGGGTAGTGCTGGATCCTGCCTGAGCCTCTGGGCCATTCCAGCGGAAACGTATTGCTGCGGATCTCTTCCGGAGCGAACTGCGCTTCCGCTGCGAAGGCAGTGACGAGCTTTCCTGAGGATTGCCGGAACTCGCCCAGCGGCCGGTATTTTCCGGCAGGGGCCGCAGTGCCCATTTCCTCAGCGAATTCGCGCAGTGCCGCCGCCAAAGGATCCTCGCCGTCAACGTATTCACCCTTCGGGATGGACCAGGCATGCGCGTCCTTCCGGGCCCAGAAGGGGCCGCCCATGTGCGCGATCCAAACCTGCAGCCCGTCCGGCCCGCCCGGCGCACGGGAGCCATCGCCAGGATCCATCCGGTACAGCAGGATTCCTGCGCTTCGAACAGGCATCCGGCCTCCAGTTGTCCGTTCCACACTTGTTGAGGTTGCCGCCGGCTGTTAACCCGGAGTTCACGGCACTGCTTTAGGTTAGCTCTTCAGGCACTCTGCTCGAAGGGACCCGTCATGGCCAATATTGCTGAGGTTTTGGGACGGCTCACGCCGGAAGAAGTAGACGAGCTTCGCAGCCTTGGTCCGCAGGGCCACCTGCCGCGGCATCTGGTGGATGCGCTGGACCGGGCGGCCGGGGGAACAGGTTCGGGCCGCGGCTATTACGTGGCAAACGGCAACGTGACCGCCACCGGCGGCCCGCTGCTGGTGCTGCGCAGTGACGTTTCCAGTTGGCTGACCGGCGCCGGTTCCTGACCAGCCCGTCAGCTGTCGGGCCGAAAGCCGGCCCCGGAATCCGGACCGGGCCGCCCGGCGCAGGTCAGGATTCCGGCAGGATGAAGGTTGCCTTGGTGCCCACTCCGGGTTCGCTGTCCAGGCTGATTGATCCTCCATGGCCTTCAACGATGGTCTTGCTGACGGGCAGTCCCAGGCCTGCGCCAGGGATGGCCGTTTCCCGGGACCGCGCCGAACGGAAGAACTTGGTGAATGCCTGTTCCTGTTCTTCCTCCGTCATCCCCAGGCCCGTATCGGTGATGGAACAGACCAGGCCTGCATCGGTCCTGAAGGCCCTGGCGGTGATCAGGCCGCCGTTGGGGGAGTACTTGATGGCGTTCGAGACGAGGTTCCGGATCACTTGGCTGATCCGTTCCGGGTCCACCCTGGTGTTCAGCGGCTGTTCCACATCAAGCACCAGCTGTAGTCCCGTGCCGGCTGCCCTGGGTAAGGCGGCGTCCACCTCCGTGGCCAGCAGCTGGGCCAGATCCGTCTCCTCCGGCGACAGGTCCACCCGCTCGGACGCCACCGCGATCAGGTCATTGACCAGGCTCAGCAGGTGCTCCGCATTACGGCGCACCACCAGGAGCTCCTCCTGGATGTCCCCATGCCCGGGTTCGTCCAGGACCAGTTCAAGGTAGCCGAGGATAGACGTCAAGGGGGTCCGCAGTTCGTGCGAGACAGTGGCAACGAAGTTGTCCTTTGCTGCCAGGGCGACGATCAGGCTGGTGACATCCACAAACGTGATGACGGCGCCGCTTTCCTGCCCGCCGGCGGAAGGGAAACCATGCGACCCCACAGAGTAGGCACGCTGGCGGTCCGCTGGACCGGCCCAGTACAACTCGTCCGTAAAGGCCTCCCCGGCAGTGGCGCGGGCTGAGGGAAGCAGGGCTGCCGGTACCGGTGTGCAGCGGTCCGCCGACATCAGCAGGCCTTGCCCGGCGCCAGGGTTTAGGACGACGGCGAGGGCAGGGTCCGCGCGCATGGCCTTGTTTGCCAGCACGGTGTTGCCCCTGGCATCCACCACCCAAACGCCAACCCCAACCGCCTTGAGCACTGCGTCGAGCAGGCCCTGCCGGCGGACGCTTTCGCCAAGCGTGCGTGCCAGGTCATGTTCGTTTTCGACCAGCCGGAGGCGATGCCGGCGGATGGTGGTGGCCACCACGTGCGCGGTCACCGCAATAACGGACATGACCAGGGGCAGGATGAGGGTGCGGATCATCGACCCCCCCTCCCGGCGGCGAGCCGAGCGCAGCGGACGGGGCAACGGTACTGAGGACAGTCCCCGCAATGGCGAGGGCCGCCATGAAGGGCCGCACCTGCGCCGAAAGCCAGATGACGGGGAAAACAAGCATCAAACTCAGGACATTGAACGCCGAGCCGCCTGCTTCCCGCGTGAAGCCGATGGCCAGGCAGTCCAGGACAGGAATCACCGCGAATGCCGGCCCGGGAAGCCTGCCCCAGGGAAAGGCCACACAGGCGCCCAGGATCAGCAGGTGGAACAGCAGGGCAGCCAGGAACAGGTTGTCAGTCAATGTTTCCGGGCTGAAAATTGCCGCTGCGATCACAACCAGTACCACGGTTAAGGTGACCGGCAACTGGCTCGCCACCACCCGTTTGCGGACGCTGAGCGCGCCAAAGATTCCGTCGAGACGGTCAGACACAACGGGCGCTACCGCCGCCCTGCTCGTTTGGCCGGGCACCTCCGTGTGGCCCTGCTGTTCCCGGATTACCAAGCTGCCCCCAGCGCAGAAACAAGAAACCTCCGTCTGCAAGAAGGTTCTGCACCCACAGTACCCGTCAAAGGGCCTGGTACAGGCCAGAACTGGACCGCCCGGGCGCCGGCAGACGCCGGCTGCTAGCCAATCAAAAGGCTGAGCGCCTCCGTCAGGTGCTCCACTTCACGCACCGAGAATCCCGCAGGTACGGGCCCGGGCCCGGTGTGGCTGGCCGGAACCACTGCGTGGGTGAATCCCAGCCGGTGGGCCTCCTGGATTCGCTGGTTGATTCCCGGCACGGGCCGGACCTCGCCGGCCAGGCCCACCTCGCCGAAGGCAATAAGCCGGATGGGCAGGGGCTTGCGGGCCTTGGCCGAGGCCACGGCAAGGGCAACCGCTAGGTCCGTTGCCGGTTCGCTGAGTTTCACCCCGCCCACGGTGGCCACGTACGAATCGTCCTTGTGCAGCAGGGTCCCCGCACGCTGCTGCAGCACGGCCAACAGCATGGACACACGCGAACTGTCCAGCCCGCTGGTGGCCCGGCGTGGCTGTGAGTTGGGGCTTTCGGCCAGCAGTGACTGCACCTCTGCCAGGAGGGGGCGGCGTCCCTCCATGGTGACGGTGATGCAGGTCCCGGAAACCGGTTCTTTGGTACGGCTGACGAACAGTCCGCTGGGATCGGCCAGGCCCTCGATGCCGTTCTCGTTGAGGTCGAAGCAGCCGACGTCGTCCGTGGGCCCGTACCGGTTCTTCACCGCACGGAGCAGCCGGAGCCGCGAGTGCCGTTCGCCCTCGAACTGGCACACCACATCCACCAGGTGTTCCAGCAGCCGCGGACCCGCGATGGAACCGTCCTTGGTGACGTGGCCCACCAGCAGCGTGGTCATGTTCCGCCGTTTGGCCGCGGCAATAATGGAAGCCGCCACTTCGCGCACCTGGGACACGCCGCCGGCGCTGCCGTCCACGTCCGCGCTGCTGAGGGTCTGCACGGAGTCCACGATCAACAGCCGCGGCTCAATCTTCTCCACCTGCCCCAGCGCCTGGCCCAGATCCGTTTCCGCGGAGAGGTACAGGGATTCGGCGACGGCGTCGATCCGCTCCGCGCGCAGCTTCACCTGCGCGGCCGATTCTTCACCGGTGACATAAAGGACGTCCTGGGCAGTCCGCGCGAACTTCGCGGCAACGTCCAGCAGCAGCGTGGACTTGCCCACCCCTGGCTCGCCCGCCAGCAGGATGACGGCGCCGGGAACCAGACCGCCGCCCAGCACACGGTCCAGTTCATCCACCCCGGTGGGCAGGAACGCGGCAGTGGTGGCATCCACGTCTGCGATCCGCCGCGCCGGCTCCACGACCGTTGTGGCCGCCGTCGTCCGTGCCACCGCCGTGCCCGTCTCCTCAACGGTTCCCCACGCCTGGCACTCACCGCAGCGCCCCACCCATTTCACAGTGGTCCAGCCGCACTCGGCGCATTTGTACGCGGGCGCCTTGGACGCCCGGGAAGTCTTTGTTGCCATGCGTTCAACCCTAGTGGCGGGCACTGACACCGATGTTCGACTCCCGGAGCTTGGGCGCGGTTACAGGGCGGGCAGCACGTCCCGGGCCTCTGCCGCATCCATGCCGGTAGCTTCCAGCAGGTCCACCATCAGGGGCCGGAACAGCATGACAACGGTTTCGCCCTCCAGCCGCTGGACCTCCAGCAGCTTGGGGTGCAGGCGAAGCGCGATCTCGCTCAGGTCACGCCGGGCGGTGCGCAGGTGGGCGCGCCGGACGCCCTCGTGTGCTTCCGCGAGCCCCAGCGAGAGCTCATCAATGGCGGCAGCGGTCTCCTGCAGCACCCCGGCGATGCTGTCCGTGGCCTCGTCCGAAAGCGCAGTGTGGTTGATGGCGCTGGTCAGCCGCCGTGCGAACACGCGGCTGTTCCTCAGCGCAAGGTCAATGAAGTCCAGCGACTGCTTCAGCCGGTCCAGTTCATCACGGTGCCGTCGGTAGGCAGGCGCCAGCGTGGCCACCTCCCCGGACGCGCGGAGGGATTGGCGCATGGCATCCACCAGGGGCTGGCAGTTCCTGCCGCGGATCAGCGCGTGCCACGCCTGTGTGGAGTCGCTGTTGACCAGCCCGCCCGCACATTCACGCAGTACCTCGGCGAGTTCATGCAGCAGTTTCTGGACATCCCTTCGCGGCTCCTGGCGGGGATCCTTTGGCACCAGGATGGTCACCAGCAGGGCACACAGGCCGCCCACCACCGCATCAATGCTTCGCGTGAACGGGCCGCCGGAGGGCGCAGGCAGCAGCACTACCAGCAGTGACTGCAGTGCCAGTTGGGTGGTGAAGATATTCCCGCTGTCCAGGAACCGGGCCAGCAGGATGGAGAAGAGAAGCACGACGGCGGCCACCCAGATATCGCCGCCCAGCCAGTGCAGCAGCAGGTCACCCACGGCGATGCCGATGG
Source organism: Arthrobacter liuii (assembly GCF_014639275.1). Taxonomy (GTDB): domain Bacteria; phylum Actinomycetota; class Actinomycetes; order Actinomycetales; family Micrococcaceae; genus Arthrobacter; species Arthrobacter liuii. The sequence continues at coordinate 66,285 of NZ_BMFW01000020.1, read as the reverse complement.
TGCACCCAAGCCCCACTTCCATCACGCGCCGCAGGCGGGGCTCGCGGGAGAATCCGAGGGCGATCAGCGACGATGTGGCAGCGAACAGGGGGCCGGAGTGGTCCAGGATGTATTGGGCGAAGGCATACGCGCCCACGGCGCATACGGTCATCTGGATGGCTGGGACGAAGGAGTTGCGGCTGCGGATCAGCCCGGTCCGGACCCGGCTGCGCAGGAACCGCCTGGTCGCTGAGAGTCCCGCGGGGATGGCCATGGCTCCAAGTCTATTCAGTGCCGGCCGGTCCATTGCCCGGTGAATGTGCGTCCACTACGGCCGGTCATGTGATCTGCGCAATGGCGACCCGGCATTTGTCAACCAGTATCCTGCCGTCGTTAACCTGCCGTTCACTTTGGACAGCCCATCCCGTTACCTGCACTCCCTAAATTTCTTGGAGGTACATAACGTACGCATCGCACCGCAGGGCGACTCCGACCCTGCCGCACCTGAATATCCCTGGAAGGGGTACATCTGTGAAGGCACTCCGCTTCGGCCGCCACGCGGCTATCGCTGTTATCGCAGCCGGCGCACTCGCGCTTACCGCCTGCGGTTCAGACAACGCCACGGGCACCTCGCCTGCCGCCACCCAGTCCGCGGGCGGCACCAAGGTCACCGGCACGCTGACCGGCATCGGCTCTTCCGCCCAGGGCGCAGCCATGGACGCCTGGAAGACCAACTTCGCCTCCGCCAACTCCGGCGCCAGCGTGCAGTACTCCCCGGACGGCTCAGGCGCCGGCCGCAAGGCGATCCTTGACGGCTCGGCCCAGTTCGCCGGCTCGGACGCCTACCTGACCGACGCCGAATACGCTTCCTCCAAGGACAAGTGCGGCCCCGGCGGCGCCATCAACGTCCCGGTCTACATCTCCCCGATCGCCGTGGCCTTCAACGTTCCCGGCGTCACCGACCTGAAGCTGGACGCCGCAACCGTAGCCAAGATCTTCCGCGGCCAGATCGCCAAGTGGAACGACCCCGCCATCGCTGCCATGAACTCCGGCGTCTCCCTGCCGGACCTCAAGGTCACCCCCGTGAACCGCTCCGATGACTCCGGCACCACCCAGAACTTCACGGATTACCTGTCCGCTGCAGCCTCTGACGTGTGGACTGACAAGGCCGCCGGTGTCTGGCCCGCCAGCCTCCAGGGCGAGAACGCCAAGGGTACCTCCGGCGTGGTCAAGACCGTCACTGACACCCCCGGTGCCGTGACCTACGCTGACGACTCCGCCGTCAGCGGAAAGCTGGGCGTGGCGCAGATCAAGGTGGGCGATTCCTTCACCAAGATCTCCGCCGATGCCGCCGCCAAGGCAGTTGACGCGGGCAAGCCGGTTGACGGCCGCGCCGCCAACGACCAGTCCATCAAGCTGGACCGCAAGACCACCATCGCAGGTGCCTACCCGATCGTCCTGGTCTCCTTCCACATCCTGTGCACCACCTACGACAAGCAGGAGACCGTTGACCTGGTCAAGGCCTTCGAGCACTACGTAGTCTCCACGGAGGGCCAGAAGGCTGCAGCGGATTCGGCCAAGTCCGCCCCGCTGTCATCGGACCTCGCAGCCAAGGCTGCCAAGGCCATCGACTCGATCAAGGTCAAGTCCTAGCCAACGCTGTAAACCGGGTTCCCCGCACTGCCGTAAGGCAGTGCGGGGAACTTGGCTTTGCACCCCGCTCCGTAATCCAGCAACGAATCGAAGGGCCGTCGAATGACCGCCACCTCCCTGACCAGTACCCAGGGCGCCGGCCGCACCGGGGACAAAGTCTTTTCCGGCGCTACGCTGGCAGCCGGCTGCCTGATCCTCGCCGTCCTCTTCGGCGTCGCACTCTTCCTGGTAGTCCAGGCGATCCCCGCGCTCACCGCGCCGGCGGACAAGATCCAGGGCGGCCAGGGCTTTTTCGCCTACATCTGGCCCATCGTGGTCGGCACGCTGATTGCCGCGGTCATCGCACTGGTGATTGCCACCCCCATCGCCATCGGCGTGGCGCTGTTCATCTCGCACTTCGCGCCCCGCGGCCTGGCCTCCGGACTCGGGTACGTGGTTGACCTGCTCGCCGCCATCCCTTCGGTGGTCTACGGAGCCTGGGGCGCCGCTTTCCTGGCGAGGGAGATCTCGCCCGCATACGGCTGGCTCGCGGGAAACATGGGCTGGCTCCCCATCTTCGAAGGCCCCGCCTCCGCCACCGGAAAGACCATCCTCACCGCGGGCATCGTCCTGGCGGTAATGGTCCTGCCGATCATCACTTCACTGTCCCGCGAGATTTTCCTGCAGGCCCCGAAGCTGCATGAAGAGGCGGCGCTGGCGCTCGGCGCCACCCGCTGGGAAATGATCAAGATGGCAGTGCTGCCCTTCGCCCGTCCGGGCATCATCAGCGCCGTCATGCTGGGCCTTGGCCGCGCACTGGGCGAGACCATGGCCGTTGCCCTGGTACTGTCGTCCGGCGCCCTGACTGCCAGCCTGATCCAGTCCGGAAACCAGACCATTGCAGCCGAGATTGCCCTTAACTTCCCCGAAGCCAGCGGAATCAAGGTCAGCACCCTGATCGCCGCCGGCCTGGTGCTGTTCGTCATCACCCTGGCCGTGAACATGATTGCCCGCTGGGTCATAACCCGGCACAAAGAATTCTCGGGAGCCAACTAAATGACCTCCACAGTTACCCCCGTCCGCAGCAAACGGTCGGCCCTCACCAAAGGCCAGCTGCCCAAGTACGCACCCTACGCCGTTCTTGGCGCTGCCTTGATCGTCGGCGCCGCCATCCTGGCCCTGATCGGCTTCAATGCGTTCGGGTGGGGAGTGGTTTCCGCGATCCTCTTCGCCGTGGGACTGGTGTCCTGGAGCGCAGTGGTGGAAGGCTCCCGCAAAGCCAAGGACAGGCTGGCCACCTGCCTGGTGGTGGGGTCGTTCCTGGTAGCGCTTTTGCCACTGATCTCGGTCATCTGGACCGTGTTGGTCAACGGTATTCCGGGCCTGTTGAATCCAGGGTTCCTCACTAACTCCATGAACGGGGTCACCGGAGCCTTCGATAACAAGGCCGTGGAAAGCGGTGCCCCCGTGCTCGGTGGTATCTACCACGCCCTCCTGGGCACGGTGCAGATTACCCTGCTGGCCACCGTCATCTCTGTTCCCGTGGGGCTGCTCACGGCAATCTACCTGGTGGAGTACGGCCAGGACGGCCGGCTTGCCAGGGCCATCACGTTCTTTGTGGACGTCATGACCGGCATCCCTTCCATCGTGGCCGGCCTGTTTGCCGCCGCGTTCTTCTTCGTGGTGGTGGGCCCGGGCACCAAGACCGGTGCCGTGGCCGCCGTCGCGCTTTCGGTACTGATGATCCCAGTGGTGGTCCGTTCGAGCGAGGAAATGCTCAAAATCGTCCCCAATGAGCTCCGTGAGGCCGCGTACGCCCTGGGCGTGCGCAAGTGGCGGACCATCCTCAAGGTGGTCATTCCGACGGCGATCTCCGGCATCGCGTCCGGCGTCACCCTGGCGATCGCCCGGGTCATCGGCGAGACGGCGCCCATCCTTGTCACCGCCGGCTTTGCCACCAGCATCAACACCAACGTGTTCGGCGGCTGGATGGCCTCGTTGCCCACATTCATCTACACCCAGATCCTCAATCCCACGTCGCCCTCCAACCCGGACCCGTCCTCGCAGCGGGCCTGGGGCGCGGCGCTGGTGCTGATCATCCTGGTGATGGTCCTGAACCTGGTGGCACGCCTGATCGCCCGGATCTTCGCTCCCAAATCAGGCCGGTAGCCGGGCCGGCCGCTGGCCGGCTTCACCTTCCGCCCCAGCCCGGCGGACCCTAGACTTCAATCCATACCCAGCAAGTGAAGGAACATCATGTCTAAGCGCATCGACGTCAAGGACCTGAACGTGTATTACGGCGATTTCCTCGCCGTGGAGGACGTCAGCATCAACATCGAGGCCAAGTCCGTCACCGCGTTTATCGGCCCGTCCGGCTGCGGAAAGTCCACCTTCCTGCGCACGCTGAACCGCATGCACGAGGTGATCCCCGGCGCCCGCGTGGAGGGCGAGGTGCTGCTCGACGGCGACAACCTCTATGGCCCCGGCGTGGATCCCGTTACTGTGCGCTCGCAGATCGGCATGGTTTTCCAGCGCCCCAACCCGTTCCCCACCATGTCCATTCGGGACAACGTGCTGGCCGGCGTCAAGCTGAACAACAAGAAGATCTCCAAGGGCGAGGCTGATGTCCTGGTGGAGCGCTCGCTCAAGGGCGCCAACCTGTGGAACGAGGTGAAGGACCGGCTGGACAAACCAGGTTCAGGCCTCTCGGGCGGCCAGCAGCAGCGCCTCTGCATTGCACGCGCCATTGCCGTGGAGCCGCAGGTGATCCTCATGGACGAGCCCTGCTCCGCCCTGGACCCCATCTCCACCCTGGCCATCGAGGACCTCATCAATGAGCTCAAGGACCAGTACACAGTGGTGATCGTGACCCACAACATGCAGCAGGCCGCTCGGGTCTCTGACAAGACCGCGTTCTTCAACATCGCGGGCACCGGTAAGCCGGGCAAGCTGATCGAGTACGGCGACACCCACACCATCTTCAGCAACCCGGTGCAGAAGGCCACCGAAGACTACGTTTCCGGCCGTTTCGGGTAAGCCTACTGAGCGCCCACGCATGTGGTCAGTTAGTACGCAACTAGATACTTTTGTGGCTAGTAGTAAGCCAGCTTAGGAGCTTTGCCATGACGCAGACGGCCAGCAGCCCCTTGGGCCCCCAGCTTACTGTTTCCGTACCCGAGGCCTGCACGGCGGTGGAGGATGTGCCTGAGCTCGAACTGGCCGCAGCCGCAGATTTGGCAGGACCCCTTGCGGCGGGTCCCCTGGCCTCGGAGCTTGAACCGCACCTGGCCTTCGCCGTGGCGGCGGTTGAGGAAGAGGATGTCCTGTCGGAGGTGTGGCGCACCAGCTCGCACCTCGAAAGCATGCAGTGGGAACTGGACAACGCCCAGGAGTCCCTGCGGCAGGTGGTGCGGAAGGCCTCGGCCGCAGGTGTGGCCCACGGTGAACTTTGCACGGCGGCGAACCTGGCGCCGGACGAGCTCGCAGCCGTCCTGATGGCGGCAGCCACCAGCCCCGTGGCCCTCCAGCCCTAGTCAGGGTCCCGCTTTTCCGCAGCGCCGGGTGGACACGTGGACAGCGTCATTCCGGAACCTCCAGCTGGAACCCGCAATGGCAGCGCAGGACCCGGGTGGGCAGGGATACCGCGTTGAGGCCGCTGCCGGTGTTGCTGCTGCGGTAGCAGAGCCGCTCAACCTCGAACTCCGCTTCCTCCATGGGGAAGCCGCAGTGGATGTAGTCGTCCCCAAAGAGGATCACCTTGGCCATCCAGCGGACCTGGTTCAGCGCGGCCGCGACGTCGGTGGCGTAGGCGGTATGTTCCTGGAACAGGTCGCAGTCGTTGCAGGTGTAGGAGACCGTGACCAGGTCTCCGCCGGCGGCGCCTATGGCCGTGATGGCGTGGATGGTCAGCTGGTGTTCGGTTCCGCAGGCCTCACACTGGGGCTGCCGGGGCTGTGGCAGGGGGCGCCGGGAATACGAGGGAGACATGACGCCTGCTCTTTTCCGCCTTGTGCATCCAAGCCGCCGAGTGGCTGCAGCGGCGCTCATCCGCGGCCCTGCACACGGCGCGGACGCCGGTCCCCGGCACCATTGACCGGGGGCGCACTTCCGAATGTACGTCACGGCGGATTCCCTGTACAGGGGAGTGCCGCCATCCGTTGCCCTGACTAGGCGGATACGGGGGAGAGTGCCAGGGCGAGAACGAAGGCCAGGGCGCAGGTCGCCAGCGGAGTCAGGGCCCAGAGCCATAGGATCCGGATGACCAGCTTCCGGTTGGTCACCGAAAAATGCTGGTTCTCCCCGGCCCCCAGAGCGCCGGCAGTGACCGTGTGGGTGGTGGAGAGCGGCCAGTGGAGCCCGATCGCGCCCACAAAGAGCATCACCGCGCTGAAGGTCTGGGCAACGGAGCCGCGCAGGGGGTCGATCCTGGTGATTTTGTATCCGATGGTGTGCGAGATCCGCCATCCTCCGAAGAGCGTCCCGGCAGTCATCATCACTGCGGAGAGCGCTGCCACCCAAGTGGGGATGCCGCCGTCGGAATAGCCTCCGGCCAGGAGGGCCAGCAGCAGCACTGCGCTGACGCGTTGCCCGTCCTGCAGGCCGTGGCCGAACGCCACTGCGCCGGCGGCAACGGCCTGGCCGCGGCGGAAGCGCTGGTTCACCACCTTGGGCTGGGTGTAACGGGCCACCCACGTGGCCGGGTACACCAGGAGGAAGGAGCCGCTGTAGGCCACAAGTGGAGACAGCACCAGCGGCAGGACCACCTGGAACACCATTGACTGGTCCACTCCCTCTACCCCGGGGCCGCCGATGGCAAGGCTGGCAAGTCCAGCCCCGGCGAGCCCGCCCACCAGGGCGTGGGTGGAGGACGCGGGGATGCCCCGACGCCACATCAGAAGGCCCCACGCGCAGGCGCTTGCCAGGCCGGCCACGAGGATGGTGAGGCCGTCAGTGCCGGCCGGAAGGTTGATCCAGGTCCGGCTGACGGCAACGGCGAGCAGGGCGCTCAGGAGGGCGCCGACAAAGTTGAAGAACGCGGCGAGGAGCACGCCGACGCTTGGGGTGAGGGCGCGGTTGCGCACTGCCAGGGCCACTGAGGTGGACGCATCCCGGAAGCCGTTCAGGAAGGCAAACGCCGCGGCCAGCAGGACTACCGCGGCGAAGATGACTGCGGCCACGTCAGGATTCCTTGACGATGATGCTGCCTACCTGGGTGGCCACCCGCCGCATGTCCTTGGTGACCTCGACCAGCTGGTTGGCGATGTCCCGGTTGCGGGAGTACTGCGCCCACTTCATGTCCGCGATCATGTCTGCCACCCAGACGCGGTGGGTGCGTTCGGCCCGTTTGGCCAGCCGCAGGATCTCGATCCAGTAGTCTTCCAGGTCATCCAGGTCGTTGAGCCTGCGCATCGCGTCAACCGTCAGCTCGGCCTGCAGGCTGATGATCTCCAGCTGGTCTGCGGCGCGTTTGGGCAGGCGGTCCAGCCTGTAAAGGGCCACCAGCTCCGCTGCGGCATCCATCTTCTCCATGGCCTCGTTAAGGTACCGGGACAGGGCGTACATGTCCTCGCGTGGGAGGGGGTTCACAAAGCTGCTGCGCATATGGGTCAGCAGCGCGAAGTGCAGTTCGGCGGACTTGGCCTCGATGTTGTGCATGTCCTCTACCAGCTTGCCGTGCTCGTCCGCAGGTACGCCAAGGATCTCGGCCAGGGTGGCACTGGCCAGCACGATCTGTTGTGCCATCTGCGAGAGCAGGTTCAGCCCTGCGGGCTCCTGGGGAAAAAGGCGCAGCTTCACGTGTTTACCGGTCTCCGGGGACTTATCAAGGCGGGGTTGCTGCCGTGTGACTTGACTCTGGCGCGCAACTGTCGCCTACTCTACCGGCCCGTAACAGCACCCTCTGAATTGCCGCTTGGATGAGGGCAGAAAAATGGTGCCGAACCGGATACGCCTCTCGGCGGTAGGCCGCTCTAGGCGGCTAATTGTTGAAGCCCGGGGGTTTCGCGGCTCGGCACCGGTTTCAGTCTTCTACTTCACCCGGCCCAAGTCAATCTTGACAGCTGGGGCCCGGTTCGTCCCGGGAAACCGGTCCGGCGACGCAGAAGAGGAGTCAGTCCAGTTCGCCCAGGCGCCACGCATTGGCGGCGTGCTCAAGGTCCTCGGCGGTCTTCACCAGCTGGTGGGAGTTGCGGGTCAGCTTGCTGGCGTGCGCCTCGTTGGCGTGCTCGGCGCCGTCGGCGAGGGTGGCCTGGCCGAGCGCCACCACCCGGCAGAACGCGGCGGAACGTTCCAGCGCGACGTCGAAATCGCCGTCGAATGCGCCGGAAAGAATGGCATCCGCCATGGTGCGCATTTCGTCTGCGCCAGGCGGTTCGGCCGCGCCGGCCACCACGTTGGACACCTGGGCGGTGTCCTTGCCGGCGCGGAAGTAAACCGAGATGCGTTCGGGGTCCTGGACGGTGGCGGCGCGCAGCGCATAAAGCCGCCACAATGCGCCGGGAAGGGACCGTGCGGGGCTTTCCGCCCACATCTCGGCAATGGCATCCAGGCCCTGTTCATCGGCGAGCTTCACCAAACGTTGGGTGATCACGGGATCATCGCTGTCCCGACCGTGGCGGACCAGCGCCTGCGCGGCAAGGTGGGCGGCCTCCGACACGCGGGCGGGATCGGCGCCGCCGGCAAACGGCTCAAAGTCCATCGGGGCGAATGGCTTCGGCTTGTGGTGCCGGTTGCTGCCGCCGTACGGACTGGTTCCTGCTTGCTCGCTCATGCCCCCACGCTACTCCTGTGCCGCAGCGGAAATCGAGCATCTGCGGCCCTTGCACGGTGCGTTCAGATAGAGGCTGCACCGCGGGGTGAAAGCGTCCGACGACGGCGCCCGGGGTGTGTGCGAAGACGCCGGAGCCATGGGTTAGAGTATTAACGTCCAGAAATGGATTGGGCCGGACGGGCAGGCACACCGTGTTTGACCGGCCGGCAGGGGCCTTTAGCTCAGTTGGTAGAGCATCGGACTTTTAATCCGTGGGTCGTGGGTTCGAGCCCCACAGGGCCCACCCATCGAAACCGCGGGTGTCCGCCGCGAAGGCAGGCGGACACCTTTCCGGGCACAATCCGGCTTTTAGACCACAATCACCGTCCTGTTTCGCGGGAGTCCGCCGGGAAACAGGATGGGAAGCCCGGAAGCCCGACCCGGGTCTGCTGAATCCATCGCCTGCACGTGCAGATGCGGCTCCGTGCTGTTGCCGGAATTGCCGCACCGGCCCACCACCTCTCCGCGCGCCACCGGCTGCCCTGGTTGAACGCAGACGCTCCCACGCTGGAGGTGGCACAGGGCTATGAACACCCCGGCGCCGTCGATGATCACGTGGTTCCCTGCAAGGCCGGGCCACCCCTCCCGCGCCCGGCTGGCCTGGGAGGCGGCATAACCGATGGATGGCAGGCCGCGGAACGCGGCGTGGTCCGCCTCCCCGTCATGGGCGGCTTGCACAACCCCGGCAACCGGTGCTGCCACGGCCCTGCCGAACCCCACGAACTTTCCGGGCTCCTCAGGCCGGAACAGCGACGCCAGGGTAATCGGTGCAGAGCGCCCGTTCCGGTCCACGGGGGTGAAGTCGATGGCGTGGCTTGTGGCGAAGAGCCGTGTCCCGTGGCTGGGCACGCGGTCCGCCGGCGAGTTCTGCACGAGCCAGGATCCCGTGAAGGGATACTCCAGGTGCACCGGAACCGATGGATCCACTGCTCGTGCCGGATTCACGGTTCAGCTGGCGGGGTCGTACTGGAAAGCCCGCACCTCCTGCGCGCAGCGGCAGGCCGCAGCGATTTTGGCGGCCCAGTGCAGCGCAGCATCGTAGGTGGGCAGCTCCAGCACCGTGTAGCCGCCTTCAATCTGCGTCGTCTGCGGGTAGGTGCCCTCGCTCACGGTTCCGGCGGCGTCCACCGTGACCGGCCGGACGCTCTCATCGATGCCACCGCCGAAGATCCAGACACCGGCGTCCTTCGCTTCCTGGACAACTGCGTGCGCCGCGTCCGCAACCTCCTGCAGGCCGCCATCGGGGATGTCCATGGCGCCACTGGGAAACGAGATCAGATACTTGGTCATTTGGCCGGCTCCTTTGCTGCAAACGCGGGATCACGATCATCCTTTCCAATGGACCCGTGGCACGCAAGGATTCAGTGCGGCGGGACCCGCAATCTGCACCCCACCACTACGGCAAGCGCGGGGACTGCAACAGGCACAATAGGCACATGGCAAAAACCAGCAAGGGCCGGATGCCGCGCCTGGAAGACGTGGCCAAGGTGGCCGGCGTTTCCCACCAGACCGTCTCCCGCGTGGTGAACAACCACCCCAACGTCAGCAAGGCGACGCGGGAAAAGGTGGAGGCGGCGATTGCGGAGCTGGGGTACCGGCGCAACACCGCTGCCCGGAGCCTGGTCACGCGGCGCTCGCAGACCATCGGCGTGCTGGCGAGCGAGCTCTCCCAGTACGGCCCGGCCAACACCCTGCTGGGCGTTGAACATGCAGCCCGCAATGCCGGCTACTTTGTCAGTATCGCCGCACTGCGGGAGATCAGCCCGGACGCCATCTCCGATGCGGTGGGCCATTTCATGGACCAGGCCGTGGACGGGATCGCCGTGCTGGTGCCGCACTCGGACACCCTGGCCGTGCTGGAGCAAATGAATCTGCCCGTGCCCGTGGTGGCGGTGGGCTCGGCCGGCAGCGCTTCCGTCAGCGGCACAATGGTGGACCAGCGCGGCGGCGCCAGGCTCGCCGTCGAACATCTCATCAAGGAAGGCCACCAGCGTATCGGCCACATCGCAGGGCCGCCCGACTGGACGGACGGTGCCGAGCGCGCGGAGGGTTGGCGTGCCGCGCTCCGGGAAGCGGGGCTGGACGAATCCCTTCTGGTGGAGGGGGACTGGAGCGCGGGCAGCGGTTACGCAATCGGCCGCAGGCTGGCGTCCGGGCGCACAGCGACGGCCATCTTCGTGGGGAACGACCAGATGGCCCTGGGCCTGCTGCGCGCGTTCACCGAGGCGGGCGTCAAGGTGCCCGACGACGTCTCCGTGGTGGGCTTCGACGACCAGCCGGAAGCGGGGTACTTCACGCCGCCGCTGACCACGGTCCGCCAGGACTTCGAGGAGCTGGGGCGCCGCTGCATGGACATCATGCTTCAGGAAATCGAGTCCGGGGCCCCGGTGAGCTCCACCGTGGTCGCGCCGGAACTGGTCCTCCGCGCGAGCACCGCCGCACCGGCGCCCGGCTAGCGGCCGAAGTGTGAGTCCGGCGTGCCTTCCGGCAGGCGTTCCAGGATATCTTCGGCCACCTTGCGCACCTTGATGTTCCGGTGGCTCGAAGCCCTGGCCAGGATGGAGAACGCCTCCTGGTAGGAGCACCTGTTCTGCGCCATGATCACGCCGCAGGCCACGTTGATGGACGTGCGGCTGTCAAGTGCCGAGCGGAGGTCGGTGGCCAGCGAACGGGCCGTGTGCAGGTGGATGGCCATTTGGAGGCTTCTGGTTGCCAGCGCTGCGAAGGTGCGCGCCTCCGCGATGGCCTGGAGGGGGAACGCTTTTGAATCCTGCGCGAAGAAGGCAAGGGCGGCGCTGGACTGGCCGAGGTCGCTGCCGCCGGGGATCCCGTCGTCGGCCGGCACATTCGTGTCCAGGCGGAGCCGTACCGCCAGGGCACTGCCGAAGCCTGCCGATTGCAGCTGGCTCGAGTAGTTCCGCCAGCGGAAGTCCCCATTCCTCTGGAGCACCGCCACGGGATGGCCGCCGGACATCACGTCGGTCACCGGACCCTCGGCCGCTTCCCGTTCCCAGTCCAGCAGGCGGACCACTTCGTCAGTGGTGCCGGTGATGGCCGGACTCCGCTTGGGCTGGTGCAGCACCAGGCCGCATCCGACATCGAAGCCCGCGGTCCTGACCACGTGTCCGGCCGAGGCCGCCACCAGCAGATCCAAGGAGTCCGCCAGGGATTGGGCGCCGTTGACCAGGTCCAGCAAAAGGGCCGGGTTGCCGGGGCCGCCGTTCTCGCGCCGGGCCGCGGCAGGCAGCGGTGCGCGGACCGTTGGGGGGCCTGAAGGGGCAAGAGGGCCGGCGACGGCTGGGGGAGAGCCCTTGGTCTCGAAGGACTCCTCGTCGCCGGCCCCGCCTATTACCCGGGTCCTGCGGACCGGGAAGTCTGGGCCTGTATGTGGTGAACGCATTGCCGGTCTCACACCCCCCTAGTGAGCCAAGTACCTAGAGCCAGAACAGGTCTTGCCTCAGTGAAAAACCTAATTGCCGTCCAGCCCCGGCGAATGCGTAGCAGGTACCTGTCTTTTCGATTAGGTATTACTTGGAGGCAGCGGGCCCGGCCCTGCTGGGGGCGTTTCCGCAGGTGGGCCGTCCCGGAGGACCGCGGCCCGCACGTAACTCCTGGACGGGAGGGCACGGCGAACACTTGACTCCCGGGGCAACGCGCCCAACAATGTTTTCTATAACGTTGTAAAAATCAAGCCGAGGATGCCTTCGTGACCCAGCCGGAACCCGCAGCAGCAAGAATCACCGTCGATCCCTCATTCACCGTGGGGCCAGTCCGCCGTCGTACCTTTGGCGCTTTCGTGGAGCACCTTGGACGGTGCGTGTACACCGGAATCTTTGAACCGGAGCACCATGACGCCGATGAGGACGGCTTCCGCACCGATGTCCTTGAACTGACCCGCGAACTGGGCGTTTCCACCGTCCGCTACCCGGGCGGCAACTTTGTCTCCGGCTACCGCTGGGAGGACGGCGTGGGCCCGGTGGACCGGCGCCCCGTCCGCCTGGACCTGGCCTGGCATTCGACTGACCCCAACACCGTGGGCGTGGACGAGTTTGCCAAGTGGTCGGCCAAGGCCGGCGTGGAACCCATGATGGCCGTGAACCTGGGCACCCGCGGCGTCCAGGAGGCACTGGACCTGGTGGAATACTGCAACATCGACGGTGGGACCGCCCTCTCGGAGCAGCGCCGCGCCAACGGGGCCGCGAACGGCTACGGCATCAAAATGTGGTGCCTGGGCAACGAGATGGACGGGCCATGGCAGATCGGCCACAAGAACGCGCTGGAGTACGGCCGGCTCGCGGCGGACACCGCCCGCGCCATGCGGATGATCGAGCCCGGCCTCGAACTCGTGGCCTGCGGCAGCTCCGGACCCACCATGCCCACTTTCGGCGAGTGGGAGCGCGTGGTCCTGTCCGAAACCTACGAGCTCGTGGACCTGATCTCCGCGCACCAATACTTCGAGGACTTCGGCGACCTGCAGGAACACCTGGCCGCCGGGCACAAGATGGAGGCCTTCATCCATGACATCGTGAGCCACATTGACCACGTGAAGTCGGTGAAGAAGTCCACCAAACAGGTGAACATCTCCTTCGACGAATGGAACGTCTGGCACATGAGCCGTGATGAGTCCAAGGTGCCCACCGGCAGGGACTGGCCGGTGGCCCCCGTCCTGCTGGAGGACACCTACACGGTGGCGGACGCCGTGGTGGTGGGGGACCTCCTGGTCACACTGCTCCGGAACACGGACCGCGTCCACTCGGCCAGCCTGGCGCAGCTGGTGAACGTCATCGCGCCCATCATGACCGAGCCCGGCGGCCGGGCGTGGAAGCAGACCACCTTCCACCCGTTCGCCCTGACCTCCCGGCACGCGTCCGGCACTGTGCTGCAGCTCGCCGTCGAATCCCCGCTGGTCAGCGGCGGCAAGACGGCGGACTTTGCCGCACTGTCCGCCGTCGCCACGTATGACGCGGACAAGGGTGAGGCCGTGGTGTTCGTCGTGAACCGCTCGGCCGGCCAGGCGCTCACGCTGGACGCCGCCGTGGCAGGGCTGGGGAACACCAAGGTGGTGGAGGCGGTGACCTACGCCAACAAGGATCCGTACTGGCAGGCCAGCGCGGATGATTCCACGTCCGTCCTGCCGTCGGAGAACGGCACGGTAAAGGTCGACGGCGGACGGCTCACCGCCGAGCTTCCGGCCGTGTCCTGGTCCATGATCCGGCTGGCAGTCGGCGCCTGACCTGGCGCGAAGGTCCTTATGACGACGGCGGGCCGCAGGTGGGAGGATGGACGGCATGGAACTGCACATCACTGGCGATCCCGCCGCGGACAAGTTGTTGACCGAGGACGACTTCGCCCTGCTGACCGGCATGCTGCTGGACCAGCAGGTGACGATGGAATCGGCCTTCGCCGGGCCCGAAAAGATACGCGCCAGGATCGGATCGCTGAAGCCTGAAACCATCGCCGCCCAGGATCCCGCTGCATTCGTGGAGGTGTTCAAGGAGCGGCCCGCCGTGCACCGCTTCCCGGGGTCCATGGCCGCCCGCGTGCAGGCGCTCGCCGAGGCCGTCCAAAATGAGTGGGAGGGGGACGCGGCCGCCATCTGGACCAAGGGTTCGCCGGACGGTGCCGAGGTGCTGCGCAGGCTCAAGGCGCTCCCGGGGTTCGGCGAGCAGAAGGCGAAGATCTTCCTGGCCCTGCTCGGCAAGCAGCGCGGGCTCGCAGCGCCGGGATGGCGTGAAGCCGCCGGCCACTACGGCGAAGACGGCTGCTACCGCTCAGTGGCGGACATCGTGGATCCCGACTCCCTGGTCAAGGTCCGCGCCAGCAAGCAGGCGGCCAAGGCGGCCGCAAAGGCAGGAAAAGAACGTTAATGGCAGTCACGATGAACGACGTCGCGAGGGCGGCGGGCGTTTCCCTCAAGACGGTTTCCAATGTCCTGAACGACTACGAATTCATCCGCCCCGCCACTAAACAGCGCGTGCAGGACGCCATCGCAGAACTGGGCTACGAGGCCAACCTCACCGCCCGCAGCCTCCGGTCCGGCAAGACGTCAATGCTGGGCCTGGTCCTGTCCGACCTCTCCGCCCCCTACTATGCCGAGCTGGCGTCCAAGCTGATGAAGGCCGCCTCCCGCCATGGCTACCGGGTGATGGTGGAGCAGTCCGACGCCGAGCCCTCCGTTGAGCTCGGCGCCCTGCAGGGAACCTTCCGCCAGCTCACCGACGGCCTGCTGTTCACGCCGCTGGTGGTGGACGCGGACGCCATCGCCGCGCGCGCCGGCAAAAAACCGCTGGTGATGCTCGGCGAACACATCATGGATCCCCGCTTTGACCTGGTCACCATGAAGAATGAGGAAGCCGCGGCTGCGCTCACCAGGCACCTGCTGGCCGCCGGCCGTCGTCGGATTGCCGTCATCGGTGCCGGCCCCGATGAGTCCGCCGGGAGCGCTGGCCTGCGCCTGAACGGCTACCGGAAGGCGTTGGAGGACGCGGGAGTCCCGTTCGACGCCGCGCTGGTGGCTCCCGCGGAGTGGCGCCGCGACACCGGCGCCGCCGCCGTGGCCGGCCTCCTGGAGACCGGCGTGGAGTTCGATGCCGTCTTCGGGCTGAATGACGTCCTTGCGCTCGGGGCCATGCATGAGCTGCTGATCCGCGGCGTCAAGGTGCCGCAGGACGTGGCCGTGGCCGGTTTTGACGACATCGACGAGGCCCGGTTCGCGGCCCCGTCCCTGACCGCCGTCTCACCGGGCATGGACGAGATTGCAGAGCGGTCGATCGGCCTGCTGCTGGACCGGATCGCCGGCCGCGAGACCTCCGGGCAAGGCGTGCACGTTGAAGCCGGGTTTGAGCTGAAGGTCAGGGAATCCGCGCCCTAGCGTTCCGTCCGGCTGATCCTCCTGAAACCTGGCGGAAACGTGCCGGGCTTACGCTGGCAGCACACCCCAGGCCGTCGAAGGGAACCCCATGCATCTGATGCCGCGTGAGCAGGAAAAGCTCCTGATCGTGGTGGCCGCCGATCTCGCCCGCCGAAGGCAGTCGCGCGGCCTCAAGCTCAACTACCCCGAGGCCGTGGCCATCATCAGCTACGAACTGATCGAGGGCGCGCGGGACGGCCGGAGCGTCGCCGACCTCATGAGCTACGGCACCACGCTGCTCGCCCGCGAAGACGTCATGGAAGGTGTACCGGAAATGATCCATGAGGTGCAGATCGAGGCCACTTTCCCTGACGGCACCAAGCTGGTCACCGTCCACAACCCCATCCGCTAAGGAGCGCGGCAATGATTCCAGGCGAGTACGTCCTCCGGCCGGAGCCCATTACAGCGAATGCTGGCAGGGAGGCAATCGACGTTAACGTGACCAACACCGGCGACCGGCCTGTCCAGGTGGGTTCACACTTCCACTTCGCCGAGGCCAACGCAGCCCTGGCTTTTGACCGGCAAGCAGCGTACGGCCGGCGCCTGGACATCCCGGCAGGAACGGCTGCCCGGTTCGAACCCGGAGATTCACGCAGCGTGCGGCTGGTGGAACTGGCAGGGTCCCGTGAGGTGTACGGGCTCAGCAACGCGGTCAACGGAAGGCTCGACGGCGGCACCCGCCCGGGCGGGCCGGTAACGGAAGGCGACACCCAGTGAGCTTCGAGATCCCCCGCCGGAAGTACGCAGACCTCTACGGCCCCACCACCGGGGACAAAATCCGCCTGGCGGACACCGAACTGTTCCTCGAGATCGAGGAAGACCTCACCGTGTACGGCGAGGAGGTGGTGTTCGGCGGCGGCAAGGTAATCCGCGACGGGATGGGCCAGAACGGCCAGGCCACCCGGGATGAAGGTGTGCCGGACACCGTCATCACCAACGCCGTCATCCTGGACTACACCGGCATCTACAAGGCCGACGTGGCGCTGAGGGACGGGCACATCTTCAAGATCGGCAAGGCCGGCAACCCCCAGATCACCGACGGCGTGGACATCGTGATCGGCGCCAGCACTGAGATCATTGCCGGGGAACGGAAGATCCTCACCGCCGGCGGGATCGACACCCACATCCACTTCATCTCCCCGGACCAGATCCCCACGGCCCTGACCAGCGGCGTCACCACCATGATCGGCGGCGGGACCGGCCCGGCGGAGGGCACCAAAGCCACCACCGTGACGCCCGGCAAGTGGCACATCCAGCGGATGCTTCAGGCGGCTGAGGGACTGCCCATCAACCTTGGCTTCTTCGGCAAGGGCCACGCGTCCGCCGTCGAACCCCTCGCCGAACAGATCCGCGCCGGTGCCATCGGCCTGAAAGTCCACGAGGACTGGGGCGCCACCTCCTCCTCCATCGACACCTCCCTGACTGTCGCGGACGAATACGACGTGCAGGTGGCCATCCACACCGACACCCTGAACGAGTGCGGGTTCGTGGAGGACACCATCCGCGCCATCAACGGCCGCGTGATCCACACCTTCCACACCGAAGGCGCCGGCGGCGGACACGCACCGGACATCATGAAGATCGCGGGCATGCCCAACGTCCTGCCGGCCTCCACCAACCCCACGCTGCCGTACACGCGCAACACCATCGAAGAGCACCTGGACATGCTGATGGTCTGCCACCACCTCAACCCCGACATCCCCGAGGACGTGGCCTTCGCGGACTCCCGCATCCGCGCCGAAACCATCGCCGCCGAGGACGTCCTGCAGGATATGGGCATCTTTTCCATTACCTCCTCCGACTCCCAGGCCATGGGCCGGGTGGGCGAGGTCATCACCCGCACGTGGCAGGTGGCGGACAAGATGAAGAAGCAGCGCGGGGTTTTGGAAGATGCCGACGGCGGAACTCACGGCAGTGCGGGCAGCGACAACTTCCGGCTCAAGCGGTACGTGGCCAAGTACACGGTCAACCCGGCCCTTGCGCAGGGCATCGCCGACTCGGTGGGCTCCGTGGAAGTGGGCAAGTTCGCCGACTTGGTCCTCTGGGACCCCGCGTTCTTCGGCGTCAAACCGGAACTGGTGCTCAAGGGCGGGCAGATTGCGTATGCGCTGATGGGGGACGCCAACGCTTCCATCCCCACACCGCAGCCGCGCACCATGCGGCCCATGTTCGCCGCGTTCGGCAAAGCAGTGCAGCAGTCCTCCATCACGTTCCTGTCCCAGGCAGCGATCGACGCCGGTGTGCCCGCCGAGCTCGGGCTGGAAAAGGTCATCCGGCCCGTCTCTGGCATCCGCAGCCTCACCAAGGCCCACCTGAAATACAACGACGCCACGCCGGATATCCAGGTGGACCCGGAAACCTACCAGGTGACGGTCGACGGCGAGGACGTCACCTGCGAGCCCGCCGATGTGCTGCCCATGGCGCAGCGCTACTTCCTCTTCTAGGAGCCCCTCCGTGATCATCGCAAAAGTCCTCGGCAACCTCCACGACCTGCCGGACACCGAAACCTACGCCGGGCTCCACCGCGAGAAAGTGGTCCTCCCCAGCGCCCAGCTGGTCAAGCGCATCCAGCGTGCCACCACCGACCACGGCAACGAGATCGGCATCCGCCTCCCCTCCGGCTCCGGCGACCTCCGCGATGGCGACATCCTCCACATCGCCGAAACCAACATGATCGTCGTGTCCGTGCTGCCCACCGACGTCCTGGTCATCGCACCAAAGACCATCACCGAAATGGGCACCACCGCGCACTCCCTCGGCAACCGGCACCTCCAGGCACAGTTCTTCGATACGGAGAGCGAGTATGGGGCCGACGTCATGGTGTGCGCCTACGACCACACCGTCGAGGACTACCTCCGCCACAATGCCGTGCCCTATACCCGCCAGGAACGGGTCCTCCCTGTACCTTTCCGCCATGCTGAACACTCGCACTAGTACCAGCGGCACCTTGGGTGCGGCGGCAGCTACCAGCTTGCTCTTCAGCAATTGGTCGACTCTGCGCTTCCTACTGGGGCTTTTGCCCACTCCTTTGGGTTTGAGGCGTACGTTGACGCCGGTGTTGTTGCTGATGAGGCTGGTTTTGGTGGGTGGTTGTCCGCGTTCATCTCGCAGCCGCTTACTTACTCGGATGGTCTTGCCATTCGGTTGTTTTATGAGGGGGTTGATCTTGGGGAGCTGGATGCTCTTCTCTCCGCCTCCCTGTTGCCGCGGCAGGTCCGGGAGGCGAGCCTGAAAATGGGGTCGCGGCTCCTCGAGATCGGTGGCGAGGTGTTTCCTTCGCCTGCGCTGGAACTGTACCGGGGCCTGGTGACCGCCGGCCGGGCCGCCGGGCACCAGCCGCTGGCGTTCGCCGTCGTCGCCCGCTCCCTGGGCGTGCCGCTCCCGGAAGCGCTCGCCGCGTACCTTTTCGCCACCGTCACCTCCCTCACGCAGAACGCCGTACGGGCCATTCCGCTCGGCCAGAACGCCGGCCAACGGCTGCTCAGGCAAGCGGCCGACGCCGTTGCTGCCGCCGTCGAACGGATCCCGCACCTGACGTTGGACGACTTCGGGGCCGTCAGCCCCGGACTGGAAATCTCACAAATGCGGCACGAACGCCAACGTGCCCGGATGTTCATGAGCTAACCGAGCTTGTTGACTTAGGAGGAACAATGGCTGAACCCATCAAGATCGGCATCGGCGGACCCGTCGGCGCCGGCAAAACCCAGCTCGTGGAGCGGCTCACCCGGCACATGAGCGGCGACATCTCCATGGCCGCCATCACCAACGACATCTACACCATCGAAGACGCCAAGATCCTTGCCGCCAACGGCATCCTGCCCCTGGACCGGATCATCGGCGTCGAAACCGGCGGCTGCCCGCACACCGCCATCCGCGAAGACACCTCCATGAATACCGCCGCCATCGAGGAACTCAAAACCCGGCACCCCGACCTGCAGGTCATCTTCGTCGAATCCGGCGGAGACAACCTCTCCGCCACCTTCAGCCCGGAACTCGTCGACTTCTCGATCTACATCATCGACGTGGCCCAGGGCGAAAAAATCCCCCGCAAAGCCGGCCAGGGCATGATCAAGTCCGACCTCTTCATCATCAACAAAACCGACCTCGCACCCCACGTCGGAGCTGACCTCAAAGTTATGGAACGGGACTCCAGGGAATTCCGCGGAAACAAGCCGTTCTGCTTCACCAACCTCAAAACCGACGAGGGCCTGGACAAGGTCATCGGTTGGATAAGGCACGACGTCCTGATGCTTGATTTGGCGCAATGACCTCCAACAGTTCCAGCGTTCAATCACCTTGGGCGGCGCCCGCGGATGAAGGGGGCCGTGCCCGCTTCGCGGTGCCCGCCACGCCGCGGCCCCCTTCATCCGCGTCCGCTGTTCGCCCAGTGAGAGGTCGTTTGGAGTTGGGCGTCGAGGCGCGCGGGGGAAGGTCCCTTGCCTCGCGCCAGTTCCATGAGGGTGCCCTGAGGGTTTTGCGCCCTCATTTTCTGGATGACTCTGGGCAGGTTTGCTATGTCGTCGTTAATCCTGGCGGGGCTTATCTTGGGTCGGACCTCTTTGTCCTTGATGTGAAGGTTGGTGACTCTGCTTCTCTCCTGCTGACCACTCAATCTGCCACGAAGGTCTACCGGACTCCCGGGTCTTTTGCCGAGCAGCGGATGACTGTGCGGCTGGGGGAGGGGGCGCGGCTGGAGCTCATGCCGGACCAGCTCATCGCCTACCGGGAGGCCAGCTACCGGCAACGGACCGCCGTGACCCTGCAGCCGTCGTCGTCCCTGGTGATGGCGGAGGTGGTGACGCCGGGCTGGTCACCGGACGGCGCAGCGTTCCGGTACGAGGAAGTGCGGCTGAGGAACGAGATCCGGGTGGACGACGGATCGGGTGGGACGCACCTGCTCGCGCTGGACAACCTGCTGATCCGGCCGCCGCTCCACGACGTTACCGGCCTCGGTTTCATGGAAGGTTTCAGCCACCTGGGGTCGCTCGTGGTGGTGGATGGGCGGGTGGACCAGGCGCTCGCCGACGAACTGCACGGGTTGACCGCCGGCCATGACGCAGTGACCGGCATCTCGCTGACGCAGACTGTCGCGGGAACCACCGGCCTGGTTTTGCGGAGCCTCTCCAACAGCACGGACCAACTGAACCGCCTGCTTCGATCCTGGACGGACGTCCTGCGGGAACGCTGGTATGGGCAGGGGCCGCTAAACCTGAGGAAGCATTGATGGCCTCCCTCGCTGCCCTCTTACCTCCGGCAACCTCATATTGGGGCTGATCGGCAGCGGCGTGTCCGGCCTGTTCCTGCTGGCCATGGGCCTGTTCAACGGCTCCGCCTTCGCCCGCTCGGCCCGGGCTTACCGTCGCTGCCGGCGCGGCGCCCCTGTCGATGCGCGGGACCTGGAGCCGCAGGGACTGGTGGCGCGGCTGCTCGCTAAGCCACTCTCCAGGGTCCGGCGGCCGCGGAACATCTACGTGATCGGCTTCCTCTTCGGCCTGGGCTTCGATACTGCCACCACCATCGGTCTGCTAATCATGACGACGGCGGCCTCGATGGCCGGGGTGCCACCCATCGCCTTGCTCGCGCTGCCGCTGGCCTTCGCTGCCGCCATGACGCTGTGCGATTCACTCAACGGCCTGGCCATGATGCGGATGTACCGCTCGGCCCTGGACGACCAGCAGCGGAAGCTCGGCTTCAACGCGCTGGTCACAGGCCTCTCCGCTGTCTCGGCGCTCTTTATTGCCGTGATTACCCTGGGCGGCTTCTGCCAGGCCGCATTTCGGCTGGAAGATCCCGCTACCGCGTGGCTCGCCTCGATAGACCTTGGCGACGCCGGCCTCCTGCTGGTGGCACTGCTGCTCGCGGTGTGGGGAGGGGCTGCCGTGAAGGGCAGGCCATAGAGTGGCACGATTTCCCAGCGCGGGCCTAAGCGGCCATCTTGCCCTTGATTTTGCGGTGCTGCCGGTGCGTTGCCGGCGCGAGCCGTGAATGGGCTCCCGAGAGGACCTGGCTGCCGTCGGGCACCGTGCTGTCCGTATCCAGGTGGACGCCGTGCTCGATCAGCACGCTGGAGCCGATGCGTGTATGGCTGCCGATGTGCACGCGGTTACCGATGACCGTGCCCCTGCCGATACGCACGCCATCGCCGATCACGGTGCGGTCGCCGATTATGACGCCCCGGTCAATCCAGGTGCCGTGTCCAATCCTGCAGCCGGGGCCCACCTCCGCGCCGTGTTCCACATAGGTCATTGAGCCGATGCGGGCACTGTCCGCCACGCTGGCTCCCGGCGCGATAAGCCCTCCGCCGTTGTCGTGGCGGGCATACCGGGTAACCTTGCCGGCATCGTCCTCAACTGACACAAACTTTGCGGTCATACCATCCCTCGTTAACGCCGCGGCTATTTACCGCTCAGTAGGTTAACGGCCGGGAGGCCGCGAGGATTCCCTGCACGCGGGCCGGCGGCACCTGCGGCACCTGCGGCCTGGAAGGTTCCGGGGAGTTATGCCACCAGGTTGGCGGCGGCGGTGTCCATGTGTTCCAGGATGGTCTTGCGGGCCAGCGCGGCGTCGCCGGTATCGATGGCTGCCACGATGTCCCGGTGCCGGTCCACGCTCATGTTCCTGACGCCCTTCTCCAGGCCTGCGAACATGATCGACATCCGGATGGAGCCTTCCAGGGACTCCCAGGAGTGCAGCAGCGTCTCGTTGCCGGTGAGCCGGCAGAGGGTGCGGTGGAACTCAAGGTCGGATTCGATCCGCTCTTCGAGGGATCCGGAAGCCCCTGCGGCCATGACATCAATGGCCTGGTGCAGGGACTTGGTGACGTGCTGTCGGTCGGCAAGTTCGCACAGCGTCCGGGCTGCAAGGGACTCCAGGGCTGCCCGGACAGCATAAATGTCCCGGATTTCCTTCTCGTCCAGGTGCCGGACCGAGAGCCGGCCGCGGGGCCCTGCGGACAGCAGCCCCTCCTGCTCCAGCTGGCGAAGGGCCTCCCGAAGGGTGCCCCGGCTGATCTGCAGCATCTCGGACAGCTCGGTCTCCACCAGGTGCCGCCCGGGCTCCAGCTCCCCGCTGGTGATGGCGGTCCTCAGCGCCGAGAGCGCCTGCTCGCGCAGGCTCTTCTTTTCCAGTCCCAGCAGCGGGGCGGTCAGTCCGGCCATGGCTTCTGTCCTCAATGTCATAAGTCGACTGTTTACAGTCGGGAGTAAATTCGATGGTACGGCAGAAAGCATGGCACTGGCTTAGGACCGGCGCCGTGCTTTCTGCATGGGACCGTTGCCCTCAGCCGAGTTCGGCGAGGACCTTCGCGACGATACGGTCTACGGCGAGTCCGTAGCGGTCGTGCAGGGTGGGGAGTGCGCCGGCGTCGAGGAACTGGTCCGGCAGTGCCACGGGGACGACGCGTTTGCCGAGGCCGGCGGTGACGACGGCGGAGGCGACGGTTTCGAACAGGCCGCCCACCACGGAGTGGTTTTCCAGCGTGACGGCGAGCCGGTCGGTGTTGATTTCCTTGAGGACGGTTTCGGCGTCGAACGGTTTGATGGTGGGGGTGTGCACGACGGCGACGTCCACGTTGTGTGCCGCCAGCGCCTTGGCTGCCTGGAGGGCGCGCATGGTCATCAGGCCGGAGGAGATGAACACGACGTCGTTGCCGCCGCGCAGGACCTTGGCCTTGCCGAGCTCGAACGTGTAGCCGTACTCGTCCAGGACGGTGGGGACGTTGCCGCGCAGCAGCCGCAGGTACGTGGGCCCATCGGATGCTGCCAGCTGGGGGACGGCCTGTTCGATGTCGATCGAGTCGCAGGGGTCCACGATGGTCAGGTTGGGCATGCCGCGGAAGATCGCCATGTCCTCGGTGGCCTGGTGGCTGGGCCCGTACCCGGTGGTCAGGCCCGGCAGGCCGCCCACGATGTTCACGTTCAGGTTCGGCTCGGCCGCGTCCAGGCACAGGAAGTCGTAGGCGCGGCGGGCTGCGAACACCGAGTAGGTGGACGCGAAGGGCACCAGCCCGGTTTCGGCCAGGCCTGCGGCTGCGCCGAAGAGCAGCTGCTCGGCCATGCCCATCTGGAAGAACCGTTCCGGGAACGCCTGGGCGAAGATGTGCATGTCCGTGTACTTGCCCAGGTCAGCGGTCAGGCCCACGATCTTGTCGTTTTCCTGTGCGGCCTTGACCAGGGCGTGCCCGAAAGGTGCGTTGAAGGTCTTCTGGCCCGAGTCGGCGAAGGAGGCGATCATCGCCGAGGTCTTCAGCTTCGGCTTGGCTGCCGTAGCAGCCGCTGCAGCGGCTGCCGCGGTGTCGGGGGCCTCGGTGGTGGTGCTCATGCTGAAGCCTTTCCTTCGTAGCCGGCGGTGAGCTGCTCGCGGCAGGTCTGCCATTCGTGTTCTTCGATGCGCATGAAGTGCGCTTTTTCGCGGTTTTCCAGCAGCGGGACGCCGCGGCCCACCTTGGTGTCGCACAGGATCACGGAGGGACGTCCGACGGCGGCGGCCTGGGCCGCTGCGTTGTCGGAGGCTGCCAGCAGCGCACCGACGTCGTTGCCGTCCACCCGCTGGGTGTACCAGCCGAACGATTCCCACTTCTCCGTTACGGGCTCGGTGCGCAGCACCGTGTCCGTCTTGCCGTCGGCCTGCAGGGCGTTGATGTCCACCATGGCGGTGAGGTTGCCCAGCTGGTGGTGGTGCGCGCCCATCGCGGCCTCCCAGGTGGATCCCTCGTCCAGTTCGCCGTCGGAGAGGAAGTTGAACACCCGCGCCGGGGAGCCCTGGTAGCGCAGGCCCAGGGCCATGCCGACGGCGATGGTCAGGCCGTGGCCCAGGGAGCCGCCGGAGATTTCCATGCCGGGCGTGTAGGTGGACATCCCGGACATCGGCAGCCGGGAATCGTCCGAGCCGTAGGTTTCCAGCTCCTCCACCGGGACGATCCCGGCCTCTGCGAGGGCCGCGTAGTGGCCGATCGCGTAGTGCCCGGTGGAGAGCAGGAACCGGTCGCGGGCCTCCCAGTGCGGATCCTCGGCCTTGAACCGCAACTGGTCACCGTAAACCGTGGCGAGCATGTCCGCCGCGCCGAGGGCCTGGCCAACGTAGCCCTGGCCCTGGACCTCACCCATGTTCAGGGCGTGGTGCCGGATCCGGTAAGCAGCGGCACCGATCTTGTCCACGCGTTCCGGGCTCACTGCGGGCTGCAGTGCTCGTCCCTTTGGGGCTGCGTCCTGGAGGGTCTCTGTAGGCATTGCTTGCTCCGTGGTTGTTTCGTGCGCGGTGGTCATTCAGGCGTTGACGGTGTTGGGGGTGCTTTTGGTGGCTTCGTCGGCCAGGTCCCGTTCGCGCTTGCCCCAGGTTTCCCGGGTGGCGACGGCCGCCCAGAGGCCGATCAGCGCGTAGGCACCGAAGAGCAGTGCCGGTCCCATCCAGCCGAAGCTGACAAACAGCAGCGTGGTGATGAAGGGGGTGAAGCCGGAAACCATGGCCGAGATCTGGTACGCCAGGCTCGCGCCGGAGGCGCGGGTCTTGGCCTGGAAGAGCTCCGGGAACCAGGCGCCCTGGGCGCCGGCAAGGGAGTTCTGGCAGACAGCGTAGGAGATCACGATGGTGAGAATGATGGCAATGAACAGGCCGGTGTTGACCAGCAGGAACATCGGGATCGCGAAGAGGGCGGCGAACGCGGTGGACCAGATGTAGAGCGGGCGGCGGCCGATGCGGTCCGTCAGCGCTGCCCAGGCCTGGGTGGCAAAGATGCCGATGGCCGAGGCGATGCACAGTGCGATGAGGGTCTGGCTCTTGTCCGCCAGGTGCTGGCTGTTGAGGTAGGAAATCATGTAGGTGATGGACACGGCGTACCCGGCGGTCTCGGCGATGCGCAGGCCGATGCCCTTGACGATGTTGCGCCAGTCCGTCTTGATGACCTCCACGATGGGTGCCTTCACAATGGCGCCGCTGTCCTTGACCTCATCGAAAACGGGGGACTCGGGGACCTTGGAGCGGATGATGAGGCCCACGATCACCAGCAGGATGCTGGCCAGGAACGGGATTCGCCAAGCCAGTTCGTTGCCCAGCTGGACGCTGAACAGGAAGGTCAGGTTGGCCAGCAGCAGGCCTACGGGGAAGCCGGCCTGGACGATGCCGGTGTACTTGCCCTTGGCCTTCCAGGGAGCGTGTTCGTAGCTCATCAGGATGGCACCGCCCCATTCAGCACCGAAGGCCAGGCCCTGGACGATGCGGACGAAGACGAGCAGCGCAGGAGCAAGCAGCCCCACTGCTGCGTACGTAGGCAGCAGTCCGATGGCGAAGGTTGCCAGGCCCATCAGGATGAGGGAGGCGACCAGGACGGGCTTGCGGCCCACTTTGTCGCCCAGGTGCCCGCCGATGATGCCGCCCAGGGGACGGGCTGCGAAGCCGACGCCCAGGGTGGCGAAGGAAGCGAGGGTGCCCGTAACGGGATCGGTGCCGGGGAAGAATGCAGTTCCGAAATACAGTGCGGCAGCGGTGCCGAAGCCGATGAAGTCGTACGTCTCAATCACGGCCCCCACGCCGGATCCAATGGCAACTCGCCGGGCGTCCTTGGTGCCGTGGACCGGGCCGCGCATGGTCAGAGCATCTTTGCTCATGGTGGTTCCCTTTCGAAAAGCGGCTGCAGGAACGCGCCGCTGTCGACTGTTAACAAATGGTACGACCCAGTGTGACGCACATCATCTGCACTGTCAACAGTCAACTTTGAGAGTTGACTGTTGACAGTTAACGACTGTACTGTGGTCCCCATCACTACAGCTCGGTACGAACCAGAGGATCAATGATGTTCCATTCCAGACTCGGGTGCTCATCCATCAGCTTCCGGCACCAGGACCTGGGCAACGCCCTGCGCACCATGAAGGGGCTGGGCTTCGAAGAGATCGACCTCGGCGCGCTGCCCGGCGTATGCGACCACGTACCGTACGAACTCGATGCCGCGGCCGTCGAAGCCGTCTCGGCTGAAGTCAACGCCTCCGGCCTCCGGGTACGCTCGGTCAACGGGGACATCGGGGACCTGAACAAGGAGTTCGACGCCGACGGCACAGCCGCAAGGCAACGCCACCTGGACGCACTGCTCGCCCTCACCGCCAACATCGGCGCCAAAGCGCTGGTCCTGCCGTGCGGTGCCCTGGACCACACCCCGGTCCGCAGCGAAGGCGATGACCTGGACCTCATTGCCGCCCAGCTCGTTGGTGCAGCTAATCGCGCTGCCGGGTTCGGCGTCGAACTCTGGACTGAATCCCTTCACTTCCTGCGGTTCTGCTGGAACCTGGAGCGCGCCGGACTGCTGGCTGACCGGCTGTCCGGATCCGGAGTCGGAATCGTCATGGACTTCAGCCACATCACCGCAGCCGGCGAGGACATCCAGGCATACCTGGACCGGCACCAGGACCGCATCAGCCACGTCCACCTCCGCGATGCAGTGCCGGGGAACATCAACCTCAGCATCGGCAACGGCAAGGCGGACTTCGCCGGCGGCCTGACGCGGCTCGCCGCCGACGGCTACACCGGCCACTTCTCGCTCGAACTGGAGACCCGGGACATCACCAATGACGAACGCCCGGCAGCCGCCGGCAAGGCAGCAAGCTTCATCACCGACCTCATCTGAGCCCCACCTGCGTAGATGCCGTTGGGGCCCCTAACGGCAACTACGTGGGCCCCTGCCGGCGAGGGCCCCGACCTGAGCTTGCGAAGGTTGGGAGCCGGTAGGGAGCAATCGATCCATAAAAACAAATTCAAGGAGCACCACCATGGCCACCATCCAGCGCACCGCCGTCCTCACCGGAGCAACTTCGGACCGGGGCATCGGCATCACCACCGCCCGCCGCTACGCGCGCGACGGCTGGGGCATCGTCATCCTTGACCTCGACGGCGAGAAGTCCGCCAAGGTCGCAGCCGAAATCGGCAACGAGTTCAACGTTCCCGCCTTCGGCCACGGGATCGACGTCGCCAACGAAGCCTCCGTGACCGCCGCCCAGGCCGCCGTCGCCGCCGAAGTTGCCGCCGGCAACCTCCCGCCCGTCGGCGCCCTGGCCAACATCGCCGGCATCACCTCGCCCATCCCGTTCCTGGAGACCACCCTTGAGCTGTGGCACAAGGTCATGGATGTCAACGCCACCGGCACCTACCTGGTGACCAAGGCCTTCCTGCCGGACATGATCGATAACGGCTGGGGCCGGATCGTGAACATGTCCTCCGTATCCGCCCAGCGCGGCGGCGGCGTCTTCGGCAAGGTCCCCTACTCCGCCGCCAAGGCAGCCATTCTGGGCTTCACCAAGGCCTTGGCCCGCGAACTCGGCACCACCGGTGTCACCGTCAACGCCATCACCCCTGGCGCCGTGGACACCAACATCCGCGTGGGCAGCACCGATGAACAGGAAGCAGCCATCAACGCCGGGATCCCGCTGGGCCGGAACGCCACCACGGAAGAAGTTGCCTCCGTGATCGCCTTCCTGTCCTCCGAGGACTCCGCCTACCTCACCGGCACCACCATCGACATCAACGGCGGCAGCCACATCCACTAACAGCACCTGACAGCCCCCACCTGACGAGACCGCGAACGCCGGAGAACCCACCATGACCAAAATCTTCAACGACCCCTCAGAGTTCGCCGAGGAAGCCCTGGCCGGCTTCTGCGACGTCCACTCCCACCTGGTCCGGCAGGTTCCCGGCGGCGCAGTGCGCCGTTTCCGGCCGGCCACCCCCAAAGTTACCGTCCTGGCCGGCGGCGGCTCCGGTCACTACCCGGCCTTCGCCGGGCTGATCGGCGCCGGTTTCGCCGACGGCGCCGTGGTGGGCAACATCTTCACCTCGCCCTCCGCCCAGCAAGCGTACGCGGTGGCCAAGGCAGCGGAATCCGGCGCCGGCGTCGTTTTCACCTACGGCAACTACGCCGGTGACGTGATGAACTTCGGCATGGCCAGTGAACGGCTGGCCGCCGAGGGCATCGCCGTGGAGAACGTGCTGGTCACGGACGACATCGCCAGCGCCCCGCCGTCGGAATCCGCCAAGCGCCGCGGCATCGCCGGCGACTTCACCGTCTTCAAGGTGATGGGCGCCGCCGCGGAGAATGGTGCGGACCTTGCCGAGGTGGTCCGCCTGGGCCGCAAGGCCAATGACCTGACCCGCACCATCGGCAGCGCGTTCGCCGGCTGCACCTTCCCGGGCGCCGACGCCCCGCTGTTCACCCTTCCCGAAGGCCAGATGGGCCTGGGCCTTGGCATCCACGGCGAGCCGGGCCTGCACGACACCAATCTGCCCTCCGCCAAGGAACTGGGCCAGGAACTGGTGGCCCGGGTGCTCTCTGAAACGCCGCCCAACGCCGGCAAGCGGCTCGCCGTCATCCTCAATGGGCTTGGTTCCACAAAGCACGAGGAGCTCTTCGTCCTGTGGGGCAGCGTGGCCCCGCTGCTGCGCGCAGCCGGGTACACGCTGGTCATGCCGGAAGTTGGCGAACTGGTCACCAGCCTGGACATGGCCGGCGTCTCGCTGACCGTCACCTGGCTGGATGAAGAGCTGGAACCGCTGTGGGTAGCCCCTGCTGAGACGCCCGCCTACCGCCGCGGCAACGCCGCGCAGGAAACGGGGGCGCTTTCAGCCGAGGAGACGTCCGACGCCGGCACGGCCTCTGCCGTGTTCGTCGCCACAGCCGCCTCCCGCGCGTACGCCGCCGCCTGCGCCGCGGCCATCGGTGCCGCGCGCACCTCGCTGCACGACGCCGAGGAGCGGCTGGGGCGGTTGGACGCCATTGCCGGGGACGGGGACCACGGCCGCGGCATGGTTCGCGGAGTGGATGCTGCCGCGGAGGCCGCCGCCGCCGCCTTGGAGCAGGCCGCCGCCGCCGCCTTGGAGCAGGGCGCCGGGGCCGGCGACGTGCTGGCAGCTGCCGGTGACGCCTGGGCGGACAAAGCCGGAGGGACGTCCGGCGTGCTGTGGGGCGCTGCACTGCGTGCCTTCGGCGAAACCCTGGGCAACTCCACGGCGCCTGGCGCACCCGGGCTCGCCGCCGGCGTGGCCGCGTTTGCGGACCGGATCGTTCAACTGGGCAAGGCCGAAACCGGCGACAAGACCATGGTGGACGCCCTGCTGCCCTTCGCCACCGCCTTCAGCCGCGCTGTGGCTGAGGGCGTGGAGCCCGGCCGGGCCTGGCAGGAAGCAGCGCAGGAATCCGCTGCAGCCGCGGAAGCCACCGCGGACCTTCTTCCCTTGAAGGGCCGGGCCCGCCCCCTGGCCGAAAAGAGCCTGGGCACGCCGGACCCCGGGGCCACCTCCCTGGCCATGGTCTTTGCCGTCATGGGCCCGCACTTCACAGGCACCGCAAGGGAGGCAGCGCCCGGCAACGGCACTGCACAGACCACGGCAGCACAAGCTGCCACAAAGTAATGACGACGGAAGGAGACACCATGGGGCTGCGGCTCATTGTCGGCGCGGACGAAGCCGGCGTCGACTACAAGGACAAGGTCCTGGCGGACCTGCGCAACGACCCCCGCGTCAGCGAGGTCATCGACATCGGGGTCAACCGCACCGATGCGCCGGATGACTTCACCAGGCCCTACCCGTACGTCGGCATCGCAGCCGGCGAGAAGATCAGGGATGGGGCAGCCGACCGCGCCATCCTGTTCTGCGGCACCGGAATCGGGGTAGCCATCGCCGCGAACAAAGTGGAGGGCATCCGGGCCACCGCCGCGCACGACTCGTTTTCGGTGGAACGCTCGATCCTCTCCAACGACTGCCAGGTGCTGACCATGGGCCAGCGCGTGGTGGGCATCGAGCTGGCCCGGCGGCTGGCGAAGGAATGGATCGGCTATACGTTCGATCCGGCGTCGGCCTCGGCGGGCAAGGTCAAGGTCCTCACCGACTTCGAGTCCTGCTAGCCCGGCCGGGCGGCGGGTTGAAGACGCTGCCGCCCGGCTGCTGGGTACTCCTAGACTGGGGTAATGATCACAGTCACCGGAAGTGTGGAAACCAACCTGTCCGCGGAGAAGGCCTTCGCCTTCATGAGTGAGTTCGAGAACACCAGCAAGTGGGACCCCAACACCCCCGTCATGGACAAAATCACCCCTGGACCGGTGGCGGTGGGGCACAAGTACCACGCCGAGTCCGAGTTCCGGGGGAAGCGCCAGGCCCTGGTCTACGAGGTGATCGAGCTGACCAACAACCACATCAAGCTGCGCGGTGAGAACAAGACCGTGACGTCCTTTGATTCTATCGACGTCAGCCCCAGCGGCACCGGCTCGGTGGTGAAATACACGGCCGAGTTCAGCATCAACGGGCCGTTCAGGATCATCCAGCCGCTCCTGAAACCTGCCTTCAATTCCCTGCGCGATCCGGCCCTGAACGGTATCCGGGACACGCTCAACTCGCTGGCATCGGCCTGACGGCGTCGAAAAACTCGCGGATCTCCCGCCGGGGGTCGGCTTCCAGCCGGGGTTCGTCGTCGAGCACCATGGTGCGGCGCTCCTGCCCGTACTCCGCCCACGGCAGCCCAGCCGTGTCCGGCGTTCCGGCGTGGGCAAAGGACGCCCAAGCCCCGCTCATGGCGTCGCTCAGGGACTGCGGCGCCTTGCCCCTGGTGAGGAAGGCGGCAACAGGTTCGTCCAGGTGCCGGAAGACGAAGGGGATGTCCAGCGCATGGCAGGCGCCGAGCTTTCCGCCCATGGCCGGGCTGCGCCAGGTGAACAGGTAGGCGAAGTTCTTCCCGCCGGCGCGGGTCCGGGCTGCCTGCCCGCGTGCCGCCAGGAGCCGGTTGCTGGGCTGGCGGTACATGGAATCCGCGATGGCCGCCTCCAGGACTTCCCTGCCGGACGGCTCCCGCGACAGGACCCGGGCGAGTGCTTCCGTGTAGCCGGGTGCTTGTGACGGCGGAATTCCGGCCCCGGCGAGGACCGCGGCGGCACGGTCCGGATAGCCCGGGTCAGCGGTGGAGGGAGGACGCATTTCCACAGCGAAAGACCCCTCGTTGAGATTGGTTCCGATCAGCAGGTCAACGTGGCCGTTGAGCCCGTCCCCTACGCTTTCCAGCGGCGGGCGCGGCAGCGACGGCGTCCCCACAGTGGGCTGGAACGGCAGCGGAACCGCGAAGGATTGCGCCGCTGAGTGCCGTTCCAGGGCTGCCTGGGCCGCCAGCAGCCGCTCAACAGGGAGGGTCAACAGCTGGTCGGCGGAGCGGCTGTCCAGGCCGCATAACTCAAGGAAACCGGAGCTGATGCGCGCGGAGTCCTCTGGCTGGCGGTACCGCTCCGCCGTGCCGCTTTGCATGATGGCCCGGTGGAAGAGCCCTTCCGATGCCGGCATGCCCAGCAGGGTGCCGATCGCGGCTGCACCTGCGGACTCACCAAAGAGGGTCACGTTCCGGGGGTCGCCGCCGAACGCACCGATGTTGTGGCTGACCCAGCGCAGGGCCTCCAGCTGGTCCAGCAGGGCAAGGTTGGACGAGTCCTCGTAACCGGGCCCCAGCAGGTCCGAAAGGTGCAGGAAGCCCAGGGCACCCAGCCGGTAGTTGATGGAAACCAGCACCGCGCCCGCCGCAGCGGCGAGCCTCGCGCCGTCGTACATTCCATCACTGTTGGATCCCAGAAGGTACGCGCCGCCATGGATCCACACCATCACCGGTCTGCCCGGACCATCCGTGCCAGGCGTCCAGATGTTCAGGTTGAGGCAGGCGTCCTCGCTCCAGAGGCGGGGCCTGGCGCCCGGGGGTGCCGGGGCTTCGGGGTTCTGGGGCGCTGCGGGGCCAGGAGCAGTGCCGTCCAGCACGCCGGTCCACGGCAACGCCGGGACCGGCGGCCGGAAGCGGTTGGCTCCCGACGGCGGCTGGGCATACGGGATGCCCAGGAACCGATGGATGGTGGTCCCGTCAGTCTCCAGGGAGGCGCCGCGAACGGATCCACCGGCAGTGGGGAGATGCGTCATGGTTGACAGGTTACGGCCTCCGCGCAGGTAGGCTGGCATCACCGTTTGGCAGTGAGCGGCCACGATTCCGTGGTGTTTCACTTGTGTCCAGGAGGTAAGGCGCGTGCTAGACGGCGGCGTCTCTAAAGACGAGGATTTCGCAGACGTTGCCCTGCACCTCCAGGAGTCGTTCCTGCAGAACCCAGGGGTTGAGGCACTTCTCGGAGATTTGGCAGCCTATGCCTCGTCCAGGCTGGGCTCTGCAGACCATGAATGCTCCTGTGAGATTACGGTGGTACGGCCCAAGAAGCCCGTAGCAACTGCCAGCAGCAACTCCAGCACAAACGCCATGATCCAGCTGGAATCCAGGTACGGGGACGGTCCTGGACTGATGGCCATGCGGACCTCCTGTACCGTGCTGGTGGCCGACCTGCGGCAGGAAGGGCGCTGGCCGGAGTACGTCCAGGCTGTGCGGGGCCAAGGGTTCCTTTCCGTGCTCAGCATCCCCGCTGCGCTGGAGGGGGAGGCGCAGGGCGTGGTGAGCATCTACTGCCGGCAGTCCATCGCCCCGGGCAGTGCCGGGATCAATGCTGCCGAGGCGTTCGTCCGCCGTGCCTCGGCGGGCCTGACACTTGTCCTTCGGATGCTGAAGCTGGAGGAGACCAAGGAGGGGATGAGCGCTGCCATGCAGACCCGCACCGTGATTGACCTCGCCACCGGGGCCATCATGGCGCAGAACCGTTGCAGCCAGGCTGCCGCCTTCAAGCTGCTGCGGGACGCGTCCAGCACCCGGAACATGAAGCTGAGGGATGTTGCGGCGGCCGTGGTTTCCTCGATTGCCGGTGCTGCGGACACCTTCACCTACTTCGACGAGTAGGGGTCCGTCCATTCCGGGCCATGCTGTTTGGGCTGCAGGAGGAACAAGACAGAGCTGCTGAGGGGAGCCCGGAGGAGCAGGCCCTCGGTGGCGCAGTGTTCATTGACGGCCTGGGCCAGGGTGTCGCGTTCCTTCGGCGAAAGGGCGGCCTCGCCTGCGCAATAATCGCGGATGAGCTGTTCCGAGGCGTCCCCGCCCAACCCGACGAACTCCAGCCACAGGTGCGCCACATCCAGCCGGTACTCCCTGATAACAGCATCGGTCAGCGCCTGCTGGTCCACAGCATCCATCGTCCCGTCCTGACCTTTGGCAGCACCTCTATGAATGAGGTTCGGAGTGGACAGCCCGGCGGATGGGCGGATGGGAAAGGAATTTTCTGATGTCGTCGCCGCTGCCGGAGGACCTTCGCCCCTAGGCAAATCCCGCCCGCAAGCAGTCAACTTGAGTGTCCGGAGCAGGGAGCACAACAGGAGGCAGGAGCCATGGGCGCATGTGATGTCTGCGGCAGCAGTGAGGGCCGCATGTTCACCGTCAGCATGGGGAACCAGACCGGGACATTCGACAGCTTCGAATGCGCCATCCACATGATGGCTCCGGCCTGCGAGCATTGCGGCTGCCGGATCCTGGGTCACCCCGTTGAGAGCGAAGCAGGCATCTATTGCTGCCTCCATTGCGCCAGGGAAGCAGGCAACCCGCACCAGGCCGCCACGGCGGAGCATTCGACAGTGGCCGTGCCGGCGCAGGGCACGACCGCGGCCCAGGGCTAGTTCCGCCAGCACCAGTGCAACAGGAAAAGGGGACCCGTGACCGCTAACGGAACCTACAGGATCGTGGTGGGGGTGGACGGCTCCGACCAGTCCAAGGCGGCAATGGACTGGGCCATTGCGGAATCAAGGCTGCGCAGGGGTGAGGTCCAGGCGGTGACGGCTTGGAGCTTCCCTTACGTCAGCGATGCCATGGGCACGTCCTGGGACTATGAGATCTTCGAGAAGGACGCCCAGGCCATCCTTGAAGCGGAACTCGAACGGGTCAAGGACCAGGGTGTGACCGTCACCGGCCGCATCGTGGAAGGAAACGCGGCCTCTGCGCTTATCGGCGCTTCCAAGGAAGCCGATCTGGTGGCAGTAGGGTCGCGCGGCCACGGCGGCTTCACCGGCATGCTGCTCGGCTCCGTGTCGCACCAGACTATCCACCATGCGCACTGCCCGGTGCTGGTGTTCCGCGAGCCACCGGCGACGTAACGCCGGCCCCGGACTGGCCTGCCGGGCTGCCGTTCCGGTGAATGAAATTCACCAGCCGGCAGTTCTGTCGCTGCTGCAAAACTGGCAGCATGCACATGATTCGGGTTGAGCCCCGCTGCCGGGTGATTATTGACAATGACTGGGCCGGGGACCCCGACGGATTGGTAGCCCTGGCCCATCACGCCCTGTCGCCCGCCAACCGGATCGTCGCCGTCACGGCTTCACTGACCAACCCGATGTTCGGGCCACCCGGGGGCAGGGCGCAAGCCGGTGGACACCTGGCCGAGGACCTGCTCCGGGTTCTGAAACTGCCCGAACTTCCCGCAGTGCACGCCGGCCCGGATGCTCCGTTCATTGGGCAGCCACGAGCCAATCCTGCCGCCAGGGCGATCGTCGACGCGGCGGAAGCCGGGGGAGACCTCCCCCTGATCCTTGTCTGCGCCGGGCCGCTCACCAACGTGGCCGATGCGCTCCTGCTGGATCCCGCCGTCGCCCGTTCCCTTACCCTGGCCTGGGTAGGCGGCGCGGCCAGGGACGATGAGGAGTACAACTACTTCACGGACCCTGCAGCCGCGGACTACGTGCTGGGAAACCGGGACCTGGCCGTGTGGCAGTTCCCGGCCGAAACGTACCGGAAGATTGTGGCCCCAGTGGCCGAGCTCGACGTCGAGTTCCGCAACGCAGGCCCGGCCGGCGCGTGGCTGTGGGAGCATTTCAACAGCCTGGAGGTGCCGGGTTTCGTGAAGTTCGGACCGCTGTGGTGCCTGGGCGACAGTGCGCCCCTGGTGGTCACTGGCCTGGACGACAGCACCTCCACGTACGTCGAAACGTCCGCCGCCCCCCAGCGGCGGACGTACACCTCGGTGGATACCAGGCTGATCATGGCGGACTTCGCCGCGAAGCTGCAGCTTCAGGGGTAGCGGTGTGTAAAAGTAATGGCCCGGACTTCCCGCGGGAAGTCCGGGCCATTGTGTCGTGCTTACGCGGGCTGGGTGACCTGGGATGCAGCGTGCTCCCGGGCCAGGCCGCCCAGCCAGCGGGCGCTTTCCTTCGGGGTGCGCTCCTGGGTTGAACGGTCGACGGCGATCAGGCCGAACTTGGGCCGGTAGCCGAAGATCCACTCGTAATTGTCGAAAGCGGTCCAGGCGATGTACCCCCGGACGTCGATGCCGTCGGCAATGCAGGAGGCCACGCCGTCGACCGCTGTCTTCAGGTACGCCACCCGCTGCGTGTCATCTTCCGTGGCCAGCCCGTTCTCCGTCACGATCACGGGAATCCCGGCAATCCGGTGGGCCTCCCGGATGGTGGCCTCCAGGCCCTGGGGGTAGATCTCCTCGCCCATCTGGTTGGTGGGCACGCCCTCCGGAGCGGGAGCGTGGCCCCCGGGACCGTAGACAGTGCGGCCGTACGTCTGGATACCCATGAAGTCGTCGCCCCGGGTTGCCTCAAGGAAGCGCTCGTTGACGGTGCGCCGCACCTTGTCCGCAATTTCTTCACCGCCGGGGATGGACTGGATGTCCGAGTTTGCAAGGGTCCAGCCCACCTGCAGGTCCGGGCGGTGCGCCTTGATGGCCGCGGTGCCGGCCCGGTGTGCGGCCAGCTTCACGTTGAACCCTGCCTCCGTGGAGCAGAACTGGAAGGGGGCAACGGTGCTGGCGTCAACGCCAAGGCGCTCCGCTGCGGCGGCCCACATGGGAACTTTGCCGCGGTTTTCCGGCGCCTCACCTCCGATGCCGAAGGACTCCAGCAGCCACGGAAGGTTGGGCTCGTTCAGGGTGCAGGCGACGCCGATGAGGTCACCCAGGTGCTCCATCACGCGGTTGCAGTAGCGGGCGAAAAGCTCCGGGGTCCGGTCACTTTCCCAGCCGCCCGCCTGCAGGAGCCAGAGCGGCGAAGCGAAGTGGTGGAACGTCACCACCGGGGTCAGGCCGTGCTCCAGGCAGGCCTCCACCACGCGCTTGTAGTGATTCAGTTCAGCCACGGAGAAGTGGCCTTCTTCAGGCTCGATCCGGGCCCATTCCAGGGAGAAACGGTAGCTGCCGAAGCCGAGCCCCGCGATCAGGGCAATGTCCTCGCGGTACCGGTGGTAGTGGTCCACGGCATCCCCGGAGGGTTCCGCGAAGATCGTGCCGGGAAGGTGCTCCAGGAACCAGGTATCGCTGTTGACGTTGTTGCCTTCCACCTGGTGGCCGGCGGTGGCCACACCCCACAGGAAGTCGTGCGGAAACGGGTTGGTCATGTTGGTTCCTTTCATATCGGCCGCGCATGGGCGCCCAGGCCTCTCTGCCTGCATCCATCCTGTCGAGTCGAGTGACCGCCGCCACAATACTTTTTCAATCAATGACATTGTCATGTTTGGCCCCGCTCGCCCCAACGGATTCTTGAAGGGAGCCGGACAGCTCCGGCCCCTCGAATTTCCTCCGTTTGTCACCGTCATAGAAGAATGCGAAGGCGCACTAGATGAAACTTATGACCTCAGCCGCACGGGGCAGCGCAGCCGTCCTGACCGGCGCCCTGCTGATGGGTTCCCTGGCCGCCTGTGGCGGCGGCAACTCGCAGGCGGCCGCCAAAGCGGACACCAGCAGCCTGACCCTCGCCATCGACAGCGACTCGGCGTCGTTTGGATTCGACCCTCTGCGGGTCTCGGCAGCCCAGCGCCAGTTCTTTGAAGGCCTCTACGACAGCCTGATGACGCTGCAGCCGGACGGGTCCACTGGTCCGGGCCTGGCCAAGGACTTCAGCTATAACACGGACAACACCGTCCTGACCTTGACGCTCAAGGACGACGTCACGTTCACAGACGGCTCCAAGCTCGATGCCGCATTGGTCAAGGCCAACCTGGACCGCCGGTCCGATCCCGCCCTGAGCGCCTACTCGGCAGTGGCTAAGGGCGGTGCCCAGGAAATCACATCCGTGGACGTGGTCAGCCCCACCCAGGTGGCCCTGACCTTCGCCAAGCCGCAACCCGGATTCGAGAAGAACCTGGCGTCCACCACAGGCATGATCGTTGGCAAGAACGGTGTGGCGGACACCGCCAGCCTGGCCGCCACACCGGATGGCTCCGGCCCCTACACCCTTGACTCCTCCACCGTGAAGGGCAACAAATACGTCCTGGTGAAGAACGACAAGAGCGCTGACGCTTCCAAGTACACCTACAAGAAGGTTGTCTTCAGCGTGGTCATGGACCCCCAGGCACGCGCCAACGCCCTGGTCTCGGGCCAGGCCGACGTCGCCATGCTGACGTCCTCCACGGTGGACTTCGCCAAGTCAAAGGGCATCGGCGTTTCCCAGATCGGTGGCACCGTCAACACCATGATCTCCTTTGACAAGACCGGCAAGACCGCTCCGGCCTTTGCCCAGGAGAAGGTCCGCCAGGCCATCCAGTACGCGATCAACCGCCAGGCCCTGGTGGACGCACTGCACAAGGGCGACATCCCCGCCTGGAACGCCCTCCCCAAGGATTCCGCCGGCTTCACCAAGGACCTCGAAACCAAGTTCGCCTACAACCCCGACAAGGCCAAGAGCCTGCTGGCCGAGGCCGGCTACCCCAACGGTTTTGAGTTCACCATCGTTGCCGGCGCCCAGACCCAGACGGACCTGCAGGCAGTCCAGAAGGACCTGGCCGCCGTCGGCATCACCATGAACGTCAAGATGGCCGCCTCCACGGATGAGGCCTTCGCCGCCGTTGCCACCACGCCGCTGGGCTACGCGCCGCTGAACTGGGACAACCCCGTCGGTGTGATGTACGGCGTCGTCCTTAACGGCTTCACCAACGTCCAGAAGGCCACCGATGACCAGCTCAGCGCCGCCACCGGCGAACTGGCCGCAGCCAAGGACGACGCAGCCGTCAAGGCAGCAGCCACCAAGCTGAACACCCGGCTGATGGAGTCCGGCTGGATGATCCCGCTGTACGAGGCACTCACCAACCAGGGCTACAACACCAAGAAGGTGGCGCCGGTGAAGTTCGCCGGAACCAACGCCTACCCGCTCCTCTCGTCCTACACGCCGGCCAGCTAACACCCGCACCCTCCCCTGCGGCCCTTACCTAACAGGACAAGGGCCGCCCGGGAGGGGCCTGACCGATGGAGGTCACCATGGCACTATTCATCACCAAGCGCCTGCTGATGGCGCTGGCCACCGTGCTGGTGGTTGCGGTCCTGGCATTCCTGCTGGTGCACGCCATGCCGGGCAGCCCGGGGGCGGTGTCCCTCGGCGCCGGCGCCTCCCAGGACGCGATTGACCAGCTGAACCAGCAGCTGGGCTGGAACGATCCGCTGTTCGCCCAGTTCTTCCACTGGTTGGGCGAGGCGGTGCAGGGGAACCTGGGCGCCTCGCTGATCGACGGCCGCTCCATCAGCGCGGACCTGGCGGACCGGCTGCCCGTGACGGCGTCCCTCGCAGCGGGAGCCACGGTCCTCAGCGCGGTCCTGGGCATCGCCCTGGGCGTCACCGCCGCGGTTCGGGGCGGGCTGCTGGACCAAGTAATCGGCGGCTTCGTGGGCCTCCTCGTCGCCTTGCCCGCCTTTTGGGTGGGCGTCCTCTTCGTTTACCTGTTCGCCGTCCAGTCCTCCGTGTTCCCGGCCACCGGCTACGTCCCGTTCGAGGTCTCGCCGCAGGACTGGGCACTGTCCCTGGCGCTGCCGGTGATCACCCTGGCCGTGGGCGGCGCCGCTTTCATCGCCCGCCAGACCAGGGCCTCCATGCTGGAAGCCCTGCAGCAGGAACACATCCGCACCCTGCGCGCCACGGCCACCCCCACGTGGAAGATCCTCTACGTCCACGCCCTGCGCTATGCGAGCCTGCCCATTGTGGCCGGCATCGCGCTGCAGTTCATCGGCCTGTTCGGCGGCTCCGTCATCGCTGAGCAGCTGTTCGCCATGCCGGGCCTGGGCCAGGCCGTGCAGACCTCCGTCAGCACCCATGACGCCCCCGCCGTGCAGGGCGTGGTGGTGATTGCCACCGTGGTGGTGGTTGCCGTCAACTTGGTGCTGGAGCTGGCCACCAAGTTCCTCGACCCGAAGTTGCGTGCCTCATGATCCCCACAGTTGCCCCCACACGGGCGGACCAAACAGAACGCACGACGGCGGCAGCAGCGAACGCGCGCAGCGCCGGCAAAGCGGCAATCGCCAAATTCTCCCGGCACCGGCTGCTCACGTCGCCCGGCGCGGTGACAGGCATCGTTTGGCTCGCCGCCCTGGTGATCGCATCGCTGACGGCGCCGCTTTGGCTGCCGTTCAAGACCGAGGACCAGGACTTCACCGCCGTCCTGTCCGGCCCCACCGCCGCACACTGGCTGGGGACGGATGAACTGGGTCGGGACATCCTCAGCCGCATCTTCGCCGCCGCGGCCGGCACCTTGGGGACGTCGCTGCTCACAGTGATTGTCGGCGTCGCGCTCGGAACCGTCCTGGCCATGCTTTCCGCCGGTGCCGGCGAACGGACGGAGGGTGCGATCAGCCGCGGCACCGAAATCATGATGTCCCTGCCCGGCACCGTGATCATCCTGGCTGTCATCGGGGCCGTGGGTACCAACATTCCGGTGGTCATGGCCATCCTGGGCATCCTGATGTCCGCCGGCATTTACCGGGTGATCCTGGGGCAAGCCAAGTCACTGCAGTCGCAGCTCTATGTGGACGCCGCCAAGGTGGACGGCTCCAGCCCGCTGGGCATCAGCGTCCGCCACGTCCTGCCCGGCCTTGCCAACACCATCGTGGTGCAGGCAGCACTCATCTTCGCGGTGGGCATGCTCATCCAAGCCGGCCTGGCGTTCATCGGTTTCGGGCCACCCATCCCGCAGCCCAGCTGGGGCGGCATGATCCAGGGTGCTTCGCAGCATGTTTACGACGCGCCCTGGATGATGGTGCCCACGGGCGCCGTGCTGGCGCTGACGGTCCTCTCCGCCAACGCCATCGGCAACGCCCTTGGCAAGGCGCCCAACGCTTCAGCGCCGCACCTGCCCTCCGCAGCAGCCCGCCGGCAGCGCGCCAAAGCCGTTGCTGCGATCGCCTCCGCCGCGCCTTCGGACCGTTCTGCAAAGGCCCATGAGGCAAAGGGGACGCTCAGCGTCCGCAACCTTTCGGTCGGCGTCGACAGCGCTGGTCCAGGCAAGGGCGTACCCCTGGTCACCGATGTCTCCTTCGACGTCCAGCCCGGCACTGTCCTGGGCCTGGTGGGCGAATCCGGCTGCGGCAAGACCATGACCGCACTGTCCCT
The DNA here is from genome assembly GCF_014639275.1 of Arthrobacter liuii. Lineage (GTDB taxonomy): Bacteria > Actinomycetota > Actinomycetes > Actinomycetales > Micrococcaceae > Arthrobacter > Arthrobacter liuii. The sequence goes on along the minus strand of NZ_BMFW01000020.1, from coordinate 25,732 downwards.
CCTGGGGCTGCTGCCTTCCGGCGTCTCCGTCACCGGCGGCCAGATCCTCTGGAACGGGAAGAACCTGGCTGCCACCACTGACAAGGACATGGAAGCCGTCCGGGGCCGTGAAATCGCCCTCATCAGCCAGGAACCCATGCGCGCCCTGGATCCGATGTTCACGGTGGGATACCAGCTCAACGCAACCCTCCGGCGGCTCCGCGGCATGGGCCGCGCCGAGGCCCGCAACGAGGCCCGGAACCTGCTCGAGAAGGTGGGGATCGTTGATGCGGAACGGATCCTGAAGACCTATCCGCACCAGATCAGCGGCGGCATGGCCCAGCGCGTTGCCATCGCGCTGGCCCTCTCCGGCCGGCCCCGGCTGCTGGTGGCGGACGAACCCACCACCGCCCTGGACGTCACGGTCCAGGCTGAAATCCTCTCCCTCCTCCGCGCACTGGTGAAGGACACCGGCATGTCCGTGGTCATGGTGACGCACGACCTGGGCGTCGTGGCCGACATCTGCGACCAGGTGGCCGTCATGTATGCAGGCCAGGTGGTGGAAAACGGCAGGACCGAAAAGATCCTGGACAACCCTCGCCACCCCTATACCCTGGCCCTGCTTGCCGCGGATCCGCATGCCAACCACGCCCACGCCATGCCCGAACGGCTCGCCTCCATCAGCGGCCAGGTGCCGCAGCCCAAGGACTGGCCTTCCGGGTGCAGGTTTGCCGCGCGCTGCCAGTTCGCGGGTTCGGCCTGCACCGATCCGGTGCCGCTGCTGCCCTCCGGCACCGGCGAAGGGCTGGTGCGCTGCGTCAAGGCCGACCAACTCGCCGTCGAGGGCATGGACTGGCTGGCCACGGACGTTCCTGCTTCCCAGGTTTTGGGGATCGCGCCCAAGCAAGCCACGATCATCGGAAAGGACCTGGCATGAGCACCACAACCACCGAACGCCTCGATCCCACGCCGCCCTCCGCAGCCACCCCGATGCTCGAGGTCAGGGACCTGGTGGTCCGCTACGGGCGGGGCCGGAAGGCAGCCGCCGCACCCGCCGCCGTCGACCGCGTCAGCTTCAGCATTGCACCCGGCGAGACCGTGGGCCTGGTGGGGGAGTCCGGCTCCGGAAAGTCCACCATCGGCAAAGCGATCCTTGGCCTGCAGAAGGCCTCCGGCGGCTCCATCTCCTTCCAGGGCAAGGACATCACAGCTGCGGGTGCCGCTGAGCGTCGGGCCCTGGGCGGGGAACTGCGCGCCGTCTTCCAGGACCCGAATTCCTCGCTGAACCCCCGGAACACGATTGGCATCTCCCTGGCTGAGCCGCTGCGCCTCCGCAGAGTGTCTGCGGCAGAGGCGCGCACCAAGGCGGAGGACATGCTGGAGCGGGTGGGCCTCCCGCGGGAGGCCGTGGACCGGTACCCCAGCCAGTTTTCCGGCGGCCAGCGCCAGCGGATCTCCGTGGCACGGGCCCTGATCTGCGACCCCCAGCTGGTGGTCTGCGATGAGGCCGTCAGTGCCCTTGACCTCTCCACCCAGGCGCAGGTGCTGAACCTGCTGGCCGATCTTCGCGACGAACGGGGCCTGAGCTACCTGTTCATCGCCCACGACATTGCCGTGGTCCAGTTCCTGGCCCAGCGCGTGGTGGTGCTCTACCGCGGGCAGGTGATGGAAAGCGGACCCGCCGCGGCCGTCACCGAGGACCCTAAGCATCCCTTCACGCGAGCCCTCGTGGCTGCCTCCCCGGTGCCGCGCCCGGCGGAGCAGGCGGCGCGGCGTGAAGCCCGCGAATCACTCGGTGTCCGCACGGGAGCGGCCGCGGTACCCGCGCAGGGCGGCTGCCCCTTCCGGCTCCGCTGCCCGCTGGCCACGGACCTGTGCGCCTCCGACCGGCCGGCCCTGCGTCGGGTGGGCAGCGCGGACGTCGCCTGCCACTACGCCTGACTTTTCCTACCCACTGCAGAACGGAATCTCCCCGCATGACTTCCACCCCCTGGCTCGCCGCCATGATCACGCCCGAACAGGACTTCGACGGCGCCCCGCTGCTCCGCAAGGAGTTCACCCTTGACCAGGGCCACGGGGAAGTGGTGGCGGCGACGCTCCGGGCCACCGCCTTCGGCGTGTATGAGGCGTCCATCAACGGCCGCCCGGTGGGCCCGGATGTGCTGAGCCCGGGCTGGAGCTCCTACGAGTGGCGGCTCCGGTACCGCAGCTACGACGTCACGTCCCTGCTCAAACCGGACAGCGTGATCGGCGTGGAGCTGGGCAACGGCTGGTACCGCGGACGGCTGGCCTGGCACGGCATGTCCAACCTGTACGGCAGCGAGCTGGGGTTTTTCGGGCAGCTGGATATCGAGTTCGCTGACGGACACGTCCAGTCCATCGCCTCCGACGCCACCTGGCAGGCCGGCCCCTCCGCCACCACCTTCAACGACCTCTACGACGGGCAGACCATCGACGCCCGCCGCTTCCAGCCCGGCTGGGCGGAGCCAGGTTTTGTGCCCGGCCCTGACTGGACGGGCGTGCGTGAGCTGGCGTTCGACGTCGTCCGGCTGGCTGACCCGGTGGGCCCGCCCGTGGTGCGTACCGGCGTCGTGCGTCCCGTGGAAGTCTCCACCTCGCCTGCCGGCAGGACGCTCGTGGACTTTGGCCAGAACTTGGTGGGCTGGCTCCGCTTCTGCGTCCAGGGCGAAGCCGGACAGGCCATCACCGTGCGCCACGCCGAGGTCCTCGAAAACGGCGAACTCGGTGTCCGGCCGCTGCGCTCGGCGAAGGCAACGGACACGTTCATCCTCTCCGGCGGACAGGACTTCTTCGAGCCCACCAAGACCTTCCACGGCTTCCGGTATGCGGAAATCACCGGATGGCCCGGAACATTGACCGTGGATGACCTGGAAGCCGTGGTGGTCCACTCCGACCTGGAGCGCACCGGCACCTTCGAGTGCTCCAACGAACTGGTGAACCAGCTGCACCGCAACATCGTCTGGGGGCTGCGCGGCAACTTCCTGGACCTGCCCACCGACTGCCCGCAACGTGATGAGCGGCTGGGCTGGACCGGTGACATCGCCGTGTTCGCACCCACCGCGGCCTACCTGTACGACGTCAAGGGCTTCCTGCAGGACTGGCTGCTGGACCTTGCCGCCGAGCAGAAGGCGCAGGACGGCCTGGTGCCCATCACCGTGCCCGACGCCCTGAAGTACTGCCCGCAGCCGGCCGAATTCCCCACGCCGGAGTCCTCCGCGCTCTGGAGCGAGGCGTCCGTGTGGGTGCCGTGGGCGCTGTGGGAGGCGTACGGCGATGTCTCCGTACTGGAGCACCAGTACGAATCCATGGCCTCGCACACCCGCCGCGTGGAAGGCCTGCTCTCCGCTAACGGGCTGTGGGACTCCGGCTTCCAGTTCGGCGACTGGCTTGACCCGGACGCCGCACCGGACCAGCCGTGGGCAGCCAAGGCGGACACCGCCGTGGTGGCCACCGCGTGCATGTACCGCACGGCGCGGATCACTGCCCAGGCCGCCGGGCTGCTGGGAAGGCACGACGACGAAGCACACTTCGAGGCGCTCGCCGCCCGGGTGCGTGGGGCCTTCGCGGAAAATTACGTGGCTGCCGACGGCACCATCTCCAGCGACTGCACCACCGTGTATGCCCTGGCCATCGCCTTCGACGTCCTGGAAACGGCCGCGCTGCGGGAGTTCGCCGGCAACCGCCTGGCCGAACTGGTCCGGGACAACGGCTACCGGGTGTCCACCGGCTTCGCCGGGACGCCGTTCATTACCCACGCGCTCACGGACACCGGGCATGTGGACGAGGCCTACCGGCTGCTCCTGGAGGAGGGTTGCCCGTCCTGGCTGTACCCGGTGACCATGGGCGCCACCACGGTGTGGGAACGCTGGGACTCGATGCTGCCGGACGGCACTATTAACCCCGGCGAGATGACCAGCTTCAACCACTACGCCCTGGGTGCCGTGGCGGACTGGATGCACAAGGCCATCGGCGGCATCCGGCCCTTGGCGCCGGGCTACGCGCGGGTGCTCATCGCGCCGCAGCCGGGGGAAGGGATCGACTGGGCCACCGCGTCCCTGAAGACCCCGCACGGTGAGGTCCGTGTCGAATGGAAGCACGACGGCGGCGCGTTCCGCCTCGAGGCGACGGTGCCTGACGGGGTGGCGGCCGACGTCGTCCTTCCGGACGGTGCGCGGCACACCGTCGGGGGCGGCACGCACTCGTTCAGCGCGGACCTCGGCGTGCTGGTGGAGTAGTCGGCCCGCGGCCCGAACCGTGCGGTGTGGACGCCGATCTGCAACGATGTGGCAAAAGACCATTTCCAGGAGGACTCATGCCGTACACCGTGGACTTCAAGAACGTCTCCACCGTTGGGTTGGAATCGTCGCCGGTAGCCGATGCTCTGGCCGGACTGCGGGCCAATGAGGCGCGCTACTACAAGAACAAGTATGACCACGATTTCACCGTTGTGGCTGCCGACGAAGCTCCGGAAGTCCTCGACTACGTGAACAACATCCTGTCCACCGAGCGGGACCTGGTGATCTCCTCCAAGCCGCTCGAGGTGTCCTCCTTCGAAGTGGAGGGGCTGCGGATGGCCTACGTGTTTTACGAGTCCGGGTTGTCCATCAATGCCATGTACGGCATCGACGAGGGCGCCAAGCGGGCCGTCGGATTCAAGCTGTCCGACGGCATGGAAATCCCGGAGGAACTGGCCGCCAGCTTCAAGTTCGCCCGGCAGAAGTCCAAGCTCGCCGGCACCATCCGCGGCTCCTACTTTGTGATCAAGGGACAGTACTAAGGCCGGAGCGCCAAAGAACACCTTTCAACGATTGAAATCCGGCTCCACTACGGGTGCTGCCGCACATCAGGATGGCTGGATGTACTCCAACCCCATCCTGTCCGGATTCAACCCCGACCCCACCATCGTGAGCACCCCGGACGGCTATTACGTCGTGACGTCGTCCTTCGAGTACCTGCCCGGCCTGCCGGTTTATCACAGCGAAGACCTGGAGAACTGGGAGCTGGTGGGCCACGTGGCAACGCGGGAGGAGCAGGTTGGGCTTGCCGACGTCCCCACGCCCGGGGGCGTCTGGGCGCCGACCCTCCGTTACCGCGACGGCGTCTTCTACCTGATCGTCTCGGTGTTCCTGGGCGGCAGGGGCTGCGTGGTTTTCACGGCCGCGGACCCTGCCGGGCCATGGAGCGACGGGACGGTCATCGAAGCCGTGGACGGCATCGACCCCGACCTTGCCTGGGACCAGGACGGGACGGCATACGTGACCTTTGCCCGGCACCCCGACGCGATCCAGCAAGTGCGGGTTGACCTCGCTACCGGTAAGGCACTCGAAAAGCCGCGCGCCCTGTGGTCCGGCAGCGGACTCTATTCGCCCGAAGGGCCGCACCTCTACCGGCGCGGGGACTGGTGGTACCTGCTGGCTGCGGAGGGCGGCACGGACCGCGGCCACGCCGTCACCGTTGCCCGTTCCCGTCGACCGGACGGACCGTTCGAATCCGCGCCCCACAATCCGATCCTCACCGCAGCCGGGACCGGATGGCCGGTCCAGAACACAGGGCATGCGGACCTGGTGGAAATGCCCGACGGCGGAACGGCCATGGTCCTCCTGGGCGTCCGTCCGGTGGGCCTCACCCAGGCGTTTTCACCCCTGGGCCGGGAGACCTTCATGACCCGGGTGGAGTGGGTGGATGGCTGGCCCAACGCGCGCCTGCCACAGCAGGCCGGGGTCCGACCCGAATCGGTCGAGTACGACTTCACCAGCGGCGCCGCCCTGGAGGACCCTGCAAGGATCGGTGTCCGGAGGACGCCGTCGGAATTTACCGTGCCCACAGCTGGCGGCCTTGTCGTCAAGGGAGAGGGAGACACCCTGGATGCCCTCCGCCCAAGCTTCCTCGCCCAGCGGCAGCGCCATCTCGGAATGGAATTACGGGCCCTGCTCGACGTCAGCGCCGGTACGGGCGGCGTCGCCGTTCGCAATGCCGATGACAACTGGTTCGGCATCGTAGCCACGCGGGACGGGGATGCTGTCAAGGTCACTGCACATGCCGTCGTGGCCAGTTTCGACCGGACCTGGGAAACAGTGGTGCCCCAAGGCGATATCGAACTGGCAATCCTGGCCAGCCCGCCGCCGTCGGACTTCAGTGCCGGTGCCGTGGGCGGAGACCGGATCCGGCTGCTGGTCCGCGCCGCCGGGCCGGCCGGAAGCGGAGACGGCGAAGAGGTGCTGCTCACCGAACTCGACGGCAGGCACTGGGCCTTCGAAACAGCCAAGGCGTTCACCGGCAGGGCCTTTGGCGTCTTCGCCTGTCAAGGCGAGGTCCTGGTCCGCAGCCTGACCTACCGAGGCAAGGACTGATCGCTGAGCACCCCGATGGATACCGTTGTCCGCCTGCTGCGGGAATCAGCGGCCGCGTTCGACACCCGCTCGGCTCCCTGACCGGCTCACGGCACACACGCCGTTGACCGCCTGCAGCGGCGTGGGTACTGTGGGCGCACCATCCGCGCCGCTGGCGAATCCCACGGGACGCTGCGAGCCGGCACACCGGCAGGAAAGGAAACCGCATATGAGCGACAGCGGCAAAGACGGCGTCATGTGGCTGCCCGAACCTGAAGCGAAGGACTATCCCGCGGCGGCGGCCTACCTGGCCCTGCTGGCGCCCGACGATGTCGCTGCCGCCATCGCCGCCTCGCTCCAGGCCGCCCCGATCCAGCACCGCAAGGCCAAGGACATTCTCCGCGCCGCGAGGCTGGTCCTGCTGCCTCCAGACAATGCCCATGTGGCATCGGACCTGAAGAAAATCAAGGACGGCAGGAAGCTTTCGCCCATCCTGATGGTCCGCGGCGACCTCGCCAAAGGCATCCCGGCCCAGATTGCCGACGGATACCACCGGGTATGCGCCAGCTACTTAACGGACGAAAATACCGACATCCCGCTCAAACTGGCCGACGCACCCCGGTAGCCACCGCCACGTCAACCGGCCCGGCCAAAGGAGGACCGTGTCGTTCTTCCAGCTTTCGCTGATCGCCGCCGTAGCGCTCCTCGGACCCGTCCTGGCGTTCCCCCGGAAATGGCACCTTCCCATGGTGCTGGGTCAACTGCTCGCCGGCATCGCCATCGGACGCACGGGGCTGGGGCTGGTGGACTCCGCAGATCCCACCTTCACCTTCGTGGCCGAGGTCGGGTTCGCCCTCATCATGTTCGTCGCCGGAACGCATGTACCCGTGCGGGACCGGGCCATCCGCCCCGCCCTGGGCGGCGGCGCCCTGCGTGCCGCGATCGCCGGGGCGCTCGCGGCCGGCGTCGGAACCGCCATTGCGTTCGCCTTCGGCACCGGACATGCCCCGCTTTACATCGTCCTCCTCGCATCTTCCGCGGCTGCCCTGTTCCTGCCAATTGTCGATTCCCTCCGGTTGACGGGCCCAAAGGTCCTCACGACGACGGCGCAGGTGGCGGTGGCCGATATCGCCTGCATTGTGGCGCTTCCGCTCGCCGTCGACCCGCCCAACGCGGCGAGGGCGGCACTTGGGGCGGCCGCCGTCGCTGCCTGTTCGGTGGTGTTGTTCTTCGTGCTTCGCTGGCTGGAGGTCAGCGGCACCCGGGGGCGGGTGCATGATGTGTCCGAGGAGCGGAAGTTCGCCCTGGAACTGCGGATCCAGCTTGCCTTGCTTTTCGCGCTCTCCGGGCTTGCCGTGGCAGGCCACGTGTCTGTCATGCTGGCCGGATTCTCCTTCGGGCTGGTGGTGGCGGCCGTGGGCGAACCCCGCCGGCTCGCGCACCAGCTCTTCGCCGTCAGCGACGGCTTCCTGGGACCGGTGTTCTTCGTGTGGCTTGGCTCATCACTGGACCTCCGGGCGCTCGCCGGCACCCCAGGCATGGTGCTCCTGGGAATCTGCCTTGGCGTGGGGACCCTTCTGGTCCACGGAAGCCTCCGCGTGCTCGGGCAGCCGCTGCCGCTCGCGGTGCTGTCGGCATCCCAGCTGGGCGTGCCGGTTGCCGCCGCCACCATCGGCTCCCAACTGGACTTGCTGGAGCCGGGAGAAGCATCCGCCTTGATCCTGGGCGCCCTCATCACCATCGGGGCCGGCGCGGCGGCAGGTTCACGGGCCGCCCGCGCCTTCGCCCCGAACGCCCCGGCGCCGGCGGGATAGACATCTCCGGGGCGGACCGCGCCAGCAGAGCGGGTTCCGCTATCCCGGCGAGTGCGTCCGGACCCCGGCGCTCGCCTCCGCCTGGTACCCCAGGTTCCTGGACACAGCCCGGGCAGCAGCACGCACGGCTGGGGCCAGCACGTTGGGGGGAGTGGACCCGTCCGGGACAACGATGGACAGCGACGCCACCACTGCGCCCTGCGCATCGAACACAGGGGACGCCACGGAGACCGTCCGGGACGGGACAGTACGCCGGATCATCGCGATGCCGGTCCGCCGTACGTCGGACAAAGTCCGCCGCAGCTGGCCTTCCGGCATTTCCGGCACGCCGGGTTCGTTTTCCGGCGGCCGCTTCAGGATGGTCTCCTGGAACTGCTGGTCCGCCCCTGCCAGCAGCACCAGCCCGATGGCCGTGGACCGCAGCGGCGCCCGCCCGCCCACCCGGTATGCCACCTCGGTGGCGTCCTTTCCGGACAACCGTTCGATCAGCACGGCCTGCTCGTTGTCCCGCACGGCCAGCAGCACGTGGTGCCGGGTGACCTCGAAGAGGTCCTCCAGGTACGGGAGCGCGATCTCGCGCACCCCGTGTCCGCGCGGAGACAGCGACGCCACTTCCCAAAGGCGGACCCCCACGACGTACCGGCCGTCGTCGAGCCTTTCCAAGGCACCCCAGGCAACCAGCCGGGCAATCAGCCGCAGGGCTGTGGGGGCCGGCATGTCTGCATACCGCGCCAGTTCGGACAGGGTCAGTGCCCGGCGCCGGTCCGAAAAGACCGCCAGCAGGCTCAGCGCCCGGTCGATGACCGGCTCGCCCTGTTTGGGCCGCTTGCCGCGGGTGGGCGGGGTGCCCGTTTCGGGAGTGACAGTCATGGCAGTGGTTCCTAGCGCCGTTGGTAGCTGCAGGGCTCGCAGTGAGCTGAACCACAATACTATTCCAACCAATGAAAGGAGCATGTGGAGGGGAAGTCATGAACGCGAAGCTGGAACTCCCAGCAACCGCACTTCAGGAGTCCCGCCGCATGACCGCCCCCACACGGCTTCGGGCCGAGCACCTGTCCGAGGCGATGGGCCTGACCCTCACCGCACCGCGGCTCAGCTGGACGCCGCCCGCCGGGACCACCAAACAGGCGGCCTACCGCATCACGGCCAGCAACGGCTGGGACACGGGAAGGGTGGACTCGGCAGCCTGCTGCGGCATCCGGTACTCCGGGCCCGCCCTGGACTCGCGAAGCCGGTTCGAGTGGCGTGTCCTCACCTGGGACAGCGATGGGAACGGCATCGAAAGAGCAAGTGACTGGTCCGGGTCCATGCCCGTGGAGTTGGGCCTCCTGCATGCCAGCGACTGGACGGCGCAGTGGATCGGCCCCGATGAGCCTGGGGTTCCAGCACCGGGGGAGCGCCCAGGCTACGCCCTCAGCAGGACCTTCACGCTCCCCGCGGCCCCGGACACGGCCCGCGCCTACGCCACTGCCCACGGCATCTACGAGCTGTTCATCAACGGCCGGCGCGTCGGCGACCAGCAGCTCACCCCGGGCTCCACCAGCTACAACACCACCCTCCAGGTCCAGGCCTATGACGTCACCGGCCTGCTCTCCGAGGGCACCAACACCATCCGCGCGGTCCTCACCGACGGCTGGTACCGCGGCACCTTTGGCTACACGCGCGACGCCGACATGTACGGCACCCACACGGCTTTCCTCGCGCAGCTGGAGATGGAGTCCGGGGCGGCCCGGCAGGTCATCGGCACCGACAGCTCGTGGCTGGTGTCCGAAACGGAGATCGTGAGCGCTGACCTCATGGCGGGCCAGCGCACCGATTTTCGAACGGCCGACGGCGGCAGCCCAGCCCGGGTGCGCAACGCACCCCAGGCGCGACCCGCCGTCGTCCGTCCCGGCAGCTTCGACGCACTGACCGGGCCCGTCGCCCCGCCGACCCGGGTGACGCAGGAACTGGCTCCGGTGTCCATCCGTCGCCTGCCCAACGGCAACCAGGTGGTGGACTTCGGCCAGAACATCCACGGCTGGGTGCGGCTGGCCAAACTTGGAGCCGCGGGCAAAACCGTCACCCTGGAATACGGCGAGGCCCTTGGTGCGGAGGGTGACGTTACCCGGGACCACCTGCGCCCGCACGATTTCCGCAGTCCTGGTGCCTTCCTGGACGCCGGGCAGGTGGACGCCGTCACCGCCGCCGGTGCTCCCGGTGAGGTTTTCGAGCCCCGGCACACCACCCACGGCTTCCAGTACGTGTCCGTGCAGGGCCTCCGCGGGGACCTGCAGCCGGAGGACATCACGGCCTGCCTGGTGCGGACCGACCTGGAGCGCATCGGTTCGTTCAACTGCAGCGACGACCGGCTGAACGCACTCCACCGCATCGTGGATTGGAGCTTCCTGGGCAACTCCTGCGAAGTCCCCACCGACTGCCCGCAGCGTGAAAAGGCCGGCTGGACCGGGGACTGGCAGCTGTTCGTGCCCACCGCCGCCTACCTGTACGACGTCACCGGCTTCTCCCGGAAGTGGCTGCGCGACGTCCGTGCCGACCAGTGGGACAACGGTGTGGTGGTCAACATCTCGCCATCACCGGGACCGGCCGTGACCTCCGCGGAATTCATGGGCTTCACCAACGGGTCCGCTGGCTGGGGCGACGCGATCGCCATGGTGCCCTGGGAGACCTACCTGGCCACAGGGGATACCTCGATCCTGGCTGAGAACTGGGGGGCCATGAAGCGCTGGCTGGGCTTCGTTCAGACCTCCGCCGATACCCGGCGGCATCCCGCCCGGGCCGCTGCCAGCCCTGACCCGGCTCCGCACGAGCAGTTTCTGTGGGACACCGGCTTCCACTTCGGCGAATGGATGGAACCGGACGGACCCGAGCCGGACCTGTTCGCCGCCCGCAACGCTGATCACGGCATCGTGGCCACCGCCTACTACCGGCACACCGCGGGCCTGATGGCACGCATCGCAGATGTGCTGGGCCTGGCCACGGAGGCTGCTGAATTGGCGGAGCTTTCGGCGAACGTCCGGGAGGCCTGGCAAACCGAATACCTTGACCCCTCTGGCCGGGTCACGGAAGCCAGCCAGGCCAATTGCGTCCGCGCCCTTGCCTTCGACCTTGTAAGCCCGGAACACCGTCCCACAGTCACTGCCCAGCTGTCCGCCCTGATCCGCGACGCGGGAACCCATGTGGGCACCGGCTTCCTGGCCACGCCCCACCTGCTCCCGGTCCTGGCCGACAACGGCGAGCTGCGCCTGGCCTACGAACTGCTCATGCAGGACTCGGAACCGTCGTGGCTGGCCATGGTGGACCGCGGCGCCACCACCGTGTGGGAGCTGTGGAACGGCATCGACGCCGACGGCGCCGCGCACCAATCGCTCAACCACTACAGCAAGGGCGCCGTGGTGTCCTTCCTGCACCGGTACACGGCAGGACTCCGCCAGGCACCGGGCAGCTCCGGCTGGGAGCGGATCATTATTGAACCGCGTCCCGGTGCCGCCCTCACCTCCGCGGCCACATCCCACGTGGGGCCGCGCGGCCTGATCGCGCTGGAATGGACAACGGACGACGGCGTGCTGACGCTCCGTGCCACCGTCCCGCCCGGCACCACCGCCGAGGTGCTGCTGCCCGGCGAACCGGCCGCCGTCGTCGGGCCGGGAACCCACACTTTCGTTGCCGCCACCGGTGGGGACGCTGCCAAACCCGAACTGATGAGGAGCACACTATGACGGTGGATGACGCTACCGAAGTACTCGACACGTCCCGGCCCAACGTTTCCCGGCCCGGCGGCAGGACGGTTCCGCCGTTTCCTGTCTATGACGCGCCCGGCACGCCGGAACCGGCCAGCGACGCCTCCTTCGTGCACCGGGAAGTCACCTACGCGCGGGCCATAGGATTCCGGCCGCTGAAGCTGGATATCTGGCTGCCCCGCCGGGCGGACGGTCCCACCCCGCTGGTGCTCTGGGTCCATGGCGGCGCGTTCCAGCTGGGCGACCGCCGCGAACTGCCGCCCACATTCGCACCGGACTCCGTGTTCCGGCTGCTCAACCAAGCCGGAATCGCCTGTGCCACCGCTGACTACCGGCACTCCCTCGAGGCACCCTTCCCCGCCCAGCTCCACGACCTCAAAGCCGCCGTCCGGTACCTGCGCGAATTTGCCGCAGAGCTCAACATTGACCCGGACCGGTTCGGCGCCTGGGGTGAATCTGCCGGCGGCCACCTGGTGGCCCTCCTTGGACTCACCGGCAACCACGGCGACCTTGAGGGCGGACTCGGTGTGCAGGGGCACTCCAGCCGCGTTAGCGCCGTCGTCGACTTTTACGGTGTTTCCTCGCTGGTGGACATTCCCCCCATCGCCACGCCCGCGGGGCTCTTGCCCGCTGCCCTGACCGCGGCGGTGCCACCGGGCATGTCCCTGCAGCCTGAGTACATGCTGGTGGGCGGCTCGGATGATCCAGAGCTTCTGGCCGCGGCCAGCCCGGTCAGCTACGTGGGTGCCGGCGCCGCCCCGTTCCTGCTGGTCCACGGCGATTCCGACGGCCTGGTGCCCCACTCGCAGACGGACCTGCTGGCCGCCGCGCTCACCGAAGCCGGCGTCGAACACCAGGTGGTCACCATCAAAGGCGGCGACCACTGCTTCTTCGGCGCCGAGGACCAGATGGACGCCATCCTGGCCACCGCCGTCGAATACTTCGCCCGGAAGCTGGGGACATCATGACGTTGCCCGCAAACCGCCCCGCTGCCGGTACCCGCACCCCCGGCGCCACCCGGAACAAGGGGCAGGCCGAGGCGCCCGCCGCCGGTTTTGCCGAATACCTGGCCCGGCCGGAGGGACCCCAGTTCCTGGACCCGGATGCCTTGCGTTCTCCGGGCCCGGAGGTTCCCATCCGCTCCGTGACTGCGGACGGGCGGCACGGTCCGGTGGCCATCCGGATTTACGGCGAACCGGCGTCCACGGACAGCCCGGCGCTGGTGTGGCTGCACGGCGGTGGGTTCGTCAGCGGCAGCCTGGACATTCCCGAGTCGGACTACCTGGCGCGGGTGCTCGCCAACCGGGGGACGCCCGTGCTGTCGGTGGATTACCGGCTGGCGCGCGACGGCGTGTCTTTCCCCATCCCCCACGATGACGCCCTGGCGGGCTGGTTCTGGGCCCGGAAGCACGCCGGATCACTGGGGCTGGATCCGGATCTGCTCTGCCTGGGCGGCGCCGGCGCCGGCGGCAACCTTGCCGTGGGCGCCGCGCTCTACCTCATCGATGCCGGCAAAACGCTGCCCGCCAAGCTCCTGCTGGCGTATCCCTTCCTGCACGCGGAACTTCCGCCGCCGGCCGCGGGCCTTGACGAAGACGTGATGGCAGGGCTGCCGCGCCATCTCCGGTTTAGGCTGGAGGACTCCATCCGGACTGCGGAGAATTATGTGGGCGGTCCCGTGAGCATGGCATCCTCCTACGCCATGCCCGGCTACGCTGACCCTGCCGGGCTTCCGCCCACGGCGTTGATTGCGTGCGAGTACGACGACGCCCGCGGCTCCACCGAGCTGTTCGCGTCGGCTTTGGAGCGGGCCGGGGTTCCGGTCTCCTACTTCCTCGCCGAAGGCGGGGTCCACGGCCACCTCAACCACACTGCCGGGCTTCCGGAAGGGCAGCCTGCCCTGGATTTCCTGGCGCGCGAACTGGCGGCGGCGCGGCGGGCATAGGCGGTGAGGGTCCTACGCCCTGACCCGGAAAGCGTGGATTTCTCCAGCCACTTCGGGGGCCAGCCGGACGGCGGTCTCCTCCACATAGGTGGCGGCGGTCTCCTCCAGCGAGTTGTAAAGGGCGACAAAAATCCGCCGCGCCTGAAACAGCGGAAATTCACGGGGCAGGAGTTCCGGCGGAAGCCCGGGGTCCTCCCAGGGGAACGCCCGCCACGCGTCAATGACCTCGGTCCGCAGCCTGAAGGCCTCTTCGCCGCTGAGTTGTTGTGGGTCCAGGGACCGGGCCGTTGGACCATAGGTATCGATGAAGGGCAAGTACTGCCGCCGGACCTCCGCCAGGTCCCAGGCTTCAATCAGCGGCCGGCCCCGGAGCTCCGTCTCGGGCGTGCGGAAGATGGCATAGTTGTCCACCCCCAGGTGCCGGCAGGAATCCTCCAATTCATCCGCAGTGTCCCATGCAGAAACCCACACGGCTCCGTACAGGGGAGCGAAGCCCAGCGATTTGAGCCTACTGCGCAGCAGTTCTCGCATTTCCCGGGAGCTCTCAGGCACGGTGAACGCCACTACGGTCCACATCCCGTCCCACCGGCGCTCCTCGGAGCCGAAACCGCTGATTTGTCCCACCCCGATGTCCAGGCGGGCCTTCGCTTCCGGCGTGAACCGGTAGCGGGAAGTGCGCCCTGCATTCGACTGCTCCAGGACATCGCGCCCGGCCAGGCGGCTCAACGCGGTTGAGGCTGCGGAGGGGCTGAGGCCAAGGGACCCGGCCAGCGACACAATCATCCGGGACGGCAGCCACGCGGTGGACCCGCGCCAGTAGTCCGCCAGCATGGTCACCACCAGATGCTGGGATGCAGACCCTTTCAGCGGCCGCGGGAAATTGACCTGTTCGGCGGCAATCCGGGCGCTGGCGGGGTGGCCGGGTGGGGCATGGGGCTCTGGGGTCACGGTCCATCTTCTCAGGCCCGGAAGGTGCAGCCAATTGGGTTTTGCAGTCTTATTGACGGTCGTATGAAAATGCGCATACTATCTATATAGTGATCCGGCCCACAACAGTGTTCCGGCGCGACCATCCTCCAGCAGGCGCCTGCTACCCCCATCATTTCCAGGAGATCCGCAATGACCGCAGGTCCCAGTCCGCTGACGCCGTTGTCCCCGGACGCCATATCCGCTCCCGCATCCACCGAGCAGGGCACGCAGAATGCCCGCAGGGCCGCCGTGGCCAGCTTCATCGGCAGCACCCTCGAGTATTACGACTTCTTCATCTACGGATCAGCCTCGGCGCTGATCTTCAACAAGATCTTCTTCCCGGGCATTGACCCCGCGCTGGGCATGGTCCTTTCCATGGCCACGATTGGCATCGGCTACGTGGTGCGGCCCCTGGCCGCCGGCGTAATCGGCCACTTCGGCGACCGGATCGGGCGCCGGCAGATGCTGGTCCTGACGCTGGTCCTCATGGGCGTGGCCACGTTCCTGATCGGCTGCCTTCCCCCGGTGTCCGCCATCGGTGCCGCCGCACCCGTCCTGCTGGTCCTCCTGCGCGCACTGCAGGGCGCTTCGGCCGCCGGCGAGTCCGTGGGTGCCGTGACAATGACCATGGAACACGCCCCCACCCACAGGCGGGCCTTCTACGCGAGCTGGGTCAACACGGGAGCGGTGGCCGGCATCATGCTGGCGTCGCTGGCATTCCTCGCGGTGTCGCTGCTGCCGCAGGACGATCTGCTCGCATGGGGATGGCGCCTGCCGTTCCTTGCCAGCATCCTGGTTGTCGCCGTGGGCCTGTACATCAGGTTGCGCCTCCCGGAATCGGAGGTGTTCGAGGCCGCCAAAGAATCTGCGGGCGCGCAGGAACTGCCCATCAAGGTGGTCTTGCGCGACCACTGGGCCACCATCCTCAAGGTGATCCTCTTCGGCCTGTGGAGTGTGGTCTCCTCGGTGTTCGCGGCCTTCGGTCTTGCCTACGCGGGCAAGCTTGGGGTCCCCGCGGCCGTCATGCTCACCGTCACCATCGTCACCGCGGCCCTGGGCATCGTCGTCCAGCCGTACGCAGGCGTCCTGGCCGACCGGATCGGACGCAAACCGGTGTTCATCACCGGCAACATCGTCTGCGCGGCCTCAGTGTTTGCGTTCTTCTGGGCGATCAGTACCGGCTCCATCCCGCTGATCTTTGCCACGGCCATCCTCTTCATGACCGTTGGCTACGGCATGGTCAACCCGCTTGGCCCATCCATGACCGCGGAAATGTTCGAAACCAGGATCCGCTACACGGGAGCAGCCACTGCCTCCCAGCTGGGGCTCGTCGTCACCGGCTTCGCTCCCGCCATTGCCGCAGCCATCGTCCAGCCCGGCCCTGACGGGTGGCTGCCCGTTGCCGTCTTCACGGCCGCGTGCTGCCTCGTCTCCGCCGTCGTGACCGCCGTGTGGGTCAAGGAGACCTACCGGACCAGGACCGAAGACCTCGGCAAGCGGCCCGTCCAGGCCGCCTGAGCAACAACCCAGCCCCCACCCCAACGAAAGGCACGCACGTGCGCTACCCGGTCGTCGTCGACGGCGATGTTGAAGCTACCATGACCGACGGAACCATCCTCCGGTCCACCGTCTATCGGCCGGACGCGCCCGGCAGCACCTTCCCTGTGCTGCTGACGCGCACGCCCTACGGGCGGGACCTCGCGGTCAACTCGGCGTACTTCAACCCCGTGACGGTTGCGGCGGCCGGGTACGTGGTGGTGATGCAGGACTGCCGCGGCAGGTTCGGCTCGGACGGCAGGTTTGAGCCTTCGGTGAATGAAGCGTCCGACGGCGCCACAACAGTGGAGTGGGCCGCCCGCCTTCCGTGGTCCAACGGCCGGGTGGGCATGTGGGGCCGGTCCTATTTCGCGGAAACCCAGTGGCGGGCCGCCCGGTACGCTCCGGCCGGGCTCAAGGCACTGGCGCCCGGTGTCTCTGCGGGCGGCAACGCCAACAACGGGGCCCTGTATCGGGGCGGCGCCCATGAGTTGGGCAGCCGCCTTGCCTGGGGGCACGCCTCGATTTCGCTGAATGAACTGATGCGGGAACATGCTGACGATCCCGAGCGGCGCGCGAAGGAGCTCCAGGAATGGCTTGCCCTGGACGCTGGATTTGCCGATGGTTCCTGCTACGGAGTCCTCCCGCTGCGCGACCTGGAACCCAGGCTTGGCACCTTCCTTCGCAACGAGGTCACGCCGTCCGCGGGGGAGGGGCCGGGGAGTGGCTTCTGCCGGTTGTGGGATGCCGCTTCGGATGTGGCGGTGCCGCTGCCTACGCTGCACATCGGCGGCTGGTTCGATATCTTCGCCCCCAACACCCTGGACCAGTACCGCCGCCAGGCGTCCCTGGGCAGGACCCTCCCAGGCATCGAACCACGCCTCATCCTGGGTCCCTGGACGCATACCAACCTCTCCGGCGGGTATCCGGACATCCACTTCGGCGCGGCCGCGTCCTCCGGCATTGTTGATGGCCGCGGAGACCTGTCGTCCCTCCACGCGGCCTGGTTCGACGCCGTCCTCAAGGGGGACGGAGCGGCCATCGCCGCGGTTCCCAAGGTGCTGCTGTATTTCCTGGGCGAGAACCGGTGGCGTGGCTTTGATGAACTGCCGGTTCCCTCAGGGCAAAGGTCGTGGTTCCTTTCCGCGGACGGCGGGCTGCTGGACCAGACGGGTGCGGACGGAAACGTTGAGTACGCCTACGATCCGCTGGACCCGGTCCCCACCACCGGCGGGGCCACCATGCTGGCGGGCGCGTTCCCCGCGGGCCCGGCACGGCAGGACGCCGTGGAGGCGCGCACCGACGTCGCCGTCTTCACCTCGGAGCCCTTCACCGAAACCACCACCATTTTCGGCGCCGTCACCGCCACGTTGTTTGCATCCTCGAGTGCTGTGGACACGGACTGGGTGGTCCGGCTCTGCAAGGTGTCAGCGGACGGAGTTTCCTTGGGTATTGCCGACGGTATTGTCCGGGCGTCCTGGCGCGACGCCTACGCGGAAACCGGGCTGTTCAAGGAGGGGCGGCCGCCCTCTGCCATCGAGCCGACGCGGGTCTACGAGTACACCATCAGCCTCTGGGAGACGGCGCTGACCTTTGCGCCGGGGGAGCGGCTGCGCGTCCAGGTCACCTCCAGCTGCCACCCGCGCTGGGACCGGAACCTGAACACCGGCAAGCTGGCCTACGAATCGGGAGTTGCCGTGACCGCCAACCAGCGTATCCATATGGGCGCTTCCCACCCCAGCCGCCTGACGGTTGGCCTGCTGTGAGGGCCCCAGAGCCGCCGCGCCTGGAATTCCTTACGGAGCTCAACGTGGCCGTGGAGACTCCCGTTGATGTGGGCCCCGCCCCCACCGGCCACCGGAGGATCGTGCCGATCACCGGCGGAACGATGATTGGCCCGGCACTCAGCGGCACAGTGCTGCCCGGCGGTGCCGATTTCCAGGTCCTCCACAGCCCGGAGCTGACCGAACTCGATGCCCGCTACATCGTCCAAGCAGCGGGCGGGGCATTAATCCACGTGCACAACAGCGCGATCCGCCACGGCGCGGCGGCCGACATTGCACGGCTGAACCACGGCGAAGAGGTGGATCCAGCCGCGATCTACTTCCGCTGCTCCCTGAGGTTCTCCACGGCCTCCAAAGAGTGGGCGTGGCTCAATGACGTAATCGGCGTAGGCACCGGTGAGCGGTTCCCCGATTTCGTGAGGATTGCAGTCTTTATCGTCCGCTAGCTGTTCCGGCCCTGCCGGGGGTGTTTCACCCGAAAAGTCAGGGGCTATCCGACGACACTTCCGGGTGGCTGCTGGACCAGATATCGCCCATCTCCTCGGTGGACTGCTCCACGATCCTGCTCATGGCGGCATGGGCCGCGCCGGCCTCTCGGCGCTGGATGGCGCTGGCAACGTCCACGTGCAGCTGCAGTGCCTCGTGGTCCGGAAGATGCGGCATCAGCCCGTGCTGGGTCCGCCCGGCCAGCACTTCCGCCACAAGGTTGTGCAACTGGGAAAACATGAGGTTCCCGGATGCGTTGAGGACTGCGGCGTGGAATTCAATATCAAGGCGCAGGAATTCATCCTGGTCTCCCCGCTGCCCCGCGGCCCACAGCCGCGCGGCCATCGAGACAAGGTCGCTTGCCTCATCCAGTGACGCGCGCTCCGCGGCCAGGCGGGCAGCCTGCGGCTCGATGGCGCCACGGAGTTCGTTCAAGGCCCGCAACTGCTCCAGCCGCTTGGCGGAGGCCAGCCGCCAACGGATCACCTGCGGATCATAGAGATTCCAGCTCGCCTCGGGCTGGACCACCGTGCCCAAGCGCCGACGGGACTCCAGCATGCCCATGGAGGACAGGACGCGTGTGGCCTCCCGGATCACGGAGCGGGACACCTTGTGCCGGGCCTCCAGCTCGTCCAGCCGCAGGATCGTATTCGGCGCCAGGGTTCCCGCTGCGATGGCCAGTCCCAGGTTCTCGACCAGCGACGAGTGCAGGTCAGGTGAGAACGCCGCCTTTGGGATGGTCATGAATAAATCATATGTCGGCATGGCATGGCCTTGTATATGTCTGCGTTATTTGTCTAAGCTCGCTGAACAGAGCAGACGTAACGATGCGTCATGCAACCGGCCCGGCAAGTCCGCGGCCACGAGCAAAGGGAGTCGTAATGAAGCGGCGTTCAATTGTGAAGTACGCGGCTGTGGCCGCGGCGATCTCACTGGGGCTGACCGCCTGCGGCGGCGGCGGAGGCGGAAGCGACCAGGCAAAACAGGCCGGCACGGTCCGCGTCACGCTGGCCAACCACGTCTGGACCGATGGCATCAAGGCCGCCATTCCGGAGTTCGAAAAGTCCAGCGGCCTGAAGGTCGAGCTCACCCAACTGGGTGAAGACCAGCTCTCGGACCAGTACAACGTCAAGCTCAACGCCGGCAGCGACGAGATCGACGTCATGATGTACCGCCCCCTGCAGGAAGGGAAGGCCTTCGCCAAGAACGGCTACCTGGCGGACCTGACCAAGAACGTCTCCTCGGACGCAGGCTGGGACTGGAAGGACTACCAGGAGGGCCCGGTCAAGGCCACCACCGTTGACGGCAAGGTGGTTGGCGTTCCGATCATCACCGAGCGCGAAGTCCTGTACTACCGCAAGGACCTGCTGCAGGCCGCAGGGCTCCAGGTCCCCAAGACCATGGACGAACTGGAAGCTGCAGCCAAGGCCATCAAGGCCTCTTCCCCGGGCACCGCAGGGTTCGTGGCCCGCACCGGCAAGTCCGCCGCAGTCACCCAGTTCTCCAGTTTCCTGTACAGCTTCGGCGGCGACTTCGTAGACTCCAGCGGCAAGGCGTCCGTCAACACCGATGCCGCCAAGAAGGCCTACGCCTACTACGGCGGCCTGATCCGCAACTACGGCCCCGCCAACGTCAGCACGGACATGAGCTGGCCGGAGGCAATGGCCATCTTCACCCAGGGGGGCGCCGCCTTCTACACCGAGGCCGATTCGCTCTACAAGAACGCCACGGATCCCGCGAAGTCCAAGGTGGCGGACAAGGTGGGCTTCGCCGCGCTCCCCGCCGGCCCCGCCGGTTCCAAGCCGTACAACATCCCTTCCTGGGCTTTGGGCGTGAACCAGAACTCGAGCAACCAGGAGAACGCCTGGAAGTTCATCCAGTGGGCAACGAGCAAGGAGCGCACCCTGGAGGCCCAGAAGGCCGGTGTCCCCGGTCCCCGCGCTTCCGTCTGGTCCAACCCCGATGGAACCTCCACCTACCCGAAGGACCTCGCTGACGCGATCTCCGCCAGCGCCAAGAACGGCGTAGGCCACGACCGTCCCGAGGTTGTCACCGTCGGCAAGGCACGCGAAATCGTGGGTGCGCCGATTGTCGCCACCATCACCGGCGCGGACTCCGCCGCTGCGGCCAACGACGCCCAGACTGCTTTCCAGACCTTCCTGGACAGCGAAAAGAAGTAGGACGCCGGGCGCAGGACGCGCCACATCATCGCGCCGGGACGGCCCCAGGGCCGTTCCGGCGCGGCCCACTTCACCCCCAAACTCCTTAGGTGAACCATGTCTGTACTGAACCCTCCCCGCAGTGCCCGCACCCGCCGGCCCGGCGGCCCCGCCGGTGCCGGGGGGAACTTTTCCGCCTGGGCCAACCGGCACCGCAAATGGCTCTTCGCGGCACCGGCCATGATCTTCGTCGGCGTCCTGATCATCTTCCCGCTGGCGTGGACCGTATACCTGAGCCTTACCGACTCCCAGGGCTCCGTCCGTGCAGCCTCGGAGTTCGTAGGGCTGCAGAACTACCTCACCGTCCTCAGCGATACCGAGCGTTTCTGGCCCGCCGTGGGTCGGACGCTCTCCTTTACCGGCTTCGCGCTGGCCTTCGAGGTGGTCCTCGGCATGGGCACTGCGCTCCTCCTGTGGCGGCCCTTCCGAGGCGAGAAGTGGGTCCGGGTGGCCATCCTGCTGCCGCTGGTGGCCACACCGGTGGCAGTGGGCATGATGTGGCGGCTGATCTTCGACCCCAACATCGGCTTCGCCAACCAACTCCTGGGCATGGTGGGCATCCCGCCCCAGCCGTGGCTGTCCGGCCAGGACACCGCGCTGGGCACCACCATCTTCATGGACGTGTGGCAGTGGACCCCCATGGTGGTCCTGATCCTGCTGGCCGGCCTGACCTCCCTGTCGGAGGAACCGGACGAGGCCGCCCGGGTGGACGGCGCCAACGCCTTCCAGCGGTTCTTCTACATCACCCTGCCCCTCATGATGCCCACCGTGATCGTGGCCATCCTGCTGCGCGGCATCGACGCCCTGAAGACCTTCGACATCCTTTACGCCACCAAAGGCAAAGGCGGCGGCTCGTTCCACGAAGTGGAGACGCTGAACGTCTACGCCTACGGGCTCAGCTTCGACTACAACCAGTACGGGCTCTCCTCGGCGGTGCTGATCCTGTTCTTCATGATCATCATCGGCTCGATGTGGCTGCTCACCCTGCGCAGGAAAGCGGTAAGCAAATGACCGTCATGACAGATTCCGCCCCCACTGCCGCGGACAACCGCCGCCAGCGCCGCCGCAAGCCCCTGGCCACCCGCGCCTACAAGGTGTTCCGGGTGGTGGCGCTCATCGTCGTCGTACTGTTCCTCCTGGCCCCCCTGTTCTGGATGTGCCTGGCGTCGCTGAAGACCAATGTGGACATCTACGACACCGCCAAAGCCTTCGTGTTCTCGCCCACGTTCGAGAACTACGCCAACGTGCTGCAGCGCAACAACTACTTCGTGTTCGTCGTCAACAGTTTCTGGGTGGCCTTTGCCTCCACGGCATTGTCGATCGTCCTGGGCGTGCCTGCCGCCTACGCGATGAGCCGCTTCACCATGCACCGCTCCGCCCTGGTGGTCCTGATGGCCCGCGTCATCCCGGGCGTCTCGCTCCTGGTGCCCTGGTACTACGTCTTCTCCAACCTCCGCATGGTGGGGAAGTTCGAGGTGCTGATCCTCAGCCACATGTTCGTCGCGCTCCCGCTGATCGTTTACATCATGATGAGCTACTTCGACTCACTGCCCCTGGAACTCGAGGAATCCGCCGAGGTGGACGGCCTGACGCCGATCGGGGCCTTCCGGCTGATCACGCTGCCGCTGGCAGTGTCCGGCATTGCCACCGCCGGCATCCTGTCCTTCATCTTCTCGTGGAACAACTTCATGTTCGCCCTGGTGCTTTCCGGAGCCAAGACCAAGACCCTGCCGGTGGCGATCTTCGACTTCGTCTCCTACGCCAGCATCGACTGGGGCGGGCTGATGGCCGCGGCAACGGTCGTGACCATCCCCATCATGATCATTGCGCTCTTCACGCAGAAGTACATCGTCTCCGGCCTGACCGCCGGCGCCACCAAGGGTTAGGACCGCTGCGTGACACTCATCAGCCGCGTTGAAACATTCCTCGTCGCGCCCCGCTGGCTCTTTGTCCGGATCGAGACCGAAAGCGGGATCGTGGGGTGGGGGGAGGCCACCTGCGAGGGCCGCAGCGAGACGGTGCGCGCCGCCGTCGGGCAACTCTCGGAACTGCTCATTGGACGGGACGCCCTCCGGATCGAAGACCACTGGCAGGTCATGACCAAGGGCTCCTTCTACCGGGGCGGACCCATCCTGGCCAGCGCCGTCTCCGGCCTGGACCAGGCCTTGTGGGACATCGCGGGCAAGCACTTCAACACCCCCGTGCACCAGCTCCTGGGCGGCCACGTCCGCGACCGGATCCGGATGTACGGCTGGGTGGGCGGCGACGAGCCCAACGAAGTGGCGGACCAGATCAGCGCCCAGCTGGACGTGGGCCTCACCGCCGTCAAAATGAACGCCAGCGGCCGGATGAGCCCGGTGGCATCGGTCGCAGAGATCGACGGCGTCATCCGTCGTGTTGCCGCGGCGCGTGAGGTCCTGGGTGAGCACCGGGACGTCGCCGTCGACTTCCACGGCCGCTTCAGCCTGGCCAACGCCCGCCGGGTGGCACCCCTGCTGGAACCGTACCGGCCCTTCTTCCTCGAAGAGCCCGTGGTCCCGGAAAACACGCACCTGCTCCGGGAGTTCACCTCCTCCACCACCACCCCGGTGTCCACGGGGGAGCGGCTCTACAGCCGGCAGGAGTTCCTGCCCGCCCTGCAGGCAGGGATAGCGGTGGCGCAGCCGGACCTCTCGCACGCCGGCGGCATCACCGAGGTCCGCAAGATCGCCGCGCTGGCCGAGGTCTACGAAGTCCACCTGGCGCCGCACTGCCCCCTGGGACCGCTGGCGCTGGCCGCCTGCCTCCAGGTGGGTTTCGCCACGCCCAACTTCCTCATCCAGGAACAAAGCATCGGCATCCACTACAACCAGGGCGCAGAAGTCCTTGATTATGTGGTGGACAAGACGCCGTTCAAGTTCGTGGACGGCCACATCGAACGGCTCACCGGGCCGGGCCTGGGCGTTGACATCGACGAGGCCGTGGTCCGTGCTGCGGACAAGCGCGGCCACGCCTGGCGTGGGCCGGTGTGGCGCCACCCCGACGGATCCTTCGCAGAATGGTGAACCCATGACTTTCCAGGAATCAGCTGTTACTTCCGCCAGCCTGCTGGCGGGGATCCGGCAGGCGCGCCTTGTCGGCATCGTCCGCGGAAACGACGGCGGTGCTGCCGCCAAGGCTGCGCTGGCGGCGATGGCGGAAGGCTTCCAGTACGTGGAGATCGCCCTCACCACGCCCAATGCGCTGGCGGCCATCCGCGAAGTCCGCGCGGCTGCCCCGGCCGGCTGCTTCGTTGGGGCGGGTACCGTGCTCAGCGAGGCCGACGTCGAACGCGTCACCGCAGCCGGCGGCCAGTTCATCGTCACCCCCTCCCTGGCCCCCTCGATCAGCGAGGCGGCCAGCGCCGGGATTCCAGTCCTGGCCGGGGCGCTGACCCCCAGCGAGGCCTACGCAGCGATGGAACGCGGCGCCACCGCCATCAAGCTCTTCCCGGCGTCGATTGGCGGGCCCGGCTACCTGAAGGCCGTCCGGGATCCCTTCCCGGACATCCCGTTCATCGCCGTGGGCGGCGTGGGACTCGACGAAGCCGCCGGCTACTGGGAAGCGGGAGCCATCGCGGTGGGACTGGGCGGCCCGCTCTTTGGCAGTTCGGCCTCGGGCGGTGACCTCTCGGAAATGCGGAGCCGTGCCCGCGCATTCCTGGACCTCGCCGCCGAGTTCGCCGGCCGGGCCGGGACCACTTCATGAGTGCTGGAGCCGCTGCTGGCCACAGCCCGGCCATGCACCCGGTGGACCTGCTGACGTTTGGCGAGTCCATGGTCTCGCTCCGGTCCGCCGGCCCCCTGGCAGCCGGGGGAACCCTGAACATGCAGGTGGCCGGTGCCGAATCCAACGTTGCCATCGGCGTCGCCCGGCTTGGCCACACGGCGGCGTGGGCCGGCGCGGTGGGCCCCGACCCGCACGGCGAGTTCATCCTTAAGCAACTGCGCGGCGAGGGTGTCCGGGTACACCACAGCGTGCATCCGGACCGCAGCACCGGGGTGATGTTCCTGGAACAGCGCACGGCCGACCTCAGCAGGGCCTTCTATTACCGCGCCGGATCCGCTGGTGCCACCATCTCGCCCGGCGACGTGGCCGCGGCCCTGGATACCGGCGCCCGGATCCTGCACCTGACCGGCATTACCCCGGCGCTCAGCCCCGACGCGCGGGCAGCGGTGGAGTACGCAGCCGAGCGGGCCGCCCCTGACGGCACGGTGGTCTCCCTTGACGTGAACTACCGCGGCAAGCTCTGGTCCCGGGACGAGGCAAGGGCAGTCCTCCGGCCCCTGGTCCGACACGCCACCATTGTCATAGCGTCCGACGACGAACTCGACTTGATCGCCCCACCCCAGGCGGGGAGCGGGTTGGCAGGGCCCCCGGCCGACGAGGCCTCTGCAGCCACGCGGCTGCTGGAGGCCGGAGTCCGTGAGGTGGTGGTGAAGCGCGGCGCGGCGGGTGCGGCAGTCTACTCGGCGGATGGCCGGCTGGAAGCGCCGGCCATCGCCGTGACCTGCGTGGACACCGTGGGGGCCGGGGACGCGTTTACCGCCGGCTACCTCTCGGCCTTGCTCGACGGCGAGGACGTTGCCGGCCGCCTGCACCGCGGCATCCTGGCCGGCGCCTTCGCCGTCAGCACCCGCGGCGACTGGGAAGGCCTGCCCCGCCGCGACGAACTTGCGCTGCTCGACGCAGCCAGGGGCAGTACGCAGCGCTGACGCCTGCCCCAAACCAACACCAGTTTCCACATCTACCCGAAAGCCAGCCATGAAAATCATTGCCGCGGAAGTGTTTGTGACCAGTCCCTCACGGAATTTCGTGACCCTCCGGATTACTACGGAGGATGGTGTGACGGGTATTGGTGATGCCACCCTGAACGGTCGTGAGTTGGCTGT
>NZ_BMFW01000019.1 GCF_014639275.1 Arthrobacter liuii | reverse complement strand
CCGCGAAACTCAACCGCCGTCCCCGGCCCACCCTGAACCTCGAGACCCCAGCCAACCGGCTGAACCAGCTGCTGCTGCAAACAGCGGCCTAAACCCCTGCGTTGCACTGACTAGTTGACTTTGCCCGTCCGGGACTGCGGCGATCTGCCACTTCGCGGGAGTGGGCCAGCTCAGCCTGCGCGGGTTCCGGGGCCGTGCGCCTTCTGCCGTCCGTCTCGGTGCGTGACGTAGGCGTAGACCATCAAGGCAAGCCCTGCCAGGATCATGACGGCAGGGAAGGCGAAGTCCACGGGGATGAGCACCGCCGTGGCCTGGAGGACGAAGATCAGTCCCATCACCGCGAGGATCCCTGCCGGGATCAAGGGCCACTTCATCCGGGCGGGGTGATCGGCTGCCTCATCAATGCGGACAGGTATCAGGGAAAGCACACCAAAGGTGGCCGCCAGGCCCAGGAAGAGGACCGCGGCGGTGGGCGCGCCCTGCAGCTCCGGCGGGAGGGCCACGATGACCGCCAACGTAAACATGACGCCGGACGGGATCAGGGACCACCAGTTGCCGGGTTCACGCAGGAACACAGCGGCGAACCCAGCACCCATGAACAGGAACAGGAAGGCTGCACCCCAGGCGCCTTCCGTGAGCTCGGTGGTGGTGATGACCGCGGCCAGGCCCAGGAACACGGACCCGGGGATGGCCGCCCACCAGTTCTCCCTGCGCCGGACAAAGAGGGAGAGGAACAGAACGCCCACGGCCGCGAAGATCAGCGGTGCGACGAAGGCCGCTGTATCCATGACGCCAAGCCGGTCCAGCAGCAACAGCACGCCCAGCGAAATGAGGACAACTCCTGCGATGACGCTTCCGTTTGCCGATTTCACCGTGTGCCTCCCGGGTCCGGCAGGCGGCGGTAAACCGCCCTGCTGATTTCAGGCTAGGGCGGGTCCGGAACCGGAAACAGGGCATAAAGGCCCCGCCCTCCACCCGGGCCGCGTGCGGGCGCCGTTATTCATGAAGGGACTTTCAGCCCTATAGCGGGGCCGCGATGATTGGCATTCTTGTTTAAGGCGCCGTCCGGGTCCTCACATTGCGAGGCCGGAGCGGCTTTCCACACGAACCCCAGTCATATTCCGCCGGAGGCACCGTCATAGGATGCCTGCCGGTGTGCAGGCGCACCCTGCAGGCTGGCTGGATTTTGAAAGGACCGGCATGTCCGCTGATATCCGCACGCTCCGTCCCGCTCCGCTGTCGCAGGCCGAAGCAGCGCGCCGAAGGGCGATGCTCCTTCATCCTTCCAATTTCACCCCGGCACAGTCGTCCGCGGATGAATGCGGGAAGCAAGCCGAGGAGCTTGCCGCGCGCTTTGACTGCCTTCACAGGGAGTTCCTGGATCGGGGACTGTCAGCAAACGAAGCACGGACAGAGGTGGCGCGGACGGCCGCACGCGAAATTTGGGACGGGTTCGCCTCGCAGCTGCGGCGGCACCGTGCCGCGGGCCAGCAGATGGACGCCAACGTCCTGGCCGTCGCCCTGGCCTCAATTCAGTGCATGACCCAGGCCCTTCCACGCCATCCGGGCGACCTTGACTACGCCGGCCGCACCGTCAGCACCGCCCGGCGCCGACTCCAGTACAACGGAGGTCTCCTGCACCGCCTGCACCCGCACCGCAACCCTGCCTTCCAGGATGCGGTGACCACGCTTCAGTCGCTGGAGCTCTTCCTCTCCCACCCGCAGCGGAAGGCTGCCTGAATCGGGATGGGGCGATGAGGAACACGGCCACCGCGGACGAATACAAAGCGCTACACAGCGGCGCTGAACCGCCAAACGGCGACGATATCGCCGTCGAGCTTGGCGATGGCGGGTGCAACGTCATCTCCAAGGACAACGGAGGGGTGGTGGGCCGCTGGAGTTCATGGGAGGCTGCGAGTGTGGCCTTGAACCAGCTCCAGCAGCTTGGGGGCCGGTACGAGTACCGGCTGGAGGAGTCCCATCAGTGGGTGAAGGGGCCGGATCACAGCACCACGTGCTCCGTCTGTAATGTCACGCGGGAGATTCCGGCGTCTTCCGGCACAGCGCTGGGAATCGAGTGGCCGTAGGTGCAAGATGAATTACTCAGGTTCTTTCCGAAGGGGCGGCTGCAGGGAGAGGGCAGCTGGGGAGGGCGTCGAACCGACGAGAGCATATTTATGGATACACCAGCAGCACCCGCCGAGGAGTTTCGGTCTCCGGTCCTCCCCATCCGGGTCTTCATCCTCAACGACCACAAAATGGTCCGGCAAGGTCTCGGCGACCTGCTCGAACATGTTGGATTCGACATTGTTGGCGAAAGCGGATCGGCGGTAGAAGCCATCCGCCTTGTCCACATCCTGCAGCCGGACATCGCGGTCCTCGACGACAGGCTGCCGGATGGTACGGGCATTGAGGTGTGCCGGGAACTCCGCTCCACCGCCCCGGAGGTGGGATGCCTGATCCTTACCAGCCTTGATGAACAACACGCCGTCCGGGCTGCGGTCCTGGCAGGCGCCTCAGGGTATGTACTCAAGCGGATCGGAGACCACGACGCACTCATCAACTGCATTCGCAGCACCGTGGCCGGCATTCCACCAATTGGACCCGGAATCAGGGAAAGGGTGGCCGAAAGCCTTTACGCTACTGCCTCCGCACCCTGGCTGAGAGCCATGACCGGGACGGAGCGGAACGTGCTTGCCCTCATGGCGCGCGGGAAGACAAACCGGCAGATCGGGCAGGAGATGGCGCTGCCTGATGCCGCCGTTACCGCCTGCGTGTCCTCCGTGCTCCAGAAGTTGGGCTTCCGGCGGCGGAGCCAGCTGATCCCCGTCCCGATCCCCCGCGCATGGGAACTGCTGCACTGAAAGTCAGCCGGCAGTGGGCGCCGTCCAAATCACGCTGGTACCTTCCCCCAGGGCACTGTCGACGATACAGCTGCCGCCCAGGCGGGCAGCCCGGTTCTTCATGTTGTTCAACCCGCTGACGCGTGCAGGATCCTTGAATCCACGCCCGTTGTCGCTGACCGTCAGGACCACCTCGCCGTCCTGGGCGGCAAGGACGATGGAGATGTCCTCCGATCCGGAATGCCTGACGGCGTTGCTGACGCTTTCGTGAAGCACCCGCAGCAACTGTTCGGCAACCTCATCGCTCACAGCGTCATCGACGGGTCCGGAGAGCTGGATCCTGGGGAGGAACCCGGCCGCGGTGGCAGCTTCCTGGACAGCGCGCAGCACGCGGCCGCTCAGGAGTTCCTGGTCGGGCTCCCTGGCCTGGAGGGAGTAGATGGTGTCCCGGAGCTGGTGGATGCAGTCATCCAGCTCAGACGTGATCCCAGCGATGCGGCGCTCATGGGCAGGCGGGTCCGAGGTGTAGCGGCGCAGTCCCTGGATGCTCAGCCCCGCGGCGAAGAGCCGCTGGATCACCAGGTCGTGCAGGTCGGCTGCAATCCGTTCGCGGTCGATGAACAAGGCGTGCTCTTCGCGCAGTTGGTTCGCCTTGAGCAGGTCCAGCGTCAGGCCTATCCGGGATGCGAACACTGCGCTCTGTTCAACGTCCACCTCCGTATACCGGGATCCACCGGGAGCCCTGGCCAGGATCAATACGCTGTCGCGGTGGCCGTCACTGTTGCTGCCCAGGGCGGCCACCAGGACCGGCCCCAGTTTCTCGGCCGACGTCGGATCGAATACCTGGAGCGGGTCAGCCAGGGCTTTGGACTCCCCCGACTCGAGCACCTCGGACAAGACGGCAGCAGCAGGTAGTTCCTGTCCGCCGGGCATTGACTGCGCGCCCACCAGGGTCCTGCACCTTATGGTTCCGTCCGTACTTGCCGACGCAATCAGCGACAGCACTGAAGCGGAGGCGTTCAGGGCCCGTTCGGCGATCATGTCCAGGTTCTCGGTATCGGACCGTGGCTGGTCCTTCAGGCGGTCACTGACCTCCATACCCGCTTCCAGCCATCGCTGGCGGCGCTTGCTGTCATCGAACAATTTCGCGTTCTGGATGGCCACACCGGCGGCTGCCGCCAAGGCAACAGCCAGGTCTTCGTCCTCAGCCGTGAAATCCTGGTCACCAATTTTTTCCGTGAGGTACAGGTTTCCGAAGACTTCGTTACGGACCCGGACCGGAACGCCCAGGAAGGTGCTCATGGGTGGGTGGTTGGCGGGGAACCCAACCGCGATGGGATGTTCACCCAGGTCATGGAGACGCAACGGTTTGGGTTCGCGGATCAGCTGTCCAAGCACGCCATGGCCGGTGGGCAGGTCGCCGATGACCCGGGCGCCTTCCTGATCGATGCCCACCGTGATGAAGTGGCTGAGCTGCTGGTCATCCCCGATGACACCCAACGCCCCGTAGCGTGCCCCCACAAATTCGCACGCCGACTGGACCAGCCGGTCCAGCACTGCTTCCAGGGTCAGGTCCTCTGTCATGGACACTACTGCGCCGAGCAGCCCCTCAACATGTTCCTGTGCCCGGACAAGATCATCCGCCCGCTCTACGAACTCCCGCAGAAGCTCGCGGGTCCGCCGCCTAATTGGTTCACGCCACATGAAAAACGCTCCGAAATTGAACGCAATCCACGGCGGGCTGCATCACCCCGGATACGATATTTGAAAGCCCCCAGCGTCTCTACCACCATGCTAACAACCCAACCTGCTGTATGGGCTAAACGTTACGCAAGAGGCCTCCCCCGCCGCGCACGCCGCCGCCTGATTGAGCGTCCCTTTGCCGCAGCGATCTTCAGCTGCGGCGCCCTGAAGGGAATGCTGAACCGGTACGCCCGCCTGGAGATGTGGTGGGTGGCGTGCCGGCGCTGTACGGGCGTCGGGGCGGCCGGCAATTGCTGGGCGTCACGGGCGAAGAACCACTGCTTGGCGAGTTCCACCAGCACCAGGTACACCACCACCATGACCAGCAGTGCAAGGAAGAACGGCACCGGAAGGGGGTCGAAGCCCAGCACACCGGCCAGGGGCGAGAGCGGCAGGAACACCCCCACAGCCACCACTCCCAGGGAGGCTGCGAGCAGGCCCGTGGACGGCCGGCTGCGCAGGAACGGGACGCGCCGGGTACGGATGGCAAAGATGATCAGCGTCTGCGTGGCGATGGATTCGATGAACCAGCCGGCCCGGAACTCCCCCGGCGTTGCAGTGAACACAAACAGCATCAGGGCGAAGGTGGCGAAGTCGAACAGCGAACTGATCGGCCCGAAAAGCAGCATGAACCGGCGGATGAACGCGATGTTCCAGTGTGATGGCGCCCGCAGCTGTTCCGGGTCCACGCGGTCGCCCGGGATGGCCAGCTGCCCGGAATCGTAGAGCAGGTTGTTCAGCAGGATCTGGCCGGGCAGCATGGGCAGGAAACTGAGCACCACGGAGGCGGTGGCGGCGCTGAACATGTTGCCGAAGTTGCTGGACGTGCCCATCAGCACGTACTTGATGGTGTTGGCGAAAATCCGCCGGCCCTCCATCACGCCGTCGGCCAGGACGCCGAGGTCCTTGTCCAGGAGGACGACGTCGGCAGCGTCCTTGGCAACGTCCGTTGCGGTATCGACGGAGATGCCGATGTCCGCCTTGTGCAGGGCCAGGGCGTCGTTGACGCCGTCACCCATGAAGCCCACCGCCCCGCCGCTTTGCCGGAGGAGGGTGATGATGCGCGCCTTTTGCTCCGGCGAGACGCGGGCGAAGATGGTGGCCGTGCGCGCGGCGGCGGCAAGTTCGGCGTCGGACATTCCCTCAACCTCCGCGCCCGTGAGCGTGCCGCCGGAAATCACGTCCAGGTCTGCGCAGACCTTCTCCGCCACCTTGGCGTTGTCCCCGGTGGCGAGTTTCACGGAGATGCCCAGTGCCTCCAGCCGGTCCAGTGACTGGCGGGCGTTGGCCTTGGGCCGGTCCAGGAACACCAGGAAGCCGGCAAGGGTGAGGCCGTACTCATGGTCCGCGGTCAGCCGGCCGAGCCCGGGGGCCGGGCGGGTGGCGACGGCAACCACCCGGGCGCCGGCGTCGAACTGTTCATCCAGCCGGGCCTGCACCGCTGGCGGGATGGGGCCGCACAGGGCCAGGACATCCTCCGGTGCGCCCTTGGTGACCAGGAAGGCGGGACCGCCCGCCTCACGGACCAGCACGGTGGTGCGGCGCCGCTGGTGGTCGAACCCGATCAGGTCCAGCCGTTCGTAGCGGGCCGGTTCGAAGCCGGTCGCGCCCGGGCTCTCCCAGAGCGCGGCATCCAGCGGGTTCTGCCCCGCGGAGGAAACCTTCGCTCCCTCATAGTTCGCCTCGGTGGCCAGCAGGCCCAGGGTGAGCAGGCCGTCGTCGGACATTCCATCCCTGGCCGGGACCGCATGGGTGAAACTGATCTTTCCCTCGGTGAGGGTGCCGGTCTTGTCCGTGACCAGGATGTCCATGTCCCCCAGGTCCTCGATGCACACCAGCCGCTTGACCAGGACCTTCTGCTTGGCCAGTTGGCGGGTCCCGGTGGCCAGGCTGGTGCTCACGACGGCGGGCAGCAGCTGCGGCGTGATGCCCACCGCGATGGCAAGGGAGAACAGCAGCGATTCCAGCAGGGGCCGCTGCAGCAGCAGGTTGGCGACAAAGATCAGCGAGGTCAGCACGACGGCCACCTGCAGCAACAGGAACGAGAACCGTTTGAGGCCCAGCTGGAACTCGGTCTGCGGCTGCCGTTCGCCCAGGCCCAGCGCGATCCGGCCGAATTCCGCGCGGCCGCCCGTGGCCACCACCACGCCGCTGCAGCCGCCGGACTGGATCACGGTGCCCATGAACACACAGGAGGCAAGGTCCGCAAGGGAGGCGCCGGCGGGAACGGGGGCCGGGTCCTTGGCGGCGGGCTGGGACTCTCCCGTGAGGATGCTTTCGTCGCAGAGGAGGTTGTTGCTGGTGAGTAGGCGGATGTCCGCCGGGACGATGGCGCCCAGGGAGAGGTGGACGACGTCGCCGGGCACCAGGGCGGTGACGTCCACTTCCCTGGTGGTTCCGTCGCGCTGGACCGCAGCCTTATGGGTGACGCGGGAATGCAGTGCTTCGGAGGCCAGCTCGGCGCGGTATTCATTGGCGAAGCCGAGCCCCACACTGGCCAGCAGGATCACGCCGATGACGATTGAATTGGTGGCGTCGCCAAGGAACAGGGACAACCCGGCGGTGACGATCAGGAGGATGAGGATGGGGCTGGCAAACTGCCGCCCCAGGACCGCCCAGGCGTTGGCGCGGTGCGTGCGGACGGCGTTAGGGCCCAGCTGCTCCAGGCGGGCGTCCGCTTCCTCCCCGCTCAGGCCGCCCACGCCGGACCCCAGGCGTGCCAGCGTTTGCTCGCCCGTCAGGTTCGCGGCGTCCGTGATCGGCAGTTGGAGGGAGCTTCGCTCCCGGACGTTCAGGTCTGTCATACCGGATCCGTTCGGACACGTTGGACTGGAATGTTCCCGTTGCCACTAGGGTACGACGCCGGTCTGACAGTCGCCTGCATGCCGCCCTCAACCCGGCGGGCCCGGGCTTGTGGCGCTGCCCAGGATGTGCGCGATGGGAGGGTTCAACCGCTGCACGGCGAAGCCGAAGCGGTTGTTGTCCTGGACACCGAATCCTGCCGCAGTGACGGCAGCCAGCGTGTCCCGGTTGATGTGGCATCCGCCCATGAACCGGCCCCAGACCGGGGTCAGCACGTCTTCCGCCCTGGCCACAAACGGGTGCTCCGACCGGACGTGTTCGTAGTACGCCAGGGTTCCGCCCGGGTGCAGGACGCGGCGGATCTCCGTAAGCACGGCGGCCTGGTCCTTGACGCTGCAGAGGACAAGGCTGGCCACCACGGCGTCGGCGCTCCCGGTCCCCGGGGGGATGTGCTCTGCGGCCGCGGCAACAACGGTCACCGGGACGCTGGCGGACGCAGCGGCTTGCTGCGCCACGCGTCGCAGATAGTCGTCGGGTTCCAGGGCGAGGACATGGGTGACCGTGGAGGGGTAGAGCGCGAAGGACGATCCTGCCCCCGCGCCGATCTCGATGACGGTTCCCTGCAACCCGGCCAGGATGCGGCGGCGGTGCTCCGCGGCCCCGCGTTTGTCCATGCCGCCCACTGCACGGGCAAAGCCCCTGGCGAAAAGCGGGTGCTGGAGGCCGTCCATCCCGTTGCCTCCCTGGGCTGCTGGCTGCATACCACCCTTCATTACTTGAGGCTGAGCACCTCGTCAATGGGGCGGCCGTTGACGAACACCTGGGCGCTGGTGGCACCGGAAGCGGCCATGGCCGTGTATTCCAGCTGGGCCTTCGCGCGGGGGATGTCGCACACGCCCCCCAGCATGAACTGCCCGGAAAGCCAGGTGGTGATGGTGCTGCCGTTCAGCTCGCCGCCAAGGTATGTGAGGTTTGACTGGTACAGGACGTTGATGAGCCCGGACAGGCCCACGTCGCGGCTCTTGTTGGCGAGCAGGGTCCGGACGCTGGGGCCCACCTGGTCCGTGAACCGGACCGGCGCCGTGGTGGTGGCCACCAGGCTGTCGCCGCAGCCGATCCTGGGCCCGGACACGCCGTTGTCATCCACCGCCACGTAGTAAACAGTCAGCGGGGCCACCTGCTCGGGCAGGCCGGTGGGTTGTGGCTCCTGCGTGGGCTGCGGTTCCTGCGTTGCGGGCGGGCTTGCGGGGGCGGACGACGGCGGCGCGGCAGCTGGGGTGGTGGGCGCGGCTGAGGTGCCGGCGGGCGCTGTTGGGGTCGGCGTGGTGGTGGTGCCCGCCGTCGTGCTTGGACTGGCGCTGCCCGCCGTGGGGCTCGCCGTCGCGCTGGGAGCCGCGGAACTGGTGGTCGGGGACGGGCTGGGCGGGCCGAAGCAGGCGGTGAGGACAAGCAGACCGCTGAGCCCGAGAACGCTGAATGCCGTAAGCCTGGGCCTGGTCATGGTGCCCCCCCTTGAGTGCAGGCACCGCGGGTGCGGGACCCACATTCAAGCTACGCCTGAGGGTTACTCCACAACAGGGACTAAAGTCCGAGGTGGTGGCGCCGCGTTTGCATGACTTATAGGTCTTCGGCTGGTGTCGGGACCTGCTATTGCAGGGTTTCCTGACTTTCCAGGGCCATAAGTCACGCAAACGCGTTGGGCAAACGGACCGGCGGGACCTTCGGCTCTTCATGCGCCGGAGGCCACGTGGCATCTTTGCGGCTATGTCGACGAAGCCCGGCAGACGGTGGCAGCTCCTGGCTGCATCACTCGCAGGACAGGTCTTGGCCTATTGGCTGTGGCGTCCGACCATGCTGCGGTGGGGAACAGAGGGGGCGGAAGCCGTGGAGCCGCTGCCCGGCGATGACTTGAAACCACTGCCGGCGTTCCAGAGCACCCGGGCCATCACCATCGACGCCCCACCGGAAAGCGTCTGGCCGTGGATCGTGCAGATGGGGATCTACCGCGCAGGCTTCTACACCCATGACTGGCTTGAACGCGCGATGTTCCGGGCCCGGTACGTTGAGGGGAAGCATTCGGCAACGCGCATCCATCCGGACCTTCAGGACCTCAAGGTAGGCGACCAGGTGCCGTACGGCGGAGGTGTCTGCGCCACCGTGACCGGACTCGAGCCGAACAGGCACCTGGTGGCGGGAGAACAGTTCATCCTGCGGCCCCTCACGGGGAACCGTACACGCTTCATCATCCGGTACCGCGGCGCGGGATACCTCAGCGCTGCGGCTCAAGGCGCCGCTCCCGACGCCCCGGCGGTGACCCGCGCCCTGGCGTCCACCCTCCAGAAGGTGCCGGGCGCCCTGTTGCTGGCGTGCGCCGTCGACCTTTTCATCGGGGACCCGCTGCACCATTTCATGGAAGTCGGCGTGCTCCGCGGGGTCAAGCGTCGCGCGGAATCCAGTTACGGAAGCGCCACGGCTGGCGGAACGTCCCAAACACGTGGCGCCCGGGGACATGGGTTGATGTCGCCGTTGGTGTTGGTGAACGCCTGCCCGTCATTCCGCAGGGCGTACTGGCGGGGGAAGTACTGGTCGGAGGTGGCGGACGTGACCGGTTGGTCCGGTTCCGCGTATTCGACGGCGGGATCCCGGCCCAGGGCGTCCGCGAGCCGGAGTTCCGTGCCGGCCGGCACGCTGACCAGGTGTGCGCCCGTGCTGCCGATGCCGGAACCTTGACGGAGCCCGTGCCGGACCAGGACGCCGGCCGCGGCATTGTCGTCGCGGAACTTGGCGAGGATCTGCCCTGCCGGGGCTGCGGGATCGGCCGCCGCGCTGCCGGGAATGGCAAAGGTGAGAGCGCCCGGGGCCATGGCAGCTGCCGTGAGACCGGCCAGGAAGCGTTTTTTCATAGGGGCTATCGTGGTCCCCGCCCGTACCGGCCGGATAGGGGTAAAAGCCCCTGAACGCCGGACCCTGGGCGCTCAAGGCGCGTCCCGCCGTCGTACTCCTGCCGTGGCATTGTGCGCCTTGGGGGCCGGAGATACGATGCTGCCGGGGAGAGGTTCTTGGCTCGCGAGACGTCCGATTGGGGCCGTGCAATGACCGACTTCTTCACAATGCTGCCCGGCGAGACAGCGCCACCCGTCCCGGCAGGCCCCGTCCTGTGCGGCGGCACGGCGGACATGCGCCGGATCCACCGCTTCTTCCTGTGGGCCTACGGCGAGGCACCCGGCCTGGTGCGGTCCGTCGCGGCGGGAGACACCGCCCGCGCCGCGTACGTGGGGGAAGTGCTGGGGAACTTCGACAAGGTGCTCCATGTCCACCATGAGGGCGAGGACCTGCTCATGTATCCGCAGCTGAAGGAGCGGGCACCGGCATGCGCGTTGCACGTGGGGCAGATGCTTGAGCAGCACAGGCAGGTCACGCAGCGGCTCGAGGCGATTGAACCGGTCCGCCTTCGCTGGATGCAGGGGGCGGATGAGGAGCCCGCCGCGGAACTCGCTGCCCGCTACGAGGACCTCGCCAGCGTCCTTGGCACGCACCTGCGCCGCGAGGTCACCGAGATGATGCCGGTTGCCGACAGGGTGCTGACCGGGAAGGAAATGCGGGAGGCCGGGCAGCACGGCATCAAGCAGCTCGACAAGAAATTCCTGGTGGGGTACCTCGGGATGGTGCTGGCCACCAACCCGCCTGCGGACCGGAAGGAACTGTTCAAGGAGATCCCTCCCCCGGTCCGGCTGGCCTACCGGCTGGTGGGGCGTCGGCTGTACCGGAAGCAGTACGCCACGCTCTTCCCTGGCCGCCCGATTCCCGCGACGTTGTAGGCGCTCTTTGGAAGGATGATCATGATATTGCCTGCAATCGGCCTCCTGCTTTGGATCGCCGTCCTGTTCGTTGTTTTTGTACTGGGCGGCTCCCTGTGGGTGCTGTCCAGGATCATCACGTGGCTGATGGACCTGGCACCCGGGATCAGCGGGCGCAGGGCACCCCTGAAGGCCACGCCAAGCCCTGCGCCGGTTTCTGCCGGCCCCGGGCGGGCTGTTCCGGCCCGGGCTCAGGCGCACGGCCCAGCGCCTTCGCACGGCCCAGCTCCGGCGCGCGCCACCTCCCACAGCCAGGGATCACCCGGTCTCTGGCCCAAGTGGACTCCGTCCCACCGCCGGTACAAGGACGAAGAACTGAGCCTTTGGCAGGATCAGTTCGACGCCCTTGCGTCCCACAGGTTCAGCGGCTGAAGCCAAGTGGCGGCATTACGACGGCGGGACGCCGGCTATGTGCAAGCCGCCCGCCGTCGTAATTTATTCAGAGCGCGCCGCTAGATGCAGGCGGGCTGGTAGGCCGGGTCCGCGGGGCCGGATGCCTGGCCCAGTGCGTTGGCGACAAGCTGGTGGACGACGGGGTCGTTGGGCGTCTGGTCGTGCTCGAAGACATCGGCCGGGCACTTGTCCTGGATGGTGATGTTGGTGACCTGCCGCGCTGCGCCGTTGAGGAACTGGCTGTTGTAGGGGATGACCACTTCGTCATGGACCGTGGAGATGACGGTGTAGGCCGGCCCGGCGACCGTATCGCCGTTGGCGTTGAGCTGCTGCATGAATGCCGAACCCGCCTGCTGGTCGGCGCAGGCGGCACAGCCGGCCGCGGTGTAGTCAGGCGTGGGCACCAGGTCCGGCGGCGGCAGGATCACGCCTTTAGTGCCGTGGTTGGACGGGGCGATGCCGACGAGTTGATGGACGTACTTCGCTCCACCCAGGAACCCCATGTAGTACCGGGGCATCATGCCGCCCTGGCTGTGGCCCACCAGGTTCACCTGCTTTGCACCGGTGGCGGAGCGGACCGCGTCAACGAAAGGGGCGAGCTGCTTGGCGGATTCAACGACGGGTGCGGTGGCATACACGCCGTTGGTTTCGCCGTAGTTAAGGGCGAAGACGCAGTACCCCTCGCTCTTGAGGTACGGCGAGAGGGTGGACCAGTTCTTCTCCATGCTCTCGAACGTCCCAGGCACCAGGATCACCGGGTACGGATGGTTCGCGGACGGTTTGCAAGACCAGTCGTTGGCTCCCGGTGGCGAAATATCGACGGCCTGGGCGGGAACCGCCACCAGGGATGAGGCCAGGATGGCGGTGGCTGCAACGGACAGGGCCCGGGTAAGGAATGACATGGAAACCTCTTTGTTCGTCTGTCTCAGGGACGGCCGGGTGCTGATGGACTTTTGCGTCTGTCAGGGCTGCGGCCGGGTTCTCCATGCTGGCAGCGAAGCAGCCCGAGGGGACCGGAACTGAACGAACGTGCGCCGAATCGGGTCTTTTACCTGGTGGAAGATTCCTGGGGGTTCCAGTGGCGGCGCGCGTCTTGTTACTGGTGAGTAGGCAATTGACCGGCGTCGGGCGCGAACGGACCAGGCACTGCGATCTGCACAAACGTGCAACGCGCAAGGTGCGGCACGCGCCCGCGGGCCAAGCTTGGCGGCGCCTGCCTATCCGAACAGCGGCGTTCCGGCGCTGCTGGGGAAATGTCGGGCCCGTCCCCTAGAGTGAATCCACAGAAAGAGCCCACAAATCACGGGACCCGCATGGACTTCTACGCCATTAATTCCCTGCGCGAAAACCACGCAGGTTGGTCGCTCCTCCGCGCCCAGAACGCTCCGCTGGCACTGGCTTTCTTCATGGCTGCGTTCACGGGACCAAACCAGCGCAACCTCGGCCGGCAGGAGCTGATCGACGTCCTCGACGACGTGCTCTTTGGCCTGCGGGACAGCGAAGGGGAAAACCGGTTCCCGCGCCCCGCCGGCGAGTACCTGGACGACTGGGCCGCCGACGAAAGGAAGTGGCTGCGCAAGTACTACCCGCAAGGAGAGGACGAGCCGCACTACGACCTCACGGCGGCAGCAGAGGACGTGGTCCGCTGGGTGGAGAGCCTCCGCGGCAGGGACTTCGTCGCCACCCAGTCCCGGCTCACCAGCATCTTCGCTGTCCTCAAGCAGCTCGTCCAGCAGTCGGAGACGGACCCCGAGGTCCGGCTCGCCGAGCTGCAGCGCCAGCGGGACGGGATCGACGCCGAGATGCAGCGGATCCGCGACGGCAACATCCGCGTCATGACCGGCCCCGAAGCCCTGGACCACCTCCAGCAACTCACTGCCCTGGCCAAGGATTTGCTGGCCGATTTCCGTGAGGTGGAGCAGAACTTCCGCAGGCTCGACCGGCAGGTGCGCGAACAGATCGCCACCTGGGACGGGACCCAGGGCGAACTGCTGCAGTCGATCTTCGACAACCAGCAGGACATCAGCAGCTCCCTCCAGGGCCGCACCTTCCAGGGCTTCTGGGACTACCTCATGTCCCCACAGCTGCGCACCGAACTGCAGGACCTGCTGCAACGAGCCACCCGGATCGAGGCCCTCGCCCGGGCCGACGGCCTGCACGCTGTGGCCAACCTGCACCAGGACTGGCTGCCCGCCGTCGAGCAGACGCAGGCCACCGTCCGGCAGCTGTCCCAGCAGATGCGCCGGCTCCTGGATGACAAGGTGTTCCTGGAGAACAAACGGATCATGCAGCTGATCCGCAGCATCGAATCCGGTGCGCTGGGCACCCGGGAGGCGCCGCCGTCGGGCGCCTTTTTGGAAATCGACGCGCCGTCGGTGGACGTGGTGCTGCCGTTTGAGCGGCCGCTGTATGAGCCCAGCCGCAAGGTGCTGGTGGACGACACCATCAAAACAGCCGATGACGCTGACGTGGACGCCGCCGCCCTGTTCAACCAGTTCTTCGTGGACAAGGAACGGCTCAAGGCAAATATCGACGCCGTCCTGGCCGAGGCGGACCAGGCCACCCTCGCAGAGATCACCCTGGCCTACCCGCTTTCCCAGGGACTCGCCGAGGTGGTGGCCTACTACCAGCTGGCCACCGAGTCGGACTGGGCCACCATCAACCCCGGACAGTCCCAGCACCTGTCGTGGCGACTGCCGGACGGCACCATCCGTGAAGCCGCCATCGAGCAGATCATCTTCGGAAGGCCGGCATGAATCCCGCCACCAACCAAACGGAAACCCACACGCCCGAGGAACTTCCCGCCGTCGTCACCCGGCTTTTCAAGGGCGTGCTCTACGCGGAGAACGACGAGAAAGTATGGCAGTCCCTGCTGGGCCTGACATCGCACGTCCGCGACTACGTTGCCGTCCTGGGCCTGGAGCTGATCCTCGACGAGTCCGAAGGCTACGCTTTCCTGCGCTCACGGGAGGATCCGGACCTGGCGCTCCCCCGGCTCATCGCCCGCCGCTCGCTCACCTTTAACGTCAGCCTGCTGCTGGCCCTGCTCCGCCGCCGCATGATGGAGTTCGACATCAACAGCAGCGAAGTCCGGCTCATCATGACGGAGCAGGATATCGAGGACATGGTCTCGCTGTTCCGGCCGGATTCCAGCAACGAGGCCAGGACCCTGGACCGCCTCCGGGCTGACATCAGGAAAGTGGTGGAGCTTGGCTTCCTGCGGAAACTGAAGGGGCAGGCTGACACGTACGAGGTGGCGCGCATCCTGAAGGCCTACGTGGATGCGCAATGGCTGGAGGAGTTCGACGCGCGGCTGGC
Source organism: Arthrobacter liuii (assembly GCF_014639275.1). GTDB lineage: Bacteria > Actinomycetota > Actinomycetes > Actinomycetales > Micrococcaceae > Arthrobacter > Arthrobacter liuii. The sequence continues at coordinate 60,150 of NZ_BMFW01000019.1, read as the reverse complement.
TGACTACCGTGCGACGCTCGCCGGGGAGCCGCTGGCCGGAGGCGCGGACCGTACCGGAGCGGAGGAGGGCAAGTGACGGCGGAAATCACCACGGACCTGCAGGAGAGCCTGTTCAGCCTGGATGAAACGGCGGACGACGCCGGCACTCCCCCGGGCTTCCGGCTGCACCGCCTGGAGCTGCTCAACTGGGGCACATTCCACCAGGGCGTGCGCACGTTCCGGCTGGACGGGGCCAACAGCCTGCTGACCGGAGACATCGGCTCCGGCAAATCCACCGTGGTGGATGCCATCACCACCCTGTTGCTGCCCGCGCACAAGATCGACTACAACAAGGCGGCGGGAGCGCAGAAGAAAGAGCGCTCCCTGATGTCATACGTCCGCGGCTACCACAAGAGCGCCCGGAGCACCGGCGGAGAATACTCCAAACCCGTGGCGCTGCGCGGGACGGGCCAGCTGACAGTGGTGCTGGGCGTCTTCCACAACGCGGTGCTGGGCAAATGGATCACGCTCGGCATCACGTTGTGGGCAACCCAGGAGGCAGGTCAGCCTGTCCGCTTCTACACTCTGGCGGAAACGGACCAGTCCATCGCGGCGGACTTCTCCAACTTTGGGCAGGATCCCCTGAAGCTCAAGAAGAAACTCCGCGGCGCCGGTGTTTCTGTTCATGATTCCTTTGAGCCGTACGCGGCCGCGTTCAAGCGCCACTTCGGCATCAGCGGGAACCAGGCCATGGAGCTCTTCCACCGGACCGTGTCCATGAAGCAGGTGGAAAACATCACCTCGTTCGTGCGCAGCAACATGCTGGAAGAGGACGACGTTGCCACCCGGATCACCAACCTGATCCACCACTTCGACGACCTGAAGAAAGCCCACGACGCCGTCCTCCGCGCCAAGGACCAGATCGGACTGTTGACGCCAATCAGGGACGGTGCCGCCCAGCACGCAAAGCTTTCGGGTGAGGACCACTTCGCACGCCGGCAGCGGGACCAGCTGCACCCCTGGTTCACCCACCGGAAGCTGCAGCTGAGCCTGGAGCACCAAGCCGAGCTGGAGCGGACCGGCAACCGTCTGGTGGAGGACAGCACCCGGCTCAAGGCCGAGGTGGCACAGCTGCGCCGGGATCTTTACGGGGTGGAGGAGGACATCCGTACCAATGGCGGAGGGCGGCTCGCAGCGATCGACGCGGACCTCTCACGGCTCGCCGACGAATCCGCAGCCCAGCGGCAGCGGTTCGAGACGTACGCCTCCGCCGCCAGGGATCTCGGGTTGCACACTCCGGATGACCGCGTGCTGTTCGATGCGAACCGTGCACGGCTGGCCGGCGTGGAACAGGACCTGGGCCGCCAGGCGGGCGAACTACAAACCGGCATTACCGGGCTGTCCATGCAGCAAGCCGAGCTCCAGGGGAAGGCAGCCGACATCGCCGCCGAACTGACCAGCCTGCAGGCCCGGCGCAATTTGATCCCCCTCCCCCAGCTGGAAATCCGCCGCCGGCTTTGTGAAGGAACGGGGATCAAGGACACCGAACTGCCGTACGTTGGCGAGCTGCTGCGGGTCCGCGAGGGCGAGGGCGCCTGGGAGGGCGCCGCGGAACGGACATTGCGTGGATTCGCGTTGTCCCTCATGGTGCCCGCTGGGCATTACCCCGCGGTAAGCAGTTGGGTGGACGCCAACAACCTGCGCGGCAGGCTGGTGTACCTGCGGGTAGCGGACTCGTACTCACCCAAGACGCTGGAGCCCGGGACACTCGCAGCCAAGATCGCCATCAAGCAGGGCACGCCGTTCCGGGATTTCCTGCAGGACGAACTCAGCAGCCGGTTCGACTACTTCTGCTGCGAGGACCTGGCTGATTTCCGCCGCCATCCCAAGGCACTCACGGTGAACGGGCAGCTCAAAGGTGCCCGCGGCCGGCACGAAAAGGACGACCGGAAGGACCTGGCCGACCGGCGCAGCTACGTCCTGGGGTGGGACAACCACGACAAGATTGCCCGCTTCCGGGCCGCGCAGGATGAGGTCCAGGGCCGATTGAAGGTGGCGGCCACGGAGCTCGGCAAGGTGACCGACCGGCTGGGCCTGATCGGCCGGCAGAACCGGCAACTCGGCACCATCGCCTCGGTGCGGGACTTCAGCGAGGTCAGCTGGCAGCTCACCGCGCGCAGAATCGAGGACCTGAAGGCGGAGAAGGGGGAGCTCGAGTCCACCAGCGACATCCTGCGGCAGCTCATGGCCAAGCAGTCCCAGGTGACAGCAGAGCTGGACCGCGCGGAAGACAAGGCGGGCAAGCTGCAGCAGCGGCTGGGTGCCAACGACAAGGACGCCCGGGACATAGCCGACGCAATCGCGGAGTGCCGGACTGTCCTGGCCGAAACACCGGTGACCGACGACGGCGAAGTGCTCGCCGCCGTCGAACGCCTCACCAGCCAGGCCCTGGGCGAAAAGCCCCTGACCCACAAGAACACCGGGACCGTGGAAAGTACGGTGCGGTCAGGCCTGACGGACGCCATCGATGCCCTGGCCAAGCGCATCGCGCGCGCAGCGGAGGGCACCGTCCGCCAGATGGCGGACTTCCGCAACAAATACCCGAACGAGACCACCGACTTCGATGCGGCGTTGGACGCAGCGCCGGACTACAACCGCCTGCTCGAGCAACTTGTCAGCAATGACCTTCCGCGGTTCGAGGCCCGGTTCAAGGAGTCGCTGAACCAGAACACCATCCACGAGGTAGTGGCCTTCAACGCGTTCCTGGACAGCCGGCGGCAGGACATCATCAACCGGATCGGCGAGATCAACCAGTCGCTGGCGGGGATCCCCTACAACACGGGGCGCCACATCCAGCTGGAGCACCAGTCAGCCTCGGACCAGGATGTGCGCGAGTTCGGCAGCGACCTGCGCGCATGCTCGGAGGGGACCATCGGTGACGAAGACCAATACTCGGAGCAGAAGTACCTGCAGGTGGAGCGGCTGATCGAACGGTTCCGGGGCCGGGACGGCCTGACCGAGCTGGACCGGAGATGGACTTCGAAGGTCACGGATGTGCGGAACTGGTTCACGTTTTCAGCCTCCGAGAAGTGGACGGAAAACGGCGAGGAGTACGAGCACTTCACCGATTCCGGCGGTAAATCCGGGGGCCAGAAGGAGAAGCTGGCCTACACCATCCTCGCGGCGGCATTGGCGTTCCAGTTCGGGCTGGGCTCCGGCAAGGGTGCTGGCCGCAACGCAGGAAGTGGGCGGAGCTTCCGGTTCGTGGTGATTGACGAGGCGTTCGGCCGCGGCTCGGACGAGTCGGCACGGTACGGGCTGGAGCTCTTCCAGCGCATGAAACTGCAGCTGCTGATCGTCACTCCCCTGCAGAAAATCCACGTCATCGAGCCGTTCGTCTCCCACGTGGGTTTCGTGGCCAACACCAACGGCGACGATTCACAGCTGCGCAACATGACCATCCAGGAGTATCGCGAAGAGAAGGACCGGCATGGCCGATAGGGCCTGGACCACCCTGTCCGGGTTGCGCGCCCAGTCGCGGAAGGCGTGGAACAGCGGCGCACTGCTGCGGGAGGTGCTTTCTCCTTCGGGCAGCTATCCACGGCGGCGGGTCCTGAAACGCCCGACGGCGGCGGAGCTGTTGGGCGATTATGCGGCGGTCCGTGCCTGGGCGGCAGAGCTGACCTCCGGGGTGGGCCATTATCAACTGGAGATGATGGAGGTTGGGCGCCGCACAGTTGGTTCCAACCGGATTCCGGCCGCGGCTGTGTTTGTTTCTGTTGAGGACGAAGTTTCGTTCCTTGGCAAAACCCGGGATGCCGCCAGCTTTCGCCGACTGGCCGAGGATCTTGGGGTACTCGATCCCTTGCTGCTGAACTGGGCTGGGCGCCGCCCGCTGAAGCTGCTCGAGCTGGGCCCTGACGCTGTGGCGGCCGCCAGGGTGGCACTTTGGCTGCGGGACCATGCGGCGCCGGGGATCTACGTCCGGCAGCTGGTCCTTCCGGGCGTGCACACCAAGTTCATCGAGCGGCACCGGCAGGTTGTTGACCAGCTGCTGGCGGCCCTTACTGCCACGTCCGAGCCTAACGACCTGGCTGTGCCTGATCCCGCAGCTGAAGCTCCCGGGACTGACGCCGCCCTGGAGGACGGCGCGGGCCGCACTCCTGCCTCCCGCTTCGCCATGCGGCACGGCTTTCTCCACCCGCCGGAGCTGGTCCGGTTCCGGCTGCTGGACCCGGCTCACGAAGTGCTTGGCGGCGCGCGCGACGTCACCGTCACCGCTGACGCGTTCAGTTCGCTGCAGCTGCCCGTGGACACGGTGATCGCCACCGAGAACCAGGTGAACTTCCTGGCCCTGCCGGAGCGGCCCGGAGCGCTGGCTCTCTATGGCGCGGGCTATGGGTTCTCGTCGCTGCGCGACGCGGTCTGGCTGCGTGGCTGCCGGGTCCTGTACTGGGGCGACCTTGACACCCACGGCTTCCGGATCCTGGACCAGTTGCGGTCTGTCCATCCGCATGTGGAGAGCGTGCTGATGGATGAGGAGACGCTCCTGGCGCACCGGGACCTCTGGGGACGGGAGCCGTCGCCTTCTAAGGCGCCGCTTGGGCGTCTGACGCCGGCAGAGGCAGCCCTGTATGAGGCCCTCGGGAACAATAAGTACGGCAGCAACATGCGCCTGGAGCAGGAGCTGATCGGCTGGGATTGGGCTGCACGGCAATTGTCCGCAGGATGACTGCACTTCAGGCGGACATCGGAAAGGCGCTGGCAGCGTTGCGGCCCGCCAGTTTCAGCCCCTCGCGACATCAGCTCACAGCTGGGCACCACCACCATCGATGCGGGACCGGAAAGAGCGGATCTTTTCATGGGGTCATCACGCGCTACCGGGCCTCGTCTGGATAGGGGCAGCAGGAATGCCCCAACCAGAGTTCGGCGGGCTGTGCGCATCGGTTTCCCGACGCCATTGTGGCCGCGTCGAACAGGCGTATCGTTCTTGCATGGAACCGATTCGGGCCATTCTGCTTCCTGGTTCAGTACTCCCTGCCGACCTTGCCTACGGAGGCTTGATTGAGGCCTTGGGCCCCGGCGTGCAAGCCGTCGCCAAGGAACTGGAGCTTTATCAGGACGATGAAGTGCCTGAGGGCTGGACTCTCGACACCGAGGTTGAAGGAGTCCTGCGGGAAGCGGATGCGCTGGGTTGGGAGACGTTCCACCTCCTGGGCTACTCCGGTGGCGGCGCGGCAGCGCTGGCGTTCGCCGCCAAGCACCGCGAACGCCTGAAGAGCCTGGCCCTGCTGGAGCCGGCATGGGCAGGGAGTTGGGACTGGAGCCCGGCCTACGCCAAGCACTGGAAAAGGTTCGAGGAGCTGGATGGACTCCCTCCGGAGCAGTTCATGCCCGCCTTCATAAAGCTGCAGGTAAGGGCCGACGTCGTCCTTCCGCCCAGGGAGGCGGGTCCACCGCCGCCGTGGATGGCCAAGCGGCCGGCCGGCATCAAAGCCTTCATGCAAACCTTCAAAGACTACGACCTGGACAGGTCACGGCTGGCCGCCTTCACCAAGCCGGTGTTCTTTGCCCTTGGCGGCCTCAGCCATCCAGATGACTTCGGGGAGGTTGCGGCACGGCTGGCACGCGTCTTCTTTCCAGATTTCCACCTGGAAGTCTTTCCCGGCCGCCACCATTTCGATCCGCCCCACCGTGCGGAGCCCCAGCGGCTGGCGGAGGCACTGCGCCGGCACTGGGAATCGGCCGAAGGAAAGCACGATGGGCAGCCCATTTCGTCCGGATCCCAAAGCCGCTGAACCCACGGGCCGGCGCCGATCAGTCGGATCGTGTCCGGCAGCGGTCATCCCAGCCGCTACATCGCGTTGGCGTCCTTCTCCTTGAACCGGCTCAGGTATCCCGACCTGGACCCGTGGACGTGTGCCGCCATCCCCTGCTCGGCGGCCTCCGCGTTGCCGGCATCGATGGCTGCCATGATGCCCCGGTGTTCGGCCCAGGACCGGATACCGCGGGAGTCCACGTCCGAGGCGTAGAGCCACTCGATCTTGCCGGCGATCTGGCGGAGCAGTGCTGTCAGGGACGAGCTGCGGCTCAATTCAGCCACCCCCAGATGGAAGCGGATGTTCAGCTCGGGCAGCAGTTCAACCTGCCCGCTTGCCACCGCTTCGTCGCCCTCGTCCAGGATCGCGGCCAGTTCCCGCCGTGTCTCCCACCACTGCGTATCTGGACCGCCCGCCGAAAACTGGGCGGCGGCCCGCCGGGCAGCCCGGCGGGCTGTCGCGGCTTCCAAGGCCTCGCGCACGGCGAAGAGGTCATCGGCGTCGTCCACGGGAATCTCCGACACCGTGGACCCGGCGAAGGGCTTCGACTCAACGAAGCCCTCCACCTCAAGGGCCCGCAACGCTTCCCGGACCGGAACCCGGGAAATCCCGTATTTGGTTGCCAGGGAGGACTCGGTGATCCTGGTCCCGGCGGGGAGCTTCCCGAAGATGATGTCCCGCCGGATTTCATCCTGGACGCGGGCCCGTGGGGTGGGATCGCCGCTAGCTAGCGAAGGCTGCACCGGGTATCGCTCCAAGTAGTTCTTTGGTGTAGTCGGCCGAGGGTGCCAGGAAGACCTGGTCCACACTGCCGGTTTCAACCACTTTTCCAGTTTTCATGACCACCACGTTGTGCGCTATCTGGCGGACAACGGCCAGATCGTGCGTGATGAAGAGGTAGGTCAGGCCCAGCCTATCCTGCAGGTCCTCCAGCAGGGTGAGGATCTGCTCCTGGACCAGGACATCCAGGGCTGAGACGGCCTCGTCCAGGATCAGCAGTTCCGGTTCCAGCGCCAGGGCCCGGGCAATCGCCACGCGCTGGCGTTGGCCGCCGGACAGTTCATGGGGCCGGCGCTGGGCCACCGTCCGCGGCAGCGCCACCTGGTCCAGAAGTTCCGCTACCCGTTCGCGCCTGCTGTCCCGCGTCCCTACGTTGAAGATCCGCAGCGGCTCGTCGATCAGCCGCTCGATGCTGAAGGTGGGGTCCAGGGATCCGTAAGGGTCCTGGAAAACGGGCTGTGCGATGCGGCGCAGGGCGCGGCGCGTCTGTGGGTTGCTGGTGGCGATGCTCTCACCCTTGATCAACGCCGAGCCGGAGGTGGGTGTCTCCAGGCCCAGGATGATCCGGGCAACGGTTGACTTACCGGATCCGGATTCACCGACGACGGCCGTGGTGGTACCCCCGTGCACGTCGAAGGAGACGTCATCCACAGCCTGGATCCTGCGCCCGCGCTGGCCGCGCAGCTTGAACTCCTTGGCGAGGTTCCTGACCGACAGCACGGGAGCGGGACGATCACGTTCGGGGGCAGGTGGGTCCGAGGCCGGGTCGGCGGAAAGGCTCGCCGACGGTGCGGCCGCAACCAGGCGCCGCGTATAGTCCTCCTGCGGATTCAACAGCACCTCCCACGGCGTGCCGCTCTCAACGATCCGTCCCTCGGCCATGACGATGATCCGGTCCGTACGGTCCCCTGCCAGCCCCAGGTCATGCGTCACGAACAGCAGCGAGGTGCCGCGGGCGTCCACCAGTGTCTGGAGGTGGTTGAGGATCTGCCGCTGGACGGTGACGTCAAGGGCCGACGTCGGTTCATCAGCAATCAGCAGGTCCGGCTCCCCTGCCAGGGAGATGGCGATCAGTACCCGTTGGCGCATGCCGCCGGAGAACTCGTGCGGGTACTGGTTGTAACGGCGTTCGGCGTCCGGAATGCCGGCTTCCGTCATAAGTTCCACGGCCCGCTGCTTAATGGCTGCCCGGCCGCGCATGCCGTTGCTTGCCAGTGCGTCGGCGATCTGGGCACCGACTTTCATGGAGGGATTGAGGTTGGACATGGGATCCTGCGGGACCAGGCCGATCTTCTTGCCCCGGATGCCGCGCAGCTCCTCCTGGGAGGCTTCCGCCAGGTCTTCCCCGTTGAGCAGGATGGACCCGTGGGTGATCCGGCCGGCGCCGGACAAAAGGCCCAGGATGGCGCCCACCACGGTGGACTTGCCCGATCCTGACTGGCCCACGATCGCCACCCGCTCGCCCTGTTTCAGGTCGAAGGAGACTTTGTCCAGGACCGGGGTGCCGCCGTAGCTGACCTCCAGGTCGCGGACGGAAAGCAGCGTTTTTCCTTCGTTCCTAGCGTCCTGCTGCATAGCCCTGCGCTCCCCTCGGGTTGGCGGCAGCCTTGAGGATGCCCGTTTCAGGCTCGCTGACCACCGATGACAGGCGGCCGAGCGCCCAGTCCCCGGCCCGGGTCACCACGTGGCCCCGCTCTTCCAGTTCACTGATCACGTCGTTGCCCACGCGGTCTTCAACCACCGCACCGCCCGGCGTCCAGGTCCGGGGCCAGAAGGATCCGGGGACGGAGGTGGTGTGGAGGGAGGGTGCGTCAACGGCCTGCTGGGGCTCGTAACCGCCCACGATGGTCCGGAGCAGGTACAGCAGCTGCCATTGGTCCTGCTGGTCCCCGCCAGGGGAACCGAGGGCGGTCACCGCTTTGCCGTCCTTCAGTACCAGCGTGGGCGTCAACGTGGTCCGGGGGCGCTTGCCGGGCGTCAGCGTGGACGGTGCGCCGTCCTCCAGCCAGGTCATCTGCAGCCTGGACCCCAGGCAGAAGCCGAGTTCGGGGATGGCCGGGGACGACTGGAGCCAGCCGCCGGAGGGCGTTGCCGAGACCATGTTTCCCCATTGGTCCACGACGTCGATGTGGCAGGTATCCCCGCGGGTTTCCCCGGTGGGCATGACGGTGGGTTCCCCCACGCCGGCGAAGGCCAGCCCACCGTTCTCCGAGAGCGACGGCGGGAAGTACTCCGTGCGCAGCGGCGGAACGAAGGGTTCGTGGCCGGGGACGTTTCCGGGCCGGAAGTCGTGCGAGGCCTGCTCGCCGATCAGCTCCCGGCGCTCCGCCGCGTACTCGGGGCTGAGCAGATAGTCCATCGGCACGGCAGAATCGCCGTAGTAGGCCTCGCGGTCCGCGATGGCGAGCTTCTGCGCCTCGAGGATGGTGTGGGCGCCGATGGCGGTGGACGGGTCCAGGCGGTCGTCGTCGAACCCTTCCAGGATGGCGAGGGTCTGCAGCAAAGCAGGGCCCTGCCCCCACGGGCCGGTCTTGGCGATGGTGTGGCCGCGGAACTCGATGGTGGTGGCGGGTTCGTAGCCGGCGGAGAATCCGGCGAAATCCGCTTCGGTCATGACGCCTGCATGGTCGGCGCCGGACGAGTGGCGGTGGGGCGTAGCGAGGAACTTGACCGCTGACTTTGCCACAAAACCCTCGTGCCATTCCCGGCGGGCGGCCTCGATGCGTGCTTCCCGCGACGCTGACGCGTCCGTCTCTCCGGCGCCGATGAGCCGGTCCAGGACATTGGCGTACGCCGGGTTTTTGATGATGTCTCCGGCTGCGGGAATCTTCCCGTCCGGCATCCAGAGGGCGGCCGACGTCGGCCAGTGCTCGGTGAAGAGCTCGGCGACGGTTTCGATGGTGGTCCCCACGCGGCCCACGATCGGGTGCCCGTTGCGGGCGTAGCCGATGGCGAAGGACAGCACGTCCGCCAGCTCCCAGGTGCCGTGGTCCGCAAGGAGCAGCAGCCAGGCGTCGACGGCGGCCGGGACCGCGGCGGCGAGCGCTCCGGCTCCGGGCACGAGTTCGAGTCCTTCGGCCAGGTAATGCTCCCGGGTCGCGGCGGCCGGGGCGGGGCCCTGGCCCATGAGCACGACAGGTTCGGACGGGTTCTCCGCCGTGACGAACACGCCGGTCATGTCCCCGCCGGGGCCGTTGAGGTGGGGTTCCACCACGTGCAGGACAAAGGCGCCGGCGACGGCGGCGTCGAAGGCGTTGCCGCCGCGTTCCAGTACCGCCTGCGCAGAGGCGGTGGCGAGCCAGTGGGTGGAGGCGGTCATGCCGAAGGTGCCTTGGAGGGTGGGGCGGGTGGTAAAGCTGTCTGCAGGGGTGTAGGTCATGGCTATTTCTTTCGGCTGGTGGCGGCGGGGTCCATGGCGTCGCGCAGGGCGTCGCCGAACAGGTTGAAGGCCAGGCAGATCGCGGCGATGCCGAGGCCGGGGACGATGGCCGCCGTGGGTGAGCGGAAGAGGTATTGCTGGGCGTCGGAGAGCATGATGCCCAGGCTGGGTGCGGGCGGCTGGATGCCCAGGCCCAGGAAGGACAGCACGGCTTCGCCGATGACGGCGGCGGGCATGATCACCGTTGCCTGAACGATGAGCGAGGAGGCCGTGTTGGGAAGGATGTGCTGGAAGATGATCCGGCCACCGGAGGCATCCATGGTCCTGGCGCCGATGACGAAGTCGCTTTCCTTGATCCGCAGGGTCTCGCCGCGGATGATGCGGATCATGGCAGGGATGTGCGCGATGCCGATCGCCACCGCGGCGTTGCCCAGGCTCGGGCCGCTGATGGCCACAAGGCCCACCGCGATGATCAGGAAGGGGAAGGCGAGGGTCACGTCGTTGAGCCGGGAAATGATGGCGTCCAGCCACTTCCAGTAGCCCGCGAGCAGTCCCAGCGGGGTTCCGATGAGCACCGAGAGCAGGACCGCGAGCACCCCCACTTCAAGCGAGGAACGGATTCCGAAGACCAGCCGGGAGAAGATGTCGCGGCCCAGGTCGTCGGTGCCCAGCAGGAAGCCTACCGTGCCGGGTTTCTGGAACGGGGTGGCGAAGTGGACCTGCGCCGGATCGTAGGGGGCAAGCAGCGGTGCCAGCAGGGCCACCAGGACCACGAGGGCCAGCAGGATGCCGCCGGCCAGGCCCAGGGGGTTCCGCCGGAGCGACTTCCAGATGCGTCCGCGGTCGGAGCCCAGGCTGGTTGCGCCCGGGGCTGCAGGGCGGATGTCGGTGACGGCCATCAGTTGCTTCCTACTCGGATTCGCGGGTTGATCACGGAGTACAGGATGTCCACCGCAAGGTTAATGAGGATGTACCCAACAGTGATGACGAGCACCACGGCCTGGATCACGGGGTAATCGCGGGTGAAGACGGAATCAAGGGTGAGCTTGCCGAAGCCGGGCAGGGCGAAGATGCGCTCCGTGACCACGGCGCCGGAGATCAGTCCGCCCAGTTGCAGGCCCACGATGGTGACCACCACGATCAGGGAATTCCGGAGCCCGTAGCGGAACAGGATGCGGCCGCCGCCCAGGCCCTTGGCGCGGGCGGTGCGGACGTAGTCCGTGCTCATGGTTTCGATCATGGAAGCCCGCGTCTGCCGCAGGATGACGGCGGCGAGGCCGGTGCCCAGGATCAGCGCGGGCAGCGTCAGGTAGTACAGGCCGCGCACGGGGTTCGTTCCGACGTCGACATAGCCTGAAGCCGGGAACCAGCCGAGGTTGACGGCCAGGTACAGGATGGCCAGCAGGCCGAGCCAAAAGCTTGGGACGGACAGCCCGATGAGGGCAAAGCCGTTGGAGATCCATTCCGGCCAGCGGCCGCGGTACCGCTCGGCCACCACACCGAGCAGGACGCCGGCGACGACGGCCACCACGATGGCGTAGGCGGCAAGCCACAGCGTCACGGGCAGGGTGCCCGCGAGCAGGTCCGTGACGGGTGTTCCGGTACGGGTGGACTTGCCAAGGTCCCCCTGCAGCAGCCGGCCGATGAAGGAGAAGTACTGCACGGGAAGGGGCTGGTCCAGGCCAAGCTTGGACCGGATGGCATCCAGCTGTTCAGGGCTGGCTTCCTCCCCCGCCATGGCAATGGCCGGATCACCGGGGAGCTGGCGGATGCCAATGAAGATGACCACTGAGGCGAGCGCCAGGGTGATGGCCGAGTGCCAGAGACGGGTGGACAGGTATCGGATCATGGTGGATGTCCTTATTTCTTCACGAAGGCGGCGTTGCTGAGGTGGACCACACCGTCCGCGAACGTTTCGATTCCGGCCACCCTGGTGGAATAGGCCGTGAGGCTGTGGATCCGGTAGAGGTAGATCACGGGGTCGTCCGCCTGGACCTGCTGGACGGCCTTCCCGTACAGGGCGGCCCGGGCAGCCTGGTCGGTGGTGGCGGAGGCGTCGGTGAGGAGCTTGTCCACCGCCGGGTTGCTGTAGCCGGAGTAGTTGTTGCCGCCGCCGGTGGCAAGGAAGTTGTACATGTTGCCGTGCGGGTCGACGCGCCCCGACCAGCCCAGCAGCAGGGCTTCGAAGCTGCCGTGGCTCTGGACGTCCAGGAGAGTGGAGTATTCAACAGGCGCGATGGTCAGGGCGAATCCGCCGTCCGCCGCTGATGCCTGCAGCGCCTGGGCATACCGCAGCGAGTCCGGCGAGTTGGTGACCTGGACGCGGATGGGGAAGGGCACCTGGACGCCGGCGTCCGTCAGCATCTGTTTGGCCTTCGCCGGATCGTAGGCGGGGCAGGTTTGGCTGGCGTCCGAGGAGAAGGGGCTGGAAGGTGCCACGGGAGAACAGGCAGGCTCGTACCAGTTGTTGAACAGCGTGCTCACCAGGGCCTTGCGGTCGATGGACATGGACAGCGCCTGGCGGATGGCGGCGTTTTTGGCCAGGGGTGTATTGAGGTCCCCGGGCGGCTTGCCAACCCCGTTGGTGTTGCCAAGGTTGATGGTCAGGCCCTGGTAGCCAAGGGATCCCACCTGGAGCACGCCGATGCCGCGTTCCTTGGACAGCGCGTCCACGTCCTGGGGCGCGATGCTGTCCGCCACCTGGACGTCGCCGGACCGCAGGTTGGCGGTCCGGATGTTGGAATCCGTCATGATCCGGTAGGTGACCGTGTCCAGGTGGACGTTCTTGGCGTCGTAGTAGAGCGGGTCACGTTCCACCTGGATGGAGGTCTGAGGGATGCGCTGCTTGAACTTGAACGGCCCCACGCACACGGGGTGATCCCCGAAGGAATCCCCTGCCGCGGCAACGGCCGTCGGTGAGAGGATCATGCCGGCCCGGTCCGCGAGCGCTGCGGTAAGCGGGGCAAAAGGCTTCTTGTAGCTGATCTGGACGGTCGTGGGGTTCAGGGCAGCGATGCCGCTGATCGGCCCGAGTTCACTCTTGCGGGCGGAGCCTTTCATGGTCAGGTCACGGTCCAGGGTGGCGCGGACCGCCTCGGCGTCGAACTTGGTGCCGTCGGCAAACACCGCATCGTCCCGGACCTGGATGGTCACCGTCAGCCCGTTGTTGCTCACCTCGGGAAGCTTGGTGGCAAGCTGCGGCACGATCTTGCCCTGGGCGTCGATGTCGTAGAGCTTCTGGCACATCGTCTGCATGACATACCGGGTGTAGAGGGACGACGACGTGGTGGGGTCCAGGCGGTCCGGTTCAGCAGAGAGGGCCATCACCAGGTCCCCGCCGTCAGCGGCTTTCTGGTTGCCGATAGGGGCGGATGTCACGTCGTTATGCGCTACGGCCTCAGGCAGGGGCTGGATGGGCGCGCAGGCGGTCATCGCCAGTGCCAGGGCGGCCAGGGTGCCACCTACAGCAGCGCCTTTCGCCCTGGACAGGGTGCCGTCCGGAAGGCCCGGGAGGCGGATCGGGAGTCTCATACAAGTCCTATGATCGAGCACGAAATGTGAGATTGAATACAATCGCTGTATGAACATAACCTTGGTATACGTTTGTTTCAAGGATGTATCGGAGAAAATACGGTGAGAACACACTTTTTCGGCTCGGCCGGCCGCCTGCACTTGGTGCTTATGTTGGCCCTGACGTTTTCCACCGGCGTGGTGGACGCAATGGGCTACCTCGGCCTGGACCGCGTCTTCACCGGGAACATGACCGGCAACGTGGTGCTGCTCGGCATGGCCATGGCCGGCGGAACAAGCCTCCCCGTACTGCGGCCGGCGCTGGCGCTGGCCTTCTTCATGCTGGGTGCAGCCCTGGCCGGCCGGCTCCTTCGGCGCAGCGGCGAAGGCTGGTCACCGCAGACCTCAGCCGCCCTGTCCGCCGTGTCGCTGGGCCTGTGGCTCCTGGCGGTCTTCGTGCTCCTGGCTCCGGTGCAGGCCGATCCCGCCCTTGGAAGCACCGTCACCAGCGTGCTCGCCCTGCTCATGGGCACCCAGGCTGCGACAGCCAAGCGCCTGAAGGTCGCGGAAATCACCACGGTGGTGGTCACGTCAACCATCACAGGCCTGGCCTCGGACTCCAGGCTGGCCGGCGGCAAGGGAACGTTCTGGCAGCGGCGTGCATTGGCCATCGCCCTGATCATGCTGGGGGCCTTGGCGGGAGCGGCCGCGCTGCATGTGCATTTGGCGCTGGCGCTGTCGCTGGCTGCGCTAATTGCGACGGCCGTCACGGTGACGGGCCACGCCGCACACCGCCGCGCGGCGGCGGAGGCGAAGGCCGCGTGGAGTCCCTCGATGGCCAGGGACTGACCCCGGGGCTGGAGGGGAAGGCGGCCATGGCCACAGCGTCCATTGGCCAGTAATGCGCGTTACGCGCAGACAGTCTTGCGCTGAACGCGCAGCCATGGCTATGATCTACATCATGCTTCGAGCTGCCTGCTCGACCCCATTCCCCAAACAACAACGAGGTTGCTTTATGTCCGTCCCAATCAAGGCCACCATGGAAAAGGTTCCTGGCGGCATGATGTTGATCCCCCTGCTCATCGGCGCCGTGCTTGGCACCTTCGCCCCGGATTCCGCCAAATTCTTCGGCTCGTTCACCGGCGCGCTCTTCACCGGCGGCACCACCATCCTCGCGGTCTTCTACGTCTGCATGGGTGCGAGCATCGATATCAAGGCCACGCCCTACATCCTGAAGAAGGGCGGCGTCCTGTTCGGCAGCAAGGTCCTGTTCGCCATCATCATCGGCGTCATCGCCGGCAGGTTCTTGGGTGAACTTCCCATCGACGGCGGCCTGCTGTCGGGCCTTTCCGTCCTGGCCATCCTTGCTGCCCTCAACGACACCAACGGCGGCATGTACATGGCGCTCATGGGCCAGTACGGCAAGCCCAAGGACGTGGCGGCCTACTCCGTCATGACGCTGGAATCCGGCCCCTTCCTGACCATGGTGACCCTCGGCGTCGCCGGGCTGTCGGCGTTCCCGTGGCAGGCCCTCGTGGGCGCCATCATCCCCCTACTCCTCGGCGCCATCCTGGGCGCGCTGGACCCGGCCATGCGCAAGTTCCTGTCCTCCGCGGCCCCCGTGCTCATTCCATTCTTCGCACTCGCCCTCGGCTTCGGACTGAACCTGGGCCAGGTGCTCAACGCCGGGCTGCTCGGAGTGGCACTGGGCCTGTTCGTGCTCATCGCCGGCGGCGCCGTGCTCTTCTTCGCCGACAAGCTGACCGGAGGATCCGGCATTGCCGGTCTGGCGGCAGCCACCACCGCCGGCAACGCTGCCACAGTTCCCATGCTGGTGGCCGCAGCCAATCCTGCATACGCTCCGGCTGCAGGACCCGCCACCGTCCTGGTTGCCGCTTCCGTGGTGGTCACTGCCATCGGCTGCCCCCTCATGGTCGCCTGGTACGCCAAGCGCCTCAGGACCAAGGAGGCTGTGGCATCGCCCGAGGTGACTGCCGCAGTATGAACACCCCCGCAGCCGCGCGCTGGGCGATCATCGCCGACGACCTCACGGGAGCGGCAGATGCCGCCGCAGCCTACGGACCCACACACACCAGTTCCGTACTCCTGGACGTCGACTGCATCTGGCCCGAGGCCGGGATCCTTTCGATCAACACCGAAAGCCGGTACCTGGCTCCCGCGGAAGCCGCATCAGCCGTTACGGCAGCGGCCGGACGGGCCCTCCGCCAGCACCGGCGGGTCTTCAAGAAGATCGACTCGCTGCTCCGCGGCAACGTGGGCGCAGAGGTGGCGGCAGCACTGGAGGCCATCGCCCAGGGCCGCGGCAAAGGCCTGGCCATTGTGGCTCCGGCGTTCCCCGGCACTGGAAGGACCACAAACGGCGGCACGGTCCACGTCAACGGCTTCCCTAACACGGAAGGAAGCTTTGGCGGCGATGTGGCTGCGGCACTCGCCACCGGTGGCCTCACTACTGAGGTGGCCGCGGGCGGATCCGAAGGCAGCCCGGACGAACTGGCCCGGCACCTGCGGGACGTGCACGAACGCGGCATTGACGCCGTCGTACTGGACGCCTCCTCGAACCGGGATCTGAAGACCATCGCGGCCGCTGCGAACCTGCTGGACTTCCCAGCACTCCTGGTGGGCTCCGGCGGACTCGCCGGACACATCGCCGCGCGCCGAGAGGGAACGGGTGCGCGAAACGCGCAGGTTGGGCATGCAAGCCGCACCATGACCGTCATCGGCAGCTACTCGGGCCTTGCGCGGCAGCAGACCCAGGCCCTTGTCGCCGCCGGCGCGAAGCACATCACGCTGGACCACAACGCGCTGGACGAGCCTGATGTTGCCCGCAAGGTTGCAGAAGCGATGACCGGGAACGATGTGGTGCTGACCCCGGATCCGATGGGAACCATCGACAAGTCGCAGGCGCTGGTGGTGGCAGAGGCTTTGGCCCGCGCCACTGCTGCGGGCATTGGGCACTGTGATGCCCTGGTCATGACGGGCGGCGAAACGGCCACGGCAGTCCTGAAGGCCCTCGGAGTGGGCAGCTTCACCGTCCTGGGTGAGATTGAACCCGGCGTCGTTATGAGCGTGCTGCCGGCGCCGCTTCCCCTGCTGGTCACCAAGGCTGGCGCCTTCGGGGACGCCGGTACGCTGGCCCGGACCACACAATTTCTTACTGCCTCAACGACTGAAATGAGTATCAAATAATGGGACGTCCGATTGTTGCCATCACCATGGGCGATGCAGCCGGCATTGGACCGGAAATCATCGTCAAGACCCTTGCTGACAGCGAACTGCGGTCAAAGGCACGCATGCTCGTGATCGGCGACCTTCGCCGGCTGCAGCTCGCCGCGGGCATCGTCTCCAGCCCGCTGACCCTGCGGAAGGTCACGGCGCCGTCGGAGGCGCTGTTCGAGGAGGGCACCATTGACGTGCTGGACATCGAGTGCATCCCGGAAGACCTTGCCTGGGGCGAACTCTCCGCGGCGGCCGGCCACGGCTCCTACCTCTTCATCGAGAAAGCCGTCCAGCTGGCCATGGACCACCAGGTGGATGCCATCTGCACCGGGCCACTGAACAAGGCAGCCCTGCACGCCGCTGGCCACAAGTACCCCGGGCACACCGAACTCCTTGCTGAGCTGACCGGCACCGAGGAAGTTTCCATGATGCTGACCGCCCCGAAGATGCGCGTCATCCACGTAACCACCCACATCGGCCTGATCGATGCGATTGCCAAGATCAACGGCGACCTGGTCTACCGGACCATCAAGCGTGGCTACGAACTGCTGCGCGCCTCTGGCATCGACAACCCGCGGATCGCCGTCTGCGCCATCAACCCCCATGCCGGCGAGAACGGCCTGTTCGGTTACGGCGAAGAGGCGGAGAAGATCCAGCCGGGCATCGAGAAGGCCCAGGCGGAGGGTATCAACGCCTTCGGTCCGCTGCCGGCCGATACCCTGTTCTTCCTTGCCGGCCGCGGCGACTTCGACCTTGTGGTTGCCCAGTACCACGACCAGGGCCACGGCCCGGTGAAGGTCCTGGGCCTGGAGAACGGGGTGAACATCACCGTGGGCCTGCCCGTGGTTCGCACGTCCGTTGACCATGGCACGGCGTTCGACATCGCGGGAAAGAATATTGCCGACCACGAGTCGCTTCTTGAGGCACTGCGCCAGGCAGTGGACCTGGCGCCGGCACGCGAGGAAGCTCTGTAGGCGCCTCCCCGCGTGAAACGGCCGGTCAGCGGAGAGCTGCTGACCGGCCGTCGCTGTCTCCCCCTGCTGGTTGAGTCCGTCGAAACCCTGGGCCGGAACTAGCATGGGTAGCACTGCCACCGCCATGGCCACGGGAAGGAGACCGGGAATGCTGAGCGCAAAAGCGCGGCGCGAGGAGATCTATCACCTTGCCGTGACCACCGGCCTGGCCTCCGTGGAGGAACTCTCCGCCCGCTTCGAGGTGACGGCGTCCACCATCCGCCGTGACCTGGCTTTGCTTAACTCGCAAGGGAAGCTGGCCCGCACCTACGGCGGGGCGATGGCGTTGGGCGCGCACCCGGAGGCGTCGCTGCGGCAGCGGACGGGTGAGGCGTTCGAGCAGAAGCACGCGATCGCCCGGTGGGCGGCGTCGGTGGTCCAGGCCGGGGAGAACATCCTGCTCGACGCCGGGTCCACCGCGGGTGCCCTGGCCCACGAGCTGCGGGGGTTCGCGAAGCTGTCGGTGACGACGCCGGGCATCAACACCCTGCAGGAGCTGGCCGATTCAGAGGGCATCGAGGTGGACTGCCTGGGCGGCCGGCTGCGCGGCGTTTCGCAGAGTTTCGTGGGCCCGCTGGCCGAGGCGGCGCTGGAGCGGATGAGCTTTGACCGGGTGTTCCTGGGCGCCGACGCGGTCACCGCCGAGGACGGCATCTGCGAAGCCGACCACGCCCAAACCCGGCTCAAGGAGCTCATGGCTAGACGGGGCCGTTCCGTTTATGTTCTGGCCGACTCGTCCAAGCTCGGCCTGCGGCCTTTCCACGCGTGGGTTCGTTTGGCTTTGCCTTGGACCTTGGTGACGGACGACGGCGCCGACCCCGCCCAGGTGCGGAAGTTCCGGGAGGCGGGGGTACAGGTTGAGGTGGCGGCCGTTTCAGTCAGCGGGTGACCTTGCCAGGCTCCCAGTAAAGTCGGTTCCTGAGTCCAGACATCGGACGCGGTCGTTGTGACCTCTATCGCTCGCTTCGGCCTGGATCACTGGATAGCCGGCGCCTGTGCGGAGCGGTTAGGCCGATGCCAAATGCAAGTCGGGCTTCGTGCGCTCCCGCACCCGAACCCGACGCGTTCGGGGACAAAGCACCGATTGACGGATCCGAAGCACGCAGGTCCCGCCCGCTTTCCAGAGCCCGCGCCCAGTGCGCCAAGAGTACCGCGACGCTCAGGAACTGCAGCAGCACCATCAATGAGAAAAAGAAGTGGTCACTAACGCCAACGTTGATGGTGCGGACCTCGGTGAAGTCCCTCGTGATGACAAAGGACCAAACGCAAATCCCGAGGACGAGGACAAACCAGTAGACGCCACGCACAACTCGGGCTGCGGGACGCGAGAGCGGGACAAGTGCCGCCGTCTTCAGTGCCCTCAACATCACGGGAGGACGGGCTTCCGTCTTCTTCATCCCAACGCTCGAAAGCCGGGCATGGGAAGCAACAAGCTGTTTGCGCACTTCCGCCCGAACTTTGCTGGCCTCTCCACCCTTGGAACCGCCGGCCAGGAGTTCGGTCTCCAGCCACGCCTTCAAATATCTGACGTGATTGGTTTCCTCCGCGATCGCTTGCCGTCGGCGCTGGGCCGCATTGCGTTCCCTGCGCAGCTCCGAAGACCACAGGCTGAGTGCGGCGAGGACTGCTGTAACGAGCGGTGGAAGCACCGCGGTGACAAGGGCACGTCCGGTCTCATCCACAAGCACCCACCCCCCTGATGAGTAGGACCTCACTGTCCGTAACGTAAAGCATGCGCTCACAGACGCACCCGGTCAACGCCTTGCATCGGCTTGATTCCGCACCCGTCGGCCGCCCAGCGTTCCGCCGAGTTTTGGTGGGGCCGACGCCGTTCTGGGCGCGATCAACCTGGTGGACCTGACGCGTGCAGACCTCCTGTACGCGGCCGCCCTGCTCCGTACGCTCTCGCCAGGCAGCTGATCAACCGCCCGGAAATCCCCTACTCCGCGATGTCCTCCGCCCACAGCTCGGGCTTGTCCGCCTGGAAGGTGCGCATCATGTCCACGCACCGCTGATCGTCCAGCACCACCACCTCAACCCCGCGTGACCGCAGAAGCTCCAATTCGCCGTCGAACGTGCGCGCCTCCCCCACCACCACGCGGGGAATCTTGAACTGGATGATGGTTCCGGCGCACATCGCACAGGGGGCCAGGGTGGTGTAGAGCGTGGTGTCCCGGTAGCTCTTCTGGCGGCCGGCGGCGCGGAGCGCGGACATCTCCCCGTGCGCGATCGGATCGGCGTTCTGGACCCGTTCGTTGTGCCCGCTCGCAACCACCACGCCGTCCCGGGCGAGCGCCGCCCCGATGGGGATGCCGCCCTCGGCCAGGCTCTTCCGGGCTGCCTGGTACGCGACTTCGAATGCGGGGTGGGCGGTGCGGTCCAGTTCCGGTGCGACGGATTCGTGCTGTTCGTGGGTCATGGCGTCATTGTTGCACGCGGCTAGGACAAAGATCCCGGCGCGCCGGATGCCTCGAGGACCTGCTGCAGCCCGGTGACGGGGATGTCCGGAAACTCGGCGCGCGCCGGGCCAAAGTCGAAAGCAGCTGTCCCCGATCCTTCCCAGACCCCTGCCCCTGCCACCCTGGCAAGGAACGGTGAAAACGGCCTGGCGGCCACGGACAGGACACGCAGCGCGGCCGCCGGGATCCGCTGCACCGACCCATGGCCGGCCCGGGCAAGCACGGCCTCCGCCAACTGGTTGCCGGTGAGCGTCTGCGAGCCCCATTCGATGAGGCGGTTCTGCAGCGCCGGGTCACGGAGGGCACGGACCACGACGGCGGCTGCGTCCTCGACCGAGGTATAGGTCACCGGAGCCGATCCCGAGCCGAACACGGGCACCTTGCCCTTCGACGTGAGCGGTGCCGTCATGTTCTCGAGCCGCTGTTCGAGCAGCGCTCCGATCCGGACCACGGTCCAGTCCATGCCGGACGAGCGGACGGCGTCCTCGGCCGCGGCCTTGCAGCGCAGGAAATCGATGGGCCCGTCGGCGGCGGCTCCGTGCATGGACATCATCACCACATGCCGCACTCCGGCAGCGGCCGCCGCGCGCACCAGCCGGATGGCGCCGTCGCGGTCAACCGCGGCCGGGGTGGAGTCCTTGATCCCAAACCCTGAGGCCGCCAACACCACCTCCGTGCAGCCGGCCACCGCCTGCCGGCAGTCCGCGTCAGAACCGAGGTCCCCGCGGAGGAGTTCGACGCCGTCGCCCATCTTCTGGGCGAAAGCCTGGGACTTGCCGCGGGCCATGATGCGGACCTGCTGTCCGGCGGCACGGAGCAGCGGAACCACGGCGCGGCCAAGGCGGCCCGTGCCGCCGACCACCAGGATCATGGCCCGTCACCTCCGGCTGCCCCGTGGACTGCCTCGCTGACAGCCTGGTTGACGTCGCCGGAGTCCTGGTCCACGGGTTCAAGGTAGAACTGGGCCGCGGCGATTTTATCGTCGCGGAGGGTGAAGATGGCCACCCCTGCGGCACGCTGCATGGATCCGTCCGGACGGGTGCCGTGGTTGCTCCATTCCATCCAGAGTTTGCCGTCCGGTCCGGTGGCCGCGTCATGGACGGTGAGGGTGAGGTCCGGCAGGCCGGCAAAGAGTGCGGTCCAGTTCTTCCGGACTTGGGCGGAGCCCGTGAAGCTGCGGGCCGGATGGACGGGGGTGGTGTTCCGGTAGTCGTCCGCGAACTGGGCCACCATGGCCTCAAGGTCGTGGCGGCCGGCCGCAGCGAGCATGCGCCGGACCGGGCCATCGGGGACGCGGTCGATTCCTGATGCGTCCATGATCTGCTCCTTAGGTTCCGTCGCGGGAGGCGGATAGGCTGGTGCGCTGAATTTGATACAGTCAGCTGTATTCAACTGACACAAGGAGTTTAAGCCCGATGGGACCCGCGGTCAATGATGCGCTGCCCCGCTCCCGCAGTTACGACGCCCGCCGCCGGCAGGAGGCTGCTGAGGAGTCCAGGAAGCGGGTGCTGGACCAGTCGCGTGCTTTGTTTTTGGCCCAGGGTTACGGCCGGACCACCGTTGCCGCCATCGCCCGCGCCGCCGGCGTCTCCAAAGAGTCCGTATACAAGGGGTTCGGCGGGAAACCGGGGCTGGTACGGGCCATCTACGGGCAGAGCCTGCTGGGAGGCGGCGGCACCCCGGCGGAAGAGCGGTCGGACCGAGCGCAGGCCACGGTCGCCGATCCGCGCGAACTCATGGAGCAGTTCGGCCGGTTCATTGCCGAGGTCAGTCCGCTGGGCTCCCCCGTCTACCTCCTCATCAGGGACGCCGCGGCCAGCGGGGACCAGGACATGGCCGCGCTCCTGCGCGAGGTGGACCGCGAGCGGTACCAGCGCATGCTGCACAACGCGCACCAAGTTCTCGGACGGAAATTCCTGCGCACCGGGCTCACCGCGGAGGAGGTGGCCGATGTCTTCTTTATGAGCACCTCGGCCGAGCTCTACGAAACCCTGGTCCTCAAGCGCGCCTGGAGTGCGGACCGGTTCGGGCGTTTCATGGCCCGGACGCTGGCGGCCAACCTCCTGCCGGATGGGTAGGCTACATCTACCAACGAGCGAAAGCCCTAAAACGAAAAGGACGGACAGCCATGCACGCAGTGCTCGAATACACCTACGAGGACAACTACCTCGAGACCCGCGAAAAGTACCGCGCAGACCACCTCAAGGCGGGATGGGAAGCAGTTGAGCGGGGCGAGCTGCTTCTCGGGGGAGCCATTGGTGACGGATCCTTCACTGGGTTGCTGATCTTCACAGGCGAGAACGCACTCGAGGCCGCAAGGGCTTTTGCAGCCGCCGATCCCTACGTCACCGCTGGCGTGGTGACGCAATGGACCGCCCGCCCGTGGACCACGGTCCTGGGAAAGGAAGCGGCCACCCCCGTTCACCCCTAAGCCCCATCAAACGCCGGGCGCCGGCGGCTCAATCCTTCAGACTGCTGGCGGTGACTTCGAATTCCTCGACGGACACGATCTGGGTCCTGTCCGCCTGGCTGCTCTCCTCCCGGATCCTGCTGGCTGCCTGCCGGCTGGCCACCATCGCTTCCTCGGTATCCCAAAGCGTGATGGACAGGGCGTTGTCCGTCCCCTTCCCGTTCAAGTAGTAGACGCCTTTACATCCCGGAAGCTGGAGCACGCTGTTGACCACGTCGTCGGTGGGATTGTCCCTGCGGGTTTCGGGGCCGGTCTGGTAGGTGCTGATTCTGGCGAACATGGTCTTTCTCCCTCGGGACGAAAATGGGGCGGCCGGATTCCGCTCCTCCCATTAGTCAGGGCCTTGCGGATTAGCAAAAACAAGGGTCAAAAGTCAGGCCTTTGTCCAGCGGGGCAGCCCGCGCCCGGCCGGCGGCCAGGCCTACTTCGGAGCCGTAATTCCCAGCCGGGCCATGCGCCGGTAGATCGTGGCCCGGCTGATCCCCAGTTCCGCCGCGGCGGCGGCCACAGTTGTTCCCGGTCGGGACAGGCATCTGGCAATCTCATCCCTCTCAACGGCCTCGATCCGTGTCAGCCTGGGCCCGGTGCGGCCGATCAGCGCTGCCGGCAGGTGCCGCACATCGATGGACTCCGTGCGCAGGGCCGCGTCCTGGACCATACCGAATAGCTCGTCGATGTTGCCGGGCCATCCATACGCAGTCAGCGCGTGTTCGGCAGCAGGCGTGAAATCGACCTCCCGCATGCGCGCCTGGCGGGCGGCGTACCGGGCAAGGGGCATCACATCGGCGCTCCGGTCGCGCAGCGCGGGCACCGGCACCACCGTCTCCACCAATGCCGCCAGCGGGGCCGGAATGGCAGTGAGCTCCTCGGCTGTCACGGCGCAGGTCACGGGAGCGGGATGGCCGTTCGGTCCCGGGCCCCGCGAGCTGACCACCCGGGCACTGAGCTCCTGGGCGGCCCAGGCGGGGAGGAGGTCGACGTTTTCCACGATGACCGCGGTATGGGGCTTGGCCAGCTCCGGCGTCCACAGCGACAGCCAAGCCTCCACATCCTGGGGTGCGGGAACGGCTGCGCAGAGGATGCGGCTGCCGGGGTGCGCCTGTCGGATGGCCTGGCCCAGCAGGGTGGCACGCCCGGTCCCCGGTTCTCCGACGGCGGCCGCCACCCTGCCGGAAACCAGCGCCGCAGCAGCGCTGTCCAGGGCCTCGGTCCATGGCCGGGACATGGCGCGCAGTGTGCCGGACCCGGGCTCCAGCCGGCCCCGCTGCACACGAAACACCCCGCCCCTCGGCCCGGGTTTGGGCCGGCGGCCCCGGGATTTGGCGAGCATCAGGGCGGAGGTGGTGTTCGCCGCGGACTGGGCCAACGCCAGCAGCAGCTCCGGGGAGGACTTGGACCAGGTGGTGATGTTGACGCTGCCCTCAAGCCGTCCGCTCAGGGGATCAAGCACCGGCACGGCGGCGCAGGTGTAGGTGCGCAGGCTGGCGCTGTAGTGTTCCTCCGCGCGGACCAGGCTGGGTGTGCGGTCGGCCAGGGCCAGGCCGAGTCCTGTGGTTCCCGCCTCCCGCTCGGAGAATGCGAAGCCGGGAGCCAGGTGCACCTTGTCCAGCGCCCGCAGCAGGGACGTGTCGCCGCTGAAGCGGTTGAGCACCAGCCCGTCGGCGTCGGTGAGCATGAGGCTCAGGGGCTCGTTGGCGAGGGTCTGGTGCAGGCCGGTGAGCACCTCCTGCCCGCACTGGTAGAACAGCGAGTCTCCGTCCACGGTCCCGGCCCAGACCGGGTCAACTTCCTCCGCTGACACGCCGTAGTCCTCGCTCCGCTGCCACGAAGCGAGAAGGCGCCGCGTGGCAACCGCAGGCTCGCCGCTGTCCGGCCGCGGAACAGGCACGTTCCCATTCGGCACCATTGCCGCCCTCCTTGTCCTGCCTGTTTCGAGGGTACGTCGCCACGTCCGGGAGGGCGACCCCCAACTGTCTCAAAATGAGACACCGGTCACATGTTCACACGCGCCGGTCCGCCCTAGCCTCGATGGTGTCGCGACTATGGCAGTCGCGGGGAGGAGAACAACATGTACAGCAAAGACGGCGAGAACTACTTCATCGTTGACGCCCACATTGCCTTGTGGGATGCCCGTCCCGAGAACCAGCGCAACGTTCACGGCAAGCAGTTCATCGATTGCTTCTACGACTACCACCGCAACCTCTCCCCCGAGGAGGAGCTGTGGACCTACGAGGAATACCTGTACCAGGGCGGCGAGCGCCTGATGAAGGACCTCTTCGAGGACGGCTACGTGGACCACGCCATCTTCCAGCCGGCGTACCTCGGCGAGTTCTACCGGAACGGTTTCGGACAGACGAAGGAAGCCTACGAGCTGGCTGCGGCGAACCCGGACAAGCTCACCTACAACCACTGCTTTGATCCGCGCGACGGCGAACGCGGCCTGGACAGGCTGCGCGCGGACCACGAGAAGATGAAGTTCACCGGGGTCAAGCTCTACACCGCCGAATGGCACGGTGAATCCCGCGGCTACAAGCTCTCCGATCCTTGGGCCTTCAGGTACTTCGAGGAGTGCCGCAAACTCGGCATCAAGAACATCCACGTCCACAAGGGCCCCACCATCCGGCCCCTGGACCGCGACAGTTTTGACGTGTCCGACGTGGACCACGTGGCGTCCGATTTCACCGACCTGAACTTCATCGTGGAGCACGTCGGCCTGCCGCGGCTGGAGGATTTCTGCTGGATCGCCACCCAGGAACCCAACGTTTACGGCGGCCTGGCCGTGGCCATGCCGTTCATGCATACCCGGCCGCGCTACTTCGCGCAAATCATCGGCGAGCTCATCTACTGGATCGGCGAGGACCGCATCTTTTTCTCCAGCGACTACGCCCTGTGGACCCCGCGCTGGCTGGTGGAGCGGTTCGTGGACTTCCAGATCCCGGAGGACATGACCGAGTACGCTCCGATCACCACCGACCAGAAGAAGAAGATCCTGGGGCTGAACGCCGCGAAGATGTACGGCATCCCGGTGCCGGCCGGGCTCCAGCTGCCGGACGCCGACGAAACGGCCACGGGCCCGCGCCAGCCGGAGCGGGCGGACATTGCAGGCGCGGCGTGACAGCGGCACTGGTTGAACACACCGTCCGGAGTGTGGCGGTGCAGGCCGTCCGGCGGGCACTGGACGCCGTGCTGGATCCGGAGCTCGATGAGCCCATCACGGATCTGGGTTTCGTCCGTTCCATTGAAGTCGCAGGTGCTGCCCCGGGTGCCGAGGTGACCGTGCACCTGCGCCTGCCCACCTCCTTCTGCTCTCCGAACTTCGCCTACCTGATGGCGTCGGACAGCAAGGACGCCATCTCGGCGCTGCCCGGGGTGGGAACGGTGGTGGTGGAGCTCGATGACCACCACGACTCCGCCCTGATCAATGCCGGCCTTGCGGCGGATGCCGGCTACCGGGGCACCTTTGGCCACGAGGCCGAGGACAGCCTGGACGAGCTGCGCCTGATGTTCCGCCGGAAGGCGCACACCGCTGCCATGGAACGCTGCCTGACCGAACTGCTGCGCGCCGATCCCGCGCTCACCGAAGCGAACGTGGGGACGGTGCTGCTGGGTGACCTGCCGGCGGGGCGGACCAAGGATGCTTTAGTACGACGGCGGATGGCGCTTGGGCTGCCCACGGCGCCTGCCGCCGTCGTACTCGTTGACCATGACGGCATTCCCTACCCCGCGGAGCACGTGCCCGTGGCGCTGCGGCGGGCGCGTTCGACGCGCATATCGATCGACGGCAACGCCCACTTCTGCCGGGGGCTGCTGCGCACCCGCTACGAGGGCTCGGGCGCTGACCAGGCGGACCGGCCTGAAGGGGCTGAGCCGGCTGACCATCACCACCAACTTCCGTTCACAGTCAAGGAGAACCACCCATGAACACCATGCGCGCCGTCCAGGTGGTCGGCTACCACGAAGGCCTGAAAATGACCGAGGCGCCCGTCCCGGAAGCCGCTGGCCCCTGGGACGTGGTGGTCAAGATCGGGGGTGCCGGCGTGTGCCGGACGGACCTGCACATCCTGGAGGGCCAGTGGGCGGAGAAGTCCCAGGTGCAGCTGCCCTACACGATCGGCCATGAGAACGCGGGATGGGTGCACGCCGTGGGCAGCGCCGTCACCAACGTCAAGGAGGGCGACAAGGTCATCCTGCACCCGCTGATTACCTGCGGCCTGTGCCGCGCGTGCCGCTCCGGCGACGACGTGCACTGCGAAAACAGCAGGTTCCCGGGCATCGACACCCACGGCGGGTACGCTGAGTACCTGCTGACCTCGGCCCGGTCCGTGGTGAAGATCGACGACGCACTCGAGCCTGCAGACGTGGCTGCCCTTGCCGATGCCGGCCTGACCGCCTACCACGCTGCGGCGAAGGCGGCGAAGCGGCTGACGCCGCGGGACACCTGTGTGGTGATCGGAGCCGGCGGCCTCGGGCACATCGGCATTCAGGTGCTGAAGGCCCTCACGCCCAGCCGGATCGTGGTGGTGGACCGCAACCCTGCCGCACTGGAGCTGGCCAAGTCCATCGGCGCGGACGAAGGCGTGGTGGCGGACGGCAGCCAGGTGGACCAGGTGCTGGCCCTGACCGGCGGCCACGGTGCGGAGGTGCTGATCGACTTTGTGGGCGAGGGCGGGGCCACGTCCGAAGGGATCGCCATGCTGCGCCGGGCCGGTGACTACTTCGTGGTGGGCTACGGCGAGAACATCAGTGTGCCGACTATCGACATCATCTCCTCGGAAATCAACATCATCGGCAACCTCGTGGGGTCCTATAACGACCTGCAGGACCTGATGGCGCTGGCCGCACGGGGCGCGGTGACGCTGCATACCCAGAAGTACAAGCTGGATGATTTCCAGCAGGCCATCAGCGACCTGGATGCGGGCAAGGTCCGCGGCCGGGCCATCCTGGTGCCCTGATGGGCGCGCTCCCTGGCGGGCCCCACCACCTACGTCCTGATCGAGGCGTTCCGCGATGACCAAGCCGTAGGTGGTGGTCTGAGCTCGGGGAGCTCGCCGTCAAGTAAGGCTACGGCCCCGGCGGCAGCGCAGGCTGCCGCCGGGGCGCTGCCCCATGCTGGTCCAGTCCTAGGACCTGACGTCCTCGTGTGCAGTGGTGGACTCGGCGATCCGCTTGATCGCGGCGAGCGTTTTCGGAATGCCGTCGAGTGCCTGCTGGGTGCGGTCGGCGATCTGTGCGTCGGCCCCATCGCCGAACTTCTCCTCGAACATGGCTATTCCCTCCGGCAGGAATTCCCAGGACTCGGTCAGGATGGTTCCGGCGTCTGCCGGGGTGAGGGCGAAGCCCCAGCGGACAAACCTGCCGCCCACCACCCAGGCAAACTCGCGGCCGCGCTCGGCGGCCACCACCTGCGACCGGGTCTCCCAGGTCCGGTTCGGTAGCTCGTTGCGCCCGGTGAACCAAGCACCCACCCGGCCTGAGCTGTCCTCGTCGTCCCACCAACACGACGTGCAAACGGGGCTCCACTCACCGGTGCGGGTGATGTCGGAGACCAAATCGTAGAGCGCCTCGGCTGAGGCTTTGACGGTGACCGATTCCTGGTATTGGCGGATGCTGGCCTGATTCATGGGTCCATCCTTACTGACGGTCACTTCTTCTGCCTCCGGCTGCCGCCGTGCCAGTCCTCCTGCTGACCGGTCGCACCGGCGGTGACCCCGAGGGCGGGAAGCTGCGGCCGCTCGCGCAGGCTTCGCTTGAGCTCCGCGAAACCGGGGAACCGTGCCAGCCCCACCACGTGGTCCCACAGCTCGGCGGCGGACTCTTCGTCCGGCAGCCGGCTGATGACGGGCCCGAAGAAGGCCACACCGGCGGGCGGCTCAAAGTGGATGATGGGCGTGCCCACGTCCTTGCCCGTCAGCGCCAGCGCCTCATCCGTTTCCTGCCGGATCTCAGTGTCCCAGGAGTCGTCGTCGAGAGCGTCCGCAAGCGCCAGGGGTAAGCCTGCCTGTGCGAGGATCGGCCCCACAAACTCACGTGTCCCCCGCCGCTCACGCTCCTCGCCCTCGGTGCGCTGGTTAACCGGGTCCGGGGCAGCTTCGAAAATGTGGGTCCCGAACGCCTCGTACAGCCTTGCGATCGACTCGCGGCCGTGCTCCGCACGCGCCCGGGCCGCCACCCGCAGAAGCCGGAGCCCTGCCGTGTGTCCGGCCTCGTACTCGGGCGGGAACTGCGCGTCGTAGTCAACATTGGCGTTGATCAGGCGCAACGATATGAACCGCCAGTCCACGGTGTAGTCGCGCTGCGCCTGCACCTGGCGCACCCACTTGCTCGTCATCCAGGCGAAAGGGCAGACCGGGTCGAAATAGAAGTTGATGTCAGCATCCATGCCACCACACTTACACCCGCTTGGTGACGTGCGCCTATTCGACGCACTCAGACCTCTTTTACGCGGGCAGACGAAAGCTCAGCAAAAACTGGGCCAAACCTGGGACACCGGCATGCGTCAGAACTGTACGATTTCTTGGACATTCGGGGCCATGGGCTTTCCGGACAACTGAACATTGGGGGAATCAATGCAGGAACTGGGCCGCATCTATTGGACCCGGCAGGGGCTTCGCCTGGCGTATTCGGCGGCGATTCTTTGGCTCGCTGTAGCGGTGATGTCAGGACTCATGGCGAAGGCAACACCGGCTGCCGGGGCGGGGCCGTCCGCAGCCGCAGCGGTTATGGGCAACCTGTTTCAACACGTCGTCGCCGCGGTCGCTCTCCCCGGCGTAACCCTCCTTGTGCTGGGCATTGCCGCCGCCGTCGGGACCAGCCGGGACGTCCGGCGTCGGGATCCAGTACGCCGTTTCACCCGCCAGCAGCGCCGCGAAGGGATGGCCCGCGCTGGCGGCACGTGCGAGTTGGAAGCCGGGTTCGGGCGCCGCTGTGGGCGCCCGGCCGAGCACGGCGACCACTTTTACCCGTGGTCCAAAGGCGGTTCCACCAGCCTGCAGAACTTCGTCGCCGCCTGTGCCAGGTGCAACCGCGCCAAGCGTGCCAGGATCCCGTCCCCGGGGCAGCAGCAACGGATGGAACGACGACGGCGAGAGTACCTGCCGCCGTCGGCGTCCGTCAGCGTGGGCGAACGGCAGCCACTGCCCTGAGGCAGTCCGTCGAGGGGGCTTGCGATCAAGCCGACCCCGCCTTCGTGAGCGTGAATATCCCGTAGCGCATCGCACCGGTGCGGTAGGCCAGGATCAGGCGGGGTATGCCCAGAAACGAGCTGCGGTTGCGTGGGCCCGGGGCGAGGCGGCGGGTTTCGCGGTCGACGAGCAGGGCCTTCACGAGCCGGGCGGCGCAGATCATCCAGGTGCGGGCGACGCGGCGGCTGACATCCTCATAGCCGATGACCTCAAATCCCGCAGCCATTGCCATCGCCTCATACTCCTCGCGCGTGCCCATCGAGGGCAGGCGCCCCTCGCGGCAGATCGGCTCCAGCAGGTGGCGGACCTTCCAGCCACGGGCGCCGGTCTCGGCGAGCCACGCGCAGATGACGAAGCGGCCGCCGGGCGCCAGCACGCGGTGCGCCTCGGCGAAGAACCTGGGCTTATCCACCATGTGCTCGCTCGACTCGATGGCCCAGGCGGCATCGGCTGAGGCGTCGGCCAGTCCGTTGGCGAGCCAGTCGCGGACCTGGATGTCCACCCACGGCACGGGGTGCGCGGCGGCGTAGCGGGCCTGCTCGGCCGACAGCGTGAATCCGGTGGCGCGGACCCCGCGGGTCATAGCCAGGCGCCTGGCTGTGGAGCCATAGCCGCAGCCGATGTCGACGCATGCCTGGCCCGGCGTCAGGCCCAGGCGGTCGCCGACGGTGTCCACCAGCGCCTCGACGGCCTCGCCGGGTGTCTCGCGGCCGGTCACCCACAGCCCGTGATGGACATGCTCGCCCCACACCCGGCGGTAGATTGGATCGAGCTCGTCGTAGTGATCCGCCACCGCCACGGCGTTCTGGGAAATATCGGGGACGATCACGCCCTGACCCTACAACCGCGCTCCTTAGCGAAGGAAGGGTCAACAACCTGTTGCCCCGACCGCCCTGCAGGCGTTCACCCTTCCGTGGGCCCAGTCAGCGCCGATGGAACCCACGGGGTCGGTGGTGGATTCGATCTTGGCGCGGATGTCCGAGTTGGTGCCGCCGGGGTTGGCACTCCGGGCGAGCGCCGCAACGGCGGCAACAATCGGTGAGGCCATCGAGGTTCCGCTGCCGATGTCGTACCCCTGGGAACGGTTGTACTCTCTGGCGAGGACGAACTTGTGGTTGGGGAAGGTGGAGTAGACGCTGACCCCGGGCGCTGCCACATCCACCCACGCGCCATAGGTGGAGAACGACGCCTTCTTGTCGTTGTTGTCGGTTGCCCCCACGGCAATGACGTTGGGGTACGCGGCCGGGTAGTTGATGCTGGTGTTTCCTCCGTTGCCTGCCGCAGCAACCAGCACCACGCCCGCGTTCCATGCGTTGTTCACGGCGGTTTCCAAAGTGGTTGACGCGCCAACCACCAGGCTCATGTTGATGACCTGGGCACCATTCTTGACGGCCCAGTTGATGCCGTTCGCAAGGCCTGAGCTGGAACCTGCTCCTGTGTCGCTGAGGATTTTTCCGGCCAGGATGGAGCATCCCGGGCACACGCCGGCCACGCCGATGCCGTTGTTGGCGGTTCCCGCGACGATCCCGGCGACGTGGGTTCCGTGGCCGTAGTTATCGTCGTTGCTTCT
The DNA here is from genome assembly GCF_014639275.1 of Arthrobacter liuii. Lineage (GTDB taxonomy): Bacteria > Actinomycetota > Actinomycetes > Actinomycetales > Micrococcaceae > Arthrobacter > Arthrobacter liuii. The sequence goes on along the minus strand of NZ_BMFW01000019.1, from coordinate 28,753 downwards.
GGACGTGGTGAAGTTGGTCCGTGCCACGACCTTCGGGGTGATGTCGGGGTTGTCCATGGCGACGCCGGAATCAAGGACAGCAACCTTGATTCCCGTGCCGGTGGTGACCGTCCAGGCTTCCACGGCGTCCACATCGGCGTCTGGGGTGCCCGCGGGAATCGTCACCGTGCCGTCAGTGTTCGTGAACGACTGGCCCGTGTTTTGCAGGGCGTACTGCCGGGGAAAGTAGGTGTCGTCTGAGGCCGGAGTGACCACATAGTCCGGTTCGGCATACTCCACCACCGGGTTCCGGCCCAGGGCGGCGACGAGCTGCAACTCCCTACCGGCCGGCACCGTAATCAGGTGCGCGCCGGTGCTGCCAACATCCGGACCATCGTTCAGTCCGAACGGGCGCAGGACGGCTGCGGCCGCAGCGTTGTCCCGGAACTTGACCAGGATCTGACCTGCCGTGATGGCCGGGTCGGCCGCGGCATTGCCCGGAGCGACCGCGCCCAGCAGGGTGCCAATGACCATGAGAAGGGCGGCGAAGCTCGCCAGCACAAGCTTTTTCATGGGGTTATCTTCCGCGCACACGGCGCGGGTGGATAGGGGGAAAGGCCCTTGATATGTTTCCGGCTAACCCGGGCATTGGCTAGCAGGCAGGGTAGGAAGGACGACGGCGGCACTTGCGTCCCGCCGTCGTCCTTCCCTCGATGCCGGGTGTCCTCCCGCCAGCACCTACGGGTGCACCTTGCCCTTCTGCACTATCCTGATCACGGCTCGGTGGTCCCGGACGTAGGCGATGGTGCCGCGCCTTGGACTTCGCTGGAAAGTCCGGTAAGAGGCGTGATCGGGGTCACGGAGAACGGTTCGGCCAGCAGTGCCTGCACCCCTTGAACAAATTCCTTGACATGGTCTTCTTCGTTGTGGGCCGCGAGGTCCTCGGGGCGGGCCCATCCCTCGATGAGGACGAACCTGCCTGGCCTTTGATCGTCCGAGAAGACGGTATATTCCAGGCAGCCGGGGTCTTTTCGGCTCAGGGACTGCAGTCCAATGAGTGCTTCATGAAGCGTTGCTTCATGCCCTGCTTTTGCGGTGAACACTGGCATTAACCAGACTTGCGTTTCGTCTTTGGTCATGCGTTGATTTGCGGAACGTCGACCCAGGATTCTTTTGCAGCCGACTCGACGATTGCGTCGTCAATGAGGGCTACCTGATATCCGTCGGCAAAATTCGGGCTTACGCTGCCGCCTTCTGCGATGGCCTTGAAGAAGTCGTAGGCCTCGATGATCTTCGTTTCGCCGTATCCGATGCCGAGGGCAGGGATGGGCCACAGTGCATCTCCGTAGGGGTGTGCGGGCCCGGTGTAAACGGTACGGAAACCCCGCCGGTCGCCAGCGTCGGACGCGAAGCAGACCTGCAGTTCGTCGCGCCGCTCGTAGTTAAACACGATGCTTCCTTCGGTTCCGTGGATTTCGAAGGTGATGTAGTTGTTCCTTCCATGGGCGTTGCGTGTTGCTTCCACCGAACCCACGGCACCGTTGGCGAAGCGGATCATGGTCATGACCTCATCATCGACATCAACATGGCCGCGCGGGCCTTCCCCGCCCCGTACCGTGCCGAGCGCGTCAGCACCTCCGCTTTGGAGCGGCCGCTCGGGGATCCAGGTGGACATGAGGGCATTGACGGATCTGAACTCGCCGACCAGGTACCTTGCCATGTCAATGACGTGCGTTGCGATGTCGCCGAGGGCACCGGAACCTGCGATGGATTTCTGGAAGCGCCAGGACAGCGGGGAGTTGGGGTCGGCGCTCCAGTCTTGCAGGTAGGTGCCACGGAAGTTGAGGATTTGTCCGATTGCCCCTTCTTCGATGTATTTCTTTGCCAGCGCAACGGCGGGTGTGCGCCGGTAGTTGAAGGCGACCATGTGGACGAGGTTCTTATCCTTGACGGCGTCGTACATGGCCTTGGATTCTTCGCCTGTACGCGCCAAGGGCTTTTCACAGATGATGTGCTTGCCTGCTTCGGCGGCGGCGATGGCAATCTCGGCGTGGAGATGGTTGGGCGTAGCGATGTCTACGACGTGGATGTCCGGATCATCAATGATGCTGCGCCAGTCTGCGGTGGAGTTCTCGAACCCGAAGCGGCGGGCCGCCTCCGCGGCGAGATCCGGGTTGGCTTCAGCGATGACCTTGCGGACCGGGAGTGCCGGTGCAGGCCAGAAGAACATGGGCATGGCGGCGTAAGCGAGTGAGTGGGCCTTGCCCATGAAGCCGCCTCCGATGAGGCCGACGTTGAGGTTTTGCATGTGAATCTGGTTCCTTCCGGACGGCGGGGCAGTTGCCGTCTGTGGCAGTCCCCGCGGTTGAAAAATTAGTGAGAGAGGAGCTTTTCCAGGTACTTCTTGCTGAGGGCTGCGGCTTCCCGGGGGTCCCCGTCGTAGTTGTCGAGCTCGACCATGAGCCAGGTGTCATATCCGCTTTCACGGATTGCGGCGATGATGTCGGGGAAGTCGAGCTCGCCCTGTCCAAGGGGCAGGAAATTGAAAGGGTCCTTCTGGAAGTCCTTGAGGTGGACGTGCCGGATCCTGTCGGGGTACTTCCGGATCACTGCGGCCGGGTCTGCTCCACCGGCAGCGAGGTGGGCTGTATCCGGGCAAAAACCGATCCGGGTGAGCGGCATCAGTCTGTCCAGTTCCTCCGGGCTTTCGACGATGGTGCTCAGGTGCGGATGGTAGCTTGCCGACAGCCCGAAGCTTTCCGCGATGTCCGTTACGCTGTCCAGGGCCTCACCGAGGCGTTGGTAGTCCTCGTCAGTGGTTCCGGCGGCGCGGCGTGCTCCGCCTCCTACTACCAGCCGTTCTGCTCCAAAGCCGGCAGCCAATTCGGCGGCACGGTGGATCCGGTGCAGCTCGTCGGGAAGTATGTCGGCGTAGATGAAGTTCGCGCCGGTATAGACACTTGTCAGTTCGACTCCGGCGGTATCCAGGATTTCCTTGAGTTCTTCAGGCTTCCCTGCGTATTCCTCGAGGTTGCCGTCAAACATTTCAACGCCCTGATAGCCGACGGATGCGATGTCCTGGACTGCTTGCTGCATGGACCCGTGGGTCATGTAGAAAAGGTCTTTCACGCTCGTCACACCTTGCGGGTGGCCAACGACGCCGCCCCAGGTGATGGAACAGTAACCGAGTTTCATTGCTTTTGCCTTTCAGTTGCTGCGGAAGACCTGAGTGATCCGGTGAGGTTTTCTGCTGGGGGAATTTCGACCCACGTCTGCTGCGCAGCCGAGGTTACGACTGCATCCGTGATGAGGGCTGACCGTAGTCCGTCCCGGAAGGTGGGCAGGCCTTCCGGTTCCTGGCCGTGGACGGCCGCATATACGTCCGCGACGAACGCGTTGAAGCTGTCCTGGTATCCCTGGGGGTGGCCCGGGGGAAGTTTGGCGTACCGCCGGCCGCCAGGCATCGTGAGTGTTTGCGGGCCGACCGGAATCTCGGAACTTGAGTCACTGCGGCCGACGTGCAGGGTGTCCGGCCGTTCCTGGTTGAAGCTGAATGACGCTTCGGTTCCATCGAAGGAGAACCAGAGTCGGTTCTTCCGGCCGGGACTGACTTGGCTGACTACCAGGGATCCGGTGGCACCCTTGTCCGTCTCGAACAGGAGCGTGGCGCCGTCTTCGGTGCCGACGGAGGACAACCGGCCGCCGGTTTCGCGTTCGTCGTAGGCCCTGCTGGTCTTGGCCACAAGCCTGGTGATTCTGTGTCCGGTGGTGAACTCCATCAGGTCGCACCAGTGCACGCCGATGTCACCGAACGCCCTGGAGGCTCCCCCGATGGTTGAATCGACCCGCCAGTTCGTAGCTTCCGCGCCGGCGAGCCAGTCCTGCAGGTAGGAACCGTGCAGGAGCCAGAGGCGGCCGGCGTCGCCGCGGAGGATCCGGTCGCGGGCCTCGCGGACGGCCGGATAGAACCGGTAGACGAAGGGAACGCCGGTGACGACGCCGGCCTGGGCCGCGAGGGCAGTCAGCTCCAACGCGTCCCCAACGCTCGTGGCCAGTGGCTTTTCGCAGATGACTGCTTTTCCTGCCGCAATGGCTTTGCGGGCAAGGTCGGCGTGGGTGGCATTCGGGGTGCAGATGTGGATGACATCCACGTCCGCACGTGCGATCAGTGCTTCAGCCGATTCGGCTGCGGTCCGGGCGCCGAGCGCTGACGCTGCGGCTTCGGCTGAAGCCTGGCTGCTCCCGGCGACTGCGGTGACTTCACCGCCTGCTGCGCGGACCGCATGGGCGTGGACAGAACCCATGAATCCTGTTCCGATAATTCCGGCCCGTAGTTGGAAAGCCACGGGTGCTACTTCTTACGGGCGAGGGCGACGGCCAGAATGATGATCGCGCCGCGGACCACCTGCTGCTGGCTGCTGTCGAGTCCGGCGAGGATCAGCCCGTTGTTGATCAGGCCGATCAGGAGGGCGCCGAATAAGGTGCCGATGATGGAGCCGAACCCGCCGAAGAGGCTGGTTCCGCCCAGGATGACGGCGGCGATGGCGGAGAGTTCGTCTCCCGATCCCCACTGGAAGCGTCCGGACTGCAGCCGGCCGGCGTAGAGCATTCCGGCGACGCTTGCCACCATGCCCGAGATGAGGAGCACCTGGAACTTTATGCGCTTGGTATTGATGCCGGTGAACTCGGCGGCGTTGCGGTTGCCTCCTGTGGCCAGGACCTGGCGGCCAAACCTGGTGCGGTTCAGCACGACGGCGCCGATGGCCACGAAGATGGCACTCCAGACCACCAGGCCCGGAACAGGACCGAAGTTGCCGGATCCAAACAGCGTGTTGAACGTGTCGTTCAGGATGGGCTGGGGGGCGGACGCCGTGATCCACTGGGCAACGCCGACGGCTATGCCCAGCATGCCGAGTGTCACCAGGAAGGATGGGATGCCGAGGAGGCTGACCAGGGCACCGTTGATCGATCCGACGACGAGCCCGACGGCGAGGCCGGCCAGAATGCCGGGTACCAGGCCCCATTGGGAGAGCGCCATCGCAGTGCACACACTGGAGAGGCCGGCCACGGATCCGACGCTCAGGTCGATCTCTGCGCACGCGATCACGTATGTCATACCGACGGCGATGACGGTGATGGTGGCTGTCTGCCGGAAGATGTTCAGCAGGTTGTTCGGCGACAGGAAGCCCTGGTCGCGGAGGAGGACGGCGAAGAACAGGAAGACAACGACGAAGCCGATGTAGATGACGTAGCGCCGCCAGTCGAGGTCTTTGAGGATGGTGCCGAAATTGCGGGGGGCCGCGGTGTCCCGGGGCGCGATGGTGTTTGCCTTGCTCACTTTCAGACTCCCTGTACTGCGAGTTGGAGATATTCCTCGTCAGCGATCTCGCTGCGGGGGATGTCACGGATGATGGAGCCGTCCTTGAGGACGAGGACGCGGTCGCTGACCGCGAGTAGTTCGGGGTACTCGGAGGAGATGACGATGACGGCCTTGCCGGCACTGGCCAGCTCACGGATCATGTCGAGGATTTCGCTTTTGGTGCCGATGTCGACGCCGGCCGTTGGCTCGTCCAGGATCAGGATGTCCGGATCGGTGCCCAGCCATTTGGCGATGACCACTTTCTGCTGGTTGCCACCCGAAAGGAGCCGCACTGGGCGGTGGGGGTGGGCGACCTTCACTGCGAACCTTTTGATCAGTGACGAGGACAACTCCTTGGCCTTGGCGCCGTCCAGGAAGGGTCCCCGCTGGATCCGGCCAAGCAGCGGCAGCAGCAGGTTGTCCTGGACGGAGTGCTCCAAGACCAGGCCTTGGGCCCGGCGGTCCTCCGGGATGAGGGCAACTCCCGCGTTGATGGCCTGCTGCGGCGAAGCAAGGTTGACCCTTTTGCCCCGCAGCAGGACTTCACCGCCGTCCACCTTGTCAATGCCAAAGAGGGCACGGGCAAGCTCGGTTCGTCCGCTGCCCATAAGCCCCGCCAGGCCGAGGATTTCGCCAGGCCGGAGCGAGAACGAAACGTCCCGCACGCGCTGCCCCGCATTAAGCCCGCGGACTTCCAGCAGCGGCGCCCCGTCGTGGGCCACATGATCACGCGCGCGATAGGAAAGCTGGCCCTCGATCTTCTTGCCGACGATGCCTTCCACGATCTGCTCGGGAGTGACGTCCGTCAGGGGCGCGGTGAGGAGGCGGTGGCCGTCGCGGAGGATGGTGATCCGATCCGCGAGCCTGTACACCTCATCCATGCGGTGGGAAATGTAGATGATTGAGATGCCTCGCTGTTTGAGGCGGTCAATCAGTTCGAAGAGCGCTTCGGACTCATGCCGGGCAAGGCTGGCAGTGGGCTCATCCATGATGAGCACCTGGGCATTCTGGGCGAGGGCCTTGGCGATCTCGGTCAGCTGCCAGTATGCAGTGCCGAGCCGTGAGACCCCGGCGCGCGGGTCGACGTCGACCTCCATCTCACTGAAAACTTCCCTGGCGCGGCGCACCGCGGCACGGTCGTCGATGAGGCCGCCCGTGCCGAGCGGTTCGGCGGCGAGGAAAATGTTCTGCGCAACGGTCAGGCTCGGTACCAGGCTGAACTCCTGGAAGACCATTCCGATCCCGGCGGCCTTCGCGTCCTGGATCGAGTTGATGGCGATCGGCTTGCCGCCGATGAGGATCTCGCCGGCGTCCGCCTGGTAGACGCCCTGGAGGATTTTCATGAGCGTTGACTTCCCTGCGCCGTTGCCCCCTGCGAGCGCGTGGACCTCACCCTTGCGGACGTCGAAACTGACGTCCTTCAATACTGGAACGCCGTTGAAGCTCTTGGAAATCGAGCGCATCTCGACGACATTGTCTGCGGTGTTCATCGTTGCCCTTTCGGCGCGGTGCGGGGGCCGGACCCCCGCACCGCCGGTTCTTGGCTACTTCTTGTAGGAGTCTTGGATGTCCTTCGGGGCATCCTCGTGGTAGACCTGCTTCCAGGCATCCAGGACGTTGGAGTGGTCAACCGGAAGGGCGCTCAGCGCCACGTATGCGGGTGCTTTCTTGCCGATGAGCGCCCCTGCGGCCAGCCGCGCTTCCGTGACACCCTGGTCGAACGGAACCTGCGCTCCAAGGCCGACCACAAGTTCGTCCTTGGCAAGGGCAATCGCGACGTTCTTGCCGAGGTCCTCCGTAGCGATCTTCAGATCCGGCCGGCCGGCGGCCCGGGCTGCGGCCATGACTCCTTCTGCAGGAACGTCCCAGACCGCCCAGATTCCGGACAGATCGGCGTACTTGCTGAGCATTGCGTTCGCGGCAGCCTGGGCATCTCCAGCGAAGTCCGGACCGGCAATTCCCTTTTCCTCGACAATCTTGATATCCGGGTATTCCTTGGTGATCGTGTCCTTGAATCCCTGGTAGCGCTGCTTGGTCACGAAGAAATCGGCCTGGTGGAAGACAACCCCGATCTTTCCCTTGCCACCGAGCGCTTTAGCCATTTGGTGGGCGGAGACCACGCCGTTGCCGTAGTTGTCGGCAGAAACAACAGAGACGTAGTCCTGGCCGGCAGTCAGGCCCTGCGGGATGTTGTCCATGAAGACGAGCTTGGTGCCGGCAGCCGCGGCTTTCTTGTAGGCAGAGGCCGTAGCCACGGGGTCCGTGGGGATCGAGACGATGATGTTCGGGTTCTGCGACATGACCGTCTCAATGTCCGAGACCTGCTTGTCCGGCTTGAAGTTCGCGTCAGTGGTGGCGATGACCTTGACGCCGAGCTTTTCAAACTCGGACTTCAGTCCGTTGATCTGGGCGGTGGCCCAGTCGTTGCCGCCGTAGTGCATCACGATGGCCGCCTTGGCGTTGAGCGCCTTGACCTTTTGAATCTCGTCAGGAGTGAGGTCTGCTGCGGACGCCGGGGAGGGCGTCTCGCCGTTGGGCCCCTTGCTCAGGACCTGTCCCTTGATCTGGTCAAGGGCCTGCTGGGCCTTGTTGGACACGCCGGCGTCGGGAGCATTGGACGTGCCCGTGCTCGAACTGCTGCAGGAAGCGACGGAAAGGGACAGGGCTGCGGCAAGGGCCACGAGGGGAAGCCTGCGGATCATCATTGTTCTCCAGTGCTTGGGATGGATGGGGTGGATGCCTGGGGTAGTTCAGGCGAGGGCGATAGCCAGGGCCGGCGGAACCGGGGACAGGACGAGGCCGCCGGAGGCCGAGGCTGTGCGGATGGCAGTGGCCTTGTCTGAAGCTCCCAGGAGCGCCTCTGCATGTGTTTTATCGACGAAGAAGCCCAAGGAACACGGCCCGTGGTGGGCTTGAACCCACTCCACGGCCTCGTTGGCCGCCTTCGCCATGTCTCCGTCCGATTCCCGTGCAGGGCCGGGGACGGTGGACACCGACGCGGGTTTGCCCGAGTTGTCGACGGAGACCACCAGGCTTGCCCAAAGACGATCGTCGTTGAAGACTCCAATGACCGCCGAAGATCCGGCAGAGACAAAGGTGCGGACAGCGGCTGCCAGATCGCCGGGCGCCGTATCCTTCAGGAGCACTTCGAGATTTGCCCACTGGGTTTGGTCGACATCCCGAAGTCCGGCCTGCGGATCGAGCGCGGGTGCGTCGACGATCGGGTCGGGCATCGCGCTCCCCTTTCCTCATTGAAATGTTTGGCTGCGTAAACGTTCACGAGGTGACCGTAAACGTTTACGGAAATCATCGTAAACGTTTACGAAGATAAGTGTCAAGGGTCACATAAGCGGCTGTTTCAGCGGATGCGGAAGTCCAGCCGGACGTAAGATCGAAAGGCACGGAACCGAGTGGTTCCAACCGTGAAGTGCAAGACAGGAGTGAGCATGGCAGGCGCAACTGTTCCCCGTGAGGCGAACGAGAGGCTACCGGATGCCCCACCGCGCCGGAAGCCCACCATCAACGATGTGGCGAGCGTCGCCGGCGTCTCCTTCGGCACAGTCTCGCGGGTACTCAATGACGCACCGGACGTGAGTGCGGCAACGCGGCAACGGGTTCTGCAGGTGATCAAGGACATCGGGTACCGGAGGAACCGGGCAGCCACGGCGCTCGTCACCAGCCGGTCCACCTCCATCGGTATTCTTTCCGACGGCTCACCGCGGTTCGGCCCGGTGGGGACGCTCATGGCCCTCGAGAACATTGCACGCAGGAAGGGGTACGCCACGACTGTCATTAGCGTCGAACGGCCCTACGGTGAGTCGGTCCAGGCCGCCCTGGACACCTTGGACGATACCGGCGTGGGGGGAATCATCGTCATCGCCCCAGTGGTGGAGATGGCAGCGGCCGTATGGAATGCCTCGTGCCGTGTACCAGTGGAGATGATCGCAGCAGGAGCATCATCGACGCCGAACGTCTTCTCATACTCGGAGAACCAGGAGCTGGGTGCACGGCTGGCCACACAACACCTGATAGAACTGGGCCACACCGACATCGCCCACTTCGGCGGCTCCCTGGACTGGTTCGACGGCCGGGTCCGCAAACGCGGGTGGGAGGCGGCGCTTCGCGACGCCGGTCTTGCACCCGGGCTGTACCTCGAAGGCGATTGGAGCCCTCGGTGGGCCTACGAGACCGCGCTCCAACTGGTACGGGAACACAAGGTGCCGCAGGCTGTCTTCGCCGCCAGCGACCACACGGCCCTCGGGCTGATACGCGCTTTTGCTGAAAATGGCATCCGGGTACCGGAGGATGTGAGCGTGGTCGGTTTCGACGACATCGAAGGTTCAGACTACTTCCTGCCTCCCCTGACCACCGTTCGCCAGGACTTCACGGCGTTGGCGCTCATGAGCATGGAGGTGCTTATTGGTGCCATGGAAGGGCGGGAGGTGGACCGGACCCCGATCGCGCCCACTCTTGTTGTCCGCGACAGCGCCCGCCAGGCGACCTCCCACACGTAGGAGGGGGACGACGGCGGCACCTGCGTCCCGCCGTCGGCCTTCCTTCGATGCCGGGCATCCGCCCCTGGCAGAACCTACGGGTGCACCAGCACCTTCACCGCCGTGTCCTTGTGGTTGATGAGGGTGTCGAAGCCCTGCTCCACCAGGTCCTCCAGAGCGATCCGGCCGGTGATGAACGGCTTGAGGTCCACCTTGCCCTCCTGCACCAACCTGATAACGGCGGGGTGGTCGCGGACGTAGGCGATGGTGCCGCGCAGGTCGATCTCCTTGAGCACGATCTTCTGCATGTCAATGGTGGCGGGCGCGCCCCAGATGGACACGTTGACCACCACGGCGCCCGGCCGGACGGCGTCGAGCATGGTGTCCAGCACCGCGTTCACGCCCGCGCACTCGAACGCGACGTCGGCCCCGGTCCCGCCGGTGAGCTCCCGCACCCGCTCCGGCACGTTCTCCTTGCTCGGGTCCAGGACGTGGTCCGCCACGCCGCTGGAGGTGGCCTTCTCCTTGCGCGCCTGGGTGAGCTCGCTGATGATCGTGGTCACCCCCATGCCCTTCAGGACCGCGGCGGTGAGCAGGCCGATGGGCCCGGACCCGCCCACCAGCGCGGTATCGCCCGCCTTCACGCCGCTGCGCGCCACCGCGTGGTGGGCCACGGACAGCGGCTCGATCAGCGCCGCCTCGTCCAGCGGAATGTCCCCGATGGGGTGCACCCACCGCGCGTCCACCACGATCTTCTCGCTCAGCCCTCCCCCGCCGCCGGCCAGCCCGATGAAACCCATCTGCCGGCACAGGTGGTAGCTGCCGGCCTGGCACATATCGCAGGTCCCGTCCACGAAATAGGGTTCAACGACGACGTTGTCCCCCTTCGCCAGGCCCGTCACCCCTTCGCCCACGTCGGAGATGGTCCCGGAGAATTCGTGCCCCAGGGTCACCGGGGATTCCTCGTGCGAGAGCGGGTGCGGATGCCTGGGTGCCGGGCAGAAGATGGGCCCTTCCAGGAACTCGTGGAGGTCCGTGCCGCAGATGCCGCACCAGGCGACGTCGATCTTCACCGCCCCGGCGCGGAGTTCCGGCTCCGGGATGTCCTCGATGCGGATGTCCTTACGGGCGTGGAAACGTGCTGCCTTCATGATGGGTTTCTTCCTTTTGTACGACGGAATCAGGGGCCAGCGCGGCGGTGGGTGCAGGCCATACCCGGAGATCGTGCCATTCTGAACGGCGCTCGGCTAGGGGCATCCGGCCCTGTACCCTGAGCGAGGACCACCCCGAGCCACGTGTTGCCGCGGGCAAGAGCCGCCGATGCCCTAAAGTCGCGTCGGCTCGTGGCTGGAACCGCGCGATCGTCCTCACCAGCAAGGACGCGCACCTCACGAAAGCCGACGGGTCTTGGTGTCGACGCGGTTACGCAGCTTGCCGACCCCGAGTGACGCTGCCAGCAGCCCGGTCGGCACAGGAAGCACTTCCCCGGTCTTTGGGATGACGCTGACCAACCTTGGGATCACTGCTTACGCTCAAGCGACTGACGGCGAATTTGCTGTCCTCGAAGGATCGGCAGCCAGGCCGCGCTGCGCGAGGGACAGTAACTTCGGAACGGCGGCATGCGGATCCGACGCGACTGAATCACTCATGGGCATTACACACTGCAACCAGCACCACTTGTCCAACAAACAAGTGCTACATGTCCTAGGCTGGAATCCCCGGAGAAACCAAACAAAGAGCGAGGCAAAACGTGCACCAGGACGCCGCCCGGTTCCTGTCCCAGCCGGTGGCTGCCCAGCCCGGCGCTCCCCTGCGCGTGGCGGTGTACTCGCGGATCGCCGAAGCCGTCCGCAACGGACTCCTCACGCCCGGCTCCATGATCCCCACCGAAACCGAGCTCGGCACGGACATGAAAGTCAGCCGCACCGTGGTCCGCGAAGCCCTCATGCTCCTGGAGGAGGACGGCCTGATCAGGGCAAGGCGCGGCGTCGGGCGCTTCGTCTCGGACACGCTCCCCCGCATCGGCATCGAACGCATCCAGCCGTTCGAGGACGTCCTCGGCAGCCCCGGACAGAAGGTGGAGGTCAAGCGCACCCAGGTGGTCCGGCAGGCCGCGTCCGAATTCGTCGCCCCCGGCATCGGCGTCGAACCGGGCAGCGACTGCTGGCTCTGGGAGTCGATCCTGATCCGCGACGGCGAGGCCATCGCCCACCTGCAGGAGAACGTCACCGCCCAGCCGGTCAGCTTCGGCAAGGGCGCCGCTGCGCCCCTTGAGCTAGAGGACGACGGCGGCGAAACCCTGCTTGCCACGCTCACCAGGCAGCTGGGCAGGTTGGCCGGGCCGGGTGAGTGCCAAATCAGCCTCAGCCAGGTGGGACCGAGCCGGGCAAAGCTGCTGGACCTGCGCCCGTCGGACCCGGTCCTGGTGCTGACCCAGTACGTCCGGCACGGCCACCGGCCGTTCTACCTGGCCAAGTGCCTCGTGTCCGCGCGGGCCGGTCACCTCTCGGTGATGCAGCAGTTCCAGTCCTAACCGTTCACCCGACGGCCTGGCTGGTGTCATATCCAAGTGCACGGCTGGCTTCCAGCCCCGCACGGGCCACCACCGGCCCCAGCCGCTCAACATCGACGGGCCCAATCCGCTGGGTAGGGAAGCCCAGGCCCACGGCGCATGCAAGCCGTCCAGTATGGTCGAACACCGGCGCGCTGATGGAGCCCACGTCCTGGTGGCGTTCCCCGAAGGCTGCGAAATACCCCTGTTTGCGGGCAACGTCCGCCTGCTCCCGCAGCGTCTCCAGGGACACGGGCGTATCCGACGTAAAGCCCTCGAGTCCCTGTTCGTCCAGGGCATCCCAGGCCCCGGGATCGAATGCCAGGAACACCTTGCCGGGGGCACCGGCGTGCAGCGGCATGACCATCCCCACCATGAACGGCCGCATCACCACGTGCCGCGTCTCGGCTACGGCAACGATGGTCCGGAAGGCCCCGTCCCGGACGTACAGGCAGGCAGTTTCACCGGTTTCGTCGCGCAGTTGCTGCAGAACCGGCCTCACCAGCCGGACCACGTCCAGCCCGAACGTCCCAGGGGTAGCCCAGCGGACCAGGCCGATGCCGATCCGGTACCGGTCGCCGTCGCGGTCCAGGAACCCCTCGCGGAGCATGTTCTGGACCAACCGCTGGCAGGTGCTGGACGGCAGCCCGGTCTTGCGGATGATCTGCTGCAGCGTCGGCTCCGGCTCCTCCACTGAGAAACAGTCCAGGATCTCGGCCACCTTGTGCAGGACCAGCAGGGGCGATGCCCCAACTCCTGCTTCCTTCACCACAGTCCAATGCCCCTTAACTCTTTTCCGCCGGCAGCCTCCAGCTTAGTGACGGCTTGGGCAATGCCGGAACGTGATCCATTTGACATCCTACTCCGGTGACCCACATCATGGGACCCGAACCCACTTTATGGGTTTACTCGCATCCTATCCCCATCACAACGACGTGGAGAATCCATGAGCATCCCCGCCACCACCTGCGAAACCGCCCCCGAGCCCAAGCGCCCCGGGAGCAGCCGCGTGGGACTGATCGTCCCCAGCTCCAACACCACCATGGAGACCGAACTGCCGGAACTGTTCCGGCGCCAGGCCGAGGCAACCGGCCACAAATACACCTTCCACTCCGCCCGCGCCGGCATGAAGAAGGTCACCAGGGAAGAACTGCTGGCCATGGTGGGCAAGGCAGCCCAGTGCGCCGAAGCGGTCTCCGACGCCGATGTGGACGTTATCGCCTACGCCTGCCTGGTGGCCGTCATGGCCCAGGGCCCCGAAGCCCATGTGGGCTCCGAAAAGGTCATCGCGGACGCCGCCGAAGGCAATGGGCACCCGGCGCCCGTCACCAGCAGCGCCGGCGCCCTGGTCCGCACCCTGCAAGAAATCGGCGCCAAGAAGGTCGCCATGATCACCCCCTACATGAAGCCGCTGACCCAGATGGTGGTGGACTACATCGAAGGCTCCGGCATCACGGTGCTGGACGCCATCAGCCTCGAAGTAGCGGACAACCTGGAAGTCGGCTGCCTTGACCCCCAGAACCTGCCCGCACTGGCCCGCAGCCTGCAGCGCGAAGGCGCCGACGCCGTCGTGCTGTCCGCCTGTGTCCAGATGCCGTCACTCGCCGCCGTCCAGGCAGTGGAGGACGAGCTGGGACTGCCGGTCATCACGGCGGCCACGGCCACCACGTACGAGATCCTCAAGGCCCTGGGCCACAAGCCGGCCATCACCGGGGCAGGCAGCCTGCTGTCCGGCGCCCGCGTCCGGCCCGCGGCCAACGCGTAGGCGGCGGGCACCATGTCGCTCTCACTCATCGCATTCCTGGTGCTGGTGGCGGCCTTCGCCGTCGGCTCCTTCACCAAGATCAACGCCGGCCTGCTGGCCACCGTCGCCGCATTCGGCGTGGGCACCATCCGGGATGTCCATCAAGGACGTCATCGGTCAATTCCCCGCCGGACTGTTCTTCATCCTGGTGGGCGCCACCCTGCTCTTCGCCATTGTGCGGATCAACGGCACCATCGACCTGCTGGCCTACTGGGCTGAACGGCTCGCCGGCGACCGGAAGATCCTGGTCCCCATCCTGATGTTCCTGCTGACGGCAGCCCTGGCCTCCGCCGGCGCCTTCACGCCCGCGGCCATCGCCATCGTGGCGCCCGTGGGCCTGGCGCTGGGCATGCGGTTCGGCATCAGCACCCTGGCCATGGGCCTGGTCATCGTCCAGGGCGCCAACGCGGGCGCCTTCTCCCCCGTCAACCCCTTCGGCGTCCTCGCCAACAAGATGCTGGACGGCGCAGGCGCTTCTGACGATTCATTCAAGCTTTACGCCTACTGCTTCGTCTTCAACGCCGTCCTGGCCGTGATCGCCTACGTGCTGGTGCAGGCCATCATGAAGCGCCGGTCAGCCAAGCCGGACGCACGTCACGCGGGCGGCGGTGACACTGCCATGAGGAACGACGGCGGCGCTGACGCCCCCTCAGGCGACAGCGTTGCAGGTCCCGGCGGCGCCGGAACGGCAGTACTCACCGCGCCGGCCTCGGTGACTACCGGAACCCGAACCCGCCCGGAGAAGGTGGCCGCAACCCCCATGCGCATCCTCACGCTGGCGGGCATCGGCTCGCTCCTGGTACTCACCACCGTCCTGGGACTCGATGTGGGAGTCGCCTCGCTGGTCATCGCCGCGGTCCTGATCGTCCTGGACTCCAACGTGCAGAAGCCCGCCGTGGAAAGCATGCCATGGTCGGCCATCATCCTGGTCACCGGCATCGTCACCTACGTGGGCATGCTGGAGAAAATGGGTGCGCTGAAGGAACTCCAGGAAGGCATCGCTGGCCTGGGCAACAGTTCCCTCGCGGCCCTGATCGCCAGCTACGTAGTGGCCATCGTCTCAGCCTTCGCCTCCACCACCGGAACCCTGGGTGTCATCAGCCCTGTTGTCCATTCGATCGCCATGGATCCGCTGCTCACGCCCGTAGGCGTCATCACGGCCATCGCCATCAGCTCCTCGGTGGTTGACGTGAGCCCCATGTCCACCAGCGGCCCCCTGCTGATGGCGAGCGCCCAGCCCAAGGACGAGCGGATGTTCTTCCGTGCAACGCGGGCCAGCCTGTCCTAGGCCTTCGGCCTGAAAGTGGCGGGGCGGAAGGTGTCCCTCCCATGCCAACGCAGCCACCACAAATTCCCCGGATGCGGTGATGTTGCGGAGCGAATCCTTCTCGCCCACCGAGGTGAACTGCACGATGGGCGGGTTCGTTGAGGCTACGGTGAAGAAGGAGTGCGGGGCCACGTTGTCAATGCCCTCCGGAGAAACGCTCGAGACCCAGGCGATGGGCCGGGGCACCACCACGGCGGTGAGCAGCCGGTAGAAATCCCGGGCGGACGTCGCCGTGGGACCGAAATCAGTTCGCATGCCGCCAGACCAACCGGCGCGGCAGCCAGGAAGGACACCGCACATGAATTTCCAGCCGTACCGTTCACCCTCAACCGGGCGCCCGGTGCGCGCCGTCCTCTTCGACACCTTCGGAACCGTGGTGGACTGGCGCACCGGCGTGGCAAGGGAGGTGGCAGCTTTCGCGGCAGCACACGGGCATACGCTCGACGCCGACGCCTTCGCCGACCACTGGCGGGCCCTCTACCAGCCGGCCATGGACGCCATCCGCTCCGGGCAGCGCGGTTTCACGAAGCTGGACACCCTCCACCGCGAAAACCTGGACGCGGCCCTCCGCCATCACGGCATCAATCCGGACCAGTTTTCCAGGGAGACCCTGGAGGAGCTGAACAAATCCTGGCACCGGCTGCCGCCGTGGCCCGACAGCGTGGAGGGCCTGGCCGCCATCCGCCGCCACTACATCGTGGGCCCGCTGTCCAATGGCAACACCTCATTGTTGCTGGACATGGCCAGGGACGCCGGCCTGCCCTGGGATGTCATCATCGGTTCGGACATGACGGGCACCTACAAGCCCTTGCCCCAGGCCTACCTCCGGACGGCGGAGTTCCTGGACCTTGAGCCGGGTGAGGTGATGCTCGCCGCGGCGCACAACAGCGACCTGCAGGCGGCCCGGGAGGCCGGGCTGGCCACGGCGTTCGTGGCCCGTCCCACCGAGCACGGACCGGGCCAGGCAGTGGACCTGGCCCCGGAAGGTGATTGGAACCTCGTAGCGTCAAGCATTCCTGGATTGGCGGACCGGCTCGGGGCGTGAACCCGAAGCAGGGTTGCTTCGGAGCGGTAATCCGAGGCGGGACATCCGGCGGTAAATCGTGGCCACCCTGGCGGCCAGTGGTTGCGGGACGGCGGCCAGCTGCCTGTTCTTCGAATGGGCTCGCACCCTGGCCGACCCCAACACAGACATCCTGATCGAGGCGTTCCGCGGTGACGCCAGACTTCCTCGCGTACCGGCGTATCCCAACGATGCTCCGGACGGCAGCGCCCGCTGCCACCCGGACCACCGTCGTTTTCAGGACGCATTTCGTCCCGACGGCGGCCGGAGGGCTACCGCCAGTGCTGCAGGGGAATCGCCTCCCGGGCGTTGATGCTCACCAGCATGGTCCGGTTGCGTGCCCCGGTTTTGCGGAGGATGGAGCCCACGTGCTTCTCAACCGTCTTCACGGATATCTCCAGTTCCCGGGCAATTTGCTTGTCCGCCATGCCCCGGATGACCATGTCGTGGACCTCGCGTTCGCGCGTCGTGAACTGAACGGACCCGGCGTCGGCAGCGGAGCCGCTGATAAGGTGGTCGAAGATTTCGCCTTCCATCGAGGCTTCGCCCTGACCTGCAGCCACGATAATGCGGGCCATGGTCTCTCCATTCGCTCGCCGGTTGATGAAGCCGCGCACACCTGCTTGCCGGGCGGAGCGCACCTGCTCAACGGTGGGGTTGTCCGTGAGCACAACAACCGCGACACCAGGGTCGAACTCGCGGATCCGGGCAAGAATCCCGGTGGTGTTCTGGTGGACCATGTCCAGATCCATCAAAATCACGTCCGGGCGCAGCAATTCGTAGGCGTCGCAGAGCTGCTCGGCCGAGGTCACCTCAGCGCTGACCTGGATGGCGGGCTCGGCGATGCCCAGCAACCGGACCAGGCCGGCGCTAATGATCGGATGGTCATTGGCTATCAGGATCTTCCACTGTGGCTGCCCGGACGCCTCCGGCGCAGGTGCTCGGTCCGGAAGGGTGGCCCGCACCTTGGTGCCCCATCCCGGGGTGGATTCGATGTGCAGGTCGCCGCCCAGGTGCACGGCCCGGGACGTCATGCCGTGCAACCCCAGGCATCCGGACGGAAGCGTGTTGTGGTCACCGTGGGCTGCGGCGAGGTCGAAGCCTTGACCGTTGTCCTCCACGACGATGGCGAGCGCGCCGCGCTCGTAGATCAGTCCGGCGCGTACGGTCGTGGCGCGCGCGTGGACCACCACATTGTTCAGCGCCTCCTGGACAATCTTGAATGCCTGGTGCGCGATCTCGGGTGCCAGCGGACGGGGCTCGCCGATCACTTTCAGCTGGGTTCCGGCGCCAGTCATCGACTCCACCCACAGGAGCTCCGCGGCAATGGCGTCATCAAGGGTCCGGCCGGCGAGCGCGGCCGGGCCCATGCCCAGGACCGTGCGACGGGTCTCGGTGAGGGCATCGTGGGCAATGGTCCGGGCTTTGCTGAGGTGCGGGCTGATGGCATGTTCCGCCCCGTCGAGCCGGCTGGCTCTCTCAGCCTCGTCCAGGCTGAGCAGCAGGGCAGCAAGGGCCCGGCCAACCGTCTCGTGCACGTCGCGGACCGCACGTTCGCGTTCGGCGGCCACGGCAGCCTCGAGTTCACGGGCTGAGGCTTTGGAGTGCAGTTCCGAGTTGGCCAAGGCAATTGCGGCATGGTTGGCCAGGAGTTCGGCCAGCCGGGCTTCCTCCGGAGTGAACACCCGGCCCGGCTCCGGGCTGAAAACAATGAAGGCGCCCACAATCTGCTCGCCCCATTGGATCGGGACACCGATCACGGCGCAGTCCCACCGCGGATCCGTCGGTGGGATATGCCCGCGTTCAATGCTGCTGTATGCGTCGAGGATTACGGTGGACCGGCTGCTGACTACCTCGCCGGTGAAGCCCTCCTTCAGGGAAAAGGTCTGGCCCTCCTGGCATCCGACCCCGATGTCCACTTTCTTGGTGTAGGTCCCGCTGGCCTCGTTGACCAGGGCGATCGACCCCGATGCGCACCCCAGCAGGGAGGTAGCATGGCCCAGGATCCGGGCCAGCAACGGTTGCAGCTCAAACCGGCCCGCGAGGTCCCGGGCGAGGGCGACGACCGTGTCCAGCTTGCCCTGCGTGTCGTCGGCGTCGCGCAGGCTGCGGATCACGGTGCCAGATCCCGTCCCGGTGTCTGTCATTCTCGTCCTCCTTGACGAACCGCGCGCCGCGGGTCCTGCGGCGGTGCACTGGTGATCTGTCCCACCATAATGGCACCTCCCACGCCCGTCTGCGTGCGGGATAACCCTTATCCCGCACGGCGGGGAAGTCCTCATACCGCCGCTCCCGGATAGGTGGTTTCGTGGACGACACGAAACATGACAACTGGGACGGCTCTCACGGCGGAGGTAAGACTGATGGCCCGCATCGGAATCCTGACCAGCGGCGGCGACTGCCCGGGGCTTAACACGGTTATCCGCTCGTGCGTGCTGCGCGGGATCCGCGTCCACGGCGACGAGTTTGTTGGCTTCACGGACGGCTGGCGCGGCCTGATCGAGGGCAGCACCATCAACCTGGACTGGATGAGCGTGCGCGGCATCGCGAACCTGGGCGGCACCATCCTTGGCACTTCGCGCTTCAGCCCGCTCGGTGAGGGTGGCGGCATCGAGCGGATCCAAGCGAATTTGCGCTCCGTGGGCGTGGACGCCCTGATTGTGATCGGCGGCGAGGGCACCATGGCTGCGGCGAAGATCCTGAGCGACGCGGGGATCCCCATCGTCGGCGTGCCCAAGACGGTGGACAACGACCTCTCCGCCACAGACTTCTCCTTCGGCTTCCACACGGCGGTGGAAATCGCCACAGAGGCAATCGACCGGCTCAAGACCACCGGGCAGTCCCATCACCGCTGCATGATCGCGGAAGTCATGGGCCGGCATGCCGGCTGGATCGCACTCTACGCCGGTATGGCCACCAGCGCGCATGCGATCCTCATCCCCGAACAGACGGCCACCCTGGACGAAATCTGCGACTGGGTGGAAGGCCCGTTCCGGCGCGGCCGCACCCCCCTGGTGGTCGTTGCCGAGGGATTCGTGTCCGCCGACATGACGGAACCGCACGCTGACCGGGGCCTGGACGGCTTTAATCGGCCCAGGCTCGGTGGGATCGGCGAGCGGCTCGCCCCGGTGATCGAGGACCGCACCGGCATTGAGACGCGTTCGACGACGCTGGGCCACATCCAGCGCGGCGGCGCCCCAGGCGCCACGGACCGGGTCCTTGCCACCCGGCTGGGCCTCGCCGCAGTCGACGCGATTCACGAGAGGGCGTGGGGCAAAATGGTCGCCACGCGGTCGGACAAGATCGTCCGGGTGAGCCTGGCCGAAGCCACCGGCAAGCTCAAGACGGTGCCGCAGGACCGCTACGACGAGGCGACGTACCTGTTCGGCTAAGCGACCCAGTGCGACGGCGTTGCGACGAGCGAAGACAAAAGCGAGCCAGGACAAAAGCCGGAGCCGGCCACCCGAAAGGGCGGCCGGCTCCGGCGGCTGTACTTCACTCCCTGGCTATCCTCAATGATTGGGCGGGTCCTTTAGAACACCCGCATCGGGATCTCGGCCGGGTCCCTGAGCAGTGACTCGATCTCGTCGTCGAGCTTGACCAGAGTGATGGACGCTCCGGCCATGTCCAGGGAGGTGCAATACTCGCCGACGTAGCTGCGGCCCACGCTGATGCCCTGCTCGGCGAGGCGCTTGTGGGCCTGGCCGTAGAGCAGGTACAGCTCGCTGATGGGGGTTCCGCCCAGTCCGTTGATCATGAGTGCCACGCGGTCCCCGTCGCCGAACGGCAGGTCCTGGACGATCGGAGTGAGCATTTCCTCGACGATCTCGTTGGCGCTCATCATGGCCGCCCGGCGCCGGCCCGGTTCACCGTGGATGCCGACGCCGATCTCGATCTCGTCCTCACCGAGTTCGAACAGCGGGCTGCCCTTGGCCGGCGGGGTGCAGGCGGTCAGTGCGACGCCCATGCTGCGGGTGACCGAGTTGACCTTCTCACCGATCCGGATCACCTCGTCCAGGTCCGCGCCGCGTTCGGCGGCAGCGGCGACGGCCTTGATGACGAAGAAGTTCCCGGCCACGCCGCGGCGGCCGATCGTGTAGGTGGAGTCCTCCACGGAGACGTCGTCGTTGATAAAGAGGGTCCTGACCTGGATGCCCTCGGCGGAGGACATTTCCTGTGCCATGTCGAAGACCATCTTGTCGCCGGTGTAGTTGTTCACCAGCAGCAGCACGCCTTTGGGCGAGGCCATCATTTTGGTGGTCTCGTAGACGTAGTCGAACGGCGGTGCGGCGAACACGTCGCCCGGGCAGGCGGCGTCAAGCATGCCCTTGCCCACGATCATGACGTGCGCGGGTTCATGGCCGGAGCCGGAGCCCTGCACAATCGAGACCTTGTTCTGGTCCGGGCCGTCGGCGCGCATGATCAGGTTGTATTCGGGGACGTACTTGAGGGTCTCGGGGTTGGCCAGGGCCAGCCCCTCGAGCATCTCGGGGACGAACTGTTTGGGGTCGTTGACGAACTTTTTCATGTGATCTCCACATCGTTGTGCTGGTCAGGTTGATGGAAAGACAAACAGGGCTAGCGCTGGTCCCAGCCCTCGGTGATGCGTTCAATCATGATGGCGATCGCTACCGCGCCGGCGTCCGGGGAGCCGATGCTGCGCTCGCCGCTGTAGCTGGCCCGGCCCCGTTTGGCCTCGAGCGTGCTGGTGGCGTCCGCGCATTCCCTGACGGTTTTAGCGAACGCGGCCCGGCATTCGGCGGCTCCGGCATCGGCGGCGAGCTGGCGTTCCAGCTCGTCGGTGGCCGGGACGAGCGCGTCCAGCAGGGTCTTGTCCCCCAGGCTCGCGCCGCCCCGGGCCATCATGCCCTCGGCGGCGGCGCGCAGCATGGAGACGGCGGCGGCGCCGTCGATGGTGTCCACGGTCTTCGCTGCGGCGGAGGCGCGCAGGAACGCGGTCCCCCACAGCGGGCCGGAGGTGCCGCCGATACGGCTCGAGATCGCCAGGGCGATCTGCTGCAGGAAGGTGGGGACGTCGTCGCGCTTGAAGCTTTCCCAGTCCTGCAGGACCTTCTCGAAGCCGCGGGCCAGGGAGTAGCCCAGGTCGCCGTCGCCCACGACGGCGTCCAGGTCGCCGAACTCCTTCTCCTTATCGACAGCAGTCTGCGCGAGGGTGCGGACGACGTATTCGACGTCGGCGAGGTCGGTGGCGGTCATGGGGTCTCCGTCGGGGTCAAAGGGGTGGTGAGGGTTGCGCCGCCGCGGCCGGGCCGGGGCGTGGACAGGATGGCCTGCAGCGTCGCGAGGGTCACGGCGCCGGGAACGTCGGCGCCGGCGTCGTCGGCCAGGACTTCGGCGGCCTCGCCGCCGGGGTCGCCCAGTGAGCTCACCACAAGCGAGGCGCCGGTGAAGTCCTCCTGACGGGTGTAGCCACTGACCGTGACGAGGGTTCTCAGTCCCGCGCCCAGGGCGGCGCGCAGGCCGTTGGCGCTGTCCTCAACCACGATCGCATCGTCCGGGTCAAGGTTCAGCTCCCTGAGCGCGAGCAGGTAGATGTCCGGGGCGGGCTTCTTCGCCGGGACGACATCGCCGGCGAACACAGCAAAATGCTTCGCGAGGCCCTCGCCGACGGCGTGCGTAAGGACCGCGCGGACGGCCGGTTCCGCCGAGGTGGAGGCCACCGCGAGGGTCCAGCCGGCGTCATGCGCTTCCTGGACGATCCGGGCGATCCCGGGCCGGGCGGGCATGACTCCGGACGCCACCATGTCCTTGTAAACGGCGGTCTTGCGTTGGTGCCATGCCAGGATGGCCTCGTCCACGGCGGCATCGTCTTTCAGGCCCAGGCTGTTGGCGAGTTCCGGGGTCAGGATGCTGCGCATCCGTTCCTTGCCGCCGCCGATCTTGACCTTCTCCGCGTACTCTTCGACGCTCCATTGGACCGGGACGTTGAAGTCGGTGAAGGTACGGTTGAAGGCCGGCAGGTGGCCATGCTGTTCGGTGTCGGCGAGGACGCCGTCGCAGTCGAAGATCAGGGCGGGCATCAGCGGCCGCCCTTGCCGGCGCTGCCGAACTGCTGGGTCAGCTCCTTGACCATCGCCATGACCTCCCCGCGCGTGTGCTTGAACAGGGACGGCGGGTCCCACTTGTGGTTCTGCTCGGCCTGTTTGAGGAAAGCCAAGGAGGACTGCATGAACGTTTCCTTCAAGGCGGTGGAGATGTTGACCTTCGCGCAGCCACGGGCGATCAGGTCCGAGAACTGCCCGGGGCTCAGGCCGGACCCGCCGTGCAGGGCGATGGGGATGTGCCGGGCCTCGACGATCTCGGTGACCCGGCCGACGTCGAGCACCGGTGCGGCCTTGTAGGAGCCGTGCGCGTTGCCGATCGAGGGTGCAAAGACGTCGATGCCCGTGGCGTCGATGAAGTTCAGCGCCGTCTCCAGGCTCTGCTGGGGGGCGACGTCGTCCGAGCCGTGGTCATCCTCGACGCCCGTGATCGCCTCGATCTCGCCTTCCACTTGGGCGCCGTACTGCCGGGCCTCGGCAACCACCTCGATGGTCTGGCGCTGGTTTTCCTCCACCGGCAGGCTGGAGGCGTCAAACAGCACGGAGTTCCAGCCGGCTTTGAGGCATTCGGTGAGCACCTCCCGGTCCGGGCAGTGGTCCAGGTGCAGGGTGACGGGGACCTGGATGCCGGCGGTCAGCGACTTCCACATGTCGAACAGCTGGCGGGAGCCGATGCTGCGGACCGTCTTCACGGACGTCTGCAGGATGACCGGGGAGTTTGCTTCCTCGGCCGCGGCGAGGACCGCCTCCATGGTCAGGTCGTTGAAAATGTTGACGGCCGGAACGCCATAGCGGTCGTGAAAGGCCGGATCGACTATGTCTTTCAGGGGCACGACGCCCACGGGAAACCTCCTTGTTTGGCTTCCTTCAACGCTAAGGGGGCTTTCCTTTCCTGGGTACGGGGGGAAACCCGCACCCGCGCTTGGGGGTCATCCCCACCTGTTGTGTGGCGTGGGTCCCGTGCTCAAGTGGTGTCACGGAATCACAACCACCCACCCACCAGCGAAAAGGACTGCCGCCATGGCTAACGGAACCGTTCTCGAAACCATCACCCTCGAAGAAGCGCAGCAGGTCATCGACGCCGCTGCGAAGAAGGCCGCAGAGATAGGCCAGCCGATGGACATCGCCGTCGTTGACGCCGGCGGCAACCTCAAGGCGCACGCCCGGATGGACGGCGCGAACATCGGCTCCATCACCATCTCGATCAATAAGGCCTACACGGCCATCGCGTTCCAGTGCGAGACAGGCGATTTGCAGGAAGCGACCCGCCCGGACGGCCCCATCCACGGGCTCAGTGACGCCCACGGTGGACGGCTGGTGGTGTTCCCCGGCGGCATTCCGCTGGTGCGGGACGGGCGGATCATGGGGGCAATCGGGGTGTCCACCGGGACCATTGAGCAGGACCAGGAGGTTGCGCTGGCCGGAGCCGGGGCGTACTAGCCGTGCGCTGAAACAATGCATGAGCGGACGCATGCGGACCTTGCTCAGTGATGGTGCTGGTCCAGGCCTAGGACCTGGCTTCCTCATTTGAGGCGATGGACTCGGCGATCTGCTTGATCGCGGCGAGCGTTACCGGGATGCCGTGAAGCGCCTGCTGGGTGCGGTCGGCGATCTGCCCG
The DNA here is from genome assembly GCF_014639275.1 of Arthrobacter liuii. Taxonomy (GTDB): domain Bacteria; phylum Actinomycetota; class Actinomycetes; order Actinomycetales; family Micrococcaceae; genus Arthrobacter; species Arthrobacter liuii. Next base: position 4,496 of record NZ_BMFW01000019.1, on the reverse strand, counting down.
GGGGCCCTGCCCCCGAACTTCTCCTCGAACATTGCTATGCCGTCCAGCCGACTGATCACGGGCCCGAAGAACGCCACGCCGTGGGGGTGCCCACATCCTTGCCCGTCAGCCCCAGCGCCTCATCGGTCTCCTGCCGGATCTCCCGGTCCCAGGACTCGTCGTCCAGGGCTTCGGCGAGCGACAGGGGCAGGCCGGCCTCGGCGAGGATCGGCTCCACGAACTCCCGCGTCCCGCGTCGCTGACCGGCGTTCTCGGTGGGCACGTCGTCGTCATAGTCGACGCTGGCGTTGATCAGCCGCAACGAGATGAAGCGCCAGTCCACGTTGTATCCGCGCTGCGCCTGCACCATGCGCACCCACTTGCTGGTCATCCAGGCAAAAGGGCAGATCGGGTCGAAATCGAAGTTGATATCGGCATCCATCTGTCCGCCCTTGCGCCGGCTGCTAATGCACGCCTAATCGATTCCGCCAGCTGGCCCACTCGGCAGCCGCTCATATCTCCCGGCCCCTCCAGCTCCGGCGACAGAACCTACTGAGGCGAGCGCCGCCGTCGTGCCTTTAAAGAAAGTCAGCAGCGTCTCCACCAGGTGCGCGGCGAAGTCCTCCTCGAGCGATAGCACTACGCGGCACCGGGCGCCCTTCACCTCCGGATACCCCGCGTACAGCCCGCGCATGTCGCACACGGTCTGCCCGCGGCCGGGCCCCTCGGAGGTGTCGACGGCGGCACGCACCACCGGTGCCAGAGCAGGCTTCACAGCGCCAACAGCGAGCGCCGCAGCCAGCGGATCGTGCATGGCGGAGCAGGGCCGGCCGTAGATGCCCTCGTAGAACCGGAAGTAGTAGCCCAGCATTTCCCCCAGCGCCCGCGGCACCGGCGCCGACGAAGCCAGCAGAACCTGCCGGTGTGGTTCCTCCAGCACCGACGCCATGGTCACGTCCAGGGGCACCAGGGTCACGGCCCAGTCGGCGGCCAGCACCAGGGCGGCGGCCTCGGGGTCGTGCCAGATGTTCGCCTCGGCCACGGGCGTGATGTTCCCCGGCGCCAGCGCGGCCCCGCCCATCACAGTCACCGACTCCACCAAGGAGGGCAGCAGGGGATCCAGCCGCAACGCCTCCGCAATATTGGTCAGCGGCCCGATCGCCACCACCCGCAACGTACCGGGATACGTACGGGCCAGCCGCACCAGCATCTCGGCCGCGGACTCCGCAACAACAGAAGCCGCAGAAGTCTCCAGCACAACCTCCCCCACACCGTTCCCCCCGTGCACCCACGGCGACCCGCCGCCAAAGGAACCAGCAAGAGGGTCGTGGGCGCCAACAGCCACCGGCACGGAAGCAGTGCCAGCCAACGACAGCAGGTCCAGAGTATTCCGGGCACCCACGGCGGCACTCACGTTCCCGCTCACCGTCCCGATCCCCACCACGGAAGCAAGGCGCGAGGCGAGCAGGTAGGCCAGGGCGAGGGCGTCGTCGATGCCGGTATCGCAGTCCAGGTAAACGGGGGCAGTCACAATAGGTTCCTTCTTAACAGATAGAGGGGTTAGACCGTCTCGCCCTTGGGGGCGGCGACGAAGAGGCTGACGATAAACGCGGCGGCGGTGATGCCCACTGAGATCCAGAGGGCGGTGGCGTACCCGGCGGCCGTGGCCTGCGCGGCGAACGGCGCCACGAGCACGACGCCGAGGCTCGCCCCGATCCCGAACGACGCACCATTGATTCCGGGCAAGGAAGCCGGGGCCTCCTTGGGCGAGAGCAGCACCGAGAGCCCGTTGATGGCGGTGAGGAAGAAGCCGTTGTAGAAAATGCCCAGGCAGGCGACAGCAATCAACACGGCAACAGGCGAAGTGGAAAACACAGCGGCCACCACGGCGCACACCAGGCTCAGCGAAGTCCCCCACCGCAACGTACGCACCCATCCGCGCCGGTCAGCCAGCCACCCCGCCAAAGGCGCGGCGAAGACGCCAATCAGCGCGGCAGGGGTGAGGAACAGCAACGCCGAGATGGAGGCGGAAAGCCCGAAGCCGCCGTCGGAATCCTGGCTCAGCAGCACCACGGTGAAGTTGATGACCGCGAAGATGCCGGCCAGGGTGAGGACGGTGGTGGCGATGACCGGCCACACCTGGCGGGAGCGCAGGTGGTGCACGGCGATGAGCGGGTGGCTGCGGCGCTTCTCGATGAACCAGAATCCGGCAAATGACAAAACGGTGCCGGCCAGCAGGGCCAGGGCGGTGGGCGAGGTCCAGCCGGCGGCCGACCCGTCGGACACGAAGTAGGTCAGGAACACCAGGAACAGCGAGAGGGAGCCGGCGCCCCACCAGTCCATGGCGCCGCGAACCCCGGCAGGGCGTCCGGCGGGCACCAGGCGGAAGATGCAGAGGGCGGCGATGGCGGTGAGGACGAGCACGACGACGAAGATGGACCGGAAGCCGAGGGTCTCGGCCATGAGCCCGCCCGCGTAGCCGTCCAGGCCGCCCACTCCCCCGTTGATGGCGGCGATGATGCCCACGGAGGTGCCGAAGACCTTGGCCTGCAGGTTCTCGCTGAGCACGATGTAGGCGAGCGCGAACACGGCGCTGGAGACGCCCTGCAGGAACCGGCCGGTGACCAGCAGCGGCAGGGTGGGCGCGGCGATGCAGAGGATGGTGCCGGCGCCCATGATGCCCAGGACCAGCAGCAGCGCGGCGCGGCGGCCGATGAAGTCGCTCCACCGGCCGATCACGGGCCCCGCGATGGCGCCGGCCAGGAAGAACATGGACTGGACAGGGGCGGCGTTGTCCGCGGTTTGGCCGAAGCTGGCGGCGATCTGCGGCAGCGCGGGGGTGACCATGCTGGCGTTCAGCTGGAAGGAGAGCACGCCCAGCAGCAGGGTGGAGATCAGCAGGGCGGCGCGGCGGCCGGAAAGCCTGGCCGCGTCGCCGTCGCGAAGTACGACGGCGGCGCCTCCTTCCGCGGGAGGCGCGGCTGCGGCGGGGGTCGGGGTGTTCATATCAAACTCCTTTGTTCGAGAAGAAGGGATCGTCTTTTCGTGGCGATTCGAGTTGTTATACAACCACGTATGACTCACAAGTACAACCATGCGCTACACTTTTTCGAAAGCCCGGCCGCTTCCGGCCCTCCCCCCTGAGAGAGTTTTCCCATGAACACAACACGTCCTGCCGTCACCGTGGTCGGCAGCATCAACCTGGACCTGATCGCCACCGCCGAGCGGCTTCCGACGGCGGGCGAAACCATCGGCGGCGCCGTCCTGTCCGAGCAGCCCGGCGGCAAGGGCGCCAACCAGGCCGCAGCCGCCGCGCGGCTGGGAGGCAGTGCGCGGATGGTCGGCGCCGTCGGCCAGGACGGGTCCGGGCAGCGGATGCTCGATGCCCTGGCTGCTGCCGGCGTGGACACTTCCGACGTTGACGTCCTGCCGCAGCCGACCGGAACCGCGCTGATCGTCGTGGAGCGCGACGGCGAGAACCAGATCGTGGTGTGTCCGGGCGTCAACTCCCACCTGTCGCTGGACGGGGTGGAGTTCGGTCCGGAGGAGACGGTGCTGTGCCAGCTGGAGGTGGGGCTGCCCGTGGTGCTCGAGGCGGCGCGGAAGGCGCAGGGTTTCTTTGTGCTGAACGCCGCGCCGGCCATGGACCTGCCGGCGGAGCTGCTCGACCGGTGCGACCTGGCGATCGTCAACGAGAGCGAGTACGCCCTGATCCCGGCGCTGGAGGAGGCAAAGCTGGTGGCGGTGACGTACGGCAAGGACGGCTCGGCGATGTTCGAGCACGGGCGGAAGGTGGCCGAGGCGCCGTCCGTTTCTGTGGCCGTGGCGAACACCGTGGGCGCGGGTGACGCGTTCTGCGCCGCCCTGGTGCTGGCACTGAGGACCGGGCTGGATTACACACGGGCTTTGGCCGTAGCTAACGCTGTGGGTGCCGATGCCGTGGGTGACCCGTCGTCGCAACCGGATTTGGCACATCTGGGCCACTACGTGGAGCGGACGGCTGCCGCTTCGGGCGCTTCCTCGTGACTGTTGTGTTCCGTAGGGCGGTGCCGGCGGACTTTCCGGAGATCCGGCGTATCACCCGCGACGCCTACCTCCGGGCCGGGCACTTCGCCGCCGACCACCCGTACATGAGCGTGCTCGAGGACGTGGAACACCGTGCCGGACACGCCCAGGTGTGGGTGGCGGAGACCTCCGGGAAGGTGGTGTCGGCGGTGACGCTGACCTTCGCAGGCCAGCCGTACAGCGAGATCGCGCAGAACGGAGAGTTGGAGTTCCGGATGCTGGCCGTGGATCCGGCACACCAGGGCGGCGGCGTGGGACGGGCCGTGGTGCGCCAGATCGTGGAGTACGCCCGGCAGCTCCCCGGCGTCGGGGCGATCAGCCTCACCACCTGACTTGGCTCATGGGCCGGGATATTTCGGGAGCGTATCGTGCTGACCTGCGGTGATGCGGGCTGCTTCATGGTTTTTCACGCACTAATGGGATTTGTTCTAGTGTCACGGTGTGGCATTCAT
>NZ_BMFW01000018.1 GCF_014639275.1 Arthrobacter liuii | reverse complement strand
AACCACCCGCAGAATCGCCCGCGGCTTCCGCGACTTCACCAACTACAGACTCAGATGCCTACTCGCCGCCGGCGGCCACCGCCCCTACCGGATCAACCAGACCAACCATGCCTAAATGCGAAGAGCCCCATTTTCGGTGTACCGGTGGAGCTGAGGGGACTCGAACCCCTGACCCCCTGCATGCCATGCAGGTGCGCTACCAGCTGCGCCACAGCCCCGTACTCTTGTCACTTCCGGCCGAATTCCCCGAAGCAACCTGACCAGAGTAATGCACTTTTTCGCTACACGCCAATCGGCGTCCAACGGACCAGGAACCGGCCTCCTCCACCCTGCAGCCGCGGATCCCGGCGGCCCTGCGCCATCACTTTCCCCAACCCTCCATCAGTTCCTGCGGCTCTTTCCCCAACCCTCCATCAGCTCCTGATGATGTTCGACGGCGGCGCTGCCGCAGCCGCCCGGCCACACTGCAGCGATCCCCAACAAGTGATGGAGCGTTTCCCGATTTCCTGCAGGAGGTGATGGAGGATACCGGCAGGGGGAAACAAAAAAGTCCGCCGGAACCATGATGATTCCGGCGGACTTGCCGGTGGAGCTGAGGGGACTCGAACCCCTGACCCCCTGCATGCCATGCAGGTGCGCTACCAGCTGCGCCACAGCCCCGGATTGTTGCCGCTCCGTAAGAGCTTTCTCCAGGGTCTCCCCCGAAGCAACTCAAATATCTTAGAACAGCAATTCCGAAAATTCCAAATCGGGAATATTCACCGTTCGGCGGGAGCCTACTCGCTATCGGCTACCGCACCGGCTTTGGCTGATGCGTCGTCGCCAAGCTGCAGGTCCACCACGGGGCAGTCCTTCCAAAGCCGCTCCAGGGCGTAGAACACGCGGTCTTCCTCGTGCTGGACATGGATCACAACGTCGGCATAGTCCAGCAGGACCCACCGGCCGCCGGACCGGCCTTCACGGCGCACCGGGCGCAGGTCCTGCTTGGCGAGTTCTTCCTCGATGCCGTCCACGATGGCGTTGACCTGGCGTTCGCTGGGTGCCGACGCGATGAGGAAAACGTCAGCCAGGGCCAGGCGTTCGCTCACGTCCATGGCGACGATGTCTTGGGCAATCTTGTCGGCAGCAGCCTTGGCGGCGGTGCGGGCTATGGAAATGGACGATTCTGTTGCAGTCACAGGGACTCCTTGTTTGGGTTAAGTGTTGGTGCCGGCTGGCGGGTCAGCGGGACATTCCGCTGACGATCAGGATGATGCCGGCAATGAGGGCCAGGACCCCGAACGCAAGAATGCAGAACTGGAGGATACGGTTCCGGCGGGCCCTGGTAAGGCCTGCAGTGGCCGCATCCAGGGGATCAAGGCCGTAGGCGGACCGGGCTGGAACCCGGGGAAGATCCTCAAAAAGGTCCCCCGCCTGGTTCTCCGCCCGCGAAGCCACTGTGGGACGGCTGGCAGCCTTGGCCGCTGCCTCCGCACGCGCAATGACTTGGGAGCGGCCGGAGGCGGAGTCAGTGGCGGGTGCCTTGGGACGGGCGGCAGGTTTCCGTTTGCCACCGGCCGGAACCCTGGTGCCGGGCCTGGTGGTGACCGGGACATGTGAGGTGGCCGGCGGCTTCATCACTGGACGTTCGACGCCGGGCACCTGCACGAACTCAAGCGGCGTCACCATGGCCAGGTTGCTGGCGGTGGACGGGCCGGGCTTGTCCTTGGAGGCGGAATCCTTGGCCGGGCCGGCAGGACTGCCCGCCTGTTCGGCCAGCTTCTGCCGGGCCATGGCGCGGCGGTTCATGACAGCGGCCCGTTCAGCCAGGGCGATTTGCTCAGCAAGGATCTCCGGATCCACGGCCTCCGGATCCGTGGAGGCGATATGCTCCATCTTCGCGATCTGGTTCCTGGCCTGCGCGGCAATCAGTGCCCGCGCTTCCAGGGCCTGTTCAACGGTCATGCCCTCCGGGGCGCTCTCCGGCGCCGGCACTGGACTTTCATCCCTGCGCCCCGCCCCGCTGCCCCTTGCGGTTTCAGGCGTCGCGGTAGCGGCCGCAGCTGCGGCGGGCGGAACCACGGAAATGGCGGCCGTGAGTGCCTGCTCCTTGAGCTGCTGCAACCGCAGCTGGCGCCGAGTGGGTGGTCCCCCGGAAGCAAGCTGCCCTTCCTTTTCCTCCAGCTCCTTGATGGTGCGCAGCGCGGCGCGGTCGCGCGCGCGGATCTGGGAGGAGCGCTGCGTGGACGTCGAGTCTGCTGCCTGCTGGGGGCGCGTTGCGGAAGCGGCACCTGCATCCGGGCCGGGGCGGGAGGCCTGTCCTGCCGGTGCGGGCGTGCTGTCGGCCGGCCGGATGGCGGCAGGCGGGCGCTGCTCCGTGGCAGGCAGGGTGTCCTGTTGGGCGTCCCTGGCCTTCCGGAGTTCCCGGCGGCTGCGGATTGGAGGCTGTTCCTGACTCATAGGGGACTCACTCGGTACTGGCGGGTTCGCGTGCTTCGGAAGTTGGCTCATCCGTGGTTGCGGGCGCGTCGGAATACAGGCCGTACTTGGCGATGTACTGGACTACCCCGTCAGGGACCAGGTACCAGACTGGGCTGTTCGAGGCCACGCGGGCACGGCAGTCGGTCGAAGAAATGGCCATGGCCGGAACTTCCAGGAGGCTGACGTCGTCACGGCCCATGCCGTCAAGGACGTGCCCGGGCCGTGTGACTCCCACGAAGTGGGCCAGCGACCACAGCTCGTCAATGTCCTTCCAGGACAGGATCTGCGCCAGGGCGTCCGCGCCGGTGATGAAGAAAAGGTCGGCGTCGGGGCGCTGTGCCCGGAGGTCGCGCAGGGTGTCGATGGTGTAGGTGGGACCGGGACGGTCGACGTCGACACGGCTGACGGTGAAGCGCGGATTGGAGGCCGTGGCAATAACGGTCATGAGGTAGCGGTGCTCGGGCTCGCTGACCTGTTTATGGGACTTTTGCCATGGCTGCCCGGTGGGGACGAAGACCACCTCGTCAAGGTCGAACTCCGCCGCGACTTCGCTGGCCGCGACAAGGTGGCCGTGGTGGATGGGATCGAATGTCCCGCCCATCACGCCCAGCCGCAGCCTCCCCCGGGCACCATTGCGGTGCAGGTTGTGGGAAATCTTAGTGGCCCTGCCCGCGATCGTGCTTGTTGGGGTGCTGGCGGTGGGGATCAGCATGCTCATCCGTGGCGGCGTGGCGGTTGCCCAGGTTGTTGTACGACCAGGCGATGAACATCAGCACCACCAGGATGCCGAACATGGACACGCCAAACACCCACGGTTCGACCCACAGGGGCGCAGGCACCTCATGACCTGATTCACCTGCGGCGGCGACGGACGTGGCAATCTGCTGGAGCAGCATTTTCTCCCCTTGTTCAAGGATTTACGGGCAGCGGAACCTTCCGCTGCTTTCCGGGTTCTGGTCTATGTTACCGCGTTGCTACGCGCGGACCTGGCCTTCGCCCTGGACAATCCACTTCGTGGTGGTGAGCTCGGTCAGGCCCATGGGGCCGCGGGCATGCAGCTTCTGGGTGGAGATGCCAACCTCGGCTCCAAGGCCCAGTTCCCCGCCGTCGGTAAAGCGGGTGGAGGCGTTGACGATGACCGCCGCGGAATCCACCTCCGCGATAAACCGTTCGGCGTTGGAAAGGCTGTTGGTGAGGATCGCTTCGGTGTGCCCGGTGGACCAGGTACGGATGTGCTGGACGGCTTCGTCCAGGCTGTCCACCATGGCCACAGCCAGGTCCAGGTCCATGTACTCGGTGCCCCAGTCCACGTCCGTGGCCGGCTCGGTTTCGATCGCGGCGGGGAGCGCGGCACTGATGCGCCCGTCGACGTGCAGCCGGACACCTGCTGCACGCAAGGCGGCGGCCACCGCGGGCAGCACCGTTGAACCCGAATGGACCAGCAGTGTCTCCACGGTGTTACAGACACTGGGCCGCTGGGTCTTGGCGTTGAGCAGGATCTCGACGGCCATGTTCTCGTCAGCCGACTCATCAAGGAAGATGTGGACGTTACCCTCCCCCGTCTCTATGACGGGCACAGCGGAGTTGGTGACCACCGCCTGGATCAGGTCCCGGCCGCCGCGCGGGATCAGCACGTCCACCCGTCCGCGGGCCTTCATCAGGACGTTGGCACCGGCACGGCCGAACTGGTCAACTGTTTGCACGGCATCGGCAGGAAGGCCCACGGATTCCAGGGCCTCGCGGAGCACACGCACCAGGACCTGGTTGGTGGCCTCGGCAGCACTGCCGCCGCGCAGGATGACTGCATTGCCGCTCTTGAGCGCCAGTCCGGCGATGTCCACGGTGACGTTGGGCCGTGCCTCGTAGATTGCTGCCACCACGCCCATGGGCACGTTTACCTGCCGCAGGCGGAGCCCGTTGGGAAGGGTCTGGCCGCGCACCACATTGCCGACGGGGTCGGGGAGGTTGGCCAGGTTTTCAAGGGCAGCCACCAGTCCGGCAACGCGGGTTTCGGTAAGGGTGAGCCGGTCCAGGAGTGCCGCGGAGGTGCCATTGGCCTTGCCCCGGTCCACATCCATGGCGTTGGCCGCAAGGATGGCCGGCGCGTTCTCCTGCAGGGCAGCCCCGACGGCGCGGAGGGCACGGTCCTTCCAGGCCCGGTTGGCCGTGGCCATCCGGCGGGCGGCGTGGCGCGACCGGTCGGCGATCGCGTGGACAGCCGCTTCCACGCCTGGAGTGGCGAACGGCGCCTCAGCTGATCCCGGTTCCGCTGAGGCACCCGGCTGTGCCTGCGCAGCAGTGATTCCGGAATTTTCAGCGGTATGGGTCAAGGCTTCAGTCATGCTCCAAGTTTAGGCGAGCCGGCGGCTCAGACCAGCACCAGGTCATCAACATGAACAACTTCACGGTCATAGCCCGTGCCCAGTTCCTCGCCCAGCTCCCGCGTGGACCGTCCGAGCATCCGGGGCAGTTGATCGGAGGAATAGTTCACCAGTCCACGGGCAACAACGGTGCCGTCGGCACCTGCCAGCTCCACGGCGTCGCCCGCTTCAAAGTCGCCGTGAACCGCGGAGATGCCCGCCGGCAGGAGGGACGTGCGGTGATGCCGCACCGCGCGCACCGCCCCTTCGTCCAGGACCAGCCTGCCCTGCACCGAGGCAACGTGGGCCAGCCACAGGAGGCGGACCGGTTTGCGGGAGCCGTTGGCGGAGAACCACGTGCCGACGTCCTCGCCGTTCAGGGCCGCGGCTGCGTTGGGTGTGGAGGTCACCAGGGCGTGGATTCCCGAGCCTGCCGCCATGCTGGCGGCTTCCACTTTGGTCATCATTCCCCCGGTGCCCACCCCGGCCTTGCCCGCTTTGCCGATGGAAACGCCTTCGAGGTCGTGTACGCCGGTGACCAGGGGTATGCGCTTGGCACCCTGGGCGGGCGGACCGTCATAGAGGGAGTCGACGTCGGACAGCAGCACGAGTGCATCGGCACGCACAAGGTGCGCCACCAGGGCGGCGAGCCGGTCGTTGTCACCGAAGCGGATTTCGTGGGTGGCTACGGTGTCGTTTTCGTTCACCACGGGGACCACTCCAAGGGCCAGCAACCGGTCCATGGCCCGGAGGGCATTGGAATGCTGGCTGCGGCGCATCAGGTCCTCGGCCGTGAGCAGGACCTGGCTGACGGTGACGCCGTGAGCGCCGAAAGCCTGCGTGTAACGGGCCATCAGCAGCCCCTGGCCCACGCTGGCTGCGGCCTGCTGGGTGGCGAGGTCGCGGGGACGCTTGGGCAGCCCAAGCGGAGCCAGCCCGGCGGCGATGGCCCCGGAGGACACCAGGATGATGTCGGCCCCCGCATTGCGTTTGGCCGCCAACGCGTCGGCCAGGGCGGTAAGTGATTCCTCCGAGATACCGCCCTTGATGCTGGTCAGGGAAGAGGACCCCACCTTCACGACGATCCGGCGGGCACCCGCCAGTGCACTTCTGTCCACGGCATGCCCAGCCGGCTCCGCGGCCACGCCCCTAGAGGTCATCGTCCGCTTCCATCCCGCTTTCCTGGAGGGGCTGGGCGGCACGGCGTCCACTGACGGATTCCGTCCAGATCCCGGCCTTTCGCTCCGCCTCAAGCTCGGCGCGGGCGGCGGCCTTGGCATCCCGGCGCTCCTGCTGCTCCTCGCGCTTCTGGCTGCGGGTGGGACGGTCACCGATATCGGCGAATCGGACGTCGGTGCCGCGCGGCGAGGCCAGGAGTTCCGCCCCTGCCATCATGGTGGGCTCCCAGTCGAAGACAACGCCGTCATCTTCACCGATGACCACCGTGTCGCCCGGTTTAGCGCCTTGCTTGAACAGTTCTGTTTCCACTCCGAGTTTGGCAAGCCGGTCCGCCAGGTAGCCGATTGCTTCCTCGTTGGTGAAGTCGGTCTGCTTGACCCAGCGCTCCGGCTTTTCGCCCAAGACGCGGAACAGCGGTTCAAGGTTCTTTTCCTCGCGGCGGATCTTGAATCCGGCTTCGTTGACGGCACGGGGCCGCAGCACGGCGGGCTGGACCTTCGGCGGGGCAGCCGCGACGGCATCGCGTGCGGCTTTGACGATCTCCGCCATGGCGAAGCCGAGCTGGCGCAGGCCCTCGTGGCTGGTGGCCGACACCTCGAAGACGCGGTAGCCGCGCGATTCGAGTTCCGGACGCACGAACTCGGCCATGTCCTTGCCGTCGGGCAGGTCCACCTTGTTCAGTGCAACCAGCCGCGGCCGATGGTTCAGGGGAACCACTTCGCCGTCCTGGCCTGCGTAGCTCATGTCGACGGCGTACTTCTCCAGTTCGCCCTCGATAATGGCCAGGTCCGAGAGCGGGTCCCGCTCGGATTCGAGCGTGCCGCAGTCAAGGACGTGGACCAGTGCAGCGCAGCGTTCCACGTGTCGCAGGAAGTGGTGCCCCAGCCCACGTCCCTCGCTGGCGCCTTCGATGAGGCCGGGAACGTCGGCGATGGTGAACCGCACGTCGCCGGCCTGCACGACGCCAAGGTTCGGAACCAGCGTAGTGAACGGATAGTCGGCGATCTTGGGGCGAGCCGCGGACATGGCAGCGATAAGGCTGGACTTGCCGGCGGACGGGAAGCCCACCAGCGCGATATCGGCGATGGACTTCAGTTCGAGGACGACGTCGCGGGAGTCGCCTTCGATGCCCAGCAGCGCAAACCCGGGGGCGCGGCGTTTCTGTGAAGAGAGGGCCGCGTTGCCCAGCCCGCCCAGGCCTCCGGCGGCTGCCACGAACTCGGTACCTTCGCCCACGAGGTCCGCCAGGACTTCGCCGTCCTTGGTCTTGACTACTGTGCCGTCCGGTACAGGCAGGACAAGGGTCTCGCCGTTCTTGCCGCCGCGCCAGTCACCCATGCCGGGCCCGCCGTTGCTGGCGTGCCGGTGGGGTGCGTGGTGGTAGTCCAGGAGCGTGGTGGTCTGGTGGTCGACGCGGAGGATCACGTCGCCGCCGTCGCCGCCGTTGCCGCCGTCGGGGCCGCCCAGCGGCTTGAACTTCTCGCGGTGGACGGAGACGCATCCGTGGCCGCCGGTTCCGCCGGATACATGCAGTACTACCCGGTCTACAAAGCTGGCCACGTGGATCTCCTCAGATGCTCTTCATGTGGCGCCCGGGGACGCCACATCGATTGTAATGCGGTTAAAAGAACAGTGGAGCGGACCCTCAGGCCCGCTCCACCGCTTCAGAACTGGTTGTTACTCTGCAGCTGCAGCAGCAACGATGTTGACCACGCGACGACCGCGGCGGGTGCCGAATTCAACGGCGCCCGGGGTCAGGGCGAACAGGGTGTCATCGCCGCCACGGCCAACGCCGGCGCCCGGGTGGAAGTGGGTGCCACGCTGGCGGACGATGATCTCGCCTGCGGAAACTACCTGGCCGCCGAAGCGCTTGACGCCGAGGTACTGAGCGTTGGAATCGCGACCGTTGCGAGTGGAGCTCGCGCCCTTTTTATGTGCCATCTGAAATGCCTGCCTCTAAATTCTGGGGAATCTGTTGAAATACCTGAACAGTAACCGGCGGTTACTTGATGTCAGTGATCTTGACCTTGGTCAATTCCTGACGGTGACCCTGGCGCTTCTTGTAGCCGGTCTTGTTCTTGAACTTCTGGATGACAATCTTAGGACCACGCAGGTCCTGGAGGATTTCAGCCGTAACAGTTACCTTGGCCAGGTCAGCGGCAGCGGAGGTGACCTTGTCACCATCAACCAGGAGCAGTGCGGGCAGCTCAATGGTACTGCCGGCTCCACCGGCGACGCGGTTCAGGGTAACGAAGTCTCCAACGGAAACCTTCTCTTGGCGGCCGCCTGCGCGGACAATCGCGTACACCACTTGGGAACTCACTTCTCTCGACGTTTATTACAAAATTTGCGTGCGGAACCGATCTTGGAAAAGCCTGGGTCCCCGCTGTGCCTCAACGCCGTGGGGTCATAACCCAAGTGTTGGCGTAAGCACCGAAGATCCAGAATACGCTAAATCCGTCTTCGGTCGCAAATGAGGCTGGTTCCGGCGGGCCGGCTGTGGTAGGAACCACACCCCGGCAGGCAGCACCGCAACCGTGCTTTTCCATGATACCGGCGGCATTGCCCGCAATCGTCAGGAATGCAGCCTCGGCGCGTCGAAGAATTCCACTTCCAGGCGGCAGGACTGCTTGAACGCCGTCACCATCGCTTCCCTTTCGTGGTCTGAGGCCTTCCGGCCCGCCGCGTCCACGATGGCAATGGCCTGGCGGGTGGCTTCGGCAAAGCCCTCGTCGGCGTACGTGCGAAGCCAGGCTGCGTAGGCATGCCCATCGGGCTCGCCTGACGCAAGGAACCGGGCATGCAGCTTTTCGCCAACCTCGGCGTAGAGCCAGAAACAGGGCAGGACGGCGGCTGCCAGGACCGCATAACTGCCCGACGCCGACGCTGCGGTGAGGTGGTCGACGTAGGACTTGGTGACGGGGCCGAGTCCGTTCCGGGCCGGGCGGGTGCTGAGCCACGAGCGGTGGAGTTCCGATTCCACCTCAAGGCACTGCCGGGCGGACCCGGCCCAGAACAACTGCTCGGCTTCGGACGGGGCCAGGGCGCTGGCCCGGGCCAGCACCCGGGAGTAGCCGTTGAGGTACAGGGCATCCTGGGCCAGGTAGTAGGCAAAATCCGTCTCGGCAAGGTCGCCGGAGGCCAGGCCGTGGATGAAGTCCAGTGCATAGATGGCTGCCAGGTCCTGTTGCGCTTCCGCCCACAGAAGGGCTGCGAAGCCACCCTCTTCCAGGGCCGGCCGCATATGGTGGAAGTGGTGCACGGGCCCGTTCCCCTGGCCTACCTCCAGCTGGCCCGAGCTCTCAAGTGCGCCGGCCAGCCAGGGCTTGACCGTCCGCAGCGATGCCTCCCAGTCACCCAGGCGTGCCTGCACCGTGGCCATCGCAGAGGACAGGGAACAGCCGGTGCCGTGGCTGTTGCGTGTGGAGATCCGCGGGCCCTGAACTTCCACGACGTCCTGCATCAGGAGTCCCGCGGTGTTGACCAGCGCGTCGGGGCACTCTGTTCCCGCCAGATGGCCGCCCTTGACCAGCACGGTGGCCCCGGTGGCATCCGCCAGGCGCCGGCCCTGGTCCAGCGCCGCCACCCAGCTCTCGGCAGGTTCCCCGCCCACCAGCATGGCAAGCTCCGGCAGGTTGGGGGTGATGAGATGGGCAAGGGGCAACAGTTCCCGGAGGGCCGCTTCGGCGGATTCCTTCAGCAGCCGGTCACCGCTGGTGGCTACCATCACCGGGTCCAGGACCACGACGGCGGGACGAACCTTTTCGAGCCATTGCCGGACTGTGCGGATCACCGCCTCGTCACCCAGCATGCCGATCTTGACGGCGTCGATGCTGATGTCGTCGCTGACGGCATCCAGTTGCTGGGCCAGGAACGCCGCCGGAGGAACATGGACGGCCTGCACGCCCCGCGTGTTCTGTGCAGTCAGGGCGGTAATGGCAGCCATGCCGTATCCACCGTGGGCAGCAATGCTTTTGAGGTCCGCCTGGATGCCTGCGCCGCCGGACGGATCGGAGCCCGCGATGGAGAGGACCCGTGGTACGTCGCGGCCCGTGGGGAGCCCTGAAGGAGCCTCGGACGCTGCTGGCAGGGCCGTGGAAATGGTCGAAGACAAAAGACATCCCTTCGCCGGTACTAGCCGGACAGGTTCAACGGGTCTGGATCTCAGCCGGCCTTCTGCGCGGCACCCCGTGTCGGTTTCCAGCCTAGCTGCTGGGGTGCGCGCGAAGGAAAGGTGACGGCACCTGCGGCACGGGTGAGCTCCTGCCGCATGCAGAAATCCCCGCCCTGCGGACAACTCCCCCTGTATTTACCGGGGGAACTGTCCGCAGAACGGGGATTCCTGGATGATGCGCTGCTGCGCGGGCTGGAACTCCCGGGCCTAGAGCTCCGAGGCAGGCACGCCGACGCCGAGGATGATGGGCTCCTCTGCCGCCTTGCCCGGTTCCGCAAGGGTAGGCTGCTGTTTTGCCGGTTCGGGTGCCTTCGCGGCGTGCGAGTGGCCCGTGGCGGCTGCCTGGACGTTCTCGTGGTGCTGGACAGCGGTGGCATTGGCGGCGCCCTGGGCGCGGCTGGCGCCGCGGTGGCGCCGCGGCCTGCGTTGCCGGGACTGTTCCAGCGTGTGGTCGGTGTAGTCCTTTTCGGCGGGCGTTTCCACGATGGGACGGGCTTCCGCTCCCCCGCCGTCAGGCTGCCGTTCCGGCGCTGCCTGTTCAGCTGCCTGCACGGCATCTGCGGCCTTGGCGGGCGCGCTCTCCACCGGGGACGCCGGCTGCCCGAGGTGGGCGAACGCTTCCGCGAGCCTGTCCAGGGTAAGGGCGGGCTTGGGATGCTGCTCCTCGGCGTGCTCCACGAACGGAAGCGGGACTTTCTCACCGCCGAAGGTCAGGACGGCTGCGGGACGCCCCGGGGCATCGGCGTCGTGCTTCTCCTCCTCAGGAGCCGGCACTGCCTGGACCAACGGCACCTGCCGGGCTGCTGCCACCTCGTCATCGTGCAGGTGTGCTGCGTGGGCGGCAGCGGCGATGTTCGCCAGGGCAAGCCTGGTTGCCTCTGCCTTGGCGTGCCGCTCAGCATCCGACGGGTCCGGCTGGACGGTGTGGACGTGGACGGCAGCTGCCGGGGCGGGCTCGGGCTGCTGGCCGCCGCGTCCGCGCCGCCGTTTACGCTCGGAACGGACACCGGGCTGGGTGTTGTCCGTCCGCTGTCCTTCGGCCCGGTGGGCTTCCCCGCGGGCCTCGGGCCGGTTGTCGGTGCGCTGAACGTGGTGCTCGGCTGCCACGATGTTGGCACGGCGGTGCTCCACGGGGTCGTCGTGGGTCACCACACCCCGGCCGGCGCAGGCCTCGCACTGCTCGCCGAAGACTTCCAGCAGCCCGGTACCCATGCGCTTGCGGGTCATTTGGACCAGCCCGAGCGAGGTCACCTCGGCGACCTGGTGCTTGGTCCGGTCGCGGCCCAGGCACTCCACCATGCGCCGCAGGACCAGGTCGCGGTTGGATTCGAGCACCATGTCGATGAAGTCGATCACGATGATTCCGCCGATGTCGCGCAGCCGCAGCTGGCGCACCACTTCCTCGGCGGCTTCGAGGTTGTTCTTGGTGACGGTTTCCTCAAGGTTGCCGCCGCTGCCGGTGAACTTGCCCGTGTTGACGTCCACCACGGTCATGGCCTCGGTGCGGTCAATCACCAGCGAGCCACCGGACGGCAGGAAGACCTTCCGTTCAAGGGCCTTGTGGATCTGCTCGTCGATGCGCCAGGCGGAGAAGATGTCCTGGTCCTTGGTCCACTTTTCAAGGCGTCCCACCAGGTCCGGCGCAACGTAGGTGACGTAGGCCTCGATGGTGTCCCAGGCTTCCTCGCCGGACACAATGAGCTTGGAGAAGTCCTCGTTGAAAACGTCGCGGACCACCTTGATGGTCAGGTCGGGCTCGCCGTAGAGCAGTTCGGGAGCCAGGATCTTGGTGGACGCGGACTGGCTTTCGATGCCTTCCCACTGGGCGCGCAGCCGGTTGATGTCGTGCGTCAGTTCTTCCTCGGAAGCGCCCTCGGCGGCGGTGCGGACAATGACACCGGCGTGCTCGGGCAGGCGGTCTTTGAGGATGCGCTTGAGGCGGTTGCGTTCGACGTCGGGCAGCTTGCGGGAGATGCCGGTCATGGACCCGCCGGGTACGTACACCAGGTAGCGTCCGGGCAGGGAAATCTGGCTGGTGAGGCGGGCGCCCTTGTGGCCCACGGGGTCCTTGGTCACCTGGACCAGGACGGTATCGCCGGACTTCAGCGCGTTTTCGATCCGGCGCTGCTTGCCCTCGAGGTTGACGGCTTCCCAGTTGACCTCGCCGGCGTACAGGACGGCATTGCGGCCACGCCCGATGTCCACGAACGCCGCTTCCATGGACGGCAGCACGTTCTGGACCTTGCCCAGGTAGACATTGCCGATCAGCGAGTCCTGCTGGGTCTTGGACACGAAGTGTTCGGCCAGGACGCCGTCTTCGAGGACGGCGATCTGGATTCTGTCGTCGCGCTGCCGGACGATCATCTGCCGGTCAACAGACTCGCGGCGCGCCAGGAACTCGGCTTCGGTGATGACGGTGCGGCGGCGGCCCGTGTCGCGGGATTCGCGGCGGCGCTGCTTCTTGGCTTCCAGGCGGGTGGAGCCCTTCACGCTGGTCACCCGGTTGTTCACCGGCGCTTCAGTGACCGGACGCGGTGCGCGGACCCTCGTCACCGTGTTGGGCGGATCATCATCCCCGCCACCGGTCAGTTCAAGGTCCTGGTCCCCGCGGCGGCGGCGGCGTCGGCGACGGGACGTCACGCCGTCCTCCGGCTGCCCGGCAGTGTCCTCGTCCGCCTCGTCCTCGGCGTCCGCCTCGGCGCCGCTGTCCTCGATGTCTTCGCCTGCGGTATCGCCTACGCGGCTGCGGCCCCTGCGGCCCCTGCTGCGGCGCCGCCGGCGGCCTGCCGAATCGTCAGCTTCTTCGGTTTCCTCCTCGTCAGGCTCCTCGACGGCGGGTGCGGCGGGGCGGACCACCGTGCTGAGGTCCGGTGCCTGGAACAGCACGGACGTGGGGGAAGCAGGCTCCAGGAAGAGGGAACCGAAGGGGCTGCTGGCCGCGGCCGGCTCGCCGTCCTTCGCCGCTTCAGGGCTCTCCTGGGCCGCCACGGCTTCCGGTGCGGCGGCTTTCTGCGCGGGCTCCTGCTCCGGGGCCGGCTCCTGGTCCTTGGCTTCCGGCGCCACTGGTTCGGCACCCGTGGCCGTGGCTTCGGCTGCCGGTGCGGCGTCCGGGGCGGCGGCCTTGCGGGTGGCTACCCGACGGCGGCGAACCGGTTTGGTTCCTGCATCTTCCGTTGCGACTGCATCAGGCTCCGCGGCAACGGTTTCAGCAGGCGCGGCGGACGCTGCCGCCGGAGCGTCAACGGTTGCGACGGCGCCGGTGGCCGCTGGCTCTGCTTCATCGGCGAAGGCGGGAAGGGGTTCCGCGACTTCCGCTTTTTTCCGGGCACGGGTGCGCCGGGCCGGAGCTTTAGGTGCTGAGGCCTCCTCGGCCGGTGCGTCGCCTCTTACTGCAGCGGCGGCCGCTTCCGGCGCGCTGCCGGCGGCATCTGCCAGGGCGTCGTCGGTCTTGGGAACCGCTTTGCGGCGCGTGCGCGGGGCCTTCTTGGGAGCGGCAGCCTCCGCGGCCACTGCATCGACGTTAACGGCCAGTTCCTGATCATTGTCCATATGTGGCAACACTCCTGCCCCTGACGTACCGCCACATCCGGCACCCATTGGGGCACATATTGTCAAAACCCGCAGGCGTTGACAGAAGTCAAGTGGATACTCCCAGGTTCGCACCGTCATTGGGGTGCGGCAGCCCGTGGGAGCCGGCGGATGTTCTGAAAACCCGTTGTTCTGCGTACCACAACCAGGTGCCGCCCAATGGAGTCGCGGGAGTGCCGGAGGAATCCGAAGCCTGCCCTGCTCATCATTGGCGGTCTTGGGAACAAACCACCGGACCGGAGTCCGAATGTGGATCGGCTTCCAGCCACGTTCATTCTCTCATACACGCGCCGGATCGCCGCGGAGGCAGGCGATGCTGTTCTTCGTTGCTGTGTGGTGGCCCCAGCCGCCGGCGTTACAATCAGGCACAGGAGCACCGGACGAAAAGGACGCAAAACCCATGCCCAGCATCTCCCCCGTCAGCGCCCATGAACAGGATCGGGCCGCCGATCCGCAGACCAGTGCTGCCGGAAACGCATCGCGGATGACCCGGAACCGGCCCTTTGGCTGGCTGCTGGTCATCACCGGAATCGTGGGCTGGCTGGCCTCCGGAACCCTGGTCCTGGAGAAGCTCGAAGTATTGAAGGACCCCAACCACACCACGGTGTGCGACGTAAATCCCTGGATCTCCTGCGGCCAGGTGATGCAAACCTGGCAAAGTTCGCTGTTCGGTTTCCCCAATATGTTCATCGGCATCGTGGCCTTCGCCATCACCATAACAGTGGGCATGGCCCTGCTTTCCGGGGCAACCTTCGCCCGCTGGTACTGGCTGGGGCTGCAAGCGGGCGTCACGCTCGGCTTCGCGTTCGTGGTGTGGCTGTGGTCCCAGGCCTTGTATGCCATCCACATCCTGTGCCCGTTCTGCATGATCGTCTGGGCGGCCATGATCCCGCTTTTCGTGTGGACCACCATCAGGAACATCAGCGCCGGCGTCATCCCCATGCCATCGGGAGCGGCCCGCATCCTGGGTGACTCCGGCTGGATCATCACGGCACTGCTTTACGTGGCCGTCATCGCCACCATCTTCTTCGCGTTCATCCAGGTCTTCGCGGGAACCTCGGGGTTCTAGCAGCCCGTCCCCAAATCCCCTCCGCACTCCCCGCGAGATGACAGATAAGGCCAATGTTCTTCGTGAACATTGGCCTTATCTGTCATCTCGCGGGGGAAACCGTGGTTACTGGAACCAGATCTTGATCTCGCGCTCCGCGGAATCAGTGGAGTCCGAGCCGTGCACCAGGTTCTGCTGCACCTTGAGCCCCCAGTCCCGGCCGAAGTCGCCGCGGATGGTGCCCGGGGCCGCCGTCGTGGGGTCCGTGGTGCCGGCCAGCGAGCGGAAGCCTTCGATGACCCTGTGGCCCTCGAAGATGGCCGCCACCACGGGTCCGCTGAGCATGAACTCCACCAGCGGCTCGTAGAACGGCTTGCCCACGTGCTCCTCGTAGTGCTGCTCCAGCAGTTCGCGGGTGGCCTCAATCTTCTTCAGCTCCACAAGGCTGTAGCCCTTGGCTTCGATCCGGGCCAGGATGGCGCCGGAAAGGTTACGGGCGACGCCGTCGGGCTTGATCAGGACGAGGGTGCGCTCAGTAGTCACAACTGCTCCAATGCATTGGTGGGGTTTCGGGATAAGTCTACGGGGACTGGCTTACGGGGATTGGGGCTGGGCGGGACCGGCGGCCTGGTCCGGGTGGGCGGCCTCCCATTCCGCCTGTTCGCGTGCGCGCTGCGCGGCTTCGCGGTCCAGCCGGATGCCTGTGCGGATGCCGTACCACCAGGCCACCGCAAAGAGCCCGCCCACCATGAACATGGCGGGCTCGAAAATGCCGGTGAGGATCAGGACGAGCTGCAGGATCCACCCCAGGCCGATGCCCCAGGGTTTGTTGAGGACTGCACAGGCAAAGACCATGACCACGCTGAGGCCAAAGCCCACGCCAAGGATCAGCGGCGGCGGGAACTCTCCACGGCGCAGGCCGAACACCACCAGGGTGGCGAAGAACATGACGAACGCTTCGAGCAGGAGCACTGTGGAGGCGAAAAGCACCTTGGTGGAGCGGCGCTTCTTCGGCGTCCCGGGACGCCATTCGCGCTGGGCTTTAGTCAATCGCGCCATGGTTATGCCTCCGTTTTTCCGAGCAGGATCCGTGCTTCGGCCACCAGCGTGATGGAGCCGGTGACCAGCACGCCGCCGGAGAGGTCGTCATTGGCTTCGGCGCGTTCAACGGCCCATTCCAGCGCGTCGTCCAGTTTCTCGGCGATGTGGACGTTGTCCTCGCCAAATCCCAGGTCAATCGCCAGCTCGGCCAGTTCGGCTGCCGGGACGGCGCGCGGCGAGTTGGACTGGGTGAAGCAGTATTCCTCCGCCACCGCCCCCAGGGATTCCTTGAGCTCGCGCAGGATCTCTTCAGCGTCCTTTTCCTTGAGTACGCCCACCACGGGAACCAGCCGGGTAAAGGTGAACGCTTCCTGCAGCGCGGCGGCGGAGGCCTTGATGCCGTCAGGGTTGTGGGCGGCGTCAACGATGATGGTTGGCGCTGTCCGCACCACCTCCAGGCGGCCGGGCGACGTGACGGCCGCGAAGCCCTCCTGCAGGACTTCGAAGTCGAGTTCCTTTTCCCCGCCAAAGAACGCCTCCAGGGCGGCCACCGCAACGGCGGCGTTCTGCGCCTGGTGGGCCCCGTGCAGGGGCACCATCAGGTCGGGGTAGCGGCCGGCGATGCCCTGGATGGTGACCATCTGCCCGCCGACGGCCACCGTCCGTGACTCGACGCCGAACTCCACCCCCTCGAAGCGGAACGGCACGCCCACTTCCTTGGCCTTCTCCAGCAGCACCTGCGCCGCGTCGAGGGGCTGGGCTGCGCTGACCAGGAAGCCGCCGGGCTTGATGATGCCTGCCTTTTCGTAGGCAATTTCCTCGGTGGTGTCGCCCAGCAGGTCCGTGTGGTCCAAGGAGATCGGCGTCACCACCGAGACCTGGCCGTCACCCACGTTGGTGGCGTCGGTGATCCCGCCCAGGCCCACTTCGATGACGGCCACGTTGACGGGCTGGTCGGCGAAGATGGCGAAGCCCAGGATCGTGAGGCACTCGAAGTAGGTCAGCCGCGGCTGGCCCTCAGCTTCCAGTTCGGAGTCAACAATCTGCAGGTACGGCCGGATTTCGTCCCAGATCCGGACAAACGTCTCGTCGGAAACAGGGTGCCCGTCAATGCTGATCCGCTCCGTGACTTTGGACAGGTGCGGGCTGGTGTAGCGCCCCGTGCTCAGGCCGTGGGCGCGGAGCACGGATTCGATCATCCGGGAGGTGGAGGTCTTGCCGTTGGTTCCGGTCACGTGGATGATCGGGAACGCCTTGTTGGGCTCGCCGAGCACGTCCATGGCCCGGAACAGCGGAGCGAGCCGGGGCTCCATCTTGTTTTCCGGCGCCCGCCCCAGCAATTCTGCATAGACGCTTTCCACGGAGAATTCGTCGGTCATGTCCTAGGCCTCCACTTTTTCAACCGCGACGGCGGGTTCGACTACATCTGCCGGCTCTGCGGCCAGGTCAACCGTCAGCGTCTCGCCCTTCACCAGTTCAGCGTTGGCCAGCAGCGCGTCAACCACGTTCTGCGCGGCCGTGACGGTGGTCCGGATCCGGTCGCTCACGTTCAGTCCGGCGTCCTTCCGGGCCTGCTGGATGGCGCGGACCATGTCGCGTGCCAGGCCTTCGGCCTCCAGCTCCGGGGTGACCTCGGTGTTCAGGACCACGAACCCGCCGCCGGGCAGCACCGCAACAGCTGCCGAGCCGCCGTCGGACTCCGCCACCACCGTTTCCAAGGTGTACTCCTGGGGCTCCAGCTGGAGCCCCCCGGCGGTGACCACACCGTCGTCGTCCACCGACCAGTCGCCGGACTTGGACCCCTTGATGGCAACCTGGACGTTCTTGCCCAGGCGCGGGCCCGCGGCGCGGGCGTTGACCACCAGTTTCTGCTGGATGCCGAACTCTTCCGGCGATGCGGTGGCGGCATCCAGCAGGCGGACGGAACGGAGGTTGAGTTCATCGGCGACGACGGCGGCAAAACCTTCCAGCGCGTCCGCCCCGGGTGCCACCACGGTGAGTTCCTGCAGCGGCAGGCGGACCCGCAGGTTCGCTGCTTTGCGGAGCGAGGAACCGGTGGAGCAGATCTGCTGGACCCGGTCCATGGCCTCCACCAGGGACGGATCCGCGGGGAAGAGGTCGGCGTCGGGCCAGTCGGCAAGGTGCACGGACCGGCCGCCGGTCAGGCCGCGCCAGATCTCCTCCGAAACCAGCGGCAGCAGCGACGCCGCGGCACGGGTGACGGTCTCAAGCGCGGTGAACAGCGCGTCGAAGGCGTCATGGTCCTCGCCGAAGAACCGCTGGCGGCTGCGGCGGACGTACCAGTTGGTGATCATGTCCAGGTAGCTGCGGAGCGAGTCGCAGGCCCCGGAGATGTCATAGGTGTCCAGCTGCGCGGTCATGCTGCGGACCAGGTCGCCGGTGTTGGCCAGCAGGTACTGGTCCAGCGTGTCGTTGTAGCCCTCGTAGCGCAGTTTCGCCTCGTAGCCGGTGCCGCCGTTCGCCGCGTTCGTGTACAGGGTGAAGAAGCTGTACACGTTCCAGAGCGGCAGGATGACCTGGCGGACGCCGTCGCGGATGCCCTGTTCGGTGACGATCAGGTTGCCGCCGCGGAGGATGGGGCTGGACATGAGGAACCAGCGCATCGCGTCGGAACCGTCACGGTCCAGGACCTCGGACACGTCCGGGTAGTTGCGAAGGCTCTTGGACATCTTCTGGCCGTCGGAGCCCAGCACGATGCCGTGGCTGATGACGTTCCTGAAGGCGGGCCGGTCGAACAGCGCCGTCGACAGGATGTGCAGCATGTAGAACCAGCCGCGGGTCTGGCCGATGTACTCCACGATGAAGTCAGCCGGGTTGTGGGTGTTGAACCACGCCTCGTTCTGGAACGGGTAGTGCACCTGGCCGTAGGGCATCGACCCGGAGTCGAACCAGACGTCCAGGACGTCCTCGACGCGGCGCATCACGGACTGGCCCTCCTCGGGCGTGCGGGGGTCGTCCGGGTTGGGCCGGGTGAGCTCGTCGATGAACGGGCGGTGCAGGTCCACCTGTCCGTCTTTGTTCAGCGGCAGCCGGCCAAAGTCGGCTTCGATTTCCGCCAGGGAGCCGTAGACGTCGGTGCGGGGGTACTCGGGGTCACTGGACTGCCAAACGGGGATGGGGCTGCCCCAGTAGCGGTTGCGGCTGATGGACCAGTCGCGGGCGTTTTCCAGCCACTTGCCGAACTGGCCGTCCTTGACGTTGCCGGGGATCCAGTTGATCTCCTGGTTCAGTTCGGACATCCGGTCCTTGAACTTGGTGACCTCGACGTACCAGGAGGACACTGCGCGGTAGATCAGGGGGTTGCGGCAGCGCCAGCAGTGCGGGTAGCTGTGCTCGTAGCTGGCCTGCCGAACCAGCCTTCCCTGCGCACGGAGCACCTGGGTGATGGGCTTGTTGGCCTCGAAGACCTGCAGGCCCGCGATGTCGTGGAGGGCGCCGTGCTTGAACAAGGGCAGGAACTTTGCGCCCTCGTCAACGGAGAGCACCACCGGGATGCCTGCCTCTTCGCAAACCTTCTGGTCGTCTTCGCCGTAGGCGGGAGCCTGGTGGACGATGCCGGTTCCGTCCGTGGTGGTCACGTAGTCGGCAACGACGAAACGCCAGGCGTTCTCCATGCCGTACTTCTCGTTGTCGGCGAAGTCGTCCCAGAGCCGCTGGTACTCCAGCCCCTCCAGTTCGGCCCCGGTGTGGGTGGACACGACGGCCGCTTCCGCATCCTCGAAGCTGTCGTAGCCGAGGTCCTTGGCGTAGCTGCCCAGCAGGTCCGCCGCGAGCAGGAAGCTGCCCGTGACCGGTGCGTCCGCGGAAGCCGCCTTGATGCCGTTGGGTCCAGCGGGCAGCACGGCGTAGGTGATGGAAGGCCCGACGGCGAGCGCAGCGTTCGTGGGCAGCGTCCAGGGGGTGGTGGTCCAGGCAAGCGCCTGCACGCCTGCAAGCTCCCTGGACAGCTCCGACTCCCCTGCGAGGATGGGGAACGTGACGGTGACGGTCTGGTCCTGGCGGTTTTTGTAGACGTCGTCGTCCATGCGCAGCTCATGGTTGGACAGCGGCGTCTCGTCCTTCCAGCAGTACGGGAGGACCCGGTAGCCGTTGTACGTCAGGCCCTTGTCGTGCAGCTGTTTGAACGCCCAGAGGACCGACTCCATGTACTCGACGTTGAGCGTCTTGTAGTCGTTGTCGAAGTCCACCCAGCGGGCCTGGCGGGTGACGTAGCTGCGCCATTCGTCGGCGTACTTCATCACGGAGGCGCGGCAGGCGTCATTGAACTTGTCGATGCCCATGGCTTCGATCTGGGTCTTGTCCGTCATCCCCAGCTGCTTCATGGCCTCAAGCTCGGCGGGCAGGCCGTGGGTGTCCCAGCCGAAACGGCGTTCCACGCGCTTGCCGCGCTGGGTCTGGTAGCGGCCCACGAGGTCCTTGGCGTAGCCGGTGAGGAGGTGGCCGTAGTGCGGCAGGCCGTTGGCGAAGGGCGGGCCGTCATAGAACACGAATTCGTTGCTGCCCGGCTCGCCGCCGGGAGCGTCGGCGCTGCGCTGGTCGATGCTGGCCTGGAAGGTGCCGTCCTGGTCCCAGTACTTCAGGATCCGCTCTTCGATCTCCGGAAACTTCACGGAGGCGGATACACCGGCGCTGGCGTTGGGAGAGGTACTGGAGGCTGAGGCCTTGGGGTAAAACGTCATTTTCGACATCCTGGGTTGAGCGCGGTGAAACCCCCGGCGCGGGCCGGACATTCCGTTCAGGATGCGAGGACGGCTGCCGTGCCGTCCCGAAGACTGCACGCCCACCGCGGTACCACCTCACTTACCGGCGCCGCGGGTTCCGTTGGAACGCCCGCTGCCCCGGCCTCTCATTACTGCTATGACGGGCTTACCCGTCCGGTTCTACTGACGCGGCCCGCCTTGCGATGCACAGCCGCGCGTTCTTCCGGAAGCTCACCGGTGATTGCCGGGTCAAAGCCACTGACAAGTCTACTATTGCCGCGGCGTCCATTGCCATTCGCGGCCGGGGCACCGACGGCGGTACTCCACCCTGTATGGCGGTAGACCGGATTAGGGAGTATCCCCGTACCACCCACGACTCCTGGGTCCAATAATGGGCAGATGCACGGGACCCCCGCTTCCGCAGCCCACGGGCGGGTCTGGCGGCTGCGCCGCGCCGGCTCGTGGGCATTCTGGTCCGTTGCTGCACTGCTTTGGCTACCTGGTGCGGCACTTACCGCCGTGCGCCTGTGGGCAGGAGGCTTTGGCACCCCCTGGGTTCAGCTGCTGTCCTTCTTTCCCGCCAGCCTGGTACCCAGCGTGGCAGCGCTGGCGGCGGCAGTGGCCGCCGTCTGCCTGGAACCACGCCCTGCCCGGACCGGCCTCGCGGCCCTCGCAACCGGAGTCCTGCTGGGCCAGCTGGTATTGGTGGCCCCGCGCCTCATCCCGGTATCCGGAACAGCGCGTCCACTCCCCGCAGCACCGGGTGCCGCTGCTGTAGCCGGCACCCATACTGTGGAAAGGCAGGTAACCGTCATGGCACTCAATGTCGGCGCCTCGGGCGTCGACGCCGCCATCCTGCTGGCAAAAACCAAACAGTGGGATGTGGACATCCTGGCCCTTCCTGAGCTGGCACCTGCAGGCCTGGAGGGCCTGGAAGCAGCACGCATAAACGCGGACTTCCCTTACCGGAGCGTCGACGTGGACGGGGCAGGCACGGGTAATGCGATCTTCTCCCGTTACCCCTTACAACCAATGCCACGTGTTCCCGGCACGTCCTTCTATCAGACCAGGGCCATTGCCGTCCTCCCCGGCACAGGTGGAGGTATCCAGCTGACTTCTGCCCACATAGATTCTCCCCGTCCCGGGCGTACGCCTGTCTGGCGCTCCGAAATAAACCAGCTGGCAGGCCTGCAGCATGGGCTTCCCGCCGGGCACGCCGTCCTGCTGGGCGACTTCAATGCCGGCGAGGACCACGCTGAGTTCCGGAACCTCCTCGCGACGGGGCTTTCGGACGCGGCGCAGTCCGTCGGGAAGGGGCTTGAGCCCACGTGGCCGACCAACGCCCCCGTGCCTCCGTTCACCGCAATCGACCACATCCTCGTCAGCCCGGGGATCAGCGTACTCGCCTTCAACACCGTTGGTTTTCCGCAAACGGACCATGCGGCCGTCGTAGCCACCCTGGCCGTCCCCTCCTGATCATCCGCTCCTACCGCCTACGCCAGTCTGGCCCAGGTACTGACGAGGATTGCCCGATTGCCTAGACTCGCCTCATGACAGCTTCCGGTCACCCCGCTTGGCGGAGGCGTGCGGCCGCGGCCTGCAGGTGGTTGTTTATTCCGCTTGCCATCCCGGTCGCAGCGGTGTCAGTCATTCGCGCTGTTCCTGCCAATTGGCCCCTGCTGGGGGTCCAGCTCGTGGCGTTCACACCGTGGGTCGCAGCACCGGCGGCCGCAGCCTTGCTTGTGGCATTCCTGGGCCGGAGGCGGTGGCAGCAGATGGCGGCCGTTTCCTTGCTGGCCTGCCAGGCGTTCTGGCTTTTCCCGGTGGATGTCCGGGAACCTGCTGCCGAGGTTGCCGGCCCGCGGGTGTCCCTGGTTGCCATGAGCATCAACGCGGAGTTGGGCGGCGCGGACGCCGCCGGCATCGTGGCCCTGGTCCGTGAAGAACGGGTGGACCTGCTGGCCGTTGAGGAGTACACGCCCGAACTGGCCCGGAAGCTTACGGCGGCAGGGCTGGACGGACTGTTTCCGCACCGGGTTGCGCACGCCAGGGATGGCGCCGGCGGCACAGCGATCTACTCCTCGTACAACCTGGCGGAGACCGGGGTACTCCCTAACACCCAGTTCACCATGCCTGTGGCCAGGCTCGACCTCGGAGATGGCAGTGGCAGCAGCCTTCGGGTAGTGGCGGTCCATGCCCTGGCACCGGTGGGCGATGGCCTCGATCAATGGCGTAAGGACCTGGCTACCGTGGCCAGGGCCGACAACGGCTCCGGTCCCCTGCTGCTGGCCGGGGACTTCAACGCGACCTACGACCACCGGGAATTCCGGGCGCTGCTGGCCGGAACAGGGGGCAGCCGGACGATGGTGGACGTGGCCGCCTCCCTGGGCAGCAGGCTGGTGCCCACCTGGCCGATGCGGGGCTACCGCCTGCCGGGGATTGCGCTGGACCACTTGGTGACCAGCCCGGACATCACGGGTTCCGGGTATTCGGTCCACCGCGTTGAGCGGACCGACCACGCAGCGGTGGTCGCCACCCTGACCATCCAGGTTCCCTAGCTTTTCCGGGTCGGCTCAGCCCTTCCGGATCAGCTTGTGGGTAGCGGCCTGCGCCACCGGCCGAATAACGATCTGGTCCAGGTTGACGTGGTGCGGGACACTGACGGCGTAGCGGACCACGTCGGCCACGTCCTCAGCGGTCAACGGCTTCTCGACGCCCTGGTATACCTTGCCGGCGGCCTGGGCGTCCCCCAGGCGGTTGAGCGCGAACTCTTCGGTCTGCACCAGTCCCGGCGCCACTTCAATGACGCGGACGTTGTGTTCGGCCTCCTCAAGGCGGAGCGCGTTGGTCAGGGCGTGCTGGCCGAACTTGGCGGCGTTGTAGCCACCGCCGCCCTCGTAGGCGTCAAGGCCCGCGGTGGAGGTCAGGTTCAGCACCGTTCCCTGGCCGGTGGCACGCAGCATCGGCAGGAACGCGCGCGTGAGCTTCATGGTACCCAGGACGTTGACGCGGTACATCCACTCCCAGTCAGCTGTGCTGGCATCACCCACCTTGTCGGCGCCGCGGGCACCACCGGCGATGTTGACCAGCGTGTCGATGCCGCCCGCCTCGGTGACCTTCGCGAGGAGCCGGGACACGTCGTCGTCCTCTGCAATGTCGGCAGGGATCGCGACGGCGCCCGTCTCGCCTTCCAAGGCGGCCAGGCGTTCGGCGCGGCGTGCCACGGCGAAGACCGTCCATCCGTCGGCGCGCAGGGCGCGGACCGCTGCCTCCCCGATTCCGCTGCTCGCGCCGGTCACCAGTGCTGCTTTGTTCTGCAAGTCCTCAGTCATGGCACCACCCTAACGGGCTCAGCCGGCAGGACGTCCGCGGAGGTAATCAAGCAGGACACGCGCGTTATTGGCTTCTGTGTTGCGGGCCGCGTACAGGAGGGTGATCCGCGGGCGTGCGCCGGCCAGTTCCAGCAGCGTCTCCACGGCCGGGTTGGAGTCCAGTTCGAGCCGGTAGCGTTCGCTGAATTCCGCAAACCGCTCGGGACGGTGGTTGAACTCCTTGCGCAGCTCAGCGGAGGGGGCTACGTCCCTGAGCCAGAGGTCGATCCCCGCTTGTTCCTTGGGCATCCCCCGCGGCCAAAGCCGGTCCACCAGCACCCGGCAGCCGTCGTCGTCCGCTGGTGGATCGTAGATGCGCTTCACGCCAAAGGTTCCCTGCAACTGCCCCATAGGCCGCATGCTACCCCTGTTGGCGCCTGACGGGCCTGGACGGGTTGGGTGGGATGGAAGCCGGCATGAAAGAATTGCCCAATGGCTGAAGACACGCAGGGTACAGACACGCCCACCACCGCCCCCATCAACGTTCCGGACAAGCCGGCCCTCGAGGGCCTCGAAACTGCGCTCACCCAGCGCTGGCTGGCCGAAGGAACCTACAAGTTCAACCCCGACACCACCCGGGAGCAGGTCTACTCGATCGACACTCCCCCGCCCACCGCGTCGGGATCCCTGCATGTGGGGCACATGTTCTCCTTCACCCAGACTGACGTCCAGGCGCGCTACATGCGCATGACCGGAAAAAACGTCTTCTACCCCATGGGCTGGGATGACAACGGGTTGCCCACGGAACGCCGCGTCCAGAACTACTACGGCGTCCGCTGCGACCCGGCCATCCCGTACAACGCCGGCTACCGGCCGCCCGCGCAGCCAGCCAAGAACCAGCGCGATTTCGACGTCGTCTCGCGGCAGAACTTCATTGAGCTCTGCGAGGAACTGGCTGTCGAGGACGAGAAGGTCTTCGAGAACCTGTTCCAGACCCTGGGCCTGTCAGTTGACTGGGACCTGACCTACCGCACCATCGACGACACCTCCCGCGCGGTCTCGCAACGCGCCTTCCTGGCCAACCTGGCCGCCGGGGACGCCTACATGGCCGAGGCGCCCACGCTGTGGGACGTCACGTTCCGCACGGCCGTTGCGCAGGCTGAGCTCGAGGACCGCGAAGTTCCGGGCGCCTACTACCGCTACCCCTTCTTCACGGAAGACGGCGACAGGATCTTCATCGAGACCACCCGCCCCGAGCTGCTGGCCGCCTGCGCAGCGCTGGTGGCCAACCCCGACGACGAGCGGTACCAGCCGCTGTTCGGCAAGACCGTCAAGTCCCCGCTGTTCGACGTCGAGCTTGAGGTCAAGGCCCACCCGCTGGCTAAGGCGGACAAGGGCTCGGGCATCGCCATGGTGTGTACTTTCGGTGACCTGACGGACGTCACGTGGTGGCGCGAACTGCAGCTTCCCACGCGTGCCATCATGGGCCGCGACGGCCGCATCATTGCCGAAACCCCGGAGTGGATCACCAGTGAGGCCGGCAAGGAGGCGTACGCCGCGATCGCCGGCAAGACCGCCTTCTCGGCCAAGGAAGCCGTGGTGGAACTGCTTAAGGAAGCCGGGCTGCTCGATGGCGAACCCAAGAAGATCACCCACCCGGTGAACTTCTTCGAAAAGGGCGACAAGCCCCTCGAGGTGGTGACGTCCCGCCAGTGGTACATCCGCAACGGCGGCCGCGACGAGGACCGCCGCGAACGCCTCATCGGACGCGGCAGGGAGATCGACTTCCACCCGTCCTTCATGCGCTCCCGCTACGAGAACTGGATCTCCGGCCTTAACGGTGACTGGCTGGTCTCGCGCCAGCGGTTCTTCGGTGTGCCCATCCCCGTCTGGTACCCGCTCGATGCCCAGGGCAACCCGGATTACGACAACCCCGTCCTGCCCTCCGACGCGATGCTTCCCGTGGACCCCGCGGCGGACGCCGCCCCTGGCTTCGACGAGGCGCAGCGCGACCAGCCCAACGGCTTCACGGGCGACGCCGACGTCCTGGACACGTGGGCCACATCCTCCCTCACCCCGCAGATCGTGGGTGGCTGGAGCCGGGACGAGGACCTGTTCGGCAAGGTGTACCCGTTTGACCTCCGCCCCCAGGGCCACGACATCATCCGCACCTGGCTGTTCTCCTCGGTGGTCCGCGCCGATGCCCTCCAGGATTGCGCTCCGTGGAAGCACGCGGCCATCTCCGGCTGGATCCTGGATCCGGACCGGAAGAAGATGTCCAAGTCCAAGGGCAACGTGGTGGTCCCCACGGACGTCCTGAATGAGTATGGCGCGGACGCCGTCCGCTACTGGGCTGCCTCGGCGCGGCTCGGCGCGGACACCGCCTATGAGATCGCGCAGATGAAGATCGGCCGCCGCCTCGCCATCAAGCTGCTGAATGCCTCCAAGTTCGTGCTGAACCTTGGCGCCACCGAGGACTCCGTCCTCACAGGTGACCTCAGCGTCCTGACAAACCCCTTGGACCGTGCGCTGCTGGCCCAGCTGGCCGACGTCGTGGTGCAGTCCACCAAGGCGTTCGACAACTATGACTACGCCCGCGCGCTGCAGCTCACGGAGTCATTCTTCTGGCAGTTCACGGACAACTATGTGGAACTGATCAAGGACCGCGCCTACGGGGCGGCCGGTGAAGCTGAGCAGGCCTCCGTGCTGGCTGCGCTGGCCACCACCCTGGACACCCTGCTTCGGCTTTTCGCCCCGTTCCTGCCCTTCGCCACGGAGGAAGTCTGGAGCTGGTGGCGCAACGGGTCCGTGCACCGCGCCGAATGGCCGGCCGCGCTGGAGATCCCCGGCGGGGACACCACCATGCTGGCGACCGTCGGCGTGGCCCTCAGCGGCGTCCGGAAGGCCAAGTCCGAGGCGAAGGTCAAGCAACGCACCGAGGTGCTGTCAGCAACGATCACCGCCCCGGAGGCCCTCTCGGCCCAACTGCAGGCAGGACTGGCCGATTTGAAGGCGGCATCCAACGCCCGCGATATCACTTTGGTGGTGGGAGAGGGCGAGCTCGCTGTCACTGACGTTGCCCTCGCGCAGAGCGACGAACCCGCCAAGGCCTAAAAGCCGGCCCGTTTCGGGGCGGCCCTGATTCAGGGCAAAGGGGAAGCCCCATCAGCGTGTTGCCGTTGGTGGGGCTTCGACTTTTTCGGCCATCCGGTGACGTGCGCTGATGGTCTGGCAGAATCCGCTGATATTCAGGTCTTACTACCCCGTCACTGGTAGCTTGCACTCAACTTTGCCAATGGCTGCGTCGACTTGCATATCACTGAATCTTTGGTTCCTGCGTCCCCTTCTTTCGAAGTGGTAAGAACCATTGTTCTCCCGCACCCGTTCACGTGCAAGGGCCCCGGGGAAACTACATATCGGTAGTTTCCCCGGGGCCCTTTGCAGGGTCATTCCGGTGCCGGCGGCCCGGCGCTTAGTCGAATTCCGGGCTCTCCGTGCGGCTGCGCTTCAACTCGAAGAAGTGCGGGTAGGCGGCGATCGCCGTGGTGGCGTCCCAGATCCTGCCAGCCTCCTCGCCGCGCGGAATGCGGGTCAGGACAGGCCCGAAGAATGCGGTCCCATTGAAGGCGACCACTGGCGTTCCGACGTCCTGGCCCACGAGCGAGATGCCTTCCTCGTGGCTGGCCCGGAGCTGCTGGTCGTAGGCGTCGGTGGTGGCGGCCTGGGCCAGGGAGGCGGGGAGGCCGCACTCGGCGAGGGCCTTGCTGATGACCTCAGCCCGGTCTTTTTCACCCTGGTGATGGATCAGCGTGCCCATGGCGTCGTAAAGCGGCTTGATGAACTGGGGGCCGTGCTCTTCCCGGGCCGCGATGATCACGCGGACCATGCCCCAGGCGTTGTCCATGGACTCGCGGTAGCCGGGCTCCAGGTCACGGCCTTCATTCAGGACGGCAAGGCTCATGATGTGCCACTCCGTATCGATGTCCCGGACGGCCTCCACCTCGCCGATCCAACGGGACGTGACCCATGCAAACGGGCACAGGGGGTCGAACCAGAAATCGGCTTTGTTCTTTGCAGCTGCAGTCACAGGGTCCTCTCGGTCAGGCAGATTTACGGCGTTTAGCCACGTGCGGAATCATGGTTGGTTCGGCGCCGCGCAGGACCACGTCCTCGGTGATAACCACGCTGGCAACATCCTCACGGCTTGGAAGATCGAACATCACCGGGAGCAGCACCTCTTCCAGGATGGCGCGGAGGCCACGGGCACCGGTGCCGCGTTCCAGGGCCTGGTCGGCGATGGCGTCCAGGGCGGCGTCATCAAACACCAACTCCACGCCGTCGATCTGGAACATCTTCTGGTACTGCTTCACCAACGCGTTCTTGGGGGTGGAGAGGATCTGGATCAGCGCCTCGCGGTCCAGGTTGGACACAGTGGTGATCACCGGGAGCCTGCCGATGAACTCGGGGATCAGGCCAAACTTCAGCAGGTCTTCCGGCATGACCTCGCCGTAGGAGTCCACCTTCTTGCTGGCTTCGTTGAGCGGGGCGCCGAAGCCGATGCCCTTGCGGCCCGAGCGGGAGCCGATGATTTCCTCCAGGCCTGCGAAGGCGCCGGCCACGATGAACAGGACATTCGTGGTGTCGATCTGGATGAATTCCTGGTGCGGGTGCTTCCGGCCACCCTGAGGCGGGACCGAGGCGACTGTTCCTTCCAGGATCTTCAACAGGGCCTGCTGCACTCCCTCGCCGGATACGTCACGGGTGATGGAGGGGTTCTCGCTCTTGCGGGAGATCTTGTCGATCTCGTCGATGTAGATGATGCCCTGTTCGGCCTTCTTGACGTCGTAGTCCGCGGCCTGGATGAGCTTGAGGAGGATGTTCTCCACGTCCTCGCCCACATACCCGGCCTCTGTCAGGGCCGTGGCGTCCGCGACTGCGAACGGAACGTTCAGGCGCCTGGCCAGCGTCTGGGCGAGGTAGGTCTTGCCGCAACCGGTGGGGCCGATGAGGAGGATGTTCGACTTGGCGATTTCAACGTCGTCGTGATGTCCCCCGTCCCCAAGGTTCCCGGACTTGGGCGCGTGACCCGCCTGGATGCGTTTGTAGTGGTTGTAAACCGCGACGGCGAGCGAACGCTTCGCGGGTTCCTGGCCAATGACATATTCCTGCAGGAAGTCGAAGATCTCACGCGGCTTGGGCAGTTCGAAGCTGCCGAGGTCCGCCACTTCCGCGAGCTCCTCTTCGATGATTTCGTTGCACAACTCGATGCATTCATCGCAGATGTAGACACCGGGCCCGGCAATGAGCTTGCGCACCTGCTTCTGGCTCTTTCCACAGAAAGAGCACTTCAGCAGATCCGTGCTCTCGCCAATCCGAGCCATATGTGAACCCCTTAGTATCCTGCTGCCAGGCAGCCCTGCACCATTGCTGAAATCTTTCCCGGGCCAGCATGGACCGGTTCGTGACACCATCCACTCTAGGTCACATTCGTCCCCAAGGGTGGAAAGAAAAGGCCGGTGCGGCCAAATGAACTGGGCCGCACCGGCTTTCCGTACTGCTACCTCGTGATCGCCTGGGGCTTGATCTTGCGTGAATCAAGCACCTGGTCGATGAGGCCGTATGCCTGGGCCTCGTCGGCGGTGAGGATCTTGTCGCGCTCGATGTCGTTGTTGACCTGCTCGGACGTCCGGCCGGAGTGCTGGGCCAGGGTGTCCTCCAGCCAGGAGCGCATGCGCATGACCTCTGCAGCCTGGATCTCCAGGTCTGAGGCCTGTCCGCCCTGGCCGCCGGACAGTGCAGGCTGGTGGATCAGGACGCGTGCGTTCGGCAGTGCCAGCCGCTTGCCGGGGGTACCGGCCGCCAGCAGGACGGCAGCCGCGCTGGCGGCCTGGCCCAAACAGACTGTCTGGATCTCGGGGCGGATGTACTGCATGGTGTCGTAGATCGCCGTCATGGCCGTGAATGAGCCGCCGGGCGAGTTGATGTAAAGGGTGATGTCGCGGTCCGGATCCGTGGACTCAAGGACCAGCAGCTGGGCCATGATGTCGTCAGCGGAAGCGTCGTCCACCTGAACGCCGAGGAAGATGATGCGGTCCTCGAAGAGCTTGGTGTACGGATCCTGGCGCTTGAAGCCGTAGGGGGTGCGTTCCTCGAACTGCGGCAGGACGTAGCGGCTGGACGGAAGATTGCCGGCTGACCACCCGAAGTTGTAGTTCATTGTGTTTGCTCCTGATCGAAGGGGTTCTGGATGCCGGTTAGCTCTGGGAGGCTGATTCGCCGGAGGAATCGTTGGACGTTCCGCCGCCGCCTGCCACGGAGCCGGCGTGCGCGGCAATCTTGTCGAAGAAGCCGTATTCGAGGGCCTCCGCGGCGGTGAACCACTTGTCGCGGTCGTTGTCCTTGAGGATGGTTTCGACGGTCTGGCCGGTCTGGTCTGCGGTCAGTTCCGCCATGACCTTCTTCATGTGCAGGATCAGTTCGGCCTGGATCTTGATGTCGGACGCGGTGCCGCCGATGCCGCCGGAAGGCTGGTGCATCAGCACACGGGCGTTGGGGGTAGCGTACCGCTTGCCCTTGGTGCCCGACGAGAGCAGGAACTGTCCCATGGACGCTGCGAGCCCGGTGGCGACGGTTACGACGTCGTTGGGGATGAACTGCATGGTGTCGTAGATGGCCATGCCTGCGGTGACGGAGCCGCCGGGTGAGTTGATGTAGAGGTAGATGTCCTTTTCCGGGTTCTCGGCCGAGAGCAGGAGCAGCTGCGAGCAGATCGCGTTGGCGTTGTCATCACGCACCTCCGAGCCCAGCCAGATGATCCGCTCCTTGAGAAGGCGGTTGTAAATGTAGTTGTCCTGGGCTGCAGGATCGACGGTCGCCATCCGGGGGGCCTCTGAGTGCTGTGACATGTTTACTTACCTCTCACTGGTGACGGTGACATCACTGAAAATCACTACTTGGACACTAACCGGTTTCACCGGTGTTTTGTTCGCGCACTGAGGGCTGTTCGCTGACGGCGCACGATCGCCGAATCGGCGGAGTTCTGTTTCGGGTCCAACGCGAACGGCCCCCGGATCGGAAGGATTCAGGGGCCGTTGCTGCGGGTCAGTTGGGACTAGGCCTTGGCGTCTGCCGTGGTGTCCTCAGCGTCGACAACTTCGGCTTCGGGAGCTTCGGTTGCGTCAGCGTCGACTGCCTCCGCGGCGGGTGCTTCCTCACCGGCGGGGCGGACGAAGTCGCTCAGGTCGACAGCGTTGCCCTCGGTGTCGGTCACTGCGGCCTGGCCCAGGACGACGGCCAGTGCCTTGCGGCGGCGGACCTCGGAAACCATCATGGGGACCTGGCCGCTCTGATCGATGATCTGGGCGAACTGGTTGGGGTCCATGCCGTACTGGCTGGCGGTGGTGACGATGTAGTCGATCAGCTCGCTCTGGCTGACGTTGACTTCTTCCTTTTCCGCGATGGCGTCAAGGATGATCTCGTTCTGGAAGGCACGGGCCGTGTTGGCGCGGACCTCTTCGCGGTGCTCCTCGGTGTCGTGCTCGCCCTCGCCGTGGCCGTTGCCCTCCTGGAAGTGGGCTTCGAGCTGCTCTTCGACGACCGAGTCGGGAACGGGAACCTCGACCAGTTCCACCAGCTTGTCCAGGACCTTGTCCCTGGCCTCCACGCCCTGCTCCACGATCTTGGATTCCGAGGCCTGCTTGGCCAGGTCCTCACGGAGTTCGGCGAGGGTGTCGAATTCGGAGGCGAGCTGGGCGAAGTCATCGTTCGCCTCGGGCAGTTCGCGTTCCTTGACGGCCTTCACCACAACCTTGACCTGGGCTGCTTCGCCGGCGTGGTCGCCGCCCACCAGGGTGGTGTCGAAGATCGCGTCTTCGTCGGCGCTGAGGCCGGTCACGGCCTCGTCCATGCCCTCGAGCATGGTGCCGGCGCCAACCTGGTAGGACAGGCCGGCAGCGGAGTCAACTTCTTCGCCGTCGATCGTGGCGGTGATGTCGATGGTGAGGAAGTCGCCGTCGGCTGCGGGACGGTCAACGGACTTCAGCGTGCCGAAGCGGCCGCGCAGTTCGTCCAGTGCCTTGTCCACGTCAGCGTCGGAGGATTCCGCAGCCGCGACCTGGACCTCGATGCCGGAGTAGTCCGGGAGTTCGATTTCGGGGCGGACGTCCACCTCGGCGGCGAACTTCAGGCCGCCGTCGGTTGCGGAGGGATCGGGCACCTCGGTGATTTCCACCTCGGGACGGCTCAGCGGGCGGATGCCGGATTCCTGCACGGCAGCCTGGTACCAGCCGTTGAGGCCGTCGTTGATGGCCGTCTCCAGGACGTAGCCGCGGCCGACGCGCTGGTCGATGAGCTTGGCGGGAACCTTGCCCTTGCGGAAACCTGGGACCTGGATCTGCGAGGCAACAGTCTTGTAGGCCGAGTCGATGCTGGGCTTCAGTTCCTCAAAGGGGACCTCAACATTGAGCTTGACCCGCGTGGGGGTGAGATTCTCGACAGCACTCTTCACGGTCTAAGTACTCCTGGGTTGTGGGATGGGTTTCTGCAAACGCAGTTTGTGTCCAGGCCTACTGGTCCTGGCCGCAGAGTCGGGGTGACAGGATTTGAACCTGCGACTTCCTGCTCCCAAAGCAGGCGCTCTAGCCAAGCTGAGCTACACCCCGTAAGTGCACAGGCAAGTCTACGGTGATACGCGTCGCGATTGCACATTTGACACGTAGGCCATGGATTAGGTTTAGTTGTATCCGGCTTCAACAGCCAGCCCGGAGTTTCCGCGAAAAACGGATCTTCCTTCGGGGACGTAGCTTAATGGTAAAGCCTCAGTCTTCCAAACTGATTACGCGGGTTCGATTCCCGTCGTCCCCTCCACAAAAGATCAGGAACACGAAAAAGCCCCTCAACTTGAGGGGCTTTTTTCGTATTGGGCGGTCCTATGCCTGCGGCTGCTGGCAGTAGGGACACCAGTAAAGGTTCCGGCCTGCCAAGTCCGCGATGAGCACGATGGTGCGGCACACCCGGCAGGGCAGCCCGTGCCGCTTGTAGACGAAATGAACATCATCGCGGTGCGGGAAGTGCGCGCTTTTGGGCGGCACAGGCGTCCCTGCCGCGGCTGCCTTGGCCGCCGTGGTGCCATCGAGGGTCCAGTATTTCGGCGGGGTGGTGATGATCCGTCCGTCAGCGACGCCGTCGGTCATGACGGCGACGATGTCGCGCCACAGCCTGCGGGCATCGCCGTCCACCAGGGCGGTCCCGGGCAACAACGGATCAAGCCGACGGCGGAACAACACTTCCGCGCGGTAGACGTTACCGACGCCGGCAATCACCTTCTGGTCCATGAGCAGCGCGGCCAGCGGGGCCTTGCGCGACCTGACATTGGCGGCGAACCGGCCGGCGTCGCCGCGGAGGTTACGCAGGGGATCCGGCCCCAGCCGGGCCAGTACTGCGTCCGCCTCCGCGGCAGTGATGGTCTCGCAGGTGGTGGCCCCGCGAAGATCGGCCCAGCCATGGCTGCCGGCGAGCCTGACCCGCACGGCCCCCACGGGCGCCGGCGGACCTGCGTAAGGCGCGCCGCCGTCGTCGTCCCCGTCAGCGAAGGCTTCCCGTTCCCCTACCCGCCGCGGGGCCCCGATGCTGGAGGCGCCCGTGAAGGTACTGTCGCCGCCGAAGCTCCAGGCGCCGTAGAGGCCGAGGTGGACGTGGAGCACCAGCGAGTTGCCGAAGTGCAGGAACAGGTGCTTGCCGTGAGCTTCCGCGGCGAGCAGGGTATGCCCGTCGAGCAGGGCCGCTCCCCCGCTGAACCGCCCCTGGGGGCTGGAGACAGCGAGAGCCTGGCCGGCGAAGACATCGCCGAACTGCCGGGCAAGCCTGCGCACGGAATGGCCCTCAGGCACTACTCGATGACCTCGCCGGTTGCCTCGTAGACGGCAATCTTTTCGATCCTGCGGATGTGGCGCTCATCGTTGCTGAACGGCTCCGCCAGGAACGCTTCGACCAGTTCGGTGGCTTCTTCAAACGTGTGCTGGCGGCCGCCCAGGGCCACGACATTCGCGTCATTGTGCTCGCGGGCCAGGGTGGCCGTGGAGATGTTCCACGCGAGGGCCGCGCGGATGCCCCTGACCTTGTTGGCCGCGATCTGCTCACCGTTGCCGGAGCCGCCCAGCACGATGCCCAGGGCGTAGATTCCTGCCTGCCGGTCGGCCACCACGGCAAGGGCGGCGTTGATGCAGAACGACGGGTAGTCGTCCTGGGCGTCATAGACCTTGGGTCCGTGGTCCACCACGTCGTACCCCTTGCCGGTCAGGTGGGACACCAGATGGGCGCTGAGCTCCATGCCTGCGTGGTCGGTGGCGATATGGATCCGCGGGGAGGCAGGGGAAGTGGTCACGTGCAAAGTCCGTTCATTTGTGGGGCTGGCGGGCCGCCGGGTGGAGGCCGGAACGACAGGGATAAGGATACTAGGACACCCCGGCGTCAGGTTGCCCGTCGCCGGACGCGGGCGGAACTCCGCCCCGCCGGGCCCTGGCAGCCACCCGCGTGAGGACGTCGGCAAGGCGCGCGGCGGAGGCCTGGCTCCCGCCGCTGACGGCCAGGCGCTGGCCGTCAGTCTTGCTGACGAAGACGGCCGGGCCGCTGCTGACGAGCATGGCGGCGGTTCCGCGGTGGTGGCGGTAGCCCCACCCGCCGAAGTCCGCCGCCCTGACATCAGCAGCGCTGGCATCCGAGATGGCACCGGCGGGCACGTCCATGACCGGCACCACCCCGGCCAGCAAAACCTTCAGTCCGCGCCGGTCCGCGCTGATGCGGGCGAAGAGGAACGCGGCGCCGATGAGGGCCAGGACCACGAGCAGGATCCCCAGCCACGGGACCACCACGGCAACGAGGGCGGCCGGGAACAGGGAGGCGATGGCGATCATGACGAAGACGGAGCTCCTGGCGTGGACCCAGAGCCTGATGCTGTCGCGGGCAAGGTCGGGGTCCAGTTCCCTGGCGATGGCAACCTGGAGCGCCCGGTCGTCATCGGGTGACCACTGCCGGTCGGCTTTGTACACCATGGCCATGGCGACGCCAAGCGAGACTGCCGCGCCGCTGCCCAGGGCAAGGACGGTCATGTCCACCCGTGACTGCCGGGCGTCGGCCAGTCCGGTCTGGCCGATGAGGCCTGCGGCAAGGGCAGAGGTGATGAAGAGGCTGAGGAAGAGCCCGGCACCCATCATGATCCTGCGCATCAGCACGGGCCTGCCGAGGGGCACGGCCTGCAGCAGGACCAGCCACCCTGCAACGACAATCCCGGCGGCGCCCACCCCCACGTAGGCGCCGAAGGGCGCGAAGGCTGCACCGCCGTCGTCCGTCCAGCGGATGGCGAGCGGCTCCGGAAGGTCCGGGCGCAGCAGCGACGCGCAATAGACGAAGGCGGCGGCCAGGACGACGGGGAACCCGACGGCGAAGCGCAGGGCCCTGGTATCCACCGAATCCAGCAGCTTTCCCATGCAATTAACGCTACCCCTGCGGCGGCCCCGCCAGCCCCCATGCCCGGGACGCAGCAGGCTGTGAGCTGCGCAACTTGCCAAGGACGCCAAGGATGAAAGAATGCATCACAGTGCCGGAACCGGGACCACCGGCCGGCAACCGCAACTTCTCTGGAGGCCCTCTTTTGCCAGGTATGAACCTGACGCGCGCCGAAGCCCGTGAGCGCGCCGAACTGATCACCGTCGAGTCCTACGATGTCAGCCTGGACCTGACCCGCGGCGGAGAGGTCTTTGGCAGCTCCACCACCGTGAAATTCACCGCGGTACCGGGGTCCACCAGCTTCATCGACGCCGTCACCCGCACCGTGCACAGCGTGACCCTGAACGGGCGCAGCCTTGATCCCGCCGCGGTGTCCGACGGCGTGCGGATCCAGCTGCCGGACCTGGCGCAACACAACGAGCTGACCGTCGTGGCTGACATGCCCTACATGAACACCGGTGAAGGCCTGCACCGGTTCGTGGACCCGGTGGACAACGAGGTCTACCTGTATACGCAGTTCGAGGTTCCCGACTCCCGCAGGATGTTCACCGTCTTCGAGCAGCCGGACCTGAAGGCAACCTTCGCCTTCACTGTTACGGCGCCGGCGCACTGGGACGTCATCTCCAACTCCCCCACCCCCGAACCGGCGCAGGCAGGGGACGGTACCGCCAGCTCAGTGTGGACCTTCGCGCCGACGCCCCGGCTGTCCTCCTACGTCACCGCCCTGATCGCCGGTCCCTACGAGTCTGTCCGCAGCGAAGTGACCGGCTCGGACGGTCGCGTCATCCCGCTCGGGGTCTTTGCGCGGAAGTCGCTGATGCAGTACCTGGACGCGGAGAACATCTTCGAACTCACGCGGCAGGGCTTCGGTTTCTTCGAGGCGCAGTTCGGCTGCCCTTACCCGTTCGAGAAATACGACCAGTTGTTCGTTCCGGAGTTCAACGCCGGCGCCATGGAGAACGCGGGTGCGGTGACCATCCTGGAGGGCTACGTCTTCCGCAGCAAGGTCACCGGGGCGCAGATTGAGCGGCGCGCCATAACGGTGCTCCACGAACTGGCGCACATGTGGTTCGGCGACCTTGTAACCATGCGGTGGTGGAACGACCTGTGGCTTAACGAGTCCTTCGCGGAATACATGTCGCACCTGGCGGCGGTGGAGGCAACGTCCTTCACCAGCGCCTGGACGACGTTCGCCTCAGTGGAGAAGTCCTGGGCCTACCGCCAGGACCAGCTGCCCACCACGCACCCCATTTTTGCCGAGATCAACGACCTGCAGGATGTTGAGGTCAACTTCGACGGCATCACCTACGCAAAGGGCGCCTCTGTGCTGCGGCAGCTGGTGGCCTGGGTTGGGCCTGAGCAGTTCATGGCAGGTGTCCGGGAGTATTTCGCCAAGCACTCCTGGCAGAACACGGAGCTGCGCGACCTGCTGGTGGAGCTGGAAAAGGCCAGCGGGCGCGACCTGGACGACTGGGGCCGGCAGTGGCTGGAGACCGCCGGCGTCAACACGCTCAGCCCGGAGCTGGACGTTGACTCCGACGGGACGCTGCGGTCCTTTGCCATCCTGCAGTCCGCGGTTCCCGAGTGGCCCACGATCCGCCCGCACCGCCTTGCCGTGGGCTTCTACGACCTGGACTCCGCCGGAAAACTTGAGCGCGTGCACCGCGAGGAGTTGGATGTAGACGGCGAACGCACCGAGGTGCCGGCACTGGCCGGCCTGGCCCAGCCGGACCTGATCCTCATCAACGACGACGACCTGGCCTATGCCAAGGTACGGCTTGATCCGAAGTCGCTGGCCACCGCCACGGCGCACTTGAAGGATTTCGGCGCCAGCCTGCCGCGGACCCTCGTCTGGAACTCAGCGTGGGACGCTGCCCGGGACGGTGAGACTCCGGCCCGGAAGTACGTGGAGCTGATCCTTGCCAACGTCGCCGCGGAAACTGATTCCTCCGTGATCCTGGTCCAGCTCCGCCAGCTGGCCACTACCCTCAACTTCTATGTGGCCGAGGAGCACCGCGAGGCCACCACGGTTGCAGCCGTTGACCGGCTGTGGGATCTGGCCTCGGATGTTCCGGGCGGCTCCGATGCGCAGCTGCAGTTTGTCAAGTCCTTCGCGCTCCTCGCGCGAAGCGCGTCCCAGCTGGACCGGGTGGCCGGCATGCTGGACGGGTCGGTTGCCCTCGAGGGCCTAAGCGTGGACCAGGACCTCCGCTGGGAACTGCTGGCTTCGCTCGTGGCCGGGGACCGGGTGGGGCAGGACGGCATCGACGCAGAGCTGCAGCGGGACAACACGTCCAGCGGGCAGAACGCCGCGGCGCTGGCCAAGGCAGCCATCCCCACCGTCGAGGCGAAAGCCGCGGCGTGGGAATCCATTGTGGTCAAGGGAGAGCTTTCCAACGCACTGCAGGGATCGGCGGTGGCCGGCTTCACGCGGGTACTGGACCGCTCGCTGTTGGAGCCGTACTCCGAAAAGTACTTCGCGGCGGTGCCGGGCATCGTGGCAACCCGGACCCACGCACTCGCCCAGCAGATCGTCGTCGGCCTCTACCCGGCACTGCTGACCACGCAGGCCACCATCGACCGGACGGACGCGTTCCTGGCATCGCTGCCGGCGGAGAGCGCCGCACTGCGGCGGATGATGCTGGAGAACCGCGACGGCGTTGCCCGCGCCCTGCGTGCCCGTGCCGCCGACGTGCTCCCTGACGGACCGCAGTGAGCATCGGCGAACACAGGTATTCGCTGGCAGTCCAATGGACCGGCAACCTGGGTGGAGGCACCTCGTCCTACCGGAGCTACTCCAGGGACCATGACGTGCTCATTCCGGGCCTGCCGGTACTGAAGGGCTCTGCGGATCCGACATTCCACGGGGACCGGGCAAGGTACAAC
This sequence comes from Arthrobacter liuii, assembly GCF_014639275.1. Classification (GTDB taxonomy): domain Bacteria; phylum Actinomycetota; class Actinomycetes; order Actinomycetales; family Micrococcaceae; genus Arthrobacter; species Arthrobacter liuii. The sequence continues at coordinate 36,867 of NZ_BMFW01000018.1, read as the reverse complement.
CCCGAGCAGCTCCTGCTGGCCGCGCTGGCCCAGTGCCACATGCTGTCCTATCTGCATGTGGCCGTGAAGCACGGGGTGGTGGTCACGGACTACCGGGACGAGGCCACCGGCCTGATGCGGCTGAACCGGGACGGCAGCGGCCAGTTCGAACAGGTGACCCTGCACCCCCATGTGACGGTAGCCGACGCCGCGCAGGCAGAACTGGCGGCCGGCCTGCACCACGAGGCGAACGAGGTGTGCTTCATTGCCAGGAGCGTGAATTTCCCGGTGGACCACGAGCCTGTGACGGTGGTGGGCTAGGCTCCACCTCCGGTGGAGAACACGTCCACGAGCCGGCTTTCCACGGAGGGCGGCAGGCCGGCGTTCCCGGGCCGGTCCAGCCCGCGGGCGCGTTCGTCGCCCGGTGTAGGCGGCCGGGCCCGCCCTGACCCAGTGCGCGCCCTGCGGCGGCTCAGCCGCTGCGCCGCGGGCCAGGCACGTTACGTCACGGCCCCGCGGCAAGGGCCTGCCCGGCAATTTCCTTGGAGAGGAAGGCTTGTCCGCCCAGGATGAGGATGCGCATTGCTCCACGCGACGGCGCTAGGGTTGAAGGAGAAAAGAGCAATATCTCAAGGAGCTACTTCCCCCTATGGTCAGCATGTTGTCCATCCTTCCCCCTGCCGCAAGCCAACCCAACGGGATCAGCTTCCCGGGCATCGTTATCAGCCTCGGCGTCGGCGTCGCCGTCTGGCTTGTGGCCACGTTTATCATTTCCCGCATCACCAAGCGGGTGGCGTCAGGCAGCAATTTCTTCAAGAAGCCCACGTTCAAGTGGGCAGCCCCGGCATTTCGCGCACTGGACCATGAACGGCGGGTGCAGCGAGCGGAGACCATCGGTTCGCTGCTTAGCAGCGTGGTCGGAGTGCTCGTGGTAATCATCACCGGCATGTACGTGCTGCAGAACCTGGACATCAACATTGCTCCGCTGCTGACCAGCGTGGGCATCCTGGGTGTGGCGATCGGCTTTGGCGCACAGCAGCTGATCCGCGACTTCCTGGCCGGAATCTTCATTACCATTGAAGACCAGTACGGAATCGGCGACGTGATCGAAACCAGCGAAGTGGTGGGCGTGGTGGAGTCCATGGGGCTGCGGATTACCCGTGTCCGCTCGGACGACGGCGCCATCTGGTACCTGCGCAACGGCGAGATCCTGCGCGTGGGCAACCGGTCGCAGGGACGGTACGTTCCTCTGCACGAATCCGGGGATGGAACCACGGACCAGGGCTCGGCACAGGTTGAGACCAAGAAGACTGACCAGAAAGCCGGGGACTAGCATGTCGCTTCCTATCGAACCGCGCCCTGCCGAAGGTGGACCTGCCCAGCCGCAGCAGCGGCCCCAGCTGATGCAGAACGATCCCTTCAGCAAGCCGGCTTACACCGACAGCTTCTACGACGCAGTGGGCGGCCATGACACCTTCGTGAAGCTCATCGATGTCTTTTATGACGGCGTCGCCACCGATCCCCTGCTGCGCCCTATGTACCCGGAGGAGGACCTGGCCCCCGCGAAGCGCCGGTTCCTGATGTTCCTTGAGCAGTACTGGGGCGGTCCCACAACTTACGGTGAGGAGCGTGGCCACCCACGGCTTCGCATGCGGCACGTGCCCTTCAAGGTCACGCCCGAGGCGAAGGACCGTTGGTTGTTCCATATGCGCGCCGCGGTGGACGCCCTGGAACTGCCTGCCCTCTACGAGGGAACCCTGTGGGACTACATGGACCGGGCGGCGCTGTCCATGGTGAACAGTCCTTCCGAGGGCTGACACCGGCATCCTCGTCTGCCGGATGCCCGCAGGGCCGGCCCGGAGTTTACAGAAGGCCGCTTCCGGTCCGCGCCAGGACGTGGCCGCGAGGACCGGTAAGCCGGAACCAGCGCCCGGCACGGTACAGCTTCTGGTCGCCGTCTGCCAGGAAACCCAGCGCGAGGGCTGCGAAAGCAGCACCGGCGGGCAGGCCGGAGCTGTCCAGTTCCCGCCCCCAAACGGCCGCCCGGGCGTTGTTGACAATGAGGGCGCCCGGCTTGTCGGGCACGATGCCCGCCACTTCGGCGATGCCCGCTTCGGCGGCCGCGCGGAGGTGGGCGTCGCTTACCGCCCCCAGCAGTTCCCATCCGCCCCGTGGGGCGCCTACGCCAGTCCAGGATTCGGTGACCGTTGTGGGCGGGACGGGCAGTTCGACGTCGTGCTCCCCCGCGCGTGCCAGCCGGTCCAGGACAGCCGACAGCGACACCGTGACGTCCGTTCCCGACGGTTCCGCCAGCGCAGTGGTGCGCAAGCCCAGGATGGTGGGCGTCGATTCGCCCAGCAGTCTGGGCCGCAGGACGCACACGTAGGCGGCCAGGACGGAACCAGCGGCCTGCAGGCGGATGGCGCCGTCGTCGATGGCCTTGGCGCGCGTGGCGAACGTCTTCAGGTCGGCGAGATCCCGGGGATCGGCGAAACGGAAGGATGAGGTGAGAAGATCAGACACACCAAGAACACTACCGGCTGCACTCCGGTTGAGTGGTTCCCGCGGCGCCGTCTAGAGTCGGACCATGACTGAAGCCGAAGCCGGACTGCTGGCCCCGCCAAGCGGAGACCCCACCTCATCGCTGATCGAACTGCTGGACCTTGGCGAACTTGAGGGCGCACGGACGGACGAGGATATTTTCCTGGGCCCATCACAGCGGCAGCCGCACCACCGCGTGTTCGGTGGCCAGGTGCTTGCGCAGTCACTTGTCGCGTCCATCAGGACAGTGGATCCGGAACGGTTTGTCCACTCCATGCACGGCTACTTCCTGCGGCCCGGCGATGCCAACAAGCCCATCACCTTCGGTGTGCAGCGGCTCCGCGACGGCCGGTCGTTTTCCGCGCGGCGCGTCCACGCCTACCAGGACGGCGTGCCCATCCTGTCCATGATCGCGTCTTTCCAGGGTGAGGACGAAGGGGTGGACCACTCCTCGATGATGCCGGCCGGAATCCCGGACCCTGAATCCCTGCCCAGCACGGCAGACCTGCTGGGGAAGTTCGACCATCCGGTGGCACGGCATTGGGCCTACGAGCGTCCCTTCGACATCCGCCACATCGACGCGGCGCTGTACGTCTCCGCGGCCGGCCCGCGGGAGGCCCGCAACGCCGTCTGGATGAAGACGTTCGGGCCGATGCCGGACGACCCCAACCTGCACCGCGCCGCCCTGGCCTATGCCAGCGACTACACACTGCTCGAATCCATCCTTCGGCGGCATGGCCTGAGCTGGATCACCCCCGGCATGAATGTTGCCAGCCTGGACCACGCGATGTGGTGGCACCGTCCGGCCCGGGTGGACGAATGGCTGCTGTACGTCCAGGAGTCCCCCAGTGCGCACGGCGCGCGCGGGCTGGCCACCGGCAAGATTTTCAACCGCGAGGGCCAGCACGTGGCATCGGTTGCCCAGGAGGGGATGGTGCGCGTTCCCGCCGGCCAGGCATAGGGAGTATCAGCCCCTGGCATGAAGAAACAATGAGGAAGGCCGGCACCCGAAACTGAACGGGTGCCGGCCTTCCTTGTCATGCAAATACGCGCGTTGTTTCCGTGCGCCCCCAGACTAGTCGCGGGTCAGGCGCCGGTGGGTGACGCGGTGCGGCTTGGCGGCGTCCGGGCCCAGGCGCTCCACCTTGTTCTCCTCGTAGGATTCGAAGTTGCCCTCGAACCAGTACCACTTGGAGGGATTCTCATCGTCACCTTCGTAGGCCAGGATGTGGGTGGCCACCCGGTCCAGGAACCACCGGTCGTGCGAAACCACCACGGCGCAACCGGGGAACTCGAGCAGCGCGTTTTCCAGGCTGCTGAGGGTTTCGACGTCGAGGTCGTTGGTGGGCTCATCGAGGAGCAGCAGGTTTCCGCCCTGCTTCAGGGTCAGCGCCAGGTTCAGGCGGTTGCGTTCACCACCGGAGAGCACTCCTGCCTTCTTCTGCTGGTCCGGGCCCTTGAAACCGAATGCCGCGACGTAAGCGCGGGAAGGCATCTCCACGTTGCCCACCTGGATGAAGTCCAGACCATCGGAGACGACCTCCCACAGCGTCTTGTTCGGGTCGATGCCCCCGCGGCTCTGGTCAGCGTAGGAGATCTTGACCGAGTCACCGATCTTCAGTTCGCCGCCGTCGAGCGGTTCCAGGCCGACGATCGTCTTGAAAAGGGTGGACTTGCCCACACCGTTGGGACCGATAACGCCCACGATGCCGTTGCGGGGCAGGGTGAAGGACAACCCGTCGATCAGGACCCGCTCATCGAAGCCCTTCTGCAGGTTCTTGGCCTCCAGGACCAGGCCACCCAGGCGGGGTCCCGGTGGAATCTGGATCTCCTCGAAGTCAAGCTTGCGGGTGCGGTCCGCTTCCGCTGCCATTTCCTCGTAACGGGCCAGTCGGGCCTTCGATTTGGTCTGGCGGCCCTTGGCGTTGGACCGGACCCATTCGAGTTCCTCGGCGAGCCGCTTGGCCTGCTTGGCGTCCTTCTTGCCCTGGATCTCAAGGCGGGCGCGCTTCTTCTCCAGGTAGGTGGAGTAGTTGCCCTCGTAGGGGTAAAGGTGGCCGCGGTCCACTTCGGCGATCCATTCCGCAACGTGGTCCAGGAAGTACCGGTCGTGGGTGACGGCGAGGACGGCGCCGGGGTAGCTGGAGAGGTGCTGTTCCAGCCACAGCACGCTTTCGGCGTCCAGGTGGTTGGTGGGCTCGTCGAGGAGCAGAAGGTCAGGCTTCTGCAGGAGGAGCTTGCAGAGTGCTACCCGGCGGCGCTCACCGCCGGAAAGGTTGGTGACATCGGCATCCGCCGGTGGGCAGCGGAGGGCGTCCATGGCCTGCTCCAGCTGGGAATCCAGGTCCCAAGCGTCAGCGGCATCGATGGCTTCCTGCAGTTTGCCCATTTCCTCGAGGAGGGTGTCATAGTCGGCATCGGGGCTGGCCATTTCCTCGGAGATCTCATTGAACCGCTGGATCTTGCCGTAGATCTCGCCAACGCCTTCCTGGACGTTGCCCAGGACAGTCTTTTCCTCGTTGAGCGGCGGTTCCTGGAGCAGGATCCCCACGCTGTAGCCGGGGCTGAGCCTGGCTTCACCGTTGGAGGGCGTGTCCAGCCCGGCCATGATCTTGAGGATGGTGGACTTACCGGCACCGTTCGGGCCCACAACACCAATCTTGGCGCCCGGGAAGAAGGACATGCTTACGTCATCAAGAATGAGTTTTTCGCCAACGGCCTTGCGGGCCTTGGTCATTGTGTAGATAAATTCCGCCATGATCTCAAATCTAGTGGGTTGGCGGGCATATCTCACATTTGCGGCCGGGAGGCGGGCGCGTTCAGGAGCCCACGAAACACTTTCCGCTGGCCAGGACCGGGAGGACGGTGACGGTCACGGCACCTTCACGTATCTGGCCGATGACGCAGTCCTTGCCTTGCAGCACCGCCGCCTCGATGGCGTCCGCCTCCAGCCCGGTGGGCGTCCGGCTTTGCGAGACCTGTTGCACTGCCGGCGCGATGCCCGCTCCGGTCAGGGCCTCGCTGACCTGTGCCGTGGCCGGTTTAGGAGTTCCTGCCGCCAATTTGTCCAGCGCATCCGTCACGGTCCGTTTTACCGTTTCCGTGGCTGCGGCATCCGCTGGAGATGCTCCGGCCGATGTGTTGGCCAGCGGTTCCTCAGCGGGGCCGCTACCTTGCGGCGTTGGAGTTGCGGCCGGCTGTCCGTGCCCGGCAGGGGAAGCGGCGGCGGCCGGTGATGATGCCTGCCCGCCGTTGCCCTCAACTGCCGGCCGGCTGGAGGAAGGACCGGCAACGCACCCCGACAGCAATGCGGCCATGACAACGCTCGCCAGCGCTGCACCGGCCCGGTTGTTCTGCCGGTGGTAGGGGGTGTGCCGCATGGTGTCATTCTGCCACGGGTATCGGGGCCATCCGTTCACTATGGCCTCCCGTGAGCATCGGCCGCTCATGGGTTGGCCGGCGGCGGGAACTGGCGGACGGACGGAGGGCGGACGGGGGTGCCGCCGATCCGTCCGCCCGGGACTGGACGGGAACGCTGATACTGATACGTGTTTCCTAGACTTCGGCGAGTTCCCCCGTTTCCAGGTCAAGGGAGGCGAGGGCGCCGTCCCTGTCCTCGATGACGAGGGTGGCAGGGCCGTGGTCTTCGGAGTGTTCGTCCTCGCGGTCCTCGGGCTCGTCCGGAACCTGGTCCATCCCGGACTCGTCATCCGGGGCCGGCGGCTGCTCCACGAGGGAAAGCGCAGGCCTGGCGGCGGTGCGGATGAAGTTGGCCGAGCCAAACGTGAGGTCGTGCCCCACGGCTTCAGCGTCGATGACGGTGGAGTGATACACCCGCCCATCCTTTTCCCAAGAGCGGATCTTCAGCTTGCCCACGACGATGACGGGCTGGCCCTTCCTGATGCTGCAGCCCAGGGTTCCGGCAAGGTTGCGGTAGCCCTGGACGGTGAACCAGTTGGTATGCCCGTCACCCCATGTTTTGGATTCCCGGTCAAAGCGGCGGGAGGTGGAACCGAGCCGGAAGGAAGCTGTTGCAACTCCCCCTGGCGTGGTGGAACTGGTTATCTCGGTGGCCACGAAACCCCGAATGGTGATCGATTCGCTCATGTCTACGTCCTGTCTGGATAGTGGCGCCTTTTGCAGGCACCACCAGCATCGCGCCGGACCGCAGCGGGCAGGAGGCGCGGGTTCCCCTATGTGGATAAAGCCAGGCGGACAGCAGGTGTGGAGGAACAGTGGCCGCTGGCTGACACCGCCGGCACCCCGGGCAATGTAAACTTTTTGAGGCGCCGGCATCCAGGCCGGAAGCCAATGCCTCAGTAGCTCAGGGGATAGAGCAGCGGCCTTCTAATCCGCCGGTCGGGGGTTCGATTCCCTCCTGGGGCACCGTGGTGGATGGCGCCCCGGTCTTCGGACCGGGGCGTTTGCTCTGGCACCTAGGCGTGCAGCCGGTGCGGCGCCTCCACCAGGGACCGGATCACGCTGCCGGCCGCTCCCAACAGAGCACCTGGCTCCCCGACCGCAGACACGGTGACCTGCTCCGACGCATACTTGCCGGGCGCATACTTGTGCAGGCTGGCCATCAGCGGAGCACGCAGCCAGTGTTCCAGGACAGCGAAGTGGCCGCCAAGAACCACGGAGTGGATATTGACCACCCGCGCCGTGGACGCAAGCGCTATCCCCAGGCAGCCGCCCGCGCGTTCGACGGCGGCCATCGCCTTGGGCTCTCCGGCCTCCAGCGCCCGCAGGAGTGCTGACATGGCCTGGGACCGTGAACCGCCGTCCGCCGCAAGCCCGGCAGCAGTGAAGATCGCATCCTGGCCGGCCACCGTCTCCAGGCAACCCGTTCCCCCGCACGAACAGAGGCCGCCGTCGGGGTCCACCACGATGTGTCCCACCTCCCCGGCATGGCCCTCAGGGCCGGTGAAGAGTTCGGAGCCGATGACAATCCCGCCGCCGACGCCCACCTCGCCGGAGACGAAGAGGAAGTTCGATGCCCCGTGCGGCCGGTGCCGGAGTTCGGCCAGGGCCGCCGCATTGGCCTCGTTGAACAGCGCAATCCCCAATGGAACTTCGGGCAACAACGCGTCAAGGTCGAGGTCCACGTTGATCCAGCCCAGGTTGGGGGCGGTAAGCACGCGCACCCGGGCAGGGTCCACGAGTCCGGGAACGGCCAGCCCTCCGCCCAGGACCTGGATCCCCTGCTCCCCTGCCATGCTCCGCACTCTTGCTGCAAGGACCGCGAGTGCCGCCAGCACGGGCCCGTAAGGGCTGTTGCGGTTATCGCGTTCCTGCACCTCCCTGAGGAGTACAACACCGGCCAGGTCAACGACTGCAACAGAGATGTAGTCCACGTTGATTTCCATGCCCATGACCGCACGGCCTGGATTAAGCTCCAGCCCCACTCCCGGCCGGCCGCGCCCCTGCGGGTTCAGGCCGATTTCGCTGATGATCCCGGCATCCAGAAGATCCAGCACCAGGCTGGATACCGATGCTTTCGTCAGTCCGGTAGCGGCCGCCACCTGGGCGCGGCTGGGAAAGGAGCCGGGCGGGAACTCGGCGATTGCGCCCAAGACCAGCGCCAGGTTGCTGCGCCGGACGTCCCCCACGCTGCCTGGCGCCGCGCCTCCGGGTCCCGCCACTGCAGGCGCCGGCATCACCATCACAAAGCTCCTCGGTCAAAAAGGTCCGTCAATTTCCGGCTGTCACCCCGCTGGGCTATTGACCCCACCATACGTCCGCTCATATAGTTCAGGCAATGAACTAAAAGCTCTGCACATCCACGGAGCCCGATCGCAAGGACGCATCATGACTCTTTCCCCCACCCCCGCTGACAAGTTCACCTTTGGCCTCTGGACTGTCGGCTGGACCGGTGCCGATCCGTTCGGCGTGGCCACCCGCGCTGCCCTCGACCCGGTGGAAGCAGTCCACCGCCTGGCAGAGCTTGGCGCCTACGGCATCACCTTCCACGACAACGACCTGGTCCCGTTCGAGGCCTCCGCTTCGGAGCGGGAACTGATCCTGAAGAACTTCCGTGCCGCCCTGGCGGAGACCGGGCTGAAGGTTCCCATGGTCACCACCAACCTGTTCAGCCACCCGGTGTTCAAGGACGGCGGCTTCACCTCCAATGACCGCTCCATCCGCCGCTTCGCCCTGTCCAAGGTCCTGCACAACATCGACCTCGCCGCAGAACTTGGCGCCGAAACCTTCGTCATGTGGGGCGGGCGCGAAGGCAGCGAATATGACGGCTCCAAGGACCTCGCCGCCGCCCTGGACCGGATGAAGGAAGGCGTGGACACCGCCGCCGGCTACATCAAGGACAAGGGCTACAACCTGCGCATCGCGCTCGAACCCAAGCCCAACGAACCCCGTGGCGATATCTTCCTGCCGACCGTCGGCCACGGCCTGGCCTTCATCGCCCAGCTCGAACACGGCGACATCGTGGGCCTGAACCCCGAAACCGGCCACGAGCAGATGGCCGGGCTGAACTTCACCCACGGCATCGCCCAGGCCCTCTGGGCCGGCAAGCTCTTCCACATCGACCTCAACGGCCAACGCAGCATCAAGTACGACCAGGACCTCGTCTTCGGCCACGGCGACCTCACCAGCGCCTTCTTCACCGTGGACCTGCTTGAGAACGGCTTCCCCGGCGGCGGCCCGAAGTACGACGGCCCGCGGCACTTCGACTACAAGCCCTCCCGGACCGACGGCTACGACGGCGTCTGGGAATCCGCCAAAGCCAACATGGCCATGTACCTGCTCCTCAAGGAACGGGCCCTGGCCTTCCGCGCCGACCCGCAGGTGCAGGAAGCCCTCAAGACCTCCGGCGTCCTCGAACTCGGCGAACCCACCCTCAACGCCGGCGAAAGCACCTCCGACCTGCTCGCCGACACCAGCGCGTTCGAGGACTTCAATGCCGATAAGGCCGCAGAACGCTCCTTCGCGTTCGTCCGCCTCAACCAGCTCGCCATCGAACACCTCCTCGGCGCCCGCTAGGCCATGGTGCTCGTCGCAGGCATCGACAGCTCCACGCAGTCCTGCAAGGTGGTGGTCCGCGATGCGGACACCGGAGCCCTGGTCCGCCAGGGCCGGGCGGCGCACCCTGAGGGCACGGAGGTCCACCCGGACCACTGGTGGGCTGCCCTGCAGAAAGCGGTGGCGGACGCCGGCGGACTGGATGACGTCGGCGCCGTCTCCGTCGGCGGCCAGCAGCACGGCATGGTCTGCCTGGACAGCGACGGTGCGGTGGTCCGCCCCGCCCTGCTGTGGAACGACACCCGGAGTGCCGGCGCGGCGGCGGAGCTCATCAACAGTGCCGGCGGCGGCGATCCCGCCACCGGCGCCCAGTACTGGGCCCGCGCCACCGGAACAGTGCCCGTGGCGTCCCTGACCGTGACCAAGCTGCGCTGGCTGGCCGACAACGAACCGGAAAACGCGGCAAGTGTGGCCGCCGTGTGCCTCCCGCATGACTGGCTGACCTGGCGGCTTGCCGGCTTCGGTCCGGGCAGCGGCCGGGAAGGCCTGGAGGCGCTGGCCACAGACCGTTCCGACGCGTCAGGCACGGGATACTACTCGACGGCGGCGGGCCGGTATCTCGCTGACGTCGTGTCCGCGTCACTCGGCCATGTGCCGCTCCTTCCCAAGGTCCTGGGCCCCCTGGAAGCGGCGGGAAGGACTCCGGCGGGCACCCTCCTGGGCGCCGGTGCCGGCGACAACGCGGCCGCTGCACTCGGCGCAGGCGCCGCGCTGGGCGACGTGGTGATGTCGCTGGGAACGTCAGGCACGGTGTTTGCGGTCTCGGATACGCCGGCGGCAGATGCGTCGGGACTCGTGGCCGGGTTCGCGGACGCTGCCGGTCATTACCTGCCGTTGGTGTGCACCTTGAATGCCACGCGCGTCTTCGATGCCACGGCCGCCCTGCTGGACGTGGACCTGCCGGAGTTCAACCGGCTTGCCTTGTCCGCCGGGCCCGGCGCCGGAGGCCTCATCCTGGTCCCCTACTTCGACGGGGAGAGGACGCCCAACCTGCCGGACGCCACCGGTTCCCTGCACGGCATCACCCGGTCCAACTACACGCCGGCCAACCTGGCGCGCGCCGCCGTCGAAGGCGTGGTCTGTTCCCTGGCGGACGGCCTTGCCGCGCTGCAGGACCAGGGAGTGTCTGTCCGCCGGATCCTCCTGGTGGGCGGGGGCGCCCAGTCCCCAGCCGTGCAGGAAGTCGCAGCGGCCCTGCTGGGAACCGGAATCAGGGTTCCGCAGCCGGGTGAGTACGTCGCCGACGGTGCCGCCCGCCAGGCCGCGGCGGCGCTAACCGGACATTTTCCTGAGTGGGCGGCCGACGGCGTCGACCTTCCACAAGGAAAGGACGACGGCGGCGTGCTGGCGAGGTACCGCCGGTTCGCCTCGCTGTACACCTAAGGGAAACGCAGACAGAAGACCCGGACCGCCAGCGGTCCGGGTCTTCTGTAGGTGGGGCGCAGGCTCCTGCCGTGACGTAGCAGGAGCCCGCGGTCTTGAATCAGGAGTACGGCAGCACAAGCTCCGCATAGCGCTCCTGGACCGTGGCCAGGACGGTGTTGCCGTCCGTGTCCCAGATCTCCTGATTGAAAATTTCCACTTCGATGTCGCCGGAATACCCGGCATCGCGCACCCACCTGCCGATGGTGGCGAAGTCCACCACACCGTCGCCCATGTACCCGCGGGACAGCAGGGGGTCGGCGGCGATGGGCATGTTGAAGTCGCATACCTGGTAGGAGGCGATCCGGTTCTCCCGGCCAGCACGTTCAATCTGCCCCTTCAGCTCTGGATCCCACCAGACATGGAAGGTGTCGACGGCGACCCCCACTGTGGAGGCGTCGAACGGCGCCGCGAGGTCCAGGGCCTGCCCGAGGGTGGAGATAAGGGCACGGTCCGCGGCGTACATCGGGTGCAGCGGCTCCAGCACCAGCCGGACGCCGTTTTCCCGGGCAAACGGAACCAGGTCCGCGAGCCTGTCAGCCACGCGTTGCCGGGCTGCCACAATGTCCTTCTCCCCCGGCGCGAGGCCACCGACCACCAGGAACAGCTCCTTGGTGTCCAGCGCAACGGCCTCGAGGATGGCTGCACGGTTGTCGGCGAGCGCGGCAGTCTGCCCCTCGGCGTCGGCCGCGGTGAGGAACCCCCCGCGGCAAAGGGAGGAAACGCGCAGTCCGGCGTCTTTGATCAGGCGGGCTGCCTTGTCCAGGCCGGCCTCCGCCACCCGGTCCAGCCAGGGGCCGATGGCGGGGATGCCCGCGTTGACGCAGCCCTCGACGACCTGGGCCAGCGTCCACTTCTTGGTGGTGGCGCTGTTGATGGACAGCCGCGTGAAGTCGTTCATGCCCCCACCCCGTTGATCCGCAGGTAATCGGACATCCGGAACGCAGCCAGGGCGGGGTCTTTCAGCAGGCCGGCCTTGTCTGCCAGTTCGAAGGTCCTGGCGAGGTGGCAGACGGAGCGGCCGGAGTGCAGGCCGCCCACCATCTGGAATCCGGGCTGCTTGCCGTTGAGCCACGACATGAACGCGATCCCGGTCTTGTAGTAGAACGTGGGGGCATTGAAGATGTGCTCTCCCAGTTCCCGGGTGGTGTCAAGGATTTCGCGCGCCTTGGCGGGGTTGCCGGCGTCGTAGTTCTGCAGGGCCACCGAGGCGGCCGGGTAGATGGCAGCGAAGATGCCCAGCAGGGCATCCGAGTGGTGGCTGCCGTCGCCGTCGATCAGTTCGGGGTAGTTGAAATCGTCCCCGGTGTAGAGGCGGACCCCGTCGGGCAGGGCGGCGCGGAGGGCCACCTCGTGGCTGGCGTCCAGCAGGGAGACCTTGACGCCGTCCACCTTGGCCTCGTTGTCCCTGATGAGGCCAAGGAACGTGGCGGTGGCGGTGGCGACGTCGTCGGATCCCCAGTAGCCGGCGAGGGCGGGATCGAACATGGTGCCCAGCCAGTGCAGGATGACCGGTTGGTCCACTTCCTGCAGCAGGGCGGAGTACACCGTCACGTAGTCCTCGGGGCCACGGGCTACCCTGGCCAGGGCACGGGAGGCCATGATGATGACCTTGGGCCCGGCCTCGGCGATGAAGGCGATCTGCTCACGGTAGGCCTCGAGGACGGCCTTGATGCCCGCTTCGCCGGTGGGTAGTGCGTCGATGTCCAGCTGGTCGGTGCCGGCGCCGCAGGAGACAAGGTCCCGGACAGACTTTCCCGCGGTGGCCGGGGTGCCGGCGGAGACCACCGAGGCAGCTTCCACTCCCGTGCGCTTGATGAGCTGCTGCGTGGCGGCCCAGTCCAGGCCCATGCCGCGCTGGGCGGTGTCCATGGCATCAGCCACGCCCAGGCCGTAGGACCACAGCTCGTGGCGGTACGCCATGGTGGCGTCCCAGTCCAGGCGGGCAACGGCGCCGGGGGTGTTGTCGGCGAGGACTTCGGGGATGACATGTGCGGCGGCGTAGGCGCGCCGTGCCGTCAGCGGGGCTGTGGGACGGGCCCAGGTCGTGGCGCCCTGCAGCTTGTATTCCCGGGTGCCTCCGTCTTCGGAGGGAAGGATGAGCGAAGTCATTAGAGGGTGATCTCCGGGATGTCGATGGTGCGGCGTTCGTCGTTGGACTGCAGGCCCAGCTCGGCGAGTTGGACACCGCGGGCCGCGGAGAGCAGGCCGAAGCGGTGCCCGCGGCCGGCAACGACGTCGCGCAAAAACTCTTCCCACTGCAGCTTGAAGCCGTTGTCCAGCTCGGCGTTGGCCGGGACTTCCTGCCACTGGTCGCGGAAGGATTCCGTGACCGGCAGGTCCGGGTTCCAGACGGGCTTGGGGGTGTGGGCACGCTGCTGGACGACGCACTTGTTCAGGCCCGCCACGGCCGAACCGTGGGTGCCGTCAACCTGGAACTCCACCAGCTCGTCGCGGTAGACGCGGACGGCCCAGGAGGAGTTGATCTGGCCGATGACGTCGTCTCCGCCGGGGGTCTCCACTTCGAAGATGCCGTAGGAGGCGTCATCGGCGGTGGCCTGGTATTCCTTGCCGGCTTCGTCCCAGCGGGCGGGGATGTGGGTGGCGGTCTTGGCGTTGACGCTCTTGACCTTGCCGATGATGCCTTCGAGGACGTAGTTCCAGTGGCAGAACATGTCCGTGGTCATTCCCCCGCCGTCTTCCTTGCGGTAGTTCCAGGACGGGCGCTGCGCCGCCTGGATGTCACCTTCGAAGACCCAGTAGCCGAATTCGCCGCGGATGGAGAGGATGCGGCCGAAGAAGCCCTCGTCCACCAGCCGGCGGAGCTTGACCAGGCCCGGGAGGTACAGCTTGTCGTGGACAACGCCGGCGGTAATTCCGGCTTCCTTGCCGATCCGGGCCAGCTCAATGGCCTCCTCAAGGGTCTCGGCCGTGGGCTTCTCAGTGAAGATGTGCTTGCCGGCCTGCATGGCCTTCTTCAGCGTCGCGGCGCGCAGGCTGGTCATGGAGGCATCGAAGACGACGTCGACAGTGGGGTCGTTGATCACGGCGTCCAGGTCGGTGGTCCACTCGGCGACCTTGTGCTTCTCCGCCAGTTCGCGGATCCTGGCCTCGTTGCGGCCCACCAGGATGGGTTCAACCTGGACCCTGGTGCCGTCCTCGAGGGTGAAGCCGCCGGCGTCGCGGATGGGCAGGATGGAGCGCAGCAGGTGCTGGCGGTAGCCCATCCGGCCGGTGATGCCGTTCATGGCGATACGGATGGTTTTGGTTTCGAAGCCCATGTGTCCTCCACGGTGAGTGAGCAATGTACTCAAACTGGCTGGGAAAGCGCGTTCCCACTTCTTCCATGATGCACGGCGCGCTTGCGCTTGGCAAGCGCTTTCCGCGAGTACTTTTGACTGCCATAATGTCCTTAGCTTTCGAACCCGTCCGACAACCAGGAGATGCCGTGGCTGCAAGTACCCTTACCGAGGTTGCCCGCCTTGCCGGAGTCTCCCCCGCCACGGCCTCCCGCGTGCTGAACGGCTCGGCGCGGAAGCCGGGCAAGGACATTGCTGACCGTGTCCGGCAGGCAGCGGATTCACTGGGCTATGTCCCCAACGCCCAGGCGCAGGGCCTCGCGAAATCCAGCTCCGGCCTGATAGGCCTGATCGTCCACGACATCGCCGACCCCTACTTCGCCGCCATCGCCAGGGGCGTGCAGGAAGCCGCACGGGAGCAGCGCAGGATGGTGCTTCTTGCCACCACCGGTGGCGGGCCGGCGGAGGAGAAGGAAGCGGTGGCCGCCTTCGCGGCACGCCGCGCAGACTCCATCGTGATCGCCGGTTCCCGCTCCTGCCGGGATGAAGACCAGGACGGCAATGCCGAACTGGCCGCCGAACTTGACCGCTACTGCCGCAACGGCGGCCGGGTGGCAGTCGTGGGGCATCCCGTGGTGGGGGCAACGGCGTCGGAGGGATACCACGTGGTGGAAGTGCCCAACCAGGAGCTCGCCGGCCGGCTCGCCACGGAACTTGCGGCCGGCTGGGACGGGGACTTCGTCATTGTCGGCGGGCCAGAGGGGCTCCTAACCTCCGATGACCGTGTCCGCGGCTTCCAGGATGGACTGGAGCGGGTGGGGCGCCGGCCGGCGGAGGTGCTCCGGAGCGCGTTCAACCGCTCAGGAGGATATGAAGCCGGGCTTCAACTTGCCGCCAGGATCAAGGCGGCCCGGTCCGGGGAAACGGCAGCACCGCAGCTGTGTATTTTCGCCGTCAACGATGTGATGGCCATCGGGGCCGCTGCGGCGCTCCGGTCCGAGGGGCTCCGCATTCCCCGGGACGCCGCCATCGCCGGCTTTGACGACATCGAAACCCTCCGCGACTTCCGGCCGGCCCTTTCCACCGTCCGCCTGCCACTGGAGGACATCGGGCGTTTCGCCACCAGGGCCACCGGCCGGCAGCCGGACACCGGGAACGGCGAAGAGGGGGAAAGCGCCTCTCCCGGTGTCATCACCGGCGAGGTCACGCTGCGGCGCAGCACCGAAGCGGCAGCCTGATGACCCCTCGCGGACTTACCGCAGTTCCGGCGCGTTCCGTGGCTGTCGGCTCCCGTCCTGCCATCCTGGTCCTGCCGGGCGGCGGCTATGCCCGCCAGGCAGGCCACGAAGCGGAGCCGGTTGCCGAGTGGCTCGCCTCGCTGGGCATCCACGCTTTCGTGCTCCGGTACAGGGTGGCCCCGGACCGGCACCCGGCCCCTTTGGAGGACGCCAAGGCGGCCATGCTCCACATCCGGAAGGGGCAGCACGGGCTGGCCGTGGACGCGGAGCGCGTTGGCGTCCTGGGGTTCTCCGCCGGCGGCCACCTGGCGGCCATCCTGGGCACGGCAACCGGCACCGGGAACCTCGAGCTGGACATACCCGCCGCCGTCCCGGACCTTGCAGTGCTGTGCTACCCAGTGGCGTCCCTGACCCACGAAACACACCAGGGGTCGGTGGAGAACCTCCTTGGCGACGCGCCGCCGTCGGACCTCCTCACGGCGCTCTCAGCGGAGCTGAACGTCACCCCCCGGACACCGCCCGCGTTCATTTGGCACACAGCCGACGACGAGGCCGTCCCGGTGAGCAATAGCCTGAACTACGCCGCGGCGCTGATGGCCGCCGGCGTTCCGGCGGAGCTGCATGTCTTCCCGGAAGGACGGCACGGGCTGGGACTCGCCCACGGCGAACCCGGGCCCGGGCAATGGACGTCACTGTGTGCGGCGTGGCTGCAGCGTGCCGGATGGGCCGCCTCCCCCGCCTGAGGCCGCGCTTACCCGCCCAAAAACAGCAGGGCCCGCTGGGCTAGCCCAGGGCCCGGATGGTCCAGCTCGCCGAATGGGACCCGCCGGGCTGCAGGTGCACCAGGTCGGCGCCGGAATGCAGGGCGTCCGGCGGGCATGTCATGGGCTCCACGGCCAGGCCCAGCCGGTCCGGGCCAACGGGCTTGTCCCCGGTGTGCACCTGGACCCACGGCCATTCCGGCCCCCACCCCAGCTCCACCCCTGTTCCTGATGGGTCCAGTACCCGCACCCGGGCCAGGCCGGCATCATCCCGGGAGATGCCCGTGAACGCTTGGTCGATCTTCACCTGCCCTAGGCGGCGCGGGGAGCGGAAGTCGAAGGCGTCCCCGTCCACCTGCCGCATCCCCACGGGCAGCAGCCGGTCCGGGGTGACCTCAAGGTAGGCTTCGGCGGGAAGTTCCAGTGACCAGTCGTCCAAGGGGGACGGGCCGGCCACCAAATAGGGATGGGGGCAGACACCGTAAGGTGCGGCAACGGCACCGGCGTTGACCGCCCGGACCGTGCCGCGGAGCCCGTCGTCGGAAAGCCCGTATGTGACCGTGAGCTCCAGGTCCCCGGGGTAATCCGGGCCGGACGGAATGCGGCAGCCCAGAACGGCCCGGTCGGAACCCGCTTCCAGCACCTTCCAAGCCCGGTGGATGGCAAGGCCGTGCAGTGCAGCGCCCCGCTGCGGTTCATTGACCGCGGCGGCATAGGACCTGCCCGCGTAGGTGTAGGTGCCGTCGGCCAGTCGGTTGGGCCACGGCGCGCAGATGACGCCCCGGTAGTCGGGCACGGCACCTTCCGGACCAAAGCCCACCACCAAGTCCCTGTCCCCGTGCCGCAGTTCGCGGAGCGCCCCGCCCCTCAGGGTGACGACGGCGGCGTAGGGTCCGTGGGCGAGGTGGACTTCGGTTCCGGGCATGGTTCCCTTTAGGTCGTAAAGTGTTAGCGCTCACCAGCGTACCGCACCGGCCGTCCCGCCGGCTGGCTAAAGTTGCCCCATGGACACGGCCCCGGATCACGACCTCATCGCCGCCCTCAAGGGCGCGCTGAGGGAGCTCGCCGACCCGGCGCGTGCTGCCGGCGCCCAGGCCTACATGAAGTCCGCGCTGCCCTCACTGGGCGTACGGGTTCCCGGCGTACGGCGGATCTCCGCCTGGGCTGCCCGGGAGTTTCCGCCCGCGTCAGCCGCGCAGCTTCGTGCCACGGTGCTGGAACTGTGGCGTACCTCCACCTTCCGGGAGGAACGTTATGCGGCGATTGACCTGACCGGAAACCGGCTGCTGGCGGGTGACCTGGACATGCTGCCCGTGTACGAGGAAATCATCCGCACCGGCGCCTGGTGGGATTTTGCCGACGCCGTGTCCGGACGGATCAGTGGCCTGCTGCTGGCGCACCCCGGAACGATGTCCCAGGTACTGAGGCTGTGGAGCGGGGACCCGGACCTTTGGCTCCGGAGGGCCGCCATCACGTCGCAGCTTCGGGCGAAGGAGGCCACCAACACGGCACTGCTTGCCGCCGTGATTGAGCCGAACCTGGCGGACCGGGAGTTCTTCATCCGCAAGGCGATCGGCTGGGCCCTGCGGGAGTACGCCAAGACGTCACCGGAGTGGGTCGAAGCGTTCGTCACCCGGCACGGCGACGCCATGAGCCCGCTGTCACGGAAGGAGGCCTTGCGGCGGATTGCCGGTGGGACTGGGCAGCAGTAGCGGCTGCTGGATCACGGAACGCTAGATTACGGGACGCTCGACGACGGGCTCGTGAGTTTTGCGGAACAGCGTGCGGGTGCCGGGGTCCCAGAAGATCAGGTACAGCGCGAACAGGAGCGCGGTCAGCGCCGCCGCCACCCGGGCCAGGGCGAGGGCGAAGCCCAGGTCCTGGGTCTGGAGGTACGGAAAGACTTCCAGCTGGTCCGAAATCGCGTAGATCATGAAGAAGGACACCACGAAATACAACGCCTTGACCTGCCAGTCGTTGCGGATGCCCGTCACGGCGAAGAGCGGAATCAGCCAGACCACGTACCAGGACTGGATGATGGGGGCCAGCAGGACCACGGCGGCCAGGCCGAGCGTCAGGCGGCGCATCAGTCGGTCGTAGTCACCCTTGAAGATCTGCCAGGCGACGATGCCCACGGCAAGCAGCTTCCCGGCGTCGAACACCCAGCCCGCGGGCACCGACCCGTCCAGGCCGAACGCGCTGGCAAGGGATCCAACCACCATGCCGATCAATCCCACGGGGGCATACCAGATGGAGATGCTGCCGGGGGCGGAAAGCCCGTTGATCCATCCGAAACCGAACCCGTTGACCAGGCTCATCACGGCCAGGGCCGCCAGGCTGAGGCCACCCGTCAATGCCCAGAAAGCCACTTTGCGCAGCCATCCCGCATCCTTGCCTGCCCACAAGAGACCGATGAACGGCAGGAAGACAATGGTGATGGGCTTCACGGCGATGGACAGGGTCACCAGCACGATGCCGCGGACCTCGCGCCGGGTTGCAGAGCAGTACAACCCCGCCAGGGCCAGCCCGATCATGAGGGAGTCGTTATGGACGCTGGCGATGAAGTTGGTCAGGAAGAGGGGGTTGGCCACTGTCAGCCAGAGGGCCCGGTGGGGGTTGACGCCGTGCAGTTCGGCCAGCCGGGGCACGTAGATGACACACAGCACCACGCCGGCCGCTGACACCAGCCGGAAGAGCATGACGCAGGCCTCCGGCTGGACATTGGTGGCCCAGACAACGAACTGCTCGATCCACAGGAACAACTGGCCGTAGGGAACCGGGGCCTCGGTCCACATCCTGTCGGCGCCGAGCTGGAAGTAGTTGGACAGGGCAGAGATGCCGTTTTCGTACGGGTTGAAGCCTTCCACCATCAGGCGCCCCTGCCCGATGTAGGCATAAACGTCGCGGCTGAACAGCGGCACGCTGAACATCATCGGCAGTCCCCACGCCGCCACCGCGGCAAGGGTCGCCCTCCGGGCCTGCTCCCCCCACACCCGGACTTTCTGGCCAAGCCGGAGCCAGGCACGCACCAGCAGCATGCCCCCGACCGCCGCCAGGACAATGGACAGCGCCACGCCGGGAGCTTCGGTGCGCATCCAGATGAAAAGGGGCATCCGGCGCAGTTCCGAGACAGGGGCCAGCCAGCCCACACCGATGGAACCTACCAGCATGAACACGGAGCCCACGAAACCGGCAAGCAGGGGTGAGCGCGGATTGTCCACCTCGGCACTGCCCGTTCCGGCAATGCCGGTCGTCGCCATCTCCCCCGTTGCGGGCACAGGCGCCGTCATCTCAGGATCGTCCAATCTTTTTGCGTTTCCGCGGTTCGCCCGGCGGGCCGCGCGGAACACGATTAAGGGCGGAAGGTCCGACCCGCCGCGTACCCGAAATCCTAGCATCGGCAGGGTGCCCGGGAGTGTAACGGTAGGCTGGTCCGGTGCCTATATCTAACGAACGAATCGTCTGGATCGACTGCGAAATGACCGGCCTGGACATCAAGAACGACGCCCTTGTCGAGGTGGCGGCCCTGGTCACCGATTCAGAACTGAACATCCTGGGGGACGGTGTGGACGTGGTCATCAAACCCGACAACGCCGCCGTTGCCCAGATGTCCGATTTCGTCCGGGACATGCACACCAAGTCCGGCCTGCTGGAGGAACTGCCGCACGGCAAGACGATGGCAGAAGCAGAGGCCGCGGTGATGGAGTACATCTCCACCTGGGTTCCGGACCCGCGCAAGGCGCCGCTGGGCGGCAACTCGGTGGGAACCGACCGGGTATTCCTGTCCCGCGACATGCCTGCAATCGTGGAACACCTCCACTACCGCGTCATCGATGTCAGCACCATCAAGGAGCTGTCGCGCCGCTGGTACGCCCGGGCCTACTTCCAGTCACCCGCAAAAAAGGGTGGCCACCGCGCGCTGGGAGACATCAAGGACTCCATCGACGAACTCCGCTACTACCGTGAGGCCGTCTTCGTTCCAGCGCCCGGCCCCGACAGCGCCACGGCCCAGAAGATCGCCCGGAGAATCACCAGCAGTGACGCCGAAGGGCAGCCCCGCGAGTAATCTGCGCCACGTTTGCATGAAATTTCGCGCAAATCGCGGAAAGTGGACAAAGCACCCCTTCCGAGCAGGTAAGCTATTTGAGTTGCGTTTCCAGTGAGCCGCTAGGGCGGACCACTTGAGGCACATGGTGGGCTTAGCTCAGTTGGCAGAGCGCCTGGTTGTGGTCCAGGAGGTCGCGGGTTCAACCCCCGTAGCTCACCCTCACAGTAAGGAGGCCGTACCGGATATCCGGTGCGGCCTCCTTTGTTTTGCATCAATTGCTTCTGCACTGGATACCGCCGGAGGACCGCGAGATGACTGTTCAGCCAATCACCATCTGGGGCGAGCCCGTCCTGCACCGCCGCGCCGCCGAGGTTGAGGTGTTCGACGACGAACTGCGCACCTTGATTGCCGACATGTTCGAAACCAATGACGCCGCGAACGGGGTGGGTCTCGCTGCCCCGCAGATCGGCGTCGGCAAGCGGATATTCGTCTACAAGTACGCCAATGACGACGGCGCTCCCCCAACCGGCGTCGTGGTGAATCCGGTCCTGACCCTGTCCAAGGTCTCCGGCGCTGCCCCTGACCCGGACGAGGAGGAAGAGGGCTGCCTGTCCTTCCCGGGTGAGCAGTATCCGCTCAAGCGGGCAGACTGGGCACGGGTGGAGGGTTTTGACGGTTTCGGTGAACCGGTGAAGTTCGAGGCTACTGGCTGGTTTGCCAGGGTTATCCAGCACGAGTTCGACCACCTGGACGGCAAGCTGTACGTCAACCGGCTCATTGACCGCTATGCGCGCAAGGCCATGAAGCAGGCGAAGAAGAACGGGTGGGGCGTGCCCGGGCTGACATGGATGCCCGGTGTCGACCCTGATCCGTTCGGTCACTGACCCTTTCCGGGCGAGCCCCGGTCAGCGGGCCGTAATGGTCGCCTGATCCGGGCACGAAGCGAGGACGCCTTTCATGGCGTCCTTTTCAGCCGACGTCACCCACAAGCCGTAGGCTGCCTTGACGGAGATCTGGCGTGCCACGTAATGGCAGCGGATCGCGGTGTTTTTCGGCAGCCAGGTGGCGGCGTCGCCCGCGCTTTTTTGCTGGTTCGAGGCGCCGTCGGCAGCGATGAGGTTCAGGGGGTCGTTGGCGAGGCTCTGGCGTTCCTTCGGTCCCAGGCCCTGCGCTCCCTTTTGCCAGGCGTCACCCAGTGCCACTACATGGTCGATCTGGACCGCCCGGCTGCTGTCGGAACCGCGGCGGAAGTCAACGTCCTGGCCGGTGTAGGGTTCCCGGAAGTGCCCGGCCGTTACCTTGCAGGTGGAGCCTTCGGAGAACACAACATCGGCGAGGTCCCTGCGGAGAATGTCGTTGCGGGTATCGCAGCCGTTTCGGTCAACATCCAGCCATGCCTGGCCAAAGGCTTCGCGGCTGTAATCGGTGTTCGGTGCCCGTCCCTTCACGGCCAGGCCGTCGAGGGCTGCAAGGGCCCTGCCTGCCGGCACCGGGTTGGGCTCCTGGACCGGTTTCATCCAGGCGGCGTTAAAGACGGGCGCCTCCGTTGGCCCCTCCATCGCCGGCCCCGCTGCCGCGAACTGTCCGGCGGTGAAGAACCAGAACAGGCCGGCAATGATGGCTGCAGCAGCCGTAAAAAGAAGCACCCAGGCCTGGTGGGAACGGCGGCGTGCGCGGCGGTAGGCAGACCAGCTGATGGTCATGGGGTTGACGCTGGGAGGGGAAAATCAGGCACCCCAAGAGCCTAGGACAGAGGACGCCCCCGGGCGCAGATATCCACACTGTTGAGGAAGAGTGATGGATCACAGGGCCTTGCGGTCGCCGCCGGGCTACTGTTCCCTGGTAACCCTTCGAAGGTCCTCTTCCGCAATGGCCAGCAGGCTCTCGAGTTGGCGCACCCTGTCATCGCTGACATCGCCGTTTTTCTGGGCGGCACGCGCGCGGTCCAGCAGCCGCACTGCTTCCTTATGGTTGGCCTTGGCCACGTCCAGCGCGTGCTCGAGGGTGGTTTCGTGCTGGAGTGTCGATTCGTTGTCCATGCCACCAGTCTGGTCCCGTTTCCCGGCTGATTCCAGAGAACCAGCCGGGAATTCGCAGGACGTGGTGGAATCGGTCAGACGGCGATGGCAGCCAGGGCTGCAGCGCTTTCCTTCGCGGGGAACGACGGCGGGTTCACGCCGGCCATTTCCTCCATGACGCGCACCACCTGGCAGCTGTAGCCGAACTCGTTGTCGTACCAGACATAGAGGACCAGGTTCTTGTCCGTGGACACCGTGGCCAGGCCGTCCACGATGCCGGCGCGGCGGGAACCAACGAAGTCGGTGGAGACGACCTCGGGCGAGTCGATGTAGTCGATCTGCTTGCGCAGGTCCGAGTGCAGCGACATTTCGCGCAGGTAGTCGTTGACCTCGTCCTTGGTGGTGCCGTTTTCGAGGCTGAGGTTCAGGATGGCCAGCGATACGTCCGGGGTGGGGACGCGGATGGAACTGCCGGTCAGCTTGCCCAGGAGTTCGGGCAGGGCCTTGGCCACGGCCTTGGCGGCACCGGTTTCGGTGATGACCATATTCAGGGCCGCGGAGCGGCCGCGGCGGTCGCCCTTGTGGAAGTTGTCGATCAGGTTCTGGTCGTTGGTGAAGGAGTGGACGGTTTCCACATGGCCGTGCACCACGCCGAACTTGTCATTGATGGCCTTCAGGACCGGGGTGATGGCGTTGGTGGTGCAGGACGCAGCGGAGACGATCCGGTCCGCATCGGTGATGTCCTTGTGGTTGATGCCGTGGACGATGTTCTTCAGTTCGCCCTTGCCCGGAGCGGTCAGCAGGACCCGTGCCACGCCCTTGCTCTGCAGGTGCTGGGAGAGTCCTTCGGCGTCGCGCCAGCGGCCCGTGTTGTCCACTACCAGGGCGTCGTTGATCCCATAGTCCGTGTAGTCGATGGTGGCGGGATCGTTCGAGTAGATGACCTGGATCTGCACGCCGTTGGCCGTGATGGTGTTGGCGGCCTCGTCGATCCGGATGGTGCCTTCGAAGGAGCCGTGGACGGAGTCGCGGCGCAGGAGGCTGGCGCGCTTGGAGAGGTCGTTGTCGGAGCCGCGGCGCACCACGATGGCCCGCAGGCGCAGTCCGTGGCCGCCGCCGGCCTTCTCGATGAGGATCCGTGCCAGGAGGCGTCCGATGCGGCCAAAGCCATAGAGGACGACGTCGGTGCTGGTGCGGTCATCGCCGCCGCGCTTGCCCACGATCTCCCCGAGCTCGCTGCGGAGGAATTCCTCCAGGGTGGCGCCGTTGCCTTCTTCCTTGAACTTCTGGTTTAGGCGGGCGATGTCGATCGCGGCCGCACCGAGGTCCAGTCCGGCCAGCGTGTTCAGCAGGGGCGCCGTGTCTTCCAGGAGCAGTTCGTCCTTGCTCATCCGGCGCGCGAAGCGGTGCGCCTTGAGGATGTTCATGGTGGACTTGTTGATCAGGCTCCGGCCGTGGATGCTGGTGACCACGTTGTTTTCGCGGTACAGCCTGCCGATCACCGGGATCATGGCCTCGGCGAGGGCCTCCCGGCCCATCCACGTATCAAGACAAGAATCAGACGTCTGGCTCACAGAAATACCTTCCTCGGTTCAGCCGTGTACGTCGTCGTACACAGATGTAGGCCACCTGATGATGTCCAGGGGCACCGGCACCTGCAGGGATGGCCCCCAGGCGCCCGGATCGCGTGCAAAGAAAAACCGCCGGTTGCGGACGCAACTTTCGGCGGGAGAACTCCTGCGTCCGGGATCCATTCTAATTTGGCCCACCGCAGGGAACACGCTTGTACTGCGTGAAATCACTCACACAGCCGCGGTGCACCTCCCACGGCCAAACGCGGTTTGAAGGATGGGACAGCCGGTACGCCGGGTTCTGTTCCCCCCTGCCGTTACCGGAAAGGGAGCGACGGCCATCCATCTACGAGTACCGTTGCCGGCACCCTCCAGCGGCCTACCCGGACACTCGGGCGGGCAGCCCTCGAACGTGTCCTGTCTGGCCTTGCTCCGGGTGGGGTTTACCTAGCCTTCCCGGTCACCCGGGAAGCTGGTGGTCTCTTACACCACCGTTTCACCCTTACCTGCCCTTCACGGCCAAAACCGGAAATGCAGGCGGTCTGTTTTCTGTGGCACTGGCCTGCGGGTTGCCCCGAGTGGGCGTTACCCACCACCCTGCCCTG
This sequence comes from Arthrobacter liuii, assembly GCF_014639275.1. Classification (GTDB taxonomy): domain Bacteria; phylum Actinomycetota; class Actinomycetes; order Actinomycetales; family Micrococcaceae; genus Arthrobacter; species Arthrobacter liuii. The sequence continues at coordinate 12,350 of NZ_BMFW01000018.1, read as the reverse complement.
CGGAGCCCGGACGTTCCTCGAGCCACCTGCGTGGCGCGCGGCCGTCTGGCTGTCCCATCCGCGTCCAGTCTACCGGCGCTGCCGGCGCTTGTTGTCGCCGGTAGGATCGGACGGTGCTGATTCTGCTTCCCCCTTCCGAAGGCAAGACGCCCGCGCTCCGCGGGCCCGCCGTCGACTGGTCCGCCTTGAGCTTCCCGGAGCTTAATCCGTACCGCGCAAAGGTCCTTGAGGCACTGGGAACGGTCAGCGCGCACCAGGATGCGCTCGCCCTGCTGGGCGTTGGCGCATCGCTGCGTGACGACGTCGAGCGCAATACGCGCCTGCACGCCGAGCCGGCGGCGCCGGCGCACAGCATCTATTCGGGCGTTTTGTATGACGCCCTTGGGTACCGGAGCCTCACGCCGGGCCAGCGGCGCAAGGCAGACGCGTCCGTCCTGGTGGTATCAGCGCTGTGGGGGGCCCTTCGGTTTGGCGACAGCGTCCCGGCCTACCGGCTGTCCATGGGCACGGCGCTGCCCGACGTCGGCAGGCTGGCTCCGTTCTGGAAGGCGCAGCTTGGCGACACCCTTACAGGCGCGGGCCAGGGGCACCTGCTGGTCGACTGCCGGTCCAGCACTTATGCCGCGGCATGGACGCCGCCGCCGGAACAGACCGTCGCCGTCAACGTCTTCACCGAGGCCGGCGGAGTACGCAAGGTGGTGAGCCACTTCGCCAAGCACACCCGCGGCGAACTCGCGCGGCACCTGCTGGCGCGCCGCGGAAAAGCCCCGGCCGCGCCGTCGGACCTTTTGAAGGCTGCCCGCGAAAAGTGGGACGCCGAACTGGTGCCGGGCACCGGCCGCAAGCCGCACGCCCTGAACATCATCCTGCCGGGCTGATCTCCAGGCGGGTCAGGCCCATTCGTCGGAACGGACAAGGATGGCACCGGAGTCCGGGCAGAACACGATGTCGTCGGCGGCAGCCGCCTTGATCTCGGCGAGGTCGCCTGGACTCAGCTTCATGCCCGATGCTTCCGAGGTGCCGTGGAAGAGCCGCGCCGCACCAACACCGCGCTTGGCCAGCGTCTTTTCGTAGACCGCCACCATGGCAGAATCCAGGCCCGCGGCAAATCCGGTGCGCTGGGCACCAAGCCCCGCCGCTTCGGTTTCCACTTCGGCCAGGGCCGCATCAAGCTCAGCCCTGATGGTGCCGAAGGAACCCTGGATGTCATCAACAATCTGCTGCTGCGCCGCCTGCCGTTCCCGCAGCGAGTCCAGCCGTTCCATGACCTCCAGCTCCACGTCCTCAAGGTCGGAGCGCCGCTTGTTGAGCGAGGCGATGTCTTTCTGCAGTGCCACCAGGTCCTTGGAGAGGCCGGTGCCGCTGTTGAGGCGCGCTTCGTCGCGTTCGATGCGTGACGCTACCTGTTCGACGTCGGCCTCCGCCCGCTTCAGCGCGGCCTCGGCGTCGTGGACGGCCACTTTGGCGGCGCCCAGTTCGCCGTTGGCAACGGACAGGGCGGCCTCAAGATCCTTGATGCGGGGATCATTCTCCAGCGTGCGGCGGCGGTTGGTGAGGCCCTTCAGCCTGGCGTCGAGCCCCTGCAGTTCGAGCAACTTCAACTGTTCCGCCGGTGCTGCCTTGGCCACTGTTACCTCCGCTAGATCCCTTCCGGCCGTGGCCGGGCACCGAACCGGCGCTTCCTAGACTCTAGCGCCTGGCCTGTCCGTCCGCCTGTGGCCACGGCTCAGCCGGGAGTAAGGATAAAGTCCCAGGGATCCGTGTTGGTGGTGCTGACCCGGATCTCCACCGCATGGCCCTGGTCACCCAGGACGTTGCCCAAAGCCGCCGCCGCGGCAGGCAGCCAGAGCCACTCACTGGCAAAGTGCGAAACGTCCACCAGGTAGGGGCGTCCGTTCAGCGCGGCTTCCCGGGCTTCGGATGCGGGGTGGTGGCGAAGGTCCGCGGTGACATAGACGTCGGCGTTGCTGGCCCGCACTTCAGCGAACAGCGAGTCGCCGGCGCCGCCGCAGACCGCGATGCGCCGCACCAGTCCGTCCTTGTCTCCGGACACGCGCACTCCCCCGGCAACGGACGGAAGAATCCCGAACACCCGCGCCGCGAAGTCGCCCAGGGTCATGGCATCCGCCAGGTCGCCCACACGCCCGATGCCTTCCTCCGGCAGGCCGTTGGCCGCCACTGTGAGCGGGGCGACGTCCTGGAGCCCCAGGGCATCGGCCAGGACATCAGAGACGCCACCGACGGCGGAGTCCCCGTTGGTGTGCACGGTCAGCAGTGCCGTCCCCGACTCGATAAGCCGGTGGACCGCCCGGCCCTTTGCCGACGTGGCAGCAACGGACGTGACGCCCTTCAACAGCAGGGGGTGGTGGGTGATGAGCAGCTCGGCCCCCCACTCAACGGCTTCCTCGATGACCTCCGATGTGGGGTCCACGGCAAATATCACCTTCGTGACGGAGGCGGACGGATGGCCTGCCACGAGGCCCACCTCGTCCCAGTTCTCCGCCAGGGATTCCGGCCACAGCTCCTCAACGGCAAGGAGCAGTTCCGCCAGGGTGGGGGCGTCAGCGGAAGCGGCCGGTTCCGGCGAGCCGGAGGAGGCTTCGCCCTGGTGATCTGCCTTGCCGGTAACGTCGGTGTCCACAGGTTGCATAGTCTTAGTTTTACCCCATCGGCTTACTGCCGCCGCAGTTTGGGCACCGCGCCCGGGGCGCCGGGGAATCATCCGGCGCTGTCAACCATTGAAGAGGTCATGAAAACTTTTGTTCTTGGCGGAGGCTGCTTCTGGTGCCTTGACGCCGTTTACCGGAAGACCCGGAGCGTGACCTCGGTGGTATCGGGCTACACCGGCGGCCACGACCCCCATCCGGACTACTACTCGGTCTGCAGTGGAACCACCGGCCACGCCGAAGTTGTAGCGGTGACCTTCGATGAGGAGGTCATCCCGGCTGAGGTTGTCCTGGATATGTTCTTCGCCCTGCATGACCCCACCACACTGAACCGACAGGGATACGACGTGGGAACCCAGTACCGTTCCTCGATGTTCTACGAGACCACCGAGGAAAAAATCCTGTTCGAGGAAGCGATCGAACGCAACCAGGCGCTGTGGCCGCATCCCATCGTCACCGAGGTCAGCCGGCTGCCGCGTTTCCACGTGGCGGAGGAATTCCACCAGGACTACTACGCCAAGTACCCGGAGCAGGGGTACTGCCAGGTGATCATCAACCCTAAGCTGGCCAAGGCCCGGAAATATTACTCTGCATGGCTTAACGCTTAGCCACCGTTACGCGGCCTCGTTAGGCTGACCTCAGTATTCACCCCTTAGAGATAGGCGTATGTACATGGCACGGATCTATGACGATGTGACGCAGTTGGTCGGCGGGACCCCGCTGGTCCGGTTGAACCGGCTCAGCGAGGGGCTGGACGCCACCGTTGCCGTGAAGCTGGAGTTCTACAACCCGGCCAACAGCGTCAAGGACCGCATCGGTGTTGCCATTATCGACGCCGCCGAAAAGTCGGGCGCCCTGAAGCCCGGCGGCACGATCGTCGAAGGCACCTCAGGCAACACGGGCATCGCCCTGGCCATGGTGGGTGCAGCCCGCGGGTACAAGGTCATCCTGACCATGCCGGAGACCATGTCCACCGAACGCCGGGTCATGCTGCGCGCCTTCGGTGCCGAGATTGTACTGACCCCCGGTTCTGAGGGCATGCGCGGCGCGGTGGAAAAGGCCCAGGAAATCGTGGCCAACACCGAGAACTCCATCTGGGCGCAGCAGTTCGCCAACGAAGCCAATCCGGAAATCCACCGCAAGACCACCGCTGAAGAAGTCTGGGCCGATACCGACGGCGCCGTGGACATCTTCGTGGCAGGCATCGGCACCGGCGGTACCATCACCGGCGTCGGACAGGTCCTGAAGGAGCGCAAGCCCGGCGTCCAGATCGTGGCCGTCGAGCCCAAGGACTCCGCCATCCTGAACGGCGGCGCCCCCGGCCCGCACAAGATCCAGGGCCTGGGCGCCAACTTCATCCCGGAGCTGCTGGACACCAACGTCTACGACGAGGTCTTGGATGCCACCCTCGAGGATTCGGTCCGCGTGGCCCGCGAACTCGGCATCAAGGAGGGCATCCTGGGCGGAATCTCCTCGGGCGCCATCGTCTGGGGTGCCTTGGAACTGGCCAAGCGCCCGGAAAACGCGGGCAAGCTGATCGTCGCCGTCGTCTGCGACTTTGGCGAGCGTTACATCTCCACCGTCCTCTATGACGACATCCGCGGCTGATCGATCCGCTGTCCGCCCGTTTCCTGTAGAAAGAACTTTGTGGGCTTTTTCGCAAGACTGAAGGAAGACCTCGACGCCGCCCGGTCCCACGACCCGGCGGCTCGAGGTTCTTTTGAGAACTTTTTCGCCTATTCCGGCCTGCATGCCATCTGGATCCACCGGCTGACGCACCGCATGTGGCAGAACCCGGCGCTCCGTTTTCCGGCGCGCCTCCTGTCCCAGCTGGGCCGGTCCTGGACCGGTATTGAGATCCATCCGGGTGCCACGATCGGCCGGCGCTTCTTCATTGACCACGGCATGGGGGTGGTGATTGGCGAGACGGCCGAGATCGGCGAGGACGTGATGATCTACCACGGCGTGACGCTGGGTGGCCGTTCCCTGGCCAGGATCAAGCGGCACCCCACCATCGGGGACCGGGTCACCATCGGTGCGGGGGCGAAGGTCCTGGGCCCGATCACGATCGGCAGGGACAGTGCCGTGGGCGCCAACGCCGTGGTGGTCAAGGATGCGCCGCCCGAGTCGATTGTCACCGGGGTGCCCGCAAAGTGGCGCCACCGGGATGCGCAGCGGGAAACCAAGCCCGCGGTGGATCCGGCCGAATACGACATCGAGTACCGGATCTGACCACTGCCGCAGGCGTGGCCTGGCAGGCGCGGCAGTAAATCAGCAGGTATGGCAAGAGGAGGGCAGTTCCCCGGGTGACCGGGGAACTGCCCTCCTCTTTATCGTGCCGCAGCAGGTGCTAGTGCGTGTCCACCGCTTCAACTTCGGACTTGTCCTCGCCCCACAGCGTGTGGAAAGTACCGTCGGTGTCGATGCGGCCATAGGTGTGTGCGCCGAAGAGGTCGCGCTGGCCCTGGATCAGGGCGGCGGCTACGCGCTTGCGGCGCAGGCCGTCGTAGTAGGCCAGCGATGAAGAGAACACGGGCACCGGGATGCCAAGCTGGACGGCTGTGGCTACAACGCGGCGCCATGCCGGCAGGGCATCGGCGATGGCCTTGGTGAACGCCGGGGCGAACAGCAGGTTTGCCGGCTTCTCGTCAGCGGCGTAGGCCTTGGTGATGTCCTTGAGCAGCTCGGCGCGGATGATGCAGCCTGCGCGCCACAGGGAGGCGATCTCGTCCAGTTTCAGGTCCCAGCCGTATTCCTTGGCAGCGGAGGTCAGCATGTCCAGGCCCTGGGCGTAGGAAACCAGCTTGGAGGCGTAGAGTGCCTGGCGGACGTCCTCAACGAACGTCTCCGGGATTTCGACGGTGGCCTCGTTGCCCGCCAGCAGCTCCTGGCCCAGCTTGCGCTGCGCGGCCTGGGAAGACAGGGCGCGGGCGAACACGGATTCGGCGATGCCGGACACCGGCGAGCCCAGTTCCAGGGCAGAGATGACGGTCCAGCGGCCCGTGCCCTTCTGTCCGGCGGCGTCCACCACGACGTCGACGAACGGCTTGCCGGTCTTGGCGTCAACGTGGCCAAGGACCTCGGCGGAGATCTCGATCAGGAAGGACGACAGGTCGCCCTTGTTCCACTCAGAGAAGATTTTTGCCTGCTCGGCAGGTTCGATGCCGGCGCCGGAACGGAGCAGGTCGAAAGCCTCGCCGATGACCTGCATGTCGGCGTATTCAATGCCGTTGTGGACCATCTTGACGAAGTGCCCCGCACCGTCGGTGCCGATCCAGGCGCAGCAGGGCTCGCCGTCGACCTTTGCGGAGATCTTTTCCAGCAGCGGGCCGAGGGCCTTGTAGGACTCCTTGGAACCGCCCGGCATGATGGACGGTCCGTTCAGCGCGCCTTCCTCGCCGCCGGACACGCCGACGCCCACGAAGTGCAGGTCCTTCTTGGCCAGCGCGGCTTCCCGGCGGCGGGTGTCCTCGTAGTGGGAGTTGCCGGCGTCGATGATGATGTCGCCAGGCTCCAGCAGCGGCTCCAGCTGCTCGATGACCGAGTCCACGGGCTTGCCGGCCTTGACCATGATGAGCACGCGGCGCGGCTTCTCCAGGGAGTCAACCAGTTCCTGCAGGGTTTCGGTCCGGATGAAGTCTCCCTCCGAGCCGTGCTTTTCCAGCAGTGCGTCCGTCTTCTCCACGGACCTGTTGTGCAGGGCAACGGTGAACCCGTTGCGGGCCAGGTTGCGGGCCAGGTTGGCGCCCATGACGGCGAGGCCGGTGACACCGATGTGTGCAGACATCAATAACTCCAATTCATTGTTTGCCTCGGATGCCTGCTTCCGCGGGCGGGAAGACACCGAGGCATATCAGGGGGTCGGAATAAAGCATATATATTCTGGCGGTGACGCGAAAGTAACGGCCGCGCAGTGGAACGGACTGTGTCGGTGCCAGTCTAGGACCGTGGCGTCCCGACGCCTTGGCGCACCGGGCCGCTGACAACCGGCCGCTTCCCAACAACTAGGCTTAGCAGCATGACCAGCAGCCTCCACCATCGTGCCATTGAGAACCTCGGCACCCGGATCATTACCGGAGATCTCCCGGCCGGCCACGTCATGCTCGCGGAGCAGCTGGAGGATGAGCTGAAGGTTTCCCGTTCGGTGATCCGGGAAGCCGTGCGGGTCCTGCAGTCCCTGGGGCTGGTCGAGACCACCAAGCGCGTAGGCATCCGGGTATTGCCGGCAAGCCGGTGGAATCCCTTCGATCCGCTGGTGATCCGGTGGCGGCTGGCCAGCGACGCCCGCGGCGCCCAGCTGCGCTCCCTTGCCGAACTGCGCGCTGCGGTGGAGCCGGCGGCAGCGGAACTGGCAGCGCAAAACGCTCCGGCCTCGCTGCGGATGGAACTTGTGGACGTTGCCCGTGCCATGCGCGAGGCCGGAAACAATGGTGAAGTAGCCCGCTTCCTGGAACTGGACATCCGCTTCCACTCGCTGCTGCTTTCCGGTTCCGGCAACGAGATGTTCGCAAACCTCATGGGCCAGGTGGCCGAAACCCTGACGGGCCGGACCGTTCATGGCCTGATGCCTGACCACCCGCACCAGGCGGCCCTGCAGTGGCACGAGGATGTGGCGGAGGCGATCGCAAGGGGCGACGCCGCGTCTGCGCGTGCGGCCTCGGACCGGATCATGCGGCGCACCATGTCCCAGATGGCCGATACGTGGACCGAGCAGCCGCGGGTCTTCATCCCCGTTCGGCAGTGACTGTTACCTGGCGCGCCTGGATAAGGCCAGGTGCGCTTCCGATGCCTTCAGATACCGCGTGACTTTTTGTTTCCTGCAGTTCACGGTATATTCATCACAGGCCCTCCACCGCGGCATCCCCCAATAGTCGCGGTGGAGGGTTTTCCAATGCCCGAATAGATGGCCGAAGCCACCCTCTCAGGCTGCGCCCGCCGCCGTCTCCCTTAGCCGCCAGCCACCGCCCAGCCCGTCCCGCTGGAGGTACATTGTGGTGAGGGCCGACCTGTCGTTACGTCCCAGCCTGACCTGCAGCTGCAGGACTTCGACGTCCACCCCACTGTTCCCTTTCGGCATCCGGCGGTTGGTTTCCCACCAGTTGATGCGCTCGAACCATCTCACCGGCTCGGCACCCACCGCCCATTCCCTGCCCTTGCTCAGCACCGCCGTCGGCATTCCGTCGTTGTCTGTCTGCACTATGACGTGTTCCATTCCTGCAAGGTATGGCAAGGCACCGACAATCATGCCGGGAAATCCGAGGAGCCAAAAAACCCCGCTGCCACCGCCGGGAGGCGGGGTAACGGGGTTTTCCTGGTGGGTCCTACCGGGATCGAACCGATGACATCCACGGTGTAAACGTGGCGCTCTACCAGCTGAGCTAAAGACCCAAAATCTCGCTGTTTCCGGCCGTTCCGCCGTAACCAACGAACATAGACTCTACCCGACTGTGGACTGGAAACGCGAATCCAGGAAAGTAGCGGCCTTCCCTACAGCGACGGAAGTTCCGCTGCCAGGTAACCCAGGGCTTGGCTGACACCGGCGTCGAGCTTGATTGTCGCTTTGTCATCACCGCGGGTTGCACCCCGGTTGATGATGATGACGGGCTTTGACTCCTTGGCAGCGTGCCTCACGAACCGCAGGCCGCTCATGACCGTCAGGGACGACCCCGCAACCACCAACGCCGCCGCCTGGTCCACCATTGCGTAGGATCGTTCCACCCGGTCCTTGGGCACGTTTTCCCCGAAATACACGAAGTCCGGCTTCAGGGTGCCGCCGCAGGCAGGACACACTGCCACTACGAAGTTACTGATGAGGGCCTGGTCGTCCACGGTGGCGTCAGCGTCCGGGGCCATCTCCACCAGCCCGTCGGCAGCTGCCCGCTCCAGGAACCCGGGGTTGAGTTCCTCAAAGACACCGGCCAGCAGGCGCCGGGTATAGGTCCGTCCGCAGTCCAGGCAAATCACCTGGTCATACCTGCCGTGGAGATCGACGACGTTGGAGCTGCCCGCGTCCTGGTGCAGGCGGTCAACGTTCTGGGTAATCAGGCCGGTGAGGTAACCGCGCCGCTCCAGTTCAGCGGCTGAATAGTGGCCCTGGTTCGGGTCCGCGTGCCGCATGTGGGACCAGCCGATATGGTTTCTTGCCCAGTAACGCTGGCGGTTCGCTGCGTCCCTGACAAACTCCTGGTAGGTCATGGGCCGCCGGGGCGGCGAGTCCGGACCACGGTAATCCGGAATGCCCGAGTCGGTGCTGAGGCCGGCGCCCGTCAGCAGGGCGAAGGGGACGCCGGCGAGCAGGTCCCGGATCCGGTCAAGCACTTCAAGGTCATCCCCGGAGGGCGGGGCCGGGGCGACCGGCGGCATGCTGGCAAAGCCGGTAAGGCCCGTCCCCCGCCGCTGGCCGGCCATGATTCCTCAGGCCTGCTTCAGGTCCGCCAGGGCGGTGCAGTATTCACCGAAGTCGCGCGCCTGCCCGCGGGGGTTCACCACGCTGTACCGGATCCGGCCGTCGCCGTCGATGATGAAGGTGGCTCTCTGGGCCATGCCGCTTCCGGAATCGAACACGCCATACGCGCGGGCTACTGCCCCGTGCGGCCAGAAATCGGCCAGGAGGTCAAAGTTGTAGCCTTCCTGCGCCGCATAGGCGCGGAGGCTGAACTTGCTGTCCACGGACAGTGCCAGGACAACCGCGTTCGAATCCTCGAACATGCCCAGGTTGTCCCGAATCTCACACAGCTCGCCTGTGCAGATTCCGGAGAATGCAAAGGGGTAGAAGACCAGCGCCACATTTTGCCCACGGAAGGACGACAGCCCTACCGGTTCGCCATATTGGTTTGCAAGCTCAAAATCAGGCGCGAATGCGCCCACCGCAGGAACAGCTGCAGAAGCGGGTTCAACCGCTGCCGTCATTTGTTCTTCCTGCTGACCAGGCGGGCGGCGCTCCAGTCCTTCGAGACTCCGGCTGAGGTGGTGACGTGCAGGCCGGCTGTAGGGGCCGCTTCCTGGATGTCCGCGGACGAAACGTAGCCGTCCCTGCCGGATTTGGGGGTGAGGACCCAGACAACGCCGGTCTCGCTCAGCGTGGTGAGGGAATCCATCAGGCTGTCCACCAGGTCTCCATCGCCGTCGCGCCACCAGAGGATGACGGCGTCCGCTACCTCGTGATCGTCCTCGTCCAGCAATTCGGATCCGGTGAGGTCCTCAATATCGTCACGCAAGTCGAAATCGACATCGTCGTCGTAACCGAACTCCTGAATCAGATCCCCGTTCTTGAAACCCAATTTTTCCGCCACATTTACCGAAGTGGCGGCGTCGGCCTCGCTCACGTGTTCCTCCAATACCTCATATATGCGGTTCGCATAGTGATTTCCATTACTCCCAAGCCAACACCCTTTGCGCCTGCGCTTCAAGCTGCCGCCCCCGGGATTGCGCATATTCTGCGTCACATCCGGTTCCGGCAGCCCGTGCCCAGCGGCTTTTCGTCACACATCCAGTATGACGAACGAAATACAACCGCAGCACCCGGGCCACAGCTACGCATCGTGTTGCCGTCAGGGCTAGAGTGGCTGATGACAACTATGCCTGCGGGACGACAACCTTGTGACTCCATGCAGACATAGGAGCGCTAGGAAGCTGCCCGGCACACATGACCGGGCTGTTGTAACCGATACGTCGCACACGGCGTATGTACGCCGGGCAGTCACCCTGCCTGGCCTGAGTGCGCCGATTCATGCGCGCAAAGAGAGGTTGGACGTGGCTGCAGGAGAAGAGACCTCCCATATCCTCAGCGGGTTGACTAACCAGCTGCCTGATCGTGATCCGGAAGAGACTGCCGAGTGGGTTGAGTCCCTGGATGCGTTGATCAGGGAACAGGGCACTGAGCGTGCCCAATACATCATGCGCAGCCTGCTGCAGCGTGCGGGCGCGCAGAGCGTCGGGGTGCCGATGGTGACCACTACCGATTACGTGAACACGATCCCGGTGGACCAGGAAGCGCAGTTCCCGGGTAACGAGGAGTACGAGCGCCGGTACCGGGCGTACATGCGGTGGAACGCCGCGGTCATGGTGCACCGGGCGCAGCGGCCCGATATCGGGGTCGGCGGCCACATCTCGACCTACGCCGGTGCCGCGACGCTGTACGAGGTCGGGTTCAACCACTTCTTCCGTGGCAAGGATGCCCCCGGCGGCGGGGACCAGGTCTTCTTCCAGGGCCACGCCTCCCCGGGCATGTACGCCAGGGCGTTCATGGAAGGACGGCTCTCCGAGGAAGACCTGGACGGGTTCCGGCAGGAAAAGTCCCGCGCCGGGCATGCCCTGTCCTCCTACCCGCACCCGCGCCTGATGCCGGAGTTCTGGGAATTCCCCACCGTGTCCATGGGTATCGGGCCGATGAACGCGATCTACCAGGCGCAGAACAACCGGTACCTGCACAACCGGGGCCTGAAAGACACCAGTGACCAGCAGGTCTGGGCGTTCCTGGGCGACGGGGAAATGGACGAGCCCGAGTCCCGCGGCCTGCTCCAGCTCGCCGCGAACGAGAACCTGGACAACCTGAACTTCGTGATCAACTGCAACCTCCAGCGCCTCGACGGGCCGGTGCGCGGCAACGGGAAGATCATGCAGGAACTCGAAGCGTTCTTCCGCGGCGCGGGCTGGAACGTCATCAAGGTCGTCTGGGGCCGGGAATGGGATGACCTGCTCACCCGCGACACCGACGGCTCGCTCGTGAAAATCATGAACGAAACCGTCGACGGGGACTACCAGACCTACAAAGCCGAATCCGGCGGGTTCGTCCGCGAACACTTCTTCGGCAAGACCCCGCAGACCAAGGACCTCGTCGCGGACCTGACCGATGATCAGATCTGGAACCTCAAACGCGGCGGCCACGACTACCGCAAGGTCTACGCCGCGTACAAGGCAGCGACCGAATTCAAGGGCAAACCCACCGTCATCCTCGCCCACACCGTCAAGGGCTACGGCCTCGGACCACACTTCGAGGGCCGCAACGCGACCCACCAGATGAAGAAACTCACCCTCGATGACCTGAAGAAGTTCCGCGACCACCTCCGGATCCCCGTCACCGACGAACAGCTGGAGAAAGACACCTACCAGCCCCCGTACTACCACCCCGGCACCGACGCCCCGGAAATCAAATACATGATGGAACGCCGCGCCGCCCTGGGCGGGTCCGTCCCCGAACGCCGGAACACCCACACCGACATCACCNAGACCTGATGCGGGACAAGGGCTTCGGCAAACACATCGCCCCGATCATCCCCGACGAAGCCCGGACCTTCGGGATGGACGCGTTCTTCCCCACCGCGAAGATCTACAACCCCAAAGGCCAGAACTACCTCTCCGTGGACCGCGACCTCGTCCTGGCCTACAAGGAATCCCCCGCCGGGCAACTGATCCACCCCGGCATCAACGAAGCCGGCGCCGTGGCAGCATTCACCGCCGCCGGGACCTCCTACGCCACCCACGGCATCCCCCTGGTCCCGGTCTACGTGTTCTACTCCATGTTCGGCTTCCAACGCACCGGCGACGCGTTCTGGGCCGCAGCAGACCAAATGACCCGCGGGTTCATCATCGGCGCCACCGCAGGCCGGACCACCCTCACCGGCGAAGGCCTCCAACACGCCGACGGCCACTCCCCCCTGCTGGCCTCCACCAACCCCGCCGTCC
>NZ_BMFW01000017.1 GCF_014639275.1 Arthrobacter liuii | reverse complement strand
GCCGGCCGCCTCTGGGCCACCGCCATGCGCAAAAAAGGCCGCCACATCCCCACCGAACTCGCCCACATCGCCGACGGCATCCAGGACTCCGGCACCACCCGCCAGGAAGCCGCCACCCTCCTGGCAGGTTAGAAGCCCAGCGTCAGCTCTTGCCGCGCACCACGGGGATGCTCGCCGTCGGCAGTCCGCTGGGGAACACCGTGGGCTCCGGCTCCGCAACCGGTTCCAAGTGGACCTGCACTGCCTGGCCTGCCACAATCAGCCGCTGTCCGCGGACGTCCACCTCAAGCGGCTCGCCCTCCTGGACGGTCAGGGTGATGGCACCGGCCGAGACCCGGACCAACAGCAGGCGGCCCCGGATTTTCAGGTGGAAGGCCAGTCCGTCCCACCCGGCAGGCAGGCGGGGATCGAAAAACGGCACCGGGCCCTGGTCGCGCATCCCTGCGAAGCCGCACACGAGTGAACTCCACACTCCCCCCGCGGAGGCGATGTGCACCCCATCGATGGTGTTGCCGTGCGTGTCGTCCAGGTCGATGAACGCGGCGTTGGTGAAGTGCGCCAGGGCTTCCTTCGAATAGCCCACCTCCGCCGCCATGATCCCCTGCACGCATGCGGAGAGGGTGGAGTCCCCGGTGGTGATGGGATCGTAGAAGTCGAAGGCGCGCTGCTTTTCCTCAGCCGTGAAGTCCTGCCACTGAAGGAACATGGCCAGGACCGTATCCGCCTGCTTCAGGACCTGGTGGCGGTAAATCACCAGCGGGTGGAAGTGCAGGAGCAGCGGGTACTTGGACCGGGGCGTGGACCAGTCCCAGGCCTCCAGGGTCATGAAGTCATTGTCCTGTGAGTGCACCTGCATCCGGTCGTCGAATGGCAACTGCATGCGCTTTGCGGCTGCTTGCCACAACTGGCGCTCCTCGTGGGTGATTTCGGCATGTTCGAGGGCGGCTGCGGCGCCCAGGTTGAAGCGGGCCATGACGTTTGTGTACAGGTTGTCGTTCACCACGGCCGTGTATTCGTCCGGACCGGTAACGCCATGGATGTGGAACAGCCCGTCCTTGCCAAAGAAGCCCAGGGAGATCCACATGCGGGCGGTCTCAATCAGCAGTTCGGCTCCCATGCCGTCCCGGAACCCGGTATCTCCCGTAGCCCACAGGTACCGGTTGGTGGCGAAGGCAATTGCCGCGGCAATGTGGAACTGGGCGGTGCCGGCAGCATAGTAGGCGCTGGCCTCGAGCCCGTTGATGGTGCGCCACGGGAAGAGGGCGCCGTCCACGCTTAGCTCCTTGGCCCGGATCTTGGCTTCGGGAAGCATGCCGTGGCGGAACTCCAGGACCTGCCGGGCGCCGTCGGGATTGGTGTAGGTGAGGTAGGGCAGCAGGTACACCTCCTGGTCCCAGAAGTAATGCCCGTCGTAGCCTGATCCGGTGACTCCCTTGGCAGGGATGCCGGCAACATCGGCGCGCGCCGTGGCCTGGGCCAGCTGGAACAGGTTCCATCGGATGGCCTGCTGCAACCCGGGGCGGCCGCCCTCCACCACAATGTCGGATGTGGCCCAGTAGTCGCGGAAGTGGGCCTCACTCTCGGCAAAGATGTCACTGACGGGACGCAGGGCGTCTTCCGCCACGGCGGCTGCATCGATCTCCGGGTCCTGGAATGTCCTGCCTGCGGCGTAGCTGACGCTCTTTTCCAGCCGGAACGGTTCATCGGCGTCCACTGCCAGGACGTACCGGACGCTGCTGTCGTCCTGGTCTACCAACGTCTCGAACGGCTGATGCCCCGCAGAGGTCCAGTGGTCCACCGCAATCCCCACCCGTTGCTTGGACTCGGCTGCCTCCCAGGACAGGCGCAGGGAGCCGTCGCCGCCGTCGAGCCGCACTGGCAGCAGCACCCGGCCGGCATGGCGGCCGGCGCGGCGCGGATCATGCACGGAGTGGTCTTCCACCGGCTGGTCCTGGCGGTTGATGACCGAGGACGTGACGTCCAGCGAGACTTGCCGGTCCGTGGCCACCTCCAGCGAGATACCAACACTGCCCCGGGATGCGTACCCCACGGCCCGCCGTTCCGTGGTGGTCACCCTGGCGCCGGACCGGCACTGCCACGTGATGCGGCATTCATAGATCCCCGTGCAGAAGTCGACGCTCCGGCGGTAATCGAGGGCCTCCGATTCGGCCAGGCTGAGGCTTTCGCCGTCCACCACCACCGTGAAGTTGTTGACGTCCGGGATGTAGAGGATCCGCTGGCCCGTCCGGGCGAAACCAAAGGCGTTTTCGGCGTGCTTGATGTCCCAGATTTCGTGCAGCCCGTTGATGAAACTGCCAGGCAGTTCGACATCCGCCGCCGCCCAATGGGCACCGCGGATGCCGACGTGCCCGTTTCCCAGGGCAAACAATGTCTCAAGGGTTCCCGCGCCGTCGGTGTCGTAGCGCGTTTCAACGAGTTGCCAGGGAGTATCGGGGAACCGTTCGCGGTCCGCGGTAATCAGTGCCATGGTCGGGGTCCTTTTGGCCTTGCTGTACTGCCGGGCTGGCCGGCATGAGGTATTCGGGGGAACTGCTGTATGCGGATTGGTGCTGCCCGGGGAAAGGCAGCCGGGGTGGACGGCGCGGGTCTTAGGGGATGAGTTCCTGGAGGTCGTTCACTACCAGGGTGGCGCCGGCATCCAGGAGCGCCTGCCGCCCGGCGCCCCGGTCAACCCCGATGACGGAGTGGAAGGATCCCGCGCGCCCGGCCTGCACACCGGACACGGCGTCCTCGACCACCACGCATTCGGGGCTGGACAGGTCCAGCAGTTTCGCGGCGTATTCGTAGGTGGCCGGGCTTGGCTTGCCGGGCAGGCCCTGCTCCGCGGCCAGCACCCCGTCCACCACCACTGCGAAGTGGTGGCTGAGCCCGGCGGCTTTCAGGACGGCGGGAGCGTTCCGGGAGGAGGAGACGACGGCGACCTTGAGTCCACGCTCAAGCACGGCTTCGAGGAAGCGCACCGAGCCTGGGAAAGGTTCGACGCCGGCGCTCACGATGTCATTGAAGATCGCGTTCTTCCGGTTGCCCAGGCCCTGGACGGTTTCGTTGGCGGGGTCGTCATCCAGCGGACCCTCCGGCAGCGTGATCCCCCGGGAGGCCAGGAAGTCGCGCACACCGTCAAAGCGGGGCTTGCCGTCGATGTGGTCGAAGTAGTCGCTTTCGCTATACCCGGAGATCCCGGGCCGGGAGGCCAGGTACCCGTCGAACAGTTCCTGCCACGCATGCTCATGCACGGTGGCCGTAGGCGTCAGCACCCCGTCCAGGTCAAACAGGATTGCCGAGGCGCCGGTCCAGGCGGCGGTGTCGGCTGCAGGTTGTGGTGTCATCGGCAGTGCGGTGTCCTTTCAGTTTGCGGACAGCCGGCCCCCGCCGGGACAGCCTGAAGGAGGTGCTGCTGCGCTACATGCGCGCAGCATCGCCTCCCCGTCCGCCCACTGCAGGACCGGTCATGGCCGTAGACGAGTGTAAGCGCTTGCAAATTTCGCTGGCAACTGTTTTTTCCTTACCCCGGTTAAGGATGGATACACGGTCAGCGCAGCACGTAATGGCGCAGGAAAGCGCTGACGTCCACCATCTCGGTCCTGGACATTGCGTGGCCCATGCCCGGGTACGTCCGGGCCGTCAACCGGGTGTTCTTTTCCAGCCACTCCGCGGTGTACGCCACGGCGTCGTCGTTGATCACCAGGTCCGCCCGGTCCCGGCCCCAGAAGAAAGGCGGTTTCTCGTCGAAGGAATCCGTCACTGAGAGGAGCTCATTGTTAAGCACGAAGCCGGACAGCCCCACAACGGCCTTGTGGCTGTCCGGGTGCAGCCTCATAAGCGTGCTGGCCATGGCCATGCCCTGGGAGTACCCCATCAGGGTGACGCTGCTGTGCTGTTCTTTGACGGAGTTGATCCAGGCCTGCACTGCGTTGGCGGCCGAGATGACGTCCGCGAAGTCGTTGGCCAGGAAGTAGTCCAGCAGGAACCAGCCCCACTGGTCGCCGATGGGCATTGGAGCCCGAAGGGCGGCGAAGGTGAACTCCTGCGGCAGGTATTCGAAGAGTCGCACCATCCGAGATTCGTCCGTGCCGTACCCATGCATCATCACCAGCAGTGGTGTGCCGGCGCGCTGGCCTTCCGGCCTGGACCACACAACTGTTTCCACCGGACCAGCCTAACGAGGGAAGCGCGCCGCCCCGGCCCGGTGATTGAATCCGGAACCGCCGGGAGGTAGCGTGTCGCCTGACAGACAGCATGCTTAGCTTTGGCAGTATACGCAACACCATCACCGCAACGCCCTACCAGCGCCGCGCAGGACGCGGCCATAAGGAGCAAGTCATGAGAATCGGCTCGTCAATCTTCCTCATCGCGTTGGGCGCCATCCTTGCCTGGGCAGTGGCTCCCGGGCTGATCCCCTTCGTGGACCAACAACTGGTGGGCTACATCCTGATGGCCGTGGGCGTGATCGGACTGATCGCTTCACTCATCCTGGCCTCCCCGGGCCGGAGCCGCCGCGTCAGCGAATCCCGCTCCGTGATCGACCCCAACACTGGAGAGCGCATCACCCGCCACGAAAGCCGCGACGGCGGCGTCTAACCAACGCAGGACCGGGGACGGCATCCCCGGGAAGCATCACATGGACCGGAAAAGCCGGGCTGGACCACAACGCGTCCAGCCCGGCTTTTCCG
Organism: Arthrobacter liuii; assembly: GCF_014639275.1. Lineage (GTDB taxonomy): Bacteria > Actinomycetota > Actinomycetes > Actinomycetales > Micrococcaceae > Arthrobacter > Arthrobacter liuii. The sequence continues at coordinate 73,301 of NZ_BMFW01000017.1, read as the reverse complement.
TGCCTCCCGCGGAGTCCCTACCAGCAGATCTTGTTTCGTGTTGGTTTCCATTGACAAACCAACAGAAGCAAAGATAAAGTCAAGTAACTCAACATCGATGTGATGCCAATCACGCCGAGACCTACGCAACGGAGGGTACGTGTTCGCCGAAGAGCGCCAGCAAAAGATTGCCGAGCTTGTAGCCGGCAGTGGCCGGGTCAGTGTGACCCTGCTGGCTGAGCGCTTCAGCATCACGACTGAAACAGTCCGCAGGGACCTTGCCACCCTGGAAAACGCCGGCACCGTGCGCCGGGTCCACGGCGGCGCGGTAGCTGCAGACCGCTTCAGCACCACCGAAGAAAGCGTCACCGAGCGTGCCATCCAGCGGCCGGACCAGAAGACCCGGATCGCCGAAGCCGCCCTTGCCCTGATCCCCCGCAACTCGCAGGCCAGCGTCCTCATGGACGGCGGCACCACCACCGAGGTGCTGGCGGAAATGCTGGCGCGGCGCACCGCCGTCGAACCTTCCGACGGAACGGGCCCGCACCATGAACTGGTGGTCATCACCCACGCAGTACCCATAGCCAGCAAGCTCTCCAACGTTCCCGGCGTTGCCCTGCAAATACTCGGCGGGCGCGTTCGCGGCCTCACCCAGGTGGCCGTGGGACAGCCGACAGTGAACGCTGCCGCCAGGATCCGACCTGACATCGCGTTCATCGGGACCAATGGCATCCACGCCGCCTTTGGCCTCAGCACTCCCGATCCTGAAGAAGCAGCCGTCAAGGCAGCCTTCGTCCAGTCGGCCCGCCGCATTGTGGTGCTGGCCGACTCCTCCAAGCTGGACACGGAAACCCTGGTCCAGTTCGCCTCCCTGAAAGATCTGGACACCTTGATCACAGACAGTGAACCCGGACCTGAACTCGCGGCCGCCCTGGAAGAGGCCGGCGTAGACGTGGTGATCGCATGATCGTCACCTTCACGGCCAACCCCAGCCTCGACCGCACCGTTGCCCTGCCCGGTCCGCTGGCCCGCGGCGAGGTGCAGCGCGCCGTCTCCGTCAGCCAGGAGTCCGGCGGCAAGGGAGTGAACGTCTCCCGCGCCCTGGTGGCTTCCGGCCTCGAGTCCCTGGCCGTCCTCCCCGGCGCGGATAGCGATCCCGTCCTGGCAGGCCTGCGCGAGCAGGCGGTACCCTTCGTTTCGCTTCCCATCGACGAGCCGCTGCGCACCAACGTGGCGCTCACCGAGCCCGGCGGCGTGACCACCAAGATCAACGAGCCCGGGCCCGTACTGGCCCCGGACCAGCAGGAAGCCCTCATCAAGCTGCTGCTGGAGAGCTCGCGCGGTGCCAGCTGGGTGATCCTGGCCGGCTCGCTGCCGCCGGGATTCCCGGAAGACTTCTACGCCACGGTGGCCCGGCGGATCCGGGAGGCGGGCAACGGCACTGCGCCGCTGATCGCCGTCGACTCCTCCGGGGCGCCCCTCGCCGCTGCCGTGGCCGGCGCCCGAACCTCCGGCGCCTGGACTTCCAACGATGTGCCAGGCACCGGCGGAACAAACCCAGGTTCCGGGAAACCGGACCTGCTCAAGCCCAATGCCGAGGAACTGGCGGAGCTGGCCGCAGCCGCCGGTTTTCCCCCGGCTTCCGGTGACGAACTGGAAGCGGACCCGGCTGCTGCCGCCGCCGCCGCAGCCGCCGTCGTACGTTCCGGTGTGGGTGCTGTGCTGGCAACTCTCGGTTCCAAGGGAGCTGTCCTTGTAACGGCCGACGGCGCGTGGCTGGCCACGCACCCGCCGGTCGCCGCGGTCAGCACGGTGGGTGCGGGCGACTCCGCACTTGCCGGCTACCTGCTTGCCCATGGCCGGGGCGCCGCCCCTGCCGACTGCCTTCGCCAGGCGGTGGCGCACGGCGCCGCCGCCGCCTCCCTGCCGGGTTCAACCGTTCCCGCAGTACACCAAACCACCCCGGATGCCGTAACCATCACGGCCCTTCGAAAGGATTGACAGTGACCCAGCTCATCACCACGGACCTGGTCGAGCTCGACCAGAACCTGGGCAACGCCCCCGAGACGGTGATCCGGCATCTGGCAAGCAAAGTAGCTGCCACCGGACGCGCATCAGAAGTTGAAGGCCTCTTCGCCGACGCCTTCGCCCGCGAGCAGAAGACCGCCACTGGCATCTCCGGGGGCATCGCCATCCCGCACTGCCGGTCGGCCGCCGTCACCGTCCCCACCCTGGCCATGGCACGCCTGAACCCGAAGGTGGACTTCGGCGCCAAGGACGGCCCGGCAGACCTGGTGTTCTTCATCGCTGCTCCTGACGGGGCGGACCAGGAGCACCTGAAGCTGCTGTCCAAGCTGGCCCGGTCCCTGATCAAGAAGGACTTCACCGCGGCCCTCCGCAATGCCTCCTCCCAGGCTGAGATCGTGGAGCTCGTTGACGGCGCCTTGGCGGACAAGCCCGCCGCACACGCCGCCGCGGCTCCCGTTGACGCAGCCCCGGCAGCCGCCGGCGTTGGTGCTGTAGGGGCTGCAGGTGCCACCGAGGGAACTTCGGCCGGATCAGCCGGCCGGGGCCCCAAGCGCCTCGTAGCCGTTACGGCCTGCCCCACCGGTATTGCGCACACGTACATGGCGGCGGACTCGCTCGTGGCCGCGGCCCGGGAAGTGGGCGTGGACCTGCAGGTGGAGACCCAGGGGTCCTCCGGCGCCAAGGCGCTGGACCCCGCCGTCATCGCCGCCGCGGACGCCGTGATCTTCGCCGTCGACGTGGATGTGCGTGGCAAGGAACGTTTTGCCGGCAAGCCCGTCATCAACGCCCCCGTGAAGCGCGGCATCGACGAGCCGGACAAGATGGTCCAGGAAGCGCTCGCCGCAGCCGACAACCCCCACGCCCGCCGCGTCCCGCACTTCGGTGCCGAGGAGCAGGCCGAGCACGAGGCCGAGGAAAGGGGTGAGCACATCGGCCAGAAGCTCAAGAAGGCCCTGCTCACCGGCGTCAGTTACATGATCCCGTTCGTCGCCGGCGGCGGCCTGCTGATCGCCCTCGGCTTCCTCATGGGTGGCTACCTGATCACCAAGTACGCGGACACCATCGTGCTCCAGAACAGCCTCTTCAACCTGCCCACCGAGTTCCCGGACAATGCCTGGGGTCCGTTGGGTGCCTACCTCGGGGCAGTGCTGTTCAAGATCGGCGCGCTGTCACTAGGCTTCCTTGTACCCGCGCTGGCCGGTTACATCGCCTACGCGATCGCCGACCGTCCGGGCATCGCCCCCGGCTTTGTTGCCGGCGCCGTGGCCGGGTTCATGGGTGCCGGCTTCCTCGGCGGCATCGTGGGCGGCCTTCTCGCCGGCTACATTGCCTACGTGGTTGGCCGCCTCCAGGTGGCCCGCTGGCTGCGCGGCCTGATGCCGGTTGTCATCATCCCGCTGCTGGCCTCGCTTGTCGCGTCCGGGCTGATGTTCGTGATCCTCGGCGGACCGATCGTCGCCATCACCAACGGCCTGAACAGCTGGCTCTCGGGACTCACCGGAGCCGGCGCCATCGCCCTCGGCGTGATCCTGGGCCTGATGATGTGCTTCGACCTGGGCGGCCCGGTCAACAAGGTTGCCTACTCATTCGCCGTCGCCGGCCTGGGCGCCGCAACCATCGACAACCAGGCTCCGTGGCAGATCATGGCGGCCGTGATGGCCTCAGGCATGGTTCCTCCGCTGGCCATGGCCCTCGCCTCGACCGTCCTGAACAAGAAGCTCTTCAGCCTCGCAGAGCAGGAAAACGGCAAGGCTGCCTGGCTGCTGGGCGCATCCTTCATTTCCGAAGGAGCCATCCCCTTCGCCGCTGCCGACCCGCTGCGCGTCATCCCTGCCAGCATGCTGGGCGGTGCGGTGACGGGCGCCATGTCGATGGCATTCGGCGTCGGGTCAAAGGCCCCGCACGGCGGGTTCTTCGTCTTCTTCGCCATCGACAACTTCCTGATGTTCTTCGTCTCCATCGCGGTGGGAGCGGTTGTGTCCGCCTTCGCCGTGATCGCGCTCAAGCGCTGGGCAGTCAAGAAGAGCGTTGATACGGTTGAACCGGTTCCCGTAACCGTCTGAGCCGGCTTAGCCACACACCTTCCCGGCCGCTGAACCGTCAGCACGCCGAAAGACAAAGGAGCAAAAATGCCAGAACGCACCGCAACCGTTGCCAGCCGCGTGGGCCTGCATGCCCGTCCGGCCGCCATCTTTGCCGAGGCAGCCGGAGAGTTCGACCTGGACATCACCATTGCCCGTGAGGGCGAGCCGGCCGACGAGGCCATGGATGCCGCGAGCATCCTGTCCCTCATGAGCCTGGGCGCCTCGCACGGCGATGTTGTGGTCCTGCGCGCCGAGGGTGCCGGGGCGGATGACGCGCTGGAACGCCTGGTGCAGATCCTGGAAACGGATCACGACGCCGAGTAGCAGCTAATGCCCCCGGCCGTCGTCGGGTGCCTTCCCACCAGGGAACGCACCCGACGGCGGCCGCTTGCGTTTAAGCGCCGGTCCCGCCTTCCGCGAGCCTCACCCAACTAGGTAGCAGTAGATGTCGTTCTGAACACCCAAAACGACAACTACTGCGACCCAGTTGGGGGGGCATCAGCGTTCGGCGAGCGCCTTGACGTCGGCCAGGAGCCTGTCCCACATGGCCTTGGAGTGGGCCGCGGCTTCCTCGCTGGGGTTGTTGTCCTGTGCCAGCGTCAGCCGGGTGGCGCCGCCCTGGTCTTCGAGCGTCCATTCCAGCGTGTGGTGGTTTTCGGGTTTGTCCTCCTGGCCGGACAACGGGCTGAAGTGGGTGTGCACCAGTTTCCGTCCTGGTTCAACCTCCAGGATCCGGCCTTTGTCCTGGTACGCCTTTCCTTCCCATTCGCCCTGCCAGGTGATGGGGCTTCCAACGTTCCAGTCCGTCGCCAGTGTTGTCCCGAACATGAACTCCTTCACGGCGGCAGGGTCCGTAATCACCTCCCACACACGCTCCGGACCGGCGTTGATGATGGTGACCGAGGTTGCCACGTGGTCTCCCGGCATGGCCTAGGCCTTCTTCGCCGTGAAGAGCAGGTACTCCCATTCCATTTGGAACGGGACATCGCCGTGGGCGTCGCCGAAGGAGTCGGCAAGATCCGTGAGGGCCTTGTCCAGCGCCTTCACCTTGTCAGGGTCGTCGCCCAGTGATTTGTAGACGGAAATGATCGGGCCGTAGTGGGATTTGAAATACCGGACGAAGTCCACAGGCTGGTGGAAGCTCCTGACGGCCAGGTTCTGCTTGCGGGTATGGACGTCGGTGATCCTCCCGCCCAGCAGTTCGCGGACATGTTCCTCGCTCCCCCACAGCGGCGCGGGCTGCGCGCCCGGCGGTGGCGGCGGGGCAAAAGGCTTCAGTACGGCAAACATCTGCCCGATGAATCCTTCCGGTGTCCAGCACAGCAGCCCGATGGAGCCTCCCGGCTTGCAGACCCGGAGCAGCTCGTCGGCAGCCGCCTGATGGTGGGGCGCGAACATCACCCCGATGCAGGACATCACGGCATCGAACTCCGCATCGCCGAAAGGCAGCGCTTCGGCGTCACCTTCCTGCCATTCCAGGCCGACGCCGCGGTTTGCGGCCTCCCGCCGCCCCGCCTCGAAAAGTTCGGGGGTGAGGTCGCTGGCCACTACTTTGGCGCCCATCATGGCAGCGGGAATGGCTGCGTTGCCTGTTCCTGCCGCGACGTCAAGGACCCGCTGGCGCGACCTGATGCCGCAGGCCTCCACCAGGACGGCGCCCAGTTCCAGGAGCATTTCATCGGCAAGGGCCGGGTAGTCCCCTGACGCCCACATGGCCCGGTGCTTCCTCTTGAGCTCCCGGTCCGCCTCCATTGCTTCGGTCTGCTGGTTCATGCCGCGCCCCTCTACGTGTCCGGTCCGAATGACTGACAGCACGCTGTTGGCACAGCGGAGGCTGTGATGCTGCTCATTGTGGACGCGATACCGGCCGCTGTAAAGACGCGACATCCGGGGTAGCAGCGCCAGATCAAGCCGGTTGCGGGTCAGGCCGGCTTGCGCGCCCTGGTGGTCTTGGCAGCCGGCTTGTCTGCGGACTTGGTGGCCGCAGACTTGGATGCAGTCGACTTCGCAGCGGTTGACCTGGCGGCTGTGGACTTGGCGGCTGTGGACTTGGCGGAGGCGGGCTGTGCATCGTCCGTTCCGGTCTTCGCTGCCGCCTTCGAGGATGCCGCCCTGGTACCGGAGGCCTTGCGCGCCGGTTTGGCCGCTTCGGCCTCGCCGCCCCCGGTGTCCGCTTCGTCGTCGGAATCCCGACTGGCGGTGGCGGCCTCCCCGCCGCCGCGCTTCCTGTCCAGGCTGCGCTTGAGGGCCTCCATGAGGTCGATGACCTCGCCCTTGCCACCCTCGCCGGCTTCGACGCCGAACGTCTCCTCCGTGTCCAGCGATTCACCCTGTTCCAGCTTGGCGTCGATGAGCTGGCGCAGCTGCACCTGGTACTCATCAGTGAAGGAGGTGGGGTCGAAGTCCGCAGCCATGGATTCCACCAGCGCCGCGGACATGTCGCGTTCCTGGGCGGAGATCCTGATGTCAGCCTCCAGGGAGGGGAAGCTGGCCTCCCGCACCTCGTCCGGCCAGAGGAGCGACTGCAACACCAGCACGTCGTCCTTGATCCGCAGCGCCCCCAGCCGGGTCTTCTCCCGCAGCGCGAACTGGACGACCGCCACCCGGTCCGTGTCCTCCAGTGCGCGGCGCAACAGCACGTAGGCCTTGGGCGACTTGGAGTCCGGTTCCAGGTAGTAGCTCTTTTCGAACATCATGGGTTCAAGCTGCTCGGACGGAACGAACTGCACCACCTCAATCTCGTGGCTGTTCTCCGCGGGAATCGACTTGAGCTCATCCTTGGACAGCACCACGGTGCGGCCGTCCTCCTCGAACGCCTTCTCGATGTCCGAGTAGTCCACCACCTCGCCGCAGACCTCGCACCTGCGCTGGTACCGGATCCTTCCGCCGTCTGTGTTGTGAACCTGGTGCAGACTGATGTCATGATCCTCAGTGGCGCTGTAGACCTTCACGGGCACGTTGACCAGCCCAAACGCGATGGCACCCTTCCAGATGGCTCTCATTACTACAGTCAACATCAGACCGGGCCGGAGGTGAAGCCCCATGGCCGGTAACAGGGAGCGGGTGCGGGTTGCGGGGCGCGAACTGACCCTCACCAACCTGGACAAAATCATCTACCCGGAAACCGGTACCACCAAGGCGGACGTCCTGGCGTATTACGCCGCGGTGGCCCACGTCCTGATCCCGGCCGCCGCCAACCGTCCGGCCACGCGCAAGAGATGGGTCAACGGGGTGGGCACTGCGGACAAACCCGGGGAGGTGTTCTTCCAGAAGGACCTGGAGGATTCGGCTCCCGGCTGGCTGCCCAGGGCGGCGATCACGCACAAAGACCGGACCATCTTCTATCCCATGGTCAACGATGCCGCCACCCTGGCCTGGTTCGGCCAAATCAATTCCCTGGAAGTCCACGTGCCGCAGTGGCGGGTGGACTCCCACGGCAACCAACTCAACCCGGACCGGCTGGTGCTGGACCTGGACCCGGGGGACGGCGCCGGCCTGCCGGAATGCCGCGAGGTGGCCCTCCTGGCGCGGTCCATCCTGCAGGACGTGGGACTGGACCCGGTGCCGGTGACCAGCGGCAGCAAGGGCATCCACCTCTATGCAGCATTGGACGGGACCCAGACCTCTGGGCAGATCTCCGCTTTCGCGCGGGAACTGGCCCGCGCCCTTGAGGCCGACCACCCGGACCTGGCCGTGAGCGACATGAAGAAGTCGCTCCGCAAGGGCAAGGTGCTGGTGGACTGGAGCCAGAACAACGCGGCGAAAACCACGGTGGTCCCCTACTCGCTGCGTGGCAGGCCCACGCCCATGGTGGCTGCACCGCGGACGTGGCGGGAAATCGATTCTCCCAAGCTGAAGCACCTCGACTACCAGGAAGTGCTGCGCAGGGTGCGGGATGGCAAAGACCCGTTCGCCGCCGTCGTCAACGCTGCGGCAGGCGCAGCGGAGGCCAGCCCGGACCACGGGGAAACACACCACGACGGCGACCCGCGACTGGGCAAGTACCGCGCCATGCGCGACCGCCACGCAACGCCGGAGCCGTTCGCGGGGATCCCGGCAGGCGGGAACAGCTTTGTCATCCAGGAGCACCACGCCAGCCGGCTGCACTACGATCTCCGGCTGGAGCACGAGGGGGTGCTGGCATCCTGGGCCCTGCCCAAGGGCGTCCCCGAATCCGGCGGGAAGAACCACCTTGCCGTCCAGACTGAGGACCATCCCATGGACTACCTCACCTTCCACGGGACCATCCCCAAGGGGCAGTACGGGGCGGGCACCATGAACATTTGGGACACCGGCACCTACGAGTCGCACAAGTGGATCAACGGCAAGGAAGTCATCGTCACCCTGACCGGGTCGGAAGGCGGCGGGCTGGGCGGCAGCAAGAAGGTAGCGCTTATCCACACCGGGCGCGGCCAGGGGAAGGACGCCGAGGGGCAGTGGCTGATCCACCTGATGGAGCAGGAGCACCCGGGCGGACGACGGCGGCACGCGCCTGCCCAGGCGGCGCCGCCAGAGCAGGAGGCGGCCCCGCAAGGAACGAAAGCCGGCGACGGCGGGACGGCGCCACCCAGGGAGGCCGGACCTGACGCACCGGACGCTCCCACCGCTGCGGATCCCCTGGAATACCAGCCCATGATGGCCACGTCCGGGACCCCCGCCGACCTGCAGGGCAGCTCATGGCAGTACGAGCTCAAATGGGACGGCGTCCGTGCCCTGATGGTGGCTGACAGTGAGAGGGTGCGGATCTTCTCCCGCAATGGCAACGACGTCTCCCGGACCTACCCCGAGCTGACCGAACGGGCGTGCTGGCCGGAGCAGCCGTTCGTGGCAGACGGTGAGATCATCGCGCTCGGGCCCGGCGGCAGGCCTGATTTTGGGCTGCTGCAGGGCCGGATGAAGCTGGCCCGGGCCGCCGACGTCGCCAAGGCCCGCACGGCGATCCCGGTCCAACTGATGCTGTTCGACCTCCTGTTCGACGACGGAAAGGACCTCCGGCGCCTGCCGCTCAGCACGCGGCGCCGCCGGCTGGAGGAGTTCTTCCGGCCGTCCGGCTGCCCGGTTAACCTGTCGCCCGTCCTGGACGAGGCCCTCAAGGACCTGCTCGACAGCGCGCAGGAGCTGGGGCTTGAGGGTGTCATGGCCAAACGGACGGACAGCCGTTACGTGAGTGGCCAACGGACGCGGACGTGGATCAAGCTCAAGACAGAGCAGACCCAGGAAGTGGTGGTGGGTGGCTGGCGGCCGGGAAAAGGTGGCCGCCAGGACACCGTGGGATCGCTGCTGGTGGGGATTCCCGACGGCGACAAGCTTCAGTACGTGGGCCGCGTCGGCTCTGGTTTCAGCACCCGCGAACTGGCGGAACTGCGGCAGACCGTGGAACGGCTGGGCCGGAAGGCATCGCCTTTCCATGATGTTCCCCGCCCCGATGCCGCGGACGCCCACTGGGTGTCACCGGAGCTTGTGGGCGAGGTGGCCTACAGCGAGTGGACCGGGCCGGGAAGGCTGCGGCATCCTCGGTGGCGGGGCTGGCGCGTGGACAAGGACGCATCGGACGTGGTTCGGGAAGGCTGACCCGGGGTTACGAGGAGTGCGGCATCTGCGGGCGTCCGGTGCGGTGGACCGCCGTCACAGCGGCTTCGTGTCCCGTCCGGCCATGCCCGGCGTCCCGGTCCTTGGGGTGCCGACGCTTCCCATAGCCGTCCGGCCACCCGCCCTGCTCTGCCAGGGGCACGCCCCCGGTTGCCGGCGGACCGGGTGCCACGGGCGTGTCCATGGCTGCCGCAAGGTGGTCCGCCACCTCAGGCTTGATGTGGAACTGGCTGGACTCTTCGCCCATAGTGGTACTTCCCTTCTTTCCTTCGTTCTTCCTTGAAACGAAACGCCAACGAAAGCGCCCGGGCGTGCGCGGACTAGTACCCGGAAAGAAGTGTGTTCATCGCTCTACCATAGGCACGTCGGAGGCTCCTGTGAACCCCCTCCAAGGTCCGTGGCCGGGGTCACTTTCTCGGCCACATCCGCGGCGAAAAATGCCCGGAAAGGGACCAAACGCAAAAAAGTTCGGCAACAACCCGGTTCATCAGCCTGCTTCCCAATGATGGCGCGGGAAAAGCGGGGGAAAAAGCCTGTGGATCAATCCCCGTATGGGGGTGTAAACGGCCGTATCCTAGGCCATCCGGCGGGCCTACGGTACTGATCTCCCGTAAAATTGAAGGCCTGCCCGGAGCGGGGCAGCTACAAGTCGCAAGCAAATGACCTCCACAGGAGTTGCCCAAATGCCCACAGACCGAAGCAGGACCGACTCTCCAGCAGGCGCCAGGAACGCCAGCGGAACAGACCCGGCAGCCCCCACGGCTGCCAAGAAGCCCAGGCTGCTGCCACGCCGCCGGCTCAAGGAATCCGATGTCAATGTGGTGGACCAACCGATGCTCAAAAAGGCACTCGGTGGAACAATCGTTGGCAACACCATGGAATGGTACGACGTAGGCGTCTTCGGCTACCTCATCACCACCATGGGCCCGGTATTCCTCCCCGAATCCGATCCCACAACCCAGACGCTGTTCCTGCTGGGAACCTTCGCCGCCACCTTCATCGCCCGCCCCCTGGGCGGCGTGATCTTCGGCTGGCTGGGCGACAAGATGGGCCGCCAGAAGATCCTGGCCACCACGCTGATGATCATGGCGGCCAGTACCTTCGCCGTCGGCCTCCTGCCCGGTTACGCCCAGATTGGACTGTGGGCGGCCGCGCTGCTGGTGCTCCTCAAGGTGGTCCAGGGCTTCTCCACCGGCGGTGAGTACGCCGGTGCCACGACTTTCGTCAGCGAATATGCCGCTGACAAGCGCCGCGGCTTCTTTGCCAGCTTCCTGGACCTGGGCAGCTACCTGGGCTTCGCCATTGGTGCCGCCCTGGTTTCGGTCCTGCAGCTGACCCTGGGCCAGGACACCATGGTGGACTGGGGCTGGCGCATCCCGTTCCTGGTGGCAGGTCCGCTGGGCCTGATCGCCGTCTACTTCCGGAGCAAGATCGAGGAATCGCCGCAGTTCCAGGCCACCCTTGACGCCCAGGAGGAGCAGGCCAAGAACGCATCCGCTGGTGACACGGCCACGGCCAAGGGTCCTGTGGGGATCGTCAAGGCCTACTGGCGGCCCATCATCGTTGCCATGGTGGTTGTGGCCGCTGCCAACACAGCCGGTTACGCACTGACGTCCTACATGCCCACGTACCTCACAGAGTCCAAGGGCTACGACGAAGTCCACGGCACGCTGCTGACAATTCCGGTGCTGGTGGTCATGAGCCTCTGCATCCCGCTGACGGGCAAGCTGTCCGACCGGATCGGTCGCCGCCCGGTGCTCTGGATTGGCGCCGTGAGCACCATCGCCCTGGCCATCCCGGCCTTCCTGCTGATCGGCGTTGGACAGATCTGGTCCACCCTGGCGGGGCTGGCCCTGGTTGCCTTCCCCGTAACCTTCTACGTGGCAAACCTGGCCTCGGCGCTGCCGGCCCAGTTCCCCACGTCCAGCCGCTACGGAGCCATGGGCATTGCCTACAACTTCGCGGTGGCCATATTCGGCGGGACCACCCCCTTCATCGTGGCCGCGCTGATCAGCGCCACCGGCAACGACATGATGCCCGCCTACTACCTGATGGCCACCTCCCTGGTGGGCGCCGTAGCCATCTACTTCCTGAAGGAATCCGCCAACCGGCCCCTTCCGGGCTCCATGCCGAGCGTTGACACCCGGGCAGAGGCAAAGGAACTGGTGGCTACCCAGGACGAGAACCCGCTGATCAACTTGGACGAACTGCCGTTCGAAACCCAGGACGCCGCTGATTCCCAGGCACACCGCGGGGTTCCGGCAGGGGCATAGCGCCATCCGCCCGGGCACTCTTGTAGCCCACGCTCACAGGCCCGTCCCGCGTGCTTCCTTGGGGGAAGCATGCTGGGGACGGGCCTTTGCGTGGCCGCCGGATGTCGGTTCGTGTCTGCCGGCAATGTGACTCTGCCTGATGCCCGGTGATACGTTCGCAAGGGCCCCAGGGCTGCCGCAGGACAAGGAAAACAGGACGGGTCGGGACATGAAGCACGTGGTGGCGCAGCTGCGCGCACTGCATCGGCTGGAACCGGCCACCAATGACCACCTTGCCGCGCTCCGCGTGGCCCTCAGCGTGGCTGTGCCCTCGCTGCTCCTGCTTGCCGCAGGCCATACCAACCTCATTATCTACGCGGTGTTCGGCGCATTGACCGGCATGTACGGCCGCCTGGAACCGCACCAGCTGCGGCTCCGCCACCAGGGGCAGGGTGCCCTGGTGCTGCTCAGCGGGGTTGCCGTGGGGGTAGCGCTGTCCGTCAACCACATCCACTCCTGGTGGCTGGTGGCCGTGGAAGCAACCCTGGCCGGGGTGGGCTCGGTGTACTCGGACCGGGTACACCTGAAACCGAACGGGCCCTTCTTCGGCATCCTCGCGCTGGGTGCCTGCGCCTCCGTTCCCGCCGCAGTTCCCTGGTACGTGGCCATGCTCATCGCGGCGGCCTCATCAGTGTTCTCCATCCTGATCGGCTTCAGCGGCTGGGTGCGGAGCAGGTCATGGGAGCCCGGGGCAACCAGGAACATGCCATCCCGCTCGTCGGCACGGCGGCGGGAACTGTCGGTCCACGCCGCGCGGTACGTACTGGCGGTGGGCGCTGCCGGCACGGTGGGCGTCATCAGCGGCACCGGCCACCCGCACTGGGCCATGGCTGCCGCCGCAGTACCGCTCGCCGGGGCAGACCTGCCCAGCAGCGTCCGGCGGGGTGTCCACCGCATCGTGGGGACGTTGCTGGGACTGGCGGTCACCGCCGTGGTCATCCTTCCGGGGCCGTGGGCCTTGGCAGCGCTGTACCCCCGGCTTCAGGAGCCGGCACACCAGGCCGCCGTGCTGGCCCTCCTGGTGATCCTCTTCCAGTTCGCCACCGAACTGTTCATGACCAGGCACTATGGCCTGGCGATGGTCTGGTTCACTCCGGTCATCCTGCTGATAACCCAGCTGGCCTCCCCGATCGAACCGGGGACCCTGATCGTCGAACGGGCGGTAGAGACACTGGTGGGCGCTCTGCTGGGGATCCTGGTGGTGGTAGCCGTCCGGCGGTCCGGTTCGCGCACGCGGAAGGTTGCCCCGGCACATCCGGCCGGGGCCGCACCCCTACTTCGGTTTCCGCGCCGGCCCCGCCATTAGCCGCGCCGGGGCAACCCTGGCTACTGCGGCCACCACCTTGTAGCGCCTGGACGGGACGGACACCGCTTTGCCCTTCTCGTTGTCCGCCAGGCCCTCACGGACAACCCGCTCCGCGCGCAACCACGTCCAGGACGGAGCCACCGACTTGTCCATCCCCATCCGGTCGTGGAATTCGGTATGTGTGAAGCCGGGGCAGACGGCCGTGACCTTGATGCCGCGTTTCCGGTAGGCCAGGTTCGCCCAGCGGCTGAAACTCACCAGCCAGGCCTTCGCTGCCGAATAGGTCCCGCGGGGCAGGAAGGCTGCCACGCTGGCCACGTTGATGATCCTGCCCTCCCCGCGCTCCAGCATGCCCTTCAGGGCCGCGTGGGTGAGCACCATGGACGTTTCGGCGTGCAGTTTAAGGTGCTTTTTCTCGTCCGCAGCATGGTTGTCCTCGAAGTTGTGCAGCAGGCCGATCCCTGCGTTGTTGACCAGGATCCCCACCGGCCGCTGGGTGTCTTCAAGGCGTTCGACGACGGCAGCGACGTCATCGTCGTCCGTCAGGTCTGCGGGAAGCACCTCAGCCGTGATTCCATAGCGCCGCCGCAGGTCCTCCGCCGCCTCTGCAAGCCGGGACGCGTTACGCGCCACGAGGACCAGATCGTGGCCCTGGCCCGCGAGCTGCTTGGCGAATTCGTGGCCTAGCCCGGCGCTGGCCCCGGTGACGAGTGCTGTTGTTCGGGAGCTTGATGGCGTCATGCTGCCAGCCTAGCCAGAGAGCGCCGTGCCGCGCCAAGACCGCTAGGCTGGTGCCTCCGGCAGCCGGCCCGGCTGCTGCCATGAAGGGGGATACATGGACCAGCAACAATCCGGAGCACTCGGCTTCCGCGAAGTGGACAGGGACGGAAACCCGGTACCGCCCGAGGTGGAAGGTGAGGAACCTGCGGGAAGGCTCAAGTCCTGGCCCGCGCCGAACCCATTCATCATTGCCTTGTGGCTGATTGCTGCAGGGCTGATCGCCGGCGGCCTGGCAGCGCTTATTGGCGGTCCCATGTCGGTGGGCATGGCTGACAGAGCCACGGTGCCGTATCTGGTCTTCGCATTTGCGCCGCAGGGTGTGACCGGAGGGATTGGCATCATCCTTGCGCTGCTCTTCTGGCATGCCTGGCAATGGCAGCGCCGGCGCTGCTAGACCGGGCTATCCAAGACGGGACTTGTGCATCAATTAGTAAGCATGCTTTGCTTATGGGGTAGATGAACCTCCGCAAGCAGTTCGCGGCGGGGCTGCCGATGCTGGCGGTTCCGTGAAAGAAGCCCAAGGAAGAACATAATGACCACCGCAATGGAAGACCAGCCAACAGCGCTTGGGGAGCGCAGCGAGGAAGCCGCGCAGCTCCTGACCGCCACCATACCCGTGGACGCTGGACTGCTGATGACCCTGAACTCGCGCATGCACTGCCGCACGCCAATGCAGCGCGTTGACCACGATGAACTGCCGCTCCGGCAGCCCGTGTACGTTGACGGGGACTCCGTGGTCGCCCTGCGGCCCGGGTCGGTCCCGGACAGCATCGTCACCTATCGTTGCGCCTGCGGCTTCACCCTCGACGACCCGGGCACCGCAATGACGGTCAGCGACCAGGCCCTCGCCAGCTGACCCCTGGCCTGTGTGGCCTCCGGCGGATTCCCGTCAGCGATCCGGCCAATCGACGAACTGTTCGTAGCCTTCATGCTTGCGGAGGTAGCTGGAGATGAACGGGCAGTGCGGGATGATGCGCTTGCCGGTGGCCACCACGTCGTCCAGGGCAAAGTGCGCCAGGACCTTGCCAAGGCCCTGTCCTTCAAAGTCGTCCCCGGTCTCGGTGTGGGTGAAATCGATGTGCCCGGGAAGGTCGCGGAAGAAGGCCTCCACAGCCAGCCTGCCATCCACCAGGAGCTCGTACCGGTGCTGCGTATCGTTGCGGCGCAGGGTGACATTGGCTGTGAACTTGTCCTCTGCGGACGTGGTGTTCTCGGTCATGGTTCGACACTGGCACTACTTCACCCCGCTGGCAATGCCCCTTCTGCCTTGCCGTCGCCGGCCCGGATGCCGCCGCAGCGGCGGAACGCCGCCCAGCACCACCGTCGCCACCGAAAAACACACCGCGCCTCCTGCCAGCAGCCCTAAGGACAGTCCGTTAAGGGCAGCGTCCGCCACGGGAATGAAGACCACCACGACGGCGGCCCCCGCCACGGCGGGCCGGGAGCGGAAGGCGTGCGCCGCCGTCGTCCGTTCCTCCAGGCGGCCAAAGGCCGCCACCACCGGCAGGAGCAGGAGGACCAGCGCCAGGACCACCACAGGCCGCGACCACCACCACTCAGGGGTGCCGGCGCCCGGTTTGGGGATCGGCGCGAGGAGCAGCAGTCCAGACATGCCCGCCAGCAGCGGCAGGTGCCACAGGTACACCGTCAGGGACCTGCTGCCGGCCAGTGCCAGGACGCGTGCGATCCAGCGGACCCCAGCCAGGGGTACCAGGACCGGCCTGGCCAGTTCCATCACGGCCAGCTGCGAAACGCCCAGGATCACCAGGGACAGGTTGGGCGGGTTGAGGTTGACCAGCATGTTTCCGGTGTAGAGCCCCAGACCGGTCACAAGCCCCAGCAGCAGGTGCGCCGCCACCGCGAGGCCCAGCAGCCCCGAACGGGAGAGGCGGGAAAAGTAGCCGTCTGCGGCAAGGAAACCCAGTTGCTGGACCGTGCACCACACGAACACCAGGTTCGCATTGGCAAGTTCAGGCAAGGCAGCCCGGAGGCAATCCACGGCGACCACCAGCCCCGCAAGCAGGCCGAAGGTCAACCACGGCGCGCGCGCATGGAGCGAAGCAAGTGCCGGAATGTTCAGCTGTGCCGCGAGGTAGGCCGCCAGGAACCACAGGGGCATGGCCGCGCCGGCGGCAATGAGCTGGACCACCTGCCGGTCCACGCCGAGTGCGCCCGCAACGGACAGGCCAGCCACCATGGTGGCGAGCAGGGCGGCGGCAGGGCGGACCAGGCGAAGGAGCCGGGCGCGGATGAACTCGGCCGGCGTCCCACCGGCCGCTTTGAGCCGGCGCCAGGATTGGAGGCCGGTGACGCCCCCCGTGACGAAGAACAGGGGCATGACCATGAAGATCCAGATGACGGGCTCGAACCAGCGCTGATCGCCGAGGGTGTTCTCGGTTGTCACGGTCCCGTCCGGGTGCAGGACCGGGCTGACCATCATGGAGTGCCCCACCACCACCAGTGCCAGGCAGATGAACCGGACAAGGTCGATGGCCGGATCACGGTTTGCCGTGTCCGCCCCGGTTGCTGTCCCCTGCCTGCCGGTACTTCGCACGGGATCCTACAAAGACTCGGCGCTGCCCACGGCACCATTGTGCCCCTGTTGCCGGCCCAATTTTACGGACTTTGTGCCCGTGGTGACCCTTTTTGCTGCGATATGGCCAGCAGGACCAGTACGACGGCGAGCAGCGGCGTGGTGCCCAGTGTTACGGCAGCGGTGAGGTACTTACGTCCGGTGAAGGCCAGGACCGTTGCTTGATCCTGTCCTCCCCGGAGTTTTTGGCTGCTTCCCTACCGTGCCAGCGTGGCCAGCGTGGTGGCGGCGAAGCCCTTCGCCGACTGGTTCCACATGGCCAGCAGGGCCTGCAGGTTTTCGCCGTCCGCGCGGTGGGCGGGAAGCTGGTCCTGGAGGGTGGCCAGGACACCGGTCCGCAGTTCAGTGTTGAAATTGACCTTGCCAACGTTCATGGCTGCCGCTTTGACCAGCTCTTCGGCCGGGATGCCGGAGGCGCCGTGCAGCACCAGCGGAATGTGGATCCGCGCCGCGATGTCCTGCAGCACGTCCCAGCGCAGGCGTGGCTCGCCCTTGTACTTGCCGTGGACATTCCCGACGGCGACGGCCAGCAGTTCCGCGCCGGTGCGGGACACGAAGTCCTCCACCTGCGCGGAATCCGTCAGCCCCGCCACATCCACGCCGGACTGTCCGGCCGGCTGGTCCGTGCCCGTCGGGTCGGTGCCGAACGCGCGGTCCTCGTCGCCTGCCAGGCCGCCCAGTTCCGCTTCAAGCACCACGCCGGCACCCAGCAGCGCGCGGGCCGCCTGGACCAGCGCGATGTTCTCCTCGTAAGGAAGGGACGAACCGTCGGCGAGGACCGAATCCGCCCCGGCCGCGACGGCGTCGACCATGACCTTGAGATCGGACGCGTGGTCAAGCTGCACCGCGACGGGCACCGTGGCAGCATCGGCCAGGCCGCGCAGGGCAGCGATGAGCCGGAGTCCGTTCGGCGTGGCGGCCGTCTTGGGTGCCACCAGGAGGATCACGCCCCGGCCGGATTCCTCGGCGGCGCCCACCACGGCCAGCGCGGTGGTGAAGTCATAGCAGGTGAAGGCGGGCACCGCGGAACCCTGCTGCAGGGCGGAGGTGACCAGGTGGTCCAGTCGGGTACGCATCAGGCGCCCAGGCCTCCCACCAGGATCCAGGCAACGAAGGTCAGCGCGAAGCCGGCCAGGCCCAGGACGGTGGTCAGGACCGTCCAGGTCTTCAGGCCGTCCGAAACCGTGAGCCCGTAGTAGCGGACCACCACCCAGAAGCCGGCGTCGGTCACGTGGGACAGGCCCAGGGCGCCGAAACCGATGGCGATCACGATCACGGCGATCTGCGCGGGGCTGTAGCCGCCGCCGCTGACCGCTGCGGACAGCAGGCCGGTGGTGGTCACGATGGCCACGGTGGCCGACCCCTGGGCGGCGCGCAGGGCCAGCGAGATGATGAATCCGAGGAGCAGCAGCGGCACGCCGAGCGTGTCCAGGGTCTTGGACAGTGCGGACCCGATGCCGGAGACCTGCAGTACATTGCCGAACACCCCGCCGGCGGCCACCACCATCAGGATGGAGGCGATGGGAGGCAGGGACCCTTCGAAAATCTCACCTGTTTCCCGGAAGGACCAGCCGCGACGGACGGCCAGCAGGAAGAAGGACAGCGCGACAGCGACCAGCAGTGCCAGGAACGGGTTGCCGATGAAGGATGCCAGGCCGTACAGGGGGTCGCTCTTGGGGATGACGAGCGTGCCGACGGTGCCGAGCAAGATCTGCACGATCGGCGCTGCGATCAGGAAGATGATCAGGCCGGGGCGGGGCGGTGCGATGGCGGCGGCGCCAGGGCCGTCATGTCCCACTTTGACCAGCGAGTCGGAACCGAACTCTTCAACCTGGGCCTTCACCGCCGGCAGCAGTTCGTAGTCCTTGCGGTTCATGATGGATGCCACCCAGTAGGAAAGGAAGCCCAGCGGCACGCAGATCAGGAGCGAGATCAGGGCGATGAGTCCGATGTCGGCTCCGAGCACGCCGGCGCCGGCAACGATGCCTGGGTGCGGCGGGACTGCGACGTGGATGGAGAGCATGATGCCGGCCATGGGAAGGCCGAACTTGACCGGGTGCACCTTGGCGATCTTGGCGAAGGCGTACACGATTGGCACCAGCACGATGATGCCCACCTCGAAGAAGACGGGGATGGCCACCAGGAAACCGACGGCGGTGAGCGCCACGGCCACGCGGCGGGCGCCGAGCTTGCGGGTGAAGTGGTCCGCGAGCGACTGGACGCCACCAGACACCTCGATCATGCGGCCCAGCACGGCACCGAGCGCGATCAGGATGGCGACTTTGCCCATGGTGCTGCCCACGCCGCTGGATACCACGGTGAAGATGTCCTGCAGCGGGATGGTGGCGGCCACGGCCACCAGGATGCTGACGGTGAGCAGGGCCACGAAAGCCTGGATCTTGAAGCGGATGATCATCACCAGCAGGATGGCGATGCCAACGGCCGCGATGGTGAGCAGCAGCGGGGTGCCCAGCTCAACGGCGGGCTTGATGGCCGGGGCGTCGGCCGCCCGCTGGATAAGCGGGTTGATCAGGTGGTTCACGGGGAGGTGTCTCCTTTGACGTGCCGGCCCTTGGGCAGGGCGGCATCAGGGGTTTATCGGTGGTGCCTGGCGGCCGGGAACCGCAGCGGCACCGTGTGGAACGCTGGGAGGGACGGCGACGGCGGAGGGGGGACCGCCGTCGTCGTTCCTTTCAGGGAGGAGGGGCTACTTGGTGCGCTTGGCGGGGGCGACCACCTTGATGACGGCGGAGTCATCGGCGGCGGCGAGGCCCTGGGCCTGGCCCAGGAGGTAGAGCTGCTCGGCTGCGGCGGCGACGGGGGCTGCCAGGCCGGCGGCGCGGGTGGCCTTGCCCACGATGCCCATGTCCTTGACGAAGATATCCAGGCGGGACAGGACCTCGGCTCCGTCCTCGTTGTAGGCCTCCAGGATGCGGGGGCCGCGGTTGGAAAGCATGAACGAACCGGCGGCGCCGGCTTCCAGGGCGGCGAGGGTCTTGGCCTGGTCCAGTCCCAGGGCGTCGGCGAGGGCCAGGGCCTCGGCGGCGGCCGCGATGTGGACGCCGCACAGGAGCTGGTTGACGGTCTTCAGGGCCTGGCCGTCGCCGGGGTTGTCGCCCACGACCGTGAGCGTGGAGGCGAGCAGGTCCAGCGCGGGGGCCGCTTTTTCGCGGGCTTCGGGGGAAGCTCCGACGACGATCAGCAGGTCGCCTTCGCCGGCGCGCTTGGGGCCGCCGGACAGCGGGGCGTCCACCAGGTCCACACCGTATTCCGCCAGTTTGGCCACGGTGGCGGGGATGGCGTCGGTGCCCACGGTGCTGCCGAGGATGACGACGGCGCCGGGCTCGAGCACGGAAGCCACGCCGTTCTCGCCGAAGAGGACGTCGTTGAGCTGTTCGCCGTTGCGGACGGCAAGGAGCACGGCGTTGGCACCCTTGGCGGCTTCGCGGGCGGTGGTGAAGGTGGCGATGCCGGCTTCTTCAGCGAGCTTGAGGCGCGGCTCGGCGATGTCAAAGCCGTGGACGGTCAGCTGGGAGGCCAGGCGGGTGGCCATGGGCAGGCCCATGGCGCCGAGGCCCAGGACGGTGACGGTGTAGTTGCTGGTCATGGTGTTCTCCGTTGAATTTTTGGGGGCTGCTAAAAGCTATTGCTGAGCTTGCGGGTGACCTGGGCCAGTGAGTCGTCGTCGCCCACGTTGCCGGCGAAGACGATGTACGGGATGCCCTTGGCGGGTCCGTCCACCGGTTCCCAGAGGCTGACGATGCCGGGGAGCATGGGGCCGCGGACAATGGCGTGCCGGATTTCCAGGCCGTGCGCCGCGACGTCCGAGGAGGTGATGCCGCCCTTGGCGATGACGAAGCGCGGCGGGAACGTCTTCAGGGTGCGGTTGACGACGTTCACGACGGCGGCGGAAACGGTGCGGGCGATCCGCAGGCTTTCCGCGGGGTCGTCCGTCTTGATGAGCAGGCGGCTGGTGTGGACGATGACGTCCCCGGCGCGGAGGGCGTCGACGACCGCGTCCACCGTCTGGTCCAGGTGCTTTTGGGCGTCGGTTTCATCGCCAAGGAGCTTTTCGACGTCGATCTCGATGATGCGTGCTGAGCTGTGTTCTGCCGTGAGGACGTTGAGTTGGCGCGTGGTGAGGCCGACGTGCGAGCCCACCACGATCAGGCCGCCCGCTTCGGACGGGGTGTTTCCCGCGTAGGCCTCTTCGGCGGTCAGCGCAGCGCGGATTTCCTGGCCAATGCGGCCGCGGACGAACGGGGGACCCACCCGGTAGAGGAGCTTCTTGCCGCGGCGTTCGGCTTCTTCGAGGCCCAGGGCCAGGGCACGGAAGTCGTTTTCGGTGACGATGTCAGCCACGATGGGCGTGGAGTCGGTGGCACGCTCTATGGCGTCTGCGATGGCCTTGGCGGAGATGGCGGGGTCCTGCGCGGAAGCACCTGCCCGGATGATGTTCAGGTCCAGGACGATCACTGAGTCTGCGGGGAACCTGCCCTGCGACTTCTCTGCGACGTAGTCGGCCATGACGGACGTGCTGAAGCCGAAGGACGCGTCCTTGGCGAACTCGGTCCCGGAGACCGGGACCAGGGTGCCCTTGGCGTCGCCGGTGCCGCGCATGTAGTGGACGCCGCCGATGGTGAGCCGGCCGGCGTCGGGGAACGCCGGGACCAGGACAACGCCGTCGGTCTTTTCTCCGCTGACCTCGGCAACAGTGGCCGCGATGACGTCCGGTTCAAGAGGGTAGTGCCCGCGGAGGGTGGAGTCGCTGCGGCTGACGAAACCCAGGCGCAGCTTCTCCTGCTGTCCTGCTGCCGCCAGGGCGTTCCGGACCACTTCCTCGTTGCGGGCCGCCGCCTCTGCGGGGTCAAGGCTGCGGGTATTGGTCAGGACGTACACCGCGGGCTTGCCCTGGCCGAAGGCCCAGGCGAAGTCCTGCACTTCCCAGCTGGTGAGCACGGGCAGGTCTGCCACTGACTGCGTTCCGGTGGGGTCGTCGTCGAGCACTACCAGGACGCGGGGAACCGCCGCGTTGGAGGCGGCCAGCGTGCCGGCAACCAGCCGGGCGGGAATCTCGAGGTCTGCCGGATAGGCGGCCAGAACGTCTGCTTCATGCGTCACAGTGCACTCCGTTGTGTTGCGATCCGGGTTCACGGATCCTGATGTAAAGGTAACTGTAAGATGTCTGACATCTTGCATTTGAAAAATCAGTGTGGCACACGGCATACGGACGCGCAAGTACACTTGTCTGACATATCCGCCACGCGTGGGCCAGGAACAGTGATCAGGGGGCAGCATGGCAAGGAAGTCACTGGTAGGTGTGGTGGCCGACGAACTGCTGGACCGCATCATCGAAGGGGAATTCCCGCCCGGCTCCACCGTTCCCGGCGAGCACGAACTGAGTGCGCGCCACGAGGTCAGCCGCATGACGGTTCGCGAAGCCATGAAGACGCTGCAGGCCCAACGGATCCTGAGCGTGGAGCGCGGCCGGGGTACGTTCGTTAATCCCCTCAGCCGCTGGGCCTCACTGGAAGCCGTGCTCCGCGCGGCGTCTGAAGGCAAGAATGACGCCGACGCCTCCATCCAGCTCATCGAGCTGCGCCGCATGCTCGAAACGGGAGCCTGCGAGCTAGCGGCCGGCCGGATCGCGGAGGAGGACATCGCCTCCCTCTTCAACTACATTGCGGCCATGAAGGCCGCCCACAGCATCAACGACGTCGCTGCGTTCGTAGCGGCGGACCTCGCGTTCCACGACGTCATCCTGGGCGCGTCCGGGAATGTCTTCGTGTCGGTCCTGTTTGAGCCGCTGCACCGCGTGCTCGAAAAGCGCAGGACCGAGACCTCTGCCGTTCCGGCAATCCAGGAGCACGCCATCGGGCACCACCAGAACATCGCCGACGCCCTGGAGTCCCGCGACGCCGTCCGGTCCCGGGACGCCATGGACGCCCACATGCAGCAGACCCTCGACGACCTCAAGCAGCTGGTGCTGGAAGCCAAGTAGCCCCTCCCCCGTTCGGTGTTTTGGCTGCTGAACGTCCAATAATTGTCTGGGCATGCTCCGAAATCGCACGCTCAGAGCGAAGCATGAACGCTTCGGGCATATCCAGGACAGCTCTGGGGGGCGTAGTGTGACCCTTAACAGTCATTCGTGACGAGCACCCCGCTCGCTGGGAACACGCACGGCCGTGGTTCCGTTTCAGGCCTCCGCTGAAGCAGCAGTTGCAACAGGTGCCCTATGCCAACAGTTGAATTCAGTCCCACGCCCGGACAAGAACCGAAGGAGCAGGGCCAAGGCCCGGCGGCCGGCCACGGACCGGGTCGTCCACAGGGAATCCGGCGACAGGCCGAAACCATCATCGATACCGTGATTCAGTCCGGACCCGTGCGCGACCGGGAACAACTCGCGGTGTACGTAGAAATGTTTCCGGACCAGCCGGAGGTCGCTGTGGCCCGCTTTTTGCAAGAAGTTCGACCCCGCATCGCCGACTACACCGACCCGGTAATCTGAGCGCGCCGTCTCGTGTGGGCACTCCCTGCGCACTGCCCGCCCGTCTCTACGTGAAACCTCCTGATGTTTGTGATGCAGCAGAAAACAGGACGAGCACGTGAATTCACCCTCGCTCTCGGGAATGACCTGGATGATGAGTTTCTTCATGTGAAAGATCGGCACCGGGAACCTCCACGCCGTCGACATTCTCTGCTTCCTCGAGTTCGGGGACAGCTGTCCGGTAACCCTTTGGAATTCCGCGCAGCGCGGACTGGACCGAAGCCCGGTATGCTCAACCGCACCTTCGTGCGCTCCTGTTCCGGGAAGGGATTTGCCCCGGCAACGTGGGGATGAGGCCGGTCCGGCCGTGGCGTAAAGGGAGTTGAGTTGGCGGTTAAGGATTCGAGCGATGCCGCGCTTGAGGGATCTGCGGATTTCGCGGTAGCTGCGGCCTTCTTGGGTGCGTTAGGCGACGTACTCCCTAGGTCCGGTTGGTTTCGCGGGAAGCACGGGCCTGCTGGTGGCGGTAGGGCGTTGCGCGGCTCCATCCGACGAGCCGGGCAGGAGGTACCACGCGGGTATAACCCACAAGCTTCTAGTCAAGCCACCGACGTGGGACAGGCCAACGTCGCGCGCTCCACCCAGCGCGGACAAATCGGGGGAAACGCACCCTAAGGGGCAATTGTTTTTCGAGTCACGCGCCAGGCAGAACGACCGGCATCAACACGCCCTGGTCCCAGACCAACCACTGCAAGACTCACAGCCTTTATTGGGCACGCATCCGAACTTGAGCAGCGCGGAGGTCGGCTTATCTGCCCAAAAACTCCAGGGGTTGTTGCTTTCGGCCCTAATTCCCCGTGGCCCTGTTCAATGCTCCCGCAGTCCTACTAGGCTTCAGGGACGGCCCGCAACCGGGAGCATCGACGACCACGAGGAGCGAAGTTGTCCAACCACACGTACAGCATTTCTGAAATTGTCGGCACCTCCACCCAAGGCGTGGACGACGCTGTCCGCAACGGTATTGCCAAGGCGTCCCAGACTTTGCGGAACCTCGACTGGTTCGAGGTCAAGGAGGTCCGCGGCCACCTGGAGGACGGCAAGGTGGCGGACTGGCAGGTCACCATCAAGATCGGCTTCCGCCTGGAAGAGCACTAGACCAAAACTGACCCGCAGCCATCGCGTTTCAACAACGTTGGCTGCGGGCCAGTTTTGTTTTAAGCGGGTTCTAGTTCGCCGTGCCCGGGCTGCGCCGCCGCCACACCGTCGGGACGCCGTCGAACGCAGGGAACACGTTCCCCTCAAAGAAGGACAGGACGGTGTGGGGGTCCAGGTCCGGGCTCCAGAGACCCGAAACGGGGCAGTGCGAACCGGTGGCGGTGGAGCCGGCAGCCGCCTGACGCTCCTTCAGCAGGGCGATGCGTTTCATCGTTGGAACCATCCTGGGGTGATAGAAGACTGGGCGCGGGGAGCAGTACTCCCACCCTAGGAAAGGGGAAACCCACGCACCAATGGGCGGGTGGCCAGAATCCACCCCTCCGGCTGGACGAATGTACAGTGGCGTGGCGCCCCCGTCAGCCCGCGTCGCCGCTTTCGGCCCCGGCGGGGGCCCGCTCCGGGGTAACATCCGGCGCCGCGCCGAGGCTGCCCAGCAGTGCCAGGGCGTCCGACGACGGCGATCCCGGCCGGGCGGAATACACCCTGAGCGTTTGGTCGGCGTCCTCCGGCAGGACAAGGTTTTCAAAGTTCAGTTCCAGGTCCCCCACCGCAGGATGGTGCAGCCGTACAGTTCCCGCGGAGCGGGTGGCCACCCGGTGCCCTGCCCACCACTGGCGGAAGTGTTCGCTGTGGACGGCCAGTTCACCCACCAGGTGGTTGGCCTGCGGATCATTGGGGTGCCGCCCCACGTCCAGCCGAAGGGATCCGGCCGCTTCAGCGGCCACTGTCTTCCAGTCCCTGAAGAGCTCCCGGGCGGCGGAGTCCAGGATGGTCCAGCGGGTGAGGTTCCGCTCCGCGGCCGGCAGCGCCGGGAAATCGGCGAAGAGCAGGAACGCCAGCCTGTTGCCGGCCAGGACATCACTGCGCCGGCCCAGCACCATGGCGGGCACGTCCCCCACCGCGTCGAGGAGTTGGCGCAGTGCGGGACGGACGCCCTGCGTGGCGCTGGCGCCCGGCTCCCGGGGAGAACTGGCGCAGTTCTCGAGCAGGTCCATCATGTGCGCGTGCTCGCTGCTGTCCAGGCGCAAGGCCCGGGCCACCGCGTCAAGGACCGTACGCGAGGGGTGGATGTTGCGGCCCTGCTCCAGCCGGACGTAGTAGTCGGTGCTGACTCCGGCCAGCCGCGCCACTTCCTCCCGCCGCAGGCCGGGGACCCGTCGGGCACCCGTACTGGGACCCGTTCCTGCCACCTCCGGACTCAACCGGGACCGCATGGCTTTGAGGAACTTTCCGAACTCGGCGCTTTGACCCATGCAGACCATTCTGCCTGCGATGGGCACTCCGCTCTACAACAAAAGGTAGGACTGGCAGTCCTAGGAAAAACAGGATCAGCCATACCTGCTGACTTAGTGCTGAAAGGTGCATAGGCTCAGGAGTGAGCCAGCGGAAATCGCTTTCTCCCGATCGAGCAGTCGGCACCGATTTCCAGCATTTCCATCTCCAAGGAGCACACCCATGTCAGAGCTGACCCTCAACAACGGCGTCACCATTCCCCAGCTTGGCTTCGGCGTTTTCCAGGTCCCGCCGGAAGACACGCAGCGGACCGTGGAGGACGCGCTGGAAGCGGGCTACCGCCACATTGACACCGCCGCCGCCTACCGGAACGAGGCAGGAGTGGGGGCAGCAGTCGCCGCCACCGGCATCGCACGCGATGAAATCTTCGTTACCACCAAGCTCCGCAACGGCGAGCAGGGCCGGGCACAGGAGGCGTTCCAGAACAGCCGCAAGGCACTTGGCCTGGACTTCATCGACCTGTACCTGATCCACTGGCCGGTCCCTTCCCAGGGCTTGTTCGTCCAGGCCTGGAAGGAGATGGAGCGGCTCTACGAGAACAAGGAAATCCGCGCCATCGGCGTCTCCAACTTCCTCTCCGACCATCTGGACACCCTGCTGGAGTCCGCCGAAACCGTGCCGGCCGTCAACCAGATCGAACTTCACCCCAGCTACCAGCAGGCAGACCTGGCGGCCAAGTGCCGGAGCCTGGGGATCGCTGTTGAGGCCTACAGCCCCCTGGGCCAGGGCGGTGACCTCAACGGAAATGCCGTCACCGGGATCGCCAACGCCCACGGTGCCACCACCGCCCAGGTGGTGCTCGCCTGGCACCTTGCCAACGGAAACATCGTCATCCCCAAGTCCGCGAACCCTGGCCGGATCCGGGAAAACTTCGCGGCCTCGTCCCTCACGCTGTCCGACGACGAACTTACCGCCATCACCGCGCTGGAAGCCGGGGCCCGCATCGGCTCCGATCCCGCCGTCGCCTCTTTCACCCAGATGTAGGTTCCAGCAGGCCCAACCAGCGGTTCGTCAAGATTCCCCATTGAAAGGATTTTCCATGCAGTACACCCACCTGGGCCGCTCCGGCCTGAAAGTCTCCCGACTCTGCCTGGGCACGATGAACTTTGGGCCGCAGACCGAGGAAGCGGACGCCCACAGCATCATGGACTCCGCCCACGCCTCGGGCATCAACTTCTTCGACACAGCCAACGTGTACGGCGGGGCAGACCACCGCGGCTGGACCGAGGAGATCATTGGGCGCTGGTTCGCCAAGGGCGGCGAGCGCCGCGAGCACACCGTCCTGGCCACCAAGCTCTACGGCACCATGACGGACCGGCCCAACGAGTCCAAGCTCTCGGCACTGAACATCCGCAGGGCCCTGGATGCGAGCCTCAAGCGGCTGCAGACGGACTACATCGATGTGTACCAGTTCCACCACATCGACCGTGACACACCGTGGGACGAGATCTGGCAGGCCATCGAGGTGGCGGTGCAGCAGGGGAAGATCCTGTACTCCGGCAGCAGCAACTTCGCCGGCTGGCACATCGCCCAGGCCCAGGAAGCGGCGCGGCGCCGGAATTACACCGGGCTGGTCAGCGAACAGTCCATCTACAACCTGTTCATGCGGCAGGTGGAGCTGGAAGTCATCCCGGCGGCGCAGCAGTACGGCCTGGGCCTGATCCCTTGGTCGCCGCTGCAGGGCGGCCTGCTGGGCGGCGTGCTGAAGAAGGAGCGCCAAGGTGTGCGCCGTACCGAAGGACGGGCCGCCGAGACGCTGAAAAAGCATGAAGACCAGATCCGCCAGTACGAGGACTTCGCGGACGAACTGGGCCACGAACCCGGCGACGTCGCCCTCGCCTGGCTCCTGCACCAGCCCGCAGTGACCGCCCCGATCGTCGGCCCGCGCACGCAGGAACAACTGGATGCCGCCATCCGCGCCCTGGACGTCACTCTCGACGCAGACGCGCTCAAGCGGCTTGACGACATCTTCCCCGGCCACCGCACGGCACCGGAAGACTACGCGTGGTAACCCCACACGCAACCGATACGGTGGCGCCGAGGAGCATCCTCTTTATCGGCGGCACCGGGGTCATCAGCGCGGCGGCGGCTGAACGCGCCGTCGCGCTGGGCCACCGGCTGACCATCCTGAACCGGGGCAAGTCCACCAGGCCCGTCCCGGAGGGGACTGAAGTGCTGCAAGCGGATGTCCGCGATGCGGCGGCTGTCCAGGAGGTGCTGGGCAGCAGGGAGTTCGACGCCGTCGCGGACTTCATCTCCTACACCCCGGACCAGGCGCAAACCAGCTTGGAGCTGTTCCGCGAGCGGACCGGCCAGTACGTCTTCATCAGCTCAGCCTCCGCGTACCAGAAGCCGCCCACCAGGCTGCCCATCCTGGAGTCCACGCCGCTGAAGAACCCCTTCTGGCAGTACTCGCGGGACAAGATCGAGTGCGAGGAACTGCTCTTCCGGGCCTACCGGGAGCAGGACTTCCCAGTGACAGTGGTGCGGCCGTCGCACACCTATGACCGCACCAAGATCGCCATGGTGGGCGGCTGGACCGACATCCACCGCATGCGCAACGGCCTGCCGGTCATGGTCCACGGCGACGGCACGTCACTGTGGACGCTGACGCACAGCAGGGACTTCGCGAAGGCCTTCGTCGGCCTGCTCGGAAGGCCCCAGGCCGTGGGCGAGAGCTACACCATCACCTCGGACGAGTACCTGCCCTGGAACCAGATCTACCGGCTGTTTGCCCGGGCAGCAGGCGCCGGGGAGCCGGAACTGGTGCACGTGGCGTCCGAAACCATTGCTGTCCACGACGCCGAACTGGGTTCCAACCTCCTGGGCGACAGGTCCCATTCGGTGGTCTTCGACAACACCAAGATCAAATCCCTGGTCCCGGACTACACCGCCACCATCCCGTTCGCGGACGGCGCCCGGGAAATTATCGAATGGTACGACAGCCACCCCGAGCTGCAGCAGGTGGACGAGGCCTATATGCAGCTGTCCGACAAGCTCATAAACTGGTCCCGGCAGGGCGCCTGAGCCGCTGATGTCCCCTCATGGCTGGTCTGCCGCCCGGCGGCAGGCCAGCCGGCGGATGGCTGCTGTGCTAAATTTCGGCGCATGACCTCGCCCCCTTCCAACCATCGTGCCGACGGTCCCGTTGCGGCAGCCATCGGGCTCCTGGCCAGGCAGGGTTTCGATGCAACCTCCGTTGAAGAGCTCGCGGAAGCCTCGGGCATGAGCCGGAGCACGTTCTTCCGCAGGTTCGGGTCCAAGGAGGACGTCGTTTTCGCCGACCACGAGCGGATCCTGCACCAGGTGAACGACCGGCTGGCAGAATCCAGGCTCGAGCCCCTGGCGGCCGTGGTGGACGCGGCACTGCTGGTCTTCGACCACCACCTGCGGAACCCCGGAACGTCACGTGCCCGGTACGAGCTCCTGCAGGCTGTTCCGGCCCTCCGGGACCGGGAACTGGTGACCTCGCACCGGTACGAGCGGGCGTTCCTGCTCTACCTGAATGGCAGGCTGCCCGGGAACGGTGGGCGCGAATACAAGGCCCGCGAGTACAAGGCCGTTGCCTTCGCCGCCGCCGTGGTGGCCGTGCACAACGCCTTCCTCAGGCAGTGGCTGCGCGCCGGGCCTGAAGCCGGAGCAACCCCGTCCGCCGATCGTCACAGGGCTGCGGCACTGGCCGGCGAACTCCGTGCCTTGTCAGAAACATTCAGGCCTGCGCTCCTCGGTGCCGCCGCAGCCGCCCAACCGGGGCCGACCGTCGTCGTGACAGTCCTTCCCGGCGCAGCCGACAGGGACGCGATTGCCCAGGCGGTCCTGGACGCACTCCCCTGAAGCGCCGTCGTCGATCCGCGCAGCAGATCCTGGGACGCAGTTTCTTGACGTGGAACTGCGTTTCATTGCATCCTTGGAATGTGTGGCGCAAGCCACACCTTTACAGCGGGCCAATCCGCTGCTGACCCGGAGGATGCACATACATGACGACGACGTCACCCACCCGCGTGCCGGCCCGCACCGGAAGCCCCACCAGCTTCCCCGCCGGCACCGTGGAGCCGGACTACCTCCTGACCGAGGCCCTCGGGACCGACCCCGCGTCCGCCCTCGCCGGCATCGGCGACGAAGACCGCTCGTACTGGGACCGCGCCCGCACCTTCGTCCAGGACGAGGTCCTTCCCGTCATCGACGGCTACTGGGAACGCGGGGAATACCCGCTGCACCTCCTCCGCCGCCTTGGCGAACTGGACCTGCTCCGGGACGGCGTACCGGTGGAGGGCTTTGCCCCGATGAGCAGCATGGCCGCCGGACTGGTGAACATGGAAATCAGCCGCGGCGACGGTTCCGTGGCAACGATGATCGCCGTCCAGGGCGGCCTGGCCCTGCGGTCCGTGGCGGAATGCGGTTCCCCGGAGCAGAAGGAGCGCTGGCTCCCGGCGATCGCCAACGGCGCGGAATACGCGGCGTTCGCGTTGACAGAGCCCACCCACGGCTCCGACTCGGTGGCCCTGGAAACCACGGCCACCCGCACCGACGGCGGGTTCCTGCTCAACGGCGAGAAGAAGTGGATTGGCAACGGCTCCGTTGGCGGCGTCAGCATTGTGTGGGCCCGGGGCGACGACGGGCAGGTCCACGGCTACCTGGTTCCGCAGGGCTCCCCCGGCTACACCGCCACCAGAATCGAAGGCAAGCTTGCCCTGCGCGCCATCTGGCAGGCCCACATCCGGCTGGAGGATGTCTTCGTCCCGGAAGGGAACGTCCTGCCGGGCGCACGCACCTTCAAGGACACGGCCCGTGTCCTGCTGGCGACCCGACTGGGTGTGGCCTGGTCCGCCGTCGGCCACGCCACCGCCTGCTACGAAACCGCCGTCCAGTACGCCAAGCAGCGGAAGCAGTTCGGGCGCCCCCTGGGCGCCTCCCAGATCGTCCAGGAACGGCTCGCCAGGATGCTCAGTGAACTGGCCACCATGCAGTTGATGGTGGTGCAGATGACGCGGCTGGATGAGGCCGGAATACTCACGCCGGAGCAGGCGTCGCTGGCCAAATACACCTGCACCCGGACCGCCCGGGCCATTGCCTCCAATGCCCGCGACCTGCTGGGCGGCAACGGCATCCTGCTGGAAAACCGTGTGGCCCGGCACCTTGCGGACATCGAAGCCATCCACACCTACGAAGGCACCGAAACCATGCAGGCCCTCATCATCGGCCGCGGCATCACCGGCACCTCCGCCTTCGCCTGACCCGCGCCGACCCTCATCCCGAAAGGACCGTTCTTTGAACCAGAACGCCAATATCCCCGTCATCCTGGGCGGCGCCCGCACTCCGTTCGGCAGGTTCCGCGGCGGCCTCACGCCCTTGTCCTCCAGCGAACTGGGTGCCCACGCCATCCGGGCCGCCCTGGAACGCACTGGTGTGGCGCCAGAACAAATCGGCGCCGTCATCGTGGGGCAGGTCATCCAGGCCGGTGCCGGCCAGGGCCCCGCCCGGCAGGCCAGCCTGGCTGCCGGCATCGGCTGGGACGTACCCACCATCACCATCAACAAGCTCTGCCTGTCCGGGCTGACGGCCGTTATTGATGCTGCCCGGATGATCCGCACCGGGGAAGCCGACTTCATTGTGGCCGCCGGCCAGGAGTCGATGACCAACGCGCCCCACCTGGTGCCCGGGCTTCGCGCCGGCGTGGTCATTGGCGATGCGCCAATGCTCGACTCCTTGAACCACGACGGACTGCAGGACCCGGTCAGCGGCAAGCTGATGGGCGAGGCCACCGATACCGGCAATGCGGAGCGTGGAATCACCCGAGCCGAGCAGGACACCGTCGCTGCCCGCTCCCACCACCGCGCGGGAGTGGCCCGCGCCGCCGGAGTGCTGGCCGAGGAAATCGCGCCGATCCAGGTTCCGCAGCGCAAAGGGCCCGCCGTGACCCTGGAACACGACGAGGGCATCCGCCCGGAAACCACTGCCGAATCCCTGGCGCAACTCCGTCCGGCGTTCTCCAAGGAGATGACGGCCACCATCACTGCCGGCTCGTCGTCGCCCCTCTCCGACGGCGCGGCGGCGCTGGTTATTGCCAGCAAGGCGGCGGCCGAAGCTGCAGGGCTGGAGTGGATTGCCGAGATCGGCGCCCACGGCCAAACCGCCGGACCGGACGGATCCCTGCACTCCCAGCCCGCCCGCGCCATCGAGCGCGCGCTCAAGGATGAGGGAATCACCGTTCAGGAGCTGGACCTGGTGGAAATCAACGAAGCGTTCGCCTCGGTTCTCATCCAGTCCGCCAACGACCTGGGCATCGAGACCGAAGCCGTGAATGCCGAGGGCGGTGCCATCGCCCTGGGCCACCCCGTCGGCGCCTCGGGCGCACGCCTGGTGCTGCACCAGGCGCTGGCGCTGAAGCGCCGCGGCGGAGGCACCGGCGTCGTAGCCCTCTGCGGGGGCGGCGGCCAGGGCGACGCCCTGATCCTCAAAGCATGATCATCCCAACCAAGAAGCAGGCCATGACCAACACCAACTCCGCCGACGGCTTCGGCACTATCTCCGTTGCTGCCGTCCTGGCCGAATCAGCCAAGAGGACTCCTGGCAGCATCGCGCTCGTGGTCGGTGAGGACCAGGTCAGCTACGGCGATCTCTGGCGCCAGACCCGAGCCTATGCCGGCGCCCTGCGGGCCCGCGGCATCGGCCCGGGAGACGCCGTCGCCGTCCTGATCCCCAACGTCCCGGACTTCGCCCGGGTGTACTACGCCATCCTGTCGCTCGGCGCCATCGTCGTCCCGGTCCACGCACTGCTGAAAGCCCGTGAAGTCGAGTACGTCCTGCAGGACAGCGGCGCCAGGCTGCTGGTTTGCGCCGCTCCCCTGCTCACTGAGGGTGCCGCCGGCGCGGCCGCCAGCGGCATCGAGGTGCTGACGGTGATGGCTTCCGACGACGGCGGGTTCCCACGGCTGGAAGCGGAAGCCGCAGTCGCGGAGCCGATCAGGACGTACGAACCGTGCCGCCCCTCGGACACGGCCACCATCCTTTACACCTCGGGCACCACGGGTAAACCGAAAGGCGCACTGGGCACCCATTTCGCCCTGGTGGAACAGACCAGCGTCCTGTTAACCAGCGTGATGGACTTCCATCCGGGCGACGTCCTTTTCGGCGGCCTGCCGCTGTTCCACACCTTTGGCCAGACGGTGGTCCTGAACACGGGCCTCCGTGCCGGCGCCACCATCGTCCTGATGCCACGCTTCTCCGGCCCGGATGCGCTGAAGCTGCTGGCGCAGCACAACGTCAACATCTTCATCGGGGTGCCCACCATGTACGTGGCGCTCCTGGAAGCCGCCAAGACCGTACCGGACCGGCCGTCCTCCCTGCGCTACGGCATCTCCGGCGGCGCGTCCCTTCCGGTGGCCGTCATGGACAAGTTCCGCGACGTCTACGGGGTGGAGATCCACGAAGGCTACGGCCTGACCGAAACCTCGCCGGTTGCCGCCTTCA
The DNA here is from genome assembly GCF_014639275.1 of Arthrobacter liuii. Taxonomy (GTDB): domain Bacteria; phylum Actinomycetota; class Actinomycetes; order Actinomycetales; family Micrococcaceae; genus Arthrobacter; species Arthrobacter liuii. The sequence continues at coordinate 40,165 of NZ_BMFW01000017.1, read as the reverse complement.
ACCACGTGGGCACGGCACCGCGGCCGGGCACCATCGGGGTCCCGATCTGGGGCGTCGACATCGAAATCGCCCGCCCCGAGGTAGTGGAGCGGATCGAGCTGCTGCCGAACGGCGAACTCGGCGAGCTGGTCATCCGCGGGCACCTGCTGATGAAGGGCTACCTCAACCGGCCGGAGGCAACAGCGGAAGCGGTGGTGGACGGCTGGTTCCGCAGCGGGGACCTTGGGACAAAGGACGACGACGGCTACCTCACCATCGTGGACCGCAAGAAAGACATGATTATCCGGAACGGCTACAACGTCTACCCGCGGGAAGTGGAGGAAGTCCTGCTGACCCACCCGGCGGTGGTCAGCGCCGCCGTGTACGGGATTCCGGATGATGTCCACGGACAGGAAATCGCGGCCGCCATTGTGCTGGACGCCGGAGCCAGCGTGACCGAGGCCGAGTTGATCGACTTCGCGAGCGCCCAGCTGGCGGCCTACAAATACCCGCGGCTGGTCAGGATACTAGCTGAACTTCCCCTTGGACCCAGCGGCAAGATCCTCAAACGGAAACTGGCCGAAGACCCCGTCTGAGGCTGCACGACTCGCCCTGTGTCAACGCCGGCTCCAACTGCCCGGGATCTCAGATCCCGGGCAGTTGGAGCGGGGACGGCCGGTAGAGGGGAGACTGATGGCATGACACTTGCACCGCTCATCGAACTAAATGACGGCAACAGGATTCCACAGCTGGGGCTTGGCACCTGGCCGCTGGACGACGAACAGGTGGCGGCCGCCGTCGTACACGCCGTGGAAGCCGGGTACCGGCACATCGACACCGCCGTGAAGTACGGAAACGAACGCGGCGTGGGCAACGGCATCCGGGCCAGCGGCGTGGACCGCAGCGAGCTCTTCATCACCACCAAGCTGGACGGTGAATTCCAGGGCCACGACCGCGCTGTGGCGGGCCTGGAGGGATCGTTGAAGCGCCTGGGGCTTGATTATGTGGACCTGCTGCTGATCCACTGGCCGCTACCCGGTAGGGACCAGTACATCTCCACCTGGCAGACGTTTGAACGGCTGCAGGCAGAAGGGAAGGTCCGGTCCATCGGTGTGTCCAACTTCAAGCCTGCCCACCTTGATCGGCTGATGGCGGAGACCGATGTGGTGCCCGCGGTGAACCAGATCCAGCTCAGCCCTGCAATAACCCGGGCCGCGGAGCGCGAATTCCATGCCCGGCATGGGATAGTTACTGAGTCTTACAGTCCATTGGGCGGCTCGGGCGCAGGTCTGCTCAGTGCTCCCATCCTTTCCCAACTGGCTGAAAAGCATGGAAAAACGCCTGGCCAACTGGTCTTGCGGTGGCATATACAAAACGGATTGGTAACGATTCCAAAGTCCGCTTCCCCGGAGCGTATGGCCGAGAACCTGGACGTGTTCGATTTCGCCCTGGACCCGCAGGATCTAGCGGAACTTTCGGTCCTGGACGAGGGCCCCGGGGCGGGCAACGACTCGGACAAAACAGGCCACTAAATTTGGCTTGAACAGCACTTTTTTCCTAAAACGGGGTTGGCAAATAGATAGTAAGCATGATTACTATTGAGCCAGAAGGACGAAGTGCCTCCCCAACATGGAGGCCTCCTTTACTTAGGAAGAGAGCGACAAAATGGGATTTATTGCATTTCTGATTCTCGGACTCATCGCCGGCGCGATTGCCAAGGCAATCCTTCCGGGACGTCAGGGTGGCGGTTGGATCATTACCATGGTGCTGGGCGTCGTAGGCGCACTGCTCGGTGGCTGGATTGGAAGCGCCCTGTTCGGCGGCGGCTTGGAGAATTTCTTCTCGCTGCAGACCTGGCTGCTGGCCATCGTTGGCTCGCTGATCGTTCTTGCGATCTACGGCATGGTCACTAAGCGCGGCGCACGCGGCTAATCACTACGCACGCCAGGAAGCCGGCCTGGGGACAACATCCCCAGGCCGGCTTTCACTTTCTCCAGCGTGGGGCATCGCCGCTCCCCCGCCGGAACTGACAACCTTCTCGCAGAGCAGGAGTTCATCGTGAAAAACAAGCTTCTTTTGGGTGTAGGCGTTGCCGTCGGCTATGTCCTCGGCTCGCGGTCGGGCCGTGCTGCTTACGACAAGCTGAAGGCCCGCGCGGCCGGCATCTGGGACAGCAAGCCGGTCCAAGACAAGGTTTCCGTGGCCACGGAGGCCATCAAGGAAAAGGCGCCTGAAGTGGCGGACCAGCTGGGCGAGGCCGCACGCAGGGCAGGGACAGTCCTTGGTTCTGCCATGAACCGTGATGGCTCCTCCGGAGGCGCCAAGTCTTCCGCTGCGGCCGATGCGTCTGTTGGCACTTCTGCCGGCACCTCCACGACCGGTGAGGGCGGCCTTGGCGAAGACCACATCCCCGCGCACAGCACCCACCCGGAAACCACCAACCTTGGTACCTCCGGAGGGACCGGCGCAAAGGCCTGATTCCTGCTTCATTGCGCGGTCACCGCCGCGTGACACGGGAGTGAACCAGCTTTGTGCTACAACTGAATCGCTTTGCCGGCCGTCGCGATCCTTGGGGGACGCGGCGGCCGGCAGTGTTTAATCCGGCAGTTTCCGCGGCAGCGCCCACCCGTTTGCCGCGACCTCGCCCATAACTGCCCAGGTTTTCCACATAGGGGTTTTGGGGTCTCTTGATTGTCGGTGGTGGCTGGCAGACTTGGGTTATGGAGGCTATTGGGGAAGATCTTGGGAGGGCGTACGACGCCGGCAGTCGGCTGCCGCGCCCGGCCCACCTCCACCCGGTCCCGAGTGAGAATCCCGGAGTAGGTCCCGTTCCCGCAGGGAATCCTTCACAGCACTCGCAAGTCCTCCCACGTGCCGCAGCACCGGATGTCCCATGTGCTACCGCATCTGTGACGCAGGATTTGCTGGACGAGCTGGCCGCACAGCTGGGTGCCGTTGCCTTGGCCGCCCCGGACCTGCTGGCCGCCGCCAGCCATACCGAAGCCGCCGATTATGCCGCCCGGGTTGAGGGCTTCGCCCGGTCCATGGAGTACCTGCAGTTCCTCGCAGCCGGGGCCGTGGACCGGACCCGCACCCAGGCGACCAGCGACGCCGGGGCAGCCAAGACCAGGTCAGGCCGGTCCTGTGCGGGCCAGTCCACAGGTTGGATCACCGGGTGGAACGCCAACGGCATCGAAACCCTGTACACCACCCCAACAGCTGCCAGCGGAACCGGAGCGGTGAGCGAGACTGATGCCGCCTGGCCCGGGCCGCCCTCCCGGGCCGCCCGTCCAATGGTGGCTTCCCCGGCCGATGACGGGTGCCGGAACACCGCGGAGTTCCTCCGCCTGCGCCTGCAAATCCCCATCCGCGAAGCCCGCCGCCGCCTCACCCTCCCCCACCATGTCCTGCCCACCACCACCATCACCGGCGAACCACTCCCACCAACCCGGCCACACCTCGCCGCCGCCCTCACCCCCGCCAGCGCGAACAGCACCGAAACCGGGACCACCACTGACCCCGACTTCCTCACCCGCGTGGCCCAACGCTGGACCGACACCATCGACGCCGACGGCACCGAACCCACCGAAGAAGCCCTCCGCCACACCCAAGGCGCCTTCATCCGCAAACCCCGCCGCGGCCTGCACCACCTCGAAATCTTCGCCACCACCGACCAATGCGAACACCTCCTCACCGTGATGAACACCGCCACCAACCCCCGCACCACCCCCAACACCGGAACAGGCGGCATAGGCATCGGTTCCGGAGGTACGGCCACCGGCACCACCAACAACGGCGTCCTGCTCTGCAGCCACCACCACCCACAACACACCCACCTTCATCCCGCCACCCCACATCGACCCCCATCAAACACCCCAACAGAACCACTACTTCAAACCACCCCCACCACCCCACCGACAGGAATAAACACTGCCCGCCAGCCGTCTTCGCGCTGCTTTTGTTGCTGGCTTGGCCACCCCCGCGCCGCGGGGAGCCGCTACACTCTCTCCGCTCCGAGCCGCCCGACGACCACAGTCCCATCCAGTTCCTCCGAATGAGCCGTCCGTACTGCGAATCCGGCAGCGGCCAGGATTTCGGAAGTACCGGCTACCTGCCGCTGGCTGGTTTCGATGAGCAGATAACCGCCTGAAGCCAGCCATCGGATGCCTTCAGCAGCAATGCGTCGATGGAAGTCCAGGCCATCAGGTCCGCCGTCCAGTGAAACCACAGGTTCATAAAGGCGTGCCTCCGGGGGCATGGTGCCGATCGCTTCCGTTGGTACATACGGGGCATTGACAGTAAGCACCCGAACCCGGCCGCGCAGTGCAGGCGGGAGGGCTTCGAACAGATCGCCCGCGTGCACGTGGCCGCCCACTGATTCGATGTTCCGCCGCGAACACTGCACGGCTGCAGGGTCGATATCGGCCGCGTGCAGCTCCACGTCTGGAAACTCTCGAATGATGGCTGCTCCCACTGCTCCCGACCCGCAGCAGAGGTCGACCACAACTGGAGGTCCCGGGTGGTTGCCGATCAGCAGCACAGCCACGGCTTCTTTGACCAGCAGTTCAGTGCGGCGCCGCGGAACGAAGACCCCGGGCCCAACCAGAACATGCCTGCCTGCGAACTCTGCCCAGCCCAGGATGTGCTCAAGGGGGACGCCTTCCACCCGGCGCCGGACATTCCGGATAAGTTCCGTGTGACCTGAGGCCTCAGCCAGCAGGAGCCCTGCTTCTTCCTCGGCGAAGACGCAGCCCGCCGCCCGCAAGAGAGAGACGATGTGGCCGAAGTCCGTCGATGTGGGTCGGCTCCACCCAGCCCGCGATTCCGCGGGCGACATGGCAGCGCTTTTCGGTGAGCCGACCGGCACGCACACGCCGCTTAGGCCTGGCTCTCCCGGCAGCACGGGGAAGGGGCCCTTGTAGCTGGTACAGAGGTCATCGAGCCCACCTTTCCTGGCGTTGCTGGTAATCCCATGCTAATCCGTGGCTTGGCGCACGGGAATGGGGCCAACTCTTGGCAGGATGGGACCATGACCACCGGCGCAGCCAATAACAATGCAGCCAGCAACATCATTTGGATCGGCACGTACACTCCCGACGGCGGTGGCCGCGCCAAGGGCGTCGGCGCTGTCCGCGAGCATCAGGACGGAAGCCTCGAATGGTTGGGCACGGCAGCGGAGGCGCAGTCGCCGTCGTTCGTTGCCGTGCACCCAAAGCTGCCGATGGTGTACGCGGCAGCCGAGCAGCGCAAGAAAGTCCAGGCATACCGCCGCCGGGGCAGCTTTTCCCTGGAACCGCACGGGGAACCACAGCCAGCCGGCGAGGCCACCTGCCACGTCGCGGTTGACCCGGACGGCCGCTTCGTGACCGCCGCCTGCTGGGGTGACGGCCAGGTCATCCTCTATGAGCTGGATGCCGATGGCGGCATGATGGCCCGGCTCCCTGCCGCACCGTCGGTTGATCCGCACGCCAGTCTTTTTCCCGGCGGTCCCAGGCAAAGCCGTGCCCACGCCAGCCTGATGCTGCGCGACGGGCGCATCATGACCACGGACCTGGGCCACGACACCCTCCGCATCTGGAACTATGAGCCGGGCACCGGACTGGTAGCCGACCACGAGGTAGCCCTCCCCTGCGGCAGCGGTCCCCGGCACCTGGTGGAGCACCCGACCGGCAACGTCTTCATCGTGTCGGAGTACTCTGTGGAGGTTTTCGTGGTCCGGCCCGAGGCAGGCACCTACGAGCTGGTATTCCGCGGACCCGCAACGGCAGGCGGAAGCCAGGAAGGCGATTCCGCCGCCGAAATCTGCCTCGGCCCCCAAGGGAACTTCGCCTATGCCGGCGTTCGCGGCTCCAACATCATCAGCGTCCTTGAGATCGCAGCGGAAGGTACCGAGCTAATCCCCGTGAAGGATTTCGACAGCGGAGGGGACTGGCCGCGGCACCACCTGGTCCGGGGAAACTGGCTGCACGTGGCGCATGAACGGTCGGACAACATCGCCACGTTTGGGTTGGATCCCATCACCGGCCTCCCGGGCCCTGAGCTTCACAACCTGCATACCCCATCACCCACCGCGCTGGTAGGCGCTGGATAGCTGAACCCGTCCGGCGGACCTTCGGCACGGAGCCTTCCCAAAACACTGGAGTAATCCAGTGCAAGCGCTTACAGTTGTGACTCGGTTCACAAGACAGCATGCTGTTCTTCGAACCCTCCTGCCGCGTCCCCATGTCAACGGCAAGCCCGTACAGCAGCGCTGCTCCCAGGAAGGTCTCACAGTGTTATTCCGCACCCCTCCCGGCGCGCCCCCACGCGCCCAACTGCCGGTAAAGCTGGCAGGAACACAACGCCCCGGTGCTGAGTGCCGTTACCGCGTCACAACAACCGGCCGCCGTGGCGGCCGCCGGAAGCATGGACAGCGAGCTGGGCTGCGCCTCGGACTGGGAGCCGTCCTGCACCCGGGCGCAGCTGGCCCTGGACCCGGCGGACCTCGTGTGGAAGCTCACCGTCCCGGACCTGCCGGCGGGAACCTACGAGTTCAAGGCCGCCCTGAACCGCAGCTGGGACGAGCTACGGGGCCGGCGGGGCTTCCCCCGGCGCCAACATCGCCTTTGAGCACGACGGCGGCCCAGTCACCTTCCGGTACGACCACTTCAGGCACGTGATCACCGCGGGCTAGGTTCACCGCCGGGATTAACACCGTGGCCCCGCCGCTTCCAAAAGCGGCGGGGCCACGGTGTTTCAACTTCCGCCAAGGGGCGTGCACGGATTCAAGAGCCGTGCAGGGCTCCCTCCACGGCCGCGAGCAGCGAGTTGAACCGGTTGTTGGCGGGGAGGTCGTCGAGGTAAACGGGCCTGCCGTCCGGGCCGCCCAGCGGAACCTGCCAGTTGGGATACAGCGCCTCGGTGGTTCCGGGCTGGTTCTGGACCCGCCGCTCCCCCACCGCGTCCACCAGGGCCACGCCCAGCAGGACCGACGGTGCCTGGGCCAGCAGGAGGTGCAGGGCCTCGATGGTGTGCTCCTCGGTCGCCTGCCCGGGCCCGCCCCCGGCATCGCTCTCGGAGAGGTATCCGCGTTCGCGCAGCAGGGCGAACATCTTCTCCAGGGACGCATTGTGCTCGGCCCGTTCCTCCTCTTCGGACCGCTCCAGCAGCCCCAGCCTGCTCCGCAGCCCCACGTGGTCCCCCGCAAGGTAGCCGGCGGTGGGTGGGAGGTCGTGGGTGTTGACGCTGGCGAGTGCCTGCGTGCGGTACTTTTCCGGCGCAAGGGGCGAACCGCCGTCGTACTCAAACCAAAGGATGGACGTCCCCAGGATGCCGCGGGCGGCGAGGTAGTCGCGCACCCATGGCTCAAAGGTGCCCAGATCCTCCCCGATCACCACGGCACCGGCACGGTGCGCCTCGAGGGCGAGGATGCCGATCAGGGCCTCGTGGTCGTAGCGGACGTAGGCGCCGTCCCCCGGAGCGTTCCCCATGGGGATCCACCAGAGCCGGAACAGGCCCAGGATGTGGTCCACGCGGATGCCGCCGGCATGCCGGAGCACGTTCGCCAGCATGTTGCGGAACGGTTCATAGCCGGCTTCTGCCAGCCGGGCAGGGTGCCACGGCGGCTGGCCCCAGTCCTGGCCCTGCTGGTTGTACATGTCCGGCGGCGCGCCCACGCTGGTGCCTGGGGCCAGCACGCCGCGCAGCGTCCAGGCGTCGGCACTGCTGTGGTCCACGCCGACAGCGAGGTCGTGCACCACGCCCAGCCGCATGCCCGACCGCAGCGCCGCCTGCTGGGCGATCTCCAGCTGTTCGTCGCAGATCCACTGCAGCCAGCGGTGGAACCCGATCCGGTCCGCCAGTTTCTCCCGCAGGGCCTCGGCTTCCGGCGTTCCAATGGCGCAAGCGGGGTCTGTCCACAGCGGATCGCCCGGCGCCAGGTCCTCACGGATGGCGGACCAGAGCGCGAAGTCATCCAGGCCGGCGCCGGAGACGCGGCAGAATTCATCGAAGGCGGCTTGGCGTGCCGGCGAGCGCCTTGTGTGGTAGAGCATTTCCAGCGCCTGCAGCTTCGCCGCGTAGACAGCGTCCCGGTCCAGCCGGGCGCCCTCCTTGTTCAGCCCCGCCACTTCCTCGTGGAGCTTTTCCAGCGCGGCACGTTTCCGCGGCCGGAGGTAGGCCAGCTCCAGGATTGCCTCGATCCGGATGTACAGGGGGTTGAAGAACCGGCGGGTGGACGGCGAGTAGGGCGAGGGCTGGACCGGCGGAACGGGCTCAGCCGCGTGCAGGGGGTTGACCAGCACATAGTCGGCGCCCCGCGCGCCGCTGATGGCCGCCAGGTCCGCCAAATCCGCAAAGTCGCCGATGCCCCACGACCGCTTTGACCTGACCGAATACAGCTGCGTTGCCAAGCCCCAGCCGCGACGCTCCTCCAGCAGCTTTGCCGTGGCCAGCCGCGCCGGCGTCACCACCAGGGCTGCGGTGGCCGTGGCCCCCTCCGACTCCGCGTGCAGGGTGTGCCAGCCCAGGGGCAAGTCCTCGGGAAGGGAGAATGTGGCACGTCCAGTGGAGACGCCGTCCACCTCGCGGGGCTGGACCCAGACATCCTGCTGGACCGCCTCCCGCGACCCGGCTCCCCCTTCGAGGGTGATGGTCAGGCGCGCTGTGGCACCGTCCCGGACATGGACGGGCACCTGGGCGGGTTCACCCTGCTTGATGACGACGGCGGGCGGCAGGATGCGCCGCCAGGGCGCGAGTTCCGCCTCGGCCAGGGCAGTCTCGATGTGCCGGTTGGTGTGCGCCGCGACTCCCAAAGCAGCCAGCACCTTGACCAGCGTCGCCTGGGCAACTGAGTGTGGCAGCCCGTCCCATCCCTGGAAGGACGTGCCCACGCCATGCGCGTCGGCCAGCCGCTGCAGCAGGTGCGGATCCACCGGTTCAAGGGCATCCGAGGGAGGGTATCCGGGCAGGGTTGGCCGTGGTGCGTGCTGCTGGTCTGAAGCCGTCATGGGTGTCCGCCTCGTTTGTGATGGTCCCGGAACTTGCAGTGCTGCTGTTACACCGGGCGCTGACACCCCCGTGCACAACCGTTGGTTCAGATTATTGCAGGGCGGGGCAGAGGCGAAACCCGGGCAGTACCCGGCGTCAGCCACGACGGGCTGGGGCAGGGAAGGGTGCCTACGGATCGAAGTGCGTGGACACCGCACCGTCACTGACCCGGCCGATAATCTCCCCCGCCACGTCCCGCAGTTTCTGGTTCCGGTGGCTGGATGCCTTGGTGAGGAGGGCCATGGCCTCATCCTGGGTGCACCGGTTCTGCGCCATGATCACCCCGCAGGCAAGGTCGATGGTGGTGCGGTTCGCCATGGCCGCCCGCAGGTCATCCGCCAGGCTCTGGGCGTCGGCGATGCGCAGGGCGAGCCTCAGTGCCCGGCCGGCAAGGTCCGCCAACCCTTCCGCTTTGTGAATCACGTCCGGGGTAAAGACATCGGGCTCGGCGGCGAAGAAGTTCAGGGCCGCACCCTGGTTCTTATCAAGTGCGAGGGGAACGCCCAGCGCACTGCGACAGCCGTGGTCAGCCAGGACCTTCTGGTATTCGGGCCAGCGGGTATCTGTCTCAACATCGGACAGCACCATGGGCTTCATGGCGTCCAGCGATGCAATGCAGGGCCCGTCCCCCAGCACCTGCTCCAGCTTGTCAAGGACAACGGCCCGTTCGGTGCTTCCGGCCACAGTGGCGCTGCGTTTTCTGCGGCGGAGCGTCACCCCGCACTCAATGAACACATCCGCGGCATCGCTGACCGTGGAAGCGGCAACACCGGACAACTCAGTTAGGAAGTCAGCCACGTTGGTGCTGCCGATGATGAGGTCGTGCAACTGGACGAACTGGTCATCACTTTTGGGCGTGTCCATGCCTCAATATAGGCGCTGTTCCGCGCGGTACGCGCGCCACAAAACGTCATCCCGGGGCCCCTAATTACTCCATGCGACGAAAAGAGAAGGACTAAGGCGGAAATCTGTGGCGGGCCGTTGATTCTGTGTAGCGTCATGACGAATCCGGCCCGGCAACTGCGCACGGCCACTGAATGGAGGAGACGGAGATGAGCCTTAGTGAACTGCGGGTGTTCGGACGGTCGGGAACCCCCATCAGTCCGCTGACCCTTGGCACCATGAATTTCGGTGAGGGGACCGGCAACGGCCAGGGTGCCCCCACCGGAGCGGACGAGAGCATCCGCATCATCAACGCGGCCCTTGACGCCGGCATCACTGCAATTGACACGGCAGACGTGTACTCGCAAGGCGAATCCGAGCAGGTGGTGGGGCGGGCGCTGCAGGGCCGCCGGGACGACGTCTTCCTGGCTACCAAGTTCCACGGCCAGATGAGCCGGAACCCGGCGCACTCGGGGAACTCCCGGCGCTGGATCACCCAAGCGGTGGAGGGCAGCCTCCGCCGGCTGCAGACCGACCGCATTGACCTGTACCAGGCGCACCGGCCCGACTACAACACCGACGTCCTGGAAACCATCACCACCCTGAATGACCTGATCCGCCAGGGCAAGATCCTGTATTACGGCACGTCCGTGTTCACGCCGGCGCAGCTGGTGGAGGCACAGTGGCTGGCCACCACCAACCACCTGATCCCCCCGCTGGGCAACCAGGTTCCGTACTCCATGCTGGTCCGCGGCAACGAGCGGGACGTCCTGCCCATCGCCCAGCAGTACGGCCTGGGTGTCCTGGCGTACGGTCCGCTGGCGGGCGGGTGGCTCTCCGGCAGCTTCGTCCTGGAATCGGGCAAGCCGCCCACCCGGGTGCACACGCTGCCCGGCCGGTACGACATTTCCGGCCCGTCAAGCGAGCGGAAGCTGCTCGCCGCGGATTCATTGGCCCGCCTGGCTGACAAGCTGGAGATGTCCCTGGTGGACCTGGCCGTGGGATTCGCCCTGACCCACCCCGCCGTCAGCAGCGTGATCATTGGCCCGCGCAGCGAGGAACACCTCCACGCCTACCTGCGCGCGGCGGAGGTCCAACTGGGCGAGACGGTGCTGGACACCATTGACGACCTGGTGCCCCCGGGCACCAACTTCGTGGAACGGGACGCCGGCGCCATTGTCCCGTCCATCGAGTTCGCGGAATTGCGACGGCGGTAGCCGGCTTCGGCGGGAGGCCGCCGAAGGTGCGGCGAACTCAGGCATGCGGGTCCCGCCGTCGTACGTCGCCTGAACACCGTGCGTGCCATGCTGCCTATCATGGCTCCAATGAAGGCCCTGTTCACCGTAGGTCACGGAACCGCCTCCCAGGAGGATTTCACCAGGCTGCTCAGCGACGCCGGGGTGACATCGCTGGTGGACGTGCGGATCGGACCGGGCAGCCGCAAGCATCCGCATTTCGGCAAGGACCGGCTGGCGGAGTGGCTGCCGGAGGCGGGGATCGGCTACCGCTGGGAGAAACGGCTCGGCGGCTTCCGGAAGCTGCTCGCGGACTCCCCGGACACGGCCCTGCGCAACGAGTCGTTCCGTGCGTACGCCGGCTATATGCGCACCGCGGACTTCAGGGCGGCCGCCGCAGAACTCGTGGCCGGGTCCCAGGCGGCGCCGACCGCGATCATGTGCAGCGAAACCCTCTGGTGGCGCTGCCACCGCCGGCTCATCTCAGACCACTGCGTCCTGCTGGCAAACCTGCCCGTTGAACACCTGATGCCGCCGGCCAAGGCAGTTCCCCACGTTCCCACCAAGGGCGTGCGCGTGTTGGGAAACGAGTTGCGCTACGACGCCCCCGGGTGACGCCGGCGCTCTTGACTAACCGGTAGAAGACTCCTACGGTCGATACCGATACCGCCTCCCAGGGAAACAGGGGCCCGCCATGCCGATGTCCGATGAGGAGCGACGCCTGCTCAAGGAGATGGAACTGGGGCTGATCGCGGATGATCCCCACCTGGCAATGGAGCTGCTGTCCGGCTATCCGGCGCGCCGTTTCCCCGCGGGTCTGTTCCCGGGGACGTTGGCGGCGCTGATCGGCGTGGTGCTCATCGTTGCAGGGGCAGGTCTCCCGGCCCCTGGCGCTGTGGTGCTAGGGATTCTGCTGCTGGGGCTGGGCACCTGCCTGTTGCTGGGTCCCACGGTGCTGGCCCGGAGCCAGGGGCGGCAGTCCACCGGGTGACGGCAGCGCGCGTGGCCGCGGTGTCAGGATGAACAGGCTGGCCAGGACGACGGCGGCGCCAAGCCAGCCAAGCGCCGGAAGCCTTTCGCCCACCACAAGCACCGCCAGCACGGCGGCCACCACTGTTTCGAACAGCGAGATAGCGGTGGCAGTGCTCGGACCGACCCGCTCCAGGCCCCAGCCGAACAGGAGATACCCGGCGAACATCGGGACCGCCGCCATGTAGGCGCCCACGCTGACGCTGCGCCAGGATGCCAGCAGCGGGCCGCCGGTGACGGCGAGGACCGGCATCAGGAGGAGTCCGCCCAGCCCGAAGATGCTCCCCATCGCGGCCCTGGAGGTGGCACCTTGACCGGTCAGGCGGTGTGCCGCCCAGGAGTACAGGGCATAGGTGGTGCCTGCCAGGAGTCCCAGGAGGATTCGGGCCGTCGAGGTCCATGACCCGGCGTCCGGGCCGGAGCCTGCTGCACCGGATCCTGCCGGCGCGTGCCCGGCAAAGGACAACAAGGCCGCTCCGGCGACTCCCAGCAGCGCCCCGAGCATCCATTGCCGCCTCAGCGGCTTCCTGTCAGCGAAGCGCTCGATGAGGGCCGCCGCCACCACGGACAGGGCTCCCCACAGTTGCGCCCCCTGGTGGTCTTGGCTGGTGTTCACAGGGCGTCCAGCAGCCCTGTGGCGATGAGCCTGGCCTCCTGCAGCGGTGCATCATTGCCCTCCAGGCCTGCCCTCGCCATGGCGCCTTCGAGCAGGAACGCCAGATGCGCGGCAATTCCCCTGGTCCGTTCCTCCTCCCCCGGCAACAGGGCGGTTAGGTGCTCTGCCAGAAGTTCCTGCACTCCCTCCTTATGGCGCCGCACGGCTGCCAACCGCTTGCGGTAAAGGCCGAGCCACTCCTCGTGCCGGGCTTCAAGGTAGGCGGCCGGCAGGAGTACCGAGGCCACTGAAACCTTCTCTGCGCTGCTGGACCTGGCGTCCCCGCTGGGGCTCTTCAGCGAGGAACTGGACCCTGCCTCCGGCGCCTTTCTGGGCAACTATCCGCAGGCCCTCACGCATGCCGCCCTGGTCCGGGCCGCACTGGCCCTCCGGGAAAACCCGCCCGAAGCGGCCCAATCCCCCGAAGGCCGCACCAAGGAGGACCTGGGGAACGCGCGCTGAAGCACCGGGATCGTCCCGCCGTCGGACGCGCCCGCAAACCTGCGGGGCGGCCAAGCGGGTCCACGGGAATTTGTTGCCCCCGCCCTGCGTTGTCGATCTGTCCAGAACAATCTGGGCACCTAAATCCTGGACAGGAGAACACACCACATGTCAGTTGACTACGACGCTCCGCGGGTGACTCCCGAGGAAGAGCCGAACGTCGCCCTGGAGGAGCTGAAGTCCGATAAGTCCGGGCGCCGGGAGGCCGCTCCTGACATGGACGAAACGGACCTCGCGGACAGCTTCGAGCTGCCCGGCGCAGACCTCTCCAATGAGGAACTCCTCATCCAGGTGGTCCCGGTGCAGGCAGACGAATTCACCTGTATGTCCTGCTTCCTGGTCCACCACCGCAGCCAATTGGCGCGGGAGAAGGACGGCAAGAAGTACTGCAAGGAATGCGAGGGCTAGCAGGGGGACGAAGGGCGGCCGGGTTCGGGTTTCAACCATTGGAATCCGCACTTCTGGCCGGGGCGGCGGCCAGCGATGATGTAGGTCACGCTCCGGCAAGGGCCGGCCGACTGGAAAGAAGGAAACCATGTCCCTCAGCGTTGAGGAAATGAACAAGCAACTCCCGGTGGCCAACGCGCTGCCCGGGGAGGCGGTCCCGTATTACATGGCGTCGGGCGAAGGCGCACGCTACGAAATCAACGGCCAGCTGGTGACCGTCATCGCCCGCGCGGCCGATACGGGCGGCATCTTCAGCGCGGCCTACATTTCCGGCGGCATGGGGGCCGAGTCCCCCTTTGCCAGCCACAGCATCGAGCACAAGACGCTCTACGTCTTCGACGGGATCCTGCACGTGTGGCTGCCCGGCGAGAGCAGGATCCTCACCCCCGGCGACTCGGTGGTCATCCCGCCCAACACCCCGCACGCCTACCGGATGGCCAGCCACTACACCCGCTTCCTGAACTGGATGACGCCCGGCGGCGGCGAAAAGTACTACGAGCGGGTGGGAACGCCCATCGATTCGCACGTCCCGCCGGTCCGCCCCGGAAACAGGGCCAGCCTGCAGGCGCAGGCCGAGGTGGGCGCCGAGTTCGGCATCACCTTCCCCAACGTTGAGCGCGTGGCGCCGTCATTCAAGCACGACGCCGGCCTGCCGCCTTCCCAGAGCCCCTACTTCCTGAGTGCCGGCGAAGGAGAGCGGATGGTCAGCTACCAGACCATGTTCACCTACCTGTCCCGGCCCGCCAACACCGGCTCGAACTACTTCGCCGTGCACACCAAGGGCGCCAAGACCCCCTACATCCCGCTGCACTTCCACTCCCAGCACACGGAAAACTTCCTCTGCACCGAGGGCCGCATGTGGCTCTACGCGAACGGCCGCGAGATGCTCCTGACCAAGGGAGACTTTGTCCATGCCCCGGCCGGCACCATCCACTCGTTCGCGCTCGACGCCCACAACACGCAGATGGTGGGCTTCCTGACGCCGTCCGTGTTCAACGGGTTCTTCGAATACTTCAATGAGCCCACCGGGGACTACATGTACACCGAAGGCGGCGAACCCTATATGGACATGGAAGGCTTCGGCCGCGCCCAGGCCGAGATGGACCTGACCGTCGTGGGTCCCCCGCCGCAGCGCAGCGCAGCCCTGGACGTGTTTTAAGCCCGGTCCAGGGCCGGGCGGCCGGACGCCTCCGTCCCCTTCTGCCGGGCGCGCAGGATCATTTTGAAGAGCTCGCCGGCGAGCAGCAGCACCACGGCCGGCACCAGGCACGCCACCCACTGCCGGCCGGTGAGCGGGACGGTGCCGAAGAGGTCCTGCAGCACGCGCATCTGGGTGATCAGCATCGAGCCCACCAAAGCCCACGCGAACGCCCAGAGCAACTTCGGGTTGGACAACGTGGAGGGCCCGAAGGCGCTGTCCGCGGGGTAGCGCAGGTTGAGGGCGACAGTGATGTTCATGAGCCCGAGGCCAACAATCGCCATGCTCTGGCCGACCTCGAGGGAGCCGTAGTCTGTCTTGCCGAGCTGCACAAGGACCAGCGTCGCGGCCGCCATGAACAGCCCGACGAAGAGCAGGCGCACCATCATGGACCGGACAATGATCGGCTGGTTGAAGGGACGGGGCTTGCGGTCCATGATGCCCGGCGTCGCGAGGTCCAGGCCCATCACGGCACCAATGGGGGCCACGACGGCCATGTGGATCCACAGCACCTGGGCCGGGGTGAACAGGGCCGTCCCGGCGATGGCGAAGGCGGACGAGCCGATGAACGCCAGAATGAACATAAACAGGTTGGCGACCTGGATGCGGATGAACTTCTGCAGGTTGTCGTATACGAGGCGGCCCTCTTCAACGGCCGCCACGATCGTGGCAAAGTTGTCGTCGGCCAGGATCATCTTGGCCGCTCCCTTGGCGACGTCCGTGCCGGTGATGCCCATCGCGATCCCGATGTCGGCCGCGGCGATGGCCGGCGCATCGTTCACGCCGTCGCCGGTCATGGCCACGACGTGGCCCTTGCGTTTGAGGACCTGGACCAGCCGGACCTTGTGTTCGGGCGCGACACGGGCGATCACGCCGATGCCGTCCACCTGGCTGTCGGCCTCGTCGTCGCTCAAGGCTGCGAACTCTGCGCCGGTGACCGCACGGCCCCTGATGCCCAGTTCCTCGGCGATCGCCGCCGCGGTGACAGCGTGGTCGCCGGTGATCATCCGGATCCGGATGCCGGCCTGCTTCGCCGTGGCGATGGCGGCCACGGCCTCCGCGCGTGGCGGGTCCACTTCGCCGATCAGGGCGCTGATCTCCAGGTCCTGCATGAGCGCCATGAGGTCACCCGACGGATCGAACGTCGCGGGGTCGAACTCGCGCTGTGCCAGGGCCAACACCCGCCGGCCCTGGCCGGCGATGCGGTCGTTCTCTGCGAGCACCCTTGCGCGCGTTTCCTCGGTGAGGGCCGCGGCGCGGCCGCCCGGCATCCGCCCGGGCGAGGACCTGCCGAGGACGACGTCGGGCGCCCCCTTCACGTAGGCCCGGATGACGGGCCTGCCGTCGGCGCCCGGCATCCGGTGGAAGGTGGCCATGAATTTGTAGTCGGAGTCGAAAGGTACTGACGCCACCCGCGGGTGGTTCCTGCGGAACTCCGTGACATCCACGCCACCCTTCTGCGCAAGGACGTACAACGCCGCCTCGGTGGGGTCACCGATGACCTCGCCGTCCTGGATATCGGAGTCGTTGCACAGGGCGCACGGGAACATCACATAGTCCAGGTCCTGCTCGGCGTCGCCGGTGGTCCGCTGGACCTGGCCGTCGAAACTGTAGCCCTCCCCGCTCACCGTGTAATGGTGCTGGACAGTCGTGATCTCACGGACGGTCATCTGGTTCAGGGTCAGGGTGCCGGTTTTGTCCGAGTTGATCGCCGAGGTGGAGCCCAGGGTCTCGACAGCGGGCAGGACCTTCATGATGGCGTTCTTCTTGGCCATGTTGACCGAACCGACGGACAGGATGGTGGTGACGACGGCGGGCAGCGCATCAGGGATGGAGCCGACTGCCAGTGCCACACCGATTCCGAAGAGCACCGCGAAGGATTCGCCCTGGGCCAGGCCCATCACGACGATGGCGATGAAAGCGAAGAGGGCCGCAACGATGATGAAGATGGTGAGCCGGTCCACCTGCTTGGTGAGCGGGGTCTTCTCGACTTTCTGTCCCGAGAGCATGTGGGCGATGTGGCCCACCTCCGAGCCCATGCCCGTGGTGGTGACAATGATCTCGCCGTGTCCGCGGGTGACGTTGGTGTTCATGAACGCCATGTTCACGCGGTCTCCGATGCCGGCGTCGTGCCGGCTGAGGGACTGTGCGTCCTTCTCGACCGCGACGCTCTCACCGGTCAGGGCGCCCTCCTCGATCTGCAGGGTCGCTGCCAGGATGATCCGGCCGTCGGCGGGGACGGCGGTCACCTGCGTCGACAACCACGATATCGCCCGGCACAATCTGCTCTGCAGGGACTTCGGCCATGACGCCGTCGCGGCGCACCTTGGCCATCGCCTTCATCATTTTGCCCAGGGATGCGGCAGCCTCTTCGGCCTTGCCTTCCTGGTGATACCCCAGCCATGCGTTGAAAAGCGTCAGCACAGCCAGCCCGATGGCGGTCCCGTACTCCCCGATTAACAGACTGACCAGCGCGGCGACCACAAGCACGATCTGCATATAGTCCGCATAGTGCTTGAAGAACCGTTTCCAGACTGGTTCCTGCTTCGCGGCGGCCAAGGCGTTCGGGCCGTACTCCTGCAGCCGTTGCTGCGCCTCGGCCGCGCTCAGGCCGCGGGCCGGGTCCACCCGCAGTTGCCTCTCGACTTCTCCGGGAGAGAGCGCGCACCAGGCCGCGTCCGCTTCGGCCTGGACCACCACGGCCGCTGCTCCGGGCTTGTTGTTCATGACGTACTCCTCATCGCCGGCGCTGCTCAGAACGGTGTGGGGATCTGCCGCGGCGTCACGGTCGGCTCGCGGTAGTCGCCGGCCTTCTGCCTCTTTGGCAGTTCGATGTCGAGCCCCGGGGCCGGTTCGTAAGGCACCTGGCTCAGCAGATGGCTGATGATATTGAGCCGGCCTCGCTTTTTAACGTCGTTGTTCGCGACGTACCACGGTGCCCAGGCGGTGTCGGTTGCCTCGAACATGGCATCCCTCGCCCGAGAGTAGTCGTACCACCGGCTGTAGGACTGCAAATCCATCGGCGACAGCTTCCACGTCTTGCGCGGATCGTCCATGCGGCTCTTGAGCCGACGGGTCTGCTCGTCCGCGCTGACCTCGAGCCAAAATTTGAGCAGGATGATGCCGGAGTCCACCATCGCCTTCTCCACCAGCGGGGTCATGTTCAGGAACTTCTGGCTCTGCTCCGGGGTACAGAAACCCATCACAAGCTCGACGCCCGCCCGGTTGTACCAGCTGCGGTCGAAGATGACCACCTCGCCGGCCGCCGGAAAATGCGCCATATAGCGCTGCAGGTACATCTGGGATTTTTCCCGGTCCGTCGGAGTGGGGAGGGCCACCACCCGGAACACCCGGGGGCTCACCCGCTCGACGATGCGCTTGATGGTGCCGCCCTTGCCAGCCGTGTCGCGGCCCTCGAATACGATGCAGACTTTGGCTCCGGTGGACTTCACCCACTCCTGCAGGGCGACCAACTCGCCCTGCAGCTTGGCCATCTCGGCCTCGTACTCCTTGCGGCCCATCTTCGTACTGGGCCCCTGATCGGCGCTCCCTTTGTTCTTCTTCTTTTTGCCCACGGCCGGCCTCCTGGTTGGGTACTTCCTAGGGCGAATCAGGTAGCAGAACCGCGACTCCGACGGAACCGGCACCCGGGGATGGGAGAAACGGGGCCGGTAAGCCGTAGGCACCAATCACGCGCACTCCCGTGCCGCGACCCGCTGCTTCGAGTGTTGCCCTGGCCGGAATCAAGTTCTAGGGCAATAGGGCCCTATTGACGCGCCAACCCATTGCTCCGTAATCGATGAGCTGGGCTAGGAGGTGAACTGCTTCACCAGGGCGCGGCCGTAGTCGTTGCCGTTCGGCGTCCGGACCACCGTATGCATGTGGAACGGCGCAGGCTCCCCGTTGCTGAGGAACACGCCGGTGTGGTGGTCAAGTTCCAGCACCACCACCGGGCTCTGTACGCGGAAATAGAAGGCTTCCTCCCCCTCCCAGCCGCCGATCCAGCTGAAGTAGGTTTCGCCGTAGTGCTCCTGGATCTCCCGGCGGCGCGCGGCGAGGGGGCCGTCCGGCAGATACGCGATGAAATCCTCCACCACCGCGTCCAGCAGCTCCCGGGCAGCCGCGGGCATGTCATCAACCCGGATGCCTTCATACGGAATCACCCGGTTGTCCTGGAAGCAGCCACCCAGGTGCCGCTCGTCGCCGGGGTGGAGGCGGCCTTCGGGCATCGCCGGATCCGCCATCGATCCATACACGGTGGCCTCGGCGCGCAACCCGGACGGCAGCGCCCCCATCAGCTGCCGCGCAAGGGCGATGCGCTCCTTGAATACCTTCACGCCCCGGTGCGGACCGGCGTCGATCATGTCCGGCTCGGCGCCCATGAACACCGGCGAGACCACCAGCTGCGTCCCCGCCACCAGGCAGTTCAGCGCGGCGTGGTGACCGAACAGCTGCCACCCCCAGGGTTCGGTTTCGGACGGTTCACCGTAAAGGGCGAAGTTGTAGCTGAATTCGTTCATCAGCAGCGGCAGCTCCACCAGGTCCCCAAGGAAACCGTTGATGCGCATCAGGTTCCGCACCAGTTCAAAACCCTTGGCACTGAGGCTTGCCTCCACCACCCCCAGGACCGCGTCGCGGACGGGAGGATCCAACTCATCAAGGCGGATCCCGGTGTCGTGCTGCATGAACTCGGGGTTGGCCCAGCTTTGCCATTCAGGCGCGTCCACGGCGTAGCGGAGCGTCCGCGCCCGGTCACCAGTGGCAGTGCCCAGGAGTTTGCGGGCTGCCGCGGCCATCGCCGCCGTCGGCGCCTCCTCCCCAGCCCGCGCGGGAGCAAGGGGAAACAGCCCGGGGCGGCGGACGCCGTCGTTCGTGATGCCCGTAAACGGCTGCGGATACAGCTTCTTCCAGCCCTCGATCATGGGCCCCGCGAACGGGTCGGCCTTGGCCGCTTCGGCATACTCGCGGGCATTCAGGCCCCGGATCTCTGCGACCCGCGGGTGGTCGGGGGCAAAGAGGAAGTCACGGAATGACGGCGTCGACACGGATGCTCCTGGTGTGCTCGAGGGAAGTGGGCGACCAACCGGCCGCCACGGACAAGGCTGCGCCCGCAGCCGCGGCGGAATTCCCCCGCCACGCCACGTGCTGGTCCGGGCGGACCAGAAGGGTGCCGGCGCCCCATATGTGGGAAAGCTGAGTACCGTCGTCGGTTGGTCCGACGACGGCGACGGTCACCGGGACGCCCGTCCGGGCAGCGGCTGCCAGCACCGGCTGGAAGACGTCCCTCGCCGGCACCCCGCCCAGCGTCCCGGCGTCGACCAATAGTGTGAAGCCGGGTCCCAGAACGCTGTACAGGGACAATGAGTCCGTCAGCCAGGCATGCGGCAGCAGGGCCCCCGGGCCCGCGGACGGGACGTAGCGGATGGGGTCCTCTGCCGGTACGGGCAGGGCGTCCGGCACCACCAGTGAGGAGTTCCCGTACGAGTACCCCAGCACCAGCCCCAGGGAATCGAACTCGCTCTGCTTCACGGCTAGCGCCACGTTGGCTGCCTGCCGCGCGGCGCCGCCACGGGGCCCGGCGGCAGCCAGGGAGGCGTCCGCGAAGTGGTAGGCCAGGGCCTTGCCGTTCTCGGCGGCGTCGCGGATGGTGCGGGCTGCCACCGGCCGGCGTTCCGCCCCATAACTGGCCAGCAGCCCCGGGCCGCCCCAGCCGTTGATGACGGCGGCGAGCTTCCAGGCCAGGTTGGCGGCGTCCCCGATGCAGGTGTTGAAACCGTGGCCGCCCCATGGCGGGTTGAGGTGCGCGGCGTCGCCCACCAGGAAGACGTTGCCGCGGCTGTACCCAGTGGCAAGCAGCATGCGTGCGGTCCAGGGATCGGTGGCCACCTCCTCCACGTCCACCTCGCCGCCCACCAGGGAGCGGACCATCGCGGCTGCGTCCTCCGGAGTGATGCTGGCGGCAGGATCAACGCCTTGGATGATGGCCCACCAGGTGCCGGCCAGGTCCATCGGTCCCACCATGCCGGACGTTTCCGACCCCACCACCCAATACTGCACCGCGGGGTCCAGGGAGACGGCGGACGCCAGGGAGCGCGAGCGGAACAGGATGCTGATGTTGGACAGCGCAGCGGAGCCACCTTCCAGGCGAAGGCCAAGGCTGCGGCGCACGGCGGAGGACCCGCCGTCGGCCCCGATGACGTACTCCGCCGCGATGGTGCGGCAGGCACCCGAAGCATCAGCTACGACGACGGCGTAAGGCGCCTCGGCTGCCTCACCGTCGGTTCCGCTGGTGTCAGTCCTGCCGGCTTCGCTTCCTCCGGTGCCCGGGGCCCGGACCTCATGGACAGACCAGCCGGTCACGAAGGTAACCAGCGGGTTGTCCGCGACCGCGGTACGGAGCACTTCTTCGAGGACGGGCTGGGGGACCTGCTGGCCGCACTCCGGCTGCGGACCGTACCGCCCGGGGACCAGCTGGAAGGCGTTGCGGAACCGGCGCAGCTCATGCGCGGAGGGGCCGGTGAGCCCGGTACAGAAGATGACGTCCTGCGCGTACTCCACGGGCAACGGTGAGGCCTTCCGCAGCGCATCGGCGAGGCCCAGGCGGCGCAGGTGGGTCATGGTGCGGGCGTTGGTGGTCTTGGCCCGGGGCCGGGTGGGGTCCACGCCGGTCCGCGGTTCGATGACCGTGCTGGCGACACCGCGGGAGGCGAGGTCCAAAGCCAGGAACAACCCGCTGGGGCCGCCACCGGCTATCAGGACCTGCGCTTCCTCCGGAATGCCCGGGCCGGGATGGAAGGCATTCATCAGGCACGGCTCCGGAGGGAAATGTCCCCCACCGGGGTGGTCAGGGTGCCGAGCTTTTCGACCTCCACTTCCACGGTGTCGCCCGGCTGCAGCAGCCACTGCGGGGTGCGGGCGTAGCCCACGCCGTCCGGAGTGCCGGTGGCGATGACATCCCCCGGGTGCAGGGTGAAGGTTTCGCTGATGAGCGCGATGATGGCCGGGACGGAGAAGATCATGTCCCGAGTGTTGCCGTTCTGGGCTTCGAAGCCGTTGACGCGAGTGCGGACCTGGAGCCCGTCCCGGAGGTCGCCCACTTCGTCGCGGCTGACCAGGGGGCCCAGCGGGCCGCTGAAGTCGCCGTTCTTGCCCAGGGTCCACTGCGAGGTGAGCTTCTGGGCCCTGCGGGACGTGATGTCGTTGAACGTGGAGTAGCCAAAGACAGCGTCGGCAGCCGTGGCTTGGTCCGCGGACTCCACGCGGCGGCCGATGTAGGCGGCCACTTCGCCTTCCCAGTCCAGCCCGGCCTCCCCTGCGGGGACGGGGACTGGCGCGTTGCCCACGGACAGGGATGCGGTCCACCGGGCAAAAAGCGTGGGATACGGCGGCAGTTCCTGGTCCTTGAAGCTGCCCTCGGCAACATGCGCCTTGTAGTTCAGCCCGACGCAGATAACCCGTGCGGCGGCAGGGACGAGCGGCACTTCGGTGACGCTGCCGCGTTCCAGCCAGGCGCCGGCGTCGTCCGCCCCATCCGTGGCGGATACCAGGCTGGCTGCCTTGTCCTTCCAGCCCTCGGCGTCGGCCCAGAATTCGGTGACGGTGGCGAGCGGAAGGACGCGGGAACCGGCGAGCACCGCTGCCCAGGGTCCGCCGTGGTGGGTGATGCCGATGAACTGCATGGAGGGGCCTTTCAGGTCTGTCCGGGCGCATGCCGCCCCGGTTTGGTTTGGGAAATTCAGTGCTGTTCCGCCTGGCGGCGGAAGAAGTCGATGGTGGCGGCAGTTGCCTGCTCAGCCGCTGAGCTGCCGCCGTCCGGCGTCGTCCACATATGGTCCGCGTCCTCCAACAGGAGAAGTTCGACGGCGTTGCCCGCCGCTTCCAGCGCCTCGGCAAGGCCGGCGGACTGGGCCGCGGGGACGAACCGGTCCGCTGTTCCGTGGATGAGGAGGAAGGGCGGCGCGTCCGGGTGCACGTAGGCGACGGGGCTGGCGGCCCTGGCTTTGTCCGGTGCGTCGGCTGGCTGGGCGCCGATCAACAGCGACTCGCGGGAGCCGGGATCGTCGGCGCGGGCCACGGCGTCCGGCCGCGCTTGTTGGCCCATCCGGGTTAGATCTGTGGGCGGGTACCAGGCAGCGACGGCGGCGACGTGCGCGTCCGCGCCGTGGCTGCCGATGCCTTTCCCCGCGCCGTCGTGGACCTCGAACGCCGGGAATCCGGCCGTCAGGCCCAGAAGGCAGGCGAGGTGGCCGCCGGCGGAGTCGCCCCAGGCGTAGATCCGGTCCGGGTCCACCCCGTAGTCCGCGGCGTGGGCCCGTAGCCAGCGGACGGCTGCCTTGGCGTCCAGCAGCTGGGCCGGG
The DNA here is from genome assembly GCF_014639275.1 of Arthrobacter liuii. GTDB lineage: Bacteria > Actinomycetota > Actinomycetes > Actinomycetales > Micrococcaceae > Arthrobacter > Arthrobacter liuii. The sequence goes on along the minus strand of NZ_BMFW01000017.1, from coordinate 16,855 downwards.
AAGGTGGCAACGTCCGTGAGGCGGTAGTCGGCCGAGGCCACCACGAAACCGGCATCGGCGAGCTGCTCGATGGGGCTGAAGCCGAAACCATCCACCGCCGGTCCCAACGAGGATCGCTCCCCAGTCCTCCAGCCGCCCCCGTGGAGGTGGATCACAGCAGGCCTGCCGCCCTGGTGGGCACCTGCCGCTGCGGCGCCGGGAAGGTACAGGTCCAGCAGCAGCGGCTCCGCGTTGCGCGGCCGGGCGAACTCGATCCCCCGGAGGATCCGCAGTGCCGTCATCGTTGACTCCATATGTTCCGCGCCGTCTCTGTCCTGTGCTGAATGACCTGTGGTGTCGGGAGCGGGCCCACGCCGTGGTCCGCGCTCCTGCATTCAACTCTGGGCCATCCGCGGTGCCGATCGCGCCGCCGGTTTCACTGAATGAAACTGGTTCGGAGGTGCCGGGAATTGCGGCGCGCAGGGGTTGAACCTGACGCTGCGTCAGGTCCTACGGTTGGCGGTATGGAATTCGGCCCCTGCGCAGCCTGGAGCGTTGGTGAACTCGCCGCGGCAACAGGAGTCACCGTCCGGGCGCTGCACCACTACGACAGCATCGGGCGGCCCCAGGCCAGCGTCCGGACCGTCAGCTGACCAGGACCTGCGTGGCGGATTCCTTCAGCTTGCCGTTGGCCCACTTCATCTGCCGGATCGTCTGCGGATGGCACCGTTCGGCAAGGGCCAGCAGGTCCTTGTCCTTCATTCCCTGGGCAGCCTGGGCCAGCAGCTCCCAGTCAGCCGAGACGCCGCAGGCCTTCAGGTAGAGCTCCCGCAGGTCCTTCAGCAGCAGCATCCCGGTTTCGGGGCGCCGGCCCACCATCTCGCTGCCCTTTTCCCGGAGGGTCTCCATCAGTCCCGCTTCGCCGCGCGGCTCCGGATCCAGGTCCTGGCCGTAGTTCTTGCCGATGGCCGCGATGTCCCGCACATGCTGCTGGGACCAGCGCGCCAGGTCACGGGCCAGGTGGTAGATCTCGTGGTCCACCTTGTGCCGCTCCGAGATGACCAGCAGGTGGTGCGCAAGGTCGTTTTCGGAGCGGTGCATTTCCTCAAGTACAAGCCCGAATTTCATCGTGCCCCTCCTGCCGTTCCGGTGGCCTCGTCCGCGAGGGCAGAGGCAATCCCCTTGGTCCTGGCCCCTTCCGGGAAGTCGCCGGCGGGGGCCGACGCCGTGTTGGTGGGCGCCGGCGAGGGCCCGTCGCCGCCCGAAACCCGGGTGATGCGTGCCGCCGCCGTCTTGAAGATTGGCTGTTTGGACGCCGCATCCCAGTCCGTGATGGTCAGTTCGTTCGCCGCCCTGCCCGCGCCGTCCGGTTGATGGCCGCCGTCGGTGTCCCAGTAGCCGTAATGGAACGGCAGGAACAGCACGCCGTTACGGATGCCGCTGATCCGCACCTTGGCACGGACGGAACCACGGGGCGTCTCCACCTCCGCAAGGTCGCCCTCGGCAATCCCGTACGCGCCGGCGTCGTCGGCTGACAACTCAACCCAGACGTCCGGTGCGGCTGCCTGGAGCTCCGGGGCCCGGCCCGTCTTGGTGCGCGTGTGGAACTGGTAGAGCGTGCGGCCGGTGATCAGCTGAAGCGGAAAGTCCCGGCTGGGCAGTTCATGCGGCGGCATGTATTCGGCGGCCTTGATGATGGCCTTGCCCTCCGGGTTCAACGCCTTGTATTCGGATGGCTCCACGGGCGCGCCGGTGATGAGGTCGCGCCCGTACGTCTCGCAGTACTCGGGATGTGCCCAGAACTTGCCGTCAGCGTAAATGCGTTCGGTCCCGTCGGGGTTCTCCTCGTTGCATGGCCACTGGATGCCGGAGCCGCCGCGCAGCTTGTCGTAGGTGATGCCGGTGTAATCGCAGGGGCGGCCGCGGGTGCAATCCTTCCAGGCCTCGAAAGCGGACTCCGGATCGTGCCACTTGATCAGCGGCTGCCCGTCCTTGTCCTGCAGGCCCATCCGGTGGGCATAGTCGATGAAGATGTCCAGGTCGGCTTTGGCCTCGCCGGGCGGATCCACGGCCTTCTCGGAGAGGTGGACGGTGCGGTCCACGTTGGTGAAGGTGCCCGTCTTTTCACCCCACGTGGCAGCGGGGAGCACGACGTCGGCCAGTTGGGCGGTCTCGGACAGGAAGATGTCCTGCACCACCAGGAACAGCCGCTCCTGCTCCAAGATGCCGCGGATCCGCGCAAGCTCGGGCAGGGAGACGGCGGGGTTGGTGCCGCTGACCCACAGCATCCGGATGGAGCCGTCCTCCGCGTACCGCATCATCTGCATGACGTGGGTGGGCGGCGAGTAGTGCGGAATGGACATGGGATCGATGTTCCAGACCCTGGCCAGGTCCTTGATGTGGGCGTCATTGGACCAGTTCCGGAACGCGGCCAGGTCACCGTCCGCGCCGCACTCGCGGGTGTTCTCCGCCGTGGGCTGGCCGTTCATCTGCAGGATGCCGCAGCCCGGCTTGCCCAGCATGCCGCGGATGATGTTGACATTGTTCACCTGCACGGCGGCTGCAGTGGCCTGGTTGGACTGGTAAAAGCCCTGCAGGACGGTGGACAGCAGCCGCTCGGCGTGGCCGATGATGCTCGCCGCCTCCTGGATTTGCTCCGCAGGAACACCGCAGATCTCCGCGACCAGGGCGGGCGGGTAGTTCTTGACCAATTTCTCAAGCTCGGAGTACCCCACCGTGTGCGCCTGGATATAGTCCTGGTCCACCCAGCCGTTGGTGATGATCTCGTGCAGGATGCCGTTCATCAGGGCAACGTTGGTGCCCGGCCTCGGGGCCAGGTGCACGGTGGCGGCCCTGGCCACGGGCGTCATCCGCGGGTCCACGCAGATGATCTTGGGCGGGTTGGGCCCGGCCAGCCGGTCCAGCATCCTGGTCCAGAGGACTGTCTGGGTTTCCGCCACGTTGTGCCCGTAGAGGGCGATCACGTCCGCGTGGTCCACGTCTGTATAGGAGCCGGGCTGGCCGTCGCAGCCGAATGATTCCTTGAGCGCCTCACCTGCGGTGGCCGTGCACAACCGGGTGTTTCCGTCCACGTGGTTGGTTCCGATACCGCCGTGGGCCACGGCGCCCAGCGTGTAATACTCCTCCGAAAAGAGCTGGCCGGTGGTGTAGAAGCCGAGGGCGCTGGGCCCCTGCTCCGCCAGCAGCGCCTTGGACCGGTCCACCACGCGCCGCATGGCGGTGTCCCAGTCCGTTTCCACCAGTTTCCCGCCCTCGCGGATGAGGGGTTTGGTGAGCCGGTCCGGTGACGCGTTCGCCTGCCAGCCGTAGAGGTCCTTCGGCCCCAGCCGGCCGTGGTTGACCCGGTCCGAGGCCCGTCCCCGTACCCCGACGATCCGGTTGTCCTTGACCGCGATGTCCATGGCATCGCCGTTGGAGTGGAGGAGCGATGCCGTCTGGACCCACCTGTCCACATCGTCAGGGGCCACTCCCTCGGCCAAGTGGGTATCCACCCTCACCGGCCACTCACCGCCGCTGCCGTACGGCGTCCTTGTCCCCCATGGTTCAGCTATTCGGTCGATCCGGGCCATCTGTCCATCTCCTGTCAGGAACCGGCGGGCAGCGCCGAAACGGCGTTGTCCCTACCGGGTCCTTTACCCACGGTGGGCGGATGGAAACAGGCCCGCTCCCGGACGTCGGGGTCTGACGGCGCTGCTCAGGCCTGCTTAACCGGTACGTTGGCCTGCTTTTCCTGCAGCGGGCGCCGGGCGAGCCAGGCCGCCACGATGGCACCCGAGATGTTGTGCCACAGCGAGAAGACGGCCGACGGAAGCGCGGCCAGTGGTGTGAAGTGGGCGGTGGCCAAGGTCGCGGCCAGGCCGGAGTTCTGCATGCCCACTTCGAAGGCAAGGGCGCGGCGGGCCTTGTCGTCCAGGCGGCCCAGCTTGCCGGCCAGGTAGCCCAGGCCCAGGCCGAAGCCGTTGTGCAGCAGCACGGCGAGGAACACGATGGCCCCGGCGCTGATGATCTTGCTGGCGCTGCCGGCCACCACGATGGCCACGATCAGGGAGATAACGACGGCGGAGGCCCACGGCAGTGCCGGCAGCACCTTTGCGACAAGCTTCTTGAGGAACAGCCGGGCGAGGAGGCCGGCGACCACCGGCAGCAGCACGGTCTTGACGATGTCCAGGACCATGCCCGCGGCGTCGATCTGCAGGTAGGAGCCGGCCAGGAACAGGACCAGCAGAGGGGTGACGATCGGGGCGATCAAGGTGGAAACGGAGGCCACTGCCACGGAGAGGGCAACATCGCCCTTGGCCAGGAATGCCATCACGTTGGAGGCGGTTCCGGAGGGTGCGCAGCCCACCAGGATGACGCCGACGGCCAGCTCGGGCTCGAGGTTGAGGGCCCCTGCGATCAGCCAGCCGGCACCGGGCATGATGATGTAGTGGGCAACGATTCCGAGTGCCACTGCCCACGGCCGCTTGGCCACCGCCGCGAAGTCCGGCGGGGTCAGGGTCAAGCCCATGCAGAACATGATGATGCCCAGCAGGTAGGGCACGCCGGGCGCGATGGGTTTGAAGACCCCGGGGAGCAGGAAGCCGATAATGCCTGCGGCCACCACCAGGATGGGGAACACCGTCACGGCGATGCGGGCGATCTTGCTTTCCGCTTCCAGGGCTGGGTTTACGGGGGCCCTGTCAGGGGAATTCTGGGGTTTAGTTGCCTCAAGCATCCAACTATGCTGCCACCGGCTGGTAGGGTTCCGCCAATTGATGACCGTGAACGGTAACAACGGCGGAACCCTACTGCTCGGGAAACCCTCAGAGCTGCCTGCGCAGCTCCATCTTCCGGATCTTGCCACTGGCCGTACGCGGCATGTCATCCACCACCACCAGCGATTTGGGGATCTTATAGCGGGCAAGCCGGCCGTCAAGGAAGCTGCGGAGCTCCTCGGCGGTCAGCGATCCGCCCTCGCGCAGGGTCACAATCGCCTGGGGAACCTCACCCCACTTGTCGTCGCTGACGCCGATGACGGCAACGCTGCCCACGGCGCTGTGCTCCGCGATGACGGCTTCCACCTCGGCCGGGTAGATGTTCTCCCCGCCGGAGATGATCATGTCCTTGAGCCGGTCCGAGACGAACAGGAAGCCCTCCTGGTCCCGGTAACCCATGTCACCGGAGCGGAACCAGGATCCGTCCGCGTAGCTGGCAGCCGTCGCCTCCGGCCGGTTCCAGTATTCCTTGATCACGTTGGGGCCGGAGATCTGGATTTCCCCAACCTCGCCCGGGGCCACGGCGCCGCCCATCGGATCGGCAATCCGGACGTCGGTGAAGAAGTGCGGCAGGCCCGCCGAGCCAGCCTTTTCCCTGGAGCGGTCCACCGGAAGCATGGTGGCCCCGGGTGCCGTTTCGGTCATGCCGTAGCAGTTGGTGAAGCCGATGCCGCGGTCCTCATACGCGTCCAGGACCCGGCGGGGGATGGCCGAGCCCCCGCAGGTGAGCTTGTCCAGCGAGGTGAGGTCCGCCGCCGCCCATCCCGGATCTTCGCAGAGCAGCTGGAACGTGGTGGGCACCCCGTTGAGGGTGGTGATCTCGTGTTCCTGGATCAGATCCAGGACCCTGGCGGAATCAAACTTGGCCTCGAGCACCACGGTGGCGCCCTTGAGCAGCATCGGCAGCAGCCCCATGTCCAGCGACGCCACATGGAACAGCGGAGAGATCATCAGCGCCACGTCGTTGCGGTTCAGGTCCATGTCAACGATGGTGTTGATGCAGTTCCACGTGATGTTCCCGTGGGTCAGCAGGGCGCCCTTGGGCTTGCCCGTGGTCCCCGAGGTGTACAGGATCATCGCCGCGTCGTCGTGCCCCACCGGCACGTCGAGGTGGTCCGGTGCCGCTGCCTGCAGCGCCTCTTCGTAGTGCTCGACGACGGCGGAGTGTCCGACGGCGGCCGGTGACGCGGCGGCGGAAGGTTCGGTCCCGCCGTCGGCTGCTGTGACCAGGCGGTGGCTCACGTCCGTGCCCGCCACGGCGGCGGAGGCAGGCTCCTCCAGGGCGCCGGCGTTGACCAGGAGCCGCGCCCCGGAGTCCTGCAGCTGGAACTGCAGTTCCGGCGGCGCGAGACGGGTGTTGAGCGGCACGAAGATGGCGCCCAGGAGGCCACAGGCGAAGAACGTCTCCACGAAGGAAGGATGGTTCTCCCCCAGGTAAGCCACCCGGTCCCCCTTGGCCACTCCCCTGTCCCGGAGCGCGTTGGCCAGGCGGTCGGCCCTTTCGGCGAGCTCTTCGTAGCTCAGGGTGCCGGCTGCGGACAGGAGGGCTGACTTGGCACCTGACTTCCGGCGGCGGCGCTGCAGCCAGGAGCCAACTCCGTTGTTGTCCATGGTTCTCCTAACGGACCGTGGTGAGGTCGTTGTTCTTAGATTCCCGCGTCAGGGCGATGAAGACAATCGAGACGAGGGCCATGACGGACAGGAACACCACCACGGGGAGGATGTTCTGCCCGGAATCCTTGTACAGCCCGGCGATGATGCCCGGGGTGAAGCCCGCACCGATCAGGGTGGCCAGCTGGTAGCCAACCGCCGCCCCGGTGTAGCGGGAGGTGGTGCCGAACTGCTCGGAGACGAACGCTGCCAGCGGCCCGTAGAGGGATGAGTGCAGGATGAGCGCCACGGTAAAGGCCAGGAAGACCAGGCCCACGTTGCCGGAGCCGAGCATGGCGAACATCGGAAACAGGTAGGCGATGAACAGGGCAAGGCCGGCGATCATCACCGGCCGGCGGCCGAAACGGTCTGACAGGCGGCCGCCCAGCAGGACGAACACGATGGAGATGGCCGAGGCACCGGCGAACGCGTAGAGCACGCCCTGTTGCGGCGCCCCCTTGGACACCGCGTAGGTGACAGAGAAGGTGGGCAGCACCACCTGCAGGCCGAATCCGGCGGCACCGGCGAACATGATCATGATCAGTGCCTTGGGCCGGCGCAGCACGTCCAGCAGCGGGATCTTGCGCTTGGTGCCCTGCGTGCTTTCCTTGGCTACGGCCTCGGCAAAAATCGGGCTTTCGGAGACCCGGAGGCGGACGAACATGCCCACGATCAGGAGCACGAAGGACAGCAGGAACGGCACCCGCCACCCCCACGCCAGGAACGCATCCTGCGGCAGTGCCGAGAAAGCGCCCATCACCAGGGTTCCCAGGACGGCGCCGGTGGGGGCGCCGGCGTTGACGAAGGAGGCGGCGAAGCCGCGCCGCTTGGGGTCTGAGTGCTCCAGCGCCATGAGGGCGGCGCCGCCCCATTCACCGCCGACGGCGATGCCCTGGCAGACGCGCAGCAGGACCAGCAGCACAGCCCCCCAAGGCCCGATCGCGCTCGCGCCCGGAATCAGGCCGATGAGGGTGGAGGCGATGCCCATCATGGCCATGGAGATGATCAGCATCCCCTTGCGGCCGATCCTGTCCCCGAAGTGGCCGAAGATCACCCCGCCCAGCGGCCTGGCCACGTACCCGGCGGCGAAGGTGGCGTAGGCCGCGACGACGCCTACCCACTCATCGGTTCCGGCGAAGAAGACCTTGGGGAAGGCGACTGCTGCGGCCGTGGCGTACAGCAGGAAGTCGTAGAACTCGATGGTGCTGCCCAGATAGCTGGACAGGATGACCGTGCGCGCTTCCTTGCGCTTGGCGGCCGTGCCCGCGGGTGCGAGCGTGGTGTGTCCGGACATGGTTGTTCCTAGGGACGGAGGGAAGGGGGTTTTGGGGTTGCCCGTGGGGGCGGTGCCGCGGGGGTGCCGCCGGGTTGGTGCGTCAGGAGGGACCCTTGTAAAAGGGGCCCGTTTATGGAAGCGCCTTACTTGTAGAAGCGCGCCAGGAATTCCGCGACGACGGCGGGGCGTTCCTGGCCTTCGATTTCGATCGTGGCGTTGACCTTGATCTGCGCGCCGCCCTTGACCTCGGTGACCTCGGCGATGGTGGCCTGCATGCGGACCTTGGAACCGACCTTCACCGGGGCAGTGAAGCGGACCTTGTCCAGGCCGTAGTTGACCTTGGTGGTGACGCCCTCGACGTCGAACAGCTCGCCCCAGAACGGGATGATCAGGGACAGCGTGAGGAAACCGTGTGCGATGGGGGCACCGAACGGGCCGTCCTTGGCGCGTTCGGGATCGGTGTGGATCCACTGCTGGTCGTCGGTGGCGTCCGCGAAGAGGTTGATCTGTTCCTGGGTGATCTGGCGGTAGTCGGTGGTGCCGAGGTCCTTGCCGGACAGGGTGAGCAGGGTGTCGAAATCGACGACGAGATTGGGCATCGTTGCCTCCTGGCAGTTGTTTGGTGGGTGGGGAAGTTGTGGTTCAGCGGGTGAAGGCGCTTTCGCCGGTGAGGGCGCGGCCGATGATGAGGGCGTTGATCTCGTGCGTGCCCTCGTAGGAGTAGACGGCTTCCGCGTCCGCATGGAAGCGGGCGACGTCGGTGGCCAGGGTGATGCCGTTGCCACCCACCACCTCGCGGGCCAGGGCCACGGTGTCGCGCATGAACAGGGACGCCTGCATCTTGGCCAGGGCCGAGTCCTGGTCGCGGTAGATGCCCTTGGCCTGCTGTTCGGTGAGCCTGACCACCAGGGACAGGCTGGCCGTGACGTTCCCCAGCATGCGGGCCAGTTTCTCCTGGACGAGCTGGAAGGAGCCCAGGGTGCGGCCGAACTGCCGGCGTTCATTGACATAGGCGAGCGCGGCCTCGAAGGCACCGGCAGCGACGCCGGTGGCAATCCAGGCGACATCGGACCGCATGGCCCGGAGCATCGCCGCGACGTCCTTGAAGGAGTTCACGTTGTGCAGCCGCATTGCCTCGGGGACCCGGACACCGGCCAGCGTGATGTGGGCGTTCTGCATCATCCGCAGCGAGGTCTTCCCGTGGATCTTCTCCAGCGTGACGCCGTCTGCGGCGCGGTCCACCAGGAAGGCCTTGACCTGCCCGTCCGCGGTGTCCCGGGCGAACACTGCCAGGACGTCAGCCGTGGCGGCGCCGCCGATCCAGCGCTTGGCACCGTCCAGGATCCAACTCCCATCGGGCTCCTGCCGGGCAGTCGTCGAGAGCCCGCCGGCGATGTCCGATCCCGACTCGGGTTCGGTGAGCGAGAAGACCCCTTTGAGCGAGAAGTCGATCACCCTGGGCATCCATTCGGCCTGCTGTTCCTGGGAGGCACCCACCCGGATGGCGGTGCGGAACAGGCCAGCCTGGGCGGTGTACCAGGTGGCCAGCGACGCGTCCGTGCGGGCCAGCTCGAAGATGCGGAAGCCCTGGTAGATTCCACGGGCCGGGCTGTGCTCTGCGCCGGGGGCGCCGGTGAGTTCCCCCGGTTCCATGAGGTCCAGCTCGATCAGCGGCCGGGCAAGCTGCTCCGGGAACTCCCCGCGTTCCCAGTACTCGGCCAGGAGGGGCTTCGCCTCGGTGTCGAGGAAGCTTCTAAGGCGCGCCAGGACCCTGCGCTCGCCGTCTGTCAGCAGGGACTCGGCGTTGTACCAGTCCGCTGCTTCGTAGAGCCGGGCACTCAGGCCGGCCTCCGCCGTCGTCAAGGTGCCCATCTCAGGCCCCCAGCCCAAGGAGGCGGACCGCGTTGTCCTTGAGGATCTTCGGCCGGACCTCGTCCTTCAGCGGCAGGTCGGCGAAGGCGCCCAGCCACTTCTGCGGGGTGATGAGCGGGAAGTCGGTGCCGAACAGCACTTTGTCCTGCAGGTAGGAGTTGGAGGCCTTCACCAGGGACTCCGGGAAGTACTTGGGTGACCAGCCGGAGAGGTCGATGAAGACGTTGGCCTTGTGGGTGGCGATGGAGTTGGCCTCGTCCTGCCACGGCACGGAGGGGTGGGCCATGATGATTTGCAGGCCGGGGAAGTCTGCGGCCACGGCGTCGAGCAGCAACGGGTTGGAGTAGGCCAGCTTGATGCCGTAGCCCCCCGGGAGGCCTGCGCCCATGCCGTTCTGGCCGGTATGGAAGATGGCTGGCAGCCCCAGTTCCTGAAGCGTCTCCCAGAGCGGGTAGAAGCGTTCGTTGGACGGGTCGAAGCCTTGCAGGGAGGGGTGGAACTTGAAGCCGCGGGCTCCCAGTTCGATGGCCTGGTGCTTGGCTCCGGCGATCGCGTCCTCGCCGGTGCGCGGGTCCACGCTGCCGAACGGGATCAGGACGTCGTTGTTCCGGGCAGCGCCCGCGATGAGCTCCGGGATGCTGTTGGGCTCGTGCTTGAGCTGGGTGCGGGCGTCCACGGTGAAGACGACGGCGGCCATGTTCAGTTCGCGGTAGATGTCGGCGATCCGGTCCAGGGAGGGAGTGCGGTCCTCGGCCTTGAAGTATTTGGCCGAGGCTTCGGTCAGTTCCTCCGGAAGGGAGCCGTGGCCGCAGCTGTCCACCTCGAGGTGGACGTGCATGTCGATGGCGTCGAGTTTCGCCGGGTCGATTGCCAGTTCGTAACGGTCGGCCATGGTCAGCGGGCCTCGACAGGCTCGGGCTGCAGCTCCTCAGGCAGTGGCAGGAATTCCTCGCCGTAGCCCTGCAGGGTTTCCTTGCTGAACAGGTGGCCGGCGTTTTCCTGCAACGCCTCATAGCTCCAGCCGCCCTCCCGGTATTCGGTGGTGGCCGCTTCGGGGTGGGTCCACACCTGCAGCCGGTCACCGCCGGCTCCGATGGCCTGGCCGGTGATGTTGGCGGCTTCGTCGGAGGCGAGGAAGGCAACCAGTCCGGAGACGTCGTCGGCCGTTCCAAAGCCAAGGTCGTGGCGGAAGAAGGACGGCATGGCCTCGCCGCGCTCGTCCGCTTCCACTGCCTTCTGGAAGTACGGGACGGTCTTGGTCATGGCGGTTGCGGCCACGGGAATGACGCTGTTGACCGTCACGCCGGCCTTCTTCATTTCCAGCGCCCAGGTGCGGACCATGCCCACGATGCCGGCCTTGGCGGCGGCGTAGTTGGTCTGGCCGAAGTTGCCGCGCTGGCCCGTGGGGGAACCAATGGTGATGATGCGGCCCTGGACGTTGTTTTCCTTGAAGTAGGCGTATGCCTCGCGGACGCAGGTGAAGGTGCCCTTGAGGTGGACGTTGATCACCAGGTCGAAGTCCTCGTCCGTCATCTTCAACAGGGACTTGTCCCGCAGGATCCCGGCATTGGTGACCAGGATGTCCAAGCCGCCGAAGGTGTCCACGGCTCCGGCCACCAGGGCCTTGGCGGCGTCGGTGGAGCCTACCGGAACCACCACGGCGGTGGCGCGGCCGCCGTCGGCCTCGATCTGCGCGACGGCCTGCGCTGCGGTGTCTGCGTTCACGTCGTTGATGACGACGGCGGCACCCTTGCGGGCGAGTTCCCTTGCGTAGGCAAGGCCAAGGCCCTGCCCGCTGCCGGTGACGATTGCAACCTTGCCGTTCAAGCTCATGGCCTGCTCCTTTGCATGCGCCGGCCGAGGCCGGTGGGGTGGTCCCACTGCGGTGTGAGATCCTTGTTGGAATCAATGAAAATACGGATCATTGAAAAAGTCAACGATTGTTTTTTACCAGTACCGGAGTTGTGATGGCCACCTTGGGCACAGACGTTCAGACACCGCGCCTTGCGGCCGCCAGGATCGGCAGTGATGTGGGCCTTCTGCTGGCCAAGCTGCATGCCGCGGGATCGGTACTGAACAACCGCGCCCTCGCTGATTTTGGCCTGCGCGAACGCTCATTCTCCATCCTGACATTGGCGTGCAGCGGGCTGGAGCCGACGCAGCGCGAACTGGCGGACTTCCTGAGCCTGGACCCCAGCCAGGTGGTCACGCTGGTGGACGACCTGGAACGCCGCGGCCTCGTGGAGCGTGCGCAGGGAAAGCAGGACCGGCGGGCGAAGATCATCGTCTCGACGGCAGAGGGGCGCAGGATGCACACCAAGGCCCGGGCGGCAATGGACTCAGCCGAACTGGATCAGCTGGCAGTCCTGTCGGGCGAGGAGTCGCAGGAGTTGAAGCGGCTGCTCCGAAAAGCCCTGTGGGGCGCGGCAGAGTAGGGCCCGCCGGCGTTCCTGGTCCCCGAGGAACGCAATTCGCAGCCTGAACAAGGGGTTTACGGCAGGCTGTGGGGTTCGTGAATCGGACGGAATGGGAGAAGCAATATGGCCAGTACAAGCGCTCCGCTAAGCGCCTAAGGGCGATCTATGGACTTCTGCTACTCCCATGTATAGGTGCCTTGGCCTACTTGGCCGGGGTGCTTTACCCCTTGCTCAGGGGAGACATAGCATTCGGTCACCCCAGTTACTACGAGTACCGGGCAGCAGCCGACACGGCTATCCTCATCTTCTTCGTATCATTCGTGCCGTACTGCGTGGCTGGCAACTGTCCTAATCCTGGAGGTGCGGAAACGAGTGCGGCACACCGGTAGAGTGCGTCCATGACATTGGGGGATGCCACACCGAACGTAGTCCGCCGGCCGTGGGTGTTCGCTTCGGTGTGCGTGATGGCCGTCTCGCTGGCGCTGCTGGTTTTTGGACTGTCCCAAGTACCGGTGATCCAGCTGCTGCCCTGGTATGCGGGAGCGTATTTCCTGGTAGGGACGTGCATATTCGTCCCGACCGGGAAGCTCCCACCGCTCCGACAGGCCGCGGCGTTCCTGATGCCCGGTGCCCTGCTCGTTGTCCTGGCGCTGATGGACCTAGGCTTCTGGGCCGGCGGCTGGTTGCTGGGACTTCCGGCGTGGGGCCTGCTGCTGAGCCGGTGGACGCCGGAGAACCCGCTTAGGGCTGGTCAGCTGCTGAAGTTCATCGGCCTGCTGGCGCTGGGACTGGTCATTTTCACGTTCAATGCCATCTACCCATTCCCCAGCTTCGGCCTGTTCTTGCTGCCGGTGATCCCCTGCATCCGACTGGCCTACCCTGAATACCGGGGCCGGCCACTGCAGGCTACAGCGGAGGTTCTCCTGGGAGTCGTCACCGTCGTCGTGGCATTGGCGATTCCCACTCCGGAAGGTGCATGGTCCTCCCCCCGGATGCACGCCGGCGGAGCCGCCACGGTCGGACTCCTGATCGCATACTGGGCCCGGGGAATCCCTCGCCGTTCCGGGCGCTTACAAGTCAACGACGGAGTCATCGTCTAGGTTCTGCCCGGGCGACAGCATCCTCTGTGTCTCCGTCCGGTAATGGATCGGTCAACGGACACGGGCCATCATTCTTGATGGCTCAGCCAGTTCTGTGAAGCCATATTGGGCATAAAGCCCGTGAGCATCTGCCGTTGAAAGCAGAATCCGCTTCAGGCCCAGAGGTTCCAGGTCCGCCATTACACCTGCGGCGAGCATCTTGCCGATGCCGTGACCGCGGGCTTCGGTCGTAACGAACACGTCGCAAAGCCAAGCGAACGTAACTCCGTCAGTGACGACGCGACCGTAAGCTACCCGCTCTCCAGTCTCGATGTCGTACACTCCGTAGTTCCGGGAGGCGTCAAAAGCTGCATCTTGCTTTTCACGAAGCCGACCTTGCGCCCAGTAGGACTGCTCGCTGAGCCACAGGTGCACGCGGGCACGATCAACCCTGTCCGCGCCGGCGGAGAAAAATATCGCTCAGTCATGACAACACCCTATGGGGAACGGGCAACGTAGTTTCAAACAACGAACGCCAACGTTAGCGCTGGGCTTGGAACCTTAGTGGTCCCGATTCAAGCCGTCACACCGGTCCTGAATCAGGTTGACATTTCAGGGCGGACTGTCCGGTCACGGGGCCTTCTCGGATTTGGACGTTGCCTCTCTCTTAGTACAGAAATAAGAGGTTTCTGTCGTGGCCAAATCTCGATAGACTCCCCTTCAGTGCCGCCGCGACGCGCCCGCTGGAATCCACCACCTGGTCTGGTGCACACCGCAAGGAGGAACAGATGCCTTCGACCGAACCCTCCCCGCTCTCCATCGCACTTGCCTACCACTCGGCCTGGACCGGACACGATCTGGACCGGGCGATGGGCTACATCGCCGAGGAGATCGCCACGGAGGCCCCCAGCGGGGCCATTAACGGGGCCGCCTCCTACCGCGCATTCCTCGGCGGCTTTATGCAGCAGCTCACGGGCGTCGAAACCATCGCAGCCTTCGGCGACGACACCACTGCGGTACTCGTGTACTACCCGCACACCCCCGCAACCACCCATGCGCCCACCGCCGAGCACTTCATCGTGGCCGGGGGCAAAATCAACCGCACCGTCCTCATCTTCGACAGGCCCTCCTTCGCTCCCTCAAGCACTGACACCACCACGGAGGTCCCGGCATGACAAACGGCGCGGGCCCGCTCCAAATCGACGGAGTCCCCCGGTTCTATGTGGTCTTCATGACCACCCGCTTCCAGTCCTTCCCCGACATACAGCGCGAGGCCCCGGAGCAACTGGCTGAACACGTCGCAACGTCCAAACGGCTGCACCGCGAAGGCCTGCTTCTCATGGCCGGCGCGTTCCTTGACCGGCCCGGCGAGGCGGTCCGCACCATGGGCGTGCTCGTCTCCCCTGACGAGGCGCAACATTACGCGGAAAATGACCCCTTCGTCCGTGCCGGGCTCGTCGAGGAGTGGCACATCCGGGAATGGGCGAACATCTTCGGCTGACCACCGGTGACTGGATCGTCGAAGGTCCCGATGGCCAGCAGGCCGCCGTCCCGGGCGAATTGTTCGACGTAGGCGTGATGGCGCGGGTAGACCTCGCGCAGGCGGGAGGCACCTTTGGCTGCGTAGAAGACCACGAACTACATAATGCCGACACTAGCCGTCCGGGACTCCGGTGGGGAGCGGTCATCCACGGATTCGGCCGGGTGGGCCGGGCGACAGGTCGCCGGGGCGTTTCCGGGCACCGATGTCATTGGCGGCGCAGGTCACTGGTGAGTGGACCCCACGAAGTCCAGGGCCTCCCGGGCCAGTGCCAGCCAGGACTCGTTGTCGTCGGCGGTGACGGTGAGCCATTCCTTCATCGGGCGGCCCTTTCCGGCATCGAAGGGCGTGCCGGCTCCGGCCCGCATGAGCGTGTCGACACGGGCATGAGGCAGCTTCAACACCAGCTTGCCGCCGGAGATCATGGCGAAAATCGAGCCGTTGACCTTCAGCGCGGACGACCCGAACCCGCGCCCTCCGGGTTCACCCGGGACGCTGACGCCAGGACTGGAAGCAAATTCACCCACCAGCATGTTGAAACGCTCCTCGGGCAGCATGGGAACATCTTCGCTCCCGGGAGCGAAGAGGACAACCCCGACCCTGGCCCGGACGGGCCGGCCCGTCCTCAGCGGCTGCTGATGGTGCGTCGATCGCCTGACCGGCTCTGTCGGCGGGTGACGAACAGCCACCCCAGGAAGAAGACTGCGGCCACGGTGTTGACGTAGCCCAGCAATGAGGCGACGAGGAGCACGACGTCGCCGGCGGGAAGATCACGCCCTGCGGCGCCGGAGAGGTTGTGCACGAGGTAGAAGAGCGCCTCGACCACCAGGAACGATGCCATCACCGGAACCCCGCCCCGGCGCCGGGTCACCAGAAGAACGGTGGCCAGCAGGAACCAGAGAAAGGTCAACAGCAGCGGGACCGTCAGGCCGCCGGGGCTGGTGCCGAAACGGCCGTAGAAGTGCAGGTAATAGGGGACCTGCCACACATAGTTGGCGACCGTGACCACGACCAGGGCAACGACCGGCCATGGCATCCACCACGACGGGGCGCTGCCCTTCCTGCCCCTCGGGAGCCTTTCGGGTCTGACCACCGCAGCTTCCCCCTAACTGTGCGGCCTATGGATGACGGCACGCGCAGGAGCGCAGACCGGTCGACTCTCAGGCAGCCCGCGCATGGTCCTAAACCAAACGGCCCGGCGGCAGCACTTGACGCCGTTGGCAAAGTGTCCAGTTGAGCTCAGGCACCGGCGACACCCATTCTTCGCGGTTATTCGTCGCCCACTGTGAGCCCCTGAGGCTCGTGCGCGCTCAAACGCTGCTGTCAAAGAACCTCTGCCCAACCTCGAGCAGGCTGCGTCCCGCTGAAGTTGCGGATGTCTGCGTAGATTTGCTCTCCCCGCTCGGCGAGCATCGCTCCGAATCGCTCTGCGGATTCCACCCAGAAGTACGCAGCCGCAATGAACTGCGGGGGCGGCGCGCCCCGTGCAGTCAGCGCTTGATGCACTTCCCATCGCACGCAGTTGTCGCCCATCATCTCGGCGAACAGTGGAGCGTGCTTCGTGGCGAAGTAGTCGACGTCGAAGTTTTCAGCGTCGAGTGGGTAGACGACGGATGCACAGAACATGCCGGACTCCCTTCATTCATGAATCAGCGGCGATGGCGATGCGCGCGCCTTCACCGGACAGTGTATGTAGCTCGCAATCACTTCGTACAGAACCCCGCAAACTTCAACAAACATGGAGTACTGGCTGGGGACGTACCCCGACGATGGCGGCAACGATAGTCGCGGCGGTCGTCTCCGACTTCCGTTGCGCACGCACGGGGACCCCCTTGCGGGCAGCGAGTCGCCTTTATCGAGCGTTGACACGCTTTTCGAGGGGACGGGATCATGTTGCTGATGCAGTGGCCGTCTCGATGGGGTGTGGGATGAGCATGGAGGCCGAGATCTGGTTCGTTGCGCCATCCCCACACCGGGTGGCGCTGGGCGTCGACGTGCCAGCGTCACCTGTCGCGGCTATAAGTCCTACCAGTCATGGACGGTGCCGTCGACCAGGCGGTTGTAGGGCAGGTAGGCCTGCTGGTACGGGAAGGCCGCGGCGGCTTCTTCGTTGAATTCGACGCCGATGCCCGGCTTGTCACCCGGGTGCAGGTACCCGTCCACAAAGGTCATGGACTGCTCGAAGACCTCGTTGGTCTTGTCCGAGTGCTGCATGTATTCCTGGATCCCGTAGTTATGGATCGCCAAACCCACATGCAGCTGCGCGG
>NZ_BMFW01000016.1 GCF_014639275.1 Arthrobacter liuii | reverse complement strand
GGCCTCCAGAATCGACAGCCCGCCGCACACCAAATCAACAAACTCAGTGCGGGCATTCGACGGGAACAACTTGACCATCTAACGCTCCATCAATCAGAGCGTTGCAACGACCCTATGACTTTGCCCTCAGAATATTGCTGTTAAGTGCCATTTCGCGGGGGTTTGGGGTTCTCCGTCGCCGGGCCGGCGCCCCGGATTTCGGGGGCCTGTTGCGGAGGGCGTGCCGGCCCGGCGGACGGAAGTTCTTCAGGTCAGGCCGCAGCCAGTTCCTCGACGGTGGCCTTTTCGCGGGCCTCGGTCAGGTAGCGGGCGTAGGCGGGGAGGGTGAGGAAGGACGGGAATTCGGTGGCAAGGGTGACTTCCTCGAAGATGTCGCGGGCGTCCTCGAACCGGTCGCCGTCGAAGCGTTCCAGCCGGGTGAATTCCTGGTCCAGGAGCTCCTCCACCCATTCGTGGCTGATGATCTCGCCGTGGTCCGTGATGGCGCGGGCATAGATCCACTGCCATAGCTGGGAGCGGGAGATTTCGGCGGTGGCGGCGTCCTCCATGAGGTTGTGGATGGCCACTGCGCCGTTGCCGCGGAGCCAGGACTCGATGTAGCGGATCCCGACCTCGATGTTGTTCCGGATGCCCTGTTCGGTGATGGTGCCGTTGGTGGCGGCGACGTTGATCAGGGCGCGGTCGTCCGGGATGACATCCTCGCGGAGCCGGTTCAGCTGGTTGGGCTTGTCCCCCAGGACGCCGTCGAACACCTCGCGGCAGATGGGCACCAGGTCGGGGTGGGCCACCCAGGAACCGTCGAAGCCGTCGGTGGCCTCGCGGGTCTTGTCGGCGCGGACCTTCTCGAGGGCGTTGGCGTTGGCTTCCGGGTCCTTGCGGTTGGGAACGGCTGCGGCCATCCCGCCGATGGCCATGGCGCCGCGCTTGTGGCAGGCCCGGACCAACTGCTCTGTGTAGGCGCGCATGAAGGGCTGGGTCATGGTCACCTGGCCGCGGTCCGGCAGGACGAAGCGGGGGCCTCGGGTGCGGAAGTTCTTGATGAGGGAGAAGATGTAGTCCCACCGGCCGGCGTTCAGGCCTGCGGCGTGGTCGCGCAGTTCGTAGAGGATCTCTTCCATCTCGAATGCCGCGGTGATGGTCTCGATGAGGACCGTGGCGCGGATGGTGCCCTGCGGGATGCCGAGCAGGTCCTGGGCCAGGATGAAGATGTCGTTCCACAGCCGCGCTTCGAGGTGGTTCTCGATCTTGGGCAGGTAGAAGTACGGGCCCTTGCCCTGGGCGAGCAGGCGGCGGGCGTTGTGGAAGAAGAAGAGGCCGAAGTCCACGATGCCGCCGGCAATGGGCTGGCCGTCGATGAGCATGTGCTTTTCCGGCAGGTGCCAGCCGCGGGGGCGGACCACGATGGTGGGCAGGTCGCCGGCAGGGCGGAGCTTATACTCCTTGCCTTCCTCCGTGGTGAAGTCGATCCGGCGTTCGAGGGCGTCGGTGAGGTTCAGCTGGCCCTTGATGACATTCCGCCAGGTGGGGGTGGAGGAGTCCTCCATGTCCGCCAGCCACACCTTGGCGCCGGAGTTGAGGGCGTTGATGGTCATCTTCTTGTCCACCGGGCCAGTGATTTCCACGCGGCGGTCCTCCAGACCCGGCGCCGGGGGAGCGACGCGCCAGGACGGATCGTTGCGGATGTGCTCGGTATCGCGGAGGAACCGGGGGTCGGCGCCGGCGGCAATATCGGCCCGCCGTGCCCGCCGTGCCTGCAGCAGCTCCTGCCGCCGATCAGCAGTGGCCCGGTGCAGCTTCGCGATGAAGGAGAGGGCGTCCGGGGTGAGCACTTCGTCCTGCCGGCAAATCGGCTGCGCGGTGAGGGTAATTCCATTAATCGTGAAGCTGTCAGTGAAGCTGTTCATGGGAGTTCTCCTTGAAAGGTCCCAACTGGGTAGCAGTAAGTGTCGTTTTGAGCCTCCAAAACGACACTTACTGCTACTTACTTGGGGAGGCGGTGTCTAGTGGAACTGGCCCTCTTCGGTCGATCCGACCAGGGCGAGGGTGGAGGCGTTGGGGTTGAGCGCCGTGGAGATGTCATCGAAGTAGCCGGTGCCGACTTCGCGCTGGTGCTTGGTTGCGGTGTAGCCGCGGGATTCGGAGGCGAATTCCTTCTCCTGAAGCTCGACGTAGGCGCTCATGCCGTTGCGGGCGTAGCCGTGGGCGAGGTCGAACATCGAGTAGTTCAGGGCGTGGAAGCCGGCCAGGGTGATGAACTGGAAGGTGAAGCCCATGGCGCCGAGTTCGCGCTGGAACTTGGCGATGGTGTCATCGTCCAGGTGCTTGCGCCAGTTGAACGACGGGGAGCAGTTGTAGGAGAGCATCTGGTCCGGGAAGTCGGCCTTGACGGATTCGGCGAACTTGCGGGCCAGCTCCAGGTCCGGGGTGCCGGTTTCCATCCAGATCAGGTCCGAGTAGGGGGCGTAGGCCTTGGCGCGGGCAATGCAGGGTTCGATGCCGTTGCGGACCTTGTAGAAGCCCTCGGCGGTGCGCTCGCCGGTGATGAATTCCTGGTCCCGTTCGTCCACGTCGGAGGTGATTAGGGTTGCTGCCTCGGCATCGGTGCGGGCGATGACGACGGTGGGGGTTCCGGCGACGTCGGCCGCCAGACGGGCGGCGTTGAGGGTGCGGACGTGCTGCTGGGTGGGAATCAGGACCTTTCCGCCCAGGTGGCCGCACTTCTTTTCCGAGGCGAGCTGGTCTTCCCAGTGAACGCCGGAGGCGCCGGCCTGGATCATGGATTTCATGAGTTCGTAGGCGTTCAGCGGGCCGCCGAAGCCGGCTTCTGCGTCGGCAACGATCGGGACCAGCCAGTCCTCAACGGTCTGGATGCCCTCGGAAAATTCGATCTGGTCGGCGCGGAGCAGCGCGTTGTTGATGCGGCGGACCACGGTGGGAACGGAGTTGGCCGGGTAGAGCGACTGGTCCGGGTAGGTGTGCCCGGAGTTGTTCGCATCCGCGGCAACCTGCCAGCCGGAAAGATAGATGGCGCGCAGCCCGGCCTTGACCTGCTGCACTGCCTGGTTGCCGGTGAGGGCACCCAGCGCGTTGGTGTAGCCGCCGGTCTTGTGTTCTTCCGTGAGCTGTTTCCACAGCTTCTCGGCGCCGCGCCGGGCCAGCGTCTGTTCTTCGGTGACGCGGCCGCGGAGGCGGACGACGTCGGAAGCTGAGTAGTCCCGGGTCACACCTTCCCAGCGGGGGTTGGCGGCCCACTCGAGCTCCAGGGCGGCAGCCTGCTCTTCGGGCGTCTGCTGGGTGGGCTCAAATGCTGCAGTCATCGTTGATCTCCTTGATTGAGCTCCGGATGGAGTAGGTGGGAACCGCGTCGTTGAGGTTCCCACCGGCTTTTCCGGTGCGGTGTTTCTTTCCGTGACACCTACTTTTCAGCACTTTCAACCCCCTTTCTAGAGAAAAACTATGGAAAGAAATGCACTTCTTCACGTATTCTTCAGAAATGTCGCCTTCAAGCTGGAACAGGGACGTTTCCCAGCCGCCGTCAGCCGCCGCAGCGGAACTGGACGTCATTGCGCTGGGCCGCCGCGTCCGCCATCTGCGCAAACAAGCCGGGCTCACGCTCGATGACCTGAGCGCCGCCGTCGGCACCGCTCCCAGCCAGCTGAGCCTGATCGAAAACGGCAAGCGGGAACCCAAGCTGACCCTGCTCCAGCACCTCGCAGCGGCACTGAACGTCAGCATCGACGAGATGCTCGGCGCCGAGCCGCCCAGCCGCCGCGCCGCCCTGGAAATCGAACTGGAGCGCTACCAGCGCGGGCCGCTGTACGAGTCCCTGAACCTGCCCAAAATCCGCATCAGTTCGCGGCTGCCGCTGGATGTGCTGGAGGCCCAGGTGGGGCTGCTCCACGAACTTGAACGGAAGATGAACGAGCAGGTGGCGACCCCCGAGGAAGCCCGCCGCGCCAACGGTGAACTGCGCGCCATGATGCGGGAGCGGGGGAACTACTTTCCTGAGTACGAGGCCGAGGCGCAGAAGGTCCTGAAGGAGGTGGGGTACAGCACCGGTCCCCTGAGCCAGCACGTCATCGCGGACATCGCCGAGCACCTGGGATTCACCCTCCACCATGTGGGGGATCTGCCGCACTCCACCCGTTCCGTGACGGATTTGAAGAACCGCAAAATTTACCTGACGCAAAGCCAACGGCAGGACCACGACCCCCGCTCAGTGCTGCTGCAGGCGCTGGGCCATTACGTCCTGGGCCACGAAACGCCCAAGAACTATGGTGACTTCCTGGCCCAGCGGGTTGCGACCAACTACTTCGCCGCCGCCCTGCTCCTGCCCGAGCAGGCCACCGTGGAATTTCTGCAAAAAGCCAAGACTGCCAAGGAAATCGCGGTGGAGGACATCCGGGACGCGTTCGCCGTTTCCTATGAGACGGCGGCGCACCGCTTCACCAACCTGGCCACCAAACACCTGGGCCTCACCACACATTTCCAGAAGACGCACCAAAGCGGCATCATCTACAAGGCATATGAGAACGACGGCGTGAACTTCCCCCAGGACCACACCGGCGCCATCGAGGGCCAGCCCTCGTGCAAGGCCTGGACCTCCCGGGCGGTTTTCGACGTGCCGGACAAGTTCAGTGCCTACAGCCAGTACACGGACACCCCGTCGGGAACGTACTGGTGCACGGCGCGGACGGAGCGGTCCGCGAGCGGTGAGTTCTCGTTGAGCATCGGTGTGCCATACCAGCACGTGAAATGGTTCCGCGGGCGTGAAACCACCGCCCGGGCCACGTCCAACTGCCCGGACCCCACCTGCTGCAAACGACCGCCGGCGTCGCTTACTGCGGAGTGGGCGGGCAACGCCTGGCCCTCGGCGCGGGCACACTCCCACCTGCTGGCCGCCATGCCTCCCGGAGCCTTCCCCGGCGTGGACGAGACCGAGGTGTACAGCTTCCTGCAGGCGCACTCGGGGAGCTAGCCGGAGGGGGTAGAGGTGACGATGGCAGCTTTCACCTCGCCGCTGTATGTCGTGCGCATGTCCAGGCAGATGATGTCCATCAGGATGCCGTTTACTGCCCGGTACGATTCCGGGTTGCCGGACCACCGGCCGGAGTCTTCGAGGAAGCGCTGGAATTGCATCAGTGAATAGGTGGCCACGATGCCTTCGTTAACGGTATGGATGATGAGGGAGGCCAGTCTTGCTGCCACCTCGGCCGGGTCGAGGGCAGTGATGGAACGGTTTTCACCGATCTCAGGGTAGAAGCGGAAGAAGAGCTTCAGGCTCGCCAGCACGTCTTCCACATCTGTACTGGATGGGTGCTCCACATACCAGCAGATGAAGGCCGGAGTCAGGGTTTCCAACTCGCGAACGTTTCCGGATGACGGGATTGCCACTCTTGGGATGGCGGCTTTGAAAGGGTCTCCAGGCTGGTTCCGCATGGACTTCGTTCGTGCCGCCCGTCGGCGCTGGTTCCTGCCCACTTTGATCCTCACTTCGCTTCCTGTTTCCGAATAGCTCAAACGGTATGGAGGCAGCACCCCTTGCCGCCAGAGCATAAAAGCTGTATGTGGAAAGCCCGGAAGCCTGGCCATACTCGCGACCTGGAGCCAACCAATGGCCGCCCGGTGGATTTGGTGCAGGAAGTGATGGGGCGTTGGGAGGTTCGCTGCAGGTAGTGATGGAGCGTTTGGGTCAACCGTGGAGCGTCCGATACGCGGCTGCGGCGGCAGGGTGCAGGGGGACGCCAGCGGTGTTGATGAGGCTTTCCGCGCTGAGGAACTGGACGCCCAGGGTGGACTGCGGAATCAGCTCGCCGGCGTTGTGCACCAGCAGCTGTACAGTCCGCTCAACGGTGGCGCTGTCCAGGTCCCGGCGGCATAGGAGCAGGTTCGGAGCGCCCACCGTCCACACCGCGGGCACGCCTGGGTAGCTGCCGTCCGGTATCAGGACGCGGTCGTACATGCCGCCATAGCGCCGGCGGAGCTCCGGCAGCAGCCCCGACAGGTCCAGCAGCCCCAGGGCCACCTCCTGCTGGGCCGCGGCGATGGCGGCGGTCGGAACGCCGCCGGACCAGAACAGGGCGTCAACGCTGCCGGCCTTCAGAGCGGCGATGCCGTCATTCAGGCCAAGGTTTTCGACGACGGCGGTTCCGGCCGGGGGCGCGGCGGCATCCGCTGAGGTGCCCAGGCCGGCTGCTTCAAAGAGTCGGGGAGTGGTCAGCGAAGTACCCGATCCGGGCTGGCCTACGGCAACCCGGCGGCCCGCCAGCCCGGAAATGTCCCGGATCCCACTGTCTTTGCGGACCACACAGTGGACGTAGTTCTCGTAGACCTTTCCGACCGCGGCGATCTCCGGTGCGTCGCGCGGCTGATCCACGGCCGCATCGGCCAGGGCTACGGCAAAGGCGGCCCGCCCTGCCCGCAGCTCGGCGATATTGTCCAGGCTGCCACCGGTGGCCACCGCCCGGGCATGGCCCGCCACGCCGTGGCGTTCCAGCGCCGCGGCCAGCAGCGTTGAGAACTCCAGATAGAAACCACCCGGTTCACCGCCAGCCACCGTGAGGCTCTCCGGCCGGTCGCCTCCAGTGCACCCGCTGAGGGCCTGCGGCAGGCACGCTGCGAGTCCGACGGCGAAGGCTGACTTGAGCGCTGCGCGGCGGGAAGGCGCCGTTGAGGGCACGTGTACCTCACGCATGCTTCTCACCGCCGTCGGCGTTTGATGGAATTTGTGCCGCATAAGCAGGAAACTCGATCCGTGCCGACAGCCCGTGCGGCGCCGCGTCGGCCAGCACCAGGCGGCCCCCGTTGGCAGCAGCCAGCTCGCCCACAATGGTCATTCCCAGCCCGGTTCCCGGAACCGATGCGTGCCGCGGGGACCGCCAAAACCTGGTGGCAGCGGAGGCGAGCTCCGAGGTAGAAAGCCCCGGACCGTCGTCGGAAATTTCCACGACCACCACGTTCCGTGACGGCCGGACCGCTGCCGTCACGGTGGCGCCGGGGGCGTACTTGATGGCGTTGTTGAGGAGTTCGCCCACCATCTGGGCCAGCTCGGCGGGATGGCAGGAAATCAATGTCGACGGTCGGGGCGGCTCCGCAAGGACCAGCCGGCAGCCGGCCTGTTCCGCCAAGGGTGCTGCCCGCTCGATCTCGCCCTGGAGCCCGGGGAAGGGATCCACCGGATGTGCGGGCTCAGGGTCCATGGGACTGCCGGCAGCCCGCAGGTAACCTTCCGATGCCCGGTGTTCCGCGGCGGCAAGTTTCAGGACCCCGTCCAGGATCTCCTCCACCCGTTCCAGCTCCGCCATGGCACGTTTAGCCGCATCATGTTCCCGTGCGGTCTTGAGCTCGAGCTGGAGCAGGTCCAGCCGCAGCCGGAGCGCCCCTACCGGGTTCCGAAGCTGGTGGGACGTGTCCGCGATCAGCTGACGCTGTGCTGCCATACTGGCGCTAACGGTCCGGGCCATTACCGTGAAGGACCGGCTCAGTTCCCGCAGCTCCGGCGGCCCGTCCTCCGGAAGGCGCCCGGCACGGCCGGTACTTTCCAGCTCGTGCACCGCCGAGTTCAACCGCTGGACGGGCCGGAGGACCCATCCTGTAACCCGCGCCGCCCCCAGCAGGAGCACAGCGGCGAGGGCAAGTGCGGCCACCCCCACCGCGAGCCAGCGTTCCCGGAGTTTCTGCTGGGCGGTGGCGGCGTCGACGTCCAGTACCACGGCGCCGAGGACCTGGCTGGCGCTGCCAAAAGGCCTGAAGATGACCCGGGAGCCGGAACTGAAGGGCTCCAACGGCTGCAGCGACGTGCTGCTCACGTTCAGCCGGGCAACGGACAAGGCTTCCTGCACGTCGGACCGGCCCGCATCAAGATCCCCGGAACGGAGGGTGGCCTCCTGGACGCGCACCACGATCCCTTCCCCGTACAACCCGGAATACGTGTCCATCTCACGCTGCAGCCGCGCGGTGTCACCGTCACCGGACGCATCGAACGCCACCTGCGCCAGCCGGTTCAGGGCCGCCGCCCGGTTGATCTGCAGCTCCTGGGTCAGCTCCCGGGAAGCGGAGGTGAGGATGGTGACCGAAATCAGGAAGACCACCACCAGGCAGAGCACACTGAGGACGCCGAGCACCCGGAGCCTCATGCGCCAGCCGCCTCCACGCGGTAGCCGACCCCGCGGACGTTGATGATGAAGCCGGGTTTTTGCAGTTTTGCCCGCAGCCCGGTGAGGTGGACGTCCAGGGAGCGGGAGGACGCCAGGAACGCATCGCCCCACAGGGCGTCGAGGATCTGTTCCCGGGTGACCACAGAGCCCGCGTGGCGTGCCAGCAGAGCGAGGAGTTCGAACTCCGTGGCGGTCAGGGGAAGCGGCAGGGCCGCTTTCGACGCGGTGCGCCGGTTCAGGTCGATCGCCAGGTCATGCAGCACGATGACGTCCTCGTGCGGGACGCCGCCGGCACGCCCGGCCCGGCGCGTCACCGCTTCGATCCTGGCCAGCAGTTCCACCAGTTTGACCGGCTTGACCAGGTAGTCGTCCGCACCGGAACGCAGCCCCAGCACCACGCTGCGTTCGTCGTCGCGGGCGGTCAGGATCAGGATGGGGACGTCGGTGACCTGGCGGAGCTTGCGCAGGACCTCCAGCCCGTCCATGTCCGGCAGGCCAAGGTCCAGGAGGATCACCTGGAAGTTCCGGTGGGACAGCAGCGCGTCTGCGCCCCGTGCCAGCCGCTGCGGGTGGTGCCCGGCGCTTTCGACGGCGGCGGTGAGGGCACCGGCCATGGCGTCGTCGTCCTCGACGATCAGCACGTCCATTGCCATCTTCCTTGCTGTTGTGCGGTCTCCCGGATCATCCCCGCCTTTGGAGACTACCGCCTGCTGAACGGTTTTGCCCGACGGCGGCCGGCCGGCGGTCGGGGCGCGACGCGCCGGCGAAACCTAAGGAAGTGTTAGGAAATGCCCCGCCGCGTTGGTTGTGCGGTGGATCACCCATACCGTGGATGAGGCCCTCCGGCGTTGGAGGACGCACGTCACAACAAGGAGGAACTCACTGATGAGCACCCAACACGCCGCGCCCCTATCGGAGGCCGCCCAGACCCGGCGGGCCGTGGGCAACATCCTGAAGGGCTCCGCCGGCAACCTTGTGGAGTGGTACGACCTCTACGTCTACACCGTCTTTGCCGCCTACTTCCAGGCCCACTTCTTCAACTCCAAGGATGAGCTCCAGGCGGGCCTCGAAGCGATGGCCGTCTTCTCGACGTCCTTCCTCATGCGGCCCATCGGCGCCTGGTTCTTCGGCCGGTACGCTGACCGCCGTGGCCGCAAGGCGGCGCTGACCCTGAGCGTGACAATGATGTCCGCAGGCTCCTTCGCCATCGCCGTGCTGCCCACCCAGGACGTCATCGGGCTATGGGCCATGATCCTCTTGGTCATCGTGCGCGTGATCCAGGGCTTCTCCGTCGGCGGGGAATACGGCACCAGCGCCACCTACATGTCCGAGGCCGCCACTACCAAGCGCCGCGGCTTCTTCTCCAGCTTCCAGTACGTCACCCTGGTCGGCGGCCAGATGCTGGCCCTGCTGGTCCTGGTGATCCTGCAGAACGTCATGCCCAAGGGCGACCTGGGCGAGTGGGGCTGGCGGATCCCGTTCGCCATCGGCGGCGTCGCAGCACTCGTGGTCCTGTGGCTGCGCCGCTCCATGGAAGAGACCGTTTCCGCCGACCAGATCAACGCCGCCAAGACCCCCGCGAAGTCCGGCGAGGCCCAGCCCGGCACCATGAAGCTGCTCTTCACCGGCTACTGGAAGCCGCTTCTGGTATGCATCGGCATCACCCTGGGCGGCACCGTGGCCTTCTACACCTACACCAACTTCATCCTGAAGTTCATGAACGATACCTCCGGCATCGCCAAGACCGACACCTCCGTGATCAACTTCTGGGCCCTGTTCATCTTCATGCTGCTGCAGCCCGTTTACGGCATCATCTCGGACAAGGTGGGCCGCAAGCCGCTGCTGCTCTGGTTCGGCATCACCGGTGTGCTCTTCACCTGGCCGCTGCTGTCCACCCTGGCCGGCACGAAGGATCCATTCACCGCGTTCCTGCTGATGATGGGCGGCCTGCTGATCGTGGGCGGCTACACCTCCATCAACGCCCTGGTGAAGGCCGAGCTCTTCCCGGCCTCCATCCGCGCCCTCGGCGTGGGCCTGGGCTACGCGATCGCCAACTCGCTCTTCGGCGGTACGGTCCCGCTGATCGGGGCGGCGTTCCAGACCGTAGGCCGGGAGGACCTGTTCTTCACCTACGTCACTGTTGCGATCGCCATCTCGCTGGTGGTCTACATCTTCGCCCTGAAGAACAAGAAGGCCACGCACCTGGACGACGAACAAGGCCACGCCTGGGAGCAGGCGCCCGAGGGCGGCGGAAAAGACAAGGATCCGCTCGGCGTTTAGCGTCCGGAACGGCACTAGGGAACCTGTCACCTTAGGAGGCGTACGACGGCGGCTGCCCGGCCGCCGTCGTACGCCTCCTCTGTATGTCCCCGCCAAGGTGCCGGTCCAGCCCACCGGACTATATTGGGCCGTGTCAGCCACCACCACAATCGCGGGAGTCTGCACCATGGCCAAGGAACTTGCCACCCAGCTCATCGAACAACTCCAGGCTGCCGGCGTGCAGCGGATCTACGGGATTGTGGGCGACAGCCTCAACCCGATCGTGGACGCCGTCCGCCAAACGGGAGGCTCCGCCAAGGGCGGCATTGACTGGATCCACGTCCGGCATGAGGAAGCCGCGGCCTTTGCCGCCGCGGCCGAGGCGCAGCTGACCGGCACGCTCGCGGTGTGCGCCGGCTCCTGCGGCCCCGGCAACCTGCATTTAATCAACGGGCTCTATGATGCCAACCGCTCCGGCGCCCCGGTCCTGGCCATCGCCTCGCACATCCCGAGCAAGCAGATCGGCAGCAGCTTTTTCCAGGAGACCCACCCGGACCGGCTCTTCAACGAGTGTTCGGTGTATTCGGAACTGGTCAGCACCGCTGAGCAGGCGCCCCGGGTGATGCACAGCGCCATCCAGCACGCGCTGGGGCTCGGCGGAGTCGCCGTCGTCACCCTGCCCGGTGACATTGCCGGACTGGAGGCCGTAGGCCCCACCCCGCTGCCGGCCACGTTCCGGCCTGCCAGCCTGGTCCCTGACCCGGCAAGCGTCCAGGCGCTCGCGGACGCCATCAACGACGCCGGCAAGGTAGCCATCTTCGCGGGCGCCGGCGTCGAAGGGGCGCACAGTGAGCTGATGGCGCTTGCCGAACTGGCCAAGGCGCCGGTGGGGCACTCGCTGCGCGGCAAGGACTTTGTCCAGTACGACAACCCGTTCGATATCGGCATGACCGGCCTGCTGGGCTACGGGGCGGCGGCGGAAGGCATCGAGGACGCCGACCTGCTGATCCTGTTGGGCACCGACTTCCCGTATGACCAGTTCCTGCCGGACACCCGGACGGCGCAGGTTGACCGGGCGGCACAGCGGCTGGGCCGGCGGACCGACGTCGACATCGCCGTCCACGGCGACGTGCTGCCCACCCTCCGGGCCCTGCTCCCGCTTGTGAAGGCCAAGAAGAGCAGCCGGTTCCTGGACCAGATGCTGAAGAAGCACGACCGGCTCATGAACAAGGCGGTGGGCGCTTATACCCGCAAGGTGGAGAAGAAGCAGCCCATCCACCCGGAGTACGCGGCGTCCCTGCTGGACCAGGTGGCTGCGGAGGACGCCATCTTCACCGCGGACACCGGCATGTGCAATGTCTGGACCGCCCGCTACATCAACCCGCTGGGCACGCGGCGGCTGATCGGGTCCTTCCTGCACGGGTCCATGGCCAACGCCCTCCCGCATGCCATCGGCGCGCAGGTGGCCTACCCCGGCCGGCAGGTGGTGTCCGTGTCAGGCGATGGCGGCCTGTCCATGCTGCTGGGCGAGCTCATGACCCTGGCCGCGTACAAGCTGCCGGTCAACGTGGTGGTCTTCAACAACTCCACGCTGGGCATGGTCAAGCTCGAGATGCTGGTGGACGGGCTTCCCGACTTCGGCGTGGACGTGCCGGACGCCAACTACGCCGCCGTGGCCAAGGCCCTTGGTTTCCACTCCGTCCGCGTGACCGATCCCGCGCAGATCGAGGAGGCGTACCGGCAAGCGTTTGCGCATCCCGGCCCGTCGCTGGTGGAGCTCATCACCGATCCCAAGGCGCTGTCCATCCCGCCAAAGATCTCCGGCTCCCAGGTCATCGGGTTTGCTACGGCCATGTCAAAGGTGGTCCTCAACAGGGGAGCGGGCGAAGCCGTGAGTATGGCGCGCAGCAACCTGCGCAACATCCCCCGGCGGTAACGGGCCCAGACGCGCTATCAGATACCGCCCTTAAACCCGGAACGCGTCGGCAGTGAGTGCAGACGCGTTCCGATTTTAAGGGCCGAAAGTGATGGGGCGTTTGGTCAGCGGGCGCCGCCCTGCCACAGGGCATGGAACGGCGCGCCGGAGGCAACGCGGTTGCGGATGCCGACTGTGACGAACTCCTTGGCAGTCCGCGCAGCCTCCAGCGGGCTGGCGCCCTTGGCCAGTTCGGCCGTTACGGCGGCCGCGAGCGAGCAGCCGGCACCGGAAACCGCCACCTCGCCCACGTTCGGGGCACTCAGGACTTCGAGCGTCTCGCCGTCGTAGAAGACGTCGACGGCGTCCGGGCCTTCCAGCCGCACCCCGCCCTTGGCCAGCACTGTCGCGCCGCTGAGCTCATGGATGCGCACGGCGGCTGCCTTGAGGGATTC
Source organism: Arthrobacter liuii (assembly GCF_014639275.1). GTDB lineage: Bacteria > Actinomycetota > Actinomycetes > Actinomycetales > Micrococcaceae > Arthrobacter > Arthrobacter liuii. Next base: position 66,462 of record NZ_BMFW01000016.1, on the reverse strand, counting down.
GACGTCGGTGTGCTGGTGTCATGCCGACAGGATCCTGCGGCTGCGGCAGCTCCGGAAGGCGCCGCCGTCGTCATGTGGAAAACCCGCCGACGCCGTCCAGCCGTCCGGATCGCCGGAACGCTCCGGCGAGCCGGCAGCTTTCCGGCGGGTTCGACGGCGGGGCGCCGGGTCAGGCCTTCAGCGCCCCGTCCAGCAAAGCCCGGAGCTCCTGGAAATGCCGCTCGGTGGCTTCCGGGTGGAAGGCCGAGGTGTCTGCCATGGTGTAACCGTGCGGCGCGCCGGCGAAGATTTCGTTGGATGCCTCCAGGCCCGCATCGTTGAGCGCTTCGCCCAGGCGGGCGACGGCGTCGGGGGCCATGCTCCGGTCATTGTCGGCATGGCCGAACACAAACCGTGCCCGCGCGTCCTTGAGCCCCAGGTGCGGGCTGTCCGGCTCGTCCGTGGCCAGGCCGCCGGCGTGGAAGCCACCGCACGCCGCCACCACGTCAGGATGGGAGGTGGCGGTGCGGACGGCGAGCCGGGCGCCCATGCAATAACCGGTGGTGCCGATGGGACCCGGCGCCACGCCGTCGAGCGCCGCCAGCGCGGAAACCCATGCGTCGATGTCCGGCAGGGCCTTTTGGGACGTCAGGCGGCCAACCCGCGGGAACGCAGCCGTGCCGACGGCTTCGCGGCCCTCCTGGGTGGTCATGTCCGATTCTGGGGCCAGCTCGGCGGCCGTTCCTTCGCGGTAGAAAACGTTCGGTGCCAACACCACATAGCCCCAATCGGCGATGCGCTGGGCCATCTCCTCGATCCGGGGACGCAGGCCGAAGGCGTCCATGTAGAAGATGACGCCGGGGAACGGTCCGGTCCCGGTGGACGGGCGGGCCACCAGGGCCTCTGCGGTGCCTTCTGCGGCTGGGATATCAATGGATTGGATAGGCATGGGGCCACCCTACCGGAGGCACCCGGGAGTCAGGCTCAGGAGTAGTACCGCCCCAAGGTCTCGGCCTTGAATTCGAAGAAGGTGCCGGACTCGATGGCCAGCCGCGCATCGTCCACCATCTTCACCACGAACCGCTCGTTGTGGATGGAGATAAGGGTGGCAGACACCATTTCCTTGGCCTTATACAGGTGGTGGATGTACGCCCGCGAGTAGTTCTGGCACGCGTAGCAGTCGCAGCCTTCCTGCAGCGGCCCGAAATCGCGCTTGTACTTGGCGCCGGAAAGGTTGAACCGACCCTCTGGAGTGTAAAAGGCAGAGTTGCGGGCCACGCGGGTGGGGGAAACGCAGTCGAAGGTGTCGGCGCCGTTCTCGATGGCCGTGAAGATATCGTCCGGCTCGGAGATGCCCAGCAGGTGCCGCGGCTTGTCCTCCGGGAGCTCCTCGTTGCACCAGCGGACAATGGTGCCCAGGTTCTCTTTCTCCAGCGCCCCGCCGATGCCGAACCCATCGAACGGCATGGCGCCAAGGTCACTGCAGGCCTTCCGGCGCAGGTCCTCGTACTGCGCACCCTGGATCACCCCGAACAGCGCCTGGTACGGCTTGCCCGCCCGTTCCTCCGTCAGGCGGAAGTGCTCGTCCAGACACCGCTCGGCCCACAGCCGGGTGCGTTCCAGGGATTCCTCTTGGTAGCGCCGGGAGTTCTGCAGCGTGGTGAGCTCGTCGAACGCGAACATGATGTCAGCGCCGATCTGGTGCTGGACCCGCATGGAGATTTCGGGGGAGAACCGGTGCCGGTCGCCGTTCAGGTGGGACTTGAACCAGACGCCGTCATCGTCGATGTGCGCCAGGCGTTCCTTGCCGGGGGCCACGGCGTCGTCGGGGCCGGGTTCACCCGCGGCAGCAACAGTCTTCATGTCGATGACCTTCTTGAACCCCGAACCCAGGCTCATCACCTGGAACCCGCCCGAGTCAGTGAAAGTGGGGCCGGGCCAGTTCATGAACGCCCCGAGCCCGCCGGCCTCGTCCAGGATGTCCGGACCCGGCTGCAGGTACAGGTGGTAGGCGTTGGCCAGCAGGGCCTGGGCGCCCAGGTCCGCCATGGATTCCGGGAGCACTGCCTTCACCGTGGCTTTGGTGCCGACGGCGATGAACGCCGGTGTCTGGATCCCGCCGTGCGGGGTGGTGATGGTGCCGGTGCGGCCCAGGAATTCCCCGTCGTTTTCCGCTACCTGCGATGCCGACGGCGGGCAGGAATCCGCCAGTCGCGTGCCCACCGTGAAGGAAAACTGTGACCGGGTATCGGGCAGGGCGAAAGCAGGGTTGGCAGGCACCCTACCAGTCTGCCAGCAAACCTCACGACGCCGGCAACCGGGCCAAAGCAGGCCAGCGGCGAACCCTCAGCTGGCTGGTTCGGATTCGGGGTAGTTCTCGGACCGCCACGAATCCCAGGACGACCGGATGGCGTCGAAGGCACCAGCGCCCAGGTCATAGGTGGACGCGACCACCAGCGAGCCTTCACCCTCCGCGCGCACGTCCTTGATGGCGGGATGGTCTGCCACCACCAACAGCCCCTCGCCGTGCTCCGCGTAGCCGTGCACGGTGAGCCCCACCTGGTGGCTGGTGCGGTACCAGACCTTCCCGCTGATCTCCTCGCCGGTTCCCAGCGTCAACTGGTACGGCTCGCCCGTGGCAGGGAGGTCCGCCAGCCCGAGCTTATCGATGGCAGGGCTCTTGCCCTTCGTCAGGTGCAGGAACAGGGTGTGCCGCTTGCCGTGCGGATGGCGTTCCAGCGCGAAACGGAGCTGCTGCAGGAAGGTTAGCCAGCCTTGGGTGATGTCCTCGTCCCAGGCAGCCCACTCCGAGTCGTGGTCCACTGCGCCGCGGGTGACGCTGACCCGGGTTCCACCGGCCTCCGGATGGAGCTCAAAGGTGTCCCCGCCGTGGACAGTGAGGCTGGTGTGGTCCGGGGCTTCCTGCACATCGCTGGAGAAGTAGATCTCCTTGATCTCGGACTCCAGGTCCTCGGCCTGCCAGCCGTGCCACTGGGCCACCTTGGCCGGTTCACGCAGCATGGTCCAGACCTGCGGCGCGTCTGCGTTGATCACTACGCTGAGATTATTGGTCATAGCCCCGAATGTACGCCCCGGACATTGCCCCGGGTAGGGGTAATTTTCCCTGTCCCGAAGACCACGGGAAGACCACCGGAAGACGCCCCGGCCGTCAGGAGCGGACAGCCTCCAGCTCGTTGCTGATGCGCCGGTCCAGTTCGGACATCCCGATGGTTTCCGAGCCGCCGTGGGCCCGCAGGAACAGCAGCGACTCCAGCCGCAGCAGACGCCATTCGCGCTCGGCATCGTGGTTGGAGTTGTCGATGGAGCGGAAAATTTCCTTGTCATACAGGTTGGGCTCATTCAGCGAGCGCTGCCGCACCTTGGCGGCCATGCGCGCCTTGAACGGGTCCGTTTCCTGGTTTTCCGGAGTGCGGATCAGCTTCTCGTAGACCTCGGCGCGTTCGTCCTGGCCGTCCTGCCGGCAAATGTAGCTGGCCAGCGCCAGGGAGGCCTCCACCGAGGTCCACCGGCCCGGGTTTCCGTCATAGGGCAGCACTGTGAGTAGGTCCGCCACCGGCAACGCTCCATCGGCGTCCTTGTGCGTGACGAACAGTTCGTGCGCCAGGTCGCTGAGGTCCTTCAGGCAGCTTCCGGACTTGAAGTTGACGCCCTTGGAGAGCCGGTCGGCAAGGAGCAGGACGCCCTGGGCGTCAGGGTGCGCTTCTGCGGCGGCCTCCACCACGGATTCGGGAGTTCCGTCAGGCGCCGGGATCAGCGCGAGTTCCTCCTCGCTGGGTCCCGGCACCGCGGGCGGTACCGGCGGCAGCGGAGGTACGACTACGGCGGGCGCCACGGCGATGGGTCCGGTCCCGCCGCCGGGCTGCTCCTGCCGGAAATCGTTGGGCGCGGCGGTTTCCACCGGCGGTGCGGCCTCCGGAAGGTCCGCGGGCAGCGGAAGCTGGGTGACGTCGTCGTGCGCTCCGTCCACCACCGTGACCATGGTGCCGATGGCCACCCGCAGGGTGCCGCCGCCGGAGAGGCTGGCCAAAACCAGGGCCGGGGAGCCGAAGTCGTCGTGCTCAAGCTCCACCTGGTCGATTTCGGCAGTGCGCCGGCCGTCGGGGAGGAGGATGTGGCTGCCGGTGGTCAGAGATCCAGCCTGCTGCTCACTGTGGTGCCTGGCGGCTGGTGATTCGGTCATGGGAGTCCTTAAGTTCTCTTGCGGTCCGCCCTACAGTCTACAAAGGTGGGCGCCTAAAGCCGGGGACCCCCACGTCCCGGCGCGGATGTCAGAAGCCCACGCCTGCGAAGGCCAGGGCCTGCCGGATGAGGCCGCCGCGGCCGCCCGAAAACTCGATCTGGACGCCCGGGCTGAGGACTTCCTCCGGGGTCATCCAAGTCAGTTCCAGGGCGTCCTGGCGGGGCTCGCATTCCCCGGTGACCGGGATGATGTAGGCCAGGGCAACGGCGTGTTGCCGCTCATCGGTGAAGCCCGTCTGGGACGGTGCAGGGAAGTATTCGGCAACCGTGAACGGCACGGGGCTGAGGGGGAGTTGCGGGAACGCCAGGGGGCCCAGGTCCTTTTCCATGTGCCGCAGCAGGGCGGCGCGGATGGTTTCGCGGTAGATGACGCGGCCGGATACGAGTGACCGCACCATGGTGCCGTCCGCGTCCGCCTGCAGCAGTGTTCCCACTTCGTTGACGTACCCCAGCGGGTCCAGCCTGACCGGCACTGCCTCGACGTACACCATGGGCAGCCGCCCCCGCGCCTCAAAAAGGTCTTCTTCAGAGAGCCAGCCGGGATTCGGGTCAGGTGTGCGCACGTTCATGGTTAAGTTCTACCGCATGGGCCGCTGCTGGGAGATCCAGACCGTGGCGGGCGCGTTGGCGCCGCCCGCGTCCGGATTGGCTACGTGGAGGGTGCTCCCAAAGGCCTCCTCCGTCAGGCTGGCGGAGAAACCAGCCGCGGTGAGGCGCTCCTGCAGCGGTTCCAGCCCGCCGTCGTACTCGAAGCCCAGGCCCGGGCGCGGAGGTCCCGACGCCGGCCGCACCAGGAGGACCCCGCCGTTCTTGGCCGTGAAGTCGGCGGTTTCGTCATTGTCCGGCACCGGGCGCGGGCGCGCGCCGATATGCAGCAGCGTGCGGGCGGCCGCCTCGGGCTCCGCGCTGTACCAGACCGCGACGACGGCCAGGGCAGGGTCGGCGTCCGCGCACTGGGCGAAGTGGGCTGCTTTGTCAGCCAGGAAACTGAACCCGTCCGGCGCGCTGATCCGGCAGGCCTCACCATGGTCCGCGGTGACCGGTTCCGCAGTCCGCGTCCCGTCCCTTTGCGTCCCGTCCTCCAGGGCCGCCAGGTTGGTCCGACGGGCGAACTCGCCCACGTCACCCACCTCCACCGCAAACACGGTGCGGCCGTCCTGGCCTGAACCAACCTCGGCAGTGTGCAGCGCCAGGCGGCCCGAGCCGGAATCGAAGACCTGCCACCCGCCGTCGTCCTCTGTCTTGACCATCCCCAATGCTGTGAGGAGCTGCTTCCACTGCTCGGTGCGTGAGGTGAAATGTACGGGGCGGACTCGGAGCATGGCGTTGTCCTAAGGGTGGGTTATTGATCTGTAGGGCCATGATGCCACGTGGAGCGCCGCTGCACACGGGCCTTGTGGCGTGGGATCCAACAGGCAGAATTAGGCCATGGCCGATGACCTCGAGGAACTGCTGGTGCCTGACGCGGCGGCGTGGCGCGCCTGGCTGGCGGAGAACCACAGGACCAGCCCTGGCGTATGGCTGGTCCTGCACAAGAAGGGCGGCACAGTGACCGGCTTGGACTACCCTGCGGCGCTGGATGAGGCGCTGTGCTTTGGCTGGATTGATGGGCAGCTTCGGCGGCGAGACGGCGAAAGCATGTTTGTCCGGATGACACCGCGGCGTTCCCGGAGCATCTGGTCGGCGCGGAACGTGGGGCACATTGCCCGGCTGGAAGACGAGGGCAAAATGACCGACGCCGGCAGGGCAGCCGTGGCGGCAGCCAAGGCGGATGGCCGCTGGGACGCCGCCTATGGCGGGCAGGCTGACGTGGAAGTTCCGGCGGACCTGGCGGCCGCCATTGCCGCGAACCCGGCGGCGCAGGCGACGTTCGATGTCCTCACCCGGACCAACCTGTTCGCCCTGGTGTTCCGGACCAACTCGGCAAAGCAGGCGGCCACCCGGGAACGCAGGATCGCCGGGTTCGTGGACATGCTGGCGCGGGGAGAAACGCCGTATCCGCAGAAGAAACACCCCGCCGGCCAGGACTAGGGAAGGGACGCCGCGGCCTCCAGCGTCATCCACGCCTGGAGCTGGGTGGAAAGTTCGACGGCGGCACCGGGCGGATACGTTTCGGCCGCCGGTTGGGCGGCGTGCAGCGAGAAGATGCTCCTGCCCTCCAGCCCGGCCCTGCCTTCCCCGGCACCCACGGCGCGCCGGCCCGACCAGAACGCCTCAGCGGTGTCCGTCACCAGCCGGGCGGCCGTGGTGCGCGTGGCCTCAGGAAGCCGATGGTCTGCTGCCGCGAGGGCCAGGTAACGGCAGAGGATCCCGGTGAAGAGGCCGCCGTCGCCTGTTCCTTCGCAGCGGAGCACCGAGCTGTCCGCAAGAGTGAGGAGCCTGTCGACGGCGTCCACCAACGCAACCGCCCGGGCCAGGTTGTCGTCGCCGCCCAGTTCCAGGAGCGCGCCCAGAACCGGACCCTGGTTGTAGGTGTACACCGCCCGTTCCACCACTACCTCCCCGGCACGGTTCAGCCGAGCGCCGTCCAGGTACAGGCACTGGTCCGGGTCGAAGAGCGTGGCGTCCAGCCAGTCCAGCAGTGCCTGGGCCTTGGCCCGCTGGCCAGTACGGGCATAGAAGAGAGACACCGGAGCCGTGGCGGGGGTGTTCTTGAAATCCCGCTTCTTGCTCCAGAACGTGCCGCCGCCCAGGTCATCGGTGCAGGCGGCGTCGAACTGAAGCGCCAGCGATGTGCGGACTTTGGCGTTGCGGCGCCGGCCCGGACGCCGTGTTTCCTCGGCCAATCTGTCCAGCCGGAGGGCTGCCAGGGCAAGCCAGGCCATGTCGTCGTAGTAGCTGTTCACGAAGGTCAGGGCGTTGCGGAGCCGGATCCCGGTGACCAGCCGCGAGGCCAGGTGCCCTGCGCTGGGCAGGTCCGGGCCGCTGAACCGGGCCGCGGGGGTTGCACCGCCGCCAAGTTCCCGCCGTCCGGTGTCCACCAGGCAGTCAACATAGTGCGCCTGCCACCAGTAGTGCCAGGGGAGGAGCAGCCTTGCAGCCGGCCGTGCCCGGCGCAGCGCGGCCAGCCAGCGGTTCCCCTGGTAGGCGCCTTGCTCCTGCCGTTCCTTCTGGACTTGTCCGCCCGGGTGCCTGCCCTGCCACAGCACCGCGGCCAGGTGGGTTCCGGGCAGGAACAACAGTCTCCGGCCGAACAGGGCGGTCACGGACCGGGCCGCGTGGTTTGCCCGGTCCTGCCGGACGGTCAAGGGCGTGCTGCTGGAAGCCATGCCGTCACCCTAACGGTACCGCCGGGGCAGGGAGTGCTGGGGCCGCGGGGAGCGTGCGGCCGCGCCGAATTTCAGTTAACATGCATTAACTGTTGCTCGAGGCCGCTCCGTGGCCAGGGCACACGCATCAAGGAGGATGTATGGACATCGCAGGCAGCGTCGCACTGGTGACAGGTGGCGCCTCCGGGCTTGGAGCGGCCACCGCCGGAAGATTGTTCGACGCCGGCGCCTCAGTGGTGCTCGTTGACCTCCCCTCCTCAAACGGGCAGGCAATGGCGGACGAACTCAACGCCCGCGCCGAAAGCGGCCAGTCCGCCGTCTTTGCCCCCGCAGACGTGACCAGCGAGGCCGACGTCCGTGCCGCCGTCGGGACCGCCATCGCGCTGGGACCGCTGCGGATCGTGGTCAACTGCGCCGGGATAGCCACCCCCGGCAAGGTGCTGGGACGCGAGGGCGTACTGCCCCTGGAAACCTTCAGCCGCGTCGTCCAGGTCAACCTGGTGGGAACCTTCAACGTCCTGCGGCTGGCGGTTGAAGCGATGGTGGCCACCGAGCCCGCCGTCACCCCTCTCGGCGGACCGGAACGCGGCGTCATCATCAACACCGCCTCCGTGGCTGCTTTCGACGGGCAGATTGGCCAGCCTGCGTACTCCGCATCCAAGGGTGCGGTCGCAGCCATGACGCTGCCAATTGCACGGGAGCTGGCGCGCTCACTGGTCCGCGTCGTCACCATCGCGCCGGGCATTTTTGAAACCCCCATGATGGCTGGCCTGCCGCAGGAGGCGCAGGACTCCCTGGGCGCGCAGGTCCCGCACCCCTCCCGGCTGGGCAAGCCCGCCGAATACGCCAACCTGGTGGCGCACATCGTTGACAACGCCATGCTGAACGGCGAAACCATCCGCCTGGACGGCGCCATCCGGATGGGGCCAAAATGAGCCCGGCGGATCTGTCGCAACTGCCGGCGGCGGACTTCTTCGCCGTCGAATCGATGCTGAGCCAGGCTGAACGGAACAAACTGGCCGAACTCCGGGACTTCCTGGCATCCGAGGTGGCACCCTACGCCGCGGACTGGTGGAACAAGGCCGAATTCCCCTCCCACATCCTGCCCAAGCTCGCTGCCCTGGAGTTGAGCACGCCGGCCCACCGCGGCTACAGCCACCTGTTCGCCGGGCTGGTCATCGCGGAGATCACCCGGGTGGACACGTCACTTGCCACGTTCTTCCTGGTCCACCACGATCTGTTCGTCGAGTCCCTGCATACCTTCGGCACTGACGACCAGAAGCAGCGGTTGCTTGCCGACGCTTCGGAGCTGCGCACCACCGGCGCGTTCGCCCTCACCGAACCCCTGCACGGATCCGACGTGGCAGGCGGGATGGAGACGCGGGCCCGGCGGATCTCGTCCAGCACCGGGGAAGCGGACGACGACGGCGACACCTGGGTGCTCAACGGCGCCAAGCGGTGGATTGGCAACGGGACGTTCTGCGACTACATGTTGGTGTGGGCCCGGGATGAGGCGGACGGCTCCGTGCGGGGCTTCATCGTGGACGCCACCCTGCCGGGTGTCAGCCGGAGCAGGATCGAGAACAAGATCGCCCTGCGCACCGTGCAGAACGCGGACATTGAGTTCCGGGACGTCCGGATCCCCGAGGTGGACCGTTTTGGCGGGATCAGCAGCTTCGAGGACACCAAGGAACTGCTCCGCAGCTCACGGATCATGGTGGCCTGGCAGGCGGTGGGCCAGCAGCTGGCGGCGTTCGACGTCGCCCGGCAGTACGCCGTGGAACGCCACCAGTTCGGCCGCCCGCTGGCCCACTTCCAGCTGATCCAGCAGCAGCTGGTGACCATGCTGGGCAATGCCGTGGCCGGCATGGCCATGATGGCGGGGATCGCCAGGCTGCAGGACCAGGGCGCCGCCGACATGCCGCAGGTGGCGCTGGCCAAGTCCTACCTCAGTGCCCGCATGCGTGAAACCGTGGCGCTGGGCCGGTCCATTCTTGGCGGGAACGGGATCGTCACGGATTACCGGATGGCCAAGATTTTCGCGGACGCTGAGGCAATCTACACCTACGAGGGCTCGTTCGAGGTCAACACCCTGATCGTGGGCCGGGCGGTCACCGGAATTTCAGCCATTTCCTAAGAATCTGCCTGAAAAGACTTGGACGGTTGCGCCTTATTTGGCGGCCGGGACTGGTGAAAGTGCCGCACCCGGCCGTTGTCCACATAGGGGTTTTGGGTGGCTGTGGTTGTCAGACCCCGGTGGAAGACTTTGGTCATGGAAGCGGTTTTGGGGACGGCGGCAGTGGTGGGGGCGGGGCGCTATGCAACGTCCCAGCCCTGTGCTGTTCCGGCTGCTGTTCCGCTTCAGCCAGCTACTGCAGTGACCCCGGAGCCGTCCCTCGCTGACGTCTTGGGGTTGCTCGACCGCGTTCCTGTGCCCGCGGATGGTGTGGGGATGGTTGAGCAGATGCGGTTGTGGGAGGAGGTGAAGTGCCTGGCGGGCGCGCAGCAGGCCCGGCTTGCCGTGGCCTTTGATCTCCAGCAGCGGCGGGAGCAGGCCGCGGCCGGGGTGCCGGTGGAGGAGCAGGGTGCAGGGGTGGCGGCGCAGATCGCGTTGGCCCGTCGGGAGTCCCCGGCCCGAGGCTCCAGGTTGCTGGGCCTGGCCAAGACGCTCACCGGGATGCCCCGCACGTTCGCGGCGTTCCGGAGCGGTCTACTGAATGAGTGGCGGGTGACGCTGGTGATCAAGGAAACCATCTGCCTGTCGGTGGAGGACCGGGCCGGGGTCGATGAGGAACTCGCCGCCGACACCGGTGCCCTCGACGGCGCCGGCGATAAAGCGATCATCGCCACCGTCCGGGCCGCGGCGTACCGGCGGGACCCTGCCTCGGTCGCTAAGCGGGCCGCACGTGCGGTCTCTGAACGGTGTGTGAGTCTGCGCCCTGCCCCTGACACCATGACCTACCTGACCGCGCTGCTGCCGGTCACACAGGGTGTGGCCGCGTACGCCGCCCTCGCGAAGGAGGCTGATGCCGCCCGCTCGGCAGGGGATGGCCGGTCGAGGGGGCAGGTCATGGCCGACACCCTCGTCGAAAGGATCACCGGCACCCCCGGCGGGATCAGCGGCGTGGAGATCCAGCTCGTCATGACCGACCGCACCCTCCTCCAGGCCGACGCCGAACCCGCAAGGCTCCCCGGCTACGGCACGGTCCCGGCAGCCTGGGCACGGGACATCGCCCTCACCGGGGAAGCCCGCAACAGCGAGACAGCGCCTCAAAGCCTCACAGGCCGCGGGTCAGACGCGGTCACGGTCGGGATCGCTGGTGAGGACGCCAGCGCCGATGATGTCGCAGGTCTGCGCCAGCTGGACCTGTGGGTCCGCCGGCTGTACACCGCACCCGGCTCCGGAGAGCTGGTCGCGATGGACTCCAAAGCCCGGCTCTTCCCTGCCGGGTTGAAACGCTTCCTCCAAATCCGGGACGATACCTGCCGGACCCCGTACTGCGACGCCCCGATCAGGCACCACGACCACATCACCGCCTGGCACAACGGCGGACCCACCAGCGCCGGCAATGGCCAGGGCCTCTGCGAAGCCTGCAACCACACCAAAGAAACCCCCGGCTGGACCGCAAAACCCGTCCCCGGCCCACGCCACACCGTGGCAACCACCACCCCAACCGGCCACACCTACCACTCCACCGCACCACCACTGCCGGGCACAAACGTAGCTAAGCCGGCCGCGGCGGTGGCCGAATCGCGGCCACCGGCCGTGGTCCAGGTGGGGATGGCAGCCCCGCCCACCAGCGCTCCCCGCCGGCCGGTCCGGCGCGCCAGCCGCAAAATGAGCGGTGTTCCCTAACTGGCGCCAGGCGGAGGATATCCGGCAGGTTATGAGGGGTAGGGCTGTTTCTCGCCTGCCTCAACGCGGATGTCCAGGCTGTTGTTCTTCACCGGCATGGGGCAGGTGCCGTAGGGGGTGAAGGCGCTGGGGTAGTTGATGGCCCGGTTGAAATCCAGGACCACGGAGCCGTCGTGCCGGGGCCTGGACAGCGCCAGCTTCCGCCAATCGCCGGTGGTATCGCCGTTGGTCTCATCATGGAACGTGACGGTCAGGGCACCGAGTTTCTCCTCCTCCGCCTGCAGCCGGAACTCGTGGGCGCTGCCCGGGAGCCTGAACACCACCTCTCCCACGCTGCGGTGGACGCCGTCCACCAGAGGGTTCGCGGTGCCGATCGGTACGTCCACCGGCGCAGGGTAGGGCTCGAACCGGCCGGTCACCTCCCAGCCAGGGTTGTAGGGGTAGGTGGGCACGCCGTCGAAGCCGGTAAAAACCGGCGAGGCCGCGTCCCTGGTACGGATGGCGTACCGGCCCCCGCGCATGGCCAGTTCAACTACCACCTGGTCCCCGTCCGGGCCACCAAACTGCACCCACATCAGTGACTCCTCGTCCGCAAGGACGGCGGACACCGTGCCGTCCACCTTTTCCCCCGTCTCCACCAGTGTCAGACCGTCCGACGCCGCTGCGGTGAGGAACGCCGTGGTGCCTGAGCCGTCCGTTGACCACAGACCGGGGGAGAGGTCGACGGCGCCAGGCGAGTCTTCGAGCCACTGGAAGGACGTGAGGGTGAGCCAGCCGTGCGGCGTTGCCAGGGCGTTGTCGCGGTTGGTGCGGAAGCGCTGCCAGCGTTCGACTTTGGCGGCTGGGGTGGTGGTCATGGTTCCTTCCGGTTGCGTATGCCCCCGCTACAACCGCCGGCCGCGCATGTTCATTCCGCCCCTGATTCCCCTTGTTCCGGCCGGCGCCCGGGACCCCAGCGAAACCGCAGGCCTGCTGGAGGCGCTGGGCCACCGGGACATCATCGACCCCGGCGACATCACCACCGCCCGCGGCGCCGAGATGGTGCTGCCGCTCTGGCTGCGGCTGTTCGGCGCGCTGGGAACCCCGGATTTCACGTTCAAGGTGGTCCGCCGGGGTTGAATGGGTGAGTGGACATCCTTGCCGGAATGAATCGTGAGTGGCTGGCGGCGCTCACCTGGATGGCAGCGCTGGTTGCCGGCGCGGGCTCAATGGTGTGGCGCCGCCGCCGGGCCGACCTTGCGGCGCTCGCCGCCGTCGTTGTCTTCATGGCAGCAAACACCGGCGCCGGCATCTATGTGCTGAACCATCTTGCGGACGGGCGGTGGGGCGGGGACGGCCAGCCCAAGCTCGCCCCGCCCGCGCTTTCCGGGACCCCGGTGGTGGGCCAGTTCCTGGAGCCCCTGGACGGGGCCATGGCGGGCATGGCCGGCGGGGTCAACGACTTCATCGACTTCCGCGCCGCCCTGCCCGTGGCGCTGGACTTCTTCGCAGCCGCCGGCTGGGCCACGGCCATCTCGGTGCCGGTGGCGCTTGCAGCCGCTGCCGTGCAGGCCGGGAAGGCCCGCCGTCGTAGAGCCGAGGCTGCGGCCTGGCAGGGCGAGGTGGAAAAGCTCCGGGCGGAGCTGGACGCTGTGAAACGCCACGTGGGGTACCGCGACATCTTGTGAGACGGATTCCACTGAGCCGCCGGTCCGGGGGTAGCATCTTTAGCTAGTAACGTGGCTCACAGTATCCAGCGCAGTGTACGGGCCAAGTCCAAATCCCTCGAAAGATTGTTTCAATGGCTCACACTGCAACACCTCCCGAAACCGATCTTGCCTCCGAACTGCGCGCGGACGTCCGGCGTGTGTCCACCCTGCTGGGCGAATCGCTGGTCCGCCAGCACGGACCGGAACTCCTGGACCTCGTTGAGCAGGTCCGGCTCCTGACCAAGGAATCCAAGGAAGCAGCGCGTGGCGGTGCGCACGCCACGGGGCCATGGAGCGCGCACGACGTCGTTGCCCAGGTCCGCGAGATGCTCGGCTCCCTGCCCATCGAGCAGGCGACCGACCTGGTGCGCGCCTTTGCGTTCTACTTCCACCTGGCCAACGCCGCCGAGCAAGTGCACCGGGTCCGAGGCCTGCGGACCCGCGCCGAAAAGGACGGCTGGCTGGCCAAGACCGTGGCGGACATTGCCGCGCAGGCCGGCCCGGACGTGCTGCAGGAGGTCGTCAACGGGCTGGACGTGCGTCCCATTTTTACCGCCCACCCCACGGAGGCCTCCCGCCGCTCGGTCCTGGACAAGATCCGGAAGCTCTCCGACGTCCTGTCCCAGCACACCGCCGAAGGTTCCACGGCCCGGCGCCGGCAGGACCGGCAGCTGGCCGAAATCATCGACCAGATGTGGCAGACCGACGAACTCCGCCAGGTCCGGCCCACCCCGGTGGACGAGGCCCGCAACGCCATCTACTACCTGGGCGGCATCCTCACCGACGCCATGCCGGAAATGCTTTCGGAGCTCTCCGAACTGCTGGGCGAGCACGGCGTCACCCTCGCCTCCAAGGACGCCCCCATCCGGTTTGGCTCCTGGATCGGCGGTGACCGGGACGGCAACCCGAACGTCACCGCCGCGGTGACCCGCGAGATCCTGCAGATCCAGAACCAGAGCGCCATCCGGATCAGCATCGGCATGATCGATGAGCTGATTTCCATCCTGTCCAACTCCACGGCCCTCGCCGGTGCTGACCAATCGCTTCTTGAGTCCATTGATGAGGACCTGCAGAAGCTGCCCGGCCTGGACAAGCGTGTCCTGGAGTTGAACGCCCAGGAGCCTTACCGGCTCAAGCTCACCTGCATCAAGGCCAAGCTGATCAACACCGGCAAACGGGTTGCCGCCAACTCCAACCACGAGCACGGCCGGGACTACAGCGGAACCGAAGAACTCCTGGCGGACCTGCACCTGCTGGAACTGTCGCTCCGCAACCATTCCGCCGCCCTGGCTGCGGACGGCTCCCTGGCCCGGGTCCGCCGCGCCATCGCCTCCTTCGGCTTGCACCTGGCCACCCTGGACATCCGGGAACACGCAGACCACCACCACGACGCCGTCGGGCAGCTGATGGACCGGATCGGCGGCCCCGGGCTGCGGTACGCAGAACTGAGCCGTGAAGAGCGCTTCGAAGTGCTGGGCTCCGAACTGGCCTCCCGTCGTCCGCTTTCCGGCCACCCGATCAAGCTCGAGGGCGCCGCCGACGGCACCTACGATGTCTTCCGCGAGATCCGCCGCGCCCTGCGCATGTACGGTCCGGACGTCATCGAGACTTACATCATCTCCATGACCCGCGGCGCGGACGACGTCCTGGCCGCCGCCGTGCTGGCCCGCGAAGCCGGCCTGGTGAACCTCTTCGGCGACAAGCCCTACGCCAAGCTGGGCTTCGCCCCGCTGCTGGAGACGGTGGAGGAACTGCGGGCCTCTGCCGAGATCATCGACCAGCTGCTGTCCGACCCCTCCTACCGTGAACTGGTGCGGCTGCGCGGCGACATCCAGGAAGTGATGCTGGGCTACTCGGATTCCAACAAGGAATCCGGCGTGATGACCAGCCAGTGGGAAATCCACAAGACCCAGCGCAAGCTGCGGGACGTTGCCGCCAAGCATGGCGTGCGCGTCCGCCTGTTCCACGGCCGCGGTGGTTCCGTGGGCCGCGGCGGTGGACCCACCTACGATGCCATCCTGGCCCAGCCCCATGGGGTCCTGGAAGGCGAGATCAAGTTCACCGAGCAGGGCGAAGTCATCTCCGACAAGTACTCCCTGCCGGAGCTCGCCCGCGAAAACCTGGAGCTTTCACTGGCCGCGGTGCTGCAGGGTTCGGCCCTGCACCGCGACCCGCGGACCTCGGAGGACCAGCGGGAACGCTACGGGCACGTCATGGAGGCCATCTCGGACGCGGCGTTTGACCGTTACCGCCAGCTGATCGACCACCCGGACCTGCCCGCCTACTTCATGGCCTCCACCCCTGTGGAGCAGCTGGGATCGCTAAACATCGGCTCGCGCCCGTCCAAGCGCCCCGACTCCGGCGCCGGACTGGGCGGCCTGCGGGCCATCCCGTGGGTGTTCGGCTGGACGCAGTCCCGGCAGATCGTGCCCGGCTGGTTTGGCGTGGGCTCGGGACTCAAGGCCGCCCGGGAGGCCGGGCATTCGGCGCAGCTGGTGGAGATGATGGATCACTGGCACTTCTTCCGCTCCGTGCTGTCCAACGTGGAAATGACGCTCGCCAAGACGGACATGGACATTGCCGGCTACTACGTGGCCACCCTGGTTCCCGAGGAGCTGCACCACCTGTTCCGCAGTATCCGCGAAGAGTTTGAGCTCACGGTGGCCGAGGTCCGCAAACTGACCGGCGAGAACCTGCTCCTGGATGCACAGCCCACACTGAAACGGTCCCTGGAAATCCGCGACCAGTACCTGGACCCCATCAGCTATCTGCAGGTGGAACTCCTGCGCCGCATCCGGACCGAAGCCGATATCAGTGGAGCGGAAATCGACGAACGCCTCCAGCGGGCCATGCTCATCACCGTCAACGGGGTGGCGGCGGGCCTGCGCAATACCGGCTAAACCCCGTTTGCTGACCGGGCATCCGGGTTGGATAGGGTTGGAGCCATGCCTTCGTTCCAGACCCGCCTCAAAATCACCGGGCTCCGGCCGGGCAATCCGCCGGAGGCCGTCATGGACGCGGCCGTTGAGGCGCTGGGCACCCGCCACCACGTGGAGGCGCACCAACTTCAGCTCGCCGGCGGCGTGGCGCAGCTGAACCTGCGCTTCCTGGTTGAGGCGACCGAGTACAGCGGCGAGAACCAACAGGCGCTGGAGTCGGCAGCGATGATGCGCGACGCCGTCGAACGCGTTGCGCTGACAGGTTCGCTCAGCGTGCTGCGGCGCAGCCGCGGCAAGTGGCTGCCTGTCTAGCCTGCGTCGGGGAGGGGCTCATCCTCGACCGGGGACCGGTCCCCGCGGCGGCGGGTCACGATGATCCCTACGACGGCGCCGATCACCAGCCCAACGGCCACGCCGATGAGGGAGCTGGCCCAGAACGGCAGCTTGGTGGTTGACCCGGTGAAGTAGCCAAGCCCCACCAGCCAGCAGGCCCACAGGACCGCCCCCAGTCCGGCGCACAGCCCGAAGCCGCGGACGGACACGTTGGCAATGCCGGACGCTGCCGACGTGGCAAGCCGGCCGCCGGGGATGAACCGGGCGCCGATGATGGTCCCGTAGGTGGAGGAACGGCCGGCCTTGGCCAGCGCCGCGTGGATACCGCTGTGGACCCGCCGGCCCCATTTCCAGCGGTCCAGCACATGGCTCAGCCGCCGGCGGAAAAGGTGGAATACCACCATGTCGCCCAGCCAGGAAGCCACGGCGGCGAGTACAAGCACCAGGAACACGTTGGCCCGGCCATCCGCCGACAGTGCGCCACCGGTAATCACCACCATCTCCGATGGGATGGGGGGAAAAATGGCGTCGCCGATCACCAGCGGGATGACCCAGAAGTAGAGGGCCGCCCCCCAGCTGTCAACGCTGCCGAAGTCCATTGCCACAACGTACCGCACTTGGGAAACTGGCGGCATGCGGATCTCGGTTCTGCAGGGTGACATTACGCGGCGGCGGGTGGACGTGGTGGTGAACGCCGCGAATTCGTCACTGCTGGGCGGCGGGGGAGTGGACGGGGCGCTTCACCGCGCAGCCGGGCCGGAGCTGCTGGCTGCCTGCCGGGAGCTGCGCGCCACCGGGCTGCCGCACGGCCTCCAGACCGGGGCGGCGGTGGCGACACCCGCTTTCGGGTTGCCGGCCCGCTGGGTGATCCACACGGTGGGGCCTAACCGCCATGCGGGACAAACCAACCGCGCGCTCCTGGTGTCCTGCTTCAGCGAAAGCCTGCGGCTGGCTGACACATTGGATGCCGGTGCGCTTGCCTTCCCTGCAGTGGGTGCGGGGGCCTACGGGTGGGGCGCGGCGGCCGTGGCGCAGGCGGCACTCGACGCGGTTGAAGGGTTCCGGGCTTCGCATCCGGCCAGCGGCCTGGAGTTGGTGGAGTTCGTGCTGCACACCGCGGAGGTGGAGGCAGTGTTCAAGGACGTGCTGGGACCGCTTCGCTGAGTTCCATGCTGCTGCGGTACTCCACGGGCCTGCCGGAGATCGGATCCACGAACCTGATGCCGCGGGCCAGCAGCTGGAGCGGCTTGGCGTAGTCGTCCGGGGCCTTGTCCAGCAGGTCAGGGTAGAAGGCGTCGTTCACGATCCCCAGTCCCAATGAGGCCATGTGGACCCGCAGCTGATGCGTCTTGCCGGTATGCGGCTCCAGCCGGTACCTGGCGAGGCGTTCGGTGGTGCCGTTGGCACCCAACGAAGGGCCGCCGTCGAACGTTTCCAGACGCTCAATCCTGGTTTCCGCGTTCGGTTCGCCGTCGATGACTTCCGCCAGCAGGTAGCTGCGGGACTTGGTCATCCGGTTGCGGACCACCACGGGGAATTCGACGGCGGGGTGCCCCGGTGCGGGCGCGGCGGCGGAGATGCACTCGTATTCCTTCTGCACCTGCCGCTTTTCGAAGAGCACCTGGTACTTGCCGCGCGTCAGGGGATTGGTGGAGAAGAGCAGGACGCCGGCGGTCATCCGGTCCAGCCGGTGCATGGGAATCAGGTCCGGCAGGTCCAGCTGGTTCCGCAGGCGCACCAGGGCGGATTCCTGGATGTAGGTGCCGCCCGGCGTGGTGGGCAGGAAGTGCGGCTTGTCCACCACCAGCAGGTGTTCGTCCTGGTGCAGGATGCTGATCTCCACCGGCAGCCGCGTCTCGGAAGGCAGCGTGCGGTAGTACCAGATGAAGGTGTGGTCCTGCAGCGGCGTTGTCCGGTCCAAAGGTACGCCGCCCTCGCCAACGATCTCGCCGGCGTCGAACCTTTCCTCGATGCCCTGCGGATCGATGTGCCCCCAGCGGTGCATCATGTAGTCCATTGCGGTGTCCCACGGCCCCTCTTCCGGGAGGCGGAGGCGGGTGGCGTTGACGCCGTCGCGCACGGGAAGGGGGGATTGCATCACCGGTCCATTCTACCGGCGGGGTCCCGGGAGCCTTGCGGCCATAAGGAGCGGGATAAAACCGACGGATAAATATTTCTTGACAATAAATTTTGTCGGTGACCAGAATGGAGGCATGCAGGACATCGCAGTCATCGAAGACCCGGCAGCTGCCGAGATATCCCTCGACCCCATCCGCACCCGGATCCTGCGCGAGCTGGTCCAGCCGGGCTCGGCCACCCAGTTGGCGGTGCGGGTGGGCCTGCCGCGGCAGAAGGTGAACTACCACCTGAAGGCGCTGGAGCGGCATGGGCTGGTGGAGCTGGTGGAAGAGCGCCGCAAGGGCAACGTGACCGAGCGGATCCTGCAGGCCACGGCGGCCTCATACCTCATCTCACCCTCCGCGCTGGCCGCAGTCTCACCGGATCCGCGCCGGTTCGCCGACCGCTTTTCCGCGTTTTGGCTGCTGGCGCTCGCGGGCCGCATGGTCCAGGAAATGGGAACGCTGATAGCCGGTGCTGCCGCTGCACGGCAGAAGCTGGCCACCTTCGCCATTGACGGTGACATCACCTTCCGCTCCGCCGCTGACCGGGCTGCGTTCGCCGAAGAACTCGGCGTAGAGGTCACGCGGCTGGTGGACAAGTACCACGACGGCGGCGCGTCGTCACGGGGCCGGCGGCACCGGCTCGTCGTGGCGCTGCACCCGGCCCTCAAGGAAGCCAGTGCCCCCATCGCAAGCAACGAATCCGACCCAGGCAAGGAACAGGACAAATGACTGACAAGCGCAACTTCGAGATTGTTTACGATACGGAGCTCCCCGGCACCCCTGAGCGGGTATGGGAAGCCGTTACGAACGGGACGCCAGCCTGGATGTTTCCCACGGACCAGTGGCCGGCCGTCAGGACCGTCGAGGAGTACCCCCACCACCTGGTGTCCCGGATGGACGGGCCGGACGGCTGGTTCAACCAGCTCGAGCACGTGCTGGAAGCGCTCGACGGCGGCCGCACCCGGCTGCATTACGTCCACAGCGGCATTTTCACGGACGACTGGGACGGGCAGTACGACGGCGCCAGCCGGCACACGGAGTTTTACCTGCACACGCTGGGCCAGTACCTGCAGTACTTCGACGGCCGGCCCGTGGTGTTCACCGACATCCAGGCCCCTGCCGCGTCCCAGGCCCCGGACGGCTTCACCCGGCTGCGCGACGCCCTGGGCGTCGGCTCTGCCGGCCGGGGATCCGCCGTTGACGTGGAGCTCGACGGCGTGGGGAAGTTGTCAGGCGAGGTGGACTTCGCGAATGAGCACTTCGTGGGCCTGCGTACCCCGGACGTCCTGTACCGCTTCTTCGGCCGCAACGCCTTCGGCGCCCCGGTGGGTATGACGGTGCACGACTTCAGCGGTGCCGGTGATCCCGCCGCCACTGCGAAGGCCTGGGGCGGGTTCCTGGAGCGCGTCTACGCGTAGCTCCGGCCCGGTCCCGCCATTCCTATTGCCGCTTCAACTGCCGGGATCGCTGGAATGCTGCGGGGACGCCGTTCCGCTACGGCGTTTTGGCACCGTTCCGGCGTTTGCGGCGGCGGTCAGGCAATGGCGACGGCGGGGGCATGGGTCAGCGAGCGCCGGAGCTGGGGAGCGGCGTCGAGCCTGTCCCTGGCAGCCTTGAGCGCCAGCACGGCCGCCTCCAGCTTCTCCGGCGGAAGCGTGAACGGCAGCCGGAGGTTGCGTTCGAAGGCGCCGCCCACCCCGAACCGCGGCCCCGCCGCCAGCCGGATCCCGTAGTCCGGGGCGATGACGGTCAGCGCCGTGCTGATGGGTGTGGGGAGCCGGCACCAAACGGACAGGCCGCCGGCCGGCACTGCAGTTTCCCACTCGGGCAGGTGATCCTGCAGCAGGGCCAGGAGTGCAGCGCGGTTGCCGCGCAGCATGTCCAGCAATGCCGGCAGCGGCTCATCCAGGGCCCTGACCAGGTGGGCTGCCGCCAACTGCTCCATGACCGGGCCGCCCAGGTCCAGCGCCGTCCGGGTGGATGCAAACCGCTGGATCATCGGCTCCGACGCCCGGATCCAGCCCGTACGCAGGCCGCCCCAGTGGGACTTGCTCAGCGATCCGATGGACACAACGGTTTTGCCGAAGGCTGCCATGGGAGTGCTGGGAACGCCGTCGAGGTTGAGTTCGCGGAGGGTCTCGTCTGCCACCAGGACCGTTCCCGCCGCGGCGGCCGCCCGTGCCAGTCTTCGGCGTTGGCTGTCGGGCATGATCATGCCCGTGGGGTTGTGGAAATCCGGGATCACATAGGCGATCGTTGGACGTTGCTGGGCCAGGGCGGACTCAAGCGCGGGCAGGTCCCAGCCGTTGTCCGTGAACGCTACCGGGACCGGGCGGCAGTGGGCGGCGCGGACAGCGTCCAGTGCGTTGGGGTAGCTGGGATGTTCCACCAAAATCCTGTCCTGCCGGTCTGCCAGCGCGCGGATGATGATGGTCAATGCATGCTGTGCGCCGGAGGTCACCATAATCTGGCTTGGCTGGGTGGGTGCTCCGGCGGCGGAATACCTGTCTGCGATGGCCTGCCGCAGCGGCAGAAGTCCCAGCGCGTCGTATCCGAATCCCGGCAGTAACGCGGGGAGCTCCGTCAGGGCCGCCGCGAACGCCCGGTGCACCACCTCACCGCTGGCGGGCAGTGCCGAGTAGGCCAGATCAACCAGCCCCTCCGGCGCGGTGAGGCCCGGGGCGACCTGCGCGCCGCCGGCCGCGGGTCGTGGACCGTAGAGCGCGCGTCCGAACGTAGTGTTCTCCGGGATGCGGGTCCGGCCCCGGCTGCCCTGCCCGCTGCTGAGGAACCCCTGTTCCCGAAGGCTCGAATAAGCGGCAGTCACCGTCGTTCGGCTGACTTCCAGTGCCGAGGACAGGGACCGCTCGCTGGGCAGTGCGGTGTCCAGTGGTACCCGCCCGTCGAGGATGAGGAGCCGCAGAACGTCCGCGAGTCCGCGGTAAGCCGGGCCCGACCCACGGTTCCACGGGCCGAGCAGGCGGGACAGGGCTGCTGCGCCAAGTGAAGGAGCCATGAGGCCAGTATCTCAAACTGGATATGTAATCGCATGCCAGTCGAATGGGAAGGTGTTTGCATGATGACCCGCAGACTCCTCCAGCTTTCCACCGGCCTGGCCATGTATGGCATCTCCCTGGCCCTGTTCATCCGTGCCGGCCTGGGCCTGGACCCGTGGGACGTCTTCCATCAGGGACTGGCCAACCACACCGGGCTGAGCATCGGCCTGGTGGTCATCATCGTGAGTTTCCTGGTGCTGTTGCTCTGGATTCCGCTGCGCCAGTGGCCAGGCTTTGGAACCTTGTGCAACGCGGTGCTGGTGGGCGTGTTCGCAGACATCGGACTCGCACTGATCCCTGCCGTGTCCCACCTTGCCGGCCAGATCGGCCTTCTAGCCGGGGCTGTGCTGCTGAATGCCGTCGCCTCGGCCTGCTACATCGGCGCCGGTTTTGGTCCGGGCGCGCGCGACGGGCTGATGACCGGCCTGGCCCGCCGCACGGGTTGGAGCGTCCGGTTGTCCCGTACGCTCATCGAGGTGACGGTGCTGGCGGCCGGCTGGCTGCTTGGCGGTTCGGTGGGCGTGGGTACGGTGGTCTACGCGCTGGCGATCGGTCCGTTGGTCCACGTGCTGCTTCCGCGTTTCATGGTCCAGCCGGTGGCGCCGAAAACCACCAAGGAACCCAGCGCCGCTAACTGTTGAACGCTGCCCGGTGACCGGAGGTCAGGCCGGCGCCGGCTGGCATTTCGGGCAGAAGTAGATGTCGCGTTCCTCCTCGCCGTTCGGCTTGCCCAGGAGGCCTCGCTGGATGGGCGTGCCGCATTTCAGGCAGGGCTGGCGTTCCCTGCCGTAGACCCAGTAGCCGGGCCTGCCTGCCATCCGGCCCACCGGCATGCCCCGGGCGTTGAGGATGGTGACGCGGCGGCCGGGCCCCAGGTTGACCTCAAGGAGCTGCTTGGCATCGGCCATCAAAGTCCGTACGTCCGCAACTTCCGAGACGGGCGTGGCGGGATGGACCCCGGACAGGAAGCACGCTTCGCAGCGGTAGATGTTGCCGATGCCCGCAAGGTTCCGCTGGTCCAGCAGCGCCACGCCCACGGGAGCGTCCGGGTGGGACCGGATGCGGCGTTCCGCCTCGTCGAGGTCCCAGTCCGGGCCCAGGAGGTCCGGGCCGAGGAACCCCACGATGGAGTCTTCGTTGGCTGTTGCCACCACTTCCACAATGCCAAGGGAGAACCCGACGGCGTCTGCCGCAGCCGTGCGCAGCACGCACCGTGCGGTGAAACCAGGTTTCCGCCACCTGCCGCCCGGGGGATAGACCTGCCAGGCGCCTTCCATCTTTAGGTGCGAGTGGATGGTCAGCCGTTTCTTGTCTGGGCCCACCACGCGCATCAGCAGATGCTTGCCCCTGGGAATTACCTCGGCGACGGTCCAGCCTGCCAGGTTCAGCGTGGCGAACCGGGGCACGCGGAAATCGGAGGCAAGCAAAGTCTGGCCTGCCAGGGCCTGGTGCAGCTGATGGGCTGCCCGCCAGACGGAATCCCCCTCAGGCACGGATCCTCAGTCCCTTCGGCGTGGAGTAGGCGCCGGCGGAGCTCAAGGCGACTGCAACGCGGGTATCAAGGATTCCGTGCCCGTTCACCTTCTCCATGACCAGCTTGTCCACCGCTCCGCGGGTCACGACGCCCACCAGCGCCACACCTGCCGCCGCCAGGACGGCGTCGTCATCGCTGAACGCCAGAAGGGTCTTCCCGCCCCGTTCCACGTAGAGAACCAGCGCACCGTCCACCAGCACCACCAGCGCCCCCGCCTTCCGGCCTGGCCGGTGGCCGGTGCCGGCGTCGTCCTGCAGCGCAGGCCAGGGGAGGGCGGCGCCGAAGGGGTTGGCGGGATCGGTGGCGGCGAGGGCCAGGGCCACGGGTTCTGCCTTGGCCAGCTGTGTGTCCTCGGAGTAGGAGCGAAGCCGGTCAACAGTGGCCGGAACAGCGAATTGGGCGGCACCCAGGTGCTCGATGAAGTAGCCCCGCCGGCAGCGGCCGGCCTCCTCCAGCCGGGCCAGGACCTTGTACATGAGTCCGAAACCGCCCAGGATCTGTTCCGCCATGACCGAGCCCCTGGTGACCACGCCGTAGCGGTCCAGGAGGAGTTCCGCGGTGGCGCGGGCGTGGATGGTGGCGTCAAGTTCGGGGTCGGGGAGGGCGGACCAGCGGCCGGCGGCAGTGGGCGGGGTGGCGGCCCCCTGGGGTCCGTACCGGCCGCCGGCCAGCCCTGGGGATCCCATCAGGCCGGTGCCGTGCGAACGGCCCAGCCGGCTTAGCCGCGGTGCCCTGGCCCGGGGCGCGCGGGCCACCTGGCGGTGGGCGGTGTGGCCGCCGGCAATCAGGGCCCGGACCGGTGCGAACGTGTCCCCGGTGATCCTGCCGGCCCACGCGAGATCCCACAGCGCAG
Organism: Arthrobacter liuii; assembly: GCF_014639275.1. Lineage (GTDB taxonomy): Bacteria > Actinomycetota > Actinomycetes > Actinomycetales > Micrococcaceae > Arthrobacter > Arthrobacter liuii. Next base: position 42,572 of record NZ_BMFW01000016.1, on the reverse strand, counting down.
CCACCACTTCCTGGTCGCCCAGCACGGCGTCCATGCCGCCCGCCACCTCGGTCAGCTGCCGGAAAAAATACCCGCCGCCGTTGGTCCGCAGGTGGTCGAGGAGCCGTTGCCCGGCGTCCCCCGGTTCGAACTCGGGCGATGGGTTGAGCGTCAGTTCCACTGAGTCCGCCAGGTGGAGGCTGATCCAACCGTCGTTTCCGGGCAGCGCCCCGGCGCCGGACCAGAGGACCTCACCGGCAGCCATGAGTTCGTCCAGCATGGCCGGCTGGTAGTTGGACACCCGCGAGGCCAGCACCAGGGGCTCCCACGCCGAGGCGGGAACGGGCACCCCCGAGAGCTGGTCGATGGCGGTGATGACGCCGTCCAGTCCCCGCAGTGAGGGCTGCCCGCGGCCGCCGCCGGGGGTCCGGACGTGCTGCCATGCGGGCAGGAAGCGACCGTAGGCGGCGCCGTCCACCGGCTCCACTTCGGCGCGCAGGGCGGCCAGGGAACGACGGCGGAGCTTGCGGAGCACCTCGGCGTCGCACCATTCGCTGGCGATGGAGTGCGGAATGTCGGGTGCATGCTCGCCGGCAGCAGGTCCCGCCAGTACGTCAGTGGGCTGCGTTGCCGCATCACGCCCGGGAGCCTCGGAGGAGTCTTCCTGCCGCGCGGAGTCCGGTGGTACGGCCTCAGGCGGGGTGACGTGGGGCCGGAACTCGCCCTCCACCACGCGGCCATCCGCCGCCAGGCGTTTCAGTGCGCTGCCTACCACTGCCACGCCCAGGCCCAGCCGGGCTGCGGCTTCGGCTGCTGTGAAGGGGCCGTGCGTGCGCGCATACCGGGAGACGAGGTCACCCAGGGGATCGGCCACGGGTTCTATGAAGGCCAGCGGCACACCCATGGGCAGCGGCACGCCGATGGCGTCGCGCAGGCGCGCTGCATCTTCCACGGCGGCGAAGCGCTCCACCCCGCCGATGTTGACCTTGATGGCACGGTTGGCGCGCTGGAGCGCAGCGAGGTGGGCCCCGGCTTCTTCCACGGTGGCGGCGGCTTCGACGGGCCCGGTGCCGGCAGGCTCAGCCTCAGGTTCGGTGGCATCGACCGCCGCGGCGTCCAGCCCCGCCACAGGAACACCCTGGAGCCGCGCTGCCGTTTCTTCAGGGGCGAGCGGGCCCAGCAGCCGCAGCAGGTCCGCCACGCCTTCCACCCCGCGCGCCCGCCGGTCCGGGGCTAGCCGCTGCAGCTCGCGTTCGGTTGCCTCGATGACCTTGGCGTCCAGGAGCTCACGCAGCTCCACCCGGCCCAGCAGTTCGTTGAGGAGCGTGGAGTCCAGTGCCAGGGCCGCGGCGCGGCGTTCCGCGAGCGGGGAATCGCCCTCGTAGAGGAACTGGGCCACGTAGCCGAAAAGAAGGGACTTTGCGAACGGTGAGGGCTGTTGCGTGGTGGTTTGCAGGATCCGCAGCTCCCGCCGCTCCACGGAAGCGGCGATGTCCTTCAAAGCCGGCAGGTCGTAGACATCCTGCAGGCATTCGCGCACGGTCTCCAGCACGATGGGGAACGTGGGGTACTTCCGGGCCACGTCCAGCAGCTGGGCGGACCGCTGGCGCTGCTGCCACAGGGGCTGGCGTTTGCCGGGGGTTTGCCGGGGCAGCAGGAGCGCACGGGCAGCGCACTCGCGGAACCGCGACGCGAACAGGGCACTGCCGCCCACCTCGGCGGTGACGATCTGCTCCAGCTCCTCAGGATCGAAAAGGAACAGTTCGGCGCCGGGCGGCTCGTCCTCCATCATGGGCACCCGCAGCACGATGCCGTCGTCGGCCGCCATCGCCGAGCCGTCCAGGCCGTAGCGCTGGTGCAGCCGCTGCCCCACAGCGAGGGCCCACGGCGCGTGTACCGGCATGCCGAACGGGCTGTGCAGGATGACCCGCCAGTCGCCCAGTTCGTCGTGGAACCGCTCCACCACCAGAGTGGTGTCGCTGGGGACCACCTCCGTGGCCTGCTTCTGCTCGCTGAGGTACTGGATGAGGTTGTTGGCGGCGAAGTCGTCCAGCCCGCTGGCCTTGACGCGCTCGGTGGCAGGGCCGGCGTCGGACGCCGACAGCTCACGGACGAACGCACCCAGGGCGCGGCCCAGGTCCACCGGCCGCCCCAGCGAATCGCCCTTCCAGAACGGCAGCTTGCCGGGCTGTCCGAACGCGGGGGAGACCAGGACGCGGTCGTGCGTGATGTCCTCGATCTTCCAGCTGGTGGCGCCCAGGGCAAAGACGTCGCCCACCCTGGACTCGTAGACCATCTCTTCGTCGAGTTCGCCCACGCGGCGGCCGCCTTTCGGTGCCCGTGCCGGTTTCCCGTCCTCCGAGGGGGAGGCCGAGCCCTCCTGTTCGGTACCGATGATGTAGACGCCGAACAGGCCGCGGTCCGGGATGGTGCCCCCGGACGTGACGGCCAGGCGCTGGGCGCCGGGCCGGCCCTCGATGGTGCCGGCGTTGCGGTCCCAGATGATCCGGGGCCGCAGCTCGGCGAATTCGTCAGACGGATACCGCCCCGCCAGCAGGTCGAGGGTGGCTTCGAACGCCGACCGGGGGAGGGAAGTGAAGGGTGCAGAGCGCCGGACGGTGCTGAACCATTCCTCCACATCAATGCTGCCCAGGGCCGTGGCGGCCACGGTCTGCTGGGCCAGGATGTCCAGCGGGTTGGCAGGAATACTTAGCCGCTCGATTTTGCCGTCCAGCATCCGCTCAACCGTGATGGCCGTATGGACCAGGTCTGCGCGGTGCTTGGGGAAAAGGACACCCTGGGAAATCTCGCCCACCTGGTGCCCGGCGCGGCCCACCCGCTGCAGGCCGCTGGCCACGGACGGCGGGGACTCCACCTGCACCACCAGGTCCACCGCGCCCATGTCGATGCCCAGCTCCAGGGACGACGTGGCCACCACGCACCGCAGCCTGCCGGACTTGAGGTCGTCCTCGATGAGCGCACGCTGGTCCTTGGAAACCGAACCGTGGTGGGCGCGGGCCAGCACCGGATCAGCGCCGGCGGAACTTCCGGCCTGCGCCATCATGTGCGCGGGCGTGGCGGTTGATGCGGGAATCCCCGACGGCGGTCCCGCCAAAGTGCCGGGGGTGCCCGCCTGCCCGTCCGCACCGGGCTCATCCCACCCGCCGCCGACGGCAACCAGTTGGCGTTCGGCGTAGATTTCGTTGAGCCGCGCGGTGAGGCGTTCGGCCAGGCGCCGGGAGTTGGCGAAGACGATGGTGGACTGGTTGGCCAGCACCAGGTCCACGATCTTCTCCTCCACATGCGGCCAGATGGACGCGTGGGGCTGCAGCCCGGATGCCGGGCCGGAATCGAACGCCCCCGCCGCGCCCTGCAGGTCCGACATGTCCTCCACCGGCACGGAGACCGTGAGGTCCCAGTTCTTCCTGGCCGGCGGCGCGACGATTTCCACAGGTGCCGAACCGGCGAGGAACTGCGCCACGAGTTCCCGGGGCTCCACCGTGGCGGAAAGCCCGATGCGCTGCGCGGGTTTAGGCAGCAGCGCGTCAAGCCGTTCAAGGCTTACGGCAAGATGGGCCCCGCGCTTGGTCCCGGCCACGGCGTGGACCTCGTCGATTATGATGGTGTCTACCTCGGCGAGGGTTTCCCGGGCCTTCGAGGTGAGCATGAGGAACAGTGATTCGGGGGTGGTGATGAGGATGTCCGGCGGGTTGCTCAAGAGCGTACGGCGGTCGGCGGCGGGCGTATCCCCGGACCTGACCCCCACCGTGATCAGCGGCGCGGGAAGTCCCAGCCGCTTTGCCGTCTGGGTGATGCCGATCAGCGGGGACCGAAGGTTCCGTTCCACGTCCACACCCAAGGCCTTGAGGGGCGAAATGTAGAGGACGCGGGTCTTGCGCTTCGGAGCCCGGGTCCGCTTCCCTTTCGGTGCCGGCTCAGCACTGGCAGGAGCAGGGGCTTCCGACTCCGAAACCAGGAGCCGGTCCAGGGCCCACAGGAAGGCTGCGAGGGTCTTTCCGGAACCGGTGGGGGCCACCACCAGCGCATGCGATCCTGACGAGATGGCGTTCCATGCCCCGGCCTGCGCAGGGGTCGGCTCGGAAAACGCGCCCATGAACCAGTCCCTGGTTGGCCGGCTGAACTGACCCATGGGGGCGGCCGCGCCGGAATCACTTCCGCCGGGAGGACGCTGTTCCTGGTTCATGCCTCCATCATGCCGCAAGGCACTGACACCCACCCCCGGGAGCGGCCGGGGTTCCGCCCGAAGCCGAACATCCCACCACCCGGGTTCCGGCCACCAACGGCCAGCTTTCAGGCCCGCTGCTTACCGATCCCTGCTCAAGCACTTCCCGCCGTCGGCAGGTCCTTGGTGGCCGGGCCCTCAAGCAGCTTGCCTTCGTTCGTGAAACGCGACCCGTGCAGGGGGCAGTCCCAGGTCTGTTCGTTGTCGTTCCAGTGCAGGATGCCGCCCAGATGGGTGCAGACTGCAGACAGTCGGCAGCTGCTTCCACCCACGGTGGACACTGCCACCGGCCGGTTACCCTCGCGGTACACCTTGCCCTGGCCTTCAGCCGGTACAGGTGCAGCCGGGACAGGTGCAGCAGGGACGGCGCCGCCCTGTTCCGCAGCAGGACCAGCCGCAACAGGAACCGGTGGCTGGTCCGTGCCCCGTTTCCGACCGTCGAACTTCCGTCCCTCGGCGGTCACCTTTCCCCAGTCCGAGGCGAGCCTCGCCGCCACTCCGGCATTAAGCGCGACGGCGGACAACGCACCGGCAGGTGACGTGATGCGGTGGTGGATGGTGTCCGCCCAGGGCACCTGGCCGCCCAGGATGTCTGCGGATATGCCCAGAGCGGCGGCGACGGCGTTGGTCATTCCCCACTTGTTGTAGCCGGTGCCGAAGTAGATCTGGCCTTTGCCGCGGGGGAGCTTGCCGAAGAAAGGCATGAGGTTGGTGGGAAGGTAGTCCTGCGCGGACCACATGTGCGTGGGGACCGCGCCCGGGTAGTGCTGCCAGGCCCACTCGAGCAGGCCGGTGAGGTGCGCCTTCTCCGAGTCCGTCCGGCCCACGTGGTGCCCGTGCCCGCCCACGAGCAGCAGGTTCCTGCCGTCCACCTGGTAGTCGCGAAGGGAGTGGGTGGGCTGTTCAACCGAGAGGTACATGCCCGGCGGCGGTGCCTGGTCCTCCGGCAGTTCAAGTGCGGCGGCGTAGGAGCGGCTTGGCGTCAGCTTGGCGAAATACAGGCCGCGGTCCAGGACCGGGATGCCGGTGGCAAGGACCACCTTGTCCGCCCTGACACTGCCCCGGTCGGTCCGTACGGCCGCTGGAGAATCACCGGTCACATCGCGGAGCCGCACACCGCTGACGATGCGTCCGCCCCGGCTGCGGATATCCGCCACGAGTGCGTCAAGGACCTCCACCGGGTTGATTTGGGCCTGGTGGCGCAGGCGGACGGCGCCGTGGACGGGAAACGGCAACCCGGCGTCGCGCACGTAATCAACGTCCAGCCCTGCAGTCCCGGCCGCGCTGATCTCTTCGCGCAGCTTCTCCGTGCCCTGGGCGGACGCGGCGTAGGTGTAGGCGTTGCGGCGCTGGTAGGGAACGTTCTGTTCCTCCAGGTAGCGCAGCAGCCACGCCTGTCCTTCTCTGTTGCCGTCCACGTATGCCTGCACCTGTTTCTGCGAATACTGGCGCGCGAGCTGGGACAGGAATGTTCCTTGCAGCAGGGTTACTTTCGCAGTGGTGTTCCCGGTGGTCACGGCCCCCGGGTAACGGGCCTCCAGCACCAGCACACTTTGCCCGGACCGGGCCAGCAACAGTGCCGTGACCAGCCCGGTGAGGCCGGCGCCCGCCACCACCGTGTCATACCTGGTCTCCGGCTCGAACGGATCAGAGGTGAAGGTCTCCCTGCGGTCCAGCCATATCGAGGTCATGCCAGTCCAACCTGCCTCCGGTCCAGGGCCCTGACGGGCCGTCCTCGTGATGGGTCCGTGATGGGGCCCTTCCATCCGCGGCGGATTTTATCAGTGTACTTATGACGCTGGCGTTGGGAACGCCCGACGACGGCCCAAACAGCCCGGAAGGCGGCCCGGCGTGGTTGCCGGGCCGCCTTCAGTCGAGCCAGGAGTGGGTTCCCGCGCTTAGGCAGGTTGGAACGCGCCGATGCTGAGCAACGTGATTTCTGCGTTGCTGCAGGCCCTGGTGGGCTGCGGGATGAACAGCGAGTCGGTGTCCTCCGGCGGGTAGATCCGGTAGCCGGCGGCGTCCACCACCGCGCAGCCCTGGTAGTTGCCGGCCTGCGTGTAGCGCAGCACGGCAGTGCCGGTCTGGCCGGGGGCCAGCAGGACGTCGGCAACACCAGCGGAATCATCCCGCGCGGCCGGAGCGCCGATGGGGGCGCCGGCGGCATCGGCCACCAGGGAGACGCCGGGGAAACCCTTGAGGATGCAGGGCTCCGCGCCCTTGTTGGTGAGGTTGAGCTTCATGTAGACACTGCCGGCAGCACCGCCACCGGAGGCATCGGTTGCTGCGGTGAGCCCGGCCGCCTTGCACAGGCCGGGCGCGCCGGCGGCAGTCGTGGAAGGGGCAGGAGACCCTGGCGTCGACGTGGCCGGCGCCGAAGACGCCGAAGACGCCGGAGGCGGCGTTGACGCCGACGACGTGGGGGACTGGCTGGCCTGTCCGGTGGCTGGCGACGTGGTCGCCTGGGACTGCGGCTGGCTTGGACCGCACGCGGTGAGCAGCAGTGCCGCCGCTGCGGCCGCCGTCGTCATGACCAACCCCTGGGAAATTTTCTGAGACCTCATGCCACCACCTTCGCGGTAGCCGTTCCCCGCGTCAACGAGCCACATGCAGTAGCAGCAATTTGATGCCCGGATCGTGATGATCCGGGCATCAAAAGCGCTACTGGTTTACGGCCGGACCTTTGCCGGCCGTGTCCTGCACCGGCGCCCGGCGGCCGCCCCTGCTGCGGAACAGGGCCGCCCCGCCCAGCACCAGCCCGCCCATGCCGGCGGCCAGCCCGGTCCAGCTGCGTACATCGGCGCCGCTGTCGGTCACGGCGGCAGCCTGTTCGGTGCCATGCGCCGAGGCGCCGTGGCCGTCCCCGCCGGCCGCCCCGGTGATGGTGATTGAGGGCGCCGGGGTCTTCAGGTCGTGGGGGTCCTGGCCGTCGGCGGCGATCTGGGACCAGTCTGTCTGGCCGCTTTCGCAGGTCTGCAGCGTGGGGAAGTGCAGGGTGGTGCCGGCAGTTTCCGGCAAGTGCACCGAAAGGACCAGGGCGTCGCGGAGTTCGGGGCTCAGCGGTGTTTTGGCCGTGTACACGATCTGGCTGGTCCGTTTGGTGATGCTGGAACCATCCGGGAGTTTCCGGGGCTCGGCGAACTGTTCGGTCACCTTTTCCGCGGTCCAGTTGGGGTTGACGGTGGGCTGCGCATCGTTCAGTTCCTGCGGCAGCGTGATGGCCACTTTGGTGGTGGGGGACGTGTCGCAGCCGTGGGGAATTCCGAACGTCAGCAGGGCGTAGGAGCCGGCGTCGGTCTTATCCGGTGTCACGCCAACGTGCGCGGAGGCGCCGCCGGCGGCGGCGAGCAGGAGCACAGCGGAGCCTGCGGCGGCTGCGGACGCTGTCAGGGCATGGTGAAGGAAGGGGGTTGTCATGGTTGCCTTTCTGGCGCACGCCTCGGAAGGAGGGTGCAAAGTATGGTCCCCGGCGCTGGGCGGAAGGCCGGAGCCGGGCTTTAAAGGGGAAGCACGACGGCGGAAGGCGGGCCGCGCCGGCTGTCCGGGCGAAGGTTGCGCCAGGGGGAGCGGCGCGAAGGGGTGTCCCTGAACAGTCCGTCCAGGCGGATAGCAGGGGTTGGTCCCACGGGCCGGGGAAGTCCGGTGAAGGGCCGGAGCCAGCCGGCGAGTGCCCACACGGCAGCTTCGCCCTTGGCGAGTAGCAATGCGCAGCCCAGTGTTGCCGCCGCATGTGCTCCGAGCATCAGTGGTGCCAGCCCGGGGTTGGCGGGGCTGAGGTGTTCCGCGAGGGGAGCCAGCCCGTGGAAGGCAACCAGGCTGTCGCTGTGCGGGTGGTTTGGCGCTGCCACGGTTGCCGCGCCCGGAAGGGGTACGGAGAAGGCAGTGAGGAGTTCGTGCAGGACCAACTGGCCACCGCCCAGGAGCGCGGCGAGGGCGGGGAAAGAGAGCCGAAGCCGGGTGGCAGCGGTACTGGCCAGCGCGGTCAGTGCCAGCGCCGCAAGGAGGATTCCCGGGGCGGGCAGCCGGCCTCCGCCGGCCACGTGGGCGCCGGCTGCGAGGGCCAAAGTGCCGGCCGCCAGGGCCGAGGCGCGGAGGACGTGGAAGGGTGCCCGGGGGAGGGAACCATGCATGGCTGCTCCTCCCGCCGTCAGAAGGCCCCTGCCGAGTGCGGGGCAGGCTCCGGTTAAAGGCTGGAACCAAGGCTCCAGCCTTCCAGATTCTACCGGCCTTTCAGTCGGTTTCCGGCCTTGTGCAGTTGTGGCAATCGTCCGGGCACTCCAGCAGGGGCCCTGTGACGGCATGGGGGGCAGGGTTAGACTGCCTGCGTACGTGTTGGCGATCGAAGGAGAAGTTCATGGACTACACCGGAAGCCAGTCGGAAAAGGTCGTTACCGCCGGTGAACTGGGCCGCACCCACATTGGCCAGACAATCAGCTTCCAGCCGAACGAGTTCACTGTCGTCTTCGGCAAACTCGCCGGCATCGCGCGGACTGAGGCCATGGTCTACCTGTCCCTGACCGGGGTCGCGGGGGGAACCCACCTGAAGGATGAGTACGACCTGCCGGTAAACCATGATGTCTACGTTCCGGTGGACGTCATCACCAACGCGGAGTCCACCATCAAGGACCTGTTCGGGAAGGTCCAGGAAAACCTGCGGAGCGGCAGCCACAAGGGCGGCGAGCGCACCGACCAGGTCTAGCCAGGAACGCTGAAGGCCGGCATCCACCGGATGCCGGCCTTCAGCGTTACAACGTTCGCAAAACACCTCGTGCTGGAAGGACATCATGGGCAACGAAGCTTCATGGCAGGAAACCATTACCCCTGGCCGGTTCGCCGGCAGGACCGTCATTGTCACCGGTGCCGGGTCCGGCATCGGAAAGTCAACGGCTTTGCGCGTGGCCAGGGAAGGGGGCCGGGTAGTTGCGGCAGACATCAGCAAGGAGCGGCTGGATGAGCTGGTGGAGCAGAACGCGGAACTGGACCTGGTTCCGGTCGCCGGTGACATTTCCACGGAAGAAGCCGTAGCCGCCGTGGTGGCCGCTGCCGGGGGCAGGGTTGACGCGCTGGCCAACGTTGCCGGCATCATGGACAAATTCGCACCGGTCCACGATCTTGATGACGACACCTGGGACCGTGTCTTCCGTATCAACGTCACTGCCCTGATGCGGCTCACCCGCGCTGTGGTTCCGCTGATGCTGGAGGCGGGGTCGGGGTCGGTGGTCAACGTCTCCTCCGAAGCCGGGCTGCGGGGTTCCGCCGCCGGCGCCGCATACACCGCGTCGAAGCATGCAGTGGTGGGCCTGACCAAGAACTCTGCCGTGATGTACGGACCGAGGGGCCTGCGCTTCAACGCCGTGGCCCCCGGCGCCACCATTACGAACATCGTGGCCAACTGGGGATCGCAGATGGCGGCGGAACGCCTGGGCCCGCTGATGCAGGCAAACATCCCGGCACCGGCCACGGCCGCCCAGCTCGCCGCGTCGATCACCTTCCTCCTCAGTGACGATGGCACCAACGTCAACGGCGCCGTCCTGGCATCGGACGGCGGCTGGTCGGCGCTGTAGCCGGCGCTGGCGTTGCCGGGACGCAACTTAAAGCAGGCGAACGACGGCGGGAAGTCCCGCCGTCGTTCGCCTGCTGTATCGCTGGACTGCTTTTGGAACCTGGCGCCTGCCTAGATCCAGGCCGGTGCCGGCGGCGCCGGGGTCAATGATGTGCCGTCGCGCTTTGCCGTGGTTCCGTCCGTGCCCCGGCCCGTGGCCCACCGGGCGATGGCCGGCAGGGAGCCGGACACCACGGTGGGGGAGGCGGAGGCCGTGTCGCCGAAGGTCAGCGGTGAGGCCTGGCCGGTGACCTCGACCACCAGGGCCTCGTCAGTGCCGCGGGCGTGCCAGGCGCCGGTGATGTCCATGAGCAGGCGTTCCAGCACGGGTTCCGGGATATCCGTGAAGGTGGCCCCGTTGTCCAGGTCCACGGCGTGTACCCAGACCTCCCGGGTGCGCATCCACACGGTCTCTTCTGCCGGGACGGTCCGGCCCTGGACGGTCTTGACCTTGTGGTGCCAGTTGTCCGCGGGCAGGTCGCGCCACTCGACGTTCAGGTGGACTGCGGAGTGGTCGAAGAGGTTCCGCAGCGCGATGGGACTCAGCGTGGCGCCGAAGTCGATTTCGTGGTTGCGGACCTCAGCCGAGGGGTACATGGGTGTCTCCACCCCCGTGTCCGCCCATTCGACCAGCCGCGCGACGGCCCGGGCGTTGTAGCCCACGTGCGCTACAACGTGGCGGCGGGTCCAGCTCGGCAGCAGCGAGTCCCCGTCCAGTTCCGCGTCGGTGAGCTCGTTGAGCTTGCGGGCGAAGAACGCGGTGCCGCGCCTCGCCTGCAGCAGACCTTCGAGCAGGACGGGATCGGCGGTCTGGTCGTGCCGGGCAACCATCAGGCCTCCTTGACCACGCGGTTGGTCAGCTGGCCCAGGCCCTCGATGGTGGTGACCAGGACCTGGCCCTCCTGCAGGTAGCGCTTGGGGTCCTGGGCATGGCCTACGCCGCCGGGGGTGCCGGTGGCGATCACGTCGCCGGGGTTCAGCGTGATGATCGTGGAGATGTAGGAGACCAGGAATTCGGGCGTGAACACCAGGTCCGAGGTGGGGGTGCTCTGCTGGATTTCGCCGTCCACCGCTGAGGTCATCAGCGGTCCGGCGGTGAATTCGTCCTTGGTGACCAGGGCCGGGCCGAACGGGGTGGATTTCTCCCAGGTCTTGCCCTGCAGCCACTGGATGGTGCGGAACTGGTAGTCGCGCATGCTGATGTCGTTCAGGACGGAGTACCCGGCGATGTGCCCGGCGGCTTCTGATTCGGGGATGCGGCGGCCGGCCTTGCCGATCACGACGGCGAGTTCGGCTTCCCAGTCCACGGTGTCCGATTCCTGCGGCAGGGCCAGGTCGTCGTTGGGCCCGATCAGGGATTCGGCGTACTTGGCGAACAGGGTGGGGTGCTCGGGGACTTCGCGGCCCATTTCCTTGATGTGGTTGCGGTAGTTGTGGCCCACGCAGATGATCTTGCCCGGGGAGGGCACGACGGCGGCGAGGTCGGCGCCGGCGACCGGGTGCGTTGCGCCGTTGGCCGCCTTCGCGGTGGCTTCCCAGGCAGGGTCCTTCAGCAGGGCGCCGACGTCGGCGAAGCCCGGGATTTCGGTGAGGGTGTCGCCGTCCTGGCGGACCGCCGCGGTGCTCTTGCCGTTATCGAGGCGGAGGGTGAGGAGTTTCATTACTTGGTGCGTCCTTCGATGTAGGTGCGGTTGAAGTTCAGGCGCTCAAAGATGGGGGCGTCGCTGAACCGGAACAGGTCAAACTCGGATTCTGCCTGCAGCGACCAGGCGGCCCAGGACGGGACCACGAACAGGTCGCCCTTGGCCAGGACCCTGGTCTCGCCGTTCAGGGTTACGGTGCCGGTGCCTTCGAAGACCTGCCAGACGCTGGAGCCCACTTCGCGGACGGTCTCGGTCCAGGCGCCGGCGCGGAGGCGGTGGAATTCGGCGCGGATGGTGGGCATGACGTCCCCGCCGGTGGTGGGGTTGGTGTACCGGATGGCGGCGTGCCCCTGGGAAACGGTGGCAGGGTGGCCCTCATCCTCGAGGAGCAGCTGTTCGCGCAGGGCGGCGTCGGTGTACTTCCACCTGTAGGCGGCGATGGGGGAGTTTGTGGTGTTCTCCAGGCCGGAGAGCGGGCGCAGGCCGGGGTGGGCCCAGAGCCGTTCGGACCGGGAGATGTCCGGGGTGGCCTCGTCGGTGACGCGCTCGGTGCCGAATTCGAAGAAGCCGGCGTCGGCGTAGTGCACGAACGGGATGTCCAGGCCGTCGATCCAGGCCATCGGCTCGTCGGTGTCGTTGTGGTGGCCGTGGAAGTTCCAGCCCGGGGTGAGCAGGAAGTCGCCGCGGGACATCCGCACGGGGTCGCCGTTCACCACGGTCCACACGCCTTCGCCTTCAACGACGAAGCGGAAGGCGTTCTGCGAGTGGCGGTGCTCCGGAGCAGTCTCCCGGCCGCCCAGGTACTGGATGGCAGCCCACAGGGTGGGGGTGGCATACGGGGTACCGCCCAGGCCCGGGTTCGCCAGGGCGATGGCCCGGCGTTCCCCGCCCCGGCCCACGGGCACCAGGTCACCGGCACGTGCGGCCAGCGGATACAGGTCATCCCAGCGCCACACATGCGGCACCGCCTTCGGGGACGGGACCATCGGCATCAGGTCGGCGATCTCCGTCCACAACGGAATCAGGTTCTCCTTATTGAAGTCCTGGTACAGCTGCTCAAGCTGAACAGCCTCCTCCGGCGTCGGCTCGGGAACATGGTGTTCCTGCGCCACGGACTCGTGTGTTTGGTTTTCAGCGCTGATCGACACTGGCCTTCTCCTTGCGTGCGGACTGACTGCGACGTGGATTCGACTTTAGGGAACGCGGGCTGTGATCCCCAGCATATTCTGGCTGGCAGAATTCACCCTGGGACGTTCGCGGCGGTGGATCAGAGGCTCCCCGCCGCGTCCGTCGGGTTGGCCGCGATATCCATCTCCAGCTGGCGGCGGGTTTCCATCATGACGCCCACCAGCCCGGCGTCGAACAGTGGCCTGAACCTGGCAACCGGGGTGGCTACGCTGAGCGCACCCACCACCATGCCCTTGCCGTTGTGCAGGGCCATCCCGAACGCGCTGATGCCCTCCTCGGTGCCCTCGAAGTTCGCTGCAAAACCGTTGGCACGCACGGACTCAAGCTCGCGCAGGAATGCCGGGTATTCGGCGTCGGCAATGTAGTCGCCGGCCAGCTCGGCGTTGGGGCTGCGGAACAGCTGCTCGAGCACGGCGGGATCCAGCTCGGCGAGGATGGCCTTTCCGCCCGAGGCCTTGTGCGCCGGGAGCAGGGTTCCCTGCCGGTCACCCACGCGGAGGATGTTGCCGCTTTCCACCGTGTCCAGGAATCGGACCTTGGTGCCTACCCGGATCATGAGGTTGACGGTCTCGTTGGTGCGCGCGCACAGCACCTCCATGTGCGGCCGTGAGATGTCCCGCAGCTGGCGCGTCCAGCTGAACCCCGCCGGCCCGGCGCCCATGGCAGGCCCGGGGACGTAGCGGCGCGTTTCGTCCTGGACTGCGAAGCCCCGGTACACCAGCATGGCCAGGAGCCGGTGCGCCGTGGAGGGAGCCACCCCCAGTTCCGCCGCGGCGTCCTTGAGCCGCAGGCTGCCGACATCCCGCAGGATCTGGAGGAGCTGCAGGGCGTTGTCCACCGCCTCAATGGAGTAGGTGGGCTTCCGCCGGGCGGGCAGATTCTGCATGACAGAATCTTATGTGCACCAGGGTGTGGCTGCCAGCACAGTGGTGGGATGAATCACACAACTTCCGCTGCAGCGCCGCAGCGTCCGGCCGCCCCCGCTCCGGGCGCAGGCCTTTCCGGGTTTTCCCGGTCTTCCGTGCTCGCCGTCCTGGTGTGCTGGCTGCTGGTCGTTTTCGACGGCTACGACCTGATCGTCTACGGCACGGTCCAGGGCTCGCTCATCAACGACACCGGCTGGGGCCTGACCAAGGCCACCGCCGGAACCATCGGGTCGATGGCCTTCGTCGGCATGATGATCGGAGCGGTTTTCGCCGGCCGCATGTCCGATACCTGGGGCCGCCGGCGCACCATCATCGGCTGCGCCGTCGTGTTCTCCGTTTTCACCATCCTTTGCGCGTTCGCGCCCAACGCGCCGGTCTTCGGCGGCCTGCGGCTGCTGGCCGGCATCGGCCTGGGTGGCCTGGTGCCCTCGGCCAATGCCCTGGTAGCCGAGCTGGTTCCGCAGAAATGGCGGTCCACGATCGCCACCCTGATGATGTCGGGGGTTCCGATCGGCGGCTCCATCGCCGCACTGGTGGGCATCCCGCTGATCCCGGCCTTCGGCTGGCCCGTGATGTTCCTGGTGGCCGTCGTCGCCCTGGTGGTGGTGATCCCGCTGGGTATCCGCTACCTGCCGGAGACCCTGGCGCCCGGCCGCACCGCTGTGGACGGGGGCCGCACCGCCAAAGAAGCCGTGGGCTTCGGGTCCCTGCTTCGGGCGCCCTACCTCGGCATCAGCCTGCTGTTTGCCATCGGCACCCTGGTGACACTGTTCGCCTGGTACGGGTTGGGCACCTGGCTGCCCAACCTCATGCAGCTGGCCGGCTACAACCTGGGCTCGGCCCTGACGTTCGCGCTGGCGCTCAACCTGGGCGCCGTGGCGGGTTCGGTGCTGACCGCCTGGGCCGGTACCAGGTTCGGGCCCATTCCCACGGCGGTTGCGGCAGCGGCCGTAGCAGCCGCCGCCCTGGTGGTCCTGGTGACCGGGCCGCCCGTCGCCGTCGTCTATTTCATGCTGGTGCTCGCCGGCGTGGGAACGCATGGCACCCAGTGCCTGATCATCGCCGCCGTGGCCAGCCACTATCCTGCACACCTCCGCGGTACCGCCCTTGGCTGGGCGCTTGGCGTGGGCCGCATCGGTGCTGTGGCCGCACCGCAGGTGGGCGGGCTCCTGCTCGCAGCCGGCATGGGCGTCAATTCAAACTTCCTGGCATTTGCCGGAGCAGCCGCCGCGGCAGCAGTCCTGATCGCAGCAGTCGGAATCAAAATCAAGAAATCAACAGCAGTAGGAGTTTCCAATGTCTAACGTCAAAGCCTCCACCGACGTCCTCGTGGTGGGCGGCGGCATGGCCGGCCTCGCCGGAGCGCTGGCCCTGCGCGAAAACGGCGCCGACGTCACCCTCGTGGAAGTGGCACCGGCCTTCGGCGAAGTGGGCGCAGGCCTGCAGATGGCCCCCAACGCCTCCCGCGTCCTCAAGCGTTGGGGCCTGCTCGAAAAGGCGCTCGAAATCGGCGTCCAGCCCAAGCACCTGGTGTTCCGCGACGCGGTCACCGGGGAGGAGCTGACCCGCCAGACCCTGGGCGGCGAGTTCGAGGAACGCTACGGCGCCCCCTACGTGGTGATCCACCGCAGCGACCTCCACCGGATCCTGCTCGAGGCCTGCCAGGAAGCCGGCGTCACCTTGGTGAACGACGTCCTGGTGCAGAAAGTGGAAACAGACGGCGACCGGGCCCGCGCCTACACCGCCAAGGGTGAAGTGTTCGAAGCCGACGCCATCCTGGCAGCGGACGGGCTGAAGTCCACCCTCCGCGCCACCGTTGCCAACGACGGCCCGGTCAACTCGGCCTACGTGGCCTACCGCGGCACCGTGCCCATTACGGCGGAGACCCCTGCCGCCGACCTTGAGGACGTCATCGTCTACCTGGGCCCGGACTGCCATCTGGTCCAGTACCCGCTGCGGGCCGGCAAGCTCCTCAATACCGTGGCAGTGTTCAAGTCCCCATCGTTTGAGCGCGGCGAAGAGCAGTATGGCGGCGTGGACGAGCTCCAGGCAGCCTACGCCGGCTGCGTCCCTGCCGTGCAGGAAGCGCTGAAGAACCTGGCCACCGGCATCCGCTGGCCCATGTACGACCGTGATCCCATCGAGAACTGGGTGTCCGGGCGCATGGCCCTGATCGGCGACGCCGCCCACCCGATGCTGCAGTACCTGGCGCAGGGTGCGTGCCAGGCGCTGGAGGACGCGGCGGTGCTCCAGGACGTCGCACAGAATAAGGTCTTCACGCCTGAGGGCATCGACGCCGGTGCGTGGGAGGAAGCCTTCCGCGAGTTCAACGAAACCCGCGCAGCGCGCACCGCCCGCGTCCAGCGCACAGCCCGTATCTGGGGCGAGTCCTGGCACGTGGACGGCGTGGCCCGCGTGCTCCGGAACATGCTGTTCAAGAGCCGCGGCGACAACAACTTCCAGTACAACGACTGGCTGTACGGCCGCGGCGAGCCCGGGGCTCCCGCCGAGGTTCCGGCCAAGGCCAGCCTCGTGGAGGCCTGAGCACCGCTTCCTAAGGCGGGCGTACGACGGCGGCTGGCTCCCGCCGTCGTACGCCCGCCTCGCGCGTGGGGAATAAAGCATGAAAGTTGAAGGTTCAACAAAGCATGGACTTCGGAATCTTTACCTTTGGCGAGTTGTCACGCAATGCAGCAGGCCAAGCCCTCTCGCCCCGGCAACGGCTGGCGGAGATCATTGAACTGACCAAACTGGCCGACCAGGCAGGCCTTGGTTTCCTGGGCCTGGGCGAGCACCACCGCCACGACTTCGCCCTGTCTGCGCCCGAGATCGTGCTGGCCGCCATTGCACGGGAAACCACCAACCTCCGCCTGAGTACCGCCGTCACCGTGCTTTCCACCCAGGATCCCGTACGCCTGGTCGAGCAGTTCGCCACCCTGGACCTGGTCTCCGGCGGCCGTGCCGAAATCATCGCCGGCAGGGGCGCCTTCATAGAGTCCTACCCACTCTTCGGCTACGACACCGCAGACTACGACGCCCTCTTCGACGAGAAACTGCGCATGCTGCTGGAACTGCGGGACAACGCCCGGCTGGACTGGCGGGGGACGCTGACGCAATCCATCTCGGGCATGGACATCGCCCCGCGGCCGCTGCAGGAGAAACTACCCGTCTGGGTGGGCGTCGGCGGCACTCCGGCAAGCTTCGCCCGGGCGGGGCGGCTGGGCCTGCCGCTCTTCGTCGCGCTGCTCTCCGGACCGGAGCGGTTCCGCCGGCTGGTGGAGCTGTACCGGCACAGTGGTGCCAAAGCCGGGCATGATGCAGCTGCGCTTCAGGTGGGTGCGGGCGGCCACTTCTACGCGGCCCCCACATCACAGCAGGCCCGCGATACGTTCTACCCCTACTACCGGGCGTACTTCGAACAGAACATGCCGCGTCCCGTGGACCACTTCCCGCGTTCCACCTTCGACGACTGGTCCGAGCCCGGCGGCGGCCTCCTGGTGGGAAGCCCGCAGCAGGTGGTGGAGAAACTGCTTGCCATCCACGAGGCGTTGGGCACCAGCCGCTACATGGCCCAGATCGGGCTCGGCGGCATGCCGTTCGCCGAGACGGCCCGGTCCATTGAGCTGCTCGCCACCGAAATCATGCCCGCGGTCAACCGCGAAATCCAGGCCCCCGCGCCCGTCCGGACCTATTAGCACCAACGACACCGAGGAAAAACTCATGCACGCTCCGTTCGCCGAACCCACCGTCGCCTGGCAACACCCCGACGAGCCCGACCGTCCGCTCGTCGTGCTGCTGCACGGCCGCGGATCCGATGAGGCAGGGATCATCGGCCTGGCCGATCACCTTCCTGCCGGACCTTCCTACGCTGCTGTCCGCGCGCCAATTCCGGCAGGGGGCGGGTATGCCTGGTTCGCAAACCGCGGGACCGGGCGGCCTGTGGCCGAGTCCCTGGACCAAACAATGGCCTGGTTCCGGGGTTGGCTTGACCCGCTCGCACCGGCAGGACGGCCTGTGATACTGGTCGGCTTCAGCGGCGGTGCAGCGTTCGCCGGCGGTTTGCTGCTGGCCGATCCCGCACGGTTTGCCGGCACGGTCATTCTCTACGGGACCCTGCCGTTTGAGGCAGGTGTCCCAACGTCACCGGACCGCCTTGCCGGGGCTCCGGTGTTCCTGGCCCATGGTGCAGCCGACACCGTCATCCCGGCCGAGCTGTTGAACCGGACCTGGGACTATCTGCTGGGGGACTCCGGTGCGAGCACCCATGCCCGCAAAGACCCCGGCGGCCACGCCATCACCGCGGCAACCGCCGCCGAGCTGGGGGCGTGGATCACCGAACGGGTTTAGCCTGCGCTTACCCCTCGTCGCAGAGCAGGTGGTACCAGCTGTCGGCGAGCACTTCCAGCGCATGCTCGCGGTTGGGTTCGAGCTTCCGGCGCGTCCAGAGGGTGGCCACGTAGTCGAGCTGCGTGAAGGCCAGGGTGCCGCGGATGTGGTGCGTCTCCGCTGCGAAACGGCCGGCGAGCTGCATGCCGCGGACCATGTCGGAGATGACCTCCTCATGCCAGCCCTCAACCATGGCCCGCACCTCGGGGTCCACTGCGGCGGCCTCGTCCAGCACGTCCAGGTAGGGGCGGAACACCGGCCACAGCACGGCACGGGATTCCAGCCAGGCGAGGATGCCGGCGAGCTTGCCGTCCCGGACCACCGCCACCAAATCGGCGGCGGTGGATGCACTGTCAGGCCCGTCGGCGCGCTCCAGGACTGCGTTCACCCGGGCCATGAAGTCCCGCATCAAATCCGCCCGGGCGGGGTAGTAGGCGTAAAAGGTCACACGGGTGGTTCCGGCTGACGCGGCGATCTCGTCGATCGTGGTTGCGGCGTAGCCCTTTTCGGTAAAAAGCTCCAGCGCCCGTTCCACGATGGTGTCGCGCGTCAGCTGCTTCTGGGCTTCGCGCAGCGATGGCATAGCGTCAATCCTAACGTGGCGTCCGGGCGCTGGAGCCGGTTACTGGAGCCGGGGCCGGCGGCGTCAGGCCGTCACGGGTTCTGCCGGCCTGGCGGCGTGCGCCCCGGTGTTCGCCAGCCGCCGCAACTTGGGGATGGGGATGCGGTAATTGATGGCCGCAGCCGTCCCGGAACCGTCTGCGTGTTCCCACCGCAGCAGTGTGGATCCGGCGTCAGTGCCCTGTTCCCGAAAATCCGGCGCCCCGTGCACCGGCGTGAAGCCCACCGCTTTGAGTGACAGTCCAAAGCCTTCCGTCCAGAAGTAGGGCTGGAATTCCAGCGGCGGCGCGTCATCGCCACGGAGGAGGCCGACGGCGGCGGCCTTGGCCTGGTCGATGGCGCTCGTCCACAGGGGGACGCGGCTTAGCCCCCGCCGGGTTGGGAAGAATGCCACGTCGCCGGCCGCGACGATGTCCGGCCGGACCCGGCCGCGGGAATCGGCCCGCAGGACGCCGCCCGTGAGCAGGCCGGAACCTGCCAGCCATTCGGTATTCGGCACGTCGCCGATCGCGCTGAGGACCAGGTCCGCTGCCAGGACAGTTCCATCAGCCAGCGCCACCTTCGGGGCGGTGCCGGAGTGGATAAGCCGGGCCTTGGGGCCGTTGACGATCCGCAGCCCGTTCGCGCGGGCCGCCGCGGTGAAAATGCCGGACAGGTAGCCACCCAGTTGCCGCACCAGCGGTTCGCCGTCGGTCACGAGGGTGACGTCGCAGCCGCTGTGCAGGCAGCCGGAAGCCACCTCCATTCCGAGCGGGCCGCCGCCCACCACGATGACCGACGGGCGGGCGGCCAGCAGTTCATTCAGCCGGACCGCGTCCTCCAGGGTGCGCAGCGTCAGCTCGCCGGACCCGTCGCCGTCGTCCGTTTCCTGCTTGGACCCGCCGCCCAGCCGCCTGGCACGGGAACCGGAGGCGATGACCAGCCCGTCGTACGGCAGGCCCCCGCCGCCGTCGAGCTTCACAACCCGCGCCTCGGCGTCGAGCCCTGCGGCGCTGGCGCCCAGCAGCTCGGTGGCGCCATGCGTGGGTGCGGGGAGCTCGTGTGCCGCCAGTCCGTCGCCGCCGTGGAGCAGCGCCTTGGACAAGGCAGGGCGGCTGTAGGGGGAGTGGCGCTCGGCACCCACCACGGTCAGCTCGCCGTCGAAGCCCTCCGCCCGCAGGGTGTCGCAGGCGGTCAGGCCGGCGATGCCGTTTCCGACGACGACGATGCGGCGAAGCGTCATGCCGCCACCAGTTTGAGGGCTGCCACAGGGCAGACGCGGACTGCCGCCTTGGCGGCCGCGATGTCCTGTTCCCCGTCGACGTCGGGGGAGTCAATGACCAGCTCGCCGTCGTCGTCGAGGTGCATCAGCGCAGGGGCGGCCTCCTCGCAGAGTCCGTGCCCTTCGCAACGCGGCCGGTCCAGTTCGATCCTCATGCTGCTTCCACCTCCAGTACCTGGAGCTGTTCGAAGCTCCTGGTGATATTGCTCGGAACCCGGTACCCGTCGCCCAAGGTCAGGGACTTCACGCGCCGGGCCAGCGCTTCCACGATGGCGTGGCCTTCAAGCCGCGCCAGACCCTGTCCGGCGCAACCGTGCGGGCCGTAGCCGAAGGACAGGTGATCCACGGGGTTGCGGGTCACATCGAACACGTCGGGGTTGTCATAGTGGCGCGGGTCGCGGTTGCCCGCGCCCAGGAGGATGCCCAGCTGGGCACCTGCCGGAACGGTCACGCCCCCGAGCTCGACGTCCCGTACGGCTGTACGGCCCCAAATGTGCAGCGGAGTCCAGTAGCGGAGCACCTCGGCGAAGGCGGCAGGAACGAGCTCCGGGTTTTCCCGGACCAGTTTCAGCTGCTCCGGGTGGCGGCCGAACAGCGCCACGATGTTGCCGATGGACGCGATGGTGGTGTCGACGCCGGCGCCCAGGTACTGGTGGATGATGTGGCCTGCGGACCCCTGCGGGATGTCCCCGCGTGCCTCGGCGTCGAAGATTCCACGGCCGATGGACCCGGGGGCCAGGTCTTCCGCGGTGACCGAGGAACACCATCCATACAGCTCGCCGGCAATGGGAAAACTTTCCTGGGTGCGGTGGTTCAGCGGGCCGATCACCTGCATGGCCGCCTGGCCCCAGCGCAGCATGTTGTCCTTGACATGGCCGCTGAAGCCGATCAGGTCTGCCACAATGTCCAGCGGAAAGGCCCGGGCCAGGGAATCGATGGCCTCGAACGAACCGGTGGCCACCAGTTCGGCAACCAGCTTGTCCGCCTTCTCGTCAATGGTCACCTTGAGGCCGCGGAGGGCCCGGGGCGTGAGGTTCGCCGACAGGGTGGCCCGCAGCTGGGTGTGCACTGGCGGATCCGAGGCCAGCGAGGTGCCCTGCAGGGCTTCGTTCACCATCGGGTTGAAGCCGAGGGTGGTTGATGAGAACGACGCAGGGTCTGCCAGGACGTCGCGGATGAGGTCGTACCGGGTGACGGCGTAGAGGTCGTTTTTCGGAAGGTGGACCACCCCGCCCAGGTCGCGCAGCGCGGTGTAGGTGGGGTAGGGGTCCACCGTGATGTCGTCATCCCAGATGTCGACGTCGGATTCAATGGGGTTCACAGTTGTCTCCTTGCGGAAGGTGGTTGAGGTTTGGAGGGCGGTGGCGCCCGGGCTGGGCAGGCCGCGGCTTGGTTATGCCTGGACCGCTGCCTCGGCATTGGCTTCGGTGGTCTCCGCGATGGCATCCAGGGTGGGGGCCGAGGAACGGGCGGAGATGAAGAGGGTGAGGATGGCGGAGAGGGTTGCGGCGATACCCGCGGCGAGGTAGACGGCTTGGAAGCCCTGGCCCAGAGAGGTTCCGGCAACGCCCTGGATCTGCTGCTGCGCGGAGCCGAGGGCCTTCGCCATTCCGTCAACGGCCTGGGCGGGAGCTCCACCGGCCGCTGCCTGGCCGGTGAACTGGGCAATGACGCCGTCCCAGCCGGAGAGGAAGCCCAGGGGCGGCACGTTGGACAGCCCCGCGACGGCCTCGGCGGGAAGCCCCACTCCGCCCAGAATCCCGGCGAGGGGTCCGGCGAAGACGGAGGCGCCGATGCCGAAGGCGATGGCCGAGCCGATCACAGGTCCCAGGGCGAAGCCCAGGTCACGCAGCAGGTTGGTGGTGGCCGAGGCCATGCCGATGTGCTGCGGCGGCACGGTGTTGATGGCCACCGCGGTGATGGAGCCGACAGTGAGCGCGAAGCCGATGCCCAGGAGCAACAGCGGCGGAATGAACGCGGTCCAGGGGGTGCCACCGAAGGCTTCCGGCGTGCCCAGTGAAAATGACGAAAGCCAGAAGGCGGAGGCTGCCATGAAGGCGAAGCCGGCCGTGAGCACCCAGCGCGGTGCTGCGTGGTGGATAAGCCAACCCACCACCGGAATGAAAGCGAAAGCCGGGCCTTGGATAAAGACGAACAGCACCCCCACCTTCCATGCTTCGGCCAGTGCCAGGCCGCCGACGGCGACGCTGGTGCTGAAGCAGACGGCCAGGAAAGCGAACATGCCCGTCACGGCCACGACGCCGGTGATGGAGTAGGCGCTGTTCCTGAACAGTGACAGGTGGATGAGTGGCTGTTTGGTGCGTGCCTCGATGACAACGAAGGCAACCAGGAGGGCGGCGCCCAAGACGTAACTTGCGATGACCTCGGCACTGCCGAATCCGGCGTCGACCGCCTGCACGGTGGCGAAGAGCACCGCAATCAGGCCGAGTGCGAGGGTGGCCTGTCCGGGCAGGTCGAGCTTACGGCCCTCCGCGGCAGCGGAATCCTTTGCCTTGATGGCAATCACCAGGACGGCGACGGCGATCGCGGCGGCGATGTAATAGGCAACGCGCCACCCGCTGAAGATGTTGGGGGCGCCCGCCACGGGGCCGGCCACGGTGAAAGCCTGCGACGTCAGGCCCGCCAGCATGGGCGAAATGACCGCCCCGAGCGACAGGAACCCCGCCCAAGTGGCAATGACCCTGGCCCTGGCACGGTGGTCCGGGGTGATCGCAGCGATCATGGAAAGCGAGATCGGGAACAGGATGCCCGCCCCAATGCCGCCCACCGCCTGGGCGGCGATCATCATTTCGGTGTTGACCGCCAGTGCGGCAAGGACGGAGCCTGCCACGCTGACGACGGCTCCGGCGTAGAGCAGCTTCTTTCGGCCGAAAAGATCTCCCAGCAGGCCCCAGCTGAGCTCGAATACGACGATCCCCATCATGAACATGCCGGCAATCCAGGTCAGGCCGGCACCTGAGGTGCGGAATTCGACGGCGAAAGTGCCGTTCAGGGCGCCGGGGAGGGCATTGGTGATTTGCGCCAGGGTCACGGCGCTGTACGCCGCAATGAAGGTGGCCCGTACCGAACCGCGGTTCGGTACGGAGATGCTTTGGGTCATCGACGAAACTCCTTTGTTCCGGTGTGGTGTTTCCAACAGTCTGTAGTGATTTATTACACAGTGTCAAGCAAAATTAATAATGAAAGTTTTCTTGACACCATGTAAAGATTTATGTGATGCTGGCAACACCGCAACGGAGCGAGGGCTCGGCGGGACCTTCAGCAAAAGCCACCCGGATCAAGGGAGAACTTCGTGAGCAATCACATGGCCGTCGATTCCCGCGACGCCCCAACCACCACAGAGCGGAGCACCGTCAACACGGTCCTCGGCCCTGTTTCCGCTTCGGAACTGGGCGTCACCGCCGTTCACGAGGCCTTGTTATCAGTCCTCCCGGGAGCCCAATACGCCCCCGACGTCTCCATGGACCGTTCGGACATCTTCGCCGTGCTCGCCGAAAAGCTCGCCGACTTCCGCCGGCATGGCGGGCAGACGATCGTTGACAGCACAGGCATGTTCCACGGCCGCGACCTCAAGCTCTACGAGGCCCTGTCGCGCTCCACCGGCGTCCACATCATCGCCTCCACGGGCCTCGGGCCGGAAGAGGAACTCGGCGGCTACTTCCTGACGCCCCAAACCAATCCGCCCACCCCCTGGCCTGCCGAAAAGTTCAGCGATCTCTTCGGCAAGGAAGTCACTGAAGGAATGGTGGTGCCCCGGGTGGAGCGCCGCGCTGCTGCCGGCATCGTGGCCACGGCCGCGGACCGGGCGGGCATGACCCCCACCGAGGAAAGCCTCTTCCGCGGCTCGGCCCGGGCCGCGAGGGACACCGGAGCTCCGGTTTCGATCCGCTTCGGCGCCGATGCCCTGCATGACCTGGACATCGTCCTGGACGAGGAGCTCCCGGCGGAGCGGGTGCTCGTTGGCGGCCTTGACCGCATCGACGCTGCCGGCGCTGCAGGCAAGGTGGCCGAACGGGGCGCCTTCGTGGGCATAGACCATGTGGGCCTCAACGACCACCCCGACTACCTCACCGACCACGGACGCGCGGAACTGGTATTGGAGCTCATCGCCGCCGGCCACGCGGACAAGATCATCCTTTCCGGCAATTCCATTGGTGTGGCCAAGGGCCTGCCGGAGTACAACCTGCCCTTCAGCCACGTCCTGGCCACGTTCGTGCCGTTCCTCAAGGCCCGCGGCCTGGGCGATGAGGACGCCCGGCGCATCCTGGTGGATAACCCGCGCAACCTGCTGGCCGTCCGCTGAGCACGCGCCTGCACCCTTACAAACTTGCAACCCCCCAGGTGAACGAATGAGCAGGAAGATTTCATGAGCAAGGTCAACACGGTGCTGGGAACCATCCCGGCCGAAGAACTGGAAATCGTGGCCGTCCACGAACATATCGGCTACGGCATGCCCGGCTCCGAACTGGACACCCGGTGGTGGAAGACGCCCGAACAGGCGTATGGGGAGACAGTGCCGAAACTCCGGAAGTTCCGCGAGTACGGCGGCGGCACCATGGTGGACGCCACCGGCATCTGCAACGGCCGCGACATCGATTACTACAAGTCCCTGTCCCGCAAGACCGGCGTCAACATCGTGGCCTGCACCGGCTTCGTGGGCGGCGACACGGCCCTGCCGCACTTCTCCCGCGCCACCGTGGACTACTTGGCCAAAGTCTTCATCCATGAAATCACCGTGGGTATCGGTGACACGGGGGCCAAGGCCGGCGTCATCAAGGTCGGTGTCAGCCGCGGCGGACACATGACGGACCTGGACAAACGGATCTACCGGGCCGCTGCGCGTGCCGCCGTCGCCACCGGAGCCCCGATCCTTACCCACCTGGCCATCGATCCGGAACCCGCGGTGAGCATCTTCAAGGAAGAGGGCCTGCCGCTGGACCGGGTGCTCTTCGGCCATGCCGACGACGGCCTGAACGCGCCCATCACTCCCCATGACTGGATCTACGGCCAGGGCGGCCGGATCGGGTTCGACACCTTCGGGTACGACCTCGAGCTCCCGGACCCGCCCTTCTGGGGCCGGAAGCGCGCCGAGCGAATGGAGCACTTCGTCAAGCTGGTCAACAAGGGCTACGCGGACAAGCTCCTGGTCTCGGCCGACGCCAACTGCAGCCCGCTGGGCTGGCCGGGCGTGAAAGGCCACACCATCAACTACATCTTCGAGGACATGATCCCCGACATGCGGGCCGCCGGCATCGATGACGCCACCCTGAAGCTCCTCCTCGAAGACAACCCGGCCGACTTCCTGTCACTCCACGCCTGACCGGACAGGCCACCACTCCCTCCCACTTCCCCAGGCCCAGCCCTGGCAAACGAAAGAGACTTATCCAATGAAGGCTGAAGACCTCAAGAACCTCAAGATCGCCATCGTCGGCGCAGGCTACGGCGGCGCTGCCGCGGCCAAGGCGCTGAGCCTGCTCGGTGCAGACGTCAAGGTCTATGAGCAGGCTCCCCAGATGGGAGAGGTCGGCGCCGGCATCGGCCTGCGTCCGGCCACCATGGCCCGGTTCCGCCAGTGGGGGATCTTCGACACGATCGCCAGCGTCAGCTCCGCAAGCGACTACTTCGAGATCCTCACAGCCGCCGGCGACCCGATCATGAAGGATACCTGGCCGGAATTCGGCGAAGAGAAGCACACCTACCTCATCCACCGCCGCGACTTCATTGAGGCCCTCCTGGGCGTCCTCCCCGAGGGCATGGTGCAGCTGGGCCACCGGCTGGAGTCCATCGAAGACAAGGGCGGCCGCTCACTCCTTGTCTTCTCGAATGGCGGGACCGCCGAGGCCGACCTGGTGGTGGGCGCCGACGGCATCAAGTCCTCAGTGCGCGGGCAGCTCTTCAGCGCCAAGGGCCCGGTGTTCTCCGGTGAGCACGCCTACCGTGTGGTGATCTCCGCCGACGACGCCCACGGCATGGTGACCGACGACAACCTGCGCATGTACATCGGCAAAGGCACCAAGGTGTACCTGCTGCCGCTGCGCCACCGCAACCAGATGTCCTTCGACATTACCGCCCTGAACCCGGACGGCACGTGGGCGCCGGCCATCACCAAGGAAGACCTCCTGAAGACGGTGGAAGGCTTCGACGAGCGGATCGTGGACATCGCCCGCGGCCTGGACATGGACAGCGTGAATGTCCGCGCCGTCTACGACATCGACCCCGTGGATACCTGGCACACCGACTCGGTGGTGCTGATGGGCGACGCCGCCCACTCGATGCTCCACCACCAGGGCCAGGGCGCCAACTCAGCCATTGAAGACGCGGGGGCGCTCGCCGACGCCCTGGCGGAAGCAGGCTCGGTCAAGGAGGCGCTGGTCCTGTTCCAGGCCACCCGCAAGCCGGTCACCGACGAACTGCAGCGCATCTCCCGGCAGGGCTGGAGCGAGGAAGAAGTCAACGATGTCTTCCCGGGCCAGAAGCCCAAACCCCAGAAGCCAGCATCCCGAAAGCCCGCATCGCAGCCCGCAGAACCAGTAAAGGCCTGATCCATGACCATCCACCCCGAGATTGCCAAGGTCCTCAGCACCCTCCCTGCCCCTGACGGCGCGCCGCTGGATCCAGCAGCCATGCGTGCCGGCGAAGCAGCCCACG
This sequence comes from Arthrobacter liuii, assembly GCF_014639275.1. Taxonomy (GTDB): domain Bacteria; phylum Actinomycetota; class Actinomycetes; order Actinomycetales; family Micrococcaceae; genus Arthrobacter; species Arthrobacter liuii. Next base: position 16,054 of record NZ_BMFW01000016.1, on the reverse strand, counting down.
TCCCGCCCGCCGATCAGCGACTGCCGCTTCACGCCGTCGACGATGCCACGGCGGTGACGCCGGCCGGCGAGGTTCCCGTCCGTATCTACACGCCGGCAGAGGCGGAATCGTATGGACTGTTGGTGTACTTCCATGGTGGGGCCTTCTTCCTGGGCAGCCTGGACACCCACGACCACGTGGCCCGCTCACTGGCCAAGGAAACGGGCTGCAAGGTCATTTCGGTGGGCTACCGGCTGGCACCGGAAGCCGCCTTCCCGGGCGGGCTTGAGGACTGCTACGGCGTGGTCCGATGGGCCGCTGAGCAGGGGAGGAGCCTGGGCTGGGATGGGAGAATCCTGGCCATCGCGGGCGACAGCTCGGGCGGCACCTTCGCGGCCGCCGTCGCGGCCAAGGCCCACGACGACGGCTTTGACCGGATCACCCACCAGATCCTGTTCTACCCCTCCCTGGACCTGGACTTCGATGAGGACCGCTACCCGTCCATGCGCGAAAACGCAGAAGGGTACGGGCTGGAAACGGCGGGGCTGAGGCCGTTCAACGCCTTCTACCTGGAGAGCGGAGCCGAGCCCACCCACCCGCTCGTTTCGCCGATCAAGCGCAACGACCTCAGCGGCCTCCCTGCAGCCCTGGTCATCACCGCCGAGCACGACCCCCTGCGGGACGAAGGCGAACTGTACGGACGCAGGCTGTACGAGGCCGGCGTCGCCGTCACCATCAGCCGTTATGACGGAGCCAACCACGGCTTCGTGCAGAACTTCTCCTGGATCCCGGAGTTCTACCGGGCGTTCGAAGAGACGGCCGACTTCCTGAACGGTGCAGCGGTCAACCCGGGGGCGCGGCCATGACGGTTGCTGTCCACCCTTTGGTGTCCCCCTGGGGCCGGTTTGGCCTGTACAGCTTCTACATCGACGCTCCGGAACCGGCGATTGTGGATACGGGCATCGCCTCCTCGCCCGCGGAGGGCATGGTGCCGGCGCTGGAAGCCATCGGCCGCCGGATCGAGGATGTCCGTTGGATCCTGCTGACCCACGGGCACATCGACCACGTCGGCGGCGCTCACGCCCTGTGGGAGCTCACCGGGCGGCGCGCACGGGTGGTCATCCACGAAGCTGATGCACCTCTTCTCCGCTCACGCCGGGCCCACGTGGAGGAGTACCTTTCCGGCCGGGGGCAGTATCTGCACGATTCCAAGGGCGAAGAGAAACAGGTGGCGGCAGCGAACGCCGTTATCTCGGGGGAAATGGAGCCGTCTTTGCTGGTCCGCGGCGGTGAGACCCTCCCGCTTGGAGGCGGCGTGACGGTGTCGGTCCACTCTATTCCGGGCCACACACCGGGCTCGGTGGCCTACGTCATTGACGGCCAACACGATGCCTTCGTCGGCGACGCTGTCCAGGTGCACGGTGCTGCCAACGGTTTCCCTGGCTATGTGGACCCGGACGGCTACCGCACCAGCCTGGAGTACGTTCGCGACAAGGTCCGCCCGCGGCGCCTGTACCTGGGGCACCCGTACCGCCGCGCCGACGGCACGCCGTACGGGGTGGAGTTGGACGCAACCCAAGCCAGTGAAGCCCTCACGGAAAGCCTGGATCTCGAGTCCCGCGTCAACTGTGCGGCGTGCGGCTGCCTGGCCGCGGGATTGGAGCACACGGACTCGGTGTACTCGCCATTCGCGCCCGTCGCCGCAGACCTTAACTACGACGGCGATCCCAGCCTTGAGCCTTCGCCGTTCTTCACCACAATGAACGGCTACCGCACGCAGTTCACCAGCACGTCATCGCAGAGGAGCGTTCAGAATCATGCCTGAGTATCAAACGGTCGACGCCGGCGGGCAGAAGATTGCCATCCGAAAGGACCTGCGCGTCCCCATGCGGGACGGTGTTGAGCTTGCGGCCGACGCCTACCAGGGCATGGATGACAAGCCGCGCCCTGCGCTGGTGGCCTTAAGTCCTTACGGGAAGGAACTGCAGGCGCTGGCCCTGACCACCCCGCCGCAGCGCCGGCCCAGCCCCATGTGGGATGGCTGCATCGAGGCCGGTGACATCGCCAGGATCGTCCAGGAAGAGTATGTCCACGTCATCGGCGATCTGCGCGGTTCCGGGCACTCGGGCGGCGAGCATATCGGCAACTACAACGCCGGCGGGGTCTCCCTGGGGCAGGACGCCTACGACTTCATCGAATGGGTCGCCGAGCAGCCGTGGTGCGACGGCAACGTGGGCATGGTGGGTATCTCCTACTTCGGGTCCATGCAGGTCCTCGCCGCCGCCGAACGGCCTCCCCACCTGAAGGCGATCTTCGTCTCCGGCGGCCACTACGACTTCTACGAGACCACCTACCACGGCGGTGTCATGTGGTTCATGCCCCGGGCGGCCCGCGAGGGCAGGGGAGGGGACTCGGGCTGGGCCTTCACCGACCGGGTGAAGTCCCGCATGATCGAGAAGTTCGCCCCGGACGAACTCAAGGACCTGGTGGCCAAACGGCTTCAGGACCCGGACGTCGCCGCGTGGCCCAACCTGGTCCACGTCCTGAACTACCCCACGAACCACGAGGCCTGGTTCGACATCGTCATGAATGAAGTCGACGGCGACTGGTACGAGGAGCGCAACCCCGTCGCCTTGGCCCCCAACATCGACATCCCGGTCTGGCTGCAACTGGACCAGGGCCGCGGCTGGACGCTGGACGGCACCATCGAGCTGTTCAACGCGCTCAAGGGCCCGAAGAAGTTGGACATCGGCCCCTACCCGCCCATGCAGTCCCGGCCCTTCATCGAAGAACACGACAAGATGTTCCGCTGGTACGACTACTGGATCAAGGGCATCGACAACGGTGTGATGGACGAACCCGCTGTCAGCGTCTTCGTGGAAGGCTCCCGCGAGGTGGTTACCGCGCAGGCATGGCCGCCCAAGGACGTCGACTACCGGGCCCTGTACCTGCGGCCACGCCACAAGCTCTCCAGCCAGCCTGAGCTGATGGGATCCGAATATGCCGCGCCTGACGGTTTCTACCAGGCCCCGCTGACGGTCACCGACAAGGTGCAGATCATCAGCTGGAGCACGGAGACGTTCGAAGAGCCCATCGAAATGATCGGCACCGGCGCGGCGCACATCTTCGCGGAGATCGACCAGCCGGACACCAACTTCATCCTCCGGCTCTGGGACACCGCGCCCAACGGGAAGCGGCAGCTCATCACCACCGGCTACCTCAAGGCCTCGCATCGGGAACTGGACGAACGCACCACCGAAGGCAGCCCCTACCACCCGCACACGCGGGCAGTTCCCGTGGAACCGGGAAAGATCGAGGAGTACGTGGTCCGGCTCTACCCCTTCGCCAACACCTTCAACCCCGGACACCGCCTGACCGTGGAGCTCTCCAACGGCGAGCCGCTGGCCGATGAGCACAACTCGCTGCTCCCGCCGGATGCGTTCCACCTCCCGGTGGGACGGCCCGTCACCCACAAGATCTACCGGGACGCACACCACCAGTCCCGGCTGGTCCTGCCGTTCACCTCGGGCGGATCGAGCCTGCACCCCTAAACCGGTGCGGGACCTGTGGACTCCCGGACGGTCAGGTGGGTGGGCATGACGGCGAGCTGCCGGCTGGCGCTTCCCGAGAGCGGGTTGAGCTGGGCCAACAGCATGGACACCGCCACCCTGCCCGCCTGTTCGATGGGACTCGAGATGGTGGTCAGCGGAGGATTGCAGAAGTCCGCGCCGAAAATGTCATCGGATCCGATGATGCTCATATCCGCAGGCACCCGGATGCCACGGGCCTGCAGGCGCTGGAGCATGCCGATTGCCAGCAGGTCGTTGAAGACGATGCACGCTGTTGCACCCGTCCGGACCGCAGCGTCTGCGGCGGCGGCCCCCGACGTCGTCTTGGGGGTGTAGGGGCCGATTCGGTGCACTTCCATGCCGCGCTTGGTCGCGTCCTCCTCAAAGACTTTCCAGCGCAACTGGTTGGACCAGGAGGTGGGCGGTCCTGCCACGTAGCAGACTTTGTGGTGGCCCAGCGACGCCAGATGCTCCAGGGCCTGGATGATGGCGGACGGCGTGTCGATCATCACCGTGGGGGCGCTGGTGGAGGCCCTGTTGAAGGTCACCAGAGCCTGCGACTGCGAGACCTCAGCCAGCTGGGCATCCGTCAGGCGGGAGGCGGCGAGGATGAAGCCGTCGGCGGACTTGCGCATTTTATGGAGTGCGTCCAGTTCCATCTCGCTGGACTCCTCGGTATCGACCAGGAGCTGCGTGACCCCTGCGGCCTTGAGCTGATGCTGGGTGCCGCGGATGATGTCGAAGTAGAACGGGTTGGTGATGTCAGGCACCAGCACGGCCACGGCGTTCGTCCGGCCCGAGCTAAGGCCGCGCGCCTGGGAGCTCGGCACGTAGTTGAGTTCCGCTGCAGCCTCTTCAATCCGCACGCGCGTCCGGGGATTCACCCGGTCCGGCCGGGAGAGGGCCCTGGACACCGTGGACGTCGCAACGCCGGCGAGTTCCGCCACGTCCCGGATGGTGGGCGGACGGTCCCGGCGGGCACTCGCGTCTGCGGCACCCCGTGTTGCGGCTTCCATCGATGGATTAGCCATAGTTGCCGACCTTTCCTCGCTGGCTGGAAGAACCCGCTACCGGCGGTGTTCCGCCTGCGTGCCCTTGACTTTGGATTCTCCAATAAGACCACTCATGGCAACTTTTGGCAACCGCTTGCCGCACGCTTTCCGATTTCCTAGACTGGCTCTCGAGTCGCCTGCAGTGATTTCCGCCACAGGACGGATGTGGCCATGTGGGTGTCCTAGAGGAGAAAAACAATGAGGTTTAAATCGACTACTGGGCTTGCGGCGATTGTCACGGCTGCAGCGCTCGCCCTGACCGGCTGCGGATCGAGTTCCGGGGGCGGAGGTTCCACAAACGCAGACGGCAAGGTGGACGGCACGGGCAAGACCCTCAACGTCCTGGTGGGCGTTCTCAGCCAATACCCGGAGCAGCAGAAGCAGTGGCAGAGCGACATCGCCGCCAAGTTCAAGGCTGAAACCGGGGCCGACGTGAAGTTTGAAACCTTCGCTTCGGCCAATGATGAGCTCACCCGTATCCAGACCTCCGTGGTCTCAGGCCAGGGCCCCGACATCTACGGGCTGGGCACCACGTTCACTCCTACGGCCTACGCCACCAAGGCTTTTGTCACCCTCTCCGATGACGACTGGAAGAAAGTGGGCGGGAAAGACCGCTTCAACCAGGCCGCCCTGGGCATCTCCGGTCCGGACAAGGACCACCTGGCAGGCATTCCCTTCGTCAGCCGCCCGTTCGTGATGGCCTACAACAAGGACCTGCTGGCGGCGGCTGGGATCGACAAGCCGGCCACCAGCTGGGATGAGCTTGCCGCCCAGGCCAAGAAGATGACCAAGGACGGCACCTACGGCATCGCCACCGGCTACAAGGACAACTACGATCCCTGGAAGTTCATCTGGGCCATGTCCGTCCAGGCAGGGAACCCGCTGGTTGACGGCAACAAGTTGAAGATGGACGATCCCACGGTCAAGAAGGCCTACGAAACGTACTTCGGCTGGCTGACCAACGACAAGGTCGTTGACCCCGCCTCAGTGGGCTGGAGCAACAGCAACGCCGTGGCCGCCTTCGCCAGCGGCAAGGCCGGCTACCTGATGATGACAACGTCCAGCTCCATCCCCACCCTGGACAAGTCGGCCATTGCCGGCAAGTACGAATACACCCTGATGCCCACCATCGCGCCGGGTGAGACGCAGTCCAAGTCCGACGGCGACGCCGCCAGCATCCTCTCGGGTGACAACCTGGTGGTCGCCGACTACTCGAAGCAGAAGGACCTCGCCTTCGCGTACATCAAGCTGATCACGTCCAAGGACGAGCAGCTGAACTACCAGAAGATCTTCGGTGACCTTCCGGCCAACGCCGAAGCACTTGCTGCCTTGATCGACGCCAAGCTCAAGCCGCTGGCTGACGCCGCCGCCAAGTCCAAGGCCACTCCGTTCACCGGCGCATGGGGCGACATCCAGCTCGGCCTCCTCAACGTCACCGTTCAGTCCGTGCCGGACCTTGCCGCTGGCAAGGTGGACGAATCCGCCCTCGATTCAAGGATCAAGGACGCCCAAAGCAAGGGCCAGGCTTCCCTGGACCGGGCCTCAAAAGGATAAGTACCGATGTCAACCGACACCCCTCATGAAGTCCGGCCTGCGGCGGAGTCCGCTGCAGGCCGGGCGCCCCGGAACACCAATACCACCGGGCACCTGCCCGGGCGCAAGGACGGTCCGCGCCGCAAGGGCATGAGCGAAAGGAACCGGCCGCTCTGGATGCTCATCCCCGGTGGGGTCCTGATGATCATCATCATCGTGGTACCCCTGCTGTTGGGCATCTACATGTCCACCCTCAACCTTGACCAGTACACCCTGCGCAAATGGGTCAGTGCGCCGTTCATCGGACTGGATAACTTCGTTGAGGCCGTCACCAACTCGCCCCTGCTGCACGCTGTCTGGCTGAGTGTCAGCTACTCACTGCTCGCCATGGTGGTGACGCTGCCCCTTGGCATCGCGGCGGCAGTGGCAACGCAGAACGCCTTCAAGGGACGCGCCGTCATCCGGTCGATCTTCCTGATCCCGTATGTCCTCCCTTCCTTCGTGGTGGCAACGGTCTGGCGGACCATGCTCCAGCCGGGGGGAATCGTGGACGAGGCCCTGGGGACGGTGGGAATCCACGTTGGGCTTTGGCTCAACGGCCCGCAGACATTCTGGACGCTGGTACTGGTCCAGATCTGGGCTTCCTGGCCGTTCATCTACCTGCTGGCACTGTCCGGCCTGCAGTCCGTCGACCACGAGGTCCATGAAGCCTCAGCCCTCGATGGCGCGCTGTGGTGGAACAAACTTCGCTACGTTGTTTTCCCTTACCTGAAAGGCCCGCTGGCCCTCGCCTTCCTGATCGGCATGCTGCACCACATCAACAACTTCACCCTCCCGTACGTGCTGTTCGGCGTACCGGCGCCGGCCGACGTCGAGGTCCTTCCCATCCTGACCTACGTCACCAGCTTCCAGAGCTTCCGCTTTGGCCTGAGCGCTGCCATGGCCTTCATTTCCCTGGTGCTCATTGCCATCCCGCTGTTCGTCTACCTGCGTGCCGTCAAGCTTGACGACGCCGAAACACCAGGAGCCAAGAAATGAGCACCACGACAGCCAGCCGGCAGGGTGCGGCCACCTTCAACGTCGACCGCCCAGGCTCACACCGCCAGCATGAGGTGCTGCGGCTTCTTCCGGGCCCCCTGCTGATCTTCATCCTGGTCTTCCTGGGCGCCCTGGTCCTGATCCCGGTGCTGTACATCTTCCTGGCTTCGGTCAACTCGGACATTGGGGTGGCCAACGGTGAATTCTGGCCGTCCTCAGTCACGTTCGAGAACTACTCGAAGATCTGGACCAGCGTGGGCCTGGCAACCGGCCTCACCAACAGCGTCCTGGTGGCCGGATCAACGGCAGTCGTATCCGCAGCGCTGTCCATATCCACCGCGTTCGTGCTGGTCCGCTACACCTTCCGTGGAAGGCTGACCATCCTCCGCGGGCTGCTGGCGCTCCAGTCCGTCCCCGGGACCCTGATGGTCCTGCCGGTCTTCGTCCTGTTTTCCTCTGCCTCGACCTACCTGGGCATCCAGGTCATCGGTACGCAGTGGGGCCTGTTCGTGACCTACCTGACCTTCGCCATGCCGTTCTCCACCTGGGTGATGGTCACCTATCTCCGCGGGCTTCCCAAGGAGCTCGAGGAGGCAGCCCGGATCGACGGCGCCTCCAACCTCGGCGTCCTGTTCCGGATCGTCCTGCCCCTCAGCTGGCCCGGCATTGTTGTCTCCGGCATCTTCGCCTTCCTGCTCGGCTGGAATGACGTGCTGTTCGCCTCGGTGATGACCCGTCCGGAAAGCCAGACCGCCGCCGTCGCCCTTCAAATCTTTGGTGCGTCGCAGGAAGGCGGCGCCATCCCTTACTACGGCCAGATGATGGCCGCAGCCCTGGTGTGCGCCGCGCCGGTGGTCATTCTCTACCTGATTTTCCAGCGTTACCTAGTAGGCGGGCTGACCGCCGGAGGAGTTAAATAACCATGGTTTCGACCACCCAGGTCACGTGGCAGCTGTCAGGCTTCGGCGACGAGATCGACGACGACCCCGCAGTGCAGATAGCAGTGCTGCAGGCACTCGGCGCCAACCACATCGAAGTCCGCAGCGCATGGGGCACCAACATCGTGGACCTGAGCGACGAACAGCTCCAGGCCCTCGCCACCCTGCTGTCAGAAAAGGGCATGAAGGTCTCGGCGATCGCATCCCCCATCGGCAAGGTGGATGTCAGCCTCCCTGTGGAGCACGAAGTGGAACGGCTTCGCCGGGCAGCCAATGCCGCCAAAGTCCTTGACGCCAAGTACATCCGCATCTTCTCCTTCTACTATGGCGAGGGGGTCCAGGTGGAAAGCATCCGCGACGCCGTCATCGAGCGGATGCGGGCGCTGGCCGATGTGGCTGAGGAAGCCGGCATGATCCTGCTGCACGAGAACGAGAAGGACATTTTCGGTGACGTCCCCGACCGCGTCCTGGACATCATCGAATCGGTCAACTCGCCGGCACTGAAGGTGGCCTGGGATGCCGCCAACTTCGTCCAGGTGGGCGTCAAACCCTTTGACGAGGGATACGCGAAGCTTCGCCCGCACCTTGAGTACCTGCAGGTCAAGGACGCACTTTTCGCCAATGGACACGTGATGCCGGCCGGTGAAGGCGACGGCGACGTGCTCCGCACCGTGGAGGCCCTAAAAGCCGATGGGTATGAAGGCTTCGCCTCCCTGGAGCCGCACCTGGCGGGCGCCCACGGCCTGGGCGGGTTCTCCGGGCCCGCCGCCTTCGGTATCGCAGCCCGCGCCTTCGCAAAAGTCACCGCAGAAGCAGGAGTCCAGACAGCATGAGCACCCTTAACGTAGCCATCACCGGATGCGGCGTCATTGGCCGCACCCACGCCGTTGCCCTTCGTGAATTTCCGGAAGTCCGCATTGTGGCGCTCGTTGATGCCATTCCCGCGGCGGCCGAAGCACTCGCCGATTTCATTGAGCAGCAAGGCGGTGATCGGCCGGCGTTGTACACCACCCAGGCGGAGGCGTTCGCTGCCCAGGACATCCATCTCGTGGCATTGGCCACCCCGAGTGGCCTCCACATCCAGCAAAGCCTGGAAGTCCTGGCTGCCGGCAAGCACGTGGTGATCGAAAAGCCCCTCGACGTGGACCTCACGCGGGCCCAGGAAATCGAAACCGCAGCAAAAGAAGCCGCGGGCAAGGGCATCGTGGCCTCAGTCATCAGCCAGCACCGGTTCGACCAGTCCAGCGTCGCGGTGGCCCGCGCCATTGCCGACGGCCGTTTCGGCAGGCTGACCTCCGCCATCGCTTCCGTTGCCTGGTGGCGCAGCCAGGGCTACTACGATTCGGGTGATTGGCGCGGCACCTGGGCCATGGACGGGGGAGGCGCACTGATGAACCAGGGCGTCCACACCGTGGACCTCCTCCTGTGGTTTATGGGGCGCCCCGTGGAAATCCACGCGCACACCGCCCGGCTCGCGCACGAACGGATCGAGGTGGAGGACACGGCAGTGGCCACCGTCACCTTCGAGAACGGCGGACTGGCAGTCCTGCACGCAACCACCGCCGCCTACCCCGGGCTTACCGTGCGCGTGCAGCTGATGGGATCGGAAGGTTCGGCCGTGGTGGACAACGACCGCCTGCAGTACTTCCACAGCGGCGACGCCGGCGGCGAGTCCGCGGACATGGGCCTCCAGGGTGGGGGCAACCAGGCGGAACAGGAACTGGCCAAATACCCGGAGGAGGACTACAAGGCGGCCGATCCCACCGTCTACCCCGCCGGCCACGTGCGGCAGTACCGTGACATCCTGGCCGCCATCGCCGGCGGCAGGCAGGCAGGCGTGACCGTCAGCGACGCCGTCAACGCCCTTGCCGCGGTACGCTCCGTCTACGTTTCAGCCACCCTCGGCCAGCCCGTCCTCTTCGAGGACGTCCTGGCGGGCAAGTACAACGACCTTGAAGTCCGCACTGGCAACACTGCGGCAGAAAGCGCCTGAGGCTATGAAGTTTTCAGTATTTACGGCATCGACCCCCGAATGGGCCCCTGAAGAAGCAGTCCAGCACCTCGCCGAACAGGGCTGGGACGGCATCGAATGGCGCATCACCGACCAGGCCGACGCTGCCGAGCCGGGCTTCTGGGCCGGCAACAAGGCCACCATCCCGCTCACCGGAATGGAAGACCACCTGGACCGGATCGCCACCATCACCACGGACGCCGGCCTGGAGTTTTCCGGCATCGGCGGCTACGCCCGGTGCGACAACCATGCCGATGTGGACCGGATGCTGGCAGCCACCGCCAAACTGGGTGCGGGAAAGGTCCGGGTGACAACACCTCCCTTGGGAACCGCGGCATGGGGAAATGAACCGGCAAGCGGCACACCGTACCCCGAACTCTTTGCCAATGCCCGCCGTGACTTCGAGTGGATCGCCGAACGGGCCGCTCACTACGGGGTGAAAGCCCTCGTGGAATTACACCACCGCACCATCACTGCATCCGCATCATCGGCGCTGCGGCTCCTGGACGGCCTGGACCCCCGTCACGTGGGCGTCATCCATGACCTCGGCAACCTGCTGATCGAAGGACAGGAGGACTACCTCCCCGCATTCGAGCTCCTGGGTGACTACCTGGCGCACGTCCATGTGAAAAACGCCGTCTGGGTCAACAGCGGTGAAACAGACGAGTCCGGCGCCGCGGTCTACCGGAACGAGTGGGCGCCGCTGCGTTCGGGCCAGGGCAGCGTACTGGAGTACTTCAAGGCGCTCGCCGCCTTCGGCTATGACGGATGGGTAACCGTGGAGGACTTCTCCACAGACCTCCCACTGGCTCAGCGGACGGCGGACAACCTTGACTATCTTCGCTCCACGGCCGCCCTGGCCGGGCTCCGGGTCGCCGCAGGGAGGCGTTGAGCCATGGGACACCCCATAGCGGACCACCCGGACCGGCTCCTGCCGGCCGATCCCGGCGTCCGTGACATAGCCCGCTCACTCTTCTCCCGGGTGGAAGGCCTGCCCATCATCTCCCCGCATGGGCACGTCGACGCTGCGGTCATCGAACAGAACACACCGTTCCCGGACCCGGCCGCGCTCCTGGTCACCCCTGACCATTACGTCACCCGCCTGATCCACGCCGGCGGAGTAACCATGGACCAGCTTGGCCTGGGCGGCGTGCCCGCTGATTCACGGCAGGTGTGGCGCCATTTCTGTGAGGCGTGGCCCGCCTTCGAGGGAACGGCCTCCGGGTACTGGATCCGGCAGGAGTTCGCCCATGTGTTTGGCCTTGAAGGGGAACCATCCGCCCAGAACGCGGACCAGCTCTACGATGCCCTGCAGGCCAAGCTCTCGGAGCCCGGTTTCCGGCCGCGCGAGCTGTTCAAGGAGTTCAACATCGAGGTGCTCGCCACCACCGACGACCCCCTCGACTCCCTCGACTCCCACGCCGCGCTGCAGGCCGATCCCGCGTTCGCGGGCCGCGTGGTGCCCACCTTCCGGCCGGACCAGTACCTGAACATGGCACATCCGACCTGGCAGCACAATGTGGAGCGGCTGATCGGTGCCGCCGGGGAGGGCGCGTCAGGCTACACGGGATACATGAAGGCGCTTGAGGCACGCCGGCGCCACTTCGTGGAGCGCGGCGCCGTGTCGGCTGACCACGGCGTGTTCACACCGGCCACCTTGAAACTGGACGACGGCGAGGCGGAGCGGCTTTTCGAGCGCGGCAGGGCGGGCCAAGCCAGTGCACAGGACAGGGACGCCTTCGAAGCCCACATGATGTACCAGATGGCCCGAATGTCGGTGGAAGACGGCCTGGTCATGACCATCCACCCGGGCTCCTTCCGCAACCACCATGCGCCCACGTTCGAAGCGTTTGGGGCGGATACCGGCCACGACATCCCGGTGGCAGTGAACTACACCGAGGCTATCCGGCCGCTGTTGCAGGACTTCGGCACGGCAAAGGACTTCCACCTGGTCCTGTTCACGCTGGACGAGACCGTGTTCTCCAGGGAATTGGCCCCGCTGGCCGGCTTCTACCCCTCGGTTTACCTCGGCGCGCCCTGGTGGTTCCTCGACGCGCCGGATGCCATGCTGCGCTTCCGGTCCGCGGTGACCGAGACGGCTGGATTTTCGCGGTCCTCCGGCTTCATCGACGACACCCGCGCATTCTGCTCCATCCCGGCGCGGCACGATACGTCGCGGCGGATCGAGGCGTCCTTCCTGGCCCGGCTCGTGGCGGAGCACAGGCTTACCGAGGAACGGGCACAGGAACTCATCGTTGACATCGTGGACGCATCACCCCGGAGAGTGTTCAAGCTGTGAGTGCCCAATTCCAGACACCGCCGTCCGCAACATCGCCTGCCGCAGACCTTCCGCGGCTGAACCGGCAGCTCCGTCCTGTCCCCAAAGCCCCGGTGCGAATAGTCCACCTGGGACTGGGTGCCTTCCACCGGTCGCACCAGGCCTGGTACACCCAGCAGGCATCCGACTCGGCAGACTGGGGCATCGCGGCCTTTACCGGCCGGCGCCCGGATGCCGCGGTTGCCCTTGCTGAGCAGGACGGGCTCTACACGCTGGTGGAACGTGCGGATGGGGGCGACTCCTTTGCTGTGGTCGGCAGCATCGTGGAAGCTGTGGACGGAGCGGACCTGGGCCGGCTGACCGCCCTGGTGGCCGCGCCGGAAACTGCCCTGGTCACGCTGACCATCACCGAGGCCGCCTACGGTTTGGGTGCGGACGGCAAGCTGGACATCAGCGCGCCCGACGTCGCCGCCGACCTTGCGCTGCTGGGTTCAGGCAGCGCGCAGCCGGCTACGCCGCTGGGACGGCTGGTGCTTGCGCTCGCAGCGCGCCGGGATGCCGGCTCGGGGCCGATCGCCGTCGTCTGCTGCGACAACCTGTCCAACAACGGCACTGTGGCCCGGCAGGGGGTTGCAGGGTTTGCAAAGGCCTGGGATCCCGGGTTCGCCGCCTGGATTGACGGCAACGTCAGCTTTGTCAGCACGTCCGTGGACCGCATCACACCGCGGACCACGGACGAGGATCTCGCGGCCGTACGGGAAGCCTGCGGCTACCGGGACAATTCGCCAGTAGTGACCGAACCCTTCTCCAGCTGGGTGCTCAGCGGGGACTTCCCCGCGGGGCGTCCGCGCTGGGAGGACGCCGGTGCACTGTTCGTCGGGGACATCGAACCGTATGAAAACCGGAAGTTGTGGCTGCTCAACGGCGCACACTCACTCTTGGCCTACGCGGGCCAGCTGAGGGGTCACAAAACCGTGGCCGAGGCCTTGGTGGACCCGGAGTGCAGGCGTGCCGTGGAAGCTTTCTGGGACGAAGCAGAAGCCAACCTTCCCCAGGCCGCTGGGCTGCAGATCCCCGAATACCGTGCTGCTCTCGCAGCCCGCTTCAGCAATGCCAGGATCGCCCACAACCTGGCCCAAATCGCCATGGATGGCAGTACCAAACTGCGCATGCGTGCCGTTCCGGTGCTGAAGGCTGAACGTGCGGCCGGCAGGACGGGTGCAGCGGCCGCCCTGATGATCGCGGCCTGGATGGACTACAGTGCCACCGCTGCATCCTTCCAGGACCCGTTGGCTGAGGACGTGGCCGCAGCCAACCGGCTGGAAGGAATTGAACGCATCAAGGCACTGCTGGCAGTCATTGACCCTGTCCTGGCCGGCGACGCCAGCGTGGTCCGGCTGGTGGAGGGCCTGTGCGGGACGGAAGCGGGCTATCCAGCTTCCCTGTAGTGCTCCCATCGAAAGGCTGCCCGGCGCACACGTGCGGGGCAGCCTTTTTGATGAGGCTTTTATGCAACTTTTGGCAACCGGTTGCCGTTCGATTGCCATTTTGGTTAGGATTACAGCCAGAGCAATAGCCCGGCGCTCCGCCGGCCCCAATTCTTTTTCTGCCACAACCGCAATGACGCGATAGGACTTCCAGATGCTCAAACAGCAAGCCAGTGAAACGCGCGAACCCGCCACGAAACAGCTGAGCAAACTGACAATCGTCGGCTACGGCGCCGGGGATCTTGCCAACAACCTTGCGTTCACGCTTTCCACCACGTACCTCCTGCTGTACTACACGGACGTAGCAGGCATTTCAGCGGCAGCAGCGGGCACGCTCTTCCTCCTGGTCCGCTTCTTCGATGCCTTCGCCGATGTCTTCGCGGGCAGGATCGTGGACCGCACGTTCCACAGGAAGCTGGGCAAATTCCGTCCCTTCATCCTCTTCGGTGGACTTCCGCTGCTGATCATGAGCGCCCTGACGTTCTCCGTCCCGGCGGACTGGAGCCACGACGGAAAGCTCGCCTACGCCTACCTGACCTACGCCGGCCTGGGCCTGGCATACTCCATGGTCAACATCCCTTACGGTTCCCTTGCAGGTGCCATGACACAGCAGCCGGCCGAACGCGCCAAGCTGGGCGCTGCCCGCTCGTGCGGGTCGCTCATCGTTGGCTCAGGCCTGCTGTTCTTCATCACGCCCCTCACCAAGCAGGGTGCCGCGCAGTTGCAGCCACTCTTCACCACACTGACCATCACTTTCGTGGTGGTGGGCATGGCGCTTTACCTGATGACAGTGTTCACCACCCGCGAAGTGGTCCACCGCGAAGTCCCCAAGGTGACGTTCAAGCAGTCACTGGCCACGCTCAAGGGCAACCGTCCACTGCTGATGCTCTGCATGTCCTCCCTGCTGATGCTGACCGCCAGCACCGGGCTGTCCACCATCCAGGTCTACTACCTGCGCGATGTGCTGCAGAACGTCAGCCTCGCCCAGCCCATGGCCGTGATCAACGTGGTCCTGGCCGTCGTCGTTATCGTCCTCACCCCTGCCATGGTGCGCCGATGGGGCAAGAAAGCCCTGTATCTGATGGCAGGTGGCCTGGTGATGCTCGGTTCGCTGATGGTCATGCTTACCCCGCACTCATTGACCTACCTGGCATTCACCGGACTCGTGGTCAGCCTCCTTGGCGTCCAGATGATGAATATCGTGGTCTGGGCGCTGGAAGCCGACACGGTGGAATACGGCGAAGCGCGCACCGGTGTCCGAACCGAAGGCATCATCTACTCGCTGTTCTCCTTCACCCGCAAGATGGGCCAGGCCCTGGGCGGAGCCGTCATGGCCTACGCAATCGCCAGTGCGGGATACGTCCGTTCCGAGACCGGCCAAAGCGATGCCACCATCCAGGGGCTGCAGCTGGCCGCCGGACTCGTGCCCCTGGTGCTGTGCGCGCTGGGTATGGCTATCATGCGTTTCTACAAGCTCACCGACATTGCCCACGCGGAGATCGTCGCGGAAATCAAGGCCCGCCAGGCCGTAAGCGCGTCCGAACACAGCCAGGCGGCCGTCCACGTAGAAGGCCGCTGAGCACCAACAAATATTCAGTCCCCCACCATCCCCACCCCTGCGACCCGCCGTCTTCGAAAGGACCAGCTGNGGTCCGGTGACGATGGCGGCCATCGCGGCGGTGGATATGGCGTTGTGGGATATCAAGGGCAAGGTTGCGGGTCTTCCGGTGTACCAGTTGCTCGGTGGTGCGTCGCGGAACGGGCTGCGGGCGTATGGGCACGCGTCGGGTTCGGACCTGGAGTCGCTGTTCGATTCGGTGCGTGAGCACCTGGACCTGGGCTATAAGTCGATCCGGATCCAGACCGCGGTCCCGGGGATCAAGGCCGTGTATGGGGTGGCGGCGCAGGCCCAGTCGTCGGGGGAGCGGTATGACTACGAACCTGCCGGCCGGGGTGCGTTCCCGCAGGAGGAGGACTGGGATACCCGGGCCTACCTGCGGCATCTGCCCACGGTGTTTGAGGCGGTCCGGAACGAGTTCGGTCCGGAGATCCCGTTGCTGCACGATGGGCATCACCGGATGACGCCGATCCAGGCGGCGAAGCTTGGTAAGGCGTTGGAGCCGTATGACTTGTTCTGGTTGGAGGACTGCACGCCGGCGGAGAATCAGG
>NZ_BMFW01000015.1 GCF_014639275.1 Arthrobacter liuii | reverse complement strand
GAATGCCACACCGTGACACTAGAACAAATCCCATTAGTGCGTGAAAAACCATGAAGCAGCCCGCATCACCGCAGGTCAGCACGATACGCTCCCGAAATATCCCGGCCCATGAGCCAAGTCAGGTTGGACGGATAGTAGCCCGATTTGGATTCATACATCTGTCCGGCCGTATCAGGCGTTCCGTCAAGGTAGTTTGCACTCCACTTAGCATCATATGCCGGGCCGGGAAACGCACCGATCGGCACCTCTCCACTCGTGAAGTCCTCAGTAAATACCTGCTTCCAACCGGCAAGGTCCCCAACCGGCATTGCAACCCCATCAGGTGAAACCGCATTGCTGGGGGCGCTCTTGGGAGGCGCCACTTCCGCACCTTGGCTGTCCGTCGTAATCGAGGTCCCAGTCCCATGCACGTCCCTCGACCACGACGCTTCATTTGAAGAAAGAATAACCACTTTACATGCGGCGAATGAAAGTACGGCAAGCAAAATTATCGTGAGTGTTCCAATGACCCATGGGAGTCTTTTCAATTATATCTCCTAGAAGCACCTTTGGTTATGCAAGAAGGCATTCAGGAAAGCACGCTTCCGCGACCTCCTCCCGCGTGATGGATTCACTCGGCCGAATATGTCCGCCGGGGCCCAGGTTTCCTGATTCCGAGGGCAAGCAGGCCCAGTGACAAAAATGCGAGGGCAGCAGCTGCGAAGGAGGGGTTCCACCAGTGGACGTAAAGCATGATTGTGGCACTTAGGGCGGCTATAGCCAGGCTCAAGGCCATAGTGAGTGACAAGAGCAGCGGTGCCAGTCGGTTTCCCAACGCTGTTTGCATCCGCTCAACTCCGATGAACAAAATAAAGGCCCCTCCCGGTCCCGTCAGCAGAAATAAGCCCACAACGATTGCGCGGATGGCTCCGGGGCCGGAGTAGGCCAGTGGGGCTGCGGCGAGGGCAATACCAGCCAGCGAAGCCCTGGCCAGCAGATAATTATTTGCCAAGATTTTCTCCTTCGATGTGAAACAGGACTCCATCTCCGTTTTGATATACCGCTGACCATTTCGGATCCTTGGAACAGTCGCTTAAGAAGTCTGGAATAGAACCGGCCGGTCCGACTCCAAGGGCATCAGCCGCATCCTGTTGGCTCTTGGTCACAACTAAATATGCGCCGGCATGACCGGCGATCTTATTGACCGTGTCGCATGTCAAGCGGGAGGCGACCGGCTGCGCCTGAGCTGGCAGTAAGGTGATGTATTTATAGGCCGCATACTGCTGAAACCGCCAAGGCGTATTGTGCAGAGCCTCAATGACAATCGAGCCCTCTGGCGCCTTGTCATACAATTCATCAATCACGCTAATTTCATCTGTGGTGAAGTTTTCCATCCTGTCGTTTCCGTATCGGGTGATCAATGTGGTTGTCGCCAATAGACCGCCGAGTACAACCAACGCGGTTGCCCGAACCCACCCCAGCGACTGCCGCGTCGATTTCGGCATGAAGGCTACAACAACCAAGCAGGCGGCGAACGGCAATGCGAACATGTAGAGACGGAGGAACAACTCCCCCCCGTAGGGCTGGAGCAAAAACAGGGAAATGGGAGCAAAGGCTCCTGCGGTCGCCGTTAGCCAAGGGGTACGGCGCTTGTGCGCCACCACCATCCCGATAACTGCCAGCACTATGATCAGCCCCGATTCGACCAATCTTGCGGCGACGACCAGGACGTGCGCCTCGCTGCCGGATATTCTGCTGATGAAGGCTTTGGAGACAGTGGAATTTACGGCGCCGATGGAGCCCAGGAGTTGGTTGATGTGACCGGACCAATAGGGCTCCGCCACAACCACTAGCCACACGAACGCCAATATTCCGGCGAACGGGACCAGGAACCGAATGCTGATCCGTCCGATAGCCAATAACGCAACCCCAACCGTGAAAACTGCAAAAGGGGTAAGTTGGTGGGATGCCGTAATTGCCACCACCAGTACGGCACAGGCCACAGTCAGGGATGCCCCAGCACTTTTGGAAAGGCCGGTTCCTCCCGGGAACCGCGGAATGGTCGGGTCGAGGAACGCTACCCAAGACCGCCACCTGGAAGTGAACTTGTTCCGTGCCACGGGCCGCGCCCACCCTACGAAGGCAGTCATCAGGCTGGCGACCAAAACGATCATCAGAATGAAGGCGTATGACTGCGGGGACAAGTAGTCCTGGCCCACCCAGCTCGCGAGATAGAAGACCCATATAGCCGCCCAGGCCTGGCGCCATTGCGAGGTTAGGCGAGACGCCAACGCCAGGAGGGGCAACATGAGAAGCACGTTGACACCTAATGGTGCCCATGTCGCGATCGCCGTCAGGTCGTGCAGTCCTGAAGCTTCGGAAAACATTGCCAACAGAGCGAAGAATCCAGGCCAACTGAAATATGCATCGATGGTTGGGTCCAACTGTCCGGATTGCGCAATATAGTCCGCAATACCTAGGTGCCTGTAGCTGGCTTCCAGGCGTGGAAGTCCGTGCACGATGGGGTCGGCACCGTGCAATATGACGATAAGGACCAGCACTTGCAGCCCCAGTAGCGCCGGGACATCCCTCTTCAGGGCGAGCGACCCCACGAACCCCACCAGGCTGAGTCCAACTGCGACAAAGTAACCAGTCGGGAGTGCTCCGATGAGGCCAAACTCCCCGATATTCCGGGCGTCAACTTCGCTCAGCGCATTAACCCCCAGCACCACCGCAACGAGTGCAATCAGTGCCAAAGCGATGCAACGGGAGCGGGGAACTCTATCCCGGGCGCGGCGAGGAACCCCGTCCCGCTGTACCAGGGTCACGGGCGAAGAGTCATCGACGCTACCAGTAAGGGACATAATCTTGGCAGTCCTCACAGGGCGTCCACCCCCCGCCGGCCAATCAGCCTCCGGGCAGGAATTCGATATGTATGCCCTGGATCCCCATGAGGGTAAATGCGGCGTAAACGCCACCCGGAAATCAGAGCGGCGATTAGCTGCGCCAGGAGCCATGCTGCCGAAATGCCCGGCAACCCGAAATCGCGGGCTAGGCCGAACGCAGGCCAGACCGCGACAAAACCAGCAAGCATTGCTACCCACGTCGCCTCAGTCAGGTGGCCCCGGGCGCGGCAAACACCGAAGTAGACCTGGGTTACGCAGTTCAGGATGACTGCCGGGACCAACAGCGCGAGAAGCACCCACTGTTGGGCATACTGCGGGCCGAGAATCTGCAGAAGCACCGGTCCAGCGCCGAGCATAATGCCGCCGGCCAAAATGGTGAGTAGGAGACTGACCCGCAGCGCAGGCGCAATCATGGAAGGAGACGACTCCGGCCCGGCGAGTTTCGTCTGCAGTGAGAAACCAGCTGACTGGGGTACGAAAAACACAGCCGACGCCAGCATCCATACCACGTACCAAGCCGCAGTGGCCGAGGCACTGAGCGAGGCGGCTACGACAAGAGGCATCAGATATGAAGGGGCCCTGTCCGCGAGCATGAGGGGGTGGTTCGTTAGCGCTATCCGCAGCAGTCGCCGAATTTGTCCGAACCGCAACCCGAGTTTCCAACGCGGGCCCAAATCTACTTGATGCAGGCGAAGCAACCCCAGGATCACGCTGGCTGCGGCACCGGCCGCAACTGCGCCTACCACAGCATTCAAACTCCGGGATCCGAACGCAATGCAGGCCACGAGAACTCCAAGCTGAACGACGGCCTGCAGCAGACTCCGAACCAGTGCCGCGTCTGCACGGGCCAGTGCGGTGTTTATATGGTCGAGCTGGTAAGCCGTGCTGGCAAACAAGACGGCCGCGAGGAAGTTCATAACGACCAGGGGATCGGACCAGGCTTCTCCGACCCCTGGACCCAGAGCTCCCGTAATGACAAGAAGTCCGATGGCAACCACGAGCGATGAAAGCCCCACGGTCAGCAGGCTGGTGGCCATGAGGCGACGCCCGCCATCCGTTTGCTCAGGTAACAGGGTCATCGTTGCAGATCCGACGCCCATCATCCCAAGTTGCACCGTTAACATGGCGGCTGCGACGACCGCTGAGGCCAATCCGAGTTCGGCGGGATCCAACAGAGATGCGGCTAAGGCCCAAAAAAGGAAGCCCGTTGCCATGGGCGCGATGCGGGCAGCGCTAAGGAACGCTGCATTACCGCCAACTGAATGGCCCTTCGCTGCGGGGCGACAAAGCTCGGTCATCATAGCCCGATAGTTATAGATCAAAAATGTCGTCCAGTAAGGCAAATAGCGAGGCGCCTGGACGAGCGATAAAAGTGTTCCCCGTGCAGTGGCCAGCAGGGGCACAGCCAGGAGCCATGATGCCCGGCGCGGATGCTTGCGGATCGTGAAGGCCATCCCTGCGCCATCCTGGAGCCACTGGTCGCGGGCGAACGCAAAGTCGTCAGCGAAGCGGTGCCTGACGCGGGTAGTCGTGGAAACGCCGAGGCGACAGCCTGCCTTTTGCAGGCGGATGCGTAGTTCGACGTCCTCCCCGGAGCTGAGCTCCTCATCGAAGCCAGCCTGAAGCAGCGTCTCTCGCCGCATAAGGGTTGCGCACACACAAAACCACGATCGAACTCTGCTGTGGTTGTGATGCCAGGCGAGCGCATGCCCCCAGTACCCGTCACCGTCTGACTCGCTGACCAGGCCGAACTGAAGGCCGTCATAACTGCCGCTTTCGAATTCTGCAAGCAGTGCGCGCAAGGAGTTAGGAGGCAGCACTACGTCCGCATCTATAAGCGCAACCGTCTGGCAGACAGCATTTCGAGTCCCCAGCATCCGGGCCGCCGGCAACCCGCGTCCCTCATCCGAGAGAACGCGGGCACCGTAAGACCTTGCGATCTCAACCGTCGCGTCCCGGGAACAGCCGTCGACAACGATTATTTCCCGGGGATTCTGGCTTCGAACTGACTCAAGGCATTCTGCCAGCCAGTGTGCGGCGTTGCGGGCCGGGATAATTACCGAGACGTCGAGAATATCCGTGTCCAAGCTCTCGCCCCCCTTAAGTATCCAACTGGGAACGAACCAGCTTGGAGACGTAGTCGGAAGCCCGATCGGCGGACCACGTGATAGGCAGACGCAAACGTGAGCAGGGGACCGCCTTCAACGCCGATGAGATGATTTCAGCCTTCTGCCCGAAATAATCATCAAGGGGCACGAGTCCCGTGGCCCCCAGCGCTTCTATGAGTCGCCGGGAGACAAGTGGAAGCTCTGAATGAAAATTCCCGACTATCCTCGAGGTCATCCACTCGACGCTGCGGGGTTCCCATTCGGCTTCGACCCCGTCAAAGCGCTCCAAGAAGATTGCCAGCCGTGCCGGTGCACTCGATGAGATATTTTCCGGGCCGAATACTTCCTCAGGATGAACCATGCGATGTTCAGGTGACCAGCGGCGGGTGAAGGAAGCGGTCCGTGGATACCGCACAATAACAGGGTGGACGGCAGTTGCCGCACGTGAAAGTGGCGGAATCAGCCAGCCCGGTGCGAGCGGTTTCCGACTTCCCTGGAAGAGGTCAGGGTAGATGGAGCGGTGGTGCGGTTTGATGAACATGGGTTTCGCGTAGCTCGAAAGCATCCCGTCAGCCCCGAAGAATCCCCAGTCATCGGCCATGAAGCCGACACCCGGAACAGCAAGAAGCTTGGCGACAGTACTTGTTTTTCCTACACCCCCCCATGCCGGCAGCAGCACGCCGGCACCCTTGTAGTTCACCATGGCAGCGTGCACCATAGCCGTTTCTGCACGCACGCACAGCCGATCCAGGAGGGGTACCACGGCAGTCAGCAACTCGCCCCGACCTTCAACCCGGTAGCCGTTTGGAGTTTGGATCACCTGTACACGGTCTGCGGGAAGGAAAAGGGAAGTATCGGTGTAACGATAAGCGTCCTCGGCATGCGATTGAGCGGGAAATTCAGTGGTAGTCCCGCTCACCTGCAACTGCAGAGACGCTGAAGAATCTCCGATAAAGGGTGCCAGCATGTCACGCAGTTGGTCTTCCCCCGGCGTCCCTGCCTCGACGTGAATGGCAACCAGGCCGTGTACGTCGAAGGTGGTGGACGTTGCGTGTCGGCTCGGTGAGAGCCTGATCAGGTTTGTGCCGCTCATCAGGAGCCTGCCTTTACGATTAGATTATCGATGTGGGTATCCCCTAGTTGTCGGTCATGCTCAGAACCAAGCTGGATCCGATCCACGGAGGTGGCCACTGTGCTGACCTGCCCCGAGAAGACAGCTACGTTGTCGAACCACACTTGTACCGTGGTGGCCGTTCCTTTCGGTACAGCATGCATGACTACGTGGTGCCAGCTGTTAAGCGTGATGCTCGAGGCCATCAGCTTCGTATATGTGAAACTCCCACTGGGTGATAGAACCTGAAGCCACAATTGACCATTGCTGTTGTATCTGTATATGTCGGCGAAACGAGTGTTGCCTGAGAAAAACCGGAAATACGGGACATCGTTGCCAGAAACACCAGCCTGGCTGATATCAAACCATCCATCTGCATAAGCACCGGCGGACGGCGCTGGTAAAGCACTTGAAAAGTCAGCTATGGAGCCTGCATCGGCAGTGGCATGGAGGTAAGCCGAACAGGTGCCGGACTTGGCAATTGTCGACGTGACGCTTGCGGTGCCTGTCCCGGACGTCTTCACAAGGAAGCCACTCAGTGTTCCCGATTCAAAGTTGTTCGCCGTCACCACAGTGCCGGGGTAACTGTCTGCAGGGGCAGGCGTCCCCACCCTGCAGGCAGTTGCCGCTTGCGCCGGAACTGCAGCAAGTGAACCTGTGACAATGGGTATGGCAAGGATGGTTGCAGCCGTGGTAAAAAACCTGGTTTTCATGTTTTTCCTCGATTTCATAAGCCTGACCTTTGATCGCGTGATTCTGATACCTGATTCCCTTGTCCGCATTGCGTGACCGCCGCACCTTGCCAGGGTTTGTCCGTGCCATCGAATTGGCATATCAATTCACTGCACTTCCCTCCACTGCCCGCCCGCCACGACCAAGACCTGGTCCCCTTCTTCCCGGCCCGTCCAACGCTGGAGCCGGCGCCCTTGGAAGTACCCGGCAGCAGTGCAGGCCAGGACCGCAATGACGGCGCCGGCGCGGCCCAACCCGTCGGGGCTGCCGTCCCGTCCCCACGACTTCAGGCCAGTGAACACCGCGCGCGGGAGCACACTGCGGACATAACGGCGTTCCGGCCCAAGGGCCCGTTTGTGGCCGACCAGCTGGCTGACCTGAGCTTTGGACAAGCCCTCGGACCAGGACCTGGACATCATGTAGCGCCAGGTTCCCCTGGATGCGGGAACGTGGTGGCGGACCAGCGCCGCGGGTTCGTAGACAATGCGCGAGCCCGGAGAGCCTATCCGGGAGCGGATGCATATCTCGGTCTCCTCGCACCCCAGGGGCAAAGTGCCTCTGCGGCCCAGCGACTGGTTGAAGCCGCCCACCTGCCGCAGCACCTCCAGCCTGAAGGACATGTTGGCGCCGATGACATTGCGGACTTCAGACGCTACGCGGGGCAAGCCGCGGTGGCTGCACCCAACGATCCAGTCCAGCTCCTCGGCGAAGTACCCAGGCCGGCCGGCCTCCCACATGGGGACCACCTTCCCGCCCACGGCCAGGACATCCGGATCGTCGTACAGCGCAACCAGGCGCTCCAGCCAATCCGGTGCAGCCTCGGCGTCGTCATCAAGGAAGGCGACGATGTCGGATTCGGCGAAACCCACGCCTGTATTGCGGGCGCCGGACAACCCGGGCAGGCCCGTGCTCTCAAGTACCGTGACGTCGTCGACGATCTCGATGAGCCGCTCGTACAGGTCCTCGTTGTGGTCGATGACCACAAGCACCTGGTCCGGGGCGAGAGTTTGGTTCCGGATTGATTCGATGACGTCCAGCAGCAGACCCCACCGCTCTGACGTGTAGGCGCAGATCACCACTGACACGGACAGGGGTTTGGCGCGGTCAAGCATGCTGGGCCACCACCGCTGCAACAAGCGCTTCCTGCGGTTTCACGGCCGGAGCGAGGACACTGTGCGGATCCACCGGAAGCCTCGGAAAGCGGACGTTGGAGTACGTGTACCGCACGCGGCGGAGCGCCTCAGGGCGGGCACCCGCTGTGGGCGCCTCCCAAAGGGTGCATTCCCGGGCCAGCGTGTGCAGGACCCGCCAGCCGTCGCGGAACGTCTGAAGGTTGGATGCCCCGGAGATCCGGTCCAGCTCAAGGCTGGGGACCTCAGCGATCCGCAAGCCCCCCCTCGCCGCGCGGACAATGAGCTCGGTTTCGATCTCGAAACCGTCGGACTGTAGCTCCAGCACTTCCAGGCATTCCCGCCGGAAGGCGATGTAGCCATAGCAAAGATCCGAGTAATTGCTGTGCAGTACTGCGTTCGCGAGTCCGGTCAGTGCCCTGTTACCGGCCTTCCGGAGCCGCGTCAGGTCTTCTGACCCGCCGCCAGTGACGTGCCGGGATCCCTTCACGAAATCGAAATCATGCTGGAGCGGTGCAACGAACCAGCCGATCTCTTGCGGGTCCATACTGCCGTCTGCGTCCAGCATCACGATGATATCCCCGGTTGCCGCTGCGAAACCGGCACGGAGGGCCACACCTTTCCCTTTACGGGTTTCGTTGACCACCACTACGTCGGCACGCAGTGCCTTGGCCACTTCCACAGTTTTGTCCTGCGAGCGGCCGTCCACGATGATCACCTCATCCACGTAGGCGGGCATCCGGCGGAGAACCCAGGGGAGGTTCTTTTCCTCGTTCAGCGTTGGAATGACTACGCTGATCGAGGCCTGTGAAGATAAAAGTCCCGGCTCGGCAAACAGAGCTGGAAGTTGGGGCGAAATCGACAATTGCCTCACCACTTCATGACAGTTCGGATTCTTGAGAAGGCCGCGGGCCGTTATGGCGGCGGCACTAACGCTTAATCCGGTCATGGTCTGGTCGCTGTCCCCCAGCAACCCATCGCCAATCCTCTGGCCGTTCCCGGAAGACTACCCCCTACCTAATGCGGGTATCACGAGTAGTAGGTACTCGCTTTTAACCCGCTGTTCACCCCCTGTTAGGCAAGTAAAGGGCTCGGGGGCGGCCTGATTCGTTAGGTATAGGGGATAGTTGACCCCCGAAAAACATTAGGTAGGGGGGTCCGGGCATACGCATCTCGGTACTTGGGGGCTGAGAGCTCTTTGTGACTGGGCCAACGGGCAGACGTTCCCCGATTGTTTCCTATGCCCCAGGAGTTCCCTTATGAAGCTCAGACGCAGACATTTCTTCAGCCGGACGGGCCAAGCCCTTGCAGTCGCATTGGTTCTTGCAGCCTCCATCCTCGGAATGCCCGGCACGGCCGTGGCCGACCCGGTATATGGCACCCAAAGCCTTGCCTACTCAGGAGTGTCGAATGCGCCAACGTCGGACAAGCCGCAAAGCAAGCTGTGGTGGAATGACGGCTCCTGGTGGGCGGACATGTGGAAGTCCGGCACAGGATGGAGCATCTACCGCCTTGACCGCGCCTCCAAAACCTGGGTGGACACCGGGGTGGTCAACGACACCAGGGGAAGCACGCTGGCGGACACGTTGTGGGACGGGTCCGATCTCTACATTGCCTCCCACGTGGTGACCATCACCGGCGATGGGACGCCCAATCCGTCGCTCTCCAACTCGCCGGCCAAGCTCTACCGGTACAGCTACGCGGGCGGCAAGTACACGCTCGACAGCGGTTTCCCCAACACCATCACCAACAATTCCAGTGAGTCAATGACGATCGACAAGGACACCACCGGACGGGTCTGGGCGACCTGGACGCAGGTGGGCGGAAACTCGACGTCGGGATACACCAACACGGTGTACATGAACGCCGCCACCAACAGCGGCGCCTCATGGGGCACTCCCTTCGTCCTTCCCGTGGCCAATCCACACCCCGCTCCCGACGACATCTCAGCGGTAGTGGCCTTCGGCAATGGGCAGGTTGGCGTGATGTGGAGCGACCACCTGGCAAACACGGTCTGGTGGGCTACCCACAAGGACTCAGACTCTGCCGCCTCGGCTTGGAAGCTCCAGCCGGCAATGCGCGGCAACGGCCAGGCTGACGACCACCTGAACCTCAAGACGCTGCAGGCCGACACCACCGGCCGGGTCTTTGCCGCCGTCAAGACAAGCCTGAACGACATCTCCAGCGACAAGACCCTGCCGCAGCTGGTCCTCCTGGTCTTCAAGCCCGGCACAGGAGCCTTCACGCAATCC
Source organism: Arthrobacter liuii (assembly GCF_014639275.1). Taxonomy (GTDB): domain Bacteria; phylum Actinomycetota; class Actinomycetes; order Actinomycetales; family Micrococcaceae; genus Arthrobacter; species Arthrobacter liuii. The sequence continues at coordinate 82,214 of NZ_BMFW01000015.1, read as the reverse complement.
ACGATTGCCAAGACGGGCGACTGCGTCTCCCGTCCGCAAATCGTCCTTGATACCCAAAACAACCTGGTGCGGGCATTCCACACTGCTCCGCCCACGTCGGTTTCCGGCTGTGCCTACTCCGGCGTTGCCGGCAGCATCTATGAGAAGACCGCGTCCATGGACAATCCCGTTTTCGGGTCAGGCCGCGGCACGCCCATCATGCAGGCTGCGTCGTCGTCGAACATCAATGACGTGACCACCAGCAAGCAGAGCGTGAACAACACCACCGGACTGGTGGTCATGGCCAGCGACAACGTGGCGAAGCGCTACTGGTTCTCGGACCGGCCACTGGGCAGCACACCGCCGCCCGCGGGCCAGGCGCCGGTTGCGTCGTTCACCGCCAACCCGACGTCGGGGGCCGCGCTACTGAACGTCACGTTTACTGATACATCCACCAATTCGCCCACCTCCTGGGCGTGGGACCTTGGCGACGGCGGCACGTCCACCGCGCAGAATCCAACCCATTCGTACACCACGGCGGGGACGTATACAGCCAAACTCACGGCGACGAACGCCACGGGATCGTCTTCCGCGACAGCCACCATCACTGTCGGCACGGCACCACCACCACCGCCGCCGCCGGCAACCGGCGGGATCACGGCGGTCAACGCCAACACCGCCAATTCCGGGACCGCCGTGACCACAGCGTCGCTTCCGGTTCCGGCCGGCACCGCAGCCGGTGATGTCCTGGTTGCCTCCATCACCACCGACCTCAACCCGGGTTTGACCGCCCCGGCAGGCTGGACGGCAATCGTCAATGGGCAATCAATCAACAGCACCTCGACGTCCGGGGCGCGGGCATTCGTGTACTACAAGGTGGTGGGTGCTTCGGATCCGGCAACGTACAACTGGACCCTCAGCTCCGCAGCCAAGTGGGGCGGCGGCATCACTGCCTACCGCGGCGTCAACAACACCACGCCGCTGGACAGCCCGGTGGTCACCGCCTCTGACACCAGTTACTCGGCCACCAGCATTACGGTGGGCAGCATCACCACAGCCACTAACGGTGCCATGTTGATTGGCGGGGTGGCCCGTGATTGCAGTTCACCCGTGGTTACCGCACCAGCGGGCTGGACCGAACGCTGGGAGGCAGCGGCAGGCCAGATCGCCGAGCAGGCTGACAAACCCCAGGCGACGGCGGGTGCCAGCGGAACTGCCACATGGACCCTCAGTGCCGCGCGGGCTGTTGCCGCCTGGCGGACCGCCCTCAAGCCGGCCGCCTAGATGAGTAAGTCCTAAGCGGGCTTATTGCAGAACAGACCCCCGCGCGCTGGCGCCGAGGGTCTGTTAATTGCTGGCGGAGGGTGTTAAACCCTCGGTGTGAACAATGAACTCAACACCCTCCTGACCACACTCTATGTCTTCCTGACCGACCGTGTCCTGCCGGACCTGGGCTATACCCGATCCGGTCGGCCAGGCCGGAAGGTCCGGCTAGATGACGCCGAACTGCTGTGCCTGGTCGTGGCCCAGCATCTGCTTCACGGCTCGTCCTCGGAGTCCCACTGGATCCGCTACGCCAGGGCCCATCTGCGCGGTCATTTCCCCCAGATCCCGCACCAGTCCGGCTACAACAAACGCGTCCGGGCGGCAGGGCCGCTCATCGCCGCCGCCATTACGGCCCTGGCCCGGGACACACCGTCCTGGCACGAAGTCCTGCGCCTTCTGGATTCCACCCCGGTCCCATGCGGGATGTCACGGGAAACGGTCAAGCGCTCTGACTTGTCCGGCTACGCAGGCTACGGATACTGCGCCTCGCACTCCCGTTTTTTCTGGGGATTCCGGCTCTACCTGATCAGCACCCCCGAGGGAATGCCCGTGATCTGGGGGCTTGCAAACCCGAAGCTTGGTGAACGCGAAGTCACCCAGGCGCTGCTCGAACGGGAACACCGGCTGATCCACGCCGGGCAGGTCATCCTCGGTGACAAAGGCTTCGCCGGCCGGGACTTCGAACGGTTCATCACCAATGACCTCGGCGCCACGCTGGTCCGCCCCGACCGCAAAGACGAAAAACCCCGCTTCGGCCGGTTCGGCGGGATCCGCCAATGGATCGAATCGATCTTCGACGCCCTCAAAGGCCAGCTCGGCCTCGAATATCACGGCGGCCGCACCGTTGAAGGAGTCTACGCCCGCGTCGCCTCCAGACTCCTTGCACTCGCTGCGGGGATCTGGCACAACTGGCATACCAACACACGCCGCAAACGCTCGGTGACCGCCTACGACCACTAAAACCCCAGAATCACTTTCGTGGTTGCCTGTTATCAGTTCAAAAGGGAAATCCGCGCCTAGCTTCGTGGTCACCATCCGGCAAAAGTCCTACTCGGCCCCTGCCTCGTAGGAAAAGTCGCCCAAAGCCACCTTAAAATCCGGCTCCAGGCGGGCCACGACATCCAGCACCGACCTGACCCCGGACCCCGTGCCCATGTCAGCGGACGCGGTGAAGTGCACAGTGCCGGCACTCAGAACCGGATGCCCCTGGCAGGCGGAAAGGCCCATGCATACTGCGGCAAACAGGACCGCGGTGCCGATGCGCCAGCCGGCAATTTTCATGACCCATTCCGTCCTCGAATCGCCGCCCGGGCCCCGGTATTTCCGAGCATAACGGCCAAGGACGCCCGATGACGACGAGGGGGGCTCCACCACCACCTCAGCGACCGCAACCCTAAGCAAGCCCGAGCCAATCTTGATGAAATCCAGCGGTAACTTTGTGGTTCCGTCGTTTATTGCAGCGTTATATTCGCATGTATCGGCATAATCCGCTCTGGGGGGTGGACGCCGGAACATGAATTGGTAGTGCAAGAATGCGGTCTCCTTCTTCGTAGATTGGGGACGCCATGCCACTTATCGGCCGAAGCAAAGAACTTGACCGCATCCTGTCCGTAATCCACGGGCCAAAAGAATCCGCACTGGCGGTCATCGGCCGCAGGGGCACGGGCAAATCCGCCCTTTTATCCGAGATCCCCACCCTTTCCGGCTACCGGACCGTGTTCTTGGCCGCCAGCGCCGCCGAAGCGGACTGGCCGCTGTCCGGGCTTACCGCACTCCTGAACGATATGGACGATCCCGTCCTCAACCGGATTTCCGATGAGCTCCTCCGGGACACCACCGGAGCCATGGGCGTACGGGCAGTGTCCAGCTTGCTGCTCGACGGCCTGCACCAGCGCTCGTCGGCACGAACGATCATCGTGATCGACGACGCCGACCAACTGGATCCAGGTAGCCAGGCGGCCATCGGGTTCCTTGCCAGGCGACTGACCGGCACCGACGTCATCCTGTTTGTCGGCGTTCGGGAGGATGTTCCGGAGAGCCCCTTCAGCGGCCTACATGCCCTTCAGCTTAGTGCCCTCAGCTACAGCGACACGGTGCGGATGCTGGAGAGCGTCCCCGCAAAACGGACAACGACGGCGGCCGCCCACGCCGTTGCCGCAGCCACCCGCGGCAACCCGCTCGCCGCAGTCGAGCTCTATGACCTGCTGATGGAACGGCATGCTGAAGGAAAGTATGCCCTGCCCGTCCCGTTGCCCTCCAAGGGCAGCTTCGACGCAGAATACGCTTCCACAGTGGGCGCCCTGACCCAGGGCGCCCGTGCCGTCCTGGACCTCCTCGCACTGTCCTTCCGCGGCGACATTTCAACGATCGAGAAAATCGACCGCGATGTTTGGACGAGCGTCGATGAATTGCTGGCTGCCGGCCTGGTAAAACGATCGGGGCCGCACCTGGGGATCGGCGACCAGCTGCTCCGTGGTTATGTCTTCGCAGCCATGACGCCTGCGGTCCGCACCGCCAACCACCGGACCCTTGCGGAAGTAGCATGCAATACCGACCCCTACGCCCGCAGGTGGCACCTGAGCTTTACCGCCCTGGAACGCCAGACCCCGTTCCAACTGCTCCGCCACGCCATGGACCTGATCCGGGGTGGGGAAGTATCCTTCGCGGTGGAGTACATCGAGCGGGCCCTCACCATCAACCCGTGGGAAGCGGAAACGGCGGTGCGCCTCACCAGCGTGGCCGAACTGCTCTTCAACCGGGGTGAGTTCGTGTACGCCCGCCGGTACCTCGAATGGGCGCAGCGCGTGACCCGCAACCCCGCCCTGATCCTGCGGCTGACCGGTCTGTCCTTCGAAATCCAGTTCGCCCAAGGGGCTGCCGTCCGCGCCAGCATGGTGCTGCGGCTCGTGAAGGAGTTCGGCCAGCATGACCCGGCATATTCCGCCAGCCTACTGGCCATCGGTGCCCTCTACTACGCCGAGCGGTGGGAACTGCAGGAAGCCTCCGAGCTGCTCCGCCACGGCAGCGCATTCCGCGGGTCCGCGTCCGCCCAGTGCCTGGGCATCGCCGACCGCGCCAAGCTGCTGATCGAATCCCTCAGCGGTGACACAGCGAACCTGGACCGCAAGCACGAGCAGACGGACACCGCCCGGATAGCCGGCATCCTGATACACGGCCGGGCCCTGACCTACGCAGAGCACTACGAGAGCGCACATGAAGCCTTCGCCCTGCTCCAAAGTTCTGCCGAACCTGGCCAAGTCAACTGGCAGGAAACCGCAGCGTTTATGGCAGTGGACAATGAAATCCGGGCAGGCAACGTTCGTGCAGCGATCAGGCTGATCGACGAACTCGAACACCTTGAACCTGAACTCAAATACCACCGCGGAACGCGACACCTCTTTCGGGTATGGCGTGCGCATTCGCTCGGCGATTACGTACAGGCCCGTGTTTATGCAACGGAGGCGCTCCGCTACGCAGGCGCAGAAAGCCATCCTGCCATCACGGCACAGCTTTCCGCTTGCCAAGGCCACTTCGCACTGCTGCGCGGCGACCTGGCGGAGGCCGTTGCCCAGTTGTCCCGGGCCGCCGAAATTGGCATGCGCTTTGGCAACCCCACCCTCCTGCGCTGTGAGGCGGACCTGGTGGAGGTACTGATCCGGCTGGGCCGCCACCACGAGGCCACGCAGGCGCTCCTGCGCCTCGAGAGCCGCTCCGTGGGGCTGCGGTCGCTGTGGCTGATGACGGCTGTTGCCCGAAGCCGCGCCATGCTTGCGGACGGGGAGCAGTCCCTGCAACTGTTCAGCCAGGCGCTCGAAGGCAGGAACGGACACACGCTTGAACGGGCAAGGACCCTGATGTGCTATGCGGAGCGGTTGCACGCCTTTGGCAGGCTGCGCGACGCGCGCGATGCGCTGCTCCGGTCCAAGGTGATGTTCGACGAGGCCGGTGCGGATGCGTGGACGCAGCATGTGGATGCCCTCCTGCTGGACGAACGCATGGAGCCCGCCCGCCCGCAGGGCAATCCGGCGATGCTGTTGCTCGCCGACCATGAGCGGTCACTGGCCACGATGGTTGCCCGGGGCATGCGCAATAAGGAAATTGCCGCCACGTTGTATGTTTCCGTTAGAACTGTCGAAGTGCGCCTCACCGCGATCTACCGCAAGCTTGGCGTTGAGTCCCGGGCGCAGCTGACTGCCCTCGCCGCAGGCAAGGGAACCACGGCCGCAGAGCCGTACGTCCTGCCCGTTATGTAGGCGAACGGCCGGCGATTGCAGATACCCACAGTTTCCACATCCTTGCCCACCAGTACCACAAGGGCGTTGCCCATCCCCTTCAAATCCTTCAGCCCGACGCTAGTTTTGGCTTCACGGCCAAGGACAGGCGGCTACGCCGGAAAGGAGTGCCATGGCAAAACACCAGCAGCCACGATCCCGGGTGCGGCAGCTGGGACGCCTCCATGAGTGAGCTGATCCTGATAGCTGCCAGCGGCCTGGCCCGCGAAGTCCTGGCGATGGTCCGCAGCAGCGGCCAGTACGACGTCGGCGGCGTGCTTGACGACGACAAAGAAATGGCGGGGGTTTCCGTAGATGGCGCCCCGGTGCTGGGGACCATTGACGATGCCGCCAATTACATGCACGCCTTCGTGCTGGTGTGCATCGGCTCCGGCCAGGCACGCGAATCCGTAGTGGAGCGCCTGACGGCCCTGGGTCTTACGGAGGCGCGCTTCGCCACCGCCATTGACCCATCGGTGCAGTACCCGGAAGGTTGCCGGGTCGGCAGGGGTAGCATTTTGCTCCGGAATGTCACGCTCACTGCCTCGGTCACCCTGGGATCCCACGTGGTTGCCATGCCCTCCGTGACGTTCACGCATGACGATGACGTGGCGGACTTCGCGACTTTCGCCGCGGGCGTGTCTCTGGGCGGCGGAGTCCGCATTGGCCGGGCGGCGTCCCTCGGCATGAACTGCAGCGTCCGGGAGCGGACCTCAGTGGGAGCATACGCAACCGTAGGGATGGGAGCCGCCGTATTGAGCAACGTACCGGATGGGGAGACCTGGATTGGCGTCCCGGCCCATGAAATAGACCACAATGGACACGGATCGGGAAGCTTGCGATAGGACCGCCGCTGTCGCACGTTCCGGCCGCGCTCCGGTAAGCGCCTTTGTCACGGGAGACCTGGTCCATCGGTCGAGCCAGCGTTGCCGACTAAGTCCGCCTACTTGCCGGACCTGCGGATATATTGCGGGAATTTCGACCTGAACCGTCTGAGTCATCCATCATGCTCCGGCACTCAACTCCTGTAAGTCACGGAAAGAGTGCTGAGTCGCCACCTTGGGCTGCGGATGGAAGCTCCATGATTCCCTACCAAGTGATCCGCCACCTGCCCGACGACATATCCGTCCCCCTCCTGACATTCAGTGCCCCGTTCCGCGTCCGGACTTCGTCCCATAGCGCTGCGGGAAGATTCATGTACTGGGACACCAAAACCGAAGAGTCGCCGCCGAGTGGTTATTGAACTCGTCCGGCGTGGCCTTTTCGCTGCATTCGCTGAGGTACTGCAAGTAGAACACCAGGTCGTGGCCGGGGATGCCGTCCGCCCGCGCCCCCTCCTAGTCACAAGTGCGGCACCAGTAGTGGGTACTCGTTCTTGTCCCGGTGATTACCGGGTCCACTTCTGCAGGGCACCTGTCCGGAAGAACAGCTCCGCCACCACCGCCAGGCGCAGGGGATCTTCCACCCCGCACAGCTCCCGGGCGGAGTGCATGGACAGCAGCGGCACGCCCACGTCCACGGTCCGGATCCCCAGCCGCGTGGCGGTGAGCGGCCCGATGGTGGAACCGCACGGCATCACGTTGTTGGACACGAATTCCTGGTACGGCACCCCTGCTTCGCCGCAGAGCCGAGCCCAGAACGCCGCACCAAACGCGTCCGTCGCGTAACGCTGGTTGGCATTGATTTTCAGCAGCGGGCCGCCGTTCAGTACGGGCTGGTTGGCGGGGTCGTGCCGCTCGGGATAGTTGGGGTGCACTGCGTGCCCGGCGTCGGCGGAAAGGCAGAACGACGCCGACAGGGCCTGCCGCCGCTGGCTCACCGTTGCGCCCAGGCCGTCGGAGATGCGCACCAGGACGTCCTCCAGGATGGGACCGCACGCACCGGAGCGGGAGTTGGAGCCGATTTCCTCGTGGTCGAAGGCGGCGAGCACCGAAATGGGGCCGCCGGCGCTGCCGGAACCGGCATGGGCAATCAGCGCCGCCAGGCCCGCGTGCGTGGCCGAAAGGTTGTCCAGCCGCCCTGATGCGAAGAACTCTCCCTTGCCCCCGAAAACCGCAGGCGCCTGCGTGTCCGCAATGACGACGTCGTACCCGCCAATCTGCCTAGGGTCAACGGATGCGCCGGGAACCGAAGCTGCCAGGACGCCCAGCAGGTCCGAATCCGACGGATTCCCCAGCCCCCACACCGGGTTCATGTGGCGCTGTTTGTCCAGGGAGAGCCCCTCGTTGACCGCCCGGTCCAGGTGGATGGCCAGCTGCGGGAAGCGGAGCAGCGGACCGGTGGCGGTGAGATGCTCCGTGCCGTCAAGCATCACCAGCCTGCCCGCGAGCCGCAACTCGCGGTCCAGCCAGGAGTTCAGCAGGGGGCCGCCGTAGATCTCCACTCCGGCCTGCAGCCAGCCGTGGGCACCGGTGGTGGGCTTGGGTTTGAGCTTGAACGACGGCGAATCGGTGTGCGCCCCCAGGATGTTGAACCCCGTAGCCGGTCCCGCACCTTCCGGGACCACCCACCCGATCAGCGCGCCGTCGCGGATGATGAAGAAGGAACCGGAGCCGCCCTCCCACGGCTGCAGTTCATCCAGGCGGGTAAACCCGGCTTCCTCCAGCCGCCGGCCCCCCTCATGCGCAGCGTGGAAGCTCGACGGCGATGCGCTGACATAGGCGCCAAGGTCCTGAACGTGGTCGGCGGCAGAGGAAGGCAAAGGCATGGTCCCGAGTCTAGCGCCGCGCCTACTCGGCCGGTGCCACGGCAGCTTCCGTCGCCATTTCCGGTTGCGTACTGGCAGCAGCATCCTTCCGGCGGTAGCGGAGTACGCCCACTGCTACCACCACCGCCGCCAGTGCCAGCGACAGCAGCAGCGACTCCCGCGTCGATTCCACGATCACCATGCCGATGAGCAGGACCACGATGCTGATGATGGCGGCCCAGGTGAGGTACGGGAAGAGCCACATCTTCAGCTGCAGGTCCTTGGCGGCAGCACCCATCCGCCGGCGGAGGACCAGCTGCGAGGCCGAGATGACCAGCCACACGAACAGTGCGATCGCACCGGAGGTGTTGACCAGGAAGAGGAATACGGTGTCAGGGGCAATGTAGTTCAGTCCCACCGTCACGAAGCCGACCACGGTGGAGGCAAGTACGGCAGCGGCGGGGACGCCACGGCGGGAGATGCGGGTCCACGAGCGCGGCGCGTCACCGCGGGTGGAGAGCGAGAACAGCATGCGGCTGGCGGTGTAGAGACCGGAGTTCAGGCAGGAGAGGACCGAGGTCAGCACCACGACGTCCATGATGGTGCCGGCGCCCGGGATGCCGAACAGTTCCATGACTGCCACGTACGGGCTCTTGGCCACGGAGGCGGAGTTCCACGGAAGCAGGGTGACCACCACCGCGATGGAGCCGATGTAGAAGACCAGGATGCGCCACACTGTGGATTTCACGGCCTTCTTCACGGCATCCACCGGGTTTTCGGATTCGCCGGCTGCGATGGTGGCGATCTCGGCGCCAAAGAAGGAGAAGACCACCACGAGGATGCCTGCCAGGACGGCGCCGGGGCCGTTGGGCATGAAGCCGCCATTGTTGACCAGGTTGCTGAGGCCGGGTGCGGGGACGCCGGGGATGAGCCCCAGGATGGCCGCGGCGCCGAAGATCAGGAAGAGGACGATGGCCGCGACCTTGATGGACGCGAACCAGAACTCGAATTCGCCGTAGGACTTCACGGAGCCAAGGTTGGTGAGTGTCAGCAGCACCATCAGGACCAGGGCCCAGACCCACTGGTCAATACCGGGCACCCACCGGTGCATGATGGCTGCACCTGCGGTGGCCTCGATGCCCAGGACGATGATCCAGAACCAGGCATAGAGCCAGCCAATGCTGAACCCGGCCCAGCGGCCCAGTGCCTTATCCGCGTAGGTGGAGAAGGAGCCCGTTTCGGGGTTGGCAGCGGCCATCTCGCCCAGCATGCGCATGACCAGGATGACCACCAGCCCGGCCGCCGCGTACGCGACGAGGATGCCTGGGCCGGCCTGCTGGATTGCGGCTCCGGAGCCGACGAAGAGTCCTGCACCAATGACGCCGGCGATGGCGATCATGGACAGGTGCCTGGGTTTCAGGGACTTTGAGAGTTGCTGGTCAGCATGCATGGAAGCGCCGTCCTGTTGGGAAATAGCATGGGGTTGAGCGACGTGCATTGGTGCACCACGGGGACCGTGTGGTGCACCACATCGTCGTTTCACCCTAGGTCCGCCATCATGCGCCTTGCTTTGTGCACTCCAACAGTCCTGCCTGCGCCCAACAGGACGGGCCTCCAAGCAGAAACCCTAATAGGCAAATAAAGTTTCCTGCCAGGCATATTTGTAATGTGCCCGAAACCACGCGGCCGTGGGCGGCGCGCTGCGCAAACCGGGCGTGGGGCCTACACGTCCCGCCGTTTCAGCAGGATCGCAGCGAACAGGATGGGGACGACCACCCACACGCCAAGGACCAGCCCGGCCTGCCATGCCTCCAACGTATCCGGAACATGTTGGGCCGCCGTGAGCGGCTCAACGGTGTTGCCCGGAAGGTACTTGCGGGCCTCCTTGAAGAAGTCCCCCGGGATGAGCTGGAAGGCAATGGGCGCCACGAAGAAGATGCCCACCAGGCTCATGATGCCGCCGGCCGAATTCCTGATTAGCGTGCCCAGGGCCATTCCGATGGCGGCGACGGCTGCCACATAGATGCTGTTGACCAGGAGGAGCTTCACCGACTGGGAACTGCCGAGGTCCAGCTTGAGCCCGTAGTTGTCCAGGATGGGCACGGCCACCAGTCCTGCCACCCACGTGGAGACCGCGGTGACCACGAATGATGTCACCATCACCACCACCAGCTTGGCAGCGAATGCGGGGAGCCGCCTGGGCACCGCTGCGAAGGTGGACCGCGCCATGCCGGTGGTAAATTCCGAACTCATCAGGAGCACGCCCAGGGACCCGAGGATCAGTTGGGCGAAGGCGATGCCGGAGGTGGGGACACTGACGGCGAGGTCACCTCCCTGCGCTGCCATGCGTGCAGCGGCCTGCGTGTCCCGGGTGGCCGCGCCAGCAAACTGGCCGGTCCCCCAAGCAGACAGTGCGCCGAACCCGACCATGACCACTGCCGTGGAGGCGATCAGGATCAGCGTGGAGAGAAGGCTCCGGAACTTGATCACTTCCGAGTTGAGGACCCGGATGAAAGTGGGGCCGGGCAGGGACCGTCCGCCGTTCTTGCGGAGGCTGCCTGCGGTTGACGGCGCAGGTTCAGGCAAGGGCGTGGATTCGGTGGCCATGGAGCTCATTACTTGCTTACCTCCGCAGCGGGCAGGGAGTGGTATTCGACGTCGTCCTTGGTCAGTTCCATGTACGCCTCCTCGAGGCTGGCAACGAGGGGCGTGAGTTCGTAGACCATGACCCGGTTTTCCAAGGCCGCCCCCGCGATGGTCCTGGGCTCCAGGCCCGTTACTTCGAGCAGTTCCCGCTCCGGTACTTCTATGGACGCACCCCGCGCGGCAAGCAGCTGGTAAAGCCGGTCAGGGTCATCGGTCCGGACGCGGACACGGGATTGGCCCTTGCCCGTGATGATGTCGCGGATCGGTGCGTCGGCGATTACCCGGCCGCGCCCAATGACGATCAGGTGGTCGGCGGTCTGCGCCATCTCGCTCATCAGGTGGCTCGAGAGGAAGACCGTCCGCCCCTGCCCGGCGAGGTACCGCACCAGGTTCCGCACCCAGACCACGCCCTCCGGGTCCAGGCCGTTGACCGGTTCATCGAGGATGAGCGTCTGCGGGTCGCCCAGCAGTGCCGCCGCGATACCCAGCCGCTGGCCCATGCCCAGTGAAAAGCCGCCGGCCTTCTTGCGGGCCACCGCATCGAGCCCGGTCATCTCGATCACCTCGTGCACCCGCGATTTGGGGATGCTGTGCGTGGCCGCCATTGCCAGCAGGTGATTGTAGGCGCTGCGGCTGGTGTGGACCGCTTTGGCGTCGAGCAGGGCACCCACCTCCCGCAGGGGTGCCTTGTGCCGCACGTAGGGCAGGCCATTCACCGTGACGGATCCCGACGTCGGCCGGTCCAGTCCCATGATCATGCGCATGGTGGTGGACTTTCCCGCCCCGTTCGGGCCCAGGAAGCCCGTGACCTGCCCTGCCCTGACGGTGAAACTGACGCCGGCGACGGCGGTCTTGGCGCCGTAGACCTTGGTCAGCCCGTTTGCCTCGATCATGAAGAATCCTTTGGACGGCAGCACGCGGCTGCGGACGATGTTGGGTGGGAGTGCACTCCCTACGCTATCGAGGCCCGCGCTGCTTTCCGCCGAAATCAGGGATGATTCAGGGGAGAATCAGGGTACGTTCCCTTGAGTCAGCGGCGCGTACGTCAGTGGCGCGGCGAGTAATAGGACAGGGCCCTCGGCCACACGGTGTAGGCCACGCTCCGCACTCCAGCCAGCGCTTCTCCATCAACCGCAAGGACCATGGGTGCGCCATCAGCGTCAATCCTGACCTCCGTTGCCTCCCGCAGGTGGGTGATCCCGGAGCTGGCCACGGTTCCAGTTAGCACGGACCAAAGCAGCCGGAGCCGGGCAAACGACTCGTCTGCGGTGATCAGCCGCACGTCCAGTACGCCGTCATCCATCACGGGCCGGATCAGCGGCGCATGGTCCCGGGGGTAGTGACGGCCCCGGCCCAGGTAGGCGATCCACACCTTGTGCCGGACACCGTCGACGGACAGTGTTACCGGCGTCCCCGCGCCAAAGGTCCAGAACATCGCCACAACCCCGGCCAGCCGTTTTCCGAGCGCGGGCTGCAGGCGCTCCCGCCGCCGCACAAGATTTGGATAGAGGCCGACGCTGGAGGTGTTCAGCATGACCAAATCCGAAACTTCCGGATTGCCGGCCAACCCCCGCTTTGCCGTGACCACCCCAACGTCCGCCAGGGCCGCCTCGCCTTTGCTCGCCGCCTCCACTGCCTCCTTCAGGCTTCCCGTCCCGGCGTCGCGCGCAAAGTGGTTCAGGGTCCCTCCGGGCAGGACCAGCAAGGGAATGGAGCGGTCGACGGCGGCAGCGGCCGCGGCGCCGACGGTTCCGTCGCCGCCCCACACACCTAAGGCCCGGGTACCGGGGTGATCAGCGGTGGCATTGATTCGATGGACGAGGTCCTCCCCAGGCTGCACCTTGTTTATATGCGCCATTGGAAATACTTCCTGGAGTGCCGCGGCAGTCTCTTCCTTGAAGGAGCCACCAAGGGTGTTCACTACGATGCTGAGTCCCTCGCCATTCGGCAATGCAGGCGCGCTGGTCCACGCCCGCCTCGTCTGCGGCATAGGTGGCCGGACGGGCCACCAACGGCGGGTTACCAGGGCAGCACCGGCACCCAGCGCCGAACCGAAAAGGACGTCCGAAGGCCAGTGCGCGCCCGTGTGGACCCTCGAGTAGGCAACCCCCAGGGCAGCCGGGGCCAGGGCGGCACCCAGGGCGGGGCGGACAAGGCCGGCACCGACTGCGAACGCGACGGCTGATGCCGAATGTCCGGACGGCATGGAGGAACTCGTGGGTTGCGGATGCACGAAGCGGAAGACCGGCAGGTGCTCTGGCAGGGGTCGGGCCCGGGGGAGTAGCGTCTTGAAAACCAGGTTGGTGACAGCGGACGCCACTCCTTGGGCGATCAATCCATGCAAGGCCGCCATCCGCGTCTTGCCCGGGAACAGCGCCAGGACCGCTGCCGTTCCCATCCAGAGCTTGCCTTGGTTAGCTGAAGCCGACAGCCGCCGGAAGAAGACATCATGGTTCCCTCCCGGCAGGTTGGATACATGCCTCAAAAGGTATCTATCGAGGCGACTTATCCGGCTCCGGCCTCTGGGCCTGATCCTTCGCATGTCAACACCCTAACCCCGGCAGCTACTCGCGCCCGGCAGACGCCCGCACGCTGCCCCCATGCGTCATCGGCAAGGGCCTGGCCGCCCCAGCCAGAAGCAGGGCCAGCAGGATAGGGGCCATGATCGCCAGCAAGGCGGTGTGGATGCCGGTGAGGTCACCAAGGTAGCCGAGAAGCGGCGGTCCTGCCAGGAATGATATATAACCCAAGGTGGATACAACCGAAACGCGGGCTGCTGAATGCCGGGGATCATCCGACGCAGCCGACATGCCCATGGGGAAGGCGAGGGCCGCGCCGATACCCCAAAGGGCGGCACCGATGCCTGCCAGCCAAATATTGGGTGCCAGCACGAAGAGGCCCAGCCCCACCGCCGCCGCGGCCATGCTGGCCCGCAGCACCACCACGCGTCCGTACTTGTCGATAACCCGGCCGCCGAGGAAGCGCATGGCCGTCATGGCCAGGACGAACAGGGCGAACATGAGTGCCCCGGTTGATTCGGATGTCCCGAGTCCGTCAACCGACGCCTTGGCGATCCAATCATTGCCCGCGCCCTCAGTAAGCGTTGCCCCCAGGACCACCACGCCAATGAGCAGCGTTCTCCGGTCCCGCCACGCCGACGGTCCCTTGGCTGCCTTCGGTTCCCCTGCCAGGGACGCGGCAGAGATATTCGGCAGGAAAAAGCGCGGGGCGACGATGGCCACCAGCACGACGACAGCCACGATCACCAGCAAGTGCAGCGGCAGGTTCACACCCAGGTTGGAAAGCCCGGCACCCACCAGCGCCCCCACAAAGGCACCGCCGCTGAATGCAGCATGGAACTGCGGCATGATGGTCCGCCGTAGCTTGTGCTCCACGTCAGCTCCTTCGATGTTCTGCGCCACATCCCACAGGCCGATTCCAATGCCGAAGAAGAACAGGGACACTGCCGTGCCGGCAATGGAGGTGGCAGAAAGCGACATGGCGATTCCCACACCTGCCGCCGCGGCCAGCAGGCCGGCGAAGCGCACTGTATTCGCCGTCCCCACCCTGCCCACCACCAGTCCAGCGGCGGGAAGCGCCAAGAGTGAGCCCACTGCCGTGCACAGCAGCAGCGTGCCCATCTGCCCCGACGTGATCTGCAGCGTCTGGGTGACGGCCGGAATCCTTGCCGCCCAGCTGGCGAAGACAAGTCCATTAATCCCGAAGACCACGAATGTCGCTGCTGCAGCCGCTGTCAATCCCACGTGTTGTTCCGTGCCGGCATTAGTGCTCATACGTTCACTACTTCCACAGAGTATTTTTCGAGTTCAGCATTATCTTGTGCACTGAATTTCCGGTCCGTGACGATCACGTCCACCTGATCCAGGCTGGTGACGAGGACACGGGCACTAGCCTGCCACTTTGCCGCGGACGCAGCCATCACCACCCGTGCTGCCGATTCCAGGCCAGCTCTTTTGACGGCTGCATCGTCGAGGTCATGGGCCAGCAGGCCGTCCTTGAAATCCACGGCACAGGGGGTCACTACGGCAGTGTCAAAACGCAGCGACCTGATGTTTGACTCGGCGAGGGGCCCGCGGAAACAGAGCTCCCCCGGCACCATGCTCCCGCCGGGCAGCAGCAGAGACGGCCGGGAACCCGCAGCGCCGTCCCCGTCCGCTGCCGCCGTAAGGGCCTGCAGCGACATTGGCATCAGCGTCAGTTCCCGGCCGGTCAATGCCCGTGCCACCTCGGTTGCCGTGCTTCCGCTGTCCAGCCACACGTGTTCGCGTTCAGCCAGCAGCCCGGCAACGGCAGCCGCGATGCGCCGCTTGCCGTCCTGCTCCTCCAGCTCGCGCTGACCATAGCCGGGGTTCTGCCCCTGGCCGATCAGGCTCCTCGCACCGCCGTGGACCCGCCGGAGGACGCCGTGGCCCGCCAGCGCCTCGAGGTCGCGGCGGATGGTTGCACCCGAGGCTGCACAGGCCTGCATCAACTCTTCCACGCTTACCTCTGGGCGCTCCCGAAGGAGTTCGGCAATGGCCCGGTGCCGCTCATCCGTTCTCATGATCAAATGATATCAATTTCTGATCATTTGATCACTTGCTGATCAGCGGACCCGCTCGACCCGTTGCTCGTCCCAGACCGGTTCCGGGGACTCATAGACTTTCCCGTCCGCACCGAACACCAGGAACCGGTCGAACGTCCGCGCAAACCAGCGGTCGTGGGTGACCGCCAGGACGGTTCCCTCGAAGTGGTCGATGGCGCGTTCCAGCGCTTCGGCGGAGTGCAAATCCAGGTTGTCCGTGGGCTCGTCCAGCAGGAGCAGGGTGGCACCGCTCAATTGCAGGAGCAGGATCTGGAACCGTGCCTGCTGCCCGCCGGAAAGGGACTCGTACTTTTGTTCCGACTGCCCCGCCAGCCCGTAGCCGTCCAGGGCACCCGCAGCCGCCTCCCGGCCCAGGCCGGACCGGTGTTCGTCGCCGCGGTGCAGGATCTCCAGCAGCGTCTTGCCCAGGAGGTCTGGACGGACGTGGGTCTGGGCGAAGAACCCGGGCCGGATCCGCGCACCGAGCTTCACGGTCCCTTCGTGCGGCACCTCCGCGATCTCCACATCCGAGACAGGCAGGTGCTCGCGTTCAGGGTCGGTGCCGCCGGTGGCGAGCAGCCTCAGGAAGTGCGACTTGCCGGATCCGTTGGAGCCCAGCACGCCAACACGGTCCCCGAACCACACCTCGGTGGAAAACGGCTTCATCAGGCCGGTCAGCTCCAGCTGCTCCGCCACGATGGCCCGCTTGGCAGTCCGGCCGCCCTTGAGCCGCATCTGTACGTTCTGTTCGATGGGCAGGGCCTCCGGCGGCCCCACCTCCAGGAATTTTGCCAGCCGGGTCTGGGCCGCGTGGTACCGGTTGGCCATGTCGGAACGGAACGCGGCCTTGTTCTTGTACATGTTGACGAGTTCCTTGAGCTTGATGTGCTCCTCGTCCCAGCGTTTGCGCAATTCCTCAAAGCGCGCGTTCCGGTCGACGCGGGCCTCCACGTAGGAGCCGAAGCCACCGCCGTGGATCCACGCGGCTGCTCCGTTGATTCCCGGCTCCAGGGTGACAATGCGCCCGGCCGCGTTGTTCAGCAATTCCCGGTCGTGGCTGATAAAGAAGACTGTCTTCTTTGACTCATTCAGCTTTTCCTCGAGCCAGCGCTTGCCCGGCACGTCGAGGTAGTTGTCCGGTTCGTCCAGGAGCAGGAGGTCGTCCGGGCCCGCGAACAAAGCTTCCAGCACCAGCCGCTTTTGTTCACCGCCTGAAAGGCTCGACGCCGGGCGGTGCTGTGCGCGGTCAAATGGCAGTCCCAGCGCGGCCATGCAGACCTCGTCCCAGACAGTCTCGACGTCGTAGCCGCCAGCATCTCCCCAGTCCACGATTGCCTGCGCGTACCGCATCTGGGTGGGTTCGTCGTCGTGCTCCACCATGGCCAGCTCGGCCTCATCAACCTCGCGGGCAGCGGCCGCAAGAGCCGGGGGAGCGGCGGACACCAGGAGGTCCCGGACGGTGGAGCCGTCACGCACCTGCCCCACGAACTGGCGCATGATGCCCATGTTTCCGGAGCGCCCGATGACGCCCTCGTCGGGAAC
Organism: Arthrobacter liuii; assembly: GCF_014639275.1. Classification (GTDB taxonomy): domain Bacteria; phylum Actinomycetota; class Actinomycetes; order Actinomycetales; family Micrococcaceae; genus Arthrobacter; species Arthrobacter liuii. The sequence continues at coordinate 65,179 of NZ_BMFW01000015.1, read as the reverse complement.
AAGATCCCCGGCGATGATCCGGAACAAAGTGGTTTTGCCTGTCCCGTTGGGGCCGATCAGGGCGGTCTTGGTGCCGTCCGGAACCTTGAAGGTCACCCCGTTCAGGAGCTGGGTGCCGTCCGAGAGGAAATAGTCGATGCCGGAAACGTCAATATGGGCCACGCCCCCAATCCTCCCACGCCGCTACTTAACCGGCGGCGGTGAGGAACTGCTTCAGCAACGGCCCGGATGTGGTGGCGCCCAGCCCGCCGTCCTCCACGAAGACGGCCACGGCCAGGTCGCCGTGCACGGCCACGATCCATGCGTGGGTTTTCGGCGGATTCTCGGTGCCGAACTCAGCCGTTCCTGTCTTCGCGCCCACCGGCGCACCGGGGACGCTGGACAGGAAGCCTGCGTGGCCGGAAGTCACGACGGCGCGCATCATGTCTGCCAGCGATGCCGCCTCCGCCGCGGTGATCGGCTTGTCCGACGCCGTGGAGGGCGCCTCGGCCGAGGCAGTGGCGGACGGTGCGGCCGCCGGGGCGGTGGAACCTGCCGTCGTTCCGGCGGCGGGAGCACCGGCGTCGGGGTTAAGGACCAGCTGCGCCGAAACCGGCGCGCCCTTGGCAACGGACCCTGCCATGATCGCTGCGGCAAGCGGGGAGAGCAGGACCTTGCCTTGGCCGATCATGGATGCCGCATGCTCGGTGCCTTGGGCCTGGCCGGGAACGGACCCCAGGAACGCTTCCGCACCGAGTTTCGGCGCCTCAACCGCTACTCCCATGGACGTGGCGGCGGCCTCAAGCTGGCCCTGTGATACCGAGTCGCGCTGGGAGATGAAGGCAGTGTTGCAGGAGTGCGCAAAGGCATCCCGCAGTGTTACCGCGCCCAGGGAGGTCTCGGGATAGCCCTCCGAGTTCTTGAAAGTGCGTCCGTCCACCGTGAGCGTGGGGGTGCACTGCACGGTGGAGTCCGGCGTCATCCCGTTGCGGAACATGGCGAGCGAATCCACCATCTTGAAGATGGAACCCGGCGCATACTGTCCCAGCATCGCGGTGTTGTAGCCGTTGCTGCCCGGCCCGGAGGCCGCTGCCAGCACGGCCCCGGTGGAGGGGCGCAGGGCCACAATGGCCGATGCCGGCCCCACGCCGTCCAGGGTACTTTCAGCCAGCGTCTGCAGCCGGGGATCGAGGGTGGTTTTCAGCGGCGTCCCCGGCTTCGGCGCCACCTGGAAGAGGACGCGCCGGGGGTCCGTTCCCGCGGATTGGATCTGTTCGCGCGTCAGGTCAGCCCGCTGCGCGCGGATAACGACGGCGTCCGATCCGCGGAGCTGGCCGTCATACTGCTGCTGGAGCCCGCCGATGCCCGTGACATCGCCGGCGGCCAGGGCACCTTTTGACGCCTCGACCTGTTCGGCGGTGGCTTCCCCCACCGAACCAAGCACCGCACGGGCAAACGTCCTGCTCGGGGCCAGCGGGATCGAGGCCGGAATACCACGGGCGCCGGGGATGGCCTGGATCTGCGCATTGGAGATGGTGCGGCCTTCTTCGCGCAGCGTGATCGCCGATACGAAGGCCTGCGCCCCGGCGGCCTTGACCTGCTGCACGTAGGCGGCGGGGTCCACGCCAACCAGTGCTGCCAGCTTGCCTGCGGAATCGGCCGGGTCAGCACCGCCCAACTGGGGCTTGTCGATGCCCACATTCACCACTGGGCGATAGGTCACCAGCGGGACGTCACCGGCGCCGAGGATATCGGCGCGCTGGGGGGACTGGGATCCCTTGGTCACGATCTCGCTGTCCGCGAGGCCGGGGGCCAGCATGGCCGGGTCCCACACAGTGAGCCATTTGTCGCCGGACTTCTTGAAGTTCGCCGCGATAGTGTACTTCCACTCCGCATCGCCGAACTTCCACGTGTAGTTCAAGGGCGCGGCTGCCTTGTCTCCGTCCAGCGTCAGTCCGCCCGCCTGGACCTCGGGCTTTTGCGGATCCAAGGCAGCGAACACCTGCTGCAGCTGGTCATTGGCTGCGCCGGCATCCTTGCCCTCAAAGGCCACAGACCCTAGGTCCAGCGCCGAGACCGCGCCGGCCAGCTGTTGTGCCGCGGCTTCCGCCCCGGATTTTCCGTCATCACACGCCACCAGCGAAGTACCAAGGATGAGCCCAGCTATGGCAAGCGAAAGTTTTGTTGGTTTCCCCATCGCGCCATTATCCCCCGGGCCGGCCGTCTGCCGCGCCGCGCCGCCTCGTGCCCTCGCCAGGGTGGGGACCTATGAGAGCCCCAGGTCCGGAACCGGCAGTTTGAAGATGTCCTTCAGGGCGTACTTTGCTGCGTGCATCCCGGGCATTCCCGTGACCCCCGGGCCGGGCGGCGTCGACGACGAGCAGAGGTAGACACCCAGCAGCGGCGTCCGCCACGGGACGGGGGATACCACCGGCTTCTGGATCAGCCCGCGGACGTCCATCACGCCGGCGCTGAAATCCCCCCCGATGTAGTTGCGGTTGTACTCGGCCAACTCCGCTGCGGTGATGACGTGCGATTCCACCACCAGGTCGCGGAAGCCCGGCGCAAACCGTTCCAGCTGGGCCACCACCTTGCTGGTCATGTCCTTTGTTGAGCCGGAGGGCACGTGGCAGTAGGTCCACAGTATGTGCCGTCCGGCAGGGGCGCGGCTGGGGTCGAAGCGGGAAGGCTGGGCCACGAGCACGTAGGGCTGTTCCGGGTGGCGTCCGGCGCTGACCTCGTTCTCCGAGCGCGCCAGTTCCGCACGCGTTCCGCCCACGTGGACCGTGCCGGCGTCGGAAAGTCCGGTGGCCTGCCACGGCACCGGCCCGGAGAGGATGAAGTCCACCTTGCAGGAGCCGTTGCCGTAGCGGAAGCGCTCCAGTGCCCTCCGGTAGTGCCCGGGAAGCGAGTCGCCTGCCATGTCCAGCAGCCCGCGGGGTGCCACGTCCAGCAATGTGGCACGGGTGGCAGGAAGCTGTTCCAGCCGCCCTATCGGTGTTTCGGTGTGGATGAGGCCGCCGTGGGCGCGGATGTCATCGGCAAGTGCTGCCGCGATTGATGCAGAGCCGCCGCGGGGGATGGGCCATCCGCCGGCATGTGCCAGGGCACCGAGCATGAGCCCCGCCCCGGCGGCTGCCAGGGAGGGCAGATGGGAGATGGCGTGCGCAGCCACTCCGCTCAGGAGTGCCGGCGCAAGCTCTTCCCGGAACCGGAGGTTCCACAGTCCGGTCCCCTGTTCCAGGGTCCGCAGACCGTAAATGCCGGCTACCAGGGGGTTCCGGGGGATCCGGAGGAGTTGGTTTTGGGTGAAGTCCATGACGTCATCGATGTGCTGGACCAGCGGTTCCATGAGCCGCCGGTAGGCGGGGCCGTCCTGGCCCAGCTCCAACGCCGTCCGGTCCAGCGCTGTGTACGCCAGCGCTGCCCGGCCGCCGTCGAGGGGTGAGCCGAAGGACACTTCCGGGGTGACCAGGTCCACCCTCCGGGGCAGCTCAAAGGCGCGGAAGAAAGGGGACGCAACGGCCATTGGATGCACTGCTGAACAGACGTCGTGGAAGTGCCCTGGCTGCATCAGCTCAGTGGTCCGCGTTCCACCGCCGATTTTTGTTGCTGCCTCGAAGACCTCCACTGACAGCCCGGCCCGTGCCATGACGGCCGCTGCCGCCAGCCCGTTGGGACCGGAGCCTACTACCGCGACATCAGGCATGCGACCTGGCTTTCGATGGACTGAGTGCAGCCGCGGGTCCCCCTGGATTCAGCCGGAAACGGTCCGGCGCATTGGCGAAAGGGCCGCCATGCGGATCATCGAGATGGTGGCGGCGGACGGGGTCATAGGTGGCGTCGTAGATATCCCAGACGACGCGGGCCATGAGGTACGCTACCGCGGCCATATGTGCGGCAACGGCGAGGACGTAGTACGGCATATCCAGGTTGTGCTGGGAGGAACCTGCGCTGGTCACCTGTCCAAGGTACATCCATATTGCGGCCCAATGCAGGGCTTCGATACCCTGCCAGACCAGGAAGTCGCGCCAGCGGGGCCTGGCAAGGGCCAGCAGCGGGATGAGCCACACCACGTACTGGGGCGAATAGACCTTGCTGGTGAGGATGAAGGCCGCAACTACCAGGAAGGCGAGTTGCGCCAGCCGCGGGCGGCGACGGGCCGTCAAGGCAACAGCCGCAATGCCGGCGCAGGCCACGACAAAAAGCCCGGCGGACAGGACGCTGACGGCTTCGCTGCCCAGTGCCGGCCAGCCCAGCCTTTCCGCAACCAGGTTGTAGGCGAACCAGGCCGAGCTGTACCCGGCTCCCCGGTCGGCGCTGTATTGGAAGAAATAGGCCCAGCCGGAAGGGTTGGCGGCCGCGAACGGCAGGTTGACCACAAGCCACGTGGCAGCCGCACTGCCGGCGGTCACCAGCAGCGGGCGCCATCTTCCCGTGCGTACCGCGAGCAGCAGGATGGCCCCGAGCACCAGCACCGGGTAGAGCTTGGTGGCGGTGGCCAGCCCGACCAGGACCCCAGCAGGAATGAGCCGCTGACGGGCGAAAAAATACATGCCCACCGCGAGCAGGCAGGCAGCCCACAGGTCCCAGTTGATGGTTCCGGCCAGCACGATCCCCGGCGCCACTGCCATCATTGCGGCGTCCCACGGGCGGCGGCCGGGCATGCGCGCAATCACCAGCACGGTGAGCATGGCCACGGCCGCCAGCAGCACGGCGTTGATGTCGAAGTAGGCCAGTTCCCGCGCTTGGGCGTCTCCGCCTGGCACCAGCCAGGCCGTCACCCCCGCGATCAACCCGATGAGCACTGGGTATTCGAACTGGCTGCCGCTGCCCACGATGGGAAAGATCCCCTCCGCCAGGCCCCTGTTGCGGAACAGCTCCGGGAAGTCCGAGTAGCACGTGGCATAGAACTGCGCGGGGGTCTCCCAGCCGTTGACCCTGCAGTACCCCTTCAGCAGGACCCCCAACAGCGCTGCCAGTGCCGTGAGGACAATAAGCACCCGCTCCACCGAAAAGACACCGGGGGAGACCAGGCCGGGATCGGTCCGGGCCCCCAGCGGGCCACCAACCACCTCAGTGAAATTCCGCAGCAGCCCATCACTGCGGCTGGGCACCACGATGCGGGGCCGTCGTTGATCCTCCGGCGGCTGAGTCTCGTGCATGGCATCGAGCTTACAGCCGGCCCCTTCCCCCGCGCCCGGGGCCGGCTGTCAGCGCAGGCCGCCCAACTGCTGGTGCATGAGCACGAAGACGTCGTTCCGATGCTGCTCCAGCAGGGCGCTGTTGAAGGAACCAGGACTGAAGGAACTGCGGCGCTGCAGCGGGCGGGACAGGAGTCCCATCATTCTTTGTATCAAGGGGAGCCACCTCCTCTCTTTGCAATTTGGCGCGGAAGAGTGCACGGCGGAATTGCACCGAAACTAGGTGCGCAGAGGCACAGCATTAGGGTGCATGAATTCCACAAATAGGAATTAGAGAAATTGCACAAAAATGTACAAATGAAGGGTGCACCGGCTACGCCGGGAAGCTATACCGGGGAACTTGTTCAGACGCGAAGCGAGGGCTGCGCCATTGGTTGTTCCGGGTGGCTCGCGACGAAGCACAGCGGTCCGGACGTCGACGGCGGTCAGCGGCCAAGCGCCAACGCGGAAGTCTTGGGCGCGTCCAGTGCCCAGGGAGCTGGTGCCGTTAGCGGCGTTGCAGCAAACCCGGCAAGGCGGCAGGCCGCCTTGAGCCGAAGCTGACCGGTGCCACACGCGCGGAACCAGCAAAGGCAGGGAACGCATTGACGGGGGCATTCCATTCGCCAGTCAAAGTCATCATTGTCCCAACCTCCTTTTCTGCTGTCCGCTGCGTGAATTGCAATGCGGTCCATGACCCGGGCAGGTCACCATGGGGTCAGGAATAAAGGTACCGCAGGATTCCATGAATGACCAGCAATTCTGGAAAAGAAGGAAAAACATTCTTTGGAAAGAAGGTTTAAAGACCCCAGCGCACAATAGCGGGCGTCTTCTTATCCCATCCCAACGTGCAGACCTTGGCCGTCCCCAGGATGAAGTGCCGGCCTTCCGTAGGCGGAAGTTCCAGCCATCGCGCGGTGAGGATGCGGGAGAAATGACCATGCGCCACGATCAGCACATTGTCCATGCCGGATTCCAGGATTCGACCGATAATCTTGTCCGCCCGCGCGGCAACCTCGTCCAGCGTCTCACCATTGGGCACCCCGTGGGTCCAGATCAGGTAATCGGGGTTGTCCTTGCGGATCAGGTCCGAGCTGATGCCTTCGTAGTCGCCGTAGTTCCATTCGACGGCAAGCGGTTCGTGCCGGGCCTCGGGGAAGCCGGCGAGTTCGGCTGTCCGCCGGGCCCGCCGCAGCGGGGAGGTGAGCACCAGGTCGAAGTCGACGCCGTCCAGCACCTTGCGGGCCTCCACGGCCTGCTGCTCGCCTTCGACCGTCAGGGGGAGGTCCGTAAGGCCGGTGTACTGCCCGCTCTTGGACCATTCGGTCTCACCGTGGCGGAGGATCCAGAGCTGGGGGCGCGGGGCAAAGGCGGGGCTGGTCACTTGGACTCCTCAACGGGTGAAGGTTCGACGACGGCGGGAGAGGCTTCGGCCGCAGGTCCGGCAGGTGCTGATTCAGGCTGTTCGGCCCACCAGCGGAGCAGGCGCCCCTCCGCTTCTTCGGCGGGCAACGGTCCGTGTTCCATCCGTTCATTCAGGAGGAATTTGTAGGCGCGGCCCACCACAGGCCCCGGCTTGATCCGCAGCAGGGCCATGATCCGGGCTCCGTCCAGGTCCGGGCGCACCGCGTCCAGGGACTCCTGTTCGCGGAGCGTGGCGATGCGGGATTCCAGGTCGTCGTAGGCGAAGGCCAGGCGTTCAGCTTTGCGCTGGTTCCTGGTAGTGACGTCGGAGCGGGTGAGCCGGTGCAGCCGTTCCAGCAGCGGCCCGGCATCGGTGACGTAGCGCCGGACGGCTGAGTCGCTCCAGCCGGCGTCGCCATAGCCATAGAAACGCATGTGGAGTTCCACCAGGCGTGCCACGGCCTTGGTGGTGTCGTTGTCGAACCGCAGCGCCTTCATCCTCTTGGTGGTGAGCTTGGCACCCACCATGTCGTGGTGGCGGAAGCTCACCGCGCCGCCCGGTTCGAAGCGTCGGGTAGCCGGCTTCCCGACGTCGTGCATTAGGGCTGCGAACCGCAGCACGAAGTCCGGCCCGGGCACTGCCCCTTCCGCGTCCGTTTCAAGCCCGGCCGCCTGTTCCAGGACCTGCAGGGAGTGCTGGTAGACGTCTTTGTGGCGGTGGTGCTCGTCGGATTCGAGGCGGAGGGCGGAAACCTCGGGCAGCACATGCTCGGCCAGGCCGGTGTCCACCAGCAGATCCACACCCGCCCGCGGCAGGGCCCCGCACACCAGCTTGACCAGTTCGTCCCGCACCCGCTCCGCGGAAATGATGGTGATCCGGTCCGCCATGCGCGTCATGGCATCCCGGACGTCGTCGTGGACGGAAACTCCCAGCTGCGCGGCGAACCGGGCGGCGCGCATCATCCGCAGGGGGTCATCGGAGAAGGATGCTTCCGGCGCGCCCGGCGTGGCCAGCACGGAGGCGTGCAGGTCGCGGACGCCTCCGAACGGGTCCACCAGTTCCATGGAGGGAAGCTTCAGCGCCATGGCATTGATGGTGAAGTCGCGGCGCAGCAGGTCGTCGGTGAGCGAGGAGCCGAACGCCACCACGGGCTTGCGGGAGTCGGGATCGTAGGCCTCGGCCCGGTAGGTGGTGATCTCGATCTGGAAACCGGCCTTGCGCATGCCGATGGTGCCGAAGGCCCGGCCGATCTCCCAAAAGTTGTCTGCCCACTTCTTGATCAGTGCCACGGTCTGGTCCGGGGTGGCATCAGTGGTGAAGTCGAGGTCGGGAGAGGTCCGGCCAAGGAACAGGTCGCGCACCGGACCGCCCACCAGGGACAATTCGTGGCCGGCGTCCACGAAGCGCTGTCCGAGCTCCAGGACCACCGGGTCCACCTTGAAGTCGACAGTGTGGGAATCAATCTTGTGGTGTGCGTGCGACATAGTTCCTTAAGCTTGGCAGAAACCAGCGCCGTGGCAGTCCAAAAAAGCGTCACGATCCGCGCTGATTGACGTTCCGCGCCGGAAAGTGCGTCATATCCCGTCCATGTTGGTGTCATGTTCCGGTCATCACGGGAGGGCAACAGTCGTTAGAGTGGACTCCATGGCCCATCCAGTACCGAGCGCTCCAGGCAGGAGGACAAACGCTCCATTGCCGTCGGCAATCGGAGCGCACGTTGCCCCTGCCCAGCAGTCGGCACCGGCGTCGCTGCCCACGGTTGAGGAAGTTTCGGCGGGCGGCGTTGTGGTGGACACGTCCGACGCCGAATTGAGGGTTGCGATTATCGCCCGCCTTAACCGGGGCGGACGCCTCGAATGGTGCCTGCCCAAGGGCCATCCGGAAGGCAAGGAAAACAACGAAGAGGCAGCGGTCCGGGAAATTGCCGAGGAAACCGGCATCGAGGGCATCATCCTGGCACCGCTGGGCAGCATCGATTACTGGTTCACTGTCAGCGGCCACCGGGTCCACAAGACCGTGCACCATTACCTCCTGCGCGCCACGGGCGGCGAGCTCACCATCGAGAACGATCCCGACCAGGAAGCCGTTGATGTGGCCTGGGTGCCCATCCAGGAGCTGGCCCGGAAGCTGTCCTTCCCCAACGAACGCCGCATCGCCGACCTCGCCCGCGAGGTCCTGCCTGGGCATCTCTAACCCCGGACGCCGCCGTCGCCATTGCGGTGTTAAGAGCCCGCGGGTGAGACGATGAAGTCGATGTCAGCTACCAACTTTCCTTCCGACCGGTCCGCCCGGCCCGATGACGCGGCACCCGATGGCGTGCCCCCGGAGCCGGCGGCCCCGGACGTTGCCGAGCCCGCAGCTGCCGGCGTCAGCGAGACCCGTTCCAGCGCCATCATGGCCGCCGGGACGCTCGTTTCGCGTTTCCTGGGCTTCGGCAAGACCTGGATGCTCGGCACAGCCCTGGGCCTGGGCTCAACGGTCAATGACACATTCATTAACGCCAACAACCTACCCAACCTGATCTTCCTCCTGGTGGCCGGCGGCGTGTTCAATGCCGTGCTGGTCCCGCAGATCATCAAGGCCAGCAAGGCCCCGGACAGGGGAGCGGACTACATCAGCCGGCTGCTGACGCTGGCAGTCCTGCTCCTGTTCGGCTTGACGGCGCTGGTTACCCTGGCGGCACCGGGCGTGATCGAGCTGACCACCCAGGGCTATTCGCCGCAGCAGAAGGCCCTGGCGGTCACGTTCGCGTTCTGGTGCCTGCCGCAGATCTTCTTCTACGGCCTCTACGCCCTGCTCACCCAGGTCCTGAATGCCAACGGCGCCTTCGGTCCCGCCATGTGGGCACCCATCCTTAACAACGTGGTGGCCATCGCCGGCCTGGGCATGTTCATCTGGATCTTCGACACCAACGAGTTCAGCCCCCACACCCTGGACAACTGGGGCGCCACGCAGACGCTGCTGGTGGCCGGTTTCTCCACCATCGGCGTGCTGTCCCAGACAGCCATCCTGCTGGTGCCGGTCGTCCGGCTGAAGCTCGGCCTCCGTCCGCGGTTCGGCTGGCGGGGCGTGGGACTCGGCCACGCTGCCAGGCTGAGCGTATGGACGCTCCTGACTGCCGCCGTCGGGCAGCTGGCCTTCCTGTACGTCATGCGCATCGCCACCATTCCCGGCGCGGAACGCATCCGGTTGCAGCAGGCGGGCGACCCCTCCGCATCCACCCTTCCCGGTAACGCCGTCCTCGAGGTTGCCAGCCAGCTGTACCTGCTCCCGCACTCCATCATCGCGCTGTCCCTGGCCACGGTGCTGTTCAACCGCATGACCCGGGCATCGCAGGACGGCAACCGCGCTGAGCTGCGGGACGCCCTGTCGCACGGGCTGCGGACCATGGCCGTGGCTACCGTGTTTGGTGCCCTGGCGCTGTTTGCCCTGGCCGGTCCGCTGGGGATGTTCTTCTCCGGCGGCCTGCGCCAGGACGGCGTCATGCTGGCCCAGACGCTCACCATCCTGGCCCTCAGCACCCCGTTCATGAGCGCCAACTTCATGATGTCCCGCGTGTTCTACGCCAACGAGGACGCGCGCACCCCGTTCTATGTGCAGCTGCTGCTGGCCGTGGTGTACGTGGCCGGTGCATTCGCCATCCAGTACCTCCCGGTGGGCCGCATCATCTACGCCATCGCCGTGCTCTACATGGTGGGCAACATCCTTTCGGTGGTCATCAGCGCGTTCTTCCTGCGGCGCATGCTGGGCCACCTGGACGGTGCGCGGATCGCCAATTCCTACATCCGGATGGGGTACGCAGCCTTGGGCTCGGCGATCACCGGCGCGGCCGCCCTGTGGCTCATGGGCAGCTACACCCCGGACGGTTTCGCGTGGAGCGGACGCCTTCAGGCGCTGGTGACGCTGGTCATCGTGGGGCCCGTCATGTTGGCCGTCTACTTCCTGCTGCTCAGGCTGTTCCGGGTTTCCGAGCTCAGCGACATGCTTAGGCCCCTGCTGGGCAGGTTTGGCCGCGGCAGCCAGGCCCCTGCTCAGGAAGCCGGGGACACGCCGTCGTCCTCTTCCGTTGACGGATCCTCCGGGCACCGCCCGGAGCGGGCCACCACGTCGGTGGACACGGGCCTGATTCCCCGGATATCCGGGGAATTCGACGCCGTCTCCTTCCGTGCGGGTCCGGATCCCGAGGGCGGGGCGCGCCGTGAGGACACGTACGACGGCGGCACGGGCCAGGGTGCCGAAGGCGCATACCTGCCGGGTGAGGACCAGCCCGGCACTGCCCGCGGCGGCCTGCTCAGCGAACAAATTCCGCTGCCGGGCCGCCGGACCTACCAAGGGAAAGCCGGAGAGAACCCGTATTTCAAGACGCGGCGCAGGCGTAGAAAGTGACTCCGGTGTACTTTGGCGGCCGTCTTCTCCACGGCCGCCCGGGGCGGATCGGCTAGGATCGAACAGGTACAGGGGTAGTTGCATTCAAGGTTCCCGCCGTGCGCGGTACCTGAACGGCGGTTGCGTCATCGAGGCCGGCAATCCCGGACAGTCTAGGAGGAACACGTGTCCAACCCGATCGATGTCGGTTCAGTACTTGGCGGCCGCTACAAGGTCACCGCCACAGTGTTGGCCTCGCACGACCGCGATCTGGTGCTGGACGGTGTGGACCAGGTCCTCAACCGCCCGGTCAGCATCCTGGTTGCCGGACCGGAGAACACCGAACAGGTTGCGCAGAGCGCCCGCGAAGTTGCCACTGGCGAACGCCCTGGCACCGTGCAGGTCCTGGACCTCGGTGTCACAGAAGATGCCACCTACCTCATCACCAACCACACTTCCGCCGCCGATCTGCTGGACCTGGTGGTGGCGCCCAGCCCGCCGTACGTGGAACCGTTCTTCACGGATACGCTCGGCAGTGAAATCTTTGGCCAGCCGCGGTCCCACGAGCCCGAGCCCTACGACGAGGAAGACCACGTCGAGGCCGGGTACATCAATTACGGCGGCTCAAACCCCAGCCAGATTGATCCTTACCGATCAGCTCCAGCGGTACCTCCCAGGCCTTCTGTTCGTCCCGCTGACCAGCAGCCCGCTTCAACGGGCCGCACGGGTCCGGCTGCTGCGGGTGCTGGAGCCGCTGCGGGCGCCGCAAGTGCTGCCGCCGCCTCCAAGGCCCCGTCAGGTGCATCCCGGATCGATCCTGATGCCACCGCCGCGCAGCCTGTGGCCAATAGCGCGCCGTTCAAGTCCGGCCGCGCTGGCTCGACAGAGGCGGACACCGGTCCGAACAATACAACTTCTTCAAGCAGCATGCAGTCAAAAGCCCAGTCGCCGGTGGAGGACACCAAGCCGAAGGTTTCCCGGTGGTCCGATGATGACTATGCGCAGTCTGGGGAGCAGGGCCACTACGAGGACGCTGACTCCGCCCAGCAGGAGACTCGTCCGGTCAAGAGCAAGGCAGCCCTCTTCGCCCGTGCGGCTGCACCCGCTGCCGCCGGTGTGTCCTTCGCTGATCGTGACGACTATGACGATGACCGTGATGAGTCCGAGGGACAGCCCCGGTCCATGCGCTGGTTGGTGGGCGGTCTACTGGCAGTAGTTCTCATCGCAGGCCTGATCTTTGCCGTTACGAACCTGGGAAGCCTGTTTACGCCCGCACCGCAGGCCAAACCGACGGCAGCGCCGGTAACCACCAGTCCGCCCCAGGCCTCAGCGCCGGCAACGAAAGCAGCTCCTCCGGCGCCGCCCGCGGTGCCTCCGGCTATTGAAAGTATCAGCCGGCAGGGGAATTTCGACTTTGCCGCCACCTTCGATGGCGACTTGGTCAAGGCATATGACGGGAACGCCGCCAGCTACTGGTCTGACATGGAATTCGCCTCGGAAAACTGGGGTGGCCTGGCCCCGCAGGGTGTTCCGCTCGTGGTGAAGCTGAAGAGCCCAGCAACCATTTCTTCCATCACGCTTTCCCAGCTTGGCGGATCGGGCGGCAACATCACCGTTTACACGAATGACCGGCCTTCCATCGACGGCGCCAAGGCAGTGGGAACCAACGGCTTCACTTCCGCGGACCTGAACATGCCGCTCCCGGAGCCCGTGCAGGCACAGTACGTGATTGTCTCGATCAATTCGCTCCCCAAGCTGGCGGCTCCCAAGACCCGGTACAGCTACGGTCTCCGACTTGCTGAAATCAAGGTCCAGTAGCAGGGTCCGGTCGTAGCAGGGCCAAGTAGTAGCAGGGTGGAGTAGTAGCAGAGTTCCTCCAGGCCGCTTTGGGTGCTGCGGACATTAGTGCCGAAATCCTAGCGTCCGCCCCCGGGAATGTACTCTGGGAAGAGCGCCCCGCGACGGCTGGTCCTCCGTCTTTTCCTGGCGGTTCGGCATGTCCGGGCGCTGGAATATTCAGCACACGGACACAGTTGTGCCATGTGGCCGGTCTCCACAAGGAGGCGAGTCGAACAAGGAAGAGGTTCACGGTTCAGTGACCATCGAAGAAAAGACGACGTCGGACGTTCGCGACGTCATCATTGTGGGCTCAGGCCCGGCAGGCTATACGGCAGCCGTTTACACCGCCCGGGCAAACCTCAAACCTTTGTTGCTGGCAGGGTCCGTGACTGCCGGCGGTGAACTGATGAACACCACGGATGTCGAAAATTATCCGGGATTCCCCGAAGGCATCATGGGACCGGACCTCATGGAGAACTTCGAGAAGCAGGCGGCTCGCTTCGGAACCGAGATCCAGTTTGAGGACGTCACAGCATTGGAGCTGGAGGGGCCCGTCAAGACGGTCACCATCGCCACGGGGGAGACCTTCAAGGCGAAGGCCATCATCCTTTCCACTGGCTCGGCCTACAGGGAACTGGGCTTGCCCAACGAAAAGCGTCTGTCCGGACACGGCGTGAGTTGGTGCGCAACCTGTGACGGTTTCTTTTTCAAAGACCAGGACATCGCCGTCATTGGCGGTGGCGACTCCGCGATGGAAGAAGCCCTGTTCCTCACCAAGTTCGCGAAGTCAGTAACAGTTGTTCACCGCCGTGATTCGCTGAAGGCTTCCAAAATCATGGCAGACCGCGCTCTGGCCCACGAGAAGATCAACTTTACGTGGAACAGCACCGTGGACGACGTCCTGGGGACCGACAAGGTCATCGGCCTCCGGCTGAAGAACCTAGTGGATGAATCTTTGACAGAGCTTACTGTCACTGGCGTCTTCATTGCCATCGGCAATGACCCCCGGACAGACCTGGTCAAAAACATTCTTGAGTTGACGCCGGAAGGAACCATTGCGGTACAGGGGCGCAGCTCCAAGACAAGCCTTCCAGGAGTCTTCGCTGCAGGCGACGTTGTAGACCCCACCTACCGTCAAGCCATCACCGCGTCGGGTTCCGGCTGTGTGGCGGCAATCGACGTCGAACACTATTTGGCAGACCTCCCGGCCTAATCTGCGCCACTGTTATCCGAAGAGAAAGATATGGTTATGAGCAACGCAAAAGATGTGACTGACGCAAGTTTCGGCACGGACGTATTGTCCGCCGACAAGCCGGTAATTGTAGATTTTTGGGCCGAATGGTGCGGACCCTGCCGCAAGCTTGGCCCCATCCTCGACGAGATTTCGGTGGAATACAGCGAAAAGGTGAACGTCGTCAAGGTCAATGTTGATGACAACCCTGCAATCGCCGCCGAATACGGCATCACCTCAATTCCAGCTGTCTACCTTTTCCAGGGTGGCGAGGTGAAGAGCACTGTCATCGGTGCCAAGCCCAAGCAGTTCTTTGAGAAGGAATTCTCTGACGTCTTGTCCTGACTTCCGGGTGCCTATGGGCACCATAGGTTGGAGCAGTACGTAAAGTGGCCAGCGCCGATGGTGCTGGCCACTTTTGCTTTATGGTCCTGATGCAGGTGTGGATATTGCTACCTCGCGATGCTATTTCGGCACAGCCCGTGTCCACGCCACCTATTTCTGCTCGCTGCGGGTCCGCACCGATGTGTTTCACGTGAAACTCGCGAGGGGGCGCAGGGGCGCATCGGTTGTGTCATCCACAGTGTTTGCCAACGGCAGGGTGCTGCGGCGGGTCGTGCCGCGTGGGCTGCGCCTTCGGGTCACCCCAAGGGGGATTCCAGATCTCTTTTGGACCAAGTCTCTTGTGGAGAAGCAGAACTATTATTCCCGCGGCGCCTTCCACTGGGAGCTTCCGGAACTGAGCTCCGCCTCTCTTGAGGGACCCCGGGACGCACCGACCGTCCAGGCTCCCCCCGTAGCTCCAGTTAGTAGCGGTGTTCGATCTGCAGGGGTAACCCGACTGCGTCATGTTTCACGTGAAACACGGGCACATGCCTGCATGGCGAAGCATTGAGTCCTGCATCAGGCTGGCTTGATGATTTCTCGTGCATGGGAACGCCAGGCCTTCGCACCGATGACTCAGCCGCAGGGCTGACATGGAGTTATGCGATCCAACAACTTCTTGCATACCACTGGATGTGTGGTTCCCTGCGATCCCCGAACTCACGCGCCGATCAACGTTCTGAGACACAGGATTCGCGCGCCACCAACAATCCATGCAAATCCGGCCTCGGACAAAAGTAGACAAACAGCTCCACTTCCACCCAGGTACCTATCCATATCTAGGCATTATGCAAAGAATCAGTGGTCCCGACCAGAGGTCTCTCGGCAAGACGCCTTTGCACGCCCACTCCTCTGCGCGTGAGCGGTGATTGGCGATCCAGCAATGCGCCGTGCCCGCCACCTCACCACCTGGCGATGGCCCGGTCGGTGGACCTCCCAGCCCACGGCTAGGACAACCGTGATGTCCCAGATACTTAAGGGGACGGGAACGAACGCCCGAGCTGCATTAGGCCCGGCGCATAGCTGCGCCAATGTTGGACGAGCTAACCGGCCTACGACTCTCCGCCCGCCAGGTCCAGAAGTGGCCGCATTTCGCTCCTAAAGCCCAGGCAGGACTGGAAGTAGACGGGGCGACAGTAAGACAACACGCAGGGACACATACGCTGTCGGACTGTAGTCAGCGCTCGACTCCTCGGCGGTTCATGACGGCGCCGACAAAGGATCGTAGCTAGTTGGGCGAGTGGCAAGGTGTGCCCCACCAACCGACGCGTGTTTCACGTGAAACACCGGCTGGCCAGGCTGGCCCCGTGGAATGCCACCGGCGGACCAAGGTGCGCGTGAATGGCCGTGGATCTGTAGATGCGGGTAGCCTGTCCCTGTTGTTGTTGGCGTAGCCACTCCGCCGCACCTCGCCTGCGGAGCCCTCAAGGCGGCTCTTCGGGTGCCTCTCTGCCACTATGCCTACCCGCGACAGCATTACCGAGAACCTACGCCAGCGCAAGCCCCATGACCCAGGAGCTGATTCGCGCAGGACCAGGGATGGCGTTCTAGGCCCAGTATGCTTGAGGAGCAAGGGCCGCAGCCCTGGCGACCGGCCGCGGCCACGAACACGGGCACGAAAAACAGGACCGCTGGACCAAAAACACCCGACCACTGGCTGCTTCATCCTGTCCGTACGGTGGCGGCGACCTCATCTCCATGACGGCACCGCGGACGCGAATCCACCCGCGTCGTCACATACACAAACTTCGCGCTACATATCCGTGAAACACACCAACGCGTGCTATAGCCAGATGCGACCTGCACCAGCGAGCACAACTCGCTCTCGACACGATAGGCGGAACGGGAGGAGCTGAACGATGAAGCAGCGACCGCCGTACCGCGATTTGTCCACAACGTTATCCACAACCTTGTCCGGACTTTGTCCACACAGTTATCCACAGCGGCAATGCCAGGTATCGTTGGTTGCGGACGGGCATCTCTAGCTAGTAGGCCACCACATAAGAATAGACTGAGCGCAGGTTTCCGCCTTGCGACTGCTGCAGTCCTCTTCACGCACGCGTAGGACACATGTACTGTGCCTGTTTTCGGCTGATACTAAGCCGCGTGGGACCGTATTTCCTGCAATCTGGTCCTCTCACTACGTTTCACGTGAAACGAGGTCCGGCGACCGATGCGCAGTGCCGGATGCTTGGTCCGGGAATGCCGCTACATATTCCGGGGATCCCCAGCAATACAAGCCCTGGTGGTCGGCGCGATGCAGCGGTTATCCACGGAGTTATACACAAGAATATCCCCACCTCACCACGACTGCAGAGCCAGCCAGACAGGCACTACGGTGATCCCTCAGTCACAGAGATCGATGCTATGAACTCGATGCAGATACGACTAGAGGGCCGAAATCGCTGCGCGGTTTTTACTGTCGAGGAACACACCGAGACTAACCACTGTGAGTGCAGGACAGGTGCGGCGACTCCGACCGCCGCGTCTGCCTGGCTAACGCCAACATACGTCCAGTTACCCCGACTCCACCTCGGGAAACAAACAGTCGGTGGCAGCTCGCTTCTGGGCGGATGACGGAACAGTTGCCCACTGGCGAGCCGAAGCTGATTCTCCGCATCTTTTGTTGAAAAGCCGTGCTCCACCTACGCCTCACCTGGCCCGTCACTTCAGGTGCGCCTGTGGGCAGCTTCTGACTTGGCGGCACAGGCGCGGTTCATAGGAACCGCATTGACGCGCATCGCGACGTCCATCGGCGATGCCAAAGGCAGCCAGCCAAGTACCTCGTGGCACCGTTCACGGTTCACTAGCGCTGCGCCGCCGGGAGGCTTCTACGCAGGTCGTCAATGCTGTGATGCGGCCGGGTGTACATCACAGAGCTGGGCTCCTCGGATGCATTTCCCAATGCCCTGACAGTTGACGCGCGGCTGGCTATTGGGAGTTGCATTCACTATCGGGAGCGGGAGCAATGGTCGTCGCCTCGTTGGTCCCACGGTGTTTCGACGCGGGTTGGAGGTCAGGCTCCCCAGGAGCCCGTTACCGCTCAGTTCCTCGGGCTGGTTGCCGGGAAGCCCTCGAGCTTGGTGTTTCACGTGAAACATGGGCGCAGCGGCGTGCATGGCGTGTCTAGGAAGTGTGGCTCTTCGAAGGGGCCAATCTTTTGCGATGGGGGCCTGATAATCGGTGGGTCGCGCTGGACCCCTCCGAACTCAGAATCGAGGTGGAGTGATGCATGGCAGTCTCGGTGCACCAGTAGTTCTAGACGTACGCATCATGGGTTTCACGTGAAACCATCATATTCCACCGGAGTCCGAGCTCCCACATGAAGCAGGCTGATGGTTCAGCACTCAAGCACTTTCCCCAGCGCCGGCAGAAAGAACGTGCTCTACCTTCAACTAAGGCCACCATCCTGAAGTCCTGGCGCGACTGGGTCATCGTCATACATAGACCCACAAAAATGCACAGGGATAGCGACGCAAGCACTATGGATTTGCAGTAACGATCAGTCCGGCATCCTGCGCTGCGCGGGGGAGCTGGCGATCGATCTTATGTCCCTGGCCCGCCAAAAACCATCCTTCGCGTTAAGAACACCGTTCGTTTCGCTGCTAACTGCCGCTCTGATGGCTGATAACCGTTGTTCGTCGCTGGACCACCTGCGCGCAAGGAATCAAGTCACGAATGACGATCCATCAGACGAGGATGCAGAATCACCAAGGATGCGGCAAGCCACCTCACCAAAGAGGGGTTTGCGGTTTGGCGCGTACGGCTGGTGTAGATAGTAGGCGCCCTGCCCACATTGGTGACCAGCCATAAAGCTGCCACGAAGGATGCGGTAATGCCCCGGTTGGCTGGATTGCCTCGAAGACCTTGGATCGCGGGGGAACTCGGACGTCTGACCCTCTCCTCCATGTTTGTTAAGTCGCAGTCCGAAAGCGCATACAGTGGCCGCAGCAGCGTTCTTAAGATCGATGATCACATTACCGGAATGCGGATAGTTTCACGTGAAACGCACAGAAGCGCTGGCCCGACGAGCCTAAAGAACAAGCTAGGGACCGTACGAACCCGTATACTCACAGAAGCTGAGGCGAGCTGCCTTCGGGTAAGGGCACCAAGGGGAGCGTCCGATCACGAGTCAGTGCCCGCACCCGACGAAGTGTATGACCATAGGCGGGGGGACACGAACCGAAATCAGTGGCTAGGAGATGTCTTACCGGCTGGCACCCCACTGTTTATGTCACCACCTCACAGCTGGGAGCGGTTTAGCTATCACGTTATCCACGCGGCGAAAGACCGCAGAAAGAAAATCCGAAGCCAAAGCACCCTACCGCAGTCAGAGAAAGATGTCATGACGCGCACCACGTGAGCTGTCCCAGTGTTCCTGAAGTTGCATAAGAATTGCGGGCAGCCTTTCCTACTGGAGGAAAAGCAAAAGGCCCGATTTAATACAGAATCGGGCCTTTTACTGGCGGATTAGTTTGTTGAATCGGGAGCCAGGACGTCCATGATTCGGTTCAAATCCTCAACGCTGGCAAATTCAATGCTTACCTTGCCTTTCCTCACCCCGAGCGAGATCTTGACGTTGGTATCCAGGCGGTCGGAGAGCGAAGATGCCAGGTAGTCAAGGCGCTCATGGCGTGCACCGGGTCGTGGAACGTTGTTTTTGGCGGGTGTGGAGGGGTCCTGGTACAGGGTGACCGCCTCTTCAGTTGCACGGACCGACATCCCCTCAGCGACAATCCTCTGTGCAAGGCGCTCCATTGCGGCGGCGTCCGGAAGTGAGAGAAGCGCCCTGGCATGCCCAGCGGACAGTACGCCGGCGGCCACACGACGCTGCACCAGCGGGGGCAGCTTCAACAAGCGGAGGGTGTTCGACACCTGGGGCCGGGAACGCCCGATCCGGTCCGCCAGCTGCTCATGGGTGGTACCGAAGTCCTCGAGAAGCTGCTGGTAGGCGGCAGCCTCTTCCAGCGGGTTCAGCTGGCTGCGGTGGAGGTTCTCAAGGAGCGCATCCCGCAGAAGGTCATCGTCGGTGGTGTCGCGAATGATGGCAGGGATGGTTTCGAGCCCTGCGGCCTGCACGGCACGCCACCGGCGCTCACCCATAACAAGCTCATACGGTTCGCTACCGCCCTCGGTTGATGTCCGCACCACAATTGGCTGCAGGACACCGATTTCGCGGACGGAGTGGACCAGTTCGGCCATGTCGTCTTCATCGAAGACATTTCGGGGCTGCTTCCGGTTCGGATGGATGTCCCCAACGGAGATCTCAGCGAACCGGGCGCCAGGTACCTCAACCAGCTCAACACCGTTGTCCTCGGGCCGGGCCACTTCGACGGGCGCGGAAGCGGCCATACGGTCGGAGGTCCCGGCCGCGGTCCCGGCCGCGGCCGGATCTGCGTCTGCTGCGGGCTTGGAAACGGTCTTTGAAGCGGCGGCGCGAGTCTCACGCGCGGGAGCCTTTTTCGCAGGCGCTTCAGCAGTTGCCGGAGCATCCTCTTTGTCATCGCTGCCCTCGTCCGCAGCCGACTTCGCGGATCCTGCTTTAGCTGACGACGCGCGGGGTGCAACGGCTGGGGTCGACTTGTCCTGCACCTTGTCGGCAGCTGACGCCGCAGGCTCCTCCAACGGTTCGGCCTTCTTCCGGCCCTCGGGGAAGAACAAGTCCACAGGCCGGGATACCGCCCCACCGTTGCCAGCCCCATTGGCTGCGGCGGAACTTGGAATCAGCGCGCCAAGACCGCGGCCTAGGCCCCGTCGCTTCTCGCTCATGGGTAAATCCCTCCAGTGGTAGAGCCAGGACCAGCCTGGCTCCGTGCGTTGCGGTATTGAAAGATTCTAACGTTCCGCTATTTCGGCAGCGGCTTCCAGGTAGGACAGCGCACCGCTCGACGAGGGGTCGTATGTCATGACCGTCTGCTGGTAGCTGGGAGCTTCGGAGATCCGCACGGACCGCGGAACGACGGCGGAAAGCACCTGTTCAGGGAAGTGCTGACGCACCTCCGCGGCAACCTGCGCAGCGAGGTTGGTACGGCCGTCATACATCGTGAGGAGGATGGTGGAAACAACAAGATCCGCATTTAGGTGCTTCTGGATCATCTCGATGTTTTTCAGGAGCTGGCTGAGGCCTTCCAGCGCGTAGTACTCGCACTGGATGGGGATCAGTACCTCACTGGCCGCACAGAAAGCATTGACAGTCAGCAGGCCCAGGCTGGGCGGGCAGTCGATGAAGACGTAGTCCAGGCGTTCCTCGCCGTTCTTCTCGCGCGTCGTCGCGTAGACATCGATGGCACGCCGCAACCGCTGCTCCCGTGCAACGAGAGACACCAGCTCAATCTCAGCGCCGGCAAGGTGGATCGTTGCCGGCGCGCAGATGAGCTTCCCGATGTCCGGACATGGGGCAACGACATCAGCCAGCGCGACATCATTGATCAGTACGTCGTAGATGCTGTCCACATCTGCATGGTGTTCAATACCCAGCGCGGTGGAAGCATTTCCCTGCGGATCGATATCGATGACCAGGACATTCAGTCCGGCAGCTGCAAGGGCGGCAGCGATGTTCACGGTGGTGGTGGTCTTGCCCACCCCGCCCTTTTGGTTGGAAACGGTGAAGATACGGGTCTTCTCGGGGCGTGGGAGTTGGCGTCCCATCAGGCGCTCACGGCGCTTGTTCTCATGGGCAAGCTCGCGCGCGATAGGACTCGAGTCATCGATGGCGTCAATCACGTTCGAACGACCCCCAGAGGTTGTTTCACGTGAAACTGAACCACTGGAAGCCGGCGAGACAACCGTTTTAGGATGACTGCCACCTTGGCCGCGAGCCATCCCGAGGCCGGCCAGTCCGGACCCAGCGACAGAACGTGCCGACCCCAAGGACACAAACGGCGGGATCCGTTGTGCGGAGGCTTCACTACTGGTCACTGGGGCACACTCACTCTCGTTCAGCCAATTTTGCTGCCGTTGTCTAGCCTAACCGCTCCGGCCTGCTGACAGCCGTCGGCGGGCCCGCATTAGGACTTCTTTTGGGACTTGTTCACCACGATGCGAACCACCGTGGTGGGCTCCTCCAGGAGATTGTCACCCACGGTCAGCACGGAGGTATCCTCGCCACCCAGCTTGCGGATGGTCTTGGCTGCCTTGTCGATTTCCTCACCAGCGCTGCGGCCCTTGATGGCCACTACTTCACCGTGTCCGCCGAGAAGCGGGATGGTGAGGCCGGCAAGGTTGGTTAGCGCCGATACAGCGCGGGCAGTCACCACGTCAGCCTCCACGTTGCCCACAGCCAGCTCTGCCCGGGTGCGCATGACAGTGACGTTGTCCAAGCCGAGGTCATCGACCACTTCCTGGAGCCAGATCACCCTGCGCTCGAGCGGCTCGATGAGGGTCAACTCAAGGTCGGGACGCGCGATGGCAAGGCAGAGGCCGGGCAGTCCCGCGCCGCTTCCGACGTCGGCAACATGGCTTCCGTGGGCAATCACGCTTTCGATGACCGCACAGTTGAGCACGTGCCGGCTCCACAGCCTGGGCACCTCGCGCGGACCGATCAGGCCGCGCTCGGTCCCGGACGTGGCAAGGTGCTCCACGTAGCGCTTGGCGAGCTCCAGCCGGTCGCCGAAGATCTTCTCAGCAGCGTGAAGTTCTGCTGCCGTGATGTCAACCATGGTTATCGGGTTCAGCATTCTCTAGTCTGAGGAAACAACAATGTGGCGTCCGGCGCCTTCGCCTTCGGACTCGCTGACCAGTCCCAGATCGGCCACGGCGTCGTGCACGATCTTCCGTTCGTAGGCGCTCATCGGTTCGAGGGCCACTGACTTGCCTGTTTCCTTCACGGCGGCAGCGGCATCTTCGGCGATCTTCTGCAGATGCCCGGTGCGTTCCTGCCGGTACCCGTTGATGTCCAGGACCAGCCGGGAGCGGTTCTCCGTGGCGGACAGCACTGCCAGCCGGGTGAGCTCCTGGAGGGCTTCAAGGACCTCGCCGTCTTCGCCAACCAGGCCTTCCAGCCCTTCGGCTTCGTCCTCGGCAACGATGGAGATGTAGGTCCTGCCGTTGCGGACCTCAATGTCGATGTCGCCATCAATGTCGGCGATGTCCAGCAGTTCCTCAAGGTAATCTGCGGCGACGTCCCCCTCTTCCTCGAGGCGGGTGGCGGCGGAAACCTTGGGAGCGGAAGCATCCTGGTCCAAGGATTCGTCCTGATCTTCGATCTCTTCAGACAGGGCGTGCTCGGTGCTCTCGGCTGACATTACTTCTTCTTCCTGTTCTTGCGCTGGGGCTGAACGCGCTGTCCCTTGGTCTCGACTGCGGCCGCCGCGGCGGCGTCGGCCGCTTCATCCCGTTTTCCGCTGAGGACGGACAGCGCCGGCAGCCCCTTGGCGGCACGGCGTTCGGCGAGTGCCTTGGCCGCGGGGGATCCCGGCGTCGGCATGCGGCGGATGACGAAGAACTGCTGGCCCATGGTCCAAAGGTTGGTGGTGGTCCAGTAGATCAGGACACCGATGGGGAAGTTGATGCCACCCACACCGAAGACGATGGGCAGGATGTACAGCATCATCTTCTGCTGGCGCATGAACGGGCTGGCCATGGCTTCTTCAGACATGTTCTTGGCCATGATCTGCTTCTGGGTGATGAACTGCGATGCCGTCATGGCCAGGATCATCACGATTGAGAGCACTACCACGGCGACGTTGTCGGCACCGCCGTGCAGCAGGGCTGCGGACAGCGGGGCACCAAAGATGCTCGAAGCGTCGAATTCCACTACCTGCTCGTGGCTCATCGCCCCGATACCGGCGCCCTGGTCCTTGGCCTGTGAAATCCCCGACAGGACCTGGAACAGTGCGAAGAAGAAGGGCATCTGGATCAGCATGGGCAGGCAGGCCGAGAACGGATTGGTCCCGTGCTTCTTGTACATGGCCATCTGTTCCTGGGCCATGGCTTGGCGGGACAGCTGGTCGGTCTTGCCCTTATACTTTTCCTGCAGCTTCTTCAGGTCGGGCTGGAGCAGCTGCATGCCACGCTGCGCCTTGATCTGCTTGACGAATACCGGGATCAGGGCGGCGCGGATCACCAGCACCAGCCCGATAATGGCCAAGGTCCAGGTCCAGCCGTTCGCGGCGGGCATGCCAATGGCGCTCAGTCCATCGTGGAACGCCACCATGATGAACGAAACCAGCCACTTAAACGGGGCGATTATTGTCCCAAAGATGTCCATACTTATCCCTATTCGTCAGGCCGCACTGCGGCCTTCTTCATCAGTCTGAGCAACCAGGTACCTGTCCGGATTGTTCAGCACAACAATTGTGGGGGTCCGGCCTGCGGGCCATTCCCGGCCGCCGGCGGGGACGTGATCCACTCCGCCGGCGTTCCATGGGTGGCAGTGGCCAAGGCGCCGCACTGCGAGCCAGCTTCCCTTGACGGCGCCATGGACGGTAACCGCTTCGAGGGCATAGGCCGAGCATGAAGGAAAGAATCTGCAGACCGGCCCGTACAAGGGAGAAACCACCTTGCGGTAGGCCATCAGCAGGAGAATGAGGATGTTCCGGGGCAGGTTCCAGAGGAATTTTCCGACGGCGACGGTCACGATGCGGAAACGGGCGACGACGGCAGTGGCGTTAGGCACGCGTTGTCCCCTCCTGTGTTGTACCGGCCGAACCTTTGGCGGCAGCCCGGGAAGGGCGGCCAGCCAGCCGGTTAAGCGTAGATTCCAGTGCAGCGTTGTAGTCCGACAGCAGCTGGTCCCAGCTGGCGGAGGCAGACGCCGGAAGCGCCCGCACCACGATAGCGAGTCCTGTGCCGTGCTCGCGCAACGAGGCAGCACCTGCTTCTCTCAGTCTCCTCTTAACGAGGTTTCTGACCACCGCGTTCCCTACACTTTTGGAAACAATGAACCCGATCCGGCTGGGTTCGTCGGCAGCAATGGCTGCCGCATATAACACTACGTTCCGGCGTCCATTGCGGACACCGGAACGTACAGTTGTTGAAAAATCGGTTGAGGTCCTCAAGCGGTTGCGGGCGGCCAGCACCTTAAACTCGCAAAGGGATGTCTACCGATAAGCCAGTTATTTAGGCCGACAGTTCGGTGCGGCCCTTGCCACGCCGGGCTGCCAGGATGGCGCGGCCCGCACGGGTACGCATACGAAGGCGGAAGCCGTGCTTCTTGGCTCGACGGCGGTTATTCGGCTGAAAAGTCCGCTTGCTCACGTTAGTTACTCCAGTGGATCAAAGGTGCGCCCACCCGATCAGTAATGGGGAAGAACTGGCCGACGCTAAGTTTTGTATATGCACGCTTCCCCCGGCTGTCCAGGCGCATTGCGCTTTGGAGGGTTCAGTTGGGGCCAAAAAGCGGGCACAAAGGACTTCACAACATTAGGGCAAATGAGAGCCCGGAGTCAAACCGGAACGGCCTGCCCCGGCTGTCCCCAGCTGTGCCTAAGTATCCCCAACAGCCTGTGGATGAAGTGGCTCACAACGGTGCATTTGGAACCACACCCGTGTAATTATCCACAGCCGGATAGCCAGCTATCTTCTAGGCTTTTCATCCCCTAGAGTGTCCCAGTAGCCGATTATCCACGGACTGTGCATAACCCTGTGGATTACGCTGGGCCAGCACCCTGGTTCCGGACTTGGGCTGCAGGCAATGCAGGCATAGCAAGTTTTGAGGGAACCGATTGATGACAGTAGACGAAGCAAACCACGCCAATACTGTCGGAAGTTCCTGGCGTCGGGTTGTCAGCCTGCTGGAACAGGACCACCGCGTATCACCTCGCCAGCGGGGGTTTGTCATCCTCGCCCAGGCGCAGGGACTCATCGGTTCCACCCTCCTCGTAGCAGTTCCCAACGAACTCACCCGTGAAGTGCTCCAGACCCAGGTCAAGGAAGCCCTCGACGACGCACTGCACAACGTCTTCTCCGAAGACATCCGCTGCGCCATCGACGTGGACACCGACCTGGTTCCCATCCACGAAGAGCCCGAACCCGCCGTCGAACCTGCTTTCGCGCCGGACCAGGTGATCGAGCAGAAGCCGCAGCCCATGCTGCCCAGCACGTCGCACGAGTTCGGCCGACTAAACCCGAAGTACGTCTTCGATACCTTCGTGATTGGTTCCTCGAACCGTTTTGCCCACGCCGCCGCCGTTGCCGTCGCCGAGGCGCCCGCCAAGGCATACAACCCGCTCTTCATCTACGGTGACTCCGGCCTCGGCAAGACGCATCTCTTGCACGCAATCGGCCACTACGCCCGGCGGCTGTACAGCGGGATCCGCGTCCGCTACGTGAATTCCGAAGAATTCACCAACGACTTCATCAACTCGATCCGCGACGACGAGGGCACAAGCTTCAAGACGACCTACCGCAACGTAGACGTCCTGCTGATCGATGACATCCAGTTCCTGGCCGGCAAGGACCGTACGCTAGAGGAGTTCTTCCACACCTTCAATGCCCTGCACAACAACAACAAGCAGGTGGTCATCACCTCGGACCAGCCGCCCAAGCTGCTGGCGGGGTTCGAGGACCGCATGAAGTCCCGTTTCGAGTGGGGCCTGCTGACGGACATCCAGCCGCCCGAACTTGAGACCCGCATCGCCATCCTCCGCAAAAAGGCACTAAGTGAGGGCCTGTCGGCGCCGGACGATGCCCTCGAGTACATCGCTTCCAAAATCTCCAGCAACATCCGTGAACTCGAAGGCGCACTGATCAGGGTCACGGCCTTCGCCAGCCTGAACCGCCAGCCGGTGGACGTGGCCCTTGCCGAAATGGTCCTGAAGGACCTCATTACCGATGACGGCGCCCAAGAGATCACGTCCGCCCAGATCCTTCAGCAGACGGCTGACTACTTCAAACTCAGCATGGAAGAGCTGTGCAGCAAATCCCGGACCCGGACGTTGGTGACAGCACGGCAGATCGCGATGTACCTCTGCCGGGAGCTCACTGACATGTCACTTCCCAAGATCGGGCAGGAGCTCGGTGGCCGCGACCACACCACTGTCATCCACGCCGACCGGAAGATCCGCGAGCTGATGGCCGAGCGCCGTGTGATCTACAACCAGGTGACGGAGCTGACCAACCGGATCAAGCAGCAACAGCGCGACTCCTGAATCCACACCGCACCGGGCACTCCATACCTTATTAACAGAGGCATGTGGATAAGCCTGTGGATAGTTAAGGGGACAAGGGCGGTTAATGGGCTTAAAACCCTTAAGCCGTCTGTGGATCGTTAAAAACAGGGTTTCGTGTTGTCCCCATCCACACCCTGTTTAAAACCTGCTTAACGCACAGTCCGTGAACAGGGCTTAAGCGCGGAACCATGCGGCTGGACCGGGTTATCCACAGTTTCCACAGCAGTTATTAACACTACTAATCCCAAAAAATCGAAATCCCTCAAACAACAAGAACGGTCCGCACATTCGGAGACAGGGCCTGCCGGCCCCTGGAGGTCCGGGCCGGACTCCGGGGGATGGGTTAATCCCGGATCTTCCGGCTAAGCTGTCAGCAGCGCTCCCATCCCTGGGTTTTCGTGTGGTTTCAATCTCCACGGACCATGCACCATCGAAGGGCACGCCCAACTTCTTCCGGAGTTTCCTGCGAAATTCCCGGGTTTACATGGCATCAGCAATGAAAGGCGGCACCCTTCCGTGAAGTTCAGAGTCGATCGGGACGTCCTGGCAGAAGCCGTCACCTGGACAGCCCGGTCGTTGTCTCCGCGGCCGCCAGTGCCCGTCCTCTCCGGCCTGCTTTTGAAGGCTGAAGCAGGAACCGTCAGCCTTTCCAGCTTTGACTACGAGACCTCGGCACGACTTGAAATCACGGCCGACATCAGGGACGAAGGCACCATCCTGGTTTCCGGACGACTGCTTGCCGACATCTGCCGCAGCCTGCCTTCGGCGCCGGTGGACGTCGAAACCGACGGCAACAAAGTCACGCTTACCTGCCGCCGAAGCAGCTTCCACCTGGCCACCATGCCGGAAGCCGAATATCCCCCACTGCCAGCCCTGCCGGCCATCAGCGGAACCGTTCCGGGCGATGCCTTCGCCCAGGCCGTTTCGCAGGTCATCATCGCGGCCAGCAAGGACGACACCCTCCCCATCCTCACCGGCGTGCGAATGGAGATCGAAGACGACCTGATCACGCTGCTGGCCACCGACCGTTACCGGCTCGCCATGCGTGAAGTGCCGTGGAAGCCGGTCACTCCCGGCATTTCCACCAGCGCCCTGGTCAAGGCCAAAACCCTCAATGAGGTAGCTAAAACGCTCGGCAACAGTGGGGACATCAACCTGGCCCTGTCCGACGACGACAGCCGGCTTATCGGGTTCGAAAGCGGCGGGCGCACCACCACGTCACTCCTGGTGGACGGCGACTACCCCAAGATCCGGTCGCTGTTCCCCGAGTCCACCCCCATCCATGCCACGGTCCAGACCCAGGAACTGGTTGAAGCCGTGCGCCGGGTCTCGCTCGTGGCCGAGCGCAACACCCCGGTCCGGCTTGCTTTCACTGCTGGACTGCTAAACCTGGACGCCGGTACCGGAGAGGACGCACAGGCGTCCGAAGAGCTTGAAGCGCAGCTGTCCGGTGACGACATCACTGTTGCCTTCAATCCGCATTACCTGATCGAGGGGCTCAGCGTCATAGAGACAAAGTTCGTCCGGTTCTCGTTCACCGCGGCACCCAAGCCGGCCATGATCACAGCCCAAGCAGATGCCGACGGCGAAGACCAGGATGACTACCGCTACCTGGTGATGCCGGTCCGACTTCCCAACTAGTCCCCATCGGCTCCCAGCCTTCGCAAGCTCAGGCCGGGCCCCTCGCCGATGGGGCCCCACCCACCGCCGCCCTCACGGCGCGGGACTACCCCAGAAGAGCGACCCCCTCCCAACCACCGCCACCCACTAGCGCAGAAATGAGTTCCACAATGCACATTGGACTGATTGGCCTCGGCAAAATGGGATTCAACATGCGTGAGCGCCTGCGCAAGGGAAGCGTGGAGGTCACGGGCTACGACCGGAACCCTGACGTCACTGATGCCGCCAGCGTCGATGATCTGATCGCCGCGGTTCCTGCGCCGAGAATCATCTGGGTAATGGTCCCGTCCGGAGCCATCACCGATGCCGTGGTTACCGAACTCAGCGAAAAGCTGCAGCCGGGCGACCTTGTCATCGACGGCGGCAACTCCCGATTCACCGAAGACCAGAGGCACGGCGAACTGTTCGCCGCCAAGGGGATCCGCTTCGCCGACTGCGGCGTCTCGGGCGGAGTTTGGGGACTCCAGAACGGTTACGGACTGATGGCCGGTGGCGACGCCGCGGACATTGAGCGCGCTTTGCCAATTTTCGATGCGCTGCGTCCGGAGGGTGAGAGGGCGGACAGTTTTGTCCACGTGGGCGGAATCGGTGCCGGCCACTACGCCAAGATGGTCCACAACGGAATCGAATACGGATTGATGCAGGCGTATGCCGAGGGCTATGAACTGCTCGCCGCCAAGGACATCGTCACCGACCTGCCCGGCACCTTCCGGGCGTGGCAGAAGGGGACGGTGGTCCGCTCGTGGCTGCTGGACCTCATGGTCAAGGCCTTGGACGAGGACCCGGGCCTGGCCTCGATTGACGATTACGTGGAGGATTCCGGCGAAGGCCGCTGGACGGTGGAGGAAGCTATCGCCAACGCGGTTCCCGCTCCAGCCATCACCGCCGCGCTGTTTGCCAGGTTCGCATCCCGCGAAGACACCTCGCCTGCCATGAAGATGGTTTCCGCGCTGCGCAACCAATTCGGCGGCCACGCAACCCGTCCCGCCAAATAGCACCCACCGGGAACCAACAATGTTCCCAGAATTGCCGAAAACCGCGTGTATCTGGAACACCTTTCACTGACCGACTTCCGCAGTTACGCCCAGGTTGACCTCGCCTTGGGCCCGGGCGTCACCGTCCTGGTGGGGTACAACGGAATCGGCAAGACCAACCTGATGGAGGCCATCGGTTACCTGGCCACGCTTAGTTCGCACCGTGTCAGTTCCGATGCGCCCCTGCTGAGGTTCGGTACGGAGCGGGCACTGGTGCGCGCCCGCCTGGTCCGCGGCAGCCAGACAACGGTCCTTGAGCTGGAAATCAACGCCAGTCGCGCCAACCGCGGCCGCATCAACCGCAGCAATCCGGTGCGTGCCCGCGACATCCTCGGCATTTGCCAGACCGTCCTTTTCGCGCCGGAGGACCTGGCTTTGGTCAAGGGTGATCCGTCCAACCGCCGCCGCTTCCTGGACGAGCTGCTGGCCAGCCTTATCCCGCGCCACGCAGCCACCCGGAGCGATTACGACCGTGTCCTGAAACAGCGCAACGCCCTGCTCAAGTCGGCGCGTGCCGGCAAGTTCACGGCAGCGCATGAATCCACCCTGGACGTGTGGGACCAGCACATGGCCCGTGCCGGAGCGGAATTGCTGCACGCCCGGCTGGAGCTGGTGGAACGGCTCCGCCCGCACCTTTCCCGGGCCTACGCCGAGCTCACGGACGCGTCCAAGCACGCTGACGCCACCTACCGTTCTACGCTCCAGAACCAGATGGACGACGACGGCGTTCCAGCCGGAAGTGTGCAGCAAGCCCCGGGCGGAGGTTCTTCAGCCGCGCAGGATGACCTGCGGCTGCTTTCCGTCGAGCAACTCATGGAACGGTATATCCAGGCGTTCGCGGAATCCCGGAAAAAGGAACTGGAACGGGGCATTTCCCTTGTTGGCCCGCACCGTGACGAACTGGAGCTGACGCTCGGCCAGGCGCCTGCCAAGGGATATGCCTCGCACGGGGAAACGTGGTCCATGTGTTTGTCCCTTCGGCTGGCCTCGTACTACGTGATGCTGGACGATGCCCGGACCGGTGGTTCTGCTCCCATCCTCATCCTTGACGACGTCTTTGCCGAACTGGACGTCCAGCGGCGGCGTAAACTGGCGGCAATAGTCGCCGGCGCGGAACAGGTCCTGGTGACCGCCGCCGTCGACGCCGACATTCCGGACGAGCTGTCCGGGCGGCGGGTGAAGGTCATCCCGGGAGGTATCGATGAGCAGTGACCAGGGCGGCGGCCTGCAGCCCGGCCGTGAGCCTGACGACATCGATGCCCCGCAGGCCGCGCTGAACAGGATGCGGGAAGCCGCGGCCGCCCGCGGTGAAGTCCGCCGGAAAGCGGCACGGCCCGGTTCGCAGAAGGCCAAAGGCAGTATCCGTGACACCCGCGGCTTCAGCCAGTTCCACTCCACCGGCCGCGATCCGCTCGGCCTTGGGAAGGTTGTAGGACGGCTTGTGGCAGAACGGGGCTGGACGTCGCCAGTGGCTGTCGGCTCTGTCATGGCGGAGTGGGCCACGTTGGTGGGACCCGAAATCTCCGCGCACTGCATACCCGAAAGCTTCACCGCCACCACCCTGCACGTGCGGTGCGATTCCACTGCCTGGGCAACCCAGCTCAGGCTTTTGAGCACTAGCCTGCTGGAGAAATTCCGCCGGGAACTGGGCGATGGCGTGGTGACCAGCATCCAGGTGCTGGGACCCTCGGCACCAAGCTGGCGCAAGGGTGGACGCAGTGTCAACGGCCGCGGTCCACGGGACACTTACGGATAGCCGCAACCGCAGGTCTTGAAACTGCGCGCAAGGCCGTACAGGGCGCTGTAGGGAACCAGGCCTGTATAGGAACCCGGAGGGTGCACCGCTGGGCCGCCCAAGGCGGGGCCAAGAGCCTCGCATGGCCATATTCACCAGTGCCGAAGGCCCTTAGAATGCGGGGATATGCCCTTGTTCACGGTAGAATTGACGCAGATAACTGGGCGCGGATGAAACGTTGACTTCAGTCCATTCTCCGCGCGCTGCCTGCGTGCAGGGCATGGATCATCACCGTCAGCAAGCCACCGGCGCCATAAGTTTGTGCCTGTTGGCGGGTGCCTTTTCCCTGTGAAGAGAAGCCCGCCGGCCATCATCGAGAACAGAGGAGTCGCAGAGCCTGTGGCTAACGACAACACGGATATTCTGGCAGCAGATACAGCAGTCGAGGATGGCCGCACCCCTGATACCCCGCCTGCGGCAACAAGCCCAAGGGAATACGGCGCCAGCGACATCACTGTCCTTGAAGGCCTCGAGGCCGTCCGCAAGCGCCCAGGCATGTACATCGGCTCCACCGGACCCCGCGGCCTCCACCACCTGGTCTACGAGGTGGTGGACAACTCCGTGGATGAAGCGCTGGCCGGCTACTGCAGCCACATCGAGGTTGTCCTGCAGGCCGATGGCGGTGTCAAGGTGGTGGACGACGGCCGCGGCATTCCCGTGGACATGCACCCCACCGAACACAAGCCCACCGTCGAGGTGGTCATGACCATCCTGCACGCCGGCGGCAAGTTCGGCGGCGGCGGATACGCCGTCTCGGGCGGCCTGCACGGCGTGGGCATCTCGGTGGTCAATGCCCTGTCCAGCCGGGTGGACACGGAAGTGCGCCGCCAAGGGCACGTCTGGCGGATGTCCTTCGCCGACGGCGGCAAGCCCCAGGGCAGCCTGGTCAAGGGCGAAGAGACAGAGACCACGGGAACCACCCAGACCTTCTACCCGGATCCGGCGATCTTTGAGACCACCGAGTTCGATTTCGAGACGCTGCGCGCCCGTTTCCAGCAGATGGCCTTCCTTAACAAGGGCCTGCGCATCACCTTGACGGATGAGCGTGCGGCAGCCGGCGACGATGCCGACGGCGACCTCGACCTCGATGACCTCAGCACCGAGGGTGAGGTCACCGCAGAACACCGCACCGTGGTGTACCAGTACAACGACGGCTTGCTGGACTACGTCAAGCACCTTAACTCGGGCAAGAAGGTGGAGGTGGTCCACGAAGACGTCATCGCCTTCGAAACCGAGGACACCGAACGCCGCATCGCCCTGGAAATGGCCATGCAGTGGACCAGCGCGTACTCCGAGAGCGTGCACACCTACGCCAACACCATCAACACCCATGAGGGCGGCACCCACGAAGAAGGCTTCCGCGCTGCCCTGACGTCCCTGGTCAACCGGTACGCCCGGGAGAAGGGCATCATCAAGGAGAAGGACGACAACCTCACGGGCGACGACATCCGCGAGGGCCTTACCGCGGTCATCTCCGTCAAGCTGGCCGAGCCCCAGTTCGAAGGCCAGACCAAGACCAAGCTGGGCAACTCCGAGGTGAAGGGCTTCGTCCAGCGCGTGGTTACCGACGGCCTGGGCGACTGGCTGGAGCGCAACCCCGGACCGGCCCGCGACGTCATCCGCAAGGCCATCTCGGCCGCGCAGGCCCGGATGGCTGCGAGGAAGGCCCGCGACAACGCCCGGCGCAAGAGCCCGCTGGAATCCTTTGGCATGCCCGGCAAGCTTTCCGACTGCTCCTCCAAGGACCCGGAAAAATGCGAGGTCTACATCGTGGAGGGTGACTCGGCCGGGGGTTCAGCCAAGCGCGGCCGCAACCCCGAGACCCAGGCCATCCTGCCCCTGCGCGGCAAGATCCTGAACGTGGAGCGTGCCCGGCTGGATAAGGCCCTGGGCAACGCAGAGGTCCAGTCCATGATCACCGCCTTCGGTACCGGCATCGGCGAGGACTTCGACCTTGCCAAGCTGCGCTACCACAAGATTGTCCTCATGGCAGATGCCGACGTGGACGGCCAGCACATCACCACCCTGCTGATGACCCTGCTGTTCCGCTACATGCGGCCGCTGATCGAGAACGGGTATGTCTACCTGGCGCAGCCCCCGCTGTATCGGATCAAGTGGTCCAACGCGCCGCACGACTACGTCTACAGCGACCGCGAACGCGACGCCAAGCTGGTGGCAGGGCAGGCAGCGGGACGCCGTATCCCCAAAGACAACGGCATCCAGCGCTACAAGGGCCTCGGCGAGATGGACTACACCGAACTGTGGGACACCACCATGGACCCGGACCACCGCACTTTGCTGCAGGTGACCATGGACGACGCCCTCGCCGCCGACCAGATCTTCTCCGTCCTCATGGGCGAAGACGTGGAATCACGCCGCAACTTCATCCAGCAGAACGCCAAGGACGTCAGGTTCCTGGATATCTAAGGACCCGCTCTAAGTATTCGGAACCAGACATATACCTGAAACGGAAAATAACTAATGAGCGACGAAACCCCCGAGAATCCAGCCCCCGAGGCCGGAACTCCGGACACCGTTCTTGAAGGCGACGTGCTGATCGACCGCGTCGAACAGGTGGACCTGCAGACGGAAATGCAGCGTTCGTACCTGGACTACGCCATGGCCGTCATCGTGGGTCGTGCCCTCCCGGACGTCCGCGACGGACTCAAGCCCGTCCACCGTCGCGTGCTGTACGCGATGTTCGACGGCGGCTACCGCCCCGACCGTTCCTTCAACAAATGCGCCCGTGTTGTAGGCGAGGTCATGGGCCAGTACCACCCGCACGGCGATACCGCCATCTACGACGCCTTGGTACGCCTCATCCAGGACTGGACCATGCGCTACCCGCTGGCGCTGGGCCAGGGCAACTTTGGTTCGCCGGGCAATGACGGCGCCGCAGCACCGCGGTACACCGAAACCAAGATGGCGCCCCTGGCCATGGAAATGGTCCGGGACATCGACGAGGAAACCGTCGATTTCCAGGACAACTACGACGGCAAGAACCAGGAACCCACCATCCTGCCGGCCAGGTTCCCCAACCTGCTGGTGAACGGTTCCTCCGGCATCGCCGTCGGCATGGCCACCAACATCCCACCGCACAACCTCCGCGAAGTGGCGGACGGCGTCCAGTGGTACCTGGCCAACCCCGGGGCTACCCGGGAGGAACTGCTCGAGGAACTGCTGGTGCGGGTCAAGGGTCCGGATTTCCCCACGGGCGCCACCATCCTGGGCCACAAAGGCATCGAGGACGCCTACCGGACCGGCCGCGGTTCGGTCACCATGCGTGCAGTGGTCGCAGTGGAGGAACTGCAGGGCCGCACCTGCCTGGTAGTCACGGAACTTCCGTACCAGGCCAACCCGGACAACCTGGCCATCAAGATCGCCGAACTCGTCAAGGACGGCAAGATCTCCGGCATCGCCGACCTCCGCGACGAAACCTCCGGACGCACCGGCCAGCGCCTGGTGATCGTGCTGAAGCGTGACGCAGTGCCCAAGGTGGTGCTGAACAACCTCTACAAGCACACCGAGTTGCAGAGCAACTTCTCTGCAAACATGCTGGCCATCGTGGACGGCGTGCCGCGGACCCTGAGCCTTGACGCGTTCATCCGCCACTGGGTGACGCACCAGATGGACGTCATCGCCCGCCGCACCAGGTACCGCCTGCGCAAGGCGGAGGAGGAAGCCCACATCCTGCGGGCCCTCCTGAAGGCACTGGACATGCTCGACGAGGTCATTGCCCTGATCCGTGCCTCCAACACCACCGAAGCCGCGCGCGACGGGCTGATGGAACTGCTCGACATCGACGAGCTGCAGGCCCGGGCCATCCTGGACATGCAGCTGCGCCGCCTGGCTGCCCTGGAACGCCAGAAGATCCAGGACCGGCACGCTGAACTTGAGGCCCTGATCGAGGAGTACAACGCGATCCTGGGTTCCGAACAGCGGCAGCGCGAGATCATCAGCGTCGAACTGGGCGAGATCGTGGATAAGCACGGTGACGACCGGCGAACCAAGATCCTCATGGGCTTCGACGGCGACATGTCCATGGAGGACCTGATCCCCGAAGAGGAGATGGTGGTCACCATCACCCGCGGCGGCTACGTCAAGCGCACGCGCAGCGACAACTACCGCTCACAACAGCGCGGCGGCAAGGGCATCAAGGGTGCCCAGCTTCGCGGCGACGACGTTGTGGAGCACTTCTTCGTCACCACTACCCACCACTGGCTGCTGTTCTTCACCAACCTCGGCCGCGTGTACCGTGCCAAGGCGTACGAACTGATGGAAGCGGGCCGGGATGCCAAGGGCCAGCATGTGGCCAACCTGATGGCGTTCCAGCCCGACGAACATATTGCGCAGGTCCTGGACCTGAAGGACTACCAGCAGGCTCCCTACCTGGTGCTGGCCACCAAGAGGGGCCTGGTGAAGAAGACCAGGCTGGAGGACTACGACACAAACCGGTCCGCCGGGGTGATTGCCATCAACCTGCGCGACGGTGACGAACTGGTCTCCGCCCAGCTTGTCTCGGAAACCGACGACCTCTTCCTGGTGTCCCGCATGGGCCAGTCGATCCGCTTCACCGCCACCGACGATGCGCTGCGCCCCATGGGACGTGCCACATCCGGCGTCACCGGCATGAAGTTCCGGGAGGATGACGAACTGCTGGCCGCCGATGTGGTCACCGACGGATCCTTCGTCTTCATCGTGACCGAGGGCGGCTATGCCAAGCGCACCGCGGTGGAGGAATACCGCCTGCAGGGCCGCGGCGGCCTGGGCATAAAGGTGGGCAAATACCAGGAAGAACGCGGCCACCTCGTGGGTGCGCTCATTGTCCAGGAAGAGGATGAAGTCCTGGTGGTCATGGAGGGCGGCAAGGTTGTGCGGTCCACTGTGGCCGGTGTTCCGGCAAAGGGCCGTGACACGATGGGCGTCATCTTTGCCAAACCTGACAAGAATGACCGGATTATTGAGGTGGCGCGTAACAGCGAACGCGGCCTTGAGGACGAAGAATCCACCGGTGATGACGTAACGTTGGCTGAAGATGGCGGGACCGCTGGGGAATCCGCCGCGCCAGCAATGGCAGAAGAATCACCGGCCGTTGAGTCAGAGGACGCCTCGGGCGACGCTGAGCCGAACGAAGACAACACGGAGGTAACGAGTGAGTAATTCCGACTCATTTCCCAAGCCGAACAGCACTGTTCCCGACGGGAATCGGCCGTCAGCGGCGCCCCGCGTGAACGCCCCCGTTCGTCCGCAGCAGCGCCCGGCAGCTCCTGCCGGCGCTCCGGGCCAGCGCCCTGCTGTCCCGGGCCAGCGCCCGCAGCAGGGCGACCGCCCCGTGCAGCCGGGCCAGCGCCCCTTCCAGGGCCAGGCGGGGCAGCGTCCTGCACAAGGTGGCTCCAGCCAGGGAACGCCCGGCCTGGTCAAGCCGGCGCCAAAGGCGAAAGTCCGCCGGGCCCGGCTGCTGGTCAGCAAGGTGGACCCGTGGTCCGTCCTGAAGATGGCATTCCTGCTCTCCGTGGCATTGGGAATTGTCACTGTGGTGGCCGCCATTGTCCTGTGGACGGTCCTGGACCTGACTGGGATCTTCGACCAGGTGGACAGCCTGCTCGGTACGCTCGCCGGTTCTGAAGGCGGCGGCTTCGAGCTGAAGAAGGTTGCGTCGTTGGGACAAGTGGCCTCATTCGCCACCATCATTGCCGTGGTCAACGTTGTCCTGCTGACAGCACTGTCCATGCTTTCCGCTGTTCTCTACAACATCTCCGCCACCTTGGTGGGCGGCGTCGGCGTTACCCTTACCGACGATTAGGATGCCACTTTCACCGGCTCAACGCCGGTGAAAATGCCCGATTTGAGATCGGGCCGGGGTGTGCTGTAAAGTCATGTCTCGGCCCGATGAGGGATTGGGGCGTATAGCTCAGGCGGTTAGAGCGCTTCGCTGATAACGAAGAGGTCCCAGGTTCAAGTCCTGGTACGCCCACGGAACCTGTGCAGGTTTCAAATGGAGGTTTGGTCCGGTTCCATCCGGAACCCAGCCGGAACGGGGAGCATGTGAAGAAGTTGCTTGTACTGGCAGCGGCAATCGCAGGCGTCCTGGTCTACCGCAAGGCACAGGAGTCCGAAGCCCGGAAAACGGTCTGGAGTAAGTCAACCGACACGGTTGACTAGCCAGGATGCCCTGTCCCGGAGCTGTCAAAGGCTCTGACGGTTCTAGGGTACGATTGACGGGTTGCTTCTTATGGGGGCATGGCGCAATTGGTAGCGCACCTGCTTTGCAAGCAGGGGGTTCGGGGTTCGAGTCCCCGTGCCTCCACCATAAGAAAGTCCCGGTCTGCGGAAACGCAGGCCGGGACTTTTCGCTTTCCATTTCCGCCGGGAACCAGCATCAGGGGGCTGCAGTGAACTTCTTCTTCGCGGCCCTCGGGGTCCTGGGAGTGGCATCATCGGGCCCCTTGATTGCGGCCACGCTGGGCGCCACCAGCGTCAGCGCCCTTGCCATTGCTTTCTGGCGCAACGCCATCGGGGCGGCCGTCATGGCCACGCCCACGCTGCTCCGGGAGCCCCGCCAGTTCGGCAGGATTACCGGCCGCGAGTTCCGCTGGTCGCTGTTGGCCGCCGTCGCCCTTGCGCTGCACTTTGCCTGCTTCATCACGTCGCTGCAGCTCACCTCCGTAGCCGCCGCCACAGCCCTGGTCTGTCTGCAGTCAGGCTGGATTGCCGTCTTCCAACTGTTCCGCGGCACCCGCCACCGCTGGCAGGTACTGGTGGGGCTTGGCATCGCCTTCGGCGGCGTTGTGGCGATCACCGGCTTCGATATGGGCTCATCCCCGCAGGCCCTCATGGGAGACCTGCTGGCGATGGCCGGCGGAGCCCTGGCGGGCCTCTATACGCTGGCCGGCGGCAAGGCGCGGCAAAGCATGACCACCGGAACCTACACGACCCTCTGCTACGGAATGTGCGCCGTAGTCGTGGCCGTCCTGGCCCTGTTGGGAGGCCAGCCCCTGGCCGGGTTCGAGCCTGCGGGATGGCTCGGTATCGCAGCCATCACGGTGTGCGCGCAGCTGGTGGGCCACACTGCGTTCAACCACCTGCTGGCCACCATGAGCCCGCTCGTCGTCTCCATGATCATCCTCCTGGAGATCCCCGGGGCAGCGCTGCTGGCGGCCGTCTTCCTGCACGAGACCCTGCCTGCGGGCACCTACGCAGGGCTCGGCCTCATCCTTGCGGGTCTCGCCGTCGTGGTCCTGGGCCAAAGGAACGGCATGCGCAGCAGCCGTGGAAGGGCACACCAGGAGGAGCCGCCGTCGGAACGCCTTGCCGGGCTGGGGACTGACTGAGCGCTATTGTCCGCCGCGGCGGACAGGCTGGGCTGTATTGACCGTATGGATGGCCCGCAGGAGCTTGGCGGGGAAATACACCGAGAAGAACACCACCATGGGGGCCTTCAGCGCCATCTTCCTGACATTGTGGGCCTTGTAGGTCCGGTCGAACCGGGTGACGTAGTAGCGGTAGTCCCGCGGTGAATCCTCCAGCCGCCGGGCCGACATTCCGGACACCATCTGCGGCCAATAACGGACCGGCAGCTCATGGTCTGCCAGGTGCAGGGACAGGTCGATGTCCTCGTGCATCTCGTCCTTCTCGTCGCGGCAGGTCTCCGAACGGATGGTCTCCCAGGCGCTGGCCCGCAGGGCCATGTTGGAACCGAACAGGAAGTGGTACTGGTGCTTGGCCAGCTTCAGCATGAGCTGGCGCATTTTGTCGTCCGCCTTCAGTCCAAAGCGGCGCATTGGCATGTCGTAGTACACCACAGGACCGGTGGCAGCCTGGACGGTCTGGTCCGCGAACGCCTTCTGCACCTGCTCCACCCAGTCGGGCTCCACGATGGAGTCCGCGTCGATCCGCCCCAGGACATCACCCGTGGCGCTGTCCAGGCCGAAGTTCCGGGTGGGAATAAGTCCCTGTTCCCGGTCCTGGCTCAGCAGGATGATGGGGCTCTCCGGATACTCGAGCTGCATCTGGCGGACAATGTCAGCTGTCCGGTCCTTGGAACGGTTGTCCACCACGATGATCTCGTGGGCGGGGACAGACTGGTAGATGGCGGCGATCAGGCATTGCCGGATCACGCTCTCCTCGTTGTACGCCGGGATGACGATTGACACGCGGAGCTGTACGGCTGCGTCGTTCACGGAGTCCCCAGAGGATCGATTGGCTGACATCACTTCAAATCTAGCATCAGGGCCATGTCCGCCCCGGACGGCACTGCCTGGCAGCGGGGCCGGCGCGGAGTCTCCCGAAACCGGCCCGTTGCTCTGTTCAGGGCACACAAAAGGGGCTCCGCCGTGAAACGGAGCCCCTGCGTATGCGGTGCTAAGACTAGGGCTGGCTGCTGCCCTTGTCATCCTTCGTGGCCGCGTCGGCGTCGGTGGCTGAAGTGTTTGCACCCTCAGCAGCGTCGTCCGCAACATGCTTGGCCTTGTCGGCTTCTGCGGACTTTTCCTTGGCCGTCTCTGCTGCGTCGGCCGCCTTGGCGGCGCCGGCACTTGCGGCGGAACCGGCCGCGGCAGCAGCCTTGTCAGCGGCGTCCGCGGTGTTTTCCTTAACATCGCTGACGGTAGTGGCGGGAACGGGGGCCGGAGTTGGCGTGACCGGCGAGGGCGTCTTCCAGGGGTCCTCCACTGGCTTGGAAGCCTTCCATGCCGCAACACCCGCGGCGACGGCGGCGGCGACAACCCCGAAGACCAGCCAGCCGCGCTTCTTGGGCTTCTGCGGCTGGGCCAGGTGTACGTCCACGGCGCGGCTGGCTCCTGATGCGGCTGCCTTCAGCTGCGTGCCGGTTGCCTGGGCCTGCTCCTGGATGACGTGGATGATTCCCACGTCGCCCAGCTTCTGTGCGACGGCATCCACCCGTGCCGGGGTGCTCTCGAGGGTGCGGTGAACTGCGCCGGATGCCACGCCGATCTGGTCCGAGAGCTTGGGCAGGTACTCCACCACTACCCGGTCACGGGCATTCAGGACAACGGGGGTGGCCTTGTCCAGGGCGGTGTGCAGCATGGGCGGTGCACCTTCAACTGCATCATTGATCTTCGGCGCCAGCTGGGCCAGGCCGTCCTGGATGCGGGGCGTCACGGTTGCAACACCGTCGGCGAGGCTGTAGGCGGCCGTCTTCAGGCCTTCCTGGATCTTGGGAGATGCAGTATCCAGGCTGTGCTGCAGCCGGGGAACAGCCCAGTCAACGGCAGCTTCCACGCGGGGTGCCGCCCAATCCTTGGCATTTTCCACCGCACTGGTGACCGACTGCTCAAGGTCACGGGCAATACGATCCGATTTCTTCACAACTACCTCCCGATTAATGTGACGGTTCTGTCGCTAGCCTACGTGCCCAGATCATCACGGGCTATTCACTCTGCGGATTTTAGGGGGATTTCACCCAGCGCGGAACTGTCCCCGCAGCCGTGGCTGCCCATACCCGGCATGGAAGAATGGGGCCTATGACTGCCATCGCAACCGCAAAAGCAACCATCCACACCAGCCTCGGCGACATCGTGGTTAACCTCTTCGGCAACCACGCGCCCAAGACGGTCAAGAATTTCGTCGGCCTGTCAACCGGCGAACAGGCGTGGACCCACCCGGAAACCGGTGAGGACAAGACCGGCACTCCGCTGTACGACGGAACCATCTTCCACCGCATCATCAAGGACTTCATGATCCAGGCGGGCGATCCCCTGGGCCGTGGAACCGGTGGCCCCGGCTACCGCTTCGACGATGAAATCCACCCGGAACTGAGCTTCAACCAGCCTTACAAGCTCGCCATGGCCAACGCAGGCATCCAGATGGGCAAGGGCACCAACGGTTCACAGTTCTTCATCACCACCATCCCTACGGACTGGCTCCAGGGCAAGCACACCATCTTCGGTGAAGTGGCTGACGAGGAATCCAAGAAGGTCGTTGACGCAATCGAGGGCGTCCGCACCGGCATGGGCGACCGCCCGGTTGAGGACGTCACCATCAACAGCATCGACATCGAACAGCTGTAACGCTCCGCCATGACATACGGAATTCCGTCGGCTGAGCCGTCCGCCCAGGTCCCGGTCTGCCCCCGGCATCCGGACCGGCCGTCCTATGTGCGTTGCCAGCGCTGCGGCCGCCCGGCATGCCCGGACTGCCAGCGGGCGGCCGCCGTCGGATTCCAATGTGTTGACTGCGTCAACGAAACAAAACGTACGACGGCGGAGGTACGGTCGGTCTACGGCGGCGCCGTTGCCACGGGCAGGCCCTTGGTGACGTACGGCATCATCGCAGCGTGCGTTGTCGTTTACGCCCTGCAAATGCTCATACCCGGCGACTGGGTGTACAAGCAGTTCGCCTACAACAACATTTTTGCCGCGCCGCAGTACGGTGCATTCGAGCCGTGGCGGATGATCACGTCGGCCTTCCTCCATTCCCCGGATTCGCTGCTGCACATCCTCCTGAACATGTACACGCTCTGGATTTTTGGGCAGGCCCTTGAACCCGTACTCGGCCGGATCCGGTTCCTGGCGC
This sequence comes from Arthrobacter liuii, assembly GCF_014639275.1. Taxonomy (GTDB): domain Bacteria; phylum Actinomycetota; class Actinomycetes; order Actinomycetales; family Micrococcaceae; genus Arthrobacter; species Arthrobacter liuii. The sequence goes on along the minus strand of NZ_BMFW01000015.1, from coordinate 23,641 downwards.
TGTACCTGATCTCCGCTATTGGTGGTTCAGTCGGTTATCTGCTGCTGAACCCGTTGCTGGTGCCAGGGCAGGGACTTGTTGGACTGGTGGGCGCTTCCGGCGCCATCTTCGGCCTCTTCGGCGCCATGCTGCTGGTCCAACGGCAGCGGGGCGGCGATACCCGGCAGTTGTGGGTCCTGATCGCGATCAACGGCGTTATCGGTTTCCTTATCCCCCACATTGCCTGGCAGGCCCACTTGGGCGGCCTTATCACCGGCGGACTCTGCGCTGCAGTCCTTGCCTACACACCGCGCGGCCGCCGGCAGGGCCTCCTCCAGGCGTTGGGCCTCGCTGCCGTGCTTGCACTTCTTATTGCCGTGAGTTGGGTACGTGTGACGCTTTAAAGGCCGCCATCTTTTCTTGAACGGGCTATGCCCCCGGCACCAAAGGTGCCGGGGGCATAGCTGTTTTCCACAGGGCTTATCCACAATGTTGGTAACTTACATCTGTGTAGTTCAGGTGCGCCATCCCGCCATCACTGCTTCAACACGGCGGTGACCGGTTTTTCGGTGCACGTTCTCCACACCTGTGGATAATCTGTGGGAATATCCGTGTGCGTAAGTGGATAACCGGCGATATCTGGGACGTTCTGTGGAAAAGTATGGTGCTGAAGTGCGGCGTGGACTCTTATATGAGCCCCATGCCGAGGTTATCGACAGCGTTATGCACACTGTTAATAAGTGACAAGCCTGTAGTTCCGAGTGCTCCGGGGCTACGGGAGTAGGGTGGAGAGCCCACCGGGGAAGGATTTCCACCCTGTTTCCCACAGCTGTGGATAACTTGTGGGTATTGCGATGTTGGTAAGTGGATAAGAGGCACAAGGGGTGCAGGTGCCCTTCCTGCCTATGATGGTTGCCTGCCAAGCCGTTCAAAGCGACAAGGACACCCGTGAGCGTCACCGAGCATCTGTACTTGGACAAACAGCATCCGGTCCTGTGGAAAGCGATCAGCGGCCTGGGCCTCAAGGTCCAGGAAGCAGCAGAAGAAGCAGGAATCGGGCGGGGCCTGCTGGAACTCCTCAACGTCCGGATTTCCCAGATCAACGGCTGCGCCTACTGCCTTGATCTTCACGTGCGCAAAGCCGGTGAGGCAGGAGAGACTCCGCAGCGGCTGGCGGTGTTGCCGGCATGGCGCGAAACCGCGCTCTTCACGGACAAGGAACGGGCCGCGCTGGCACTGGTGGAGAGCATCACCGAACTTCCGGATGAGCGGTCACGGGAGCACGAGGAGGCGTACGCGCGGGAATGCCTCACGGCGCAGGAGTTTTCGGCTGTAAGTTGGGTTGCCGTGACGATGAACGCCTTCAACCGGGTTTCCATCACCAGCCACCACCCCGTCAGGCGGGACCGCTAGTAGCCACCGGCGGTTCCGTGCCGGACGCCCGTCCACGCCCCGGACCTGGTTTATCCACAGGTATTCCACACTGTTAATAACGGTTGCTAACCGTGCGCGTCCGGGCAATAGCACCGCAGATTGGCGCTGCCAGCGGCGGCGGCTGCGTGGCCCGGAATGGGGTAGGAAGGTTTTCCACACTGTGGATAACCTTCCGAACAGCTGGGGATAACCGGCAGCGGGGTGGGCACTCCTAGCCGGGCCAGATGCCGGAGGACCCCCGGCGGTGGCTGGCCAGGAGATGGGTATCCACTATGCCCACTGCCTCCATCAGGGCGAACATGGTGGTGGGCCCCACAAAGGAGAAGCCACGTTTCCGGAGCGCCTGGGACAAGGCCACTGACTCCGCCGACTGGGTGGGGATATCGGCTGGCCGCCGCGGCTGCGGGGTACTCGCCGGGCGGAAGCCCCAGACAAAGTCCACCAGGCCGCCGTCGTTTCGAAGCTCCAAGGTGGCCTGCGCGTTCTTGACCGCGGCAAGGATCTTCAACCGGTTCCTGATGATGCCTGGGTCCTGCATCAGCCGCTCCACGTCGGCGTTGCTGAACAGGGCCACGGCCTCGGGATCGAACCCGGCAAAGGCGGAACGGAAAGCAGGGCGCTTGCGCAGGATGGTGGCCCACGAAAGTCCTGCCTGGAAGCCCTCCAGGCAGATTCGTTCGTACATCCCCTGCTCGTCAGTGACGGGCAGCCCCCATTCCTGGTCATAGTAGTTCCGCATGAGCGGGTCTGTGGCAGCCCAGGCGGGACGGGCCAGGCCATCCTCGCCGACGATTACTCCCGCGGAACCGGGAACCAGTGTGGTCATCCTGAAAAGCCCTACGGCGCTAGGAACGCCAGCGGGTGGTCATGAGGAATCCGACGATGGCAATGCCGAAGCCGGCCACGATGTTCCAGGACTGCCAGGCCTGGACCGGGAAGCGCCCTTCGCTGATGTAGAAGGTGATGATCCAGAACAGGCCAATGATCATGAGGCCAAACATGACCGGCTTGAACCACACTGGGTTGGGCTTGTAGGCCTGCGGTGAAGCCGGCTGGGCGGTGCTGGCGGTCTTCTTGCGCGGCTTTGACTCGGGCACTGGCTCTCCTTGGCGGGCTGGGCAAGCTCGGCGTCCCGGGCTTGGTATCCTGCAAGAAGGAAATTGCCAGCGGTCTGCGCGATCTTGGTCAAATCTGGATTCTTACTAGCAGCCAATTCTAGCCGCAGTTGATGGGCAGTCGGTGCCGGCCTGGCCGGGGAACTGCCAGGGCAAACGCCCGGAGGAGAACGCGTGGTATTGCAGGAGAAGGTGGGGACTGCCACTGCGCCCGCACCCCGTCGCGCCGTCCTGCGCGGCACCATCCAGGTGCTGGGTGAACTACTGATCACTGCCGGCGTCATCCTTCTTCTCTTCGTGGCATGGCAGCTGTGGTGGACTAACGTCGAGTCCGACGCCAAGCAGAGCCAGGTCATCAAGGAATTCGCCCAGGACCTCGGCAGTGCCGCACCCGCTCCCTCAGCAACGCCGGCGCCACCTGCAGCGGCTCAGGATTTCGGCAAGCCCGTGGTGGGAACCGCTCCGGGCCACGCCGGGACCATTGGCATCATGTACATCCCCCGGTTCGGCCCTACCTACACCCGCCCCATTGTCCAGGGGACCAGCCAGGACGTCCTGGACACGCTCGGCCTTGGGCATTACAGCAATACGGCGATGCCCGGTGCGGTAGGCAATTTCGCCGTTGCCGGCCACCGCCAGACGCACGGTGCAGTGCTGGACAATATCCACACGCTGGTGCCCGGCGACAAGATCTACGTCCAGACCAAGGACGGCTATTACGTTTACGTTTTCCGGAACAACCAGATCGTGATGCCCTCCCGCACGGACGTCCTGGAACCGGTGCCGACCCAGCCGGGCGCCGCGCCCACCGAAAGCTACCTCACGATGACAAGCTGCAACCCCCGCTTCGGCGCGGAAGAACGCATCATCGCCTATGCCCTGCTGGACAGCTGGCGCCCGGCTGCAGCCGGACCGCCGGCCGAGATCGCAGCCCAGGTGGCAGCAGCCACCGGAAGGAGCTGACCGTGTACCCCTGGATTTTCCGCCACCTCCCCGGACCGCTCTGGCTCAGGATCGTCATCTCGTTGGTGCTGGTCTTCATTGCCCTGGTATTGATGGTCCAGTTCCTTTTCCCCTGGATGTCCCATTTCACCCAATTCACCGACTCAACGATTGGTTCCACAGACCAGCCATGACCACAACCAAGATCCTCGTAGTGGATAACTACGACAGCTTCGTCTACACCCTGGTGGGCTACCTTCAGGAACTCGGCGCCGAAACCACCGTTGTCCGCAACGACGACGTCACCCTGGCCGAGGCGATCGAACTTGCAGGCACCCGGGACGGCGTCCTGATTTCTCCCGGTCCCGGAAACCCTGCCGAGGCGGGGATCTGCATCGAGCTGATCAAGTGGTGCGGCGAAAACAGCGTTCCCATGTTTGGCGTGTGCCTGGGCCATCAGGCACTGGCGGAAGCCTTCGGCGGCAAGGTGACCCACGCCCCCGAACTCATGCACGGCAAGACATCCCAAGTGGAGCATATCGGCACCAGTGTTTTTGCGGGACTCCCCTCCCCCGTCACCGCCACCCGCTACCATTCGCTGGCAGCGGTCCGGGAATCCATTCCCGATGTCCTGGAAATCACGGCACAAACCGCGTCAGGCGTGGTCATGGGACTGCAGCACCGGACGGCACCCCTGTGCGGGGTTCAGTTCCACCCCGAATCGGTGCTCACCGAGGGCGGGTACCAGATGCTCGGCAACTGGCTGGAGTCGCTGGGCATGAAAGGCGCGGCCGCGCGTGCCGCGAAACTGAGCCCCCTCATCCAGCACTAGCCGGGCCCGTTCCCCCAGCGGGGGACGTCAGCCCCTTTTGGTGGGCTTCGGCGTCGGCGTAGGTGTGGGCGTCGGTGTTTCCGTTGGCGCCGGCGGCGGCGCAGGAGCCTTGGCCACCACGATGGTGATGGTCTTTCCCTGGGCAACCGCGGCGTTGACGGGGTCGCTCTGGTCCGTGACCTTGCCGGGCTCCACCTGGGAGTTTTCCACCTCGGTCACCGACGGCACCAGGCCGAGTTCCTTCAGTGCGGCTTCGGCCTCTTCGCGGTTGAGGCCACGCAGTTCCGGTACAACCACCTTGCCCGTGGAGACGATGAGCTCCACGCTGGTGCCCACGCCGACGCTTTGCCCCGGTGAGGGATTGGAGGTGATGACAATCCCGGCCGGAACGGTGGCGCTGTTGGCGGTGATGGTTGACGGGGCGCCGACCAGTCCCACCTGGCGCAGGATGTCCCGTGCCGCCGCTTCAGTCTTGCCCGGGAGGCTGTCCGGGACCTTCACCGAACTGGGTCCGTCGGAGACGTTGAGGATTACCTCGGCCCCCGGATCCAGCGAACCGCCCGCCGCGGGATCCGTCCCGATGGCGGTCCCCTTGGGCACCGTGTCATTTCTAGACCGTGCGATCCTGGGGTGAAGGCCTGAATTGTACAGTTCCTGGAGTGCAGCGGTTTCCGACATGGACGCCACCGACGGGATGGATACCTTGGGCGGAGCGGGAGCGGGCCGGTTCACCGTTTGGTACAGCCACAATCCGCCGCCGGCGAGGATCAGCAGGGTGAAGATCACCAGCGTCGCGATCCAGGCACGACGCCGGGACTTCTGCCGCGTGGTGCGCTCACGTTCCGGGAGGAAGCCAAGCGGGAGTGCCCCGGCGCCGTGGTCATCTTCGCCGTGCTCATCCGCCACTTCCAGCGGAACAGCTGGTGTGCCGTCGTCATGGAAGAGGGTGGTGGCGGCCAGCTGCCCGGTGGGTGCCTCATCAAGGAAGCTTGCGCCGGCTGCCGCGAATGCCTCCGTGGGAGGTGACGCTTGGGGAACGTGGTCATTCGGGTCCGTGGGTGCCTCCGACGCCGGTACTGCCGGGACAGCAACTCCTGCCTTTGCAGCCCGCAGGGCGCGCCGGAAGGCGGCGGCGTCCTGGAACCTGTCGTCCCGGTTCTTCTGCAGGGCCTTGGCAAGGACGGTATCCAGCGCTGGTGACACGTCCGCGTTGAGGCTGCTGGCCGGCTCAGGAATTTCGCGTACGTGCTGGTAGGCCACGGACACCGGGCTGTCCCCGACGAACGGCGGCCGCGAGGTCAGCATTTCGTAGAGCAGGCACGCCGCGGAGTAGAGGTCGCTCCGGGCGTCAACGGTTTCACCGCGGGCCTGCTCCGGCGAGAGGTATTGGGCCGTTCCCACCACTGCCTGGGTCTGGGTCATGGTGGCGGAGGAATCTGCGATGGCGCGGGCAATGCCGAAGTCCATCACCTTCACCGAGTTGGGGCCCGGGCAATACATCACATTGGCAGGCTTGATGTCCCGGTGCACAATGCCGGCCTTGTGGCTGTATTCGAGGGCGCCGAGGACGCCAAGGCAGTAGTCGATGGCCTGGCTGATGGTGACCTCATTGGCACGGATCAGTTCGCGCAGGGTCTTGCCCTCAACATATTCCATGACGATGTAGGGTACCCGGACGTCCTCTGCGGTGCCGTCGTGGACCACGTGTTCCCCGGTATCGAAGATGGCAACGATGGAGGGGTGGTTCAGGGCAGCAACGGCCTGCGCTTCACGCTTGAACCGTGCCTGGAACTGCGGGTCCCTGGCCATGTCGGGCCGGAGCAGCTTGATGGCAACGGTCCTGCCAAGGCGGGTATCGGTCCCACGGTAGACATCCGCCATGCCGCCGCGGCCAATGAGATCACCCAGCTCGTAGCGCCCGCTTAGGACACGCCGGTTATCCACCGGCAGGCTGTCCTCCCGATGCAACGGTGTGCGTGCTGACTCGTTCACTGATGGTCCCGACGTCTAAGGTAGGCAGGTTGGCGGCGCTCCGGGCGTTTGGCCGGCGGTGCAGGTGGGCAAGGGCGAGATGGGCGTCGGCCCCGCCACGGGTGACGATGAAGTGGGCGCAGGCGTTGGGGCCGCCGTAGTGGGCGCCGGTGTCGGAGCCGTGGCGTAGATGACCGTAATGAGCGAACCCTTGGGGACCGTCCCGGTGGGATTCAGTTCCAATACTGTCCCGGGCGTCGCAGAGCTCTCCTGGGGCAGGACCGTCACCTGGAGCCCCAGGCCTGCGAGGGCAGCCTGGACCTGCCGGTAGTCCTTGCCAAGGTACGCGGCCGGGATCACGTTGACGGTGGTTTGGGTGGGCTGCGTGGTGGGGGTGGGCGTTGGCGTGCTGCGCGTCTGCGTAGGCGTAGCCGACTGGGTGGTTTTAGTTGGCGTCGCCGACGAAGGGGGCGCGCTGCTTGTGGTGGTGCCGGACGTGGGGTTCCCGGCTGGCGAGAAGAGTCCCGCCTGGTTCAGGAGGAAGCCCACCAGGGCGAAAAGCAGCAACAGGATCAAGGCGACCAGCGGCCAGGTCCAGGGGCTGCGTCCCTTGCGCCGGGGCTCGTCGGAAGGCCCGTCGTCGTACGTTTCCTCCTCCTGGTCCCAGTTCCGTTCAGCCGCCAGCGCATTGGCGCGGGCCAGCGGCCCCTGCGGTGCCTCCCGTTCGGCGGCGGATGCACCCGCGGCCCCGGCAGCCATTCCGGCGGCCACGCCCGCTGCGCCCGCGCCCACCACCGGCAGGGCCGACGTGGCGGTGGGTGTGGAATCCCGCTGCGCGCCAATGACGCCGGTAGGGGCGGTGGCCGTGTCCACGGGGGCAGTGATGGGGCCGGTATCGGCGTCAAAAAGAAGCATGCCGGGTACGGCGGCGCGCGCTGCGCTTACATCCCCGTTGCGGATGGCCTCCGCTGCCTCCGCCAGCTTGATGGCATTCGCCGGCCGGTCCTTCGGGTCCTTGGCCAGCATGGACATCAGCAGGGCGCGCACGGGCGTGGGCAGGGTCTCCGAAAGCGGCGGCGGAGCGTCGTTCACCTGGGCCAGTGCGATGGCAATCTGGGATTCGCCGGTGAAGGGACGGTGGCCGCTAAGGCATTCGTACCCGATGACGCCCAGCGAGTAGATATCCGAGGAACCGGTGGCGGTTTGGCCGGTGGCCTGCTCCGGAGCCAGATATTGCGCCGTCCCCATGACCTGCCCGGTCTGGGTGAGGGGCACCTGGTCGGCGAGGCGGGCGATGCCGAAGTCCGTGACCTTGACCCGTCCGTCAGGGGTGATCAGGAGGTTGCCGGGCTTGACGTCGCGGTGGACCAGGCCCTGGGCGTGCGCAACGGCCAGCGCGCGGGCGGTCTGGGCGATGATCGACAGCGTACGGTCCGGGGACAGCACCTGCTCGTGTTCGATGATGCTGCTCAGCGGCTGCCCGGGGACCAGCTCCATGACCAGGTACGCTGAACCCTCTTCTTCGCCGTAGTCAAAGACGTTGGCGATGCCCACATGGTTCAGGAGGGCTGTGTGGCGGGCCTCCGCGCGGAAGCGCTGGAGGAATCCCGGGTCACCGGTGTACTCCTCCTTCAGCACCTTGATGGCGACGATGCGGCCCAGGACGAGGTCTTTGGCCTTCCAGACTTCCCCCATGCCGCCGATCGCAATCCGCGTGGTCAGCTGGAATCTGCCGCCGAGGGTGATTCCCGTTGTAGGCCTCACTTATTCAACACCGCCTCAAAAATCTTCTTCGCGTTGGGACTGGTCAGCTGTGCGCCGGTGGTGATGTTCACGCCCTCCATGACGATCGTGACACTCACCTGCGGATTATTTGCGGGGGCGAAGCCTGTGAACCAGGAGTTATTGGTTCCGTTTCCAAGCTCTGCAGTTCCTGTCTTGCCGGCGACCTGGATTCCCGGGACCGCCGCACCCTTTGCAATGCCTTCGCTCACCGCACTTGCCATCCACTCGGTGATCTGGCCGGCGATCTGCGGGGTGGTGGAGGTGCGAAGCTGCTGCGGCTGTGGTTCGTCGATGACCCGAAGGTCAGGGGAGCGCAGGGTCTTAATAAGGTTGGGCTGCATCTGCTTGCCGCCGTTGGCGATGGCGGAAGTCATCATGTTGATCTGCAGCGGCGTTGCGCGGACATCCTTCTGGCCAATGGCCGACTGCGCCAGGCCGGGGGCGTCCAGGTTGTCAGGGAACCCGTTGCCCAGCGCGTGGCCCAGCTTCAGCTGGTCCCCGACGTCCTCGCCGAACCCGAACTTCCTGGCCTGGTCGGCGATGGCGTTGCGGCCAAGGTCAAGGGCGATGCTTGCAAACGGGGTGTTGCAGGACTGTTGAAGTGCGAAGGCGAAGGTGGCGGTGTCCCTTGTGTAGCAGTTGCCACCCGCGTAGTTGGGCAGTTTGTACTGGATGCCGTCAAAGGACATCTCCGCGGGGTTGGGAAGGACGCTGTCCTTGTTGTACTTGCCCGAGGCGAGGGCCGCGGCCGTGTCCACGAGCTTGAAGACCGATCCCGGGGCCAGGAGTTCCCCGGTGGGGCCGCTGACGTTCTGGTTCAGGTTGATGCCCGGAACCTTGACCAACTCGTTTATGTTGGCCCGCTCCGCGGCAGCGTCCTGGGTGGCAACCAGGTTCGGATTGTAGGACGGCTTGGACGCCATGGCCAGGATGGCGCCGGTCTTGGGATTCGTCACCACGATCGAGCCGCGCTGGCCGTCAGGGATCAGGTTGTAGGCCAGCTGCTGGATCTGGGGGTCGATGGTGAGTTCAACTGACGCACCCTTGGGCTGGTTGCCAAGGAAGAGCTGACCCACCCGGTCCAGGAAGAGCTGATCCGAGTTGCCTGCGAGTTCGGCGGCCATGGACTGCTCCAGCCCGGTGGCACCGTAGTTCTTCGAGAAGTAGCCGGTGAGCCCGGCGTAGAGCTCCGGCTGCGGGTACGTTCGCTGGAACGTGCACGTCTCCGAACCCGTTTGTACCGACTCGGCCACGGGAGTCCCGCCAACGATGATGGCACCGCGGTCATTGCAGTAGTTCTGCAGGATGGCGCGCTGGTTGAGCGGATTGGTCTTGAGGTCGTCGGCCCCCACCACCTGCACAAAGCTGATAGCGCCAAAGAGCAGCGCAAACATGGCCACTGCGGCCACCCACGCGTGTCGAATTGCCTGGTTCACGACTGCTTCACCGCCTCGGTTGGAGTGTCAATGCCGGGGGCAGCGGCTGCCTCCGCAGGAGGAAGCGGGGTAGTGTCCACGGGGCCGCGGGCAGCGTGGGAAATCATCAGGAGCAGTCCCACGATGATCCAGTTCGCCAGCAGCGAGGAACCGCCCGCCGCCAGGAACGGTGTGGTGAGCCCCGTCAGGGGAATAAGCCGCGTGACACCGCCTATGACCACGAAGCACTGAAGGACCACCGCAAAGGACAAGCCGCAGGCCAGCAGTTTTCCGAACGCATCCCGCGTGCCGAGGGAGGCGCGGAAGCCGCGCGTGAAGAACAGCAGGTAAAGCAGGACAACGGCGAACAGGCCGATCAGGCCGAGCTCCTCGCCGAGTGAGGCGATGATCATGTCACTGTTGGCAAAGGGAACCAGGTCCGGGCGCCCCTGGCCAAGACCGGTGCCCACCAGCCCGCCGTTGGCCATTCCGAACAGGCCCTCAATGACCTGCCGGCTGCCGTTCTCGTAGACGTCGGGGGAGAAGGCGTTGAGCCAGCCGTAGACCCTCTGCTGAACGTGGGCGAACACCTGGGCAGCTACGAAGCCGCCGCCAATGATCAAGGCCAACCCAATCACCACCCAGCTGATCCGGCTGGTGGCCACGTAGATCATGACGATGAACAGGCCGAAGAACAGCAGGGAAGAACCCAGGTCGCGCTGGAAAACGAGTACGCCGATGCTTACAAGCCAGGCGGTGATCATAGGGCCCATGTCCTTGAACCGCGGAAACTGCATGGGGCCGATCTTGCGGCCGGCAAGCAGGATGAGATCACGGTTGGAGGAAAGATACCCAGCGAAGAATATGGCCAGGGTAATCTTGGCTACTTCGCCCGGCTGGAACGTCATGGAACCGAACCGGATCCATACCCGTGCCCCGAGGACTTCTCCGGCGCTGATCCCCGGAACCAGAGGAAGGATCAATAACAGGGCGGAGGCAGCCAGGGAGATGAAGGTAAAGCGGCGCAGGATGCGGTGGTCCTTCAGGAAGAACACGACGGCGATAGCCACAGCCATGGCGATGAGCGTCCACCGGAGCTGGTTGTTTCCCGTATCTCCGCCGGGGGCGTCCAGGCGGTGGATCATGGCGAGGCCCAGTCCGTTCAGGGCAACCACGATCGGAAGTATTACAGGATCGGCATATTTTGCGCGGAAGCGCAGCACGCCATGGAACACCAGGGCTGCTGCCGCCAGCAGGCTGGATTGGAACCAGAAGTCGGAATCGAAGGCCTTTTCCTGGTCCACGCCCACCATCATGTTGGCGCCGATGCCGACGGCGAGGGCCAGCAGCAGCAGCGCGAGTTCAACGTTGCGGCGAGGCTTCGGCGTTGTGCTTACCTGGCTCATCTGGCCACCTCACAGGTGATGGTGGGCGTGGGGGAAGGAGATGGCGTCGGCGTGGCGGAAGGAGATGGCGTCGGCGTGGCGGAAGCACCAGGAGCGGGGGGCGGCGTGGCGCTGGCTGCAGGGGACGGCCCGGTAGAAGCGGAAGCGGAGGCCGAGGGCGAAGGGCATTCCTGTTCCGGCGACGTGGTTCCCGTGAGCTCCAGGTTCTTCACGATCCGCTGCGCATCATAGAGGTCGTTGGCGGGAACGGTCTGCCGGACCCGCTGCTGCGAAAACGGCGGAAGTGAATCCATCCGGATCTCAGTCACGGCCTCAAGGGAGGACAGCTGGATGGGCCCCAGCCGCTGGGACACGCCGTTGTAGATGGCCACCCGGGAATCGAATTCGCCCACGTAGTAGCGCGTCTGCGTCCAGGCGTACCCGAGCCACAATCCGACGGCCACTACAAGCAGCACTGCGGCTGCAACGGACCACGCTACCCAGCGGCGCCGACGCAGCGGCGTTGGGGCGGCGGCCTCCACGTCAGCGGCCGGATCTGCCTTATGAGTGAGGAGCGTCGCTGCCCTCCGCGCCACGGTGCGGCCCGCCACCGTGGGGATGGAACCGGATTCGGCGGCGGCGGCAGCTGCGCCCACCAGCTCGTGTGGCCGCGAGGCAAGTTCTTCGCGGAGGACCTCAGCGGAGAGATGTTCCCCCAGATGCGGGTCGGTGCTGCCGAATTCCGGGGAACCCTCGTCCCCATCCTTGGCGTCGCCGTCCCGGGATTCCTGGTTGGAGCCTTCGCCGCTGGCGGTCTCCCTGCTCGCGGCTTCGGGGCCGGCGCCGGGTTTCTTTCCGTCGTCGGGAACGGAAGGAGCAGCTGCGGTGGCCGCCGCAGCACCTGCCGCGGCAGCGGGTTCACTGCCCTTCACGGGCGGGACGATTTCGACGGCGGCCGTGCTGACGTCGTCGGGCGTTTCCTCCACGATGTCCACCACCACAACGGTGACGTTGTCCGGGGAACCGGCCTCGAGGGTCAATTCGACGAGGGTTTCGGCGCATTCATGCAGGTTGTGGCTTTCCCGGACCGTCCGCTCCACGGCATGCCCGGCTACGTAGTTCAATCCGTCCGAGCACAGCAGCCACCGGTCGCCGGGCCGGGCGTCGAGGGTGTCCAGGTCCAGCTCCGGGCTGGCATCGACATCGCCCAGCACGCGCATGAGGACGTTTTTGTGCGGATGCGTTTCCGCTTCCTCGGGCCGGAGGCGGCCTTCGTCGATTAGCCGCTGGACGAATGTGTGGTCCACGCTGATCTGCTTGAATTCGTCATCGCGGAGCCGGTACGCCCGTGAATCGCCGATATGCGCGAAATGCAGTTTTCCCTCACCCAGCAGGAGGGCGGTGACTGTGGTGCCCATGCCTGCCAGCTTCGGGTTGATGTGCACCAGTTCGGAGAGCAGGGAGTTGGCCGTCTGGATTTCGTCGGCCAGGACTGTTCCGGCCTCCTCGCCGTGGCCAGGGCGGTCCAGGTGGATCATGTCCAGGACGGTTGCGGCCGAGGCGACGTCACCGCCGGCGTGTCCGCCCATGCCGTCGGCGACGACGGCGAGGTGGCGGCCGGCGTAGGCGGAATCGTCATTCTTCGAGCGGATCCGGCCGACGTCGGAGCGCGCCGCAAACCGCATGATAAGGGGCCGCTGTCCCGGACTGGAGCCGGTTACGGGGTTTTCAGCCACGGCCACGGTTACGGCCTCAATTCAATGACCGTCTTGCCGATTCTCACGGGTACCCCTGGCTCGACGGGCAGGGCACGGGTAAGTTGCTGGTCTCCCAAGTAGGTTCCGTTGGTGGAGCCAAGATCTTCGATGAACCAGCGGCTGCCCTGCGGGAAAAGCCTCGCGTGGCGGCCTGAGGCGTAATCGTCCTCCAGGACCAGGGTGGCTTCCTGGGCGCGTCCCAACAGGATGGGGCTGGCTGCCAGCGGGAGCGTCCTGCCCTTGAGTGGGCCTTCGACCACCACCAGTTGCCGGGCCTGCTGTTTCACGGGCTGCGGCGGTGCGTCGGCAAGTTCGGGGTTGCGCCGGACCTGGCGGGCGGTGGGTGCACCGGCGGCAGCCTTTCGGCCCACCATGAGGTCGCGGCGCATGGCGGAGACGATGCTGAAAATGAGTACCCAGAGGAGCAGCAGGAAGCCGAACCGCAGAGCGGTGATGGTGAGATCGCTCATGCATGGCCACCCTGGTTGGCAGGAAGCAGGCGGAAGATAATCTTTGTCCGTCCCATCGTGATGGTGGAGCCGTCGGTGAGTTCGGTGCTTCCGGAAACCTTCTGGCCGTTGACGTAGCTGCCGTTGGTGGACCCCAGGTCCACAGCGCTGGTGATCCCGTTGGCCGTGCGGATCTCCAGGTGGCGCCGGGATACGCCCGTATCCTCGATGTGGATATCTGCCTCGGATGACCTGCCCAGGACGATGGACGGGGCGTTCAGCGAATAGCGCTGGCCGTCGATGTCCAGTACCGGCTGGAGCCTGACAGGCTGCCGGCTCGGAGCGGCAGGGACGTTGGGCCTGGCGTAGGGCTGGGGCTGGGCGTCACCGGTGCCCTGTGACTTCTCGGTTGAGGAAGCGATTTCGAAATCACCGGCGCGAAGCCCCGTTTCCCGGCGGAAGGAAATCCGGACGGGACCCTGGAGGATGTAGCCCTGGCTGCGGACATGATTTATGACCACGTCGCAGAGTTCTTCGGCCAGCGGGGTGCCCCATTCCTGCGCCCGGCCAAAGTCGTCCTCACTGAGCTGGACGTCGAAGACGTTCGGCACCAGGGTGCGGCCGGCTGCGACGGTGAGGGCTTTGTGGTCCACCTCGCGGCGTAGCCTGCTGGCGATCTCCACGGGTTCGACTTGGGCTTTGGAACCGGTGGAGAAGACACCGCGGACGGCCTTTTCAATGCCACGTTCAACCTTGTCCAGCAGACCCATGGTTCTTCTCCTTTCCCCCCGGCTCCGGGGCAGTAGTTGTTGCTGGCCAGCACACGCGGGTCAGTCTGCCGCAGCGCGGTACGCCCTGCGGCGGCGGCCACTCCTACATCCGATACTACTGGCCGTCCCTGCGAATGACCTTAATCCACAACGGCCGGGTGCCTGCAAAAGTTCGCTTGCGCGGCCGTTTCAGCCCGCCCCCGCGCGGGGGCGGGCTGGCTACCGCCGGCCGTCTTACGACTGGCTTGTCGCGGTTCTTATCCGGTTTCAACGGGGTGCTGGGAGGGTTGCCGGCGGTCAATTGGTAATTTGCGGCATGTGTCCGTTATGCTTGATCTCGCTGCTTTTACGAGGCATGGAAACGGGAAACGGTCCGGCCAAGTGGAAGAAGTTGCGCGCGAGTGGCGGAACGGCAGACGCGCTGGCTTCAGGTGCCAGTGTCCGAAAGGGCGTGGGGGTTCAAATCCCCCCTCGCGCACGCAAATGAAAGAGCCCCGGTCTTCGGACCGGGGCTCTTTTGCATGTCCCCGTAATGGGCGTCGTTCCGTACACCACCCTCCTCCGGACTTTTCACCCGGGGATACACGGGTGGTTTGTCCGGAAGCGGGTGTCCTGGCGCCTCGTTGGTGTGCCCCGCCTAACTGGACGGCCGCGCCGAAGCCTTGAACCGGCGTCGTGAGTTGGCAAGGTGGCTGCGCATGGCAGCCGCCGCGGCAGCCTCGTCACTATCAGCAATGGCATCGCGGATGGACCGGTGCTCCAGCACCACCTGGTCGAAATGGTCCCGGGCGTAGTGTTCGACGCCGGTCATCAGCCGGGTGCGTGGCATCGCGATCATGGTCTGGCCCAGGGCTGCGAGGCAGTCGGAGTAATAGGGGTTGCCTGATGCTGCGGCCACAGCACGGTGGAACTCGAAATCGGACTTCATGGCGTGCGCCGGGTGGTCTGCGTTTTCGGTGAAGGCGTCCAGTGCGGTGCTGACGGCCCGCAACTGCCGGTCCGTGCGGTTCCGGGCGGCCAGTGCCGCGGCTTCCGTCTCCACGCCCATACGGAATGCCAGCAGGTGCAGCCTGTCTTCGGTAGTGGCAACGGGACGGAGCGCCGGCACTGCCGAAGATCCCTCAGCGGGGGGAGTCAGGGCGAAGCTGCCACGCCCGCGCTCGGTCTCAACGAGTCCCTCGGCCTGGAGCCGGGTGAGGGCGGCCCGTACCACGGTCCGGCTGACGCCAAAGTCGCTGATGAGCGTGTTCTCGCTGGGCAGTTTGTCGCCTGGCTGGATCACGCCGTCGACGATGCGGGTGCGAAGGTCAGCGGCTAGGTCCGCGGTGAGGTTCCGGCTCATGGGTCAAGATTACGCGCCGAACTCCGCGCTCTCGGTGGTCCAGGAGCGGGCCTGGTCGCTAAGGGTTACACCCAGGCCGGGGCGGTCGGGGACGATCATGCGGCCGTCCTTGGTTTCGAGGCCTTCGTTGAAGAGTGGGTCGAGCCAATCGAAGTGTTCCACCCAGGGCTCGCGCGGGTAGGCGGCGGCGAGGTGCAGGTGGATTTCCATGGCGAAGTGCGGGGCCAGGCCCAGCCCGCGTTCGTCCGCGAGGGCGGCGAGGCGGAGGAACTGGGTGATGCCGCCGACGCGCGGGGCGTCGGGCTGGATGATGTCGCAGCCGTTGGCGGCGATGGGGCCCTTGTGCTCGGCCACGGAGGCGAGCATTTCGCCGGTAGCGATGGGGGTGTCCAGGACCTGGGCCAGGTGGGCGTGGCCTTCGAAATCGTAGGCGTCCAGGGGTTCTTCGATCCAGACCAGGTCGAATTCCTCGAGGCGGCGGCCCATGCGCAGGGCGGTGGCCCGGTCCCACTGCTGGTTGGCGTCCACCATGAGCGGCACGTCGGGGCCGATGTGCTCGCGGATGCCGGCGACGCGGCGCAGGTCTTCCTTGCTGTCCGGCAGGCCCACCTTGATTTTGATGCCGCCGATGCCTTCCTCGATGGACTGCGTTGCGCGTGCCTTCACTTCCTCAAGGCTGGCGTTCAGGAAGCCGCCGGAGGTGTCGTACGTCCGCACGGAGTCGCGGTAGGAGCCGAGGAACTTCGCCAGCGGCAACCCTGCGCGCTTGGCCTTGAGATCGTACAAGGCGATGTCGACGGCGGCGAGGGCCTGGGTGGCGACCCCGGACCTTCCTACCGAGGCGGCTGCCCAGAGGAGTTTGGTGTAGAGCTTGGCGATGTCGTTGGGGTCCTCGCCGATGAGGCCTTCGGCGACTTCCTTGGCGTGGGCGTACTGGGCGGGGCCGCCGGCGCGCTTGGAGTAGCTGAAGCCGATGCCGGAGTGGCCCAGTTCGGTGGTGATCTCAGCGAAGAGGAAAACCACCTCCGTCATGGGTTTCTGGCGGCCCGTGAATACCTTGGCGTCGCTGATGGGGACGGCGAGCGGGAGGCGGGCGGTGGACAGCTTGACATGCCGGATCAGGTCGACGGTGCTCATGGATGCTCCTAAAGGCGGGGGGGCTTCGTCGCCCACCATCTTAGGATATAAGCCAGCTACTTGTATTACAAGTAGCTGGCTGGGCTCCCTGTCACGCAGCCGGAGCGGTATTACGCGACAGTCCAATAAGGATGAGCGCTGCGAAGGCCACGATGGCGCAGATGCCGAACACGCCCTGGTATCCAAAGCCCAGGCCCGGGCCGGCCGCGATGATCACACCGGAGACTATCGCTCCGATACGCCTGGTGTTGGTGAACAAGCCGGACGCGAGGCCTGGCCGGGGGATGAGGTCCTGGAACAAGGTCAATCCAATGCCTGCGACGGTGCCGAAGAACCAGGCATTTAGGGGTTGGGCGGCGATCAGCAACTCCGGTCCTGTTATTAAGGTCATGGCAGCGTAGTAGCCAACGCCGGCGATGCAGCCGGTCGCGAGGAGTGCCTGGCTTGAGAGCCGGCGGCTCAATTTTCCGATAACCAGCAGCGCAGGAATCTCCAGCAGCGCAGAGATTCCCAGTGCGACGCCTGACCATACCAGCGGGAGCCCGAGGCGTTCGGTGACGAAGAGGCTCATGACCGATACCGCTGCACTGTTGGTCGCCTGCAGGGCAACGAAGCCGGCGACAATGGGGACAACGGCCCTGCGGTGGACGGATTGCCCGCTGGCAAGGATGGCCGGATCCGGGTCTGGTTCCACGCTGTTTGCCGTGCGGCGCTTGGCGATCATGACAGCGGTGGTGGCCATGTTGAGGAGTGCGACGGCGGCCAGCACCGGCAGGATGGCACGGTTTCCAAGGGATCCCATGATGAAGGTGGCCAGCGGCGGCCCCGCTACCCAGGCAAAGGACACGATTGCGCGTACGTTGATCACCTCTGAGGGGGCGGCTTTGGCGTGCTTCATCTCGGCGAACAGGAGGGAAACGCCGACGCCCGCGGGACCACCGAGGACGACGAGGGCCACCACCGCGACCGGGAGGGCTGTGGCTATGGCGAGGGTTCCGGCGAGGGCCAGGGTGAGTGCTCCACATGCCAGGAGCGGCCGCAGGTAGTCCCTTCTCCTGTCGGCCCACGACGGTATTCCCAGTGCGGCCACGAACCCACTGGCGTTATAGATGGCGAGGACCCATCCAACATCGGCCGGACCTGCGTCGTACAAACCGACCAGCAGCAGTGCGAGGACGGGGTTCAGAAGTGCGAATTGCAGGCCCCAGCACAAGGCGGCGGACGACGTCAGGAGCGGAGTCGCGGCAGTGGCCGCAGGGGGTGCCAGGCCGCGCCGCGACTTGGTCTCGGCTGATTGGTCTTGTCCTGTCCGCACGTCTTCTCCTACCCGGCGAAGACGTTTCTTCGCCCCACGCAATAGTAGGAAGGCGCGGCGGGACCAGGGAGGGACTGCGGATACCTGCCTCGGCACGCCGAAACATGCATCTCAGCCCCGGAGCGCCCCCAGGCCGGAAACCAGCGCATCGAGTCCAAGCGAAAAGGCGGCGTCGGCCTGCCGCCCGCGCTCCGGACCGGGCGCCGTGCCGTCCTGGCCCGTGGCGGCACTCCTTACGGCCGCGGTGAAGTACGGGGTGGAACCGGCCATGGAGCCTGAATCGAAGATGTCTTCCGGAGCGGTGACATCGTATGCAGAGCCGAAAATAAAGGACTCAAGCGCAACGATGGCGGGAATAATGCGCTCCCGGGGGAAGCCGGCGTCGAGGAAGCCCTTGCTGACGGTTTCGTACATGGCAAGGGTCTGCGGCGCGTCCGTGACGGGCAGGACGGCGATCACGGGAATCAGCGGAGTGTGTTCTGCGAAGACGTCCCGGTAGCTCCAGGCCCAGGTGCAAACGGCGTCCTCCCAGCTGCCGCCGCCGAATCCGGAGACGTCCACCAGGGACATCAGGTGGTCCTCCACCAGGAGCAGGACGTCCTGCTTTGACGCCACGTGGTTATAAAGGGCGGAGGGCGCCACGTCGAGCACCTTGGCCAGGGCGGCCATTGTCAGCCCGTCGTAGCCTTTGCGGCGGACCAGCTCCAGCGCAGCCGCCGTAATTCCGGACTTGTCCAGCACTGCCGCGGACGGACGGCCCGCCCGCCTCCTCTGCGCTCCGCCAATGCTGGTGGAGCGTCCCTCTGCGGCTGATACTGCCGGCATTGCTGCCCTTTCGTCGATGTCCCCTGCATTATTCCACCCGGCACTTCCGCTCCCGGCGGGCAACAGCTATAGTTCTACTAAATGAACGGCATTCATTTAGCGGTCCCCGTCACCAACCGGCCGCAGAGAGGACATCATGCTGAACCTGAACCGCGACGTCGTGGTGGTGGGAGCCGGGCCGTCCGGAGTTACTGCCGCCCGTGAACTGAAGAAGGCGGGCCTCACCGTTACCGTGCTCGAGGCCCGAAACCGCGTGGGCGGCCGCACCTGGACCGACACCGTGGACGGTGCCATGCTCGAGATCGGCGGACAGTGGGTCTCACCGGACCAGACCGCCCTCCTGGAACTGCTTGACGAGCTGAAGCTGGACACCTACCCGCGCTACCGCGAAGGGGAGTCCATCTACATCGGTGCGGACGGCGCCCCCGTGCGCTACACCGGCGACACCTTTCCCGTGGATCCGGACATCGCCGTCGAGATGGACCGCCTGGTGGCCCTGCTGGACGGACTCGCCGCGGAAGTCGGCGCCAGTGCACCGTGGGCGCATCCCAAGGCGCGTGAACTGGACCGCCGCGTGGTGGGCGGGATGCAGCAGGTCTCGCTGCTGCAGGCGCGGGAACTGGGTGGCGACATCGTCCTTAACTCCCCGGTGCGCACGGTCAACTGGGAGCCGGACGCCGACGGCGGCCACTGCGTGACCGTCGAATGTGACCGCGCAACCGTCAATGCCCGGTTCGTGATCATGGCGGTGCCGCCGAACCTCTACTCCCGCGTCTCCTTCAATCCGCCGCTGCCGCGCCGCCAGCACCAAATGCACCAGCACCAGTCCCTGGGCCTGGTCATCAAGGTGCATGCCGTGTACAGCACGCCGTTCTGGCGGAACGCCGGACTCTCCGGCACCTGCTTCGGCGCGGATGCCCTGGTCCAGGAGGTTTATGACAACACCAACCACGCCGACCCGCGCGGCACCCTGGTGGGCTTCGTTTCCGATGAAAAGGCCGACGCCGTCTTCGAGTTGGGTGCCGACGACCGCAAGCGCGCCATCCTCAAGTCCATTGCCGGCTACCTGGGTGACGAGGCCCTCGCCCCGGAGGTCTACTACGAATCCGACTGGGGGTCGGAGGAGTGGACCCGCGGCGCCTACGCAGCCAGCTACGACCTGGGGGGCCTCCACCGGTACGGCAAGGACCAATTGGCGCCGGTGGGCCCCATCTACTGGTCCTCCTCCGACCCTGCTGCCGAGGGGTACCAGCACGTGGACGGCGCCATCCGCATGGGCCGCATCACCGCGGCGCGCGTCGCCGAAGTGGCAAAGGTGGCGGTACTCGCCGGCTGGTAAATAAGCATGCTTACTAATAGGCTGGCGGCGGGGAGCGTCCCCGACTTCAGACGAACGAGGTGAGGCATGACTGACGCCCAGAGCATCAGCAAGGTTACGGAGATCATCAACGATTCCAAGATCGGAATGGTCACCACCATCAATGAAGAAGGCGCCCTCGTCAGCAGGCCGCTGGCCGTCCAGGAGGTCAAGGACGACGGCGACATGTGGTTCTTCACGGGCCTTGGCACCTCGCAGGTTGCGCATGTCCGGGCTGATTCGCGCGTCAACGTTTCCTTTGGCAAGAACACCGAGTGGGTTTCCGTCGCCGGTACCGCCGAGGTGGTTACGGACCGGGCCAAGATCCGCGAGCTGTGGAACCAGGCGGTTGAGGCGTGGTTCCCGGACGGTCCGGACACCCCCGAGGTGTGCCTGCTGCACATCGATTCGGACTCCGCCGAGTACTGGACCAGCCCGGGCGGCACGGCCGCCACGGTGCTGCAGTGGGTCAAGTCGAAGGTGACTCACAGCCGGATGAGTGTTGGTGAAAGCGGCACCGTGGAGCTGTAGCGCCGAATAGTGATAGGGGCGGGGCGGCTAAGGCTGCTCTGCCCCTTTCAGCGCCTGGAGGACTGCCGGCAGGAGAACTTCATTGCGTCCCCATACGGGATCCATGATTTCCACATACCAGGAGTCCGCGAGCAGCAGTGCCAGGGAATCGTTGGTTTCGTCCGCCCAGTCCCGGATCTGTGCCTCCTCCACGGGGTTTTCGCTGGAGCCGAGCACGGTAGCGATTTCTGGTCCCGCCAGGGTCACCGGAATGGCGGCGCTGCTTGCCTCGCCGGGCGCGTGGGCCACCGTGACCAGTTCGGTGCGGGTGGATAGCGCCAGCAGATCAGCGGCGGTGGCGGCGCTGCAGAAGCCGGTGACGTACTGGCGCTGTGCCGCCCCATCGGCAAGAATTCCCGGCTGGGACTCCTTGGTGAACAGCCCGTTCCGGTTCAGTTCAGCCAAGGGCGCTGCGATGGGCCTGGTCTCGTCGTCGAAGCCCGCAGCAAAGTGCCCGGGCTGGTACGAACTCCCGCCTTCCAGCCACCGGGCCGTCAGTTCGCCGGCGGCCTCCAAGGTAGTGGCCTGCCGCCAGACTCCACGGTCCTCCAGCAGCCGGCCAAACTTGTCATGGACAGGCAGTTGCTCAGGCTTCATCTTTGGATGCTATCGCCGGGCGTGTGGACCGATCCACCGCCCGCGACACAGCACTTAACCTCTGCCAGCCTGCTGGACGGGCAGGGCGGCCGGGATTCCCGCCGCCCGTTCCGCCGCAGCCAGGGACGCAGCCAGGCTTCCGACGGCGTCCGGGTAGCCCTTGTGCGTGGCCGTCCGAAGCTGGTCTGCGGTCCGCATTGCCTTGATCAGTGCGGACGTCTCCGGCAGCCGCACGTCGGTCAATGCCGGGTAGTCGATGTTGCAGGCCGGATCAAGCTCGTAGCGCTGCCACCGCAACATGAGTTCGTCATGCTGCATCCGCGCGGCCTGGTGTGCAGAAAGCTGCTGCCGCTGTTCACGCTGGGCGGCGCGCCACGCCAGGAACCCGGGGCTGACGCGGTAGGAGGCAATGCCGGAAGCTGTGGCCGCCCCGGCCAGAACCAGTCCCGCCCAGGGCGATGCCAACGCGGGGATCAAGAGGGCAGGAAGGGCAACGCAGGAACCCAGGAAAAGGTCCCAGAAGAGCTGGTCCGCACCCTCCGGTGCGCGACCTTTGGGCGCCAGGGCCCGGCGTCGTACAACGAAAACGGTGGCGGCCACGCTGGCAACCAGGACGGGACCGCACAGCAGGACCGCCCACGCGCCCTGAAGCAGTCCGTGCATCAAAGACTCCGCCACGACTGGCATCCTGCACCTCCAGCGCCCTTCATTCTTAGTCAAGGCTTGGGCCCGGCCGGGAAGCCCGGACTGGTCCTTCCATTGGACCGTCTTCCGGGCACAGCGTCAATGGCTGGAAAAGGGGAGGCGCGGCACTGCAAACGCCGCGGGGACGGGCGGTACCGTGGGACCATGCGACTCAAAATGTGCAGCATCCACGTCCAGGATCCCGCCGCCGCCCACGCCTTCTACACCGGGACACTGGGCTTTGACACCCTCATGGCCATGCCGGAGTACAACCTCTACATCATCAAGGACCCAGGAGCGGACGACAGTTCGGTGGGGCTGCTCCTGGAGCCGAGCGACAATCCGATGGGCGCCAACTACATGAACGCCGTGCGCGAGGCCGGCCTTCCCGCCATCGTCTTCGGGGTTACCGATGTGCAGGCGGAGTACGACCGGCTGGTGGCTGCCGGGGTCAGCTTCAAGAGTCCGCCCGTAACGGATTCATTCGGGACCAGCGCCGTGTTCGACGACGGCTGCGGCAACTACATCCAGATCCACCAGGACTGAGGACCGGGAGGACTGACAATCGGCTATGCCTGCGCCCGGTCCTTCTTTGCCTGCTTCTTCGCGGCCTCGTCCTTCACGCGCTGGGCTTCAGCGCGGACGGCTGCGTGCGTTGCACGTTCGGTGACCAGCCACTGCGGCGGAGCCTGCAGCAGCGCGGTGATTTCCGCCGTCGTCAGTGCTTCCTCCACGCCACCGCGCGCCAGGCCGCTGATGGACACGTTGAGCTTCTGCGCCACCACGGGTCGGGGATGCGGGCCGTTGCGGCGGAGATCTGCAAGCCATTCCGGGGGATTGGCCTGCAGCTCGGCGAACTCCTCGCGGGTAATGGATGAATCCTGGAACTCCTGCGGCGTCGCCGGCAGGTAGATGCCAAGTTTCTTGGCAACAGTGGCCGGCTTCATGGACTGGGAGTTTGCAGAGGTCATGCTTCAAGGGTATCCGGGCGACGGGTACTGTGAAGACGTGCCCGCCGACAATACCCCCACGCCTGATGCCCAAACCGGCCCTGACGAGGCGGCACCGCGGGTGCTGCGCATCGCCTACGTGGCGGGGGTGACACCGGGCAAATGGATCCGCCGCTGGGAAGAGCGGATGCCGCATATTCCGCTTGAGGCATTCATGGTCGACGACGGCGCCCAGCTTGGAGTGCTGGTCGACAAGAAGGCAGACATGGGCTTCGTCCGCCTGCCCATCGAACGGGAGGGCCTCAGCGTCATCCCGCTGTACGAGGAACAGCCGGTGGTGGTGGCCCCGAAGGGCCACGAGATCTCGGTATTCGAGGAAGTGGAGCTTGCCGACGTTGCGCAGGAGTCGTTTCTTGACGTCGCGGCCCTGGGCGGACCGGAGGCCGCGCTCCAAGTGGTTGCCGCCGGTGCAGGCCTGCTGATCCTCCCCATGTCGGTGGCCCGCCATTTCAACGTCAAAGACACCGTGGCGCGCAGGCTTACCGGCGCCGAGGGAACCGAAGTGGCGCTGGCGTGGCCCATGGAGGCCACGGATGAGGTGCTCGAGGAATTCATCGGGGTGGTGCGCGGCCGCACCGCCCAGAGTTCACGCCAGCCCTCTGCCCAGCCGGAGAAAGTAAAGAAGGAGCCGAAGCCGGACCGCCGCGGTAGCGGGGCCAAGAAGGCGCCCAAGGTGGCGCAGCGGTACGCCCCCAACCCGGACAAGGGCCGCGGCCGGGGTTCACGGAAAAAGGGCAAGCGCTAGCCTCCGACCCTGTGGGCCTCCGCTTATAGGCCAGGACAACAGGAAAGCCGGCCCTGCAGTGTGCGGAGCCGGCTTTGCTGTTGGTTCTGGTTACCCACGCGGATTAGGTGTTTTGGACGTTGTCTTTGGCGTCGGTGGTGCGGTCTTTGACGTCGGTGGCGGCTTGTTGGCCTTCGGTTTTGACGTTTTGGGCGGCGTCGGTGGCGGTGGCCTTGACGTTTTCCA
>NZ_BMFW01000014.1 GCF_014639275.1 Arthrobacter liuii | reverse complement strand
CCGCGAAACTCAACCGCCGTCCCCGGCCCACCCTGAACCTCGAGACCCCAGCCAACCGGCTGAACCAGCTGCTGCTGCAAACAGCGGCCTAAACCCCTGCGTTGCACTGACTAGTTGACTTTGCCTGCGTGGGACTGCTGTTAAGTGCCAACTCGCGGAAGAAAAAAGGAATCCCGGCCTGCAGGGTGCAGGCCGGGATTCCTTTTGTGCTTCGGGCGCTAGAGGACGTCCGAGAGGAAGCCCTTGAGCCGGTCAGTCCTCGGCTCAGTGAAGAGCTGCTCGGGCGGCCCCGACTCCACCACCACCCCGGCGTCCATGAAGGTCACGGCGTCGGACACGTTGCGGGAGAAGCCCATCTCGTGGGTCACCACCACCATGGTCATGCCTCCCTTGGCCAGGTCCGTCATCAGGGCCAGCACGCCCTTGACCAGCTCGGGGTCCAGTGCGGAGGTGGCCTCGTCGAAGAACATGACCTCGGGCTTCATGGCCAGCGCGCGGGCAATGGCCACGCGCTGCTGCTGGCCGCCGGAGAGGTTGGCCGGACGTGAATCGGCCTTGTGCCTCAGGCCCACCAGGTCCAGTTGTTCCAGTGCTTCGCTGCGCGCTTCCTCTTTGGAGAGCTTCCGCAGCTTCCGCAAGGCGAGCGAGACGTTCTCCTCGACCGTCTTGTGCGGGAACAGGTTGAACTGCTGGAACACCATGCCGATCCGGCGCCGGAGTTCGTCCGGGCTGTCCTTGAGGACCGAACGGCCGTCCAGCAGGATGTCTCCCTGGTCGGGTTCGATCAGCCGGTTCATGACCCGCAGCAGGGTGGACTTGCCCGAACCCGAGGGGCCGATCACGGACGCCGTGGTGCCCTGGGGAACGTGCAGGTCAATGCCCCGGAGGACGTGGTTGCTGCCGAAGGAAAGGTGGATGTTCTTGGCGCTCAGCGTTCCGGATGCGAATTCGCTCATGCCTGGGCTCCCTTTCCTACGACCGCTGCGGCCTCGTCCGGTTCTCTCTTTTCGGGCCGGCCGGTGCGCAGCCGGGTGTCGATGTAGTTGACCAAGTGCGTGAGCGGAATGGTCATGGCCAGGTAGAAAATGGCTGCTGCCACGTAGGGGGACAGGTTCCCGCTGCGGGCAGCCGCGTCCTGGCCGATCTGGAACAGCTCACGTTCCGTGGCCAGCAAGCCCAAGGTGAAGACCAACGAGGAATCCTTGATCAGGGCGATGAACTGGTTCATGAGGGCTGGGAGTACCCTGCGGATACCTTGGGGCACCACCACGAGACGCATTGAGGGACCGTAGCCGAATCCCAGGGCGCGCGATGCCTCAAGCTGCCCCTTGTCCACGCTCTGAATGCCGGAGCGGAAGATCTCGCCCGTGTAGGCGGCGGCCATGAGTGACAGCGCCGCAATGCCCATGGGGTAGGGGCTGTTGCTGCCCGTCACTTCGCGGAAGATTGGTCCGAATCCAAGGCCGATGACCAGGATGGTGAGGACCGCCGGGAGTCCACGAAACACGTCGGTGTACACCCGGGCGGCCCACCGTGCCACAGGATTTCGTGAGATTCCCATGAGAGCCAGGATCAGGCCGACAAAGGCCCCGATCAGTCCCGAGGTGATCGCCAGGACCAGCGTATTGGGCAGGCCCACCGCGAACATGCTTGGCAGAACCTCGGCAATCTGCTTCCAGTCAAGGAAGGTCTCTCCGAGTCGTGAAAGGGAATCCATATGGCGTCGCTATCTTTTCTGGGGGCCGGTTCTAGTTCGCGGGGACCTTGACGGCCTTGCTGCCCGGCTTCCAACCCTCGGGGGTCTGCTCGGCAGCGGTGGGGCGGTCCGTGTACCACTGGGCAGTCAGCTTGGTCCAGGTGCCATCTGCAACGATGGCATCAAGGGCAGAGTTCAGCGCTTCGAGCAGGGCAGGGTTGTCCTTGGCAACGGCGTAGGCGGTGAAGTTCTGGGTGTTGAGCTTCTTCTCGGCGATTTTCGTGCCGTCACCGGGCTTGACCTGGCCGGTGGCCTGCTGGGACGGGGCCACCCACGCGTCCACCTGCCCACTCTTCAGGCTGGCGAAAACGGTGTTGTAGTCAGGGAAGGAAACAGGCTCCAGGTTCAGGGTGTTCTTAACGTAGTCTTCCTGGACGCTGCCGCTGACGACGCCGATGCGCAGGCCGCTCTTCAGCTCAGCGAACGTCTGGACCTTGGCGTCTTCTTTGGTCACCAGGGCCATGTAACCGAAGTCGTATCCGTTGGTGAATGCCACAGTTTCACGGCGGGCGTCCGTGGTGGAGATCGAGGAGGATCCGACGTCGAACTGCTTGTTCTTGACCTGGCTGAGCAGCGCCTGGAACTTGGTGGAGGCAAATTCCACCTTGAGCCCCAGCTTGTCGGCCATCGCCCGCAGAAGCTCATTGTCGTAGCCGGTGAACTTGCCGGACGAATCAACGAAGATGTTGGGCGGGGCGTCTGACAACGTCCCCACGCGCAGCGTGCCGTCGGTGACGAGGCCGAGCTTGCTCTTGTCGATCTTGTCGATGGGCGTGACGTTGGCGGTGGTGTACTTGTCCAGCGTCTGCTGGTCGCTGCCCTTCAGAGCGTCCGTGGGGGTGCCGCTGGGCTGGGAGGATCCGCCGCCGCAGGCCGCGAGGGAAACCGCAAGGGCGAGGGCAACGGGAGCGGTGGTGAGCCACTTCAACGCTTTGATTTTCATCAGGTTGTCACTTTCATTGAGTCATAAGTCGACCGGGCCGCGAGGCTGCGCTGTGGCGCCTGGCACCTGTCCCGGCGCTGGTCCAGCTGGGCGGGGCACGGGTGACCGCAAAACTTTATTGTCTCACTACGGCGCTTGGCCGCGGTTAGGTGACGAATGCGCGGGCGGCGCGGTATCTATCCGAATTATCTTCGGAGGTCTTACTTTTCACCGGAGATCTGGCAGGAATCCGCTGCCGTGGCGAACGATAACGATGCGGCGGATCTTCCTTTTATGTACCCGCGTGACTGTGACATGCCTCGCAGGCCTCCCAAGCTGTACTGAACGCTAGAAGCCCCCAGCTGTGGCGTCCTGCGGCGGCAGGACCGGCCAGTCTCCCTCGATTACCGCGGCCGGCTTTGTCTTTCTCAGGTACCCCTGGAAGTCGGCCGCCTGGCTGACTGCCCAGTCCACCTGCAACTGGTGCAGCTGGCTGGCCGGCATCATCAGCTTGGGAAATTTTCCCGCCATCGCATCCAGGACCCTGAGCGTCGCCAGGGCATCAGCTGCAGATGTGTGGGCGTTGTCCAGGACCACGCCGTATTCTTCGCAGAGCGCCGTGAGTGTGCGCTTGCCTTTCCGGTAGCGGTCCACCTGTTTGTTCATGATGTAGGGGTCCAGGACGGGGAAGCGGGTGAGCTGGGGAATCCCGTAGCGGGCCGACTCGGCGGCGAGGACCGTAAAATCGTAGCTCGCGTTGAAGGCGATCACGGGGGTGCCGGAGTCAAAGAGCTCCTGGAGGACGGCTGCGACCTCGCGCGTGACCTCTTGTGCGGGCCTGCCGTCACGCCTGGCATGTTCGGTAGTGATGCCATGGACGTCACTTGCCTCCGTGGGAATCTCCACGCCCGGATCAGCCAGCCACTCGTGCTCCTTGATGACCTCGCCCTCGTGGTCCACCACGGTGATTGACGCCGTGACGATTCGCGCCGCCCGCGAATTGCGTCCGGTGGTTTCGAGGTCAAAGGCTGCGCGGGGGAGGGTGTTCCAGAAACTCATGCTTCAACGCTAAGCGGACCCACCGACAATTCCCGGGAACGCCACTGCGGCTAGATTGGATCAATGCGGAATGAGTACGTCCAAGCGGTCCTGGCCATCGTGAGGCAGGTGCCGGCAGGGTCCGCAGTCTCGTACGGGGACGTGGCGGAGCTCCTGGGTGCAGGCGGACCGCGCCAGGTCGGTTCCGTCATGAGCCACCATGGGGGCGGCGTGCCCTGGTGGCGCATCCTTAAAGCCAGCGGCCATGCCCCCGAAGGCCACGAAGCCGAGGCACTGCACCATTACCTTGACGAAGGCACCCCGCTCGTAGGTGCCTATGGTTCGTACCTCCGCACGGGGGAGGGCCGTTGGCGGGTCGATTTGACTGCCGCGCGCTGGGCCCCAACGGATAATGATTTTGACAGCATTGACGCGGTTGCCGATGAACTGGAGCGCCGGCTCCACAGATTGTCGGTGCCTGATGATGGAATGATTTTGTGACCGTAACAATTCCTTTGACCGGCCCCTGGGGCCCACACCGGCAAGAGCTGGGGACAAGCCAGGCGCCGGATTTCCCCGGCGCGGGGAACGCGGACAGCGGCAGTGCCCTTCCACGTGTGCCGGCCCTCCGGTTGCTGCCGCCGCGGCGGGTGCACGCGGAGGTGCCCCGGCTCACACCGGACCAGCAGGCAGCGGTTGACGTCGCCCAGGGCTCGGGACCTGTCCTGGTACCGGGCGCGCCGGGCACGGGAAAGACCACCGCCCTCGTTGAGGCCGCTGTCCAGAGGGTCTTCCGTGACGGCGTCGACCCCGAACACATGCTGATCCTGGCACCCACCCGCCTTGCAGCGGATTTCCTGCGGGACCGGTTCACCGCCCGGCTGGACAGAAGCCTCAGCACCACTCCGGCCAGGACATGGGCCTCGTACGCATTCGACCTGATCCGGCGGGCAAAGGCCGAAGGCGTCATCCCGCTCTCCCGGCCTCCGCGCCTGCTCTCAGGCCCGGAGCAGGACCTCATCATCAAGGAACTCCTCGACGGCCACAGGATCCCGGGGCTTGAACTGCCGTGGCCTGCTGACCTTGACGGTGCCCTGGAAACCCGCGGCTTCCGCCAGGAGGTGCGGCAGCTCTTTGACCGCATTATCGAATCCGGCCGGACAGCCGACGACCTTGCGCAGCTGGCGGACGACTGCCACCGCCCGGACTGGAAAGCTGCGGCAGCGCTGTATGCGGAATACCGGGACGTGCTTGACCTGCGGATGCCTGAGGCCTTTGACCCTGCCGGGATCATCACGGCCGCCCGCCAGATCTTCCAGGACGCCCCGGATTTCCTCGCCGGGGAACGCGCGCGGCTGCAGGTTGTCCTGGTGGATGATATCCAGGAAGCCAACCCCGCCATCTTCGAGCTGCTCGCAGATATCGCCGCCGGCAAGGACTGCTATGTCACGTCGTCCGCGGATACGGTCGTCCAGGGATTCCGGGGAGCCCGGCCCGATCTCGTGGCTGAGCTGCCACGGCTGTTGTCCGCCCAGGAGCCTGTCCTTGAGCGGCCGCTGTGGCACTCCCATGGACTGGCGCCCGCCGTGGCAGGGGCCTGGCTGAACGTCGCCGGCCGCATTTCCCAGCGTGCCGGCGGGCAACTGGCACGGCGCCTCGAGCAGCCTGCGTGGCCCGGGCAGCCAGTACGTGAAAGTGCGCCGGGCGCCGTCGAGGCCCACCTGGTCCCCACTCCGGTCCATGAGCTTCGCTATGTTGCCCATCGAATCCTGGACCAGCACATCAACCACGGCCGGGATCTGGCGGACATCGCGGTTATCGTTCGCAATGGCGGCCAAGTCAGCGAGCTGCAGCGCTACCTGTCCGGGCAGGGCATCCCCGTACGGGTGCCCGTGGCCGAATCCGCGGTCCGGGACGAAGTAGCTGTGCGTCCGCTCCTGGACGCTTTTGCCATCGTCTTGGATCCGGCGCTTCTAACTCCCGAAGCTGCGGTGTCGCTCCTCACATCGCGCATCGGGGGTGCCACCTCCATCGAGCTGCGCAGGCTCCGCCAATCGCTCAGGCGCGAGGAACTCCTGGGCGGCGGCGGCCGCGCCAGCGACGCACTGCTGGTCGAGGCGCTGCTTGACCCCGGTGCCCTGGGCGCTTTAGGCATCGAAGGCCGCTCCGCCCGACGCACGGCGCGGATGATTCACGCGGGGCGGGAGGCTGCCGCACTGCCCGGCGCCAATGCCGAGTCGGTGTTGTGGGCGCTCTGGAACTCAACGGGGCTATCTTCGGCCTGGACAGCGACGGCATTGTCAGGCGGACCCCACGGAGCCCGGGCCGACCGGGACCTTGATGCCATGATGGCGCTCTTCCATACGGCGGAACGCTACGTGGACCAGATGCCAGGCGCCGGCCCCGAACAGTTCCTGGAATACCTCCTGAACCAGGAACTCCCCATGGACACGCTCGCCGCCCGTGCCCAACTCGATGATGCCGTGGAGCTGATGACACCGGCCAGTGCGGCAGGCCGGGAATGGCCCATCGTGATCATTGCCGGGCTGCAGGAGGGAGTGTGGCCCAACACGCGGCTCCGCGGTGAACTGCTCGGCAGCACGCTGTATGCGGACGCTGTGGAGCATGGCCCGGAGTATGCCCTCCAGCGTGACCCCCTGAGCCGGTTGCGGGACATCCGCTATGACGAACTGCGCAGCTTCTCTACGGCGGTATCAAGGGCTCGGGAACTGCTGGTGTGCACTGCAGTCTCGTCGGAGGACGACCAGCCGTCGTCCTTCCTGGACTTCGTTTCACCTTTGGGACCGGGGGAGGAGGGCAGGGCCTTCACCCAGGTGGAACGGCCCATGACGCTGCGCGCCCTGGTCGCCGAGCTCCGGCAGCATGTCCAGCTCGAGGGGACAGCCCCTGCAGGGGAAGCCGCCAGGGTCCTGGCGCATCTCGCCGCGGCGGAACCCGCGGTGGCCGGAGCGCACCCGGACAGCTGGTGGGGACTCGCCCCGCTGACGTCCGTCGAGGCGGTGGTCCCGCCGGGGGGAACGGTTTCCGTTTCCCCGTCAAAGGTGGAGACAGTGCAAAAGTCGCCGCTGGACTGGTTCGTCCAGGCAGCAGGCGGGGAACCGGCCACCGACTTCGCGCGGAGCCTGGGCACCCTGGTGCACGCGATCGCCCAGGATATGCCGGACGCATCCGGATCCGAGTATGTCGCTGAACTCGTGCGGCGATGGCCGGCGCTGGGAATGAAGGACAACTGGGAGGGAAGGCTGGACTTCCAGCGCGCCGAGGCCATGGTGCGGAAGCTCGCGCAATATGTGCTTTCCATGCGGAGCGAAGGCCGCAGCCTGCTGGGCGTGGAGCAGGACTTCGAAGTGGCCCTCGGAACTGTGGCGGTGGATGAAGCTCCGCCGCGGGAAGCGGTACTCCGCGGCCAGGTGGACCGGCTGGAGATCGACGGCGACGGCCGCCTGGTGGTTGTCGACCTCAAGACCGGAAAGCGGCAGCCAGGCAAGGATGAGCTGTCCCGCCATCCACAGCTCGGCGCGTACCAGGCGGCAGTGCTCGCCGGCGGCTTCGGCGCTGGAACGGGCGGTGGCAGCGGCCTGCCTGGCGGGGCTGTGCTGGCGCAGCTCGGGACTGTGGCGAAAAATCCCGCCATTCAACAGCAGGAACCGATCGACCCGCAGGAGAATTGGGCATTGGACATGGTGCAGGACGCGGCCGCCGTGATGGGCGGCAGCGAATTCATCGCACGGCACGATCCTGCCAAGGGCAGCCACGGCGGTCACGGGTGCAGGCTCCCCGAAGTGTGCCCGCTCTGCGTGCGTGGACGGCAGGTGACCGAATGAGCGGGCCACTGACTGTGCTGCCCGCCGCGGATGCCGTCCCGGCCGCGCGCTTCAGCCCCGAAGAACTGTCTCGGCTGCTTGGCGAAGGAAATACCCCCACTCCCGAGCAATCGGCCATCATCTCTTCTCCGCTGGCGCCGCGGCTGGTCATCGCGGGAGCAGGATCCGGGAAAACCGCCACCATGGCGGACCGGGTGGTGTGGCTTGTGGCCAACGGATGGGTCACCCCTGAGGAAGTTTTGGGCGTGACCTTTACCCGCAAGGCTGCCGGTGAACTTGCCAGCCGGATCCGGTCCAAGCTACTGGCCCTGCAGCGTCTTGCCGTGAAGGACAACGGGCAGGGGCTATTTCCTGAAGGCCTGTTCAGCAGCGACGCCCTGGAGCCCAAGGTGTCCACCTACCATTCGTTCGCCAGCGGCATTGTCTCCGATTACGGGCTGCG
This sequence comes from Arthrobacter liuii, assembly GCF_014639275.1. Lineage (GTDB taxonomy): Bacteria > Actinomycetota > Actinomycetes > Actinomycetales > Micrococcaceae > Arthrobacter > Arthrobacter liuii. Next base: position 95,638 of record NZ_BMFW01000014.1, on the reverse strand, counting down.
GCTTGGCGTGGAGCGGGACGTCGTCCTGCTCGGCGGTGCGCAGGCCTGGCAGCTGGCCAGCGAGGTGGTTGAGGCCTATGACGGTGAGTACGCACACTTCCGGGCCGCCAAATCCACCTTGGTGAAAGCCGTCATCCAGTTGGCGGGCGAGTGCGCCGAGCACCTTCAGGAACCCGAGGATGTCGAAGCCTGGCTCATGGCGCGCCTTGCCGGGTTCGAGTCCCTGCCTTACCTGGCCGACAAGCCCAGGAACCCGCCCAAGGCGGCTGCGGACCTCGCAGGCATGCTGCGGACCCGGGCCAGTGTCGCTGACATGGTGGGCCGTTATGCCGAAGCAAAACGTGCCCGCGGTGCCCTGGATTTCGGCGACTTGGTGGCGCTTGCTGCCAAGGTGGCCCAGGATGTTCCGCTGGCGGGCCAAATGGAACGCCAGCGGTACAAGGTGGTTCTGCTCGACGAGTTCCAGGACACGTCCTATGCGCAGCTGGTCCTTTTTTCCCGCCTTTTCGGTGGCGGCCATGCGGTGACGGCCGTTGGTGACCCCAACCAGTCAATCTATGGCTTCCGCGGCGCTTCGGCAGGTCAGTTGTTCCACTTCGTTCGCGAGTTTCCAGTCCAGACTGGTGGTCCGGAAGGAGGAGGCTGGGCGCCCGCTCCAACTTCCTACCTGACTACAGCCTGGCGAAATGGGCGGTCGATCCTGGCAGCAGCCAATGTCATGTCGCAGTCCCTTGGCCGGGCGGCGGGGCACAGCGCCCCCGCAGGGGACAGGAAAGTCGCTTCCGAAGTGCCCCCGTTGCAGCCCAGCCCCCATGCCGTGGACGGGAGCGTGGTGCTGGGGCGCTTCGCCAGCGACGTGGAGGAAGCTGCCGCACTGGCCGACGACGTCCTGCGATACCAGGTGACCGACTTTGAGTTGAGGCCTGACGGCACAGCCGAGCCACCGGCCCTCGCCGTCCTGTGCCGCAGGCGCGCGCAAATGGAGGCTGTCCGGCGGCAGTTCGAGGCCCGCGGGATTCCCTACGAAATCGTGGGCCTTGGGGGGCTCCTGGACACACCGGAGATCGTCGACCTGGTGGCCACCCTGCGCGTCCTGGCAGACCCCGGCCGGTCCGATGCCCTCATGCGGCTGCTCGCAGGCGCCCGGTGGCGGATAGGTCCCGCTGATCTCATGGCATTGCGGGACTGGTCTGCCCAGCTGGCCAGGAGCCGGGGGAAGGCTGCAGAAGGGATTGATGTCCACGGTGATGACAGCGACAGCGACGAAGCAGATGCACCCATTCTCGAGGGTGACCTGACCGACAGTGCGAGCCTGGTCGAGGCACTGGATTTCCTGCCCCGCGAAGGGTGGACGTCGTCGAATGGCCGCGTCCTTAGTGCGGGGGCGCGCGGCCGGCTGGCCCGGTTGTCGGTCGAACTGCGGCAACTGCGCGGCTACCTGGGCGACGACCTCACCACGCTCCTGGGGGAGGTGGAGAGGGCCATGCTGCTCGACATCGAAGTGGCAGCCCGCCCGGGGATCAGCATCCACCAAGCGCGCCGCAACCTTGATGCCTTCCAGGATGCGGCCGCCGGGTTCCTCCGCACCTCCCAGCGAGTAGACATTCTCGCTTTCCTGTCCTGGTTGGAGGCTGCGTCGGCGGAGGAAAACGGGTTGGAAGCGCCTGCAAGCGACGTGAACCGGGAGGCAGTACAGCTGTTGACGGTCCATGCGTCCAAGGGATTGGAATGGGACGCCGTGTTTGTCCCGGGAATGAACGCCGGAGCTTTCCCCAGCGACAGGGACTCCCGCTGGAGCAGCGGTGCTGCCGCCCTGCCGTGGCCCCTGCGCGGGGACCGGGCCGACCTTCCGCAGTGGGACCTGGACCAGCCGGACCAGAAGGGGTGGCTGGATGCCGAGAAGGACTACAAAGCCGGCGTGCAGGTCCACGGCGAGTCGGAGGAACGGCGCCTGGCGTACGTGGCCTACACGAGGGCCAAGCATGTCCTGTGGGTGTCCAGTGCCGCCTGGGTGGGGTCACGGGCCGGGCGCGCGGAGATGTCTCCGTTCCTTGCGGAACTGGAAGCACTGACGCAACCGGCTGAGGGCGCGCAGCGGGCGGATGCTACGGTCCACCCGCTGTCGTCGGAGGAGGCTGCGCTTCCGCACCAGAGCCCGTTGACACTGGAAACGGAAGAGGCACGCTGGCCGTACGATCCGCTCGAAGGGCCGGTGGACCCGCGCACCGGCGAGCGTCTTCGACTGGCACGCGGGCGCAGGGCAGCCATGGAGGCGGCGGCCAGCCGTGTACTCGGCATCCTGGAGGCCGGCGGGTGCCAGCCGGTTCCGGCCGACGGGCCAGGGCTCGGAGGCAGTTCAGGGCAGGGGAGCAGCCTGACGGACACGCGGCAAGGCCTTACGGGGCCCGCGGCAGGCTGGGCACGCGAAGCCGCCCTGCTGCTGGAGCGCAGGACACGAAGGTCCAGCGGCCAGGACGTGCACCTGCCCACCCATATCTCCGCCTCCACGCTCGTCGACCTCGGAGAAGACCCTGAGGCGGTGGTGGGCCGGCTACGCCGGCCTGTGCCGCGCGAACCTGGAATGTCGGCGCGGAAGGGCACAGCCTTCCACGCCTGGGTGGAGGAATATTTCGGCACAGCCGGCATGCTGGACCTCGGCGAAGCCCCCGGTTCGGACGACCATATCGATGCTGCCTACGACCTGGATGCGATGGTGGCCACTTTCAAGGCCTCACCCTGGGCCGACAGGTCCCCGGCTTTCGTCGAAGTCCCGGTGGAAACCAGGGTGGGCGAGGTGGTGGTGCGCGGCCGGGTGGACGCCGTCTTCCAGGACGTCGACGGACGTTGGGACCTGGTGGACTGGAAGACGGGCCGCCGGCCGAACGCCGCGCAACTGAAGACCCGTTCGATCCAGCTGGCGGTGTATCGCCTAGCGTGGGCGCGGCTTATGGATGTCCCGCTGGAGGACGTGCGGGCAGCGTTCTTCTACGTTGCCGACAATGCCGTGGTGCGGCCACACGACCTGGGTTCTTCAGCAGAACTCGAAGACATCGTTGCCGCCGCGCTTAGCCGGTCTTGAGCTTGGTCCAACAGATGGACCGGAACAGGGCAGTGCTGTCCGGGCTCAGCCCTGTTTGGCGTTGATGACCGAAATCGCGGCTGTGGATGTGTCGTCCGGCCCCTTGGCTTCGGCCTTCGGGACCTCCGCGGGGTCTGCCCCCGCGGCAGATGGCTCCACCGGGATGGGGGCTACGTGCACGGCGGGTTGTACAGGTACTGCAGGCTGCGCAGCAACTGACGGTTGTGCCTGTATGCCGGGCTGCACGGGGACCGGGATGACCGTGACGGCGGGCGTCACAGCAGAACTGCCGCCACCGGTGGCCGAGCCCGCCCCGGAACGCCCAGCGGTGGCGGGTTCGGCCGTTCCGTGTCCGTCAGGGCTGCCCTTGGCCGGAAGGGGCTCAACGCTGATCGGCTGGCCGCCGTATTCGGCGATGTCGCTGGCCAGGCTCTCCAGCATTCCCTCCGCCTCGCTGACCATGTCACGGTCACCAGCCGCAAGGCCCTTGACCAGGTACTGCGCCAGTGCGAATTCTGCGGACAGGGCGGCCCGGCGCAGCAGGTGCTGGTCGGGAGCGTCCCGGCGGCTGGACGTGTAGGCCTTCAGTACGGCATCAATGAAATCCTGTTCATTGGAGGCCACCAGCCAGGCAAAGTCATCCGCGGGGTCGCCGATCCGCAGGTCCGTCCAGCCGGTCACTGCCGTCACCCGCCCCGACTCCACCAACAGGTTGTCCTCGTGCAGGTCGCCGTGGACCACGCAGGGGTTGAACCGCCAGAGGGACACGTCCTCCATGGCATGTTCCCAGCGGCGCAGCAGTGCGGCCGGAATCTTGCCTGTAGTCGCTGCCTGGTCCAGTTCGTTCAGCCTCCGTTGGCGGAACTCATTGGGTGTGTAGCTTGGCAGGTCGGCGTTGCTGACCAGGGCCCGCGGCAGGTCGTGGACTGCGGCCAATGCGGAACCGATTTCGCGGGCCACGCCGGCCGGTCCGGAAGTCAGCTCCTCGACGCTGCGCGTGCTGCCGGACAGGTGCGAGTAAACGAACGTGGTCAGGGTTCCCAGCCGGACGCTGCCTGCCACTGTCGGCATCAGGAACGGCAGTTCCGCCCGCACAGCGGGAGCAAACGCGCGCAGCACCAGGAACTCCGTTTCCAGCCGGGCGCTGGCCTCGGCGTGCCGCGGCGACCGGACCCGCCAGCGCTTGCCTTCGGAATCGAGGAGCAGGGCCGAGTCGAAGTCCGCGGGGTCGTCCGGAGCAGAGCTAACGGCCGTCGGGGTCAGTCCGGGGACTGCCGCGGTTGCAATTGCCGCCAGTTCAATCGGTTTTCTTCTCACCGTTCCACGGTAGATTGCCCGGCCTCCCACAAAGCGGTCCGGCCGCGGCGAGTCTTCAGATAGCTGCAAATCGTGGGGCACCCCCGCGGCGGCCGGACCCTTTCGGAAATGTGAAATGTCGGCGGCAGTCAGTACGGTGGAGGCATGAGCCAAGCGGAGTCCGTACTACCCATCCACCAGGCTGCGCAGGCAGGGTTGCCGGCGGACCATCTCGTGGATACCCTGCTCCCGGTGAAGCCGGCACTGGTGGACCGAGGATCTGTTGCCCGCGTGAGGGCCGGGATGATCGATGAGCTGCTCGCCGGGCCGGATGCCTTGGCCGCAGTCCTGTCAAAGCGCCAGGGGCTGGTCCAGGGCAACAACCTGGTCCTGGTCGGAGCCAGGAAACTCCTGGCAGAGCTGAAAGCAGCAGGATCCACGCCGGAACTCGTGGTGTACCTGGGATCCGCCCTGCCCGCCGCGGACCTTCCTGCCGGCACGGAACTGCTGCTTTTCGTCCTGCCTGCACCTCCGGAACCCGGTACGGCCGGCCTTCCCGCGGACGCCTCCTGGGCTGGATTCCGGGAGATCGCGGCGGACCTGACTGCCACCTCCACAGCCTTGTTCGTGGAAGCCAGTGCAATCGCCAACTGGCACGCCGCCCACACGCATTGCCCCCGCTGCGGCACCCCAACGGACGTCGAAGCCGGCGGCTGGGTGCGCCGGTGCCCGGCGGACAACTCTGAACACTACCCCCGTACAGACCCCGCAATCATCGTCACGGTCGTGGGCCCGGACGGCCGGCTCCTCCTGGGTGGCGGCGGCCCCGTGGACGCCCGCAACTACTCCACCCTGGCGGGATTTGTCGAACCGGGGGAGTCGCTGGAAGAGGCCGTCGTGCGCGAGATCCAGGAAGAGGTTGGAGTGCGTGTCACCGCCTGCCAGTATCTCGGCTCGCAGTCGTGGCCGTTCCCCGCCTCCCTTATGCTTGGATTTACCGCTGTCACCGAGGACGCCCGGGCAACGCCCGACGGCGTGGAGGTCACCAGGGCCCGCTGGTTCAGCCGCGGGGAACTCCAGGAAGCGGTGCTCAGCGGGGAGATCACCATTTCCAGCAGGCTGTCCATTGCCCGCTCGCTGATTGAGCACTGGTACGGCGGCCGGATCCAGGACCGGCCCGGCGCCTAAGTTATTCCATCCACCAGACTCCAGCACGCGGGAGTCGAGAAACAAAGCAGCAGAAGTGCCTACAGAGATTTTTGACGGAGCAGGCTCCCTTGAGGACCGGATCCTCGGGGGGCTCGACGCCGAACAGCGTGAGGTGGCCAGCACCCTGGGCGGGCCGTTGTGCGTACTGGCCGGTGCGGGAACCGGGAAGACCCGCGCCATCACCCACCGCATCGCGTACGGCGTGCACTCGGGGGTCTACACCCCGCAGCGCCTGCTCGCCGTCACGTTTACTGCCCGGGCGGCGGCAGAGATGCGCAGCCGCCTGCGCGACCTCGGCGCCGGAAATGTGCAGGCCCGCACCTTCCATGCCGCTGCCCTGCGCCAGCTGCAGTTCTTCTGGCCGCAGGCTGTGGGCGGCACGCTGCCCAACCTGCTGGACCACAAGGCCCAGCTGCTTGCGGAGGCCGCGCGGCGGCTCAGGCTCAGCACGGACCGGGCCTCCATCCGCGATCTTGCCTCAGAAATCGAATGGGCCAAGGTCTCCATGCTGACGCCGGCCAACTATCTGGAAAACGCCCAGGGGAGGGGCGCGCCCGGAGGGTTTGACCTCACTGCCGTGGCCCGCGTCTTCCAGTCCTACGAGGACGTCAAGACCGACCGCAACCTGATCGACTTTGAGGACGTCCTCCTGATCACGGTGGGCATCCTGCAGGAGGACGAGAAGGTAGCTGCCACGGTTCGGGAGCAGTACCGGCACTTCGTGGTGGACGAATACCAGGACGTATCCCCGCTGCAGCAGCGGCTCCTGGAGCTCTGGCTCGGCGGGCGTGACGAACTCTGCGTCGTGGGGGACGCCAGCCAGACCATCTACTCCTTTACGGGCGCCTCGCCCAGGCACCTGCTTGACTTCAAGACCCGTTACCCGCAGGCCAACGTCGTCAAGCTCATCAGGGACTACCGGTCCACACCCCAAGTGGTGAAACTGGCCAATGACCTGCTGGCGGGGCGCCGGAGCGGAGGCGCCACCGCCGACGCCGCCTGGGCGGCGCCCCTGCAGCTCGTGGCCCAGCGCCCCGCCGGGCCCACTCCACAGTTCACCGAATGCACGGACGACGAAGCCGAAGCAGCCACTGTGGCGCAGAAGATCAAGGCCCTGCTCGACGCCGGCACTCCTGCCAGCGAGATTGCCATCCTTTTCCGCACCAACGGCCAGTCGGAGGCCTACGAGCAGGCGCTGGCAGCGGCGGGCATCGGCTACCAGTTGAGGGGCGGCGAACGCTTCTTCGCCCGCAAGGAGGTCCGCGATGCCATCCTCCAGTTGCGCGCAGCCACCAGGGCCGTTTCTGAAACGGATACGCCGGAACCGCTCGGGCAGTTGGTCCGGGACATCGTCTCTTCCCTCGGCTACACCGACTCCGCGCCACACAGCGGCGGGGCCCTGCGCGAACGCTGGGAGTCCCTTGCGGCACTTGTGGCGCTCGCCGACGAACTCGTTCAGACCCGCGGCCCCCAGTTCGGCCTGGCGGATTTCGTCAACGAACTCCAGGAGCGTTCACTGGCCCAGCACGCGCCAACCGTGCAGGGCGTTACGCTCGCCTCCCTCCACGCAGCCAAGGGCCTGGAATGGGACGCAGTCTTCCTGGTGGGCCTGAGTGAAGGCCTGATGCCCATTTCCTTCGCTGATTCCCCCGAATCGGTGGATGAGGAGCGCCGCTTGTTGTACGTCGGCATCACCCGGGCACGGGAGCATCTTTCCCTCTCGTGGAGCACCGCGAGGACTCCCGGCGGCCGCGCCAACCGGAAGCCATCCCGGTTCCTCGACGGGCTGCGGCCGGACTCGGTGGCAAGCTCCAGTACCAGGGGGAAGGGAGCCGCCCCCCGCCGCAAGGCCGCCGCGCCTGCCGTGTGCCGGGTCTGTGGCACAATGCTGGCCACCGGTGCCGAACGAAAGGTGGGCCGCTGCAACGCATGTCCACCCACCTACGAGGAACAGACGTTCGACGCCCTCCGCAACTGGCGCCGCGAGGTGGCCCAGTCCGCTGACGTTCCCGCATTCGTCGTCTTCACCGATGCCACCCTCACTGCAATTGCCGAGGCCAGGCCGGCATCGCTGGAGGAACTTGCGGGCCTCGCCGGCGTCGGCCCATCCAAGCTGGAAAAGTACGGGGAAGACGTCCTCCGGGTCCTTGTCGAAAGCTCCGTCTTGTGAGGCGCGCACCCAACGGCGGTTCCCGCCAGGCCGCCGCCCTCACCACCTCAAACGGTTCTCCCGTGGAAGTGCGGCGCTCTGCCCGGCGGACGCGCACGGTGGCGGCGTTCTGGGAAGACGGAACAGCCGTGGTGGCCATCCCTGCGCGCTTCACTGCCGCGCAGGAGCGGGAATGGGTTCACCGCATGCTGGCCAAACTGCACAAGCAGGGGGAGCGGCAACAGGCAACCGGCCGTCGCCGTCCTGCCTCCGATGAGGCCCTTGCAGCTCACGCCGCCCAGCTGTCCGCGCAATATCTCGGCGGCCGGTCAGTGCCCTCGTCCGTTCGTTGGGTCAGCAACCAGAACTCCCGGTGGGGGTCCGCTACTCCGGCCGAGGGAACCATCCGCATATCGGACAAGCTGCGGCCCATGCCCCAGTGGGTCACCGACTACGTCCTGCTGCACGAACTGGCCCACCTCCTGGTGGCTTCGCACAACGCCGCATTCTGGAAGCTGCTGGAGGCGTATCCCGAAACCCAGCGGGCCAAGGCATTCCTCGAGGGTGTTTCCTTTGCCACGTCCCGGGGACTGGATAAAGGCGACCAGGATGGCGCTGGGGATTTCCCAGGGGACGCCGACTAGGTCCTGCCCGGCACCTGTCCTGCCCTGCACACCGGGGCGGCCGTCAAAGCACCCTGGCGGGCCAGGAAAATCCCGGCCCGCCGGAAAAGTGTCAGCCCTTCGGCTGGTCCGTTCCGCCGTCGTCGTCCTTGCCGTCCGAATCGCCATCGGCCCCGCCCTCATCGGTGGAGGTGTCGTCAAAACCGCCGCTCAGCAGTTTCTGCAGGGCGTCATCCACTTCGCTGTCGCTGGCTTCGGCGAGCTTCCGGCGGTTGCTGAAGCCCTTCGGATCATCGAGGTCTTCGGCGGTGGGCAGCAGGTCGGGGTGGTGCCAGATGGCGTCACGGCCCTCGATCCCGCGTTCCTCCTTCAGCGTGGCCCACAGGGTGGCGGCGTCGCGCAGCCTGCGCGGGCGCAGCTCCAGCCCCACCAGGGAAGCGAAGGCGTGCTCGGCGGGCCCGCCTGTTGCCCGGCGGCGGCGCACTGTTTCCCGCAGCGCGCCGGCGGACGGCAGGACCTTCTCCGTCGCGGCGGCGGTAAGTTCGTCCACCCAGCCCTCCACCAGGGCCAGTGCCGTCTCCAGCTTCTCCAGCGCCTGATCCTGGGCCGGGGTCCGCTGGGGCATGAAGACGCCCTGGGACAGGGCCTCCTGGATGCCTTCGGGGTTGCTCGGGTCAAGGTCCCGGGCGAGCTCCTCGATGCGTGAGGTGTCGATGTGGATGCCGCGGGCGTATGCCTCGATGGCGCCCAGCAGGTGTCCGCGCAGCCAGGGAACCTGCACGAAGAGCCGTGCGTGCGCGGCTTCCCTTACGGCAAGGAACAGCCGGATGTCGTTCTCGGGGAGGGACAGGCCCTCGCCGAAGGCGGCAACGTTTGCCGGCAGGAGCGCCATTTCCAGGTCGGCGAGCGGGACACCGATGTCGGTGGAGCTGACCACGTCCCTGGAAAGGGCGCCGATGGCCTGCCCGAGCTGCATGCCGAAGATGGCGCCGCCCATGTTTTGCAGCATGGAGGAGGCGCCGCCCATCATGGACTTCATTTCCTCGGGCATCTGCTCCGTCATGGCGGAGGAGAGCGCATTGGCGATGCTGTTGGCCACGGGCTCGGTCAGCCGCTTCCAGGTGCCAAGGGTGGCCTCCACCCATTCCGCGCGCGACCAGGCCTTGCCGATCAGGCCGGTGGCGGGCAGGTCGGTGACCGGGTCCAGCCACAGTTCGGCCAGGCGCAGGGCTTCATCGACATCCCTGGACTGTTGTGCCGTTACTGAGGGGTCTGAAGTGCCGGCGGCCACCCTCCGGGCGTTGTCGTGGGCAAGCGTCCAGTTGACGGGACCCTCCGACGGCGCGCTCATCATCGCCTGCACCTGCGAGAACATCTGGGCCAGCAGGTTGGGGTCATCCGGGAGGCCGGCAGCCTTGGCGAGCTCTGCGGGATCGAAGTTTTCCATCCCCCTGCCGCCCATCAGGTTCTGCAGCATTTCGGTCAACGGATCCTTGGGGTTGTCGTCGCCGTTGGACGGATTGAGTGGGTTGGAGGTCATGGTCCCGCCGATCGATGGTGTGACTGTTGATCAACCTTCACGGTACCCCGGTGGGGGTCGGCTGTCTGCCGCCCGCCGCCGTCGTTCGCTCTAGGCAAAGCGCTTCGGCGTGCAGCCACCGCGTACTGTTGGTGGGGTGACTACAACCCGTGGCGGCCATTCCTCCGAGGACCACGCTCCCGAACTTTCCCGCGTCTCCAGTTCCGCCCGTTTTCGGGCCGGGGGGCCGCCGGAAAGCGCCGGGGACAGCGGCGGCACGGCGGGTGCTGCCGGACGCGCCAGCGCGGACGACGCCGGACGCAAGGGCAGGCGGCTTTCCACCATGATGGTAGCCGGGCTGGCGGCGCTGGGGCTGGGAATTGCAGTGGGCACGCTTCCGGTGCCGTACGTCGTCGAGTCGCCGGGGCCCACGTACAACACGCTGGGGGAGAGCCAGGGGCACCCGGTCATCAATGTCAGCGGCCATGAGACGTATCCCGCTGCGGGGAGCCTGGACCTGACAACGGTGTACGTCGACGGCGGCCCCACCGACTCCATCAGCATCCTCAACGCATTCTCGGCATGGTTGGACAAGTCCAAGGCCGTGTACCCGGTGGAACTGATCTATCCCACGGGCACTACAAAGGAGGAGGCGCAGGAACAGAGCGCGGTGGCCATGGCCACGTCCCAGGAGAACGCGGTTGCCTCCGCCCTGAACGAACTCAAGATTCCCTTCGGCCAGCAGCTCCAGGCTGCGGACCTGTCCAAGGATTCGGCGTCGGCGGGCAAGATCGAGCAAGGGGACATCCTCAAGTCCATCAATGGCAGGGACATCACCTCACTTAGCGTCATCCAGGATGAACTGGCAGCGGGCAAGGGAGCTCCGGCGACCGTGACGGTGGAGCGCGCCGGCCAACCCGTTACGGTTGAGGTCACCCCCAAGGACAACGGACAAGGCCGCTTCATTCTCGGCGTCATGCTGAAGTACCTGTTCAGTTTCCCGTTCCAGGTGCAGATCTCCCTGGACAAGGTGGGCGGCCCCAGCGCCGGGCTCATGTTCTCGCTGGGCATCATCGATACGGTCACGCCGGGCGACCTTACCGGCGGCAAGCATATTGCGGGCACCGGCACCATCTCGCCGGACGGTGCGGTGGGACCCATCGGCGGCATCGGGCAGAAGATGCGGGGTGCGCGCTCGTCCGGGGCCTCCCTCTTCCTGGCTCCCGCCGGCAACTGTGACGAGGTGGCGGGCCACGTTCCCGAAGGCCTCCAGGTTGTCCGCGTGGAGAACCTGGCGCAGGCCCGGCACGCGGTCGAACTGGCCGGCAGCGGGCAGGACACATCCGGGCTCCCTGCCTGCACCGGCAAATAGAGTGGGCCCAACTAGACTCGACAGGAACTAAGCTCTACCGCCACTCGTGGCAAATGATGACGGACGAAACCAGCCGTTGGACCGGTACCGTACGTCGCTTGCACGCCTCGAATATTTCGACGACCAGCTATGAGGTACCCAGTTTGTCCCGTCCCGCCAGCACCAAGTCCACAGGCAAACCCCCTTCACGACGCGGAGCCCTGACGCCCACCCTGATCGTTGTCGCCCTGGTGGTAGTCGGCTTCATTTTCTTCGCCAACGTCTGGACCGATGTCCTCTGGTACCGGCAGCTGGGCTTCATCGAGGTCTTCGTCACTGAAAACCTCGCCAAAATCGCCACATTCGTGGCCGGCTTCGCCCTCATGTTCGCGGCGGTCTTCTTTTCGATCCGCATTGCCTACAACGCCAGGCCGGTCTACGCACCGGACTCTGAGGTCCGGGACAACCTGAACCGGTACCAGGCGCAGCTGGAGCCTGTCCGCCGGGTGGTCATGGTGGGCCTGCCGGTTCTCTTTGGCCTCTTTGCGGGCAGCGCGGCCGCAAGCCAGTGGCAGAAAGTCCTGCTGTTCTTCAACCAGGTTGGTTTCGGCGAAACCGACCCGCAGTTTGGCATGGACATCAGCTTCTACCTGATGACCCTGCCGTTCCTCGGGTTTGTGACCGGCTTCCTGATCAGCGTGGTGGTCATTGCGGGCATCGCCGGCATCCTCACGCACTACCTGTATGGCAGCATCCGGCTGATGGAACGCGGCGTGTTCACCAGCCGCGCTGCGCAGATCCACATCGCCGTCACCGGAGCGGCCTTCCTGGTGCTCCTCGGCGTCAACTTCTGGCTGGACCGCTACTCTTCCGTGCAAAGCAACGGAGGCCGCTGGGCCGGTGCGCTCTACACGGATGTCAATGCCGTCATCCCCACCAAAGCCATCCTCGCTGTGTCTGCCGTCCTGGTGGCCATCCTCTTCATCGTTGCTGCAGTCATCGGCCGCTGGCGCCTGCCCGTGATCGGCACCGCGATGCTGATCATCACGTCCATCCTGGCCGGGGGCGTCTATCCGTGGGTAATCCAGCAGTTCCAGGTGCGTCCGTCGGAGCAGACTCTGGAAAGCAAATACATCCAGCGGAACATCGCGAACACACGCAAGGCCTACGGCCTGGACGGCATCCAGGAAACCCGGTACGACGCCACCAATACGGCCAGCACCGGCGCACTCGCTCCCGATGCAAAGACCACGGCCAACATCAGGCTTCTGGACCCCAACCTGATTTCGGATGCCTTCGCGCAGCTGGAACAGTACCGTCCGTACTACCAGTTCCCCAAGGCCCTCAACGTGGACCGTTATGAGGTGGACGGCAAGATCCAGGACACCGTGATCGCCGTGCGGGAGCTGAACCCCACGAACGTCTCAACCAACCAGCAGGGCTGGCTCAACCAGCACGTGGTGTACACCCACGGCTACGGAGTAGTGGCTGCCAAGGGCAACAAGTTCACGGTGGACGGCAAGCCTGAATTCCTGCAGTCCGGCATCCCTTCGACCGGTGTGCTGGGCAACGATACAACCTACCAGCCACGGATTTACTTCGGTGAGTCCTCACCGGAATACTCGATCGTGGGTGCCCCGGCCGGTGCCACGCCACGTGAGCAGGACCGCCCCTCCGGCAAGGAGGGGGAGGGCGAAACCCAGTACACGTTCGACGGAAACGGCGGGCCCAACGTTGGCTCCTTCTTCAATAAGATGCTCTACGCCATCAAGTTCCAGTCCTCGGACCTGCTGCTCTCGGACGGCGTGAACCCGGAGTCGCAGATCCTGTACGACCGCAGCCCCCGGGAGCGGGTCCAGAAGGTAGCCCCCTACCTGACCGTGGACGGCGGGGCCTACCCGGCTGTGGTGGACGGCAGGGTCAAATGGATCGTGGACGGTTACACCACCAGCCAGTACTACCCCTACTCACAGCAAAAACAGCTGTCGGACGCCACCGCTGATTCGCAGACGAGTTCCGGCCGCGCCGTCGCACTGCCCAACAGCACGGTTAACTACATCCGCAACTCGGTCAAGGCCACCGTGGACGCCTACGACGGCTCGGTCACCCTCTACGCGTGGGACGACACCGACCCCGTGCTGAAGGCCTGGCAGAAGGTGTTCCCGTCCTCCCTGAAGCCGTACTCGGAAATGTCCGGAGCGGTGATGAGCCACGTCCGCTACCCCGAGGACCTGTTCAAGGTCCAGCGCGAGCTGCTGGGGCAGTACCACGTGACAGATCCCACCAGCTTCTACAAGAACAACGATGCGTGGAGCACGCCGGCCGATCCCACGGTAAGCACGGATGTGAAGCAGCCGCCGTTCTATATGTCCCTGCAGATGCCGGACCAGGCGAAACCCGCCTTCCAGCTGACGTCTTCCTTCATTCCGCAGATCGTGAACGGAAACGCCCGCAACGTCCTCTACGGCTTCCTCGCAGCGGACTCGGATGCGGGTACCCAGGCAGGCGTGAAGGATGAAGGCTACGGAAAACTGCGGCTGCTGCAGATCCCGCCGGAAACACAGGTGCCCGGTCCGGGACAGGCGCAAAACAAGTTCAACTCCGACCCCACCGTGTCACAGGCACTGAACCTGCTGCGGCAGGGTGCGTCGGACGTGCTGAACGGCAACCTGCTCACCCTGCCCGTGGGCGGCGGCATCCTCTACGTCCAGCCGGTCTACCTCAAATCGACGGGTGAGACGTCGTACCCCACCCTGCAGCGCGTCCTGGTGGCCTTCGGTGACAAGGTGGGCTTCGCGCCAACGCTTGATGCAGCCCTCAAGCAGCTTTTCGGCGGCGATTCCGGTGCAGCCGCGGGTGACTCGGCCAACAACGGCCAGACGCCCGCAAGTCCGGCAGCTCCTGCCACACCTGCGGAAGCTGACGCGAAGGCACAGCTGAAGGCGGCCCTGGACGAGGCCAACTCGGCCATCCAGGCAGGCCAGACGGCGCTCGCGGCCGGGGACTTCGCTGCCTATGGCGACGCGCAGAAGAAGGTTGCGGCCGCGCTGAAGAAGGCAATGGACGCCGAGGCCAAGATTCCCGTTACTGCTCCGGCGGCCAGCCCGGCCCCTGCTGCTTCCACCTCACCGTCGCCAACACCTTCGGCGGGGCGGTAGCACGACGGCGGCGGCCCGGCATCCGAACCCAGGGGGCCGGGTGCCGGGCCGGCGTAACGGACGTCACGCCGCTTCAATTTGGCCTGGGGTTCACCTCCCGGTAAAGTAGTTCTTGCGACGCGGGGTGGAGCAGTTCGGTAGCTCGCTGGGCTCATAACCCAGAGGTCACAGGTTCAAATCCTGTCCCCGCAACTGAGGAAAGGCCCGGACATTGGAAACAATGTCCGGGCCTTTTGTTTTGCCCGCCGCCAGCGGGTGGGGTGGAAGCAACCCGCGGGGGCCCGAGCCGTGTGGTCAGGTCGGCTGCCAAAGTAGGGTAGTGTTGATCGAGCGACGCGGGGTGGAGCAGTTCGGTAGCTCGCTGGGCTCATAACCCAGAGGTCACAGGTTCAAATCCTGTCCCCGCAACTTATGAAGGCCCCGACCGGCAGTTATGCCGGACGGGGCCTTCCTTTTTCCTTGGATGCGCCCAATTCCTTGTATTCTCTTTCGGAGGGTCCCGCGATCTGCGGGCAGCCCAGTCATTCTTGAGAGGTATGTAATTCGATGGCCACACCCACGAAAAAGCCCGGCGCCGCGACGGCTAAGCGGTCCAGGATTTACTGGGTGGTGCCTGCCGTCCTGGTGGCAATGGTCCTGTTGGTGCTGATCGCCAGGGTGCTCATGGGAATGCCCGCCGTCACCGCGTTCGTCTCCGAATACCCGGGCTCGTCCGAGCTGCCGGCCGATGCCCCGGTCGGATTCCCTGCGTGGCTGGCCTGGCAGCACTTCCTTAACGCATTCTTCCTGGTCCTGATCATCCGTACGGGCTGGCAGGTACGTACCACCGCCCGGCCCAGCGGACACTGGACCAGGAACAACAAGGGCCTGATCCGCACCCGGAACGCACCCACCAAGATCAGCCTGGAGCTCTGGTTCCACCTGACGCTTGATGCCCTCTGGATCCTGAACGGGCTCGTCTTCGCCGTCCTGCTGTTCGCTTCCGGACAATGGATGCGGATTGTCCCCACCAGCTGGGACGTCTTCCCGAATGCCGTTTCGGCCGCGCTGCAGTACGCCTCGCTGGACTGGCCCACGGAAGACGGCTGGATCAACTACAACGCGCTGCAGCTCCTCGCGTACTTCGTGACCGTCTTCATTGCTGCGCCGTTGGCGTTCGTCACGGGGCTGCGGATGTCCTCCGCGTGGCCAAAGAAGGCTGCAGGCCTTAACAAGGCCTACCCGATTGAATGGGCACGCGCCGTCCACTTCCCGGTAATGATCTACTTTGCAGCTTTCGTGGTGGTCCACGTCTTCCTGGTGCTGGCCACCGGTGCACTGCGGAACCTGAACCACATGTACGGAGTCCGGGACGACGACGGCTGGTTTGGTTTCTGGGTGTTCCTCGCCTCCGTGGCGGTCATGGTGGCCGCCTGGTTCCTGGCCCGCCCGATCTTCCTGCGGCCCATCGCGTCCCTGATGGGCAAGGTCAGCCGCTAAAGCGGGCACCCTGCCGCCGCGGAGCCCAAGGGCACCTCAGCCGTCCTTGAGCTGCTGGTAGGCAGCCAGCGCCCGTTCCCTGGATTCTGGCAGCTCAATGAGGGGTTCCGGATAGTCCGTGGCGCCCGCCTTCCAGGGTTCGTGAATGGCTTTGTTATCCAGGCCTGCGAGCTCCGGGACGAATTCGCGCAGGTACCGGCCACCGGCGTCGAATTTCCGGCTTTGGGTCACGGGATTGAAGATCCGGTAATACGGGGACGCGTCAGCGCCCGAACCTGCCACCCACTGCCAGTTGGCCGGGTTGCTGGCGGCATCAGCGTCCACCAGGGTGTCCCAAAACCATTGTTCTCCGATCCGCCAGTCGGCCAGGAGGTTCTTGACCAGGAATGAAGCGGCGGCCATCCGCACCCGGTTGTGCATCCAGCCCGTCTGCCACAACTGCCGCATCCCGGCGTCCACCAGTGGATAGCCGGTGCGGCCCTGCTGCCACGCTGCCAGCTCGCCCCTGCCCAGCCGCTGCCAGGCGAACCGGTCGAATTCGGGGCGGTAGTTGCGGGTGGCCAGTTCCGGGTTGTTGTACAGCAGTTGCCAGCAGAATTCACGCCAGCCCAGTTCGGAACGGAAGATTCCGACGTCGGCAGGCACCGTCCGCGGAAAGCTGCGGCGGATCTCGCGCCACACCCGGAACGGGCTGACCTCGCCGAAGCGCAGGTGGGGCGAGAGGCGGCTGGTGCCCTCAATGGCGGGCAGGTTCCGTCCGGTCCCGTACTCGCCGGCAGGACCGTCCAGGAAGTCGTCCAGCCGGTGCCGGGCGCCCTGCTCGCCAGGGGTCCAGGTGGCCGCGAGGCCCCCACTCCAGTCGGGGGAGGAGGGGAGCAGGTGCCAGCTGTCGAGCTCGTCGCTGGCCCGGGTCCGGCCGCTTGGCGGAGGCCCTGGAATCTGGGCGGGAGGCTCCAAGGGATCCCTGACGTCATGGCTGGCCAGGCATGCACGCCAAAAAGGCGTGAACACCTTGTACGGCCCGCCGGAGCCGGTCTTTACTGTCCACGGTTCGAACAGGAGGTTCGCCTGGAAGCTCGACGCCTCCAGGCCGTTGTCCCTGGCCCACGCCTTAACCGCTGTGTCAATGGCCCGCTCAGGCTCCCCGTAGCGCCGGTTCCAGAAGAGGTGCACAGCTCCGGTCTCCACCGCCACCTCCCTGATGACCTGTTCCGCCGGTCCGCGGCGGAGGAGCAGGCGCGAATCACTTGCTTCAAGGGAGGCAGCCAACGCTGCAAGTGAATGGTGCAGCCACCAGCGGGCAGCGCCGCCCAGCGGCCTGACCCCGGCGGATTCCTCATCAAGGACGTACACCACAGTCAGCGGCATGCCGAGGTCCGCTGCAGCGTGGAGGGCAGGGTTGTCGTCCAGGCGCAGGTCGTCGCGGAGCCAGACCAGGGCGGTCTGTTCGGGGGAGGTCATGGCACCACGCTACACACTCTGGACGTGGTGGTGGCCGGGACCATCGTCCCGGCCACCGCCACGTCCTGCCTGGTGAGGTGTTACCCGCCCCTAGAGCTTGTCGAAGTCGGCTTCTTCAACGGTTGACTCAGAAGCTGCGGGGTTTGCAGCGCCAAGGGCAGGCTTCGCGCCGCCGGCCTTCAGGGCGGCGAGGCGGGCGTCGATCTCCGTCTGCTCGCCCAGGTCCTCAAGCTGGTTGAACTGTGCATCCAGGCTGGACGCGGCAAGTTCCTGCTGCCCGCGGACCTTGGCCTCTTCGCGGCGGATCTTCTCCTCGAACCGTCCCACTTCGCTGGTGGGGTCCATGATGTCGATGCTCTTGATCGCATCGTGGACCTGGGACTGCGCCGCCGCCGTCTTGGACCTGGCAACCAGCTCGTTGCGCTTGCTGGTGAGCTGGTTGAGCTTGTTCTTCATCTGGTCCAGGCCTGTTTTCAGCTTGTCGACCACCTCGCGCTGGGAGGCGATGCTCGGCTCTGCACCCTTGGCTTCGTTCTCGGCCGCCATCTGGCGCTGCAGGGCCACTTTTGCCAGGTTGTCGAACTTCTCAGCGTCGGCCACGTCGCCGGCCCCACGGAACTCGTCTGCCTTGCGGGATGCGGCAAGTGCCTTGTTGCCCCAGTCGCGCGCGTTCTTGACGTCTTCGTTGTAGTCGTCTTCCAGCATGCGGAGGTTGCCGATGGTCTGCGCCACGGCAGACTCGGCTTCGGCGATGTTGTTGGTGTAGTCGCGGACCATCTGGTCCAGCATCTTCTGGGGATCCTCGGCGTTGTCCAGCAAAGAGTTGATGTTCGCCTTTGCCAGCTGCGCGATCCGGCCGAAAATGGACTGCTTAACCATGGTGTTTGCCTTTCGTCCTGCTCTGTGTTGACCACTGGAACCGGTGCACAGTGGTGTACTGCGTCTTTCCGCCCCGCCGGGATCTTCCAGCGTGTAGCGGCGGAAGTGTTTAGAAACTGCCGGAGTCTCCGCCGCCGAAATCGCCGCCGCCAAAGTCCCCGCCGCCGAAGCCGCCGGAGTCTCCGCCCCAGCCGCCACCGCCACCGCCACCGCCGCCGTCACCCCAGCCGCCACCGCCGCCGCCCCAGCCTCCGTGGCCCCCGTTGAGGATCGAGTTGATCAGGATGCCGCCCAGGATGGCACCTCCCAGTCCGCCGCCGCCACCGCCACCGAACATGCCGCCCCGGCCGAAGCCCTGGTTGGCGTACCCGTCGAAGTGGTCCACGTCGGCCTGGGCCAGCTGCGCGGCCTGAGCCGCCAAGGCGTGTGCCTGCTGCGCGTAGGTGAGGGCGGTGACCGGATCAGTGCGGGAGATGGACAGCGCGTAGTCGAGGTTTCGCTGGGACTCCGCAAGCCGGGTACGTGCTTCGGTGCCCACACCGCCGCGGCGGGCCGTGATGTAGTCGGAGGTGGCGCTGATTTGGGCCTGGGCCGACATCACGGTCTGCTGTAGAGCGGCTTGCGCACGCCGTGTCTGGTCCTGCTGGTCCCGGATGCCGGACAGCGCCTGGTCCAGGGACTGATGGGCCCCTTCCACCCGCTGCAGGGTGGCGATGGGATCGATCTTTCCACCTTGGATATCGGTTTTGACCTGCGCCAACGCCGCTTCCACCCCTGCCACCGGACCCGCGAGTTCAGCATTGCTCCCGGACTGGATCATGGCCTTTGCCTGGGCCAGGTCCTGGGACGTGTCCACTACTGCTGCCTCTATGCTGTTGTGGGCCTCATCAAGATTGCCGGCAACCTTGGCAATGGCGCCCAGCAGGACGTTCGTCTGGTGCAGGCTCTCCTCGGCAGCGCGTACTGCCACGGCGGCCAGGCTTGCTTCGCCTTCACCCAGCTTCTGCTGGGCGGTTTCGGACGCGTTCTGCACAAAGGCAAGCCGCTCCTTGGCCTGCACGATGTTGTCAGATACCTGGGTCAGCGCACTGTCGGCGTATTTGGACCGCATGCTGGCCAGCGACTGCTCGGCACTGGCGATCTTTGCGTCCGCTTCGCGGGCCCCGGCGTTGACCGCGGCCAGGGCCTGTGGAGCGTTTTTCTCCAGTTCACGGAGGGAATCGAAGTCTGCCTTCTGCTCCTGAAGGGAAGCCAGGGCTGCTTCGGACCGGCGGATGATTTCGCCAAGCCAGGTCCGCTGCTGCTCCTCGGTGTCGGGGATGTGGTCATCGAGTTGCTGCTGCAGTTTGAAGGACTCGGCCATGTGGGCTTTCGCCTCTTCGAGGGCCTTGGTGAAGTTCCCGACGGCGGCGTCACCGTATTGTGCCTGGGCGAAGCCAAGTTCCTGCTCGCTGGATTTGATGGCGTCGTCAGCCTCGATCAGCAGGGATCCGCTCTTGCGTCGGAGTTCCTCGACGCTGAGCGATGCAAGCGGGTCCAGTTCGGCGCCTTGGGGCCCGTAACTTCCAGAGGACGCCTGGCCGGAACCGCCGGCAGCCTTCTTCCGGCGGTTCCGGTAATACAGGTAGGCTCCGCCGCCGGCAACCACCACGCCCGCGCCTACCAGGACAGCCGCGCCCCCTCCGTTACCGGAGGACACCTTGCCGCTGCCGCCGGCCGCTGCGTCACCAACAGCCGATGCGGTGTCAATGGCCGCCTGGGCGAAGTCGCGCTTGCCGCCTGCCAGGTTTGCCACCACCGCATTTTGGCTGATTTCGTTGGTTTTTGAAGCGATAGGACTGGCCGAATTCGGTGCGAAGTAGTACTTGCCGTCATTGGACATGGCAAGGATGACGTCGTAGCGCCCCATCCCCTTGTTGGTAGCAACCGTCTGCGACCAGGTTTTGGGGTCGGTAGGGTTGGTGAACGTGTTGACCGTGATCACGTACAGGTTGTACTTGTGGTCCTTCAACAGCTTCTGGACGGCGTCCTGGACCTCACCTTTTCGGCTGCCCAGGAGATTGGCATCGTCAACGACGTTGGTCCCTGAGGGGATGGTGACCGGGTCTTCGGCCCACGCGGCGCCGGCGGGTACCGCCAGCAGCCCGGCAAGGCCAATCACGGCGAGGATACGTTTGAACTTTGACCGCATGTGCAACCCTTCAGCACGCATGACACCGATTCGGGACGAATCAGTCGTCGAATCCAGCAGCGCCCCCACGCTTGGTGTGAAGCCGCAGGTCGCTGTGGCAATTCATCTTGATTCTATGGTGCACCCCACACCCAGTCCATGCGGCCGAATATGCCGCCAGCGAAACGCCTTACGGGGATGCCAGCCATCGGCGAAGCATTCAGGAAGCTCTCAGCAAACATCCGAGCTTGTTCCAGCGCGACGGTTCATAGTTAATGGCAGACGAGGATGAAAGGAAGTCCCATGACTGAGAATCAAACCCCTGGACCGGTCCCGGAGGACAACCACGCGGGCAGCCGGAACCCCTGGCAGCAGCAGGGCCCGCAGCAGGACTCCCAACAGCCCGGAGACCGCCAGGCGGGCACTCAGCACGAGGGTGGGGCCGCAGGACAGGAACGCGGCTACAGCGCCGGGGAGCAGCACAACAACACAGAACGGCTGGACCAGCCGCAGATGCGTGACAACCACACCCAGGAGCTGCCGGGCGCCCCACGCCCCGTTTATCCCCAGCGCCAGCCGTTTTACGGCCAGTCCGGATACTACGGCCAGCAGCAGCACGAGAACGGCCAGCCCATGCACGGTGCAGCCAACGGCACGTCGCACGGGAGCGTGGGCCTGGCCCCCAACTCCAAGGATGCGCCGCGTCGGAAGGCCACCTTCGGCGTCGGCACCCTGGTTGCAAGCATCCTCGCGGCAGGCCTGGTCGGCGGCGGAGTGGCTACGGTTGGTGCCGGCGAACTGTTTGGAAACACCGGGTCCAGCACGTCAAGGGTAGGCAGCAACAGCCAGCCCGGCACGGTCATCGTCAACAACAAGGACGACGTCAACGCCATCACCGCGGCTGCCGTGAAGGCCTCGCCCAGCGTGGTCACCATCAGTGCCACTAGCGGCAGCTCCGGGGGCACCGGATCCGGCATTGTCCTTGACGACCAGGGGCACATCCTGACCAACACGCACGTAGTGACCCTCGACGGCCAGACTGCCAACGCCACCCTTGAAATCCGCACCAGCGACGGAAAGGTCCTGCCCGCAAAGCTGGTTGGCACCGACCCCCTGTCCGACCTCGCCGTCATCAAGGTGGACGACACCTCGAGCCTGACCCCCGCCACGCTCGGTGACTCCTCCAAGCTCAACGTGGGGGACACCGCCATCGCCATCGGTTCCCCGCTGGGCCTGACCGGGACCGTCACGGACGGCATCGTGTCCACCCTCAACCGCACCATCAGCGTGGCATCGTCAGCGGCGCCAAAGGGCGGCGACAACAGCCAGGGCGGCGACCAGGGATTCCAGTTCGCCCCTCCCGGCGGCGGGCAGAGCCAGCAGAACTCGAGTGAGGGTTCCATCGCCATCAACGTGATCCAGACCGACGCCGCCATCAACCCCGGCAACTCCGGCGGCGCCCTGGTGAACAGCAAGGGTGAGATCATTGGTGTGAACGTGGCCATCGCGTCCGCCGGATCCGGCACCTCAACGTCCCAAAGCGGCAACATCGGCGTCGGGTTCAGCATCCCGATCAACAACGCCAAGCGCGTGGCCCAGGAAATCATCGACGGCGGCAAGGCCTCCCACGGCCAGCTCGGCGTCAGCGTCAAGGCAAAGACCACTTCGGGCGCAGCCTCCGAATTCTCGGTGGGAGCCGACGTGGCCACCGTTGATGCCAATTCGGCAGCAGGAAAGGCCGGCATCAAGGTCGGTGACGTCATCACTAAGTTCAACGACCTCACCATCGGCGAACCGAACCAGTTGACGGCGGCGGTGCGCGAACAGCCCGCAGGATCCAACGTAAAGATCACCGTCCAGCGCGGCGGCAAGGAGCAGACGTTCGATGTCGCGCTGGGCGCCGCTGCGAGCTGACGCGGTCCAGCCCGGCTGACGAACGGCAGCAATGACGACGGCGGCGTCCCCAACCGAGGGGGCGGCGCCGTCGTCATGTGGTTCCCGGGGGAAGCGCTGACACAGGGGTTAACGGAAGAGGACGCTGGGACGCGCCGATATGGTTAGCTAGGAGCTACCCGCCAGCCGGGCATTCCGCGGCCATGACCCACCCGGCTGGCTGTCCACAAGCATGGAAGGCTGCTGTAAAACAGTGGAAGAGACATTGAAGATCGTAGTCCTGGTCAAACATGTACCGGACGCCCAATTCGACCGTCACCTGAACGGGGAGGGCAACACCGCGGACCGCGACGAAAGCATTCTGTCCGAGCTTGACGAATACGCCCTGGAGGCAGCGCTGCAGCTGGCCGAGGCGCGGGGTGGAAGCAAGGCCGGCAACCAGGTCATCGCCCTCAGCATGGGCCCAGCCGGAGCCGTCAACGCCGTCAAGAAGTCCCTGCAGATGGGTGCCACCGAAGGCGTGCACCTGACGGACGACGCCTTGGCGGGCTCGGATGCCGCAGCCACCTCGCTTGCGCTCGCGGCCGCGGTGCGGCACCTGGGCGACGTGGACCTGGTCATCACCGGCATGGCCTCCACCGACGGCGAAACCTCGCTTGTTCCGGCTCAGCTGGCCGAGCGGCTTGGGCTGCCGCAGGTGACCTTTGCTTCCACGCTGGAGGTCGACGGCGGCCGGCTGACGGCCCGCCGCGACGCCGACACTTCCTCGGAAACGGTAGAGGCGCCGCTGCCTGCCGTCGTGTCCGTCACGGACCAGATCAACGAGCCCCGGTACCCCAACTTCAAGGGAATCATTGCGGCCAAGCGCAAGAGCATCACTACGCTGTCCCTTGCCGATATCGGCGTGGACCCCGCGCAGGTGGGCTTCGCGGGTTCCTGGACCACCGTGACCACCGCCGAACAGCGGCCGCCCAGGACTGCAGGCACCATCATCACCGACGAGGGCGACGCCGGCATCAAGCTGGTTGACTTCCTGGCCGCCCAGAAGCTGCTCTAAGAGGGACATCGACATGGCAAAAGTACTCGTATTCATCGACAACCCGGGCGCGTCGCTCAAGAAGAGCAGCCTTGAGCTGCTGACCCTGGCCCGTTCCCTGGGCGAAAGCACCGTGGCGCTCAACGGAGACCTTTCCGACGGCGCCGCGGCAACCTTCGCCGAATACGGCGTGGGCAGCATCGTGCGGCCCTCGGCCCAGGACCTGGATGACTTCCTGGTGGCACCCAAAGCCGCCTACCTGGCCGCCGCCGCCGAAGCCACCGGTGCCAACATCGTCCTGCTGGACAACTCGCCGGAAGGCAAGGAGATCGCCGCGCGGCTGGGCATCCGGCTGAGCGCCGGCGTCATTACCGACGTCGTCGCCGTGGATCCGGACGGAACCGCGCACAAATCGGTCCTGGCCGGCTCCTACAACACTGCGTGCAAGGCAACCACCCCGGTTTCCGTGTTGACCCTCAAGGCAAACAACGTCACCCCGGTACCGGCACCTGCCGCGACCACGCCCCAGGCCACAACCGTGGAGGTTCCTGCCGTCGGCGCAACCGCGCGCATCACCGCCCGGGAGCAGAAGGTCGCCAGCGGCAGGCCCGACCTCACGGACGCCCGCATCGTGGTGGCCGGCGGACGCGGCATGGACGGCGACTTTGGTCCCGTCGAAGAGCTGGCGGATGCCCTCGGCGCTGCCGTGGGTGCCTCCCGTGCCGCCACGGACGCCGGATGGATCAGCCACGACGCCCAGGTGGGGCAGACCGGCAAGACGGTCTCCCCGCAGCTGTACATTTCCGCGGGGATCTCCGGTGCCATCCAGCAGAAGGCCGGCATGCAGACGTCCAAGGTGATCGTGGCGGTCAACAAGGATGCCGAATCCCCGGTTTTCGAGATTGCGGATTTCGGCATCATCGGCGACGTCTTCGATGTCCTGCCGCAGGCCGCGGCCGAGATCAAGAAGCGAAAAGGCTGATTCTTTGACTGCCTCGCACGGGCAGGCACGGAGCCCGTTCAACCCGGACATGCACCGGGTTGGGCGGGTGCTCTGTTTTGCGGCCCACCCTGACGACATAGACTTCGGCGCTGCCGGCACCATCGCCGGCTGGACGGCGGCAGGCGTGCAGGTGAGCTACTGCATCATGACCGACGGCGACGCGGGCGGTTTCGACCCGGCCCACCGCGCGGACATCATCGCCATGCGCGACGCCGAGCAGCGCCGCGCCGCCGGTCTGGTAGGCGTCACCGACATCCACTATTTGCACCAGCGGGACGGGTACCTCGAGCCGTCGCACGAGGTGATGAAGGAAGTGGTGCGGCTGATCCGCCACATCCGCCCCGACGTCGTCCTTGCCATGCATCCGGAACGGAACTGGCAGCG
Organism: Arthrobacter liuii; assembly: GCF_014639275.1. GTDB lineage: Bacteria > Actinomycetota > Actinomycetes > Actinomycetales > Micrococcaceae > Arthrobacter > Arthrobacter liuii. The sequence continues at coordinate 70,949 of NZ_BMFW01000014.1, read as the reverse complement.
GATCCAAAAAAGCCACCCCGACCACCTGGCCGTGGGGGAGGCGGTGACCCGCGCCGTCTATCCGGCGCTCGAAAACCCGTTTGCCTATCCCGACTTGGCAGAGTCCGGACTGGAAGCCTACAAACTCCCGTGGCTGTGGCTGTACGCGGGACCGGAGGAACGCGAAAACCACTTTGTGGACGTCACCGCGCAGGTGGACGCCAAGCTGGCCGCCATCCATGTCCATGTCAGCCAGCACCCTGACGTGGCCGCCATGGAAGCCACCGTCCGCCAGGGGATGCGGCTCAACGCCGCCAGGGCAGCACTGCCGGACGGGCGCAGTGCGGAAGCCTTCCACGTGGTGGCAGTGAACGGTCCCGGGACGATCGCGGGGTTCTAGCGCGGACGCCGGTTTTATGCGCGGAAAAGCGCCCGCGGGATCCTTCGCCAGGAAGGAACCGGGGGCGCTTTTGCCGTTTGCTTGCCGGTGGTGGGCGGCGTGCCGGATCAGGCTCCGAGCGTGGCCGCGGCCACGGTGGGCAGCGTTGGCGCCTTGGAGCCGCCCGTCGGCTCAACAGTGATTCCGAGTGAGGCGGCGGAGTGGATGCCCTGGACCACGGCAGGCTTGGAGAGGGCCTGCTCGTCCATCAACCCCTGCGATACGGGCGCGGAGCCGTCCTTGGGGATCAGCCACATCTGGTAGACCTTGCCCGCGGGGGGAGCGGGCACGTCGCTCATCTTCACCACGGCCGCGTCCTCGGACGCGGAAATCAGGAGGGTGGCCTTGCCGCCGCCCACCACGTTCACGGAGGCCTCGCGCAGGTCGCTGGCCCTTGCCACCTGGTTAACGGGATCGTTCTGGTCGGCCATGTAGGCACCCACGCCCACACCGCCCAGGGCGATCGCTGCTGCTGCTGCCACTCCGATCAGCCACCGCCGGGTCCCGGAGGGACCGCGCCGTTGCTCGCGGCGCTTGCGGGCCTGCGCCAGCTCATCAGGGGTTTCCAGCCCAGGAGTGCCCTGCTGGGAAGGCGGTGCCGTGCTCCCGGCCGGCGCCGGCGCGTCTCCACCCGGGGTTCCCTCCTGCCGGGGTAGCGGGTCGGGAAGCTGGGCGACGATCCGCTCGAACAGGTCCGACGGCGGTTCCTCCTCCACCCGGAAAGTGCGGGCCAGCACGTCCCGCGACTGCCGGACGCGCGCCAGGAATGCCAGGCGTTCTGCCTCGGGGGCTGTGGTGATATAGCGGTCGATGGCCTCGCGTTCCTGTTCCGTGACCGCATCCAGGGCGTAGAGCTCGGCGAGGTCGACGGCACGGCCTGCCGCAAGATCCATGGCGACAGTGTCACCAAAGGGACCGGATTGGCCGTTGCGGCCTTCATCCATTTCGCTCATCTCAACTCACCCCCAAACAGGTCTTCAATCGGATCAGTCCATCGCGGATGCGGGACTTGATGGTGGGCACTGCTGCATTCAGCCGTTCTGCGACTTCCCGGTAGGTGAGGCCGCCGTAGTAGGCCAGGCGCACGGATTCCTGCTGTGTTTCGGTCAGCGTCCCCAGGCAGCGGACCACCGCCTCAGCCTCCAACCGGCTGCCCACCTCGTCAGAAACGCTGTCATGGTCGATGTCCTGCGTGCTGGCCCCATATTTCGCTTCCCGGTCCGTGGAGGACTGCGACGACCGGACCTTGTCCACTGCCCGGCGGTGCGAGATGGTCATCAGCCAGGAGAGCGGGCTCCCTGCCTGCGGATCGAACTTCGCCGCGTTTTGCCAGACCTGCAGGAAGACTTCCTGCGTGGTGTCTTCGCTGAGTTCGGGATCGATCAGGACGCGGCGGGCCATACCGAAGACCCTGCGGGACGTGAGCTGGTAGAACTCGGCGAACGCCGCCTGGTCCCCGCGGGCAATGCCCGCCAGCAGGACCGAGAGACGTTGGCTGAGGTCAGCAGGTGGGTCGGTCACCGCGGCGGACCCCTCGGAATTCGGCGCGTTGGGAGTTTCCATTACGTCCAAGCATAAGTCTCCGGGCAGCGAATCCTCAGCACTGACGTCCGGGCTGCGGCTGTGATGCCTGGAACCCGCTTCCAGTAGTGTCACCTGCCGCTCCTTGCTCCGCTTGAATGCCTTCAGAAGCCATTCGGCGCCGGGGACGGGGTGGATGGGTCGCCGGACAGGGAATTTGCCCGGGCAGCAGTTGCGGCCCTACGTTGGCGTCCTAAAGCGTGGCCCCGGCAAAACCCTGCTGGCGCCACGCCTCGTACACGGCGATTGAGGCGGCATTTGCCAGGTTCAGGGAACGCAGGGCCGGCAGCATGGGCAGCCGTACCGTGGCGGTCACGTGCGGATCGGTCTTCAGTTCCGGGGGCAGGCCAACTGATTCGCGGCCGAACATCAGGACATCGCCCGGGCGGTAGGCAATGTCCGTATAGCTGGTGGTCCCGTCCGAGGTGTACGCGTAGACGCGTTCGGGCAGGAGGTGCTCCCACGCGTCCCCAATGCTCTTGTGCACGGTGACGACGGCGAGGTCATGGTAGTCGAGCCCCGCCCGGCGCAGCTTCGCGTCGGAGAAATCGAAGCCCAGGGGTTCCACGAGGTGCAGTTCCGCACCGGTGATGGCGGCCAGGCGGATGGCGTTGCCGGTATTGCCGGGGATTTCTGGGGCATGGAAAAGGATGCGGAACACCTTCCTATCCTAGCTACCGCGTCAGTGCATGCCGCGGAGCAGCCTGGCCAGGACCGGGACGTTGACGGTATTGGGTGCCGGGCCCGACGCCAGGAATTCCTTGAGGCCGCGCACCAGGCCCGCCGCGTTGACAATCTGGACGGTCTCCAGGGCGCCTGCGGAGCGGTAGTGATGGTCGATCACTGGCTCGTGGAGGTTGCCCTCCGGGCTGTGCACGACAGTCCAGCCCGTGACGTTGAGCTCCGGGAAGATCTCCTGCATGGCCCACACCACCCGGGTGAGCTGCGGAGGTGCCACCGCGCGGCCGCCGTGGTTGAGTGTCCTCCCGTCCCAGGCGTAGGCGCCCTTGGGCAGGAGCATCGAGTTGACCAGGGCCAGGCGATAGCCGGAAAGAACCGCGTGGTCGATGTGGCTGTTGTCCGCCGGCGACTGGAGTCCGTTGATGAGCCGTGCTGCCGGGATGCCCGGCAATACTTGCCGGGTCAGCAGCTGGACGGTGCGCATTTCGCGCTGGATGCGTGCCTCGGCGCCGAAGATTCCCCGTTTCCGGGGCAGCCCGTGCACCTGCTGGCGTGCCTGCGCAAGGGGAATGAGCGGGACTCCGGTGCCGGCTCCCTCGTACGGTGGCACGTAGACGGGCGGGTCGCCCGCGGTGTTCCTGGCGCTGCCTGGCCTGCGGACGGTGGCGGAGGCCCGGCTTCCCGCGGCCGGGGCGTCAAAGTGGGCGCCGTCGTCGGACGAAGCGTCCCGGACTGTACCCGCGCCATAGGAGCGGTCGTAGGCTTTCCGGCGCTGCGGATCGATCAGGGTCTCATAGGCAGCTGTGACGCGGCGGAAGGTTGCGGCGTCGCCCCCGTGGTCCGGGTGGGCCGTCCTGGCCGCGCGCCGGTAGGCCATCTTGATTTCCTTTTCGGTGGCGGTGACTGCCACTCGAAGGACCTGGTAGTGGGAGCTGCTGCTCTCAGTCAAGCAATCTTCCTTTTCTTAGTGCGCGTTCTTAGTGCGCGGCCTCCTGTTCCCGGCGGGAAAGCAAAGTGCCCGCCCAGTCTAGCCAGCATGGATGGTGCGCCTGCGGTGACAACGAACATCACGGGCTTGAGGGTTCCCCGGGTGGCCCGCGTCTAGACTCGTGCGTGCACGGCTTGACGCCGTTCGAAGGGGATGTGGCGAAAGTGGAGACGGATATGCCGACGACGGCGGGACGGTCCGGCAGGGCAGGGCGCGGGAGAGTGCCGCTTGCGGTTGGCTGCCTGGGGGTCTTGCTTTTATGCGGATGCAGCGTGGACGTCCGGGATCCTTCCGTCACCGCCGCCCCGGCGAGTACGCCGGTGCTTTCCACCCCAACCATCACCCCTGGCCATGACGCCGACGCCGTGGCGGCGCGGGACCTGCCCTTTGCTGCCGGCGGCACCCTGGCTCCGGGAGCGCCCGTGGGCATTTCGGATGAGCTGAAAGTCGCGCCGGGCTGGAAGATGGTAAGGGAGAACGTGGCGGGTGCCAGCCAATACGCCAAGGCGGATGGCTGCGTGGTGGCTGCCAGGGTCAGTACCGGGCAGGCCCCGCTGGTCCGCGGAGGGGACAGGGAGTCCACTGTTGCCCTTTTCCAGTACCTGGACGCAACCATCCAGTCCTCATACCTGACGACGGCAACCCTGCAGTGGGGCGGTACGCCGGATACTCCAGGCAAGAACGTGGAGGTCCTGGCCTTGGAGCAGACCGCTCCCGGTGGCAGGTCCACTGCCGTGCTGGCAAGGGTTTTTGGCACCGCAGGTTCGTCGGCTTATGTTTCCGTGTCCTGCCCGGATGCGGCAACACTCGGTTCGGCGCGCCATGACGTGGTCCGGTACCTGCCGTTGGTGCCTCCGTCTGCTTGAGTCGGCGCCCGGGGTCACGGCGCCAAGAAACCGCCGGCGGTTGGCGGGCTCAACTGCCGGTGGGTCCCTTTGGCTGGGCGTTCCGGCCCCGGCGGATGACCGCGGTTATACCGTGGTTCGGCTGGGTCCCACTGACAGCCGGTTGAGGGCCAGGGCGCCGATCAGCAGGCCGAAGTCGCGCAGGGCCACATCGTAGAAGCTTCCGAGCAGGACCAGGTTGACGATGATCCCTGCCAGCCAGGCGGCCACCAGCAACGAGCCGTACTTGGGGCGGACGGCCACGGCAATGCCGGCGATGATCTCCACGACACCCACGATGTACATGAAGGTCTGCGGCTGCAGCGGCACGACGGCGGTGGCCTGGGGTGCGAGATAGACGGTCCAGTGAGTCAGGACGTTGGTGAACTTGTCCAGGCCGAAAAGGATCGGGGCGACAGTGAAGACGGTGCGTAGCAACAAGAACGCCTGCCGCGCCGGCGGCATGGTGGCTGGTGCATGCTGGGCCCGCATTGCTGATGCTGATTCCATGGTGGTTCTCCTTCTAAAAGTAGGTATGCCAATTTTAGAAATCTCGCGTTCTATAATCAAGAGATCTTGACTTTGGAATTGGAGTGCCATGTACCGACTTCCCTGGGCGGACAGGATTGCTGCCGTCGCATCACTGACGGACGCCAAGAGGCTGCAGCTTTTCGAACTGGTCGCCGCCTCGCCCCGGCCGGTAGGGCGCGACGAGGTGGCTGAGGCGGCGGGCATGGCGCGCAGCACCGTCTCCTTCCATCTGGACAAGCTGGTCCAGGACGGCTTGCTGGCCGTGGAGTTCCACAAGCCGGCGGGCAGGACGGGGCCGGGATCCGGACGTCCGGCCAAGATGTACCGGCCGGTGGGAAATGAAGTGGGAGCGTCCGTGCCGGACCGGAACTATGACCTCGCCGGAGAGCTGTTGGCCGCTGCCATCGAGGTTACGCAGGCCGAAGGCGGCCCGGTGGGGGAAACGTTGCGCGCCGTCGCGTTCCGCAAAGGCCGGGAACTGGCGGAAGCCTCCGCGGGTTTGGAGGAGTTCCTTGCCGAAGCCGGCTATCAGCCTGAGCCCGACGGCGAGGGCGGCTACGTGCTTCCCAACTGCCCTTTCCACCGGCTTTCGCGCGCCCACGCGGCAGTGGTGTGCGACATGAACGGCGCCTTCCTGCGCGGCGCGGCAGTGGGGTGCGGCAGTCCGGAAGACCGCGTTGCCGCGGCTGCCGGACCCGGCCATTGCTGCGCAAGGATCACGGGCGGGGGCTGATGGCTCCACGCCGCGGATGGGGCAGCCGGCCGCGATAGAATTGGGGGATGCCCGCCTACCTCGACCACGCCGCCACCACGCCGCTTTCCGGTGCTGCGCTCGCCGCCCTGACGCGTGAGCTGGCACGGACCGGCAACCCCTCGTCCCTGCACGGATCCGGGCGCCGGGCCCGCCGCGCCGTTGAGGATGCCCGGGAGGCCATTGCTGCAGCGGCGGGCGCCCATCCCTCAGAGGTCATTTTCACCTCCGGAGGAACAGAGGCTGACAACCTCGCCGTGAAGGGCATGTACTGGTCCCGCGTGGCACAGGACCCAAAGCGGCGCCGCATCCTGTGCTCCGCCGTCGAACATCACGCAGTGCTGGACACTGTGGAATGGCTCGAACGCCATGAAGGCGCCGAGGTAGCCTGGCTGCCGGTGGACAGCGAGGGCGTGCTGGACCTTGGGGTCCTCGAAGCGGAGCTCTCCCGCGACCCCGGCACAGTGGCGCTGGTGACCGTCATGTGGGCCAACAACGAGGTGGGCACCATCCAGCCGATCAAGCGGGTGGTTGAACTGGCGCATGCGGCCGGCGTGCCGGTGCACTCCGACGCCGTCCAGGCGTTCGGTTCGGTGCCGGTGCACTTCGAGGATTCGGGCCTGGACGCGATGTCCATTTCCGGACACAAAATCGGCGGCCCGGTAGGAGTGGGCGCCCTCCTGCTGGGGCGGGCAGTCAAGCTGACCCCGGTGCAGCACGGCGGGGGACAGGAACGAGACGTCCGCTCCGGCACCCTGGACACCGCCTCCATCGCCGCCTTCGCTGCCGCCGCGGAATCCGTTGCCGCTGAGCTGCCCGCCGAGGCAGCAAGGATCGCTGCCTTGCGGGACCGGCTGATCGATGGCGTCCGCGAACGCGTTCCCGAGGCCGTCCTCCGCGGCGCGCCCGGCGAACAGCGGCTTCCGGGAAACGCACATTTCACATTCCCGGGCTGCGAAGGGGACTCGCTGCTGTTCCTCCTTGACCTGGCCGGCGTCGAATCATCCACTGGTTCAGCCTGCACCGCAGGCGTTCCCCGGCCCTCGCACGTGCTGCTGGCCATGGGCCTGGACGAGGAAACGGCCCGCGGAGCCCAGCGGTTCAGCCTGGGGCACGCATCCACTGAGGCCGACGTCGACACCCTCCTTGCGGCACTGCCCGAAGCTTATTCACGGGCGCGCCAGGCAGGCATGGCCGGGCACGAGTCCTCGATCCAGACCGCGGGCACCGTGGCGCGGCGCGCCGTCCGCGGCGTTTAATCCGCGGCGTTTAAGCGGGCACTGGACGTACTCCGCGCTGCGGCCCACTGTGCAGCCGCCGGCTGATTTGCCTCCCACCGTAGAATGGATAGGCAAAGATCGTTTCCACCGCCGGTGCATCCAGCACGGCCCCGGAAAGCAAGTATCCCCCAACAGAAAGCCAGCATGCGAGTACTAGCAGCCATGAGCGGCGGAGTCGACTCCGCCGTTGCCGCCGCCCGCGCAGTCGAGGCCGGGCACGACGTCGTCGGCGTCCACCTGGCCCTTTCGCGCATGCCGGGCACCCTGCGCACTGGTAGCCGCGGCTGCTGCACCATCGAAGACTCGCGGGACGCCTGGCGGGCCTGCGACATCCTGGGCATTCCCTACTACGTGTGGGATTTCTCCGAGCGCTTCAAGGAAGACGTCGTCCAGGACTTCATCGACGAATACGCTGCGGGCAGGACGCCCAACCCCTGCATGCGCTGCAACGAACGCATCAAGTTCGCCGCCCTGCTCGAAAAGGCGATTGCCCTGGGCTTCGACGCCGTCTGCACCGGGCACTACGCCAAGGTGATCGAAGACGCTGACGGCAACCGGGAACTGCACCGGGCAGCCGACTGGGCCAAGGACCAAAGCTACGTCCTGGGCGTCCTCACCCATGAACAGCTCAAGCACTCCATGTTTCCGCTGGCAGATACCCCGTCCAAGGCCGAGGTGCGCGCCGAAGCGGAGCGGCGGGGCCTGTCCGTCGCCAACAAGCCGGACAGCCATGACATCTGCTTCATTCCCGACGGCGACACGGCGGGCTGGCTTGCCGAAAAAATCGACATGACCAGCGGCGACATCGTGGACGAGACCGGCGCTAAAGTGGGGGAACACCCGGGCGCCAACGCCTTCACCGTCGGCCAGCGGCGCGGACTCAAGCTCGGCACACCTGCTGCTGACGGCAAGCCCCGCTTTGTCCTTGAGATCCGGCCCAAGGAAAACAAGGTGGTGGTGGGTCCAGAGGCGCTGCTGGCTATCGACGAGATCCGCGGCATCAAGGTGTCCTGGGCAGGCCTTCCCATCGCCGAAGTTGAAACCGGTGCGGAGTTCGACTGCTATGCGCAGGTCCGGGCGCACGGGGACCCGGTCCCGGCCACCGCCCTACTGGAGCCCGCCACCGGAGGCGCAGCCGGACCCCAACTGGTGGTCCGTTTGGTGACTCCACTGCGCGGTGTGGCTCCGGGGCAGACGGTGGTGCTCTACCAGGGCAGCCGGGTGCTCGGCCAGGCCACCATAGACGCCGCCCGCTCACTCCAGCGGGCCGCGCTGTAGCCCACTGAATCCAGGACAGCCGTCCCGGCCGCTGCCGGGACGGTGACTTGCTGTGCCCGGAAGCCTGCCCCCGCCGGCCTGGTCTTCCGGCCGTTGATATCGACGAGATAAATTTTGTGTTTCAACTCACAGGATTGGCCGTCCTGAGTGCCCGCTCTCTGATTGAATCTAGGGATCAGCACTGCGCGCCGTGGCAGGGGCACACCCATGTCCTCGGCGCGCGCGTACTCATCGGACAGAAAGTTCACAGATGATCAAGAGCACACAGGCCCTGCACCGCGCCATCGCGCTGGCAGGCATCTCCGCCCTGGCCCTGACAGCCTGCACCGGGCCCTCGGGCGGCGGAGGCGGAACGTCCAGCGGCGGCAGCGCCGGTGGCGGTGCCATCACTTTCGGAACCACGGACAAGGTCGTCACCCTCGACCCCGCCGGCTCCTACGACGCAGGCTCCTTCCTGGTCATGAACCAGGTCTATCCCTTCCTGATGAACTCCAAGCCGGGTTCTGCCGAGGTCAGCCCGGACATTGCGGAGTCCGCTTCCTTCACTGCACCCACCGAGTTCACGGTGAAGCTGAAGCCCAACCTGAAGTTTGCCAACGGCCATGCGCTGACCGCCTCGGACGTGAAATTCTCCTACGACCGCGTGGTGAAGATCGATGACCCCAACGGCCCCGCGTCCCTGCTGTCCAACCTCAAGTCGGTTGAGGCCAAGGACGACACTACGGTGGTGTTCACCCTCAAGGCCGCCAATGACCAGGTGTTCCCCAGCGTCCTGGGCACCAACACCGGTCCCATCGTTGACGAGGAAGTCTTCCCGGCCGACAAAGTGATGAGCGATGAAGATATCGTCGCCGCCAAGCCCTTCGCAGGCCCGTACACCATCGATTCCTACAAGAAGAACGAACTAGTCAGCCTCAAGAGCAACCCGGACTACAAAGGACTGCTGGGCAAGCCTGCCAATGACAGCGCCGTCATCAAGTACTACGCGGACTCCAACAACCTGAAGCTGGACGTCCAGGGCGGCAACATCGACGTTGCCGGCCGCAGCCTGACCGCCACGGACGCCGCCGACCTGGGCAAGGACTCCAAGGTCAAGGTCTACAAGGGCCCGGGCGGCGAGCTCCGGTACATCGTCTTCAACTTCGACACCATGCCCTTCGGCGCCAAGACGCCGGAAGCCAACCCCGCCAAGGCCCTGGCGGTGCGCCAGGCCATGGCTGACATCGTGGACCGCCAGGCCATCTCCGACCAGGTATACAAGGGCACCTACGTCCCCGCGTACTCCGTGGTCGCGGACGGCCTGCCGGGTGCAACCCAGCCCATGAAGGAGATGTACGGCGACGGCAGCGGCAAGCCAAGCCTGGACAAGGCCAAGAAGGTCCTGGCAGACGCCGGAGTCACCGGCCCGGTCAAGGTGAAGCTGCAGTACAACCCCGACCACTACGGCAAGTCCTCCGGTGACGAATACGCCATGGTCAAGGAACAGCTGGAGAAGTCGGGCCTGTTTACCGTGGACCTGCAGTCCACCGAATGGGTAACCTACTCCAAGGCCCGGACTGCCGACGCCTACCCCGTGTACCAGCTGGGCTGGTTCCCGGACTACTCGGACGCAGACAACTACCTCACGCCGTTCTTCATCCCCGGCAACTTCTTGAAGAACCACTACGAGAACCCGACCGTCACGGACCTGGTCCAGAAGCAGCTCACCACCCCGGACAAGACCGAACGCCAGAAGCTGATCGGCGACGTCCAGACTGCTGTTGCGAAGGACCTCTCCACGTTGCCGCTCCTCCAGGGCTCACAGCTGCTGGTGGCAGGGAAGGACGTCAAGGGTGTCGAAAAGACCCTTGACCCGTCCTTCAAGACACGCCTTGGCGTCCTGTCCAAGTAAGCACTCCACCCCCATCGGGCTCTGACAGGCCAAAGGCGGGACGCCGCAACGGTGTCCCGCCTTTTGCCGGTCATCAGCCAGCACCGAGGGGACTGCTGGCTCCCGGTCACCACGAATCCAGGTACCGATGACAACTTTGATTGACGCGCCACCCAGTGACGCGGACGCACTCCTTCCACCCACGAAAAAGCAGGCAGGCGGAGGGCTGGGCCAGTACATCCTGGTCCGCTTCCTGCTGATCTTCCCCACCATCCTCATCCTCGTCACCATGGTGTTCTTCCTCATGCGGGTCACGGGCGACCCCATTACAGCCGCCATGGGCGGCAGGCTTCCCCCGGATCAGCTGCAGGAACGGATCCACGCCGCCGGCTACGACCGGCCGCTGCTCGTGCAGTACTTCGAATACCTGGGCCAACTGGCCACAGGCAACTTCGGCACCACCCTCTCGGACAACCGCAAGGTCATCGAGATGCTCACCACATATGGGGCCGCCACACTGGAGCTGGCCATCAATGCCCTCATCGTCGCACTGCTGGTGGGGATACCGCTGGGGATGATCGCCGCCCACCGGCGCGACCACCTGCCGGATGCCGTGCTCCGGATCCTGGCCATACTGTTCTATGCCACCCCGGTGTTCTTCGCGGGCATGCTAATGAAACTGGTGTTCTCGGTGTGGCTGGGCTGGCTTCCAGTAGCCGGCCGCGCCGGAACCAGGACCGAACTGTCCCTCACCGCGCTTGAGGCACCCACCGGCATCTACTGGCTGGACGCCCTGCGCAGCGGCAACACCGCAGCGTTCAGCGATGTCATGTCCCACGCTGTCCTTCCCGCAGTGACCCTGGGCCTGCTGACGGCGGGAGTCTTCCTCCGGCTGGTCCGGACCAACGTCATCGGCACCCTGGGCAAGGATTACGTCGAGGCCGGGCGCTCGCGGGGCGTCAGCGAATTCCGGCTGGTCACCAAGCACGCCTACAAGCCTGCACTGATCCCCATCATCACGGTCATGGGTTTGCAGATCGCGGTGCTCCTCGGCGGTGCCGTGCTCACTGAAACAACCTTCGAATGGAAAGGCCTGGGGTTCCAGTTGGCCAATTACCTCACGGCGCGCGACTTCGTGGCCGTCCAGGGCATTGTGGTGCTCCTGGCCGTCATCGTCGCCGTCACCAACTTCATCGTGGACATCATCGCCGCGCTGATCGACCCCCGCGTGAGGTACTGACATGACCGCCGAAACCACCCTGGAACCCGTCACCAATCCGCGGGCCTCCTTCGTCCGGCGGCTGCCGGTTGTCTCCCACTTCAACAAAAGCGTCGGCCTCCAGCGCTTCATGCTGGTGGTGGGCCTGGTCCTGACCGGCATCTTCCTGCTGACGGCGCTGGCCGCACCGCTGCTGGCCCCCTACGGCTTCGCGCAACTGTCGGACGCCGACGGCAGTTTCCCCACCCAGCAGGCCCCCGGCGGCAAGCACCTCCTGGGCACCACCGTGGGCGGCTACGACGTCCTGTCACGCGTGATCTGGGGAACCCAGACGGCACTGATGGTCATCATCGTGGCAGTAGTCCTCTCCATCTTCGCAGGCGTTATCCTCGGCCTGGTCAGTGGGTACATCGGCGGGTGGCTGGACCGCGTCCTGGTAGTGGTGGCAGATGCGATCTACGCGTTCCCCTCGCTGTTGCTGGCCATTGTCATTGCCATCGTCATCAGCGGTGGCCAGTCCAGCCTGCTGGGCGGGATCCTGGCCGCCGCCGCCTCCATCACTGTGGTGTTCATCCCGCAGTACTTCCGCGTGATCAGGGCCGAGACCATAAGGCTCAAGGCAGAACCCTTCGTTGAGTCGGCCAAGGTAGTGGGCGCATCCAATGTCCGGATCATGAGCCGTCACATCTTCCGCAACGCCACCCGCACCCTCCCGCTGATTTTCACCCTTAACGCGTCGGAGGCCATCCTGACGCTGGCGGGGTTGGGCTTCCTGGGCTTCGGCATCGAGCCGAGTTCAGCCGCGGAATGGGGTTTCGACCTGAACAAGGCGCTCGCAGACGTCACCTCTGGGATCTGGTGGACCGGGCTGTTCCCGGGCCTCGCCATCGTGTGGACAGTCCTCGGGCTGACGCTGGTAGGCGAAAGCATCAACGACCTGAATGATCCGCGCCTCCGCGGGCGCAGGCGGACCAGCCGCAAGGCGGTCCCTGCCGGACCCGCTGCCACTGAACCCGCCGCTGATGGACCCGGCACTGAAACAGAATTGAGCAACCCGTGACAGAAAACCCAGGTTCAGTTTCGGACCACCAGGACAAGGACCGTAAAACCGTCCTCGACATCGACCACCTGCAGGTCACCTTCGCCACAGACGGCGGCGACGTCCGCGCCGTCAAGGACGTAAGCCTTGACGTCAAGACCGGCGAGGTGCTGGCCATCGTGGGGGAGTCCGGCTCGGGCAAGACGGTCACCGCCAAGACGATCCTGGGCCTGCTCCCGGAAACTGCCACGAGTTCAGGCGCGGTGCTGATCAACGGGGCCAATGTCATCAGCCTCAATCCGGGCCAGCTGCGCCAGATCCGCGGCCGGGATGTCGCCATGGTGTTCCAGGAGCCGTCCACCGCCTTGAACCCCGTGTTCACTGTCGGGTGGCAGATCGCCGAGGGCATCCGCGCCCACGCCGGAGCGAACGGCAGAGGCCGCGTAACCGCAAAGGAAGCCAAGGCCCGGGCCATCGAGGCGCTTGGGAAAGTGGGCATTCCGGACCCCGAACACCGCGTCAACTACTACCCGCACCAATTTTCGGGCGGCCAGAAGCAACGCGTGGTGATCGCAGCCGCCCTCGCCCTGAATCCCGGCCTCATCGTGGCGGATGAACCCACCACGGCCCTGGACGTCACCGTACAGGCGGAAATCCTGGAGCTCCTCCGGGACCTCCGGGACAAGTACGGCACGTCAATCGTGCTCATCACGCACAATATGGGCGTGGTGGCGGACCTGGCAGACCGCGTGGTGGTCATGTACCAGGGCGACATCGTTGAGGAAGCTCCGGCGAAGACGCTGTTCGCTGAACCCCGCCAGGACTACACCCGCAACCTCCTGGCCGCCGTGCCGCACCTGGGCCGCAACTCGGCGTCGGCGGGACTTACCGAACGACGCCACCAGGATGAGGAAGTCCTGGTGGCTGCCAACAACCTGGAGATCGAGTATCCGGGACGGCTGGGGACGCCCGCCTTCAAAGCCGTGGACGGGGTCAGCTTCACCCTGTCCAGGGGTGAGGTGTTTGGCCTGGTGGGGGAATCGGGATCCGGGAAAACGACCATCGGCCGTGCCATCGCCGGGCTCAACAGGACCACCGGCGGCAGCCTCAAGGTGCTGGGCTACGAGATGCTGAACCTTCGCGAACGCTCCTTCAAGCCGCTCCGCAAGGACATCGGGTTTGTGTTCCAGGACCCGGCCGCCTCGTTCAACCCGCAGCTGACCATTGGGGAGTGCATCGCTGAACCCATGCTCATCCACACCCGGCCCAGCGATGCCCAGGCGCGCAAGCGCGTCGGTGAGCTGTTGGAATCAGTCCAGCTGCCGGCGTCGTATGCGGGACGGTACCCCCATGAACTATCCGGCGGCCAGCGGCAGCGGGCATCGCTGGCGCGGGCCCTGAGCCTGAATCCCCGGCTGCTGATAGCGGATGAGCCGACGTCGGCCCTCGACGTTTCGGTGCAGGCGAAGGTCCTGGAGCTGTTCAGGGACATCCAGGAAGAGTTCGGCTTTGGCTGCCTCTTCATCAGCCACGACCTGGCGGTGGTGGACATCCTGTCCTCCTGGGTGGGCGTGCTGTACAAGGGCAAACTGGTGGAGCAGGGGATCGGCAGCCAGGTCATGGGCAACCCCCAGCATGACTACACGCGCCGGCTGATCGCCTCCCTGCCAGTGCCGGACCCTGCCGAACAGGCCAAACGCCGGGAGGAGCACCGGGCGCTCCTGGGCATCTGACCCGGCAGGATCCCGCAGCGGACAGCGCCGGTGCCGTCAGACAGCCGGCACCGGCGCTTCACACCCGCGTTGATTCCATCGGCTCCCATAGACTGGAGCCATGACGCAGCACACCCCCAGCTCTCCTGGCTCCGACGATTTCGATCCATCCGCCAGCTCGCTTGCAGGCCACGTGGACGATTCGGTGATGGCTGAACTGTTGTCGATCCGTTCCAGCATCGACAACATCGACGCCACCCTGGTGTACCTCCTTGCCGAGCGCTTCAAGGCCACGCAAAAGGTGGGCTTCCTGAAGGCAGCCCACCGGCTGCCTGCCGGCGACCCCGGACGCGAAGCCGCCCAGATCGCCCGGCTGCGCCGCCTTGCCGAGGACGCCCACCTCGATCCGGCGTTCGCGGAGAAATTCCTCAACTTCATCATCGGTGAGGTGATCCGCCACCACGAGGCCATCGCGGAGGACCACCAGGCTGCGTCCGGCCAGCAGCCGCAGACCTCCGCGCTGGCGTGAGCCGGGAACAGCACCAACCGGGGTCCGGCCCGGTTCCGGCCGCTGCCCCTTCCAACGAAGCCACAGCCAAGGAAGTCACAGCCACCGCCCTGGGTCCGTGGCCAGGTGATGATCCGCTCGAAGCCGCCCGGATCATCCGCGGCGAACTCGGCAGCCCGCACCTTCCCTTCCTGGCTGAACTGCCGGACCGCGGCGTTGGTTCCGACGCCCTGGGGCGCACGGCCTCCCTCCTGGAGGAACTTGCCGTGGACGTCCAGCCCCACGGGTGGCGGCTGGTGGACAGGCCCGGCAAGGACATGCGGCGCGCAGCGGCAGCACTCTCCACCGATTTGAATGTCCTTGCCGATGTGGCCGGGGCAGAAGACGTATCGGCCGGTGGACTCAAGGTGCAGCTGGTGGGACCGCTCAGCCTTGCCGCCGGGCTGCATCTGCACAACGGGGAGCGGGTCCTGCTGGACTACGGCGCCCGCCGGGACCTGACCGCCTCCCTCGCCGCTGGCGTGGGCGGCTATCTCAACCGTGCGGCCGCGGCCGTTCCGGGCGCCCGCCTGGTGGTGCAGGTGGATGAGCCTGCCGTCGCAGCTGTGCTCGGCGGAACCATACCCACAGCGAGCGGTTACCGCACCCTCCGCGCAGTGGCGGTATCAGAAGCCCGTGAGGCATGGCGCCTGGTCCTGGACGCCCTGCGGGAAGCCGGTGCAACTGAGGTTGTGGTGGCGTTCCCCGAAATAGAGGCCCCGATCGAGCTGGCCCTGGCTGCAGGGGCGGACGGCATTGCCTTGCCGTTGAAGGCGTTGACCAACCGCCAGTGGGAGCAGGTGGCAGGAGCCGTCGAGGCTGGAAAACAGTTCTGGGCCGGTGCCCTCAACGTTCCCTCAGGCGGCCCGCTGCCCAGGGTTGCCGATTGCGTGGAGTCCGTGTGGCGTCCCTGGCGCCAGCTGGGCCTGCCGCCTTCGCTGCTCGGCGCCGTCCGGGTGGCCCCCTCAGCAGGACTGGCCGGTTGCACCCCCGCGCAGGCCACCGCTGTCCTGGGCAGGCTGACCCAGGTGGCCGACGGCCTGAACCAGCAGGCGCTGGGGTAGCCGCTAAACCCTGTTCTCCCAGCGGTCGGGTTGAGCGTAGCGGGGAAGGAAGCTCTGGGCGGAACTACCGCTCTGGGCGGAACTACCGCCGCTGTAGGGGCGCAGCCGGTAGTCGAAGGCCCCCGCGTACACCAGGACCAGCCCGATCTGCGGCTGGATGACCTTCACCTGGATGCGGTGCCGTCCGTTGCTGCCTTCGGCTGGGTCCCACCACTGTTCGGCGTAGGCCTTGGCGTCCAGGGCTGCCGGAAGCGGCACCCGGAGGGGGCCCAGGAAGAGCCGCGACGCCTCCGATACGCCGCGCAGCCTTCCTTCAGCGGTGACGTCCAGGTTCAGGTCCGTCACCAGGCGCCGGTACCGTCCCACGTAGTCCACCAGCTGGGTGGAACCGCCACGGGTGGTGGCGCTGGTGGTGTCCTGGAACAGCCGGCTGCGCTCCGGGAAGCGGATCTCGCGACGGGCGGTGAGGCTGGACCGGCCGAACGGATCCTGGTGGGCGTGGTTTTCGATCCGGAACGGGATGTTCTCGCCGTACTCGGGGAAGAAAGCCTCTTCGCCTCCGGTGAGCCGCAGCAGAGGCCGCAGCCACTGCTGGCGGCACCCCACGACGTCGAACGTTCCTTCCCCCACGCCGTACTGTCCGGATCCCGGCGCCAGCGAAAAGTACTCCTGGAGTTCGGGCTGCAGCCGCAGGAACCCGGGGCCAAGGGCCTGCTGGTAGATCGGGACGCTCATGAAGTGGACCTCCTGTTGCCTGTGGCGGCGCTGACTGCTTCCGGGTTCACAATCTACCGGCAGCCTTGAGCCGGATGTACATGTCCGCGAGCCGGGGCGGCAGCTCAAGGGGCTCAGCGTCCACCACCTCCACTCCGTAGCGGCGCAGCTCGGCAGTGACCGCCGCACGCTGCAGGAGGGCGCGTTCAGCCGCAGCCGCGCGGAACACTCCGGTGGCATCGTGGCGGTCCCGGAGCATGTCGCCCAGCTGGGGGTCGCGGACGGCCGCCACCACCACGACGTGCTGGCTGGCCAGCCGTTCCGCCACGGGCAGCAGGCCCTCCTCCGGCGCCCCGCTGTCCAGCGACGTCAGCAGCACCACGAGGGACCGGTGCGCCGAAACGGAGCGGACCTGCGCCGGGAGGGCGGGCCAGTCCATCTCGATCAGCTCGGCCTCGAGGGGAGCCATGGCCTGGACCAGCCGGCCCAGGATATTGCCCTGGCCGGCGGAAGCGGCCCGCGCCCGCGTCCTTCGGTCGAAGGCCACGAAGTCCACCCGGTCGCCACCCCGTTCGGCCAGGATGCCCAACAGCAGCGCAGCCTCGATCCCCGTGTCCAGGCGGGTTTCGTCGCCGATCCTCGCCGCGGAGGTGCGGGACGTATCGAGGACCATCACCACCCGCCGGTCCCGTTCCGGACGCCAGGTCCGGACCACGACGGCGGAGCGCCGCGCCGTTGCGCGCCAGTCGATGGACCGCACGTCGTCACCGCGGACATAGTCCCGCAGGGAATCGAACTCGGTGCCGGCGCCACGGACCTGGACGGCGGCCTTCCCGTCGAGTTCGCGCAGCTTCCGCAGCTTTGACGGCAGGTGTCGCCGGGAATGGAAGGGCGGCAGCACCCGCACCGAACCGGGGCACGGGATGGTCCGCTGGCGGGCTGCCAGGCCGAGTGGACCAAAGGAGCGGATCGTCACGTGTGGTGCAGCGAGGTCTCCCCGCCGGACCGGCCGGAGCCTGACCCCGAACCGCCTGCTCTCGCCGGCCGGGACGTCAACATCCTGGACGGGATTCTGCGCCCCGGCCGAGGGCTGCCATCCATCCCTCAAGGATCCACGGAGCAGACGGGTACCACCGTTGCGGACAGTGAGCATGGCCTCCGCCGCGTTATTGAGCGCCACGTTCGCCGGTTCCGCACGCACCACAGTGACCTGCCGAAGGGATCCGGCAAAGAGCAGGTCTGCGCCCAGCAGGGCCATGAGTAAAGCGGCGGTAACCAGTACGGTCGGCCATCCCGGAAACACCAGCACTGGCACCAGGCCCAGCAGCACCACCGCCACGAAGCGCCCCGAGACGGCCATCAGCGCGGAACGGGGACGGACGCCAGGATGCCGCCCAGGACATCGTCCACCCGGACCCCGTCCATCTGGGCTTCAGGCTGCAGCGCCACCCGGTGCCGCAGGCAGGGCAGGGCCAGCACCTTGACGTCGTCAGGGGTGACAAAAGGGCGGCCCGAGAGCCACGCCCAGGACCTGGAGGTATTCAGCAGGGCCGTGGCGCCGCGCGGTGAGACGCCAAGCTGGAATGAAGGGGCTGCCCGGGTGGCGCGCACCAGGTCAACGATGTAGCCAATGATTTCCGGTTCCACCGCCACCCGGGTCACTGCTTCCCGGGCCCGGTCCAGGTCCTCGGCGCCGGCAACGGCGCGGACGCCGGCTGCTGCCAGGTCCCGGGGATCGAACCCGGCCGCGTGGCGGCGGATCACCTCAATTTCGTCCCGGCGCTCGGGCAGCGGCATGGTCAGCTTGAGCAGGAACCGGTCCAGCTGTGCCTCGGGCAGGGGATAGGTCCCTTCGTACTCCACCGGATTCTGGGTAGCCGCCACCAGGAACGGCGCGGGCAGTTGCCTGGATACCCCGTCCACGGACACTTGCCGCTCTTCCATGGCCTCCAGGAGTGACGCCTGGGTCTTTGGAGGGGTCCGGTTGATCTCGTCGGCCAACAGGAGGTTGGTGAAGACCGGTCCTTCCCGGAAGCTGAACCCGGAAGTGTGCGAGTCGTAGACCAGCGAGCCGGTGACGTCGCCCGGCATGAGGTCGGGGGTGAACTGCATCCGCTTGGTGTCCAGGCTCAGTGCGGAGGACAGTGCCCGGACCAGCAGGGTCTTGGCAACGCCGGGGACGCCTTCCAGCAGCACATGCCCTTGTGAAAGCAGGGCAATCAGGAGGCCCGTGACGGTGGCGTCCTGTCCCACCACCGCCTTTGCCACCTCGCGGCGGACGGCAAGCAGGGCCTGCCGTGCGCCGTCGTCATCCAGGGGACTGTTGGAGTCCATCGGGTTAAGGACCCCAGGGCCACTGCTCTGTTCACTCATCGGGTCACGACCTCTTTTTCCAGTTTGTCCAGGGCCTGGGACCAGGCCACCAGGCGGGCTTCGGTTTTGGGCTGTTCGTTCAGGAGCGCACGGACGTCGGCGGGATCCCTGCCGAGCAGCCGGGCTGCGGCCGCAATCGTGTCCTCGGCGGTGGCGCCGGGGCCCAGCCGGAGCCTTCTACCAGCAGCCCGGCCCGCAGGTTGTCCCGGGCCTGGCCGATGGCACGCGAGTCCTGGTAGAGACGGGCGCGTCCCTCGGCCGTCTCCACAGCCTTGACCACTACCGGCAACGGCTCGAATACCAGCGGGCCATGGCGGCGGCCCCGCCACACCACGGCAGCCAGCGCCACCAGGAGCAGCCAGGGGCCCAGGAAGCGGGCCCAGTCCGGTGCAAGGTCGTCGAGGGTTTTCCCGGAACCGCTTGCTGCTGCGTCCTCAAGCGAGGGCAGGTACCAGACAAGGTCCGGCGACGCGCCAAGCATCCTGATAGCCAGGCCGGCGTTTCCCAGTTCATCCAGTTTGTAGTTGCCCAGGACTGCCGTGCTGCCCAACACAGCCAGCCGGCCGTCACGGCTGACGGCAAGCATCCCGGCGGTTCCTGCTGCGCGGTAGCAGGAGGTGCCGCCGTCGTACACAAATCCCCCTTTGCCAGTGACCTGTCCCGCTCCTTCCGCGTCCGGCTGGGCACAGCCGGGGTCCAGGACCGGAAAGCCGTCGGGAACGACGCCAGCCTGGTGGATGCTGCTGTCAAGGGCGGAGAGGGTTTCCAGCCTGGGGGAGACCACCACCACGCGGTCAGCGGCCGCCATCAGGCCGGCCAGCTGCGGCCCGCCCAGGATGCCGTTCCTGTCGTAGAGCAGGAGCGTGGGGGAGGTGCCGGAGCGCAGGTCGTCCAGCGCGGCTTCGAACCGGTCCGGGGTGTGGACGGAAACTCCGTGCCGGCCGAGGATTTCACCCAATGCCTTGGCCCCCTGCGGACCGGCATTGTGGACGGAGAGGGGAACGGTGTCGCCCTTGGGAGCGAGTTGCGTACCGATGACCAGCGCCAGCGCGGCTGCGACAACCACTGCAGCTGCGGTCAGGCCACGGTGCCGCCGCAGCCAGCCCATCAATGTGCCGCCCAGGAACTTCCATCCTGCCGGCGCGGGTCCGATGGCCGGCGCCGGCTCTTGTGCGGGGCTTCGCTGCTCCGTGCCGGCGGTGGGGAACCCGGTCATGGCAGCGGCGCCGTGCTGCGGGCGGGGGCCGGCCGCATGGCGTCCAGCGTGGCATCAAGCCCCGCCATTTCCTGGTAATCCGCGCTCCCTGCTGCCCTGTTCCCGTAGCGGATGGCGTCAAAGGTGGCCGCCGCGCGGGCCAGTCGCCGCGATTCCATGTTGAAAGGCACGGACAATGCCTGCGCTGCCTCGTCCGCTGTCCGGCCCGGCTGCGGGTCAAGGATGGTGCGGCCCTCAGCGCTGCGGACCACCGCGCGGAAGCGGTCGACGACGGCGTCCCCCCACTTTCCGGCCGCGGCCGCCGCTTCCGCGCGGTCCCGGTAGTCCGCGGCCGCGAGGATGGTTTCCCTTTCGAACACGTCGCTTGCCTGCCGGGCCCGGGCGTTCAGGCGGGGGCGGGCAAGGATGACTGCGGCTGCGATGATGGCGGCAATGACGAGGACTATGACTAGGCTCGGTACCGGCGCATTGCCCGCGGGGGAGGCGTCCAGGGACTGCAGCCAGTCCAGGAAGTTCCGCCAGAGGGTGTCCAGCCAGGATGGGGCGGCCTCACGGTACTCGGGTTTGGCCAGCTCCTCCGCCGCCCAACGCCGGGCCTGGTCCGCGCCGGGCAGCACCGGGGGTTCAGCGGCCATACGGCCATGCCCCCGGCGCCGTTCCGTATCCGGGGTAGGGGGTGCTGCCTGCACCCTGGATGCCCCTGCCCGGGATGCCGTCAGGATCAGCGCCGGTCTCCAGCTGGCGCAGGAGGGCGATGTCCAGTCCGTCCCTGCGCATCCGCAGGTCCATATAAAGCAGCGCCATGACAGAGGTCTGGAAGGCGTAGCCAACCGCGCCCACAAGGGCTCCGACTACCGCGGTGATGATGCCTATGGCTACGGCCAGCCCCGCATCCCGTCCACTGCCGCCGTGCGGTGACACAACGTCCGACAGGACCCTGGGCAGGATGCCTGCAGGGATCAGGACTACCTGGGTGATGACAGCCACCAGGATCCCCACCAGCAGGGTGATGCCAAGGATGCGCCACCAATTGGCCCGGGTCAGTTCCCAGGAGCGGCGGAGCCCGGCAAAGGCGCCCAGTTCTTCGATGACGACGGCGGCAGGGGCCACCATGAGCTTGATCGCCACCCAGAGGAATGCGGCGCCGAAGCCCATCATTAGGGGGATGACCAGCAGTGCGGCGGTGCCGCGGACGTTGGAGAACAGGAGCACGATGAGTACGAAGAAAAGCATCACCGCGGCCAGTGCTGCGGCAACGAGCAGCGCCGCGAGCCTGATCAGCGCTCCGATCCTTGGCCGCGCCAGCGACAGCATCCGGCGGAAGCCGGTGGGCCGGTTCAGGACGGAGCGGGCCACGGGGACCACCATGGCGCCTTGGAGGACAGCGGACATGAACACCGACAGGATGGACAGCAGGGCAAAGCTGGCCATCAGCCCGATCCCCAGGGAGGCGATGTCCCCGCTGCTCGCCGTCTCCGCCCAGGTTTCGATGGACCCGGACGAGGTGGCGAGCACCCCTGTGAGCACTGCCGCGAGGATGGCCGACAGCGACTGTGCCAGGACGCCGGCGCCGAGCATCGCCTTGCCGTTGCGCCTGATGGCCTGGAAGGAACCGTCCAGGACCTCCCCGAACATCAGTGGGCGCAACGGAATGATGCCCGGTTTGGGCGGGGCTGCGTAGCGGGGCTGGCCATAGGGGGAGGCACCGTAGGAAGCGCCGGGGTAAGTGCCGCCGGGGTACTGGGGGTTGGGATACTGGTCGCCGTTCGGGTACTGTCCGGGACGCGGTTGCCACTGCGGCTGCTGCGGGGGTGCCCACGGCTGCTCCCAAGCAGGCGGCACCGTGCCGCGGCCACCCGCCGGGGCGGACCCGCCGTCGTCGTGTCCATCGCCCGGCCACCCCTGCGTGGGATCCCCGGGACCTGACTCCTGTGGTGACACTGATTTCCTCCCCCATATCAGTCCGCCTGCCCCGCGCGCCGTTCGCCAAAAAGCGCGCACTGGCAACGCAGGACATGACCCCAAGACTATAGTTCCGGCGTCGGACGGCCTAGTGGCCCGCCATGCCGGAAGCCGCTCAACAGGACAAACCCATCCCGATAAGGGAATATATAGCTATGAAGGCACGCATTCTGGTGGTAGATGATGACGAAGCGCTGGCCGAGATGATTGGAATTGTCCTCCGTAATGACGGCTTCGAGCCGGTCTTTTGTGCCGATGGCGCCCAGGCCCTCGACGTTTTCCGGTCATCGCGCCCGGATCTGGTCCTGCTCGACCTCATGCTTCCCGGCATGGATGGCATCGAGGTCTGCCGGCAGGTCCGCGGCGAGTCCGACGTGCCCATCGTCATGCTGACTGCCAAGTCCGATACCTCCGACGTGGTCCGCGGACTGGAATCCGGTGCCGACGACTATGTGCCAAAACCGTTCAAGCCTGCCGAACTTGTTGCACGCGTCCGCGCCCGCCTTCGTCCCGGGGACCAGAAGGCCCCCGAAACCCTTCGCATCGCTGACATCACCATCGACGTCGCCGGGCACACCGTCAGCAGGGGCAGTGAGCGGATCTCCCTGACACCGCTGGAGTTCGACCTGCTGGTGGCGCTGGCGCGCAAGCCGTGGCAGGTTTTCACCCGGGAACTGCTGCTGGAGCAGGTCTGGGGCTACCGCCACGCCGCCGACACCCGTCTGGTCAACGTCCACGTCCAGCGCCTGCGGTCCAAGATCGAGCAGGACCCGGAAGCTCCGGAAGTTGTATTGACGGTGCGTGGTGTCGGCTACAAAGCAGGGGTCTGAACCCGCCGCGCAGGACGGTGAACCGGATCAGCGCGCAACCCCGCACACCGCGGAAACCAGCCTGAGCCAGGACAGCACCGCCCAGGGCGGGTCCGGTACTGGCAACCCTGCGACTCCCGGTCTTCGGCACATGGCTTTCCGGGCACGGATCTGGCAGCGGCGTGCCCTGATCGTGGCGTTGCGCGTGGCCAGGCTCGTCCGGACGGGTGTCCGCCGGTTCCTTCCGGGCCTGAGGTACCTTGGCCGGGCGCTGCAGCAGCGCTGGCGACGGTCCCTGCAGTTCCGTACCGTCCTCACCACTTTGATGCTTGCCGTCACCTCGTTCGCTGTCGTCGGCGCCTACCTGTCCAACCAGATAGCCCACAACCTGTTCCAGGAGCGGCTGACGCAGGCGGAGTCGGAGACCCGCTACAACGTCAAGCAGGTCCAGGAGACGTTCGACGGCGCCCAGGTCACCGACCAGTCCAGCGTCATCACCCTGGTCTACGACACCCTGAACGCGGTGGAGGGCCGCGGCTCCGTGATCCAGCGCCGTTATGTCTTCGAGGCCATGCCGGAGCAGACCAAGCCCCGGAACCGCTGGGTGGAATCGCGGGCCTCCGACCAGTTGACGGTCAGTGTCATTCCCCCTGAGCTGCGCAAGGCCGTCCAGCAGTCGGGGAAGGACCAGTACTGGGCCTCCACCGTTATTCCCGTAGGCACCGAGGACCGGCCGGGTATCGCCGTCGGAAACAAAGTGACCTTCAACGGCACCGTCTACGAGCTGTACCTGATCTATGACCTGAACTCAGCGCAGCAGACGCTGAATGAGATCCAGAGTGTCCTGTGGGCGGGCGGCGCAGTGCTGGTCCTCCTGATCGGTGCCGTGGCCTGGTACGTGACCCGCAACGTGGTGAGCCCGGTGAGCCACGCCGCCATGGTGTCGGAGAAGCTGGCGGCCGGGCAGCTGCAGGAACGCATGGTGGTAAGGGGTGAGGACGAAGTGGCCCGCCTTGGCGCCTCCTTCAACCACATGGCCGCCAGCCTCCAGGAGCAGATCACCAAACTGGCCACGCTCTCGCAGATGCAGCAACGCTTTGTCTCCGACGTCTCGCACGAGCTGCGGACGCCGCTGACCACGGTCCGCATGGCAGCAGAGGTGCTGTATGAGGCCCGTGACGACTTCGACCCCATCAACAAGCGGTCTGCAGAGCTGCTGTACAACCAGGTGGAGCGGTTCCAGTCCCTCCTCTCCGACCTGCTCGAAATTAGCCGGTTCGATGCAGGCGTGGCAGTGCTGGATGCAGAGCCCGAGGACCTCCTCCAGGTGATCGCCCACGCCATCGAAGGTGCGGCGCCGGTGGCCGCGGAGTACGGCTCCGAGATCATTTACACGGCCCCGGAAGGTGCCCTGATCGTGGAAATGGATGCCCGGAGGATTGACAGGATTCTGCGGAACCTGATCCTGAACGCAGTGGAGCACGGTGAGGGCAAACCGGTGACGGTCACGGTCGCGGCAAATGGAACGGCCGCGGGCGTTGCTGTCCGGGACCACGGGATTGGAATGGACCAGGCACAGGCTGCCCGTGTCTTTGACAGGTTCTGGCGCGCCGATCCTGCCCGCGCACGCACCACGGGAGGCAGCGGCCTGGGGCTGTCCATCGCCATGGAGGATACAAAGCTGCACCACGGCTGGCTGCAGGCGTGGGGCAGGAAAGGCGACGGCGCCAACTTTCGCCTGACCCTTCCGTTGCGCAAGGATGGCGAAATCACGGACTCGCCCGTGCAGCTGGAACCCAAGGATTCCACCATCCAGGGGGCCCCGGGGAGCATTCCGGCAGAACAGGACCACAAAAACATGCTGCTGCTGGAGACTGGTGCGGCCAAGCCTGCTCCGGTGCGTGCGCCCGAGGAGAAACCATGAGGGCCGATGTGCGCCACGCCAAGTACCCCGCGGCACTGCTTGCACTGCTGATCGTCTTCCTGTCGGGCTGCGCCCGGATCCCCACATCCGGCCCGGTGGGCAAAAGCAGCGAAAGCAGCGCCGGCAACGTCAGCGCACCCGTGTTTCTTCCGGCAGCACCGCAGCCAGGTGCGTCACCTGAGACCATCATCGATTACTTCTACCGGGCAGGCAGCGGCTATGAAGACGACTACGCGGTGGCCCGCCAGTACCTGACGCAGGCATCGGCCGTGTCCTGGAAACCGGACAAGCGCTCTCTGGTGTACAGGGAGGCCCGTGTTGTCCCCACCGGCACAGACAACGTCTTCAACTATGAGCTGGATGTCTCCTACACCGTGGACGCGGACGGCATCGCCACCCAGTCGCCACCGGGAACAGTGGAACGGATTCCCGTTACCCTGACTCAGGTGGACGGGGAGTGGAGGATCTCCGCCATCCCGGACGGGACCGCCATCGCGGAGGAAACGTTCAAGGTAATCTACGGCGCCTACCCCATCTACTTCTACGACCCCACCTTCACGTACGCCATCCCCGACGTCCGGTGGTTCCTGAAGAACAAGACCGTCAAAGCCATGACCAGCGCGCTGCTGGCCGGCCCCGCTCCCTACCTGCGCGGCGCCGTCGTCAGCGCTTTCCCCTCCGGGATCAAGCTGGCCCGCGAATCCGTGCCGGTGGTATCCGGGGCCGCGCAGGTGGATCTGACGGCAAAGGAGCTGACCGAAACATCCTCGGAGGACCGGCTCCGCATGCAGATGCAGCTGACCCTGACATTCCGCAGCCAGCCGGATGTGGTCAATGTTGAACTGCGCGCCAACCAGGACCTGGTCCGGGTGGAGGACAACGGGTCCGTTCTTCCTCCGGTGTTGGACAAAACCGTGCCGTCGCGCCAGATCGCCGTCAGCGGCAACGAACTGGTGCGCTATGAAAACAACCGCGTCTCCCCGCTGCCGGATATGCAGTCGGTCTCCGCGCTCAACCCCCGGTACCCCGCGGAATCGCCGGTGTCGCAGACTGCCGCGTTCCTCAATGAGGGCCGTACCACCCTGTACAGCATCAGTCCCGGGCAGCCCGCCCGCGCCCTGACCACCAGAAGCACCCTCAGCGGGCCCTCCTTCAGTGCCAACGACTGGGTGTGGACGGCCGGGCCCGGTGCCACCGGTTCCACCGAAGTGGCGGCGTTCCACCCCACAGGGGTGGCGGAGGGCGCACCTGTCCCGTCCGTGAACCTGGCACCCGCGTGGCTGGCCGGGCGCACGGTGAAGGAATTCCGCATTTCACGCGACGGTGTGCGCGCCCTGGTCATATCCGAACAGAACGGGAAGTCCAAGGTACAGGTGACGGGTGTCATCCGTGCCGGTGACGGCACGCCGCGCGAACTGACCCCGCCCATCACCCTGGTGACTGCGGGCGATCCCGATCAGGGGGTCTGGGTGAACGGCACCACCGTTGCCGTCATGAAGGGGGCGGCCGCTGCGAATGTCACGCCGGAACTGCTGTCCCTCACATCCGGGCAACCGCAGCAGTTGGCTCCCTGGCCGGGCCTGGTCGCCATCAGCGCCGGAAATGGTGCGGACGACATCTACGTCCAGTCGGGCGAGGGCATCTTCCAGCGACTCGGCAACGGCTGGTCCCCCCAAATCAAGGGCCCCATCGATCCTGCGTTCCCGGGCTGACCCCGGCTATCCACATAGCCCCGATCCGACCTGCAGGTGCCGCCGGGGCTGAGTGATAGTGGGACTGTGAAAGGTTTATCACACGGAAACGCTGCTGGTGGTTGGGGCCATCGGGAGAGCCGGGGAATGGACCCGGATCTTCAACCGCCCCCGCCCCGGGCGGCGCTGCATCGGGCTGAACACGCCGCCGCCCTCCTGCGCCTTATTGACTGGTTGGCCGGCGCCGCGGGCGACCTTCTCGCCTTGGCGGTGCCGGTGGATTGCATCTGCTGCGGAGCGGAAGACCGGACCCTGTGCCCATCCTGCGGCAGCCGCATCCGCCACCTCACCAGGCGACCCTTCAGGGCGGAAAGCGGAGCCCCGGCCCTGATGGATGTGGCCGGAACCGTCATGCTGCCCGTTGTGGCAGCCGGGGTGTACCGCGACGAGCTGGCGCAGGGCTTGTTGTCGTTCAAGCGACACGGCCAGCATCAGCTCGGCAGGAGCCTGGGCCGCGCACTGGGGGCAGCTGTCAGGGCAGCAGCCCATGAGGGTACCGGGATCCTGCTGATCCCGGTACCAACCAGCACAGCGGCCTACGTGAACCGGGGGTTCAGCCCGGTCCACGTGCTCCTGAAAGAGGCGGCACCGCAGCTTCAGGGCCTCACGGTTGCGGATGTTCTGGCCAAGACTTCCGCGCCCGGCCCGCTGCTGGGGCACAACGGCCCGGGTGGCCAGAAAGGCCTGGGCAGGGGAGCCCGCTCTCAGCGCGTCCGGGGATCCATGCAGGTCAAATCCGGGGCCCGGGCAAAGGTCGCAGGCCGGGCCTGCATCATCATTGACGACGTCCTGACAACCGGCTACACCATTGGGGAGGCAGCCCGTGCACTGCACCTGGCCGGCGCCCAGGTGAGGGGCGCCGTCGTGCTTGCGGCGACACGCCCACCCGCTGCCGGGGGCCCCGGAGCCCCCGCCTCTCCAACTCATGGAAGTGATCATGACTTAGAAAAAAATAAACCGGGAAAGGATGAATAACAGGTGGCTATGAACTAACGTCGGTGGTGGGTACCAAGAACAGAATGTACCTTTCGATGGCGGCTCGGAGAGGGGCTCGACTGTCAGACAGCCCGGCCCAGGGAAGTGCCGCCGTCGTGTCACCGAAGTCATTTGGAGGGCACCATGGAGTTTATGATCAGCGGACGAAATCTGACAGTTTCAGACCGGTTCCGCGAATACGCCGGGGAGAAGATCGCAAAGATCGAATCGCTGGGCGACAAGGTCCAGCGGGTTGACGCCAAAGTCTCCAAGGAGACCAATGCCCGGCAAACCGGCGACCAGTTGACAGTTGAGGTGACCGTCCTGGGCCGGGGACCCGTAATCCGTGCCGAAGCGAGCGCCGCAGACAAATTTGCCGCCTTTGACCTCGCTTACAACAAACTGCTTGAACGGCTCCGGCGGGCCAAGGACCGCAAGAAGGTCCACCACGGACGCCACACGCCCAAGGCTGTCCGCGAGGCGACTGCCTCACTCGAACCAGCCAGCGCCCACGAACCGCTGTACCTTGAGGCCAACCACCGCAGCGAAAGCGCGCAGGCCCCGGAAGAAAAATCGCCTTACGATGTGGACAACGACATCCCGGCCGGAAAGTCGCCGGTGCTGATCCGGCGCAAGGTCTTTCCCGCTGCGTCCCTCTCCCTCGACGATGCCGTAGACAATATGGAGCTCGTCGGACACGACTTCTACCTCTTCGTGGACAAGGCGACCAACACGCCGTCCGTCGTCTATCGCCGCCGCGGCTGGACCTACGGCGTCATCACCCTGGACCACGAATGCGAGCCGGGGGACACCGTCGTGGAGGAGAAAGTTCTTGCCTACCGCTCCGACGACGCGGCCGCCAACGCCTAGAGCAGGAACAAACCAACACCTGAGAGGACTGACTTGCCGGCAACGCTGAGCCTCGACCAGGCACGGCGGGTCGCACTGGCAGCGCAGGGACTCCACAAAGGACGGCCCACCGGCCCCGTGACAGCACGGGCGGTGGGCCGTACTTTTGCCCGTCTCCAGCTCGTCCAGATCGATTCCGTGAACGTCCTGGTCCGAAGCCACTTCCTGCCCTTCTATTCACGCCTTGGCGATTACGACCGGGACATCCTGCAGCGCATGTCCGGCAGCCACCCCCGCCGCATGCTGGAGTACTGGGCGCACGAAGCCAGCTACATCCGGCCCGAGCATTACCAGGACCTGCTTCTGTGGCAAAAGCGGGCCTGGGTGGGCGCTTCCCGACTGGACCCCGAACTGCGCAATGACGTGGCGGCCAGGATCCTGGCGGTCCTCGCCCGGGCCAGGCCGATGACGGCCACGGAGCTCACTGCCCGGCTTGGCCATGTCGAGGAAAAGCAGACGGCCAACTGGGGGTGGAACTGGAACGCCGTGAAACGGGTCCTGGAACACCTCTTCGAAGAAGGGCTGGTGTCGGCGGCCTCTAGGACCGGCCAATTCGAGCGCAGGTACACGCTGACCTCCAAGGTGCTCCCGTACCCGGCCCCGGCGGGACGGGAAATGGATTCCACAACTGCGCTCCACCGGCTGACAGACGCGGCCGCCCAGGCGCACGGGATTGGAAGCATCCGCTGCTTCGCCGACTACTTCCGGACTCCCGTCAAGGCAACTGCGCTGGCCGTTGAGCACCTGGTGGAGCAAGGCAGGTTGGAACCCGTCAGTGTGTCGGGATGGGGGCGGGAGGTCTTCCGGCACGTCGAAGCGGCACTCCCACGGCGTGCCACCGGCCGAGCGCTGTTGAGCCCGTTCGATTCCCTGGTCTTTGAACGCCGGCGCCTGTGGGAACTGTTCGGCTTCCACTACAGGATCGAGATCTACACCCCGGAGCCTAAACGGCGTTACGGCTACTACGTCCTGCCTTTCCTGCTGCGGGACAGGATCGTTGCCCGCGTTGACTTGAAGGCGGACCGGACCGGTGGCCGGCTGCTGGTGAGATCCGCCTTTGCCGAGCCGGACGCACCGGCGGATACCGCGGTCGAACTCGCTTCCGAGCTGAAGCTGATGGGCCAATGGCTGGGCCTGCCAGATGTGGAAGTGGGGCCGGCAGGGGACCTCGCTGCGGGGCTGGGGCGGGAGCTGTCACGCCTTTGAGGAGGATCCGCTCTCAGGGAAAAGGGGCAACGGCCGCGTGTCTCTCCCGTAGACTGAACACGCCAGAATTCGGCGGTTCAGACTGGGAGCATCTTCACGTGGCATCACTTATCGAAAAAATTCTCCGCACGGGTGACAAGAAAACACTCCGGCAGCTGCGGAACTATGCCGATTCAATCAACGCCCTCGAAGATTCATTCAAGACCTTTACCGACGCCGAGCTGCGTGAGGAGACCGACCGCCTCCGCGAACGCCACGGGGACGGCGAAAAGCTCGACGACCTGCTTCCGGAGGCCTTCGCCGCCGTGCGCGAAGCTTCCTCCCGCACCTTGGGGATGCGCCACTTCGACGTCCAGCTGATGGGCGGCGCCGCGCTGCACCTGGGCAACATCGCTGAAATGAAAACCGGTGAAGGCAAGACCCTGGTGGCGACCGCTCCCGCCTACCTGAATGCCCTCACCGGCAAGGGCGTCCACGTGGTCACCGTCAACGACTACCTGGCCGAATACCAGTCCGAGCTCATGGGCCGCGTCTACCGCTTCCTTGGCCTGACCAGCGGCGTCATCCTCGCAAACCAGGATCCGGCCGTGCGCCGCCAGCAGTATGCCGCGGACATCACTTACGGAACCAACAACGAGTTTGGGTTCGACTACCTGCGCGACAACATGGCCTGGGACCGGACCGAACTGGTCCAGCGCGGCCATCACTTTGCCATCGTCGACGAAGTTGACTCCATCCTTATCGATGAGGCGCGCACCCCGCTGATCATCTCCGGCCCGGCGCAGGGGGACACCAACCGCTGGTACAGCGAATTCGCCAAAGTGGTGCTCCGGCTGCAGCCCGAGAAGGACTACGAGGTCGACGAAAAGAAGCGCACGGTGGGCGTGCTGGAGAGCGGGATCGAAAAGGTCGAGGACTACCTTGGCATCTCCAACCTGTACGAATCCGCGAACACCCCGCTGATCGGGTTCCTGAACAATGCCATCAAGGCCAAGGAACTGTTCAAACGGGACAAGGACTACGTCATCCTGGACGGCGAAGTGCTGATCGTTGACGAGCACACCGGCCGCATCCTGGCGGGCCGGCGCTATAACGAAGGCATGCACCAGGCGATCGAGGCCAAGGAAAGCGTCGAGATCAAGGCGGAAAACCAGACCCTGGCCACCGTGACGCTGCAGAACTACTTCCGCATGTACGGCAAGCTTTCCGGAATGACCGGTACCGCCGAGACCGAGGCCGCCGAGTTCATGAGCACCTACAAGCTGGGCGTCGTGGCCATCCCCACCAACCGGGACATGCAGCGGATCGACCAGTCGGACCTCGTGTTCAAGAACGAGGTTGTGAAGTTCGACGCCGTGGTGCGCGATATCGCCGAACGGCACGAAAAAGGCCAGCCCGTCCTCGTGGGCACCACCAGCGTGGAGAAGAGCGAGTACCTGTCCAAGCTGCTCGCCAAGGAAGGCATCCGCCACGAGGTCCTAAACGCCAAGAACCATGCCCGGGAAGCTGCCATCGTTGCCCAGGCGGGCCGGAAGGGCGCTGTCACCGTGGCCACCAACATGGCCGGCCGCGGCACTGACATCATGCTGGGCGGCAATGCCGAGTTCACGGCAGTCGCTGAACTCGCCAAGCGCGGACTGGATCCGGAGGAAAACTCCGAACAGTACGAAGCCGCCTGGCCCGCGGCGCTCGAAGCAGCCAAACAGTCCGTGAAGGATGAACACGAGGAAGTCCTGGACTTCGGTGGCCTCTACGTCCTGGGCACCGAACGCCACGAGTCACGCCGCATCGACAACCAGCTCCGCGGCCGGTCTGGACGCCAGGGCGACCCTGGCGAATCCCGGTTCTACCTGTCGCTCACGGATGACCTTATGCGGCTCTTCAACTCGGGAGCCGCGGAACGGCTGATGAACAGCTCCGTCCCGGACGACGTCGCGCTGGAATCAAAGCTTGTGTCGCGGGCCATCGCCTCCGCCCAGGGACAGGTGGAAGGCCGAAACGCCGAGCAGCGCAAGAATGTCCTGAAGTACGACGACGTCCTCAACCGCCAGCGCGAAGCGATCTATAGTGACCGCCGGCGCATCCTTGAAGGCGACGACCTCCACGAGAAGGTGCAGTTCTTCGTGGAGGACACCATCACGGCGCTGATTGACGCCGCAACCGCAGAAGGGAACGGCGACGACTGGGACTTCCACCAGCTGTGGACAAACCTCAAGACGCTTTACCCTGTCAGCGTGACGGCCGAAGACATCATCGACGAGGCGGGCGGCAAGTCCAAGGTTACGGTGGAACTGCTGAAGGAGGAAATTCTCTCCGACGCCCGCTTGGTGTACCAGGCCCGTGAGGAGGTAATCGGTTCCGAGAGCATGCGGGAGCTCGAGCGCCGTGTGGTCCTTTCCGTCATCGGCCGCAAGTGGCAGGAACACCTCTACGAGATGGATTACCTCAAGGAGGGCATTGGCCTGCGCGCAATGGCACAGCGCGATCCTCTGGTGGAGTACCAACGCGAAGGTTTCGCCATGTTCCAAAGCATGATGGAAGCCATCCGGGAGGAAAGCGTCGGGTTCCTCTTCAACCTCGAGGTGGAGGTAACCCCGGCCCAGGACGTCGTGGTGCCGGATGCTGCCGGCGGCCACACCGAGCACGTGGACCCGCAGGTTCACGCCGCTGGACTTGAAGCCCCCGAGAGGCCGGCGCAGCTGCAGTATACGGCTCCCAGTGAGAGCGGTGGAACCCAGACCCGGGTGGAAACCCGGTCGGGAGGCGGACGCTCCGGCAACCCTGCGAAGGCAGCTGCCCAGGATGCGGCCAAACGTCCTGCAAAGAAGAAGAAGCGGTAGCAGCACGACTGTGAACGGCCGCCAGCGGCGGTGAAACAGGGCAGGGACGGATCCGTCCCTGCCCTGTTTCGCATTGCGCTACGTTTGTATCTTTCGCCCGCACCGGCATTTCCAAAGGGTCAGCCGATGACCAGTTCAACTATCCGCCAGACCTGCTTGCTGTGCTCAAGACGGACGGCAACGGCACGAGCCCGTACATCATCCACCACCACTGCGCTGGCCTCATAGATTCCGTCGGCCACCTCACATACCCGTACGGAGCGGACCATCGAATTCCGATGCAGCCGGGCCAATGCAGGATTGCCCGTCCTCGTAAGCTCGCGCCTGATCAGCGCTGCCCGGTGCTGCAGCGCCGCCAGGCACCGTGGATCCAAGCGCCGTGCCAACTGGTGGATGGGACGGATTCCGGCGAGGACCTCCATGGAAGCCTGCACAGTCCCGCGGGTGATGGCCCTGACTTCCGCGGCCTCATCCACCGGTCGCAGGGAGGGTGGGCCGGCAGAGTACCCCGCGGGCGTCGACGGCGTTGTCGCTGACGGGGTCTGCCCGAGCGCCCTCCCGCCGTTCCTGGTATCGGCAGCCGGCCCTTCGACGGCCCGGATAGGTGTCACTGCGGTCATTGGGTTCCCCTTGCTTCGAATGGCTGGTGGTCTTATGGGCAGGCCGGGCACTTTGGACAACCTGATCGGGCAGGTCCGGTGTGGTGGCCCATCAGTGGGCTGGGATTTCGGTTGGGCGTGCGGGTGAGCAGGACCGGATGGACGGTCCGGCAAGCAAACGACGGCAGCTAGGGTGCTGTGGGTGCCTGGAGGATCTGGCCCGGAAGCAGGACATCTGGGCTCCCGCCGATCAGTTCGCGGTTCGCTGCATACCACCGCGGCCATTCGAGGGCTATGTCCACGTCCGATGCTTCCGGCCCCAAGTGGGCCGATACGATGTCCCACAGCGTGTCGCCAGCGAGTACGGTCACTGCCCCTGCTTGGCTGCCCTTTGCCGGGGTAACCTGCTGCGGACCGGCCATGGCCCTGGTTCCCGGTGCGGCCAGCAGGCCGGGCTCCACCACAAGGCCAGCAGGCTGCCATCCGGGATTGAGCGCCGTGGCGGATGGCTGGGTGGTGGGGCTCCAGGCCGGCGACGGGCCAACACGGCTGGCTGATGGTTCTTCGGCCGGAACCAGTTGGCGTGGCACCTGCATGCCGCGTCGAGTTTCGGTCGCGTAGGGCGTCGGAGCGTCGTCGGGAGTGGCTGGGAAGGACGGAGCCGACGAGGAATGCCCCTGGGTTGGCGTCCACTCTGGTCCGGGCGCGGGCATCACGGCATTTGCCGCGGCCCCTGTGACCAGCTGTATCGAAAGTGCCGCAACCACCGCCCGCTGCATGAACGCCGGTGAGAGCCTTCGTGCGGCCGACGCAGCCCGGCGCCGTCCCACGCGATCCAAGAGGACGGACGCTCCCGCGCCCAGGAAGGAAAGAACCCACCAGAGCAGAAGGCCGGTGCCGGCTGCCGTCGCGACCGCCGCCAGGATGGCCTCTACCGAGGAGTCCTGGTGACGGGCAGCTGACTCCTGCCACTGTGCCATCAGGCCCGCTCCGAGCAGGGTGAGCAAGATGCCAAGCACCAGCAAGGCCAGCACCATGGCGGCATCGGCCCATTGCTTCTCGCCGGAGTATCTCATTATGCCACCTTTGATGTTGTTTGATGCGGTTTGATGCGTATTGAATCAATTTGAACTGCTCTTCGGTCGTTTGTCCAGACGTTGGAATGAAAAAGATGGCGCGTTGACGGGCCGGACAAGGAACCCTACGCTTGCGGAATGCGCTGGGATGCACTCTTCAACGACATGGAAAGCCAACTCGCGGAGGCCGACCGGCTGGCCTTAAACACCGAGGTCAATGAGCGGACACGGGTCGAGATGGTGAACCTGCCGCTCGAACACAGGCTTCGCGCCGTCGTCGGATACCGGATCGGCGTCCACCTCCTGTGCGGCGAATCAGCGCACGGGGAACTGACGCACGCAGGAGCTGATGCGCTGGTCCTGGACGAAGATCGGCACCAGGTGCTTATTCCTTATACGGCCGTTGCACGCTACGTCGGCCTGGGCAGGCATGCGTGGGCCGAGAATTCAGTGGTCCGCCGGTCCATCGGACTTTCCCATGCCCTGAGGGGCCTCGCCCGCGACCGGGCCGAGCTCTCGGTGACGATCGGCGGCCGAACCGGAACGGCACGCTTGGTCGGCGTCATCGACCGTGTTGGCAGGGACTATATTGACCTGGCTGCTGTTGTTCCCGGCGAGGTGCGGAGGAGCCAAAGCGTTGGCCAGGTTTCAGCCATCCCGTTCTCTGCGCTGGCGCTGATCAGGTCGCACAAAGCCGGCGGAACCTAACAGCGTCAAACGGACTTGGAGCGTGATTCCTGGATCACGCGGCTGGCTTCGGCATAGCGTTCCTCGATGTACTGCTCCAGCATCTTCTCTTCAACACGCCATTGCCCGCGGCCGCCCACTTGGATGGCCTTCAGCTCACCGCTGCGGACCAAGGCGTACGCGGCAGGGGAGTTGATTTGGAGCTGCTCAGCGACGTCCGCGAGAGTGAGGAACCTTGGCATAAAACCATTTTGCCATCACATGGCGCAGTTTGTGCCCGTTTTCCACAGATTGCCCACGTTTGGATAAATGACTTTTGTTCGCGGGGCCTTGCGGTAACAATGAGGAGTCCGGCCACAGCGGACAGGTCCGGTATACCTAGGGGGAGAACGGTATGGTTCCTGATTCAAGTGCCAGTGCACCACGGCTGAAACGTCCATCGTGGAAGGACCCGCGGCTGCTGGTAGGCGTTCTCCTCGTCCTGGTATCCGTCGCGGGTGTCACCTTTCTTGTCGGCAGTGCGGACCGTACCACCGAGGTATATGCGGCACGGGACGGCATTGCTGTTGGTGAGCGCCTGACGCTGGAGAACGTGGTCCGCGCCAAGGTCCGGCTGGGCGACACCGAGCAGCACTACATCACCGTGGAGGCCGGGTTGCCCCAGGATGTTGTCGCCATGCAAAGGATCGCAAAGGACCAGTTGGTTCCCAGGGCAAGCCTTGGTGAGGTGGACCAGTTGGACCGGAAGCCTGTAGCCCTCAGTACCGGGCAGACCTTGCCGTCGCAGGCAGTCGCCGGTGCCCGGGTGGACGTCTGGGTGGCCCAGCCGGATGCAAAGAACGGATTCAGCGAGCCGAAGCTCATCCTTCCCGGAGCGGAAATTGCAGAGGTCACCACCGGGTCCACCGCCCTTGGATCGTCAAAGACCACTGTGCTGATGGTACTTGTGGAGGACAAGCAGATGCCCGCGTTGCTGGGTGCCCAGGCCAATGAGGCGAAGATATCCGTGGTGTGGAATCCGGGCGGCGCACGATGAGTATCCCGGTCGTCACCGTGGGCCAGAGCCGCGAGGACCTGGTGGGCGGCCTTGAACGTCTGCACGGTCCGGTCACGGTGGTTCGACGGTGTGCTGAACTTCCGGAGCTTCTCGCGGCCTGCCAGAGCGGACTGGCGAGGGCGGCCGTGGTGGCCGAAGGGTCCGAGGGGTTAACTGCTTCCCTCGTCGACCGCCTGGGAGCAGTTGGGGTGGCAATCATCGCCCTGACGGACAGCGCAGAGGAGGCAGCCAGGCTGCGCAAAATACGTGTCGCCTCTGCCTTGACGGGGGTTGAGTCGGCGGAGCTGTCTGACAGGATTGCCGACGCGGTGGCACAGCTGACCGGCGCGGTCCGTCCGGCCAACCTGAGCGCGCCCGCTGACACCGGGGCTGCTCTGACCACGGATCCCGTGCAACCGGAACCTGAGGCGGAGGCTGACCCAACCGGAGAGCTTATCGTTGTCTGGGGTCCGGCGGGGTCCCCCGGGAGGACAACAATCGCGGTGAATATTGCGGGGGAGATGGCCTCCGATGGCCGGGATGTTTTGCTGGTAGACGCCGACACGTATGGCGCCAGCATCGCCGCAGTATTGGGTCTCCTGGACGAGTCGGCCGGCCTGGCGCAGGCATGCAGGCTTGCTGACCAGGGTCTCCTGGACGCGGACGCCCTCCGGAAGGTGGCCGCCACTGTCGCCACGGCGTCCGGTACCTTCCGGGTGCTGACGGGCATAACCCGCGCAGATCGATGGACCGAGCTCCGTGCCACTGCCGTTGGGCTGGTCCTTGAGCGGGCGCGGCAGATTGCCGACGTTGTGGTGGTGGACACCGGTTTTTGCCTTGAGGCGGATGAGGAACTGAGCTTCGACACCGTGGCTCCGCGGCGGAACGCGGCGACACTGCGTCCGCTGGAACTGGCGGATACGGTCTATGCCGTGGGCGCTGCCGATCCGGTCGGTGTGCCCCGGATGGTGCGTGCGCTTGCCGAGCTGGAAGGCGCAGTCCCGCAGTCGACGCCCACTGTCGTCATGAACAAGGTGCGTTCCTCATCCGTGGGAAGGGCCCCTGAGCGCCAACTGCGGGATGCGTGGGAAAGGTATGGCCCCGCTTCCGGGCTCAAGACGTTCCTGCCCTATGACCCAGCTGCTGCCGACGCTGCACTCCTGGCCGGATCGCTGCTGCTCGAGGCTGCGCCTGAGTCGGCGCTGCGGCGGGCGATCCGCGACCTGGTTTGTGCACCCGACCAGCGCAAACTGAGATCCTCTGTATTTTCTTCCACACCACGGCGAAGGGCAAAGGACTAGGCTCGCCATAAGAGCTGCAAAGGTGCGGCGAATATCTCTGATGGAGGCGTTGTCGATGTCGTCTGGATCCAGTGTGGAGGACCAGCCCCTCTCTATTGAAGGTCTTGAAGGTTTCATGGGGGACTACTACCAGCACCTGGCTGAGGAGGATGCCCGAAGCTACCCACGCGATGTCCTGGAGGCCCGGGCCGGGGAACACCGCCGGGCAGCATCCATACGACAGCCCGGACAGGCAAAGATCTCGATCGTGGACGAAGAGGACAGCAGCGTCATCTTCGTCGTCACCGACGACATGCCGTTCCTCGTCGACTCCGTGAACGCGGAACTCGTCCGGCAGCACGCGGCCATCCGATTCGTTGTCCACCCGCTGTTCGTAGCCACCAGGAACCGGGACACCGGTGAACTCGTCAAGGTCAACAGGGTTCCGGCGCACCTGGGCATTTCCAGCGGCGACACTGCGGCAATGCCCAGCCTCTCCCACCTCATCGCCCAGGGTGAAAACGCCTCGCACATGGAGTCGTGGATCGCCGTCGAAATCCACCGCATCTCCGACGAAGCGAAGGCATCCCTGCTCGCCGGGCTGACCCGCGTGCTGAACGACGTCCGTGCCGCCGTCGAGGACTGGCCCAGGATGCGGCAAAAAGCGTTGGAGATCGCCGAAAGCCTGGACCGGGTGGCCAACTCCGCGCAGATTGCCGAACTCCGGCAGGCCAAGGACCTCCTGCGGTGGCTTGACGACGGGAACTTCACGTTCCTCGGCTACCGTGAGTACGACCTGCTCAATGTCGACGGCGAAGACGTCCTTGAACTGCGCGAAGACAGCGGCCTCGGGCTGCTGCGCGCCGCCGCCGACTCCCCGCACATCCAGCACCTTACCGACACCGGCCGCAAGAAGGCGCGGGAAAAGCGTGCCCTCGTCATCACCAAGGCCAACTCACGTTCCACGGTGCACCGCTCGGCCTACCTGGACTATATCGGCATCAAAAGCTTCGACGCCGCGGGCAATGTCAACGGCGAGCGCCGCTTCATTGGACTCTTTGCCACCAGCGCTTACGCCGGCTCCGTCCGCGACATTCCCATTGTCCGGGAGAAGGTGTACGCCGTGCTGCAGAACGCAGGCTTCCCGCCGGACTCCCACTCGGGCAAGGACCTCCTGGGGATCCTGGAGACCTACCCCCGCGACGAACTCTTCCAGATCGAAGTTCCCGACCTTGCCGCAACCGCGCTCGGAATCCAGAAGCTGCAGGAGCGGCGGCGCACCAGGCTGTTCCTGAGGCCCGACATTTACGGGCGTTTCATGTCCGCAGTCGTCTATCTGCCCCGCGACCGCTACACCACAAACGTCAGGCTCCGCATCGAACAGGAACTGCGGGAAACGTTCCAGGCAGTTTCGATCGATTACGAAGCCCGCATGACCGAGTCGGCGCTTGCCCGTTTGTTCTTCCGCATCCGGCTGCCCAAGGACTCCGACGTCAGCCATGTCAACAGCGACGAACTGGAAAAGCGGCTGGTCCGCGCGGCGAGGTCCTGGAGTGAAGGCATCGCGGAAGTCCTGCGCGAGGGCCGGGACGCGGCCGAGGCCAAGGAACTCGCCGCCATTTGGGCCGAGGCGTTCCCTGCCAGCTACCGGGTGGACTACGAAGTTGAGGACGCGCTTGAGGACATTGCCCGGTTCGAAAAGTACGGGGCTGCCGCAGAACGGGACACCGTCGGCCGGCAGGAGCGGCCCGGCGTTCACGTTTACCTTCCCGAAGGCGCCGGCGCCACCTTGGAGGAGGATGCCAGGGTCAAGCTCTACATGCTCGAACCCAAGAGCCTGAGCCAGATCCTGCCGTACTTCCATAACCTCGGACTTGAGGTCCTGGACGAACGCCCGTTTGAGATCGAAACGGCGGACCACAGGGACTTCTTCCTGTACGACCTGGGGCTGAAGTACCCGGCGGGAGTGGACCCCGTGTCCACGGGTGGGCTTCTGGCCGATTCGTTTGGAGCGGCTGTCACCGGCGCTGCGGAATCGGACAATTTTGACCGGCTGGTGCTGCGGGAGGGCCTGCAGTGGCGGCAGATCACGGTGCTGCGCGCCTACGCCCGGTACATGCGCCAAATGGGCAACAGCAGTTCCTTCGGTTTCATGGCGGACACGCTCCTTGCCAACCCCGACGTAACCAGGGGATTGAGTGCGCTCTTCGCGGCCCGCTTTGATCCGTCCATCAGCGACGGCGGACGCGCCGAGGCCCAGGCGTTCGTGCGGCAGGAACTGGCAGCTTCGATCGAGAAGGTTGCCACGCTCGACGCCGACCGCGTGCTGCGCACATTCGCCAACCTCATTGAGGCCACCCTTCGCACCAACTTCTACCAGGACAAGCCGCACCTGAGCTTCAAACTGGATCCGGCACAGATCGAAGGACTGCCGTTCCCGCGGCCCATGTTCGAGATTTGGGTCTATGCCCCACGGGTTGAGGGTGTCCACCTTCGGTTCGGCAAGGTGGCCCGCGGTGGCCTGCGCTGGTCTGACCGGCGGGAGGATTTCCGGACCGAGGTCCTGGGCCTGGTGAAGGCACAGACGGTCAAGAACGCCGTCATCGTTCCCACCGGCGCAAAGGGCGGATTCTTTGCCAAGCAGCTTCCGGATCCCTCCACCGACCGCGCAGCCTGGATGGCCGAGGGCGTCGAAAGCTACAAGACGTTCATCCGGGGGCTGCTGGATCTTACTGACAACCTCCTCACAGAAGGCGACGGCGAGCGGCTCGTGCCGCCGTCGAACGTTGTCAGGCATGACGACGACGACTCCTACTTGGTGGTCGCCGCTGACAAGGGAACGGCTACTTTTTCCGACATCGCCAACAGCCTCTCTGCGGAGTATGGCTTCTGGCTGGGCGACGCTTTCGCCTCCGGCGGCTCCGTGGGTTATGACCACAAGGCAATGGGCATCACCGCACGGGGTGCCTGGGAATCGGTGAAGCGGCACTTCAGCGAGCTGGACCTGGATACGCAGACGGAGCCCTTCACCGTAGTGGGCGTGGGGGACATGTCCGGCGACGTGTTCGGCAACGGAATGCTCCTGTCCAGGCACATCCGGCTGCTCGCCGCATTCGACCACCGGCACGTCTTCCTGGACCCCAATCCCGACGAAGAATCGTCGTTTGTCGAGCGGCAGAGGCTCTTCGAGCTGCCCAGGTCCTCGTGGGACGACTACGACAAGTCGCTGATCAGCGAAGGCGGCGGGGTCTTCCGCCGGCAGGCCAAGTCCATCCCCGTGTCCGCCCAGGTGCGGGCCGCCCTGGGACTCCCTGCGGAAACCACCGAACTCAGCCCTCCCGAGCTCCTGCGTGCCATCCTGCTGGCACCTGCAGACCTGCTCTACAACGGCGGCATCGGGACCTACGTCAAGGCGGGCTCCGAGTCCAACGCCTCTGTCGGGGACAAAGCCAACGATGCGATCCGCGTCAACGGCGGGGACCTGCGGGTCAAGGTGGTGGGCGAGGGCGGGAACCTGGGAATGACCCAGCGCGGCCGCATTGAGGCAGCGCTCCAGGGCGTCATCCTCAACACGGACGCGATCGACAACTCCGCCGGCGTGGACTGCTCCGACCATGAGGTCAACATCAAGATTTTCGTTGACCGGATGGTCGCCGCCGGCAAGCTGCCTGTTGGGGAACGTGCCGATTTCCTGGCATCGATGACCGATGAGGTTGGCCGGCTGGTCCTCGAAGACAACATCGACCAGAACATCCTCCTGCTGAACGACCGGACCCGGGTGGCGGAGTGGAGTCCCAGCTATGAACGCCTCATGGACTGGCTGGAGAAGAGCGCCGACCTCAAGCGGGACCTGGAGGCCCTGCCCACCACCGAAACCCTGCGGGAGCGGCTGCAGCAGGGGCAGGGCCTGACGTCGCCGGAACTGTCGGTTCTGGCCGCCTACGCCAAGATCGAACTGGCGTCGGCCCTGAGGGACAGCGAGCTGGCCGAGGACCCCTGGTTCCGGCAGACGCTGCGCTCCTATTTCCCACATCAGCTGCGCGAACGGTTTGACGCTGAGCTGGACAGCCACCCCTTGCGCCGCGAGATCATCGCCACGGTGGTGGCCAACGACATGATCAACGTTGGGGGCATCACTTTCGCCTTCCGTGTCATGGAGGAAACGTCGGCGAGCGAAGTGGCAGTCGCCAAGGCGTTCGTAGCGCTGCGCGAGGTGTATGAGCTGGATGCGATGGTGGCGGAGCTGAACAGCCTGCCCGCCGCCTTCCCGACGGAGCACTGGAGCACGGTGCACCTGGACATCCGCCGGATCCTCGACCGGGCAGTCCGCTGGCTGCTCAGCCAGGAAAGCGTTTCACGTCCCATCGCTGATGTGGTGGCTGAGTTCAAACCGCTCATGGATCCGATGCGCGCCCGGCTTCTGGACTTCCTGCGGGGCGATGACCATG
This sequence comes from Arthrobacter liuii, assembly GCF_014639275.1. Classification (GTDB taxonomy): domain Bacteria; phylum Actinomycetota; class Actinomycetes; order Actinomycetales; family Micrococcaceae; genus Arthrobacter; species Arthrobacter liuii. The sequence goes on along the minus strand of NZ_BMFW01000014.1, from coordinate 29,301 downwards.
AGCGGGTGGCGGCGTGGCTGGCGAAGGGCCGTGAGTGGGAACTCCCGGAAGGCCTTGCCCTGCGCTGGGCCGAGTTGTTCGAGAGCTTCGTGCTGCTGGACATCGCCAAGATCGCCCGGTCGCGCAAGGACCCGGTCGAGGAGATCGCTGCCGTCTATTACACCGTGTTCAACCGCTTCCATGCGGACTCGCTGCTGGAGCGGATCAGCAGCCTGCCCCGGCAGGACCGGTGGCAGGCGCTGGCACGGGCCGCCTTGCGCGACGATCTCTACTCGACCGTGTCGGATATGACGACGGCGGTGCTGGACGCCACGTCTCCCGGCGACTCACCCGACGCGCGGCTCAAGGACTGGGAGGCACAAAATGCCGAGCAGTTGGGCAGGGCAAAGAGCATGTTCGATGAGGTGAACGCACTGGAGGCCGACGACATGGCCTCGCTGTCGGTAGCATTGAGGCTCTTGAGGTCAATCGTCCGGCGCTAGCAATGCGGCGCCGCAAATGGAGGTGCAGTGGCAATCTTTACGGACCCCATCAGGGAACATGCTGATTTCGGGCCGGGCGATGCCGAATGGCTGCACCTCCTGGTGGGGGACTGGCAGATGGTGGCGGACCTGGCGTTCGCCGACCTGGCGCTCTGGTTCCCCCACCCGGAGCTTGGCTACATCGCCCTGGCACACGTTCGCCCGTCCACCACGCACACGGCGTTCCACAGCGACTTCGTGGGTGAAGGAATCCGGTCCGACCTGCAGCCCCTTGTGGGCAAGGCATGGAACAGCCGGTCCATTGAGCGCTCCAGCGAGACGAACTGGAACAGTGAAATGGCACTGCGGGTAGAGGCGGTCCCCATGGTCCGCAACGGCCGGACCCTTGCGGTGGTCACCACCCACATGGACCTTTCCAGCTCACGGATGCCTTCCCGGCTGGAATTGACCTACCGCCAGTGCGCGTACGACCTGCTGCGGATGGGCACGCTGGGGCTGTGGCCGGACTTCGCCTCGCCCACAGGCTCCCGCCGGGGCGCCCCCCGCGTGGGGGACGGCCTGATCAGGCTGGATGCTGATGGCGTTGTGCAGTACGCGAGCCCCAATGGAGTTTCGGCCTTCCGGCGCCTGGGTGACGGCGAATCGCTGGAAGGACGCTCTCTCGCTGAAGTCACCGCCGGCCTGCTCAAGGACCGCCGGCTTGTTGATGAGACGCTGCCGCTGGTCGTTACCGGCCGCATGCCGTGGCGCAGCGAGATTGAGTCCAGAGGGGTCAGCCTGTCCCTGCGGGCCATCCCGCTCCGGGACGAGCAGCAGCGCTTCGGTGCTCTGGTTCTCTGCCGTGACGTCTCGGAGCTGCGCCGGCGCGAGATGGAGCTGGTGACCAAGGATGCCACCATCCGCGAAATCCACCACCGGGTCAAGAACAATCTCCAGACCGTGGCCGCCCTGCTGCGCATGCAGTCCAGGCGGATGGTGAGCGATGAGGCAAAGCAGGGCCTGGAGCAGGCGATGCGGCGCGTGGCCACCATTGCACTGGTCCACGAAACGTTGTCGCAGGGCTTGACGCAAAGCGTTGATTTTGACGAGCTGATCGGGCGCCAGTTCCGGCTGTCTGCTGAAGTGGCTTCGCCCTCGCAACAGGTCAGGACCGAACGCTCCGGCACGTTCGGCGAGCTCCCCAGCGATCTCGCCACGCCGCTTGCCTTGGTGATCAACGAGCTGGTCACCAACGCCGTTGAGCATGGCCTTGAGGGGAGGGCGGGAACCGTCTGGCTTGTTGCTGACCGATCCGAAGGCGACGACGGCGAAGAGTTGACGGTGACCATTGCCGACGACGGCGTAGGGCTCCCACAGACCCCACACGTTGAGGGGCTCGGACTGCAGATTGTCCGGACGCTGGTCACCAGCGAACTGGGCGGAACCATCACGTGGGAGCGCCGCGAGGGCGGCGGGACCGAGGTCAAGATCCGGCTCAGCCTGGCCGGCAAATAGGGCGTTCCGGCCGAAAATTGGCGTGGCCCGGACTGGGCTTGGAACAAGTAGAGGCCCGGGGACAATCCAGTCTGGATGGTCCCCGGGCCTCTAGTTCCGGTTTCGTGGTCCTGTGGTCACGGCCCGCCGGTGGCGGGCTCTCCTAGGAGGCGCGGCGTGCGCGGGCAGCGCGCCGTTTGAGGGCGCGGCGCTCGTCTTCGCTCATGCCGCCCCAGACCCCCGCGTCCTGTCCGGACTCAAGGGCCCACTGCAAGCAGGTGTCGACAACAGGGCACCGGCGGCAGACGCTTTTGGCTTCCTCGATCTGCAGGAGTGCCGGTCCTGTATTCCCGACGGGAAAGAACAGTTCCGGGTCCTTGTCGAGGCACGCTGCGCGGTTACGCCAATCCATGCTGATCAGTTGCTCCATTTCTGGGAAGTGCCTTTGTGAAATTATTCACTAGTGGCTACAAAGGAAAGGGGCCCGCCTGGGCCCCCTTGGTCATCTGCGTCAAGCCTGTCATGTTAACGCTGTGTAAACAAGGGGTAATAACGCTTGATATCCCCCGAAAGCTGAGCGATGCATCACAGTGGCGGCTCCGGCCCTCACCAGTGTCCGACTATGTCCGGTAGGGTGCCAGTGTGTCAAGACCCCCGGTAAACGCTGCAGGTACCCCATCTTCTCCGGACGACCCCAGCGGCGGAGCTGGCCGCGCAGCCGCTGGGCGGCCAGGTCCTGTGCCTGCGGCCGCCACTGTGGTGGCGGTTGTTGCGGGCGCCGAAGCAACAGCCCTTGTGGCGGCGGCGGGGTGGTATGCGTACGAGTTGCTCAGCGGCAGCCCCGTGCTGTCCTTTTGGGGTGCCGTCTTCACGCTGGGCCTGCTGCTGGCTTTTTCGGCGTGGCTTTACGCGGTGGCAGTCTTCCTCTACCGGGGATACCGGTGGACCAGGGCGGCTGCATTGGTGGCTCAATTGTTCATCCTGACCATAGGGGTACCTGCCATAACCAGCGGCCTGGTCCTTGCCGGCCTGGCAATGGTGGTTCCCGCAGCCATCGCCATCGTGCTTCTGTTCTCCAACAAGGTGATCAACCACGCCTCCCGCACAGGTAGCGCGCCTCCTGCCCTTTGACCTGCTGCCGGACGCCTTTGCCGCGCACTCCTGGTCCGCCTAACCCGGGTCCGCTCTACGCCGTGAGGACCGGACAGCCTCACCCTATTGCGCTCGCCCATGCCACCTGAAGGGGGCAGGAGCGCCCGGCTGAGATGAGGACACCGCGCCCCGGCGGAGCGTCGGCTTCAATTTCAAACCTGACGCCGAACAGGTCGCCGTCAGCCATGGAGCGTGGGGCCAGCAGAAGCCCGGCGCCCGCGGCCCTTGCATTCATGATCAGTGGGGCGCGCTGGAAAAGCACAGGGCTGTAAGCAGCAGTGACGATCAGTGAGTGGCCCAAAGCATTCAACTGGTCCAGGGCCCTGACCGCCTGCGGGGCGAGCAGATCGATGTCATCAACCAGCAGCACGGTCTCCGGGGGCAGCCGGCCTCCTTCTGCCTGCTCCAGCAGGTCCTTCCAAACGTCTCCCGCGGCCTCCGACTGCACGGGACAGGTGAACCAGGGTTGTGCAGGGTTGAGTGAATAAAGCGCGTGCAGGGTATTGCTCTTGCCGCTTCCGGGGTTGCCAAGAATTGCAGTAACTCCGCCGCCGGGTATACGCAGGCCGGCTGCAGCCGGCTCGTCGCCTGCTACTCCCAGGACGACGTCGCGCTGCCGCCCTGCCGTTCCCCGCGGGCCGGAATGGAGTGTCCCGCCCGCGGGCTCCTTGCCTGCCGGGAACTGCAGTGATGGAGGCTGTAATTCCGCCGTCGCCATCAACTCCTGGACTTGCCGGACTGTGATTTTCGCCGGGAGGGGTTCCACCCGGAACGGAGGCGATATGGCAGTGGGGTGTCCTGCGCCGCTCCGGTCAACCAGGTGCGGGCCAGGGCTGCGGTAGAACTGGCAGATGGCCGGGCCTCCGTTTGCCACTGGGCCGAAGGCTACGGCCCTCCCTATGACCGCCGTGACCGACGGCAACCTGGGCCACATGGCGCGGCTCTCCTCGGTGGACGTGGCTGGAAAGTAGAAACGGTTGGGGAGGGCACCAAAGAACCTGGCGGTGACCAGCTCGCGCTCCCCGAAGATCAGCATCGTGATCCCGGCCCTGGCGCCATCGCGGACGAGGTCCTGAACCAGATCCTCAGCCCACGCAAGTGGTCCCGACCGGAAAGCCGATACCCAGGATCCCCAGCCGGAGATGATGAGGACGAGTGGTACCTGGTGGGAGGCTGGTTGGCTGAGCCGCAGCCCCAGTTCCCGGACAAGCCGTTCCAGGACGCGCACTCCCCGCCGCAGGTCGCTCAGTCCGGCGTGGGCACCCGTCCGGGATTCGCTGGCCAGCGGGAGGAAACTGCCCTGTGCGTCAAGGATGTAAAGGTGCGCTTCGTCGGAACGGGCCATGAGCTTGTGGACGGCCAGCTCCAGAGCCGCTCCGGCGCCGGATAAAGGACTGCCAATGAACGCTGCGTGACCGTGGTGGGCTGGGCTCCAGACCAGTGGCTCCACCCGTTGCTTTTCCGGCACGTCCAACACGCCGACACGGATGTGGCCTTCGGAGTTCACCGGTTCGATATAGCAGGAGCCGGGGGTCGCCGCGCTGGATGCCCGCTGCTTATCCGGGGCGGGTTCGCTCAGTTCGTCCGGAAGGGGAGGGGCGACAGGCCTCCTGGGAACCTCCTTCTGCTGCGCAGCGCACAGGCTCCTCACCATGGCTGCCAGCGGTTCCACTGCCTGGGCGGGGGTTCCTGCCGAGGGTGCCCCGCCGGCGTCGTCCGTTGATTCGGAGCAAAGATGGGCCAGGGCCGTTTGGACCGTCACCGCGGGCGGATGCCTCCCTGCCGGGAGGAGCCCAAGGGATGCGGCCTGGAATTCCTCCGCAGCTTCCGTCCCGCGCGCCAGGAATGCCCGGCCGGGCGCGTCAACGCTGATGGCGGCCGCGGCCTTTGAATTGATGATGTCGGTTGACTCCATGTCGGACTGGACCCGAAGGGCGATGCTCGAGGTGACGTTTGCGCGGATATCGGCCGTCAATGCTCCCTGCGGTCGCTGCGTTGCCATGATGAGGTGGATGCCCAGCGACCGTCCGATCGAGGCTATCCGCAGCAACTCACGGAGTACCTCCGGTGCATCGTCAACCAGCATCCTGAACTCGTCGATGACGATGACCAGGCTGGGGAGGACAAAGTCCTTGGCCGCCCGTGTGGAGCGGTACGCAGCGATGTCCGGGACACGGGCAGCAGCGAGGCACTCTTCACGAAGCCGCACTTCGGCGCGAAGCGACGTCAGCGTCCTCTCCATTTCGGACGCGGAAAGGTCAGTCTGCAGTCCCACGCAATGAACTAGTCCGCTGAGCGGCCCCAGGCCAGACCCGCCTTTGAAGTCGATGAAAAGGAAGTTGACCCGCTCCGGCGGATAGCTCAGGGCCAGTGCAAGTGTGAGGCTCCGGAGCAGCTCCGACTTCCCTGAGCCGGTGGTTCCCGCCACGAGCAGGTGCGGCCCATCTGCCTGCAGGTCCATCGTCTTCGTTCCCGAGGCACTCCGTCCCAGCGGTACTGCGAGTCCTTCATTCCGCGCGCTGGACTCCCAGCGCTCAGTGGTAGCCGCCAGCGTAAGCGGAAGGACCTCGTAGAGGGTGCAGGTAGCAGGGACAGTCCGGGCTTGCCCCTCTTGCTTCTGCCCTGCGCCGGCAGCGCGCCGACAGAACGTGCTGAAAACGTCCTCCGGCACCAGGTCCGGGACAAAAGGCGTCTCCGTGAGGTTTTCCCGCCGGACGGATCGGTTCTCGGACAGATATACGTCCGGTGCCAACGCCCCCGCTCCTTCCGGCAGGAAGAGCAGGATTTGCCACCCGCGTTCCATGGCTGCTTCACAAACGGATAGTTCGCCCGCTGCCACTGGGTGTTTTCCCCGGATCAAGAGCACTCCGCGCTCGCAGCCGAAGGGATGCGGGCTGCTTACCGCCTGGATGGCCGCAGGGGTTGTTGCCGTAAGCGTCACCCGGGGAAGGTACCTCGCGGCAAGGGGTAAATCCGCTGCATGCCCATGGACGAGCACCTGCGTGGTCCCGGCGCAGGGGTAGCCTGCCAGCTGCATCAGCAGGGACCGGATGGCGCCGTCGAGCGCAGTCGGTGACCCACTGATGCGGGTGATTGGTCTGCCCGGCTCAAGCAGGAGGGGAACGATACCTGCCGCTGGAACGGGGGCGCCTGTGCCCACTGGCTCAATCCGTACATTCGCTGGCTGTTCTGCCTCGCCCAGCCGCAGCCACACGCCGTCCGTCCCGGGGCCGGAAACGGGCGTCCTGCTGCCTCGTTGCGCCGCCAGCGCAACGAAAGCGAGTGACGGGGCGCACCGCCGTCGTCGTTCCCTGTCCTTTTGGACGGCGGTTTTCACGGCAGCGGCGAGGTCACGCCGCTGACGCCGTCCGGCGAGGGCAGGAACCAGGACAGAGAGCGAAGACGCCCCCGAGAAGGCCAGGAACATCCACATTCCCGTGGCGACTGCCAGGACCACCCCCATCAACAATGGGAGAATCGCGGTCAGGACGAGTACCGCCCGGTTGCCCGCCTCGAGCCGGCCCACCACCAGCAGGGGTTCGGCTACTGACCTACCGGCGTCTTCAAGCACACCCGACAATGCATCCGGAATCAGCAGAGACATGTTTGACTGCCCGCACCTGAAGCTGGAATCCGTGGAGATGACGGCGTTCCTGATTCTTTCACCGTCAACATACGTGCCGTTGGCACTGTCCAGATCGATAAGGAGGATGTCTGTGTCCGTGACAACAACCCGTGCATGTTCGCGGGAGAGCTCCGGGTCCGGGATGACAATCCGTGTCCCGCTTCGGCCAATGCTGTAACTGCCGCGCCGCAGCGGGATCACCGTTCCCGCTGCGGCTCCGCTGTGGATGGCCAGGGTCAGGGGAGCCGCAGCATCCTCGGCCCGTGGACCCCTTGGCCGCCTGCTCGAAGGCGCGGCGCCGCCGTCGACAAGAACCGCCGCGTCCACGAGCGGCGGTACCCCGAGGACCAAGGAACGCAGATTCTGCCCGTCCACGGTGACCTCGCCGGCGCCAAACTTTTCCATCAACTGCTGGTGAATGACATGGCCTGCCGCGCCGGCCGGAGCGTCAATGGATAGTTCCACGGGTGGCTGGTGACGGGATGACCCCGGGCCGGCAACCAAGGTGCAATTAAGAGTCATGGGTTACAGATCCTTCGTGCATGTACCCAGACGTTAGCCACAGCAGGCAGCCCGCGGCATACGCTTCGACCCCTATGTGCAAAACGGGTGGCGGGATGGCTGCCTGGACGGCGGGAGCTCGGTTAGGATCGCTACACCCGGACCTCGGCAGGCGGTCCGAAAACTCCAAAGGAGTTCTTTTGAGCATCATTGCCGACAGCGCAGACGTTGACGCCCGGGCCCACATCGGGGCAGGCAGCAAAGTGTGGCATCTCGCGCAGATCAGGGAGGCGGCCAGCCTGGGGGAGAACTGTGTCATCGGGCGCGGAGCCTACATCGGCCCTGGAGTTGTTCTGGGGGAGAACTGCAAGGTGCAAAACTATGCGCTGGTTTACGAACCGGCAGTGTTGGAGGCAGGGGTCTTCATCGGCCCCGCAGTGGTGCTCACCAACGACGTCTTCCCCCGTGCCGTGACTCCCGAGGGGGGCTTAAAGACAGAGGATGACTGGGACAAAGTGGGTGTCACCATAAGGCAAGGAGCTGCCGTCGGAGCCCGTGCGGTCTGTATTGCGCCCGTTACCATCGGCGCGTGGGCGATGGTGGCTGCGGGCGCCGTCGTCACCAAGGACGTTCCGGACTTCGCGCTCGTCGCAGGGGTTCCGGCGCGGCGTATCGGCTGGGTAGGCAGAGCCGGCCGGCCGCTGGTGCAGGAAGACGGGCAGTGGGTCTGCCCGGGCACCCGGGATGCATACATCGAGCGGGACGGGGCCCTGAGGGAAGTTTGACAGTCGCACTGTGGGGCGGATCACAGGGGGGAGGCTGATTCGACGGGTCATACAGTCACTCGGGTAGGCTAGAGCAGCAGACAATGCACACCATTGCGCTGCCCGCATTCAAACCAGGAGATTTTGTGACCGCTGACCTCGTCATCGTAGGGTCCGGCTTTTTTGGCCTGACAATCGCAGAACAGGCCGCCACTGAGCTCGGCTTGAAGGTGGTCGTCATCGACCGCCGCCACCACATCGGGGGTAATGCCTACAGCGAAAAGGAAGAGCAGACCGGGATTGAAATCCACCGGTACGGCGCCCACCTTTTCCACACATCCAACGAACGCGTGTGGGAGTACGTCAACAGGTTCACCACCTTCACCAACTACGTGCACAAGGTGTATGGCGTCCACAAGGGCGAGGTGTACTCCCTGCCCATTAACCTCGCCACAATTAACCAGTTCTTCAGGGCGAACCTCACACCCGGCCAGGCCAGGGACCTCATCCAGGAACAGGCCGGGGAGCTGGCGGGTACAGACCCCCAGAACCTCAACGACAAGGGCATTCAGCTGATTGGCCGCCCCCTGTACGAGGCGTTCATCAAGCACTACACCGGCAAGCAGTGGCAGACGGATCCCAAGGACCTGCCTGCAGGGATCATCTCCCGGCTGCCGGTGCGCTACAACTATGACAACCGGTACTTCAACGACAAGTACGAAGGCCTCCCCACCAACGGCTACACGGCGTGGATCGAAAAGATGGCAGAGCACCCGAACATCGAGGTGCGCCTGAACACCGACTTCTTCGATGAGTCCCACGAGTACAGCAGGAACAAGGTGGTCGGCAACATTCCCGTGGTGTATACGGGGCCTGTGGACCGCTACTTCGACTACGCCGAGGGCGACCTCTCCTGGCGGACCATCGACTTCGAGGAAGAAGTCCTGGACGTGGGCGATTTCCAGGGTACGTCCGTTGTCAACTACAACGACGACGACGTGTCCTACACGCGCGTCATCGAACCCCGCCACTTCCACCCGGAACGTGACTACCAGACCGAGAAGACGGTCATCATGCGCGAGTTCTCACGCTTTGCCGAGAAGGGCGACGAGCCCTACTACCCGGTCAACACCTCTGCGGACCGGGAGCGACTGCTGAAGTACCGTGACCTTGCAGCCGCTGAAACCGACGTCCTGTTCGGCGGCCGGCTTGGGACCTACAAGTACCTGGACATGCACATGGCCATCGGATCCGCGCTCAGCATGTTCGATAACAAGATCCGGCCGCACTTCGAAAGCGGCGCGAAGCTGGAAAGTGGAGGCGTGGACGCATGACGACGACTGCGAGCCAGAAGAAAACTGCCGCTTCGGCGACGGAAGAGTCAGCCGGGAACTGGGACACTCTTCAGCGTGTGATCTTGCCTAACGCCAGCCAGATGGACACAGCCCCCCTTTACATGGACATGGGCACCGCCACGGGCATCCAACTCCCGACGATCGGCGACGGAGACAAGAAACAAGCCAAGCCCAGGACCATCAGCAGCCCGACCAAAGAGGCGCACGTAGAGGACTTCCTCTCGCGGCACTCCACCTCAGTCCGCTCGGGGGAGCGCGTTTCGTTCGGCACCTACTTCAATGCTTTTCCCGCCAGCTATTGGCGGCGGTGGACAACAGTCGACAAAGTCCGGCTGCAGGTCCGGACCCAAGGTGCCGGTTCGGTCATTGTCTACAAATCAAATGCACGCGGATCACTGCAGCGAGTAGACACCCGCCGTGTCGAAGGCATCTCGGAAAGCCATTTTGAACTGTCGCTGGCCCCCTTTGGAGACGGGGGGTGGTACTGGTTCGACCTGTTGGCCGGGACCGAGCCCCTGATCATGCTCGACGCCGAATGGCAGGGGCCCGCTGTCGAGAGCGCGCCGGGGTCGGTAACTCTCCAGATCACCACACTCAACAAGACGGACTTCTGCTTGAACAACCTCCGTCTCCTGGCCGACAGCGCCGAGGCCCTTGCCCACGTGCAAGAGATCCTCATCGTTGACCAAGGCACACAAAAACTTTCGGGCGCTCAGGGCTTCGCAGGGGTAAAAGAGTCCCTGGCCGGCAAACTCCGCATCATCAACCAGTCCAACCTCGGTGGGTCCGGCGGATTCGCCCGCGGGATGTTCGAGGCCGTCGAAAACGGCAGTGACTACGTGCTGCTCATGGACGACGATATCGTCGTCGAACCTGAAAGCATCATCCGCCTCCTCACCTTTGCCGACCGGTGCAAGACACCAACGCTTGTTGGCGGACACATGTTCGACCTGTATAACCGCACTGTTTTGCACACGTTTGGCGAAGTGGTTAATCCCTACCGCTTCCAGCCCGCGCTCCCCAGCGAGGACATGATCCTCGGGCACGATTTCCTGTCGTCGAACCTGCGTCAGACTTCCTGGCTGCACCGGCGCTGCGACGTCGACTACAACGGCTGGTGGATGTGCTTGATCCCCACCAAGGTTATCCGCGACATTGGACTCTCACTGCCGCTGTTCATCAAGTGGGACGACGCTGAATACGGTCTGCGGGCAAAGGAACACGGCTACCCCACGGTTTCGCTCCCAGGGTCTGCTGTGTGGCATGTCTCGTGGATCGACAAGGACGACCTGGTCGGCTGGCAGGCCTACTTCCACTCACGGAACCGGGTCGTGGCTGCCTTGCTACACAGCCCCTACGAGTTCGGCGGTGAAGTTGTCAAGTCTTCTCAGTCCGGCGACGTCAAGCACATGGTGTCCATGCAGTACGCCACGGCACAGGGCAGGCAATGGGCCCTGGAAGATGTGTTAAAGGGGCCGGACGCCCTGCCCGACCTGTTATCGACTAAGCTTCCAAAAATCCGCGAGATGATGTCGGCGCACTCCGATGCTGTGTTTCGACCCGATCCGGAGGACTTTCCGGCCCCGAAAATGGACAAACCGCCCCGCCGCGGTCACGGGCCCTCTCAGCCCTCGAGAATCACCCTCCTGCCGTGGGCGGCTAAGACCATTGTCCGGCAGCTGGTCAAGCCTGTCACGGGCACTAGCGCTGACCGCCCGCAGACGACTGTGGCGCATCAGGACAATCGCTGGTGGCGGATGGCGCAGTATGACAGTGCTGTGGTTTCCAATGCTGAGGGAACTGGCGCTTCGTGGTATCGCCGCGACCCCAAGCGCCTGAGGAAAATGCTGGCCGATAGCGCCCGTCTCCACGCGGCTCTCCTGAAGGAATGGCCTGCGCTCAGCATGAAGTACAAGGCGGCCGTGAACGACATGACCTCGATCGAGTCCTGGAGGAAGACATTCGAACAGCATACGCAGAATGAGATCAAGTGAGTGTAATTTCGACCAGTGAATTGACCACGCCAGGCCTCGGCGGTGGACTGCGGGACCTCAAGCAATCCAGCTTCCTACTTAAGTTGCTGGTTCGGAAAGAACTGAAAGTCCGCTACCGGGGTTCTGTTCTTGGTCTCCTTTGGTCCTATGTAAAGCCCGGGGTCCAATTCATAGTTTTCTATGTTGCCCTGGGAATCTTCCTTGGGTTGGAGCGGAGCCCGAAAAATCCAGACGGGCTGGCAAATTACGCCGTCTACCTCTTCTCCGGCATAGTCCTGATCAATTTCTTTTCAGAGGCGTTGGGTAACGCAGCACGGTCCATTGTGATGAACGGTAACCTTATAAAGAAGATCTACCTTCCTCGCGAATTGTTTCCGGTGGCGTCCGTTTGGGTATCCGCCGTTCACTTTTTCCCACAGCTCGTGGTTCTTGTCGGCGGTTGTGTCTTGGCCGGATGGCATCCCAACCCGTTGCAATTGCTTGCTGCCGTGGCAGGTTTTGTCATCGTTGCCCTGCTCGCAACTGGCCTCGGTCTGTTGTTCGGGTCGGCCAACGTGTACTTCCGGGATTCAGAGAATCTCGTAGACATGCTGCTAATGATCGCGACGTGGGCTTCTCCTGTCATGTACGCGTGGTCAATGGTGGAGCAGAAGCTTGGAACCGCGGCTTTTGCCGTGTACCAGGCAAACCCGATCACCATCGGGGTGGAGTTATTCCACTACGCGTTTTGGTTTCCGACGACAGACGGTTCCGCGGCCATGCCGCCCAATCTTTTTAGTCTGTGGCTGCCTGTCGGCCTCGTAGTTGCTGTGGTCATTCTTCTTTTGGGTCAATACACGTTTCGGCGCCTTGAGGGCCGTTTTGCACAGGAGCTCTAAGTGGTAACGGCGATAGAAGTTTCCGATATCAGCAAACAGTTCGTGCTCCGCCACACCCGGTCACTGAAAGAGGCCGTAGTGTGGCTTGCCAAGGGACGCAAAGGCGACCTGTCGGAAAAGTTTCATGCCTTGAAAAACGTCTCTGTAGAGATTGACGCCGGCGAAACAGTCGCACTGCTGGGACTCAACGGTTCGGGCAAGTCCACCCTCCTCAAGCATATTTCTGGTGTGATGCTTCCCGATACTGGAACGGTGAAGACTCGGGGAAGAGTTGCCGGGCTTATCGAAGTGGGCGCCGGCTTCCACCCGGATCTTTCCGGACGCGACAACGTCTTCCTCAACGGCGCCATTTTAGGGATGACCGAGCAGCAAATTAATGACAAATTTGACGATATCGTCGAGTTTTCGGAAATTGGCCAATTTATTGATACAGAGGTTAAGTTCTACTCCTCCGGAATGTATCTACGCCTTGCATTTTCCGTTGCTGTTCACACAGACCCTGAGGTTTTCCTTATTGACGAGATTCTTGCTGTTGGTGACGAGCCCTTCCAACGCAAGTGCATTGACAAAATCCAAGAGCTTGCGCGGGACGGGAAAACCTTGGTCGTGGTTAGCCATGACCTGGACCTCGTTTCGCGCATATGTGACCGGGGAATTCTGATGGAGCACGGTAACGTGAAATTCGATGGACCCATCCATGAGGCCGTCTCGATTTTGAGGGCCTGACGGGCGTCATCCGCAGCAGGTGAACGGCTGCGTCCAATTTTTGATTGACCATCAGCGGTACGGCGTGCCGCTTCGGCTGGCGTGCCGACAACTTATCGGAGGATTCTTGTCCTGGTTTGATGCAGTACCGCAGTTTCTCCTCGCAGTGGTTCTGCTGTTCATTCCGGGACTTGCCGTCGGCCTTGCCGCGCGGCTTGGCTTGCGTCGGGCGGTCGCGGTGGCACCGGGGATAAGTGTCTCGGTCATCGCCGTTGCCGCCATCGCCGCACCTTTCGCCGGTGTCGTCTGGTCATTGCTGCCGGTCGTTGCGGTAACCATCGGAATGGCCGTAGTGGCTCTTGCTGCTTCCGTTTTTCTCTCCAGGAGGAAGGCGCCGGCAGCAACGGACCACGAGGCCGAACCGCGCCATTGGATGGCGGCCTCCCTGGCGGCAACACTCTTGGCGGCAGTCCTGGTCGGGCGCCGGCTCGTGAACGCCATCGGATCGCCCGAGTCGTTCTCGCAGACCTTCGACAACGTTTTCCACCTCAACGCTGTCCGTTACATTCTCGACACTGGTTCCGGTTCGTCCCTCACACTCAATGCCATGACGGGTGCGGGCTCCTATCCTGCCGCGTGGCACGACCTCGTGTCACTACTTGTCAGTGCCGGTGGGTGGGAAATCACGTCCTCCGTGAATGCCGTCAATATCGTAGTTGCCGCCCTGGTGTGGCCAATCGGGTGCATCTACCTTGCGCAAACACTATGGGGACGCCGTCCGGCGGTGAGCATCACCGCAGGCATCTTGTCAGCTGCCTTTGGTGCGTTCCCCATTTCGCTGCTGGACTTCGGAGTCCTTTACCCGAACTTCCTCGCTCTAGCACTCCTGCCACTTGTTTTGGCAATAGGTCTGGACGCGCTTGGCCTGTCCGCCGTCTCGCACGGTTCCAGGATCATGAGCCTGCTTGTCTTGCTCGCCGTCCTTCCTGGGATGGCCCTTGCCCATCCCAGCGCCGCCATGGCCTGGCTGGCCCTGATGCTGCCTGCCGCCATTTACGTGTATGTCCGTATCTGCGCGGACACGATCAGGTCCAGGACAGGACGGAGACGCGTTGTAGCTTCGGCCACCCTGGGTCTGCTCTTTATTGCCGCCGTCGTGCTGATCCGCCTCTTCTGGGACCTGGTACGTCCGCCGGCCGAGGCCGCCTTCTGGCCTCCGGTGGAGACGACGGGGCAGGCCATTGGGGAACTGATTGCCAGTTCCGCCATTGGACGCCCTGTTGCGTGGGCAGTCATGGCCCTGACGCTCCTTGGCATCTATGTGATCCTCCGTTCCAAGCGACAGCTGTGGTTACTGGGAATGTATTTGGTCGCAGCGGGACTCTTCGTCGTGGTCAGTTCTTTCCCTGCTGACGACTTCCGGCTGACTCTCACCGGTATCTGGTACAACGACCCGCCCCGCCTTGCAGCTCTCCTGCCCTTGGTGACAATTCCGCTTGCCTGCAGGGGCGCCGTCGAAGTATGGACATGGGTCTTCTCCGCCCTGGTGGCGGGTGCCGGTCACTTCAATCGGGGTAAGCCCTCCCAGTTGGCTGAGCGGGCTTCCAAGAGCCGAGTGCTTGGGCCTGCGGGTCTCGTCGCCGCGGCGGGGATTATCATGATCCTCGCCATGGCAGCGGCCACCCAACGCGGAAACGTCGCCCAGGCGCAGGCATCCATGGCAGGGTCTTATCGGTTGGCAGATAATTCTCCGCTGATATCGAGTGACGAGATGGCCCTTATCAAGCGCCTGCCCGGAGAAGTGCCCAAGGACGCCTTAATGGTTGGCAATCCTTGGAATGGCAGCTCCCTCGCCTATGCCTTTGCTGACCGCAAGCTGGTCCAACTGCATATCCTTAGCGCTGTCCCCCAAGGCGCGGTCCCGTTGCTCAATGGTCCTCTTCCTACCAAGGACGACCCGACCGTCTGCCCGGCCGTAGAGAGCCTTAAGATCGAGTACATCCTCGACTTCGGGCACCGCGAGGTGCATGGCAGGGACAGCGGTTACAAAGGACTGGATGCACTCATAGCCGCAGGTATGGCCACGCTGGAAGATTCGCAGGGGGAAGCGAAGCTATACAGGCTCGATCTGTGTCCCGCCCCGTAATTGTCGGATTTGCTTCGGGCTAAATGGCCCTTTGCTTGTCAGGCGTGGGGACAGGGCCCGCTGACTCAAGCCCGTTTACTCATGTGGCGCCGCAAAACCAGAAGTTGGTAGCCGGCAACAAGTGCTTCGGATATGGCAACTGCCCAGGCGACGCCCACCACACCGAGGCTGACCGCCCCGACAACGATCATGGGAGCGCCTGCCACGGCCCCAATCAGTGTTGACCTGGCCAGCTCCCGCGCCTGGCCAATGGCGACGAGGCACGCCAGACCCAACACCTGGGACAGGGCCACGGCGGCAAAGGCAACCCCGATAGGTATGCTGAGGCTGCTGCCGAATGGGATGGGGTCCTTGACAAGCACCTGGGCTGCAAAGGGTCCCAGGAGAGCAAGAGCAAGCCCGCCGGCGACGCCGAGCAGCGGAGCTGCCTGGGCTGCGCGACGGATCCGGTGCTTTTGGTCCTTGAGGCCACCTTCGGGAATCCAGCCCTGGATGAACTGCAGAACCGGGGAGAATGCCACGGCGCCGTATCGGAAAAGCCGGTCAGCAAAGGCGTACACATCCAGATGCGAAGGAATCAGGACGGTGACGGCCAGTATCGGCAGGTTTACGTAGAGACTTCCAGTTGCAGCGGTGATTACGCCGTGCCTTTGCAGCTGCATCCGCGACCAGGATCCCCGTATGGAGAAGTCCCATGTCAGCGTTGACGACGCCGAACGAAGGACTAATACTGCGCTGAGGGCCACGGCAAACAGGCCGAAAAGCAGTTGCGTCAGCACCATGTACGTCAGGTCACGTGTATACGTGAGAACGAAAAGACCCGTGACGGTGCCGGCCAGTTGCGGGATCGCATCCGCCAGGAACAGCCGGGTGGGCTTTGCCTCGCCAATAAAGTACCAGGAGGCCCCGAGGAAGGGGAGCAAATAGGTCAATGAGGCCAGGAAAACGAAGGCGGCGTGTGCTGGCTGCAGTGCCATCATGACTAACCCCATGATTGGCGCGGTCAGCAGGTACAGGTAGGAGCGCGTTATGAGTGAGTCGGCGAATAGCTGGGGACGCTTTTCCGCCCGCAGAGTCGCGACCATTGATGGTCCTACCGTCCCCCAACCGAAGGCGACCACGACGCCAAACAGGGTTGCCATTGATTGAACCAGCGCAAGGATTGCCCACAGCCCCGAGCCTACGACGTTCGTGATGATTGGAATGGCTACCAGTCCGACGACTGTGCCCAGGCCGACTGTCAGGGCGAACTTCGACAACCTGGCCAGCGCTGCGGCAATTGCTTTCATCGGTTCTGTTCCTTCAACGTGCCTGTGAAGCGTTAGGGGCCAAAGTAACCAGCTTAGAGTAGCTGCCGAGCTGCCCCGGACAAGGGGATTGTCCGCACGGTCGACTACGATGTACCGGGAAGTTGATCCAAAAAGTCAGGAAATTTAATGTCCGTAGCTGCTGTCGTTGTCTCCTATAACCGTCTTGACTACCTCAAGAAATGCCTGGCAGCCCTTGAGCAGCAGACGATGCCGCTCGAGGAAATCATCGTCATTGAGAATGGATCGACGGACGGCAGCGCACAGTACATCCGTGACTCCCACCCTGGTGTCACGATGTTCGAGACGGGTGCCAACCTTGGGGGAGCGGGGGGGTTTGCCTGGGGGGTGGAGATCGCCCTTGCCCACGGGCATGATGCCGCGTGGCTCATGGATGACGATGCCGAACCTGAACTGGACGCGCTGGAGCCGCTCATGGCGAAATTCGAGGCCATTACGCCGCGCCCCGCCTTCCTGGCTTCCCTTGTCACCGCCGGCCGGGGTGCCTTTAACCCGAGGAACCCGCCGGTCGTGAGCCGGGACGCGCACAAACAAGTCCGGGCCAGCGAACTCGGAGGCATAGCTATCGACGCTGCCACCTTCGTGGGCGTGCTGATCAACCTCCAGGTTGCCGCTACGACCCACCTGCCGTTCAAGGACTTTTTCATCTGGATTGACGACTCCGAATACACCCACCGGCTCTCCAAAATGGGCTTCGCTATGACGGTCAAGGAAAGCCAGGTCAACCACCCTGTTGCCAAAGGTATTGGTGAAGACATGGGCTCGCGGCTGTTCTTCCACGTCAGAAACAGTCTTTGGTACATCAGGGAACGGGGCTTTCCACTGGGCACCAATGTGTTCGACGTCCTGCTGGTGATCCAACACTCCCTGCAACAGGGCATCGCCGCCCGCAGCAAGAAGGACTGGCTCGTTGCCGTCGCAAGAGGGTACGCTCAGGGGTTCTTTACCAAGCCCACCCGGCAGATGCCTGGAGAACTGCTGGCCACCCTGAGCCCTGACGCCAGGAAGCTCATCAACTGCTGAACTCCGCCGGCCCGCCTGCGCGGAGCGGGGCCCTAGGCCCCGCTCCGCACAGGGAATCACTTCAGGATGTCGCGGCCGCTGAACGGTTTAGTGGCAATCCCGAGCAGGATTTCCAGGACCCGCATCACGGGTACGTTCCGTCGCCGCCAGCCGCCCGCCAAGAGCTGGATGAGCTGCGTGGTCTTGGGATTGGCATAAGCTTCCAGTGCACCCTGTAGATCCGTGGGGGCCGGCTGGACCGCAGACCTAAGACGTTGCAGAAGCGTACGGGCCATCAGTGTCCGCCAGCCCAGCCCCGTCTTGTAGATGATCCTGCAGATACTTCGGGCCGAGACGTTGCCTTCGTAGCGGCGGACGAACCGGAAGGTGTTGCGAACCGAGCCGACGAGGCTCTGGCTTGATTCCCCTACCACGTTGCCACCGTGTTGGATGTAGTCCTGGAGCACGAAGTCTTCGATCCTGACGCCGTTCCCAGCCACGGCGCAAAGAGCGAGCCAATGATCGTGGTACTGGGAGGGTGCGGCCAGCGACGGAAAGGGCAGCGCCAGTTCCAGGACTTCACGTCGGAACGCGCACAGCGAACCTGTTACCTGGTTGTTGGCGAAGAGGTCGGCTGCGCCCACATTTTTTCGGTCGGTCAGCTTGCCTTGGCTCGGATCAGAGTCTGTCATCGAAGTTTCCGGCGACACCACGCGCGCCTGACAGGTTACAAGCGCAGCATCATCCAGGTACGGGAGCAACTTGGAGAGCTTTTGCGGATACCAATAGTCATCCTGGTCGCTGAGGGCAACCCAGCGGGCCTCGGAGGGCACCGCTTCCAGAGCGCGCTCAAAATTGTGATGGAAACCAACCCTGGTGTCGTAGCCGAGCACGCGGAAGCGGTCATCGTCGCCGCAGGTGCGCTTCACGATGTCCTGAACGCGCCCGTAGTTGCCGTCAGCAGAGATGAGGCATACGAACTCTTTGTGGGTTTGGGCCTGGATGGACAGAAGTTGGCGCGCGAACATAGTTTCCTCCGGCTCGTAGGCGGCCAAGGCCACGGCTCCGTAAGAACCGGCGAAGGAATGACCCGCCGGTACGGAAGGCAGGGGAGGTTTACCGGTCATCGGGCGCGCAGCTTTCTGCTAAGAGCAACGCTGAAGGCGCGGAGCAGCATGATCCTGGCCCGGACAATAACGGAGATTGGCCGCCGCGATTTGGGGGTCGTGTTTTGTTCGTGCAATCGGCGAGCCACCGTGGCCGGTTCCACGTGGGCCATCTCCCGGTTGAGGTTCGCCACAATGGCTATCCACTGGTCGTGGGTTTCCGTCAAAAAGGATGGGAAAGGCAAAATGAGCTTTTTCGCGTCGGAGCGGAAGGCCATGGTGCAGCCGTAGTAGGGTCGTATGCCAATCCAAGTGGTAACGAGGTTCGCAATCCACCTTCCGCTGTCGGCTTCCCTAAGTTGCACTTTCTGCAGTTTGTTGGCCGCGCCACCAAATACGGTGAAGTTGCTTGCCGCGAACGCCTTCGCCTGCAAGGACTTGAGGAGATTGTCCAACCGCCCCGGGAGCCAGACGTCGTCTTGGTCCGAGAGCATGATGTACGCGCCCCTGCTGGCCGCGATGGCTTTCTCAAAGCTGGCCACGTAGCCACGGTTTTCGCGGCTCGGAAGGAAATTGATGCGTGGGTCATCGATGCTGCGGACCACGTCGGTCGTTGCGTCCTTCGAGGCATCATCGACGATGATCAGCTCATCGTTCGCGGCGAGTTGGTCGAGAATGGACGCGATCTGTTCCGCTACGTAATCCTCGCCGTTATAGGTTGCCATGCAAACGGATACCCTGACGTTTTCAGCTGTGCTCATGAGCTGATCCGCCTCTGCAGTGCAGGGTCGATTTTCCCAAGCCGCCCGGTCCACCCATCCCAGCAACCCCGTGCCAACGCATGCACCTGCCCTTTGCGGTTGGCGCCATACAGGAGCCTGAAGATATCGCTTTCCAATTGGAAGCGGAGCCGGCGAACGAGCCAGCCCGGAAAGCGTGCCCCGTATTGGCGCCACAAGTAGATGCTGTTTCGGGTTATGTAGTACACGCGGAACGGAGCGTGCGAGTGGACATGCCGTTTGGTGCCCAGGACTGTGACATGCCATCCGAAAAGCATCATTGGCTGCGCGTGCCCCAGAGAATGGGTCATGTTGCAGCCCTTTCCAATCAGGGTTGCAAGTCCATGTGAGCGAACGCGGAGATTGAACTCCGAGTCCACGCAGTCGATAAAAAGCCTTTCGTCCATCATGCCAACGGCCTTGAGCGTGGAGACCGGAATCAGGGCACCTGACTGCAGGGGGTCGAAGGCCTCGGGAAACTCTGCCTTGCGGCTGAGCAGGGGAACATTAAGTTCGTTGTGCGATTGGGCGCTGATGAGCCCGGGCTGGATTCCCCTGGCCTTTGCGTCAGCGAGGGTTTCCAGTGCCGCAGCTATGTAGCCTGGGTCGAGGGCGGAATCCTGGTCCAAGGTCACCACAAAGTCAGGAGACCATTTCTCGAGCGCCAGGTTGATGCCGGCGTTGAGTGCTGCGGCTATGCCCGAATTCTCTGGCATACGGATTACGGTGCAGCCCATGACCTCGAGCTCCTGCAAAACAGTGCTGGAGCGATCGACGTCGGAACCGTCGTCCACCACCACGGTCTGCGCCACCTGCTTATTGAGCTGCAGGACTCGCTCCGGTAGGTCCTCCGGCGGATGGAATGCGGAAATAATGGCCACCACTTGGGCGTCACTCTGGCGCGTCACGTCTCACTGTTCCTTTTCGCTTATCCGGATTGACCGACCCGCATGCGAGGGGACTGTCAGGCAGCACGCCCCAGTCTATCGTTGGCGGGTACGGCCCTCCATTCGCACTCCTTTGATCAGGAGACGCTGTAAACCAGCGTCTTTTGTCCCGACCATGTCAACTCCTGCTCCAAGCGGAGGCAGGAAGCGGCTAGCTCTCCCGAGGCCGTGATGTGGGTCAGAGCGGGAAACGCCTTTTTTAGATCGCAGGGGTCAATGTGCACGATTGTCCGGTCCCCACCGTTATTGGAGAAGGTCTTTGGTGCTCCCGGAGTCCAGGCAAATTGAATGAATCCGCCCCCTCGGTTCCAGTCGTTGGCAAAGCGTTGCTCGGGGTCAAGGACTGCCCACTTACTTTCGTCCGGGCCAGAGCGCTGAACTCCGGTAAGTGACGGGACGCCATTGGCGAGCAGCAGCGTGTCCACAGCAGACCTGTCGGTAGCCCAGAGCGTTCCCGCATCACGGCTGGCCTTGCCCTGGGAGTAGAAGTATGAAGCTGTTGGCGACGTGCGGAGGTCACCCAGCCCGAACAGCAGGGGATTGGAGCCATAGACCGGGATCGCCGCAAGCACAGCTCCAAGCCCGATGGCGAACACAGATCGGGGGAAGCGGGTGACAATGAGCACCACTACGGCCACGCCAAGACCGGCGAGAAGGATCTCTTTTCTCGACATGGTCGGAAGATAGGTGAGTTGAAGCTGGGAACCGGCATAGGCAGTTACTGCACCTGTGGTCAGGGCTGCCGCAACAGGCAGTCGCCAGCGAGGAGTCCGCGGAAGACGAGACAAGAGGACCGCTACCAATAGGGTGCCGATAATTCCGCTTACCTGGGCAGCCCTGGCCGGCTGAACATAGTTAAGCAACGGGATCTGCGTGCCGACGGGCCCGAAATTGAAAATGGACCAGAGGAGCCATACGCCGCCAGAGACACCAAGTACCAGAGCCACCACGTTCTCCCGCCACCGACTCACGGAGGAGAGGGCTATCCAGATAAGCATCGCCCAGACAAATGTGATGGTAAACGCCGTTGACATCTCGCTCTGGTTGCTGCCCACAGGGATGGCATCCCTAAGTTCGCCGAGTGAGGGGGCACCAAAAAGTAATCCAACTGGTTGGGCTTCTCCTGTGGATCGTCTCGACCCCGGGTACACAGTGTTCAGGAGGGCGTTTATGCCTGCACGGTTCTCGAGTAGCGTGCCGACCCCGAAGATCAGAGCTACCCCGGCGGTGAAGCCAAGAGCTTTAATCTTCGGCAGCCACTTCTCTTGCCGGGTGAGAATCCACAGCACTGTTGCTGCGAGAACAGGCAATCCCAGTACTAAAGACCAGGGAATGTAGAAGCTTGGAACCCCGGCAAGGAGGATCCCGCCAATTACTGACTGGACAATCGGTCCCAGCCATCGCCGCGCCTCGAAACCGCTGTAGGCGGACAGGAGGAGACTCGATCCCGCAATTGTGTAGGCGATGAGCTGGATCGGCATCATCGTCCACCACGATGCTGCTGGAGATAGTGCTATGAGGAATGCGGCCAGCCACCCCATCTTCCGGGATGCGCCCACTTGCTCGAACCATTTCGGGAGAAAAAGGAAGAGCAGGACAGCAGGCAGCCACCAGTGGGCTGCGAAAACCATCTCGTCTGGAAAAATTGCGGCCGATCGAAGCATTGTCGAGTCAAAATAAACGAATGTTTCGAAGAATCCCCCGGTGGGATACCGGTGCACGACATCGGCTGGCGCGGCAAGGTAACTTGTGGTTGGAGCGGCCCCCGTGGCCATGATCGAGATCGCGATGGGTGAAAAGGCGTTGTACTCGTCTGAGCGGATCAGCGAGCTGGTTCCGAGCTGGGAACCCTCCGGACTCGCCGGATCCTGCCGGAGTTCTCCCACTCCAATAGAGGAAGTCGTGGCACCGGTGAGGACCACGAGAACGTAGAGGGCAATGACGACGATACGTGCCATGCGGTCAGAAACGGATACCCAACGCCAAACAGGCAAGATGAGGCTTTTTAGTTTGGACAGTATCTGGGGTGACAATATGATCTTCCTTCTTGCCTAACGACTTTTCTCCCCAAGCCATTAGGCGGCCGTGACGCCAGGCAGACAGCCTCCTACTTGGAGGCAGTCTTCGCCGTTCCACGGAACGCAGCCCGGCACCAAGTGAAGGCAAGTGGATAGTTTATGGCTTCCTGCTGAGAACCACAGGCGATGTGTGGCGGCCTTCTGAAAGCTTTCAGCTTGGAACTGCACCCGCTTGGCCTGCGTAGACGCAATCCAAGCAGCAGCAACGCCAGTATAACGTCAAGCCCTTGGGCAGACTCGACGGCGCCCAGCAGCCCGAACGTCCACTGTGCAACATATACGCCGTTAATAATCCTTCCCCGCCCACCCGGTATGATGGCTTGAGCCCGACTGCAACTTGCGCGGGTGGACACGACTGGGAGTGGCTTGCAGACAACAAACAGTGCACGGGCATTGCGGCATCGAGCACAGAAACTCGCATCCAGGATCCTCCTCATCGTTGAGCGCAGCCATCTGATCAAGTTCCTGTTGGTCGGAGGTGCCTCCTTTGCCGTCGACCTTGCTCTGCTGACGCTTTTGCATGAAGTCTTCGGAGTGGGCCTCTGGATAGCTACACCGATCGCGTTCATCGCCAGCCTGGTTTTCAACTTTGCGCTCCAACGGTCCTTTACGTTCCGTGCCCGAAACCGGAGCCACGTGAGCCTGCTCAAATACCTCGCGCTCGTGGTGTTCAACATTGTGGCTATCGACGTCATCGTCAACGTTTTCGATGCTTGGGGGATCTCCTACGGGATCGGCAAGGCGTTCGCGACGGTCTTGACCACAGCATGGAACTTCTGGCTCTACAAGGTGTGGATCTTCAGGCACGAGCCCGAAAAAGATGCGGAGCATGCAGAGCCCGTAACGGCGGAGGGCAAGGAATAACCGCTCCGTAACCGCTGCAACCTGGCTCCCAACAGTTGAAGCCACCGGCGGATATCCGCCGGAAGAAAAGAAAAGGACATACCTGGCACATGGCCATTGACGTATTGCTGCCCTACTACGGGGATGTCGACCTGATGAAACTTGCGGCTCAAAGTGTCATGAGCCAGCAGTTCGAGGAGTGGCGCCTAATCGTGGTGGATGACGGGTTTCCGAGCCCGGAACCGCAGCGGTGGTTCGAATCCATCACTGACCCCCGGGTGACGTACCAGAAGAACGAAACGAACCTCGGCGCCAACGCCAATTACCGCAAGGCGCTTGAATTGGCTGAAGCTCCCATCGTCGTGGTCATGGGCGCTGACGACATCATGCTGCCGAACTATCTCGCCGTCGTGTCCAAGGCGTTCGAGACCTTTCCGCAGGCCAGTGTGGTCCAGCCCGGGGTACAGGTTATTGATGAGAGGGGACGGGCATGCTCCCCTCTGGTCGACATCGTAAAAAAGGTCTACGCGCCAAACACCAAAGAAGCCGTCCTCCTGCAGGGCGAACAGATGGCAACCAGCCTGGTGCGGGCGGACTGGGCGTACTTCCCGTCCCTCGCTTGGCGGACGGACGTCATTCGGCGCATCGGCTTCACGGAAGGGCTCCATGTCGTGCAGGATCTTGCCCTGCTGCTGGACATTGCCGCCGAAAACGGATCGATGGTAGTGGACCCAACCCTCGCATTCCTCTACCGGCGCCATTCCGCGTCAGACTCATCGGTGAAAGCTCTCGACGGGCGGCGCTTTGACGAGGAACGGGTTTTCTTCGAGGTTCAGGCGCGCCGCTTTCGCGAGCTTGGCTGGCAACGAACGGCTCGCGCGGCAGCTTTCCATACAACGTCCCGCCTCAACGCTGCCACCCTGGTGGCCCGCTCACTAGCTATCGGGAAAACGGATTCGCTGCCCCGGCTGCTGAAGCACGTCGTTTCCTAGCAGGCTCCAGCTACACCAAGGGGGCTTCCGGCCGAAGCCGGAAGCCCCCTTGGTCTTTTTAAAGATTCGTTTCGGGCGGTTTCCCCCCGCCGCGAGCATCGCTGCTGTGTCCTGATTCGTCCCGCGTCCCGCGCGTCTCCAACTCCTGCACCTTGAGGCGGAGAATCCCCACTTCCTCAGCCAGGACACGAATTTCGTCCTCTGCCTGGGACTGCTCGAAGGACAGGTGAAGGCAGACCAAGACGAGCAGCAGAAGCGCCATCGCAAACAGCAGGTTGGAAGGTACCCGTACGCCAAGCACTCCACTGGCCCAGAACAGCAGCTGCGGGAAGGCAACGAGGACCAGCACTCCGATGCCGATGATGATCCACAGCACAGCATACTTTTCCCGCAGGTGCCGCCGGCGAAGCATCTCAAAGATGATGAGCAGAATGACCAGCACAAAGATAAAGCCAACGAGGGTGGCCATGTGAACTCCTAGTTGGATGACGGTATGTTCTTCTTGCGTGTCAGGGCGAAGAGAAGGGCAAAAGCTGACCTGCCCAAATAGATTGCAGCCTTAACCGGGTCATGGCTTGGCGTTCCACCCTGCCTTTCCCTCATGGAGACTCCAACCTGGCGCACCGTGCAGCCGGACCGGATCGCAACTACAAGCGAATCGATGGTATCGCCAAGGTACTCGGCCGGGTAATGGTCCACATATTGCCTGATTGTCTTCGCGTTGGCAGCGCGGAAACCCGAAGTTACATCCGTGAGCTGTGTCCCGGCAATCTTCGATATGGTCCACGCGAGGACATTCATGGCCCATTTACGAGGGCCGTGGACCGTGTAGTTACCTTTGTCTGCGAAGCGTGCACCGATAACGATGTCAGCGTCTTGAAGACCGTCAAGGACGGCCTTGATATCCCTCGGATCGTGTTGTCCATCCGAGTCGACCTGGATGACTTGGTGATACCCGTGCATCTTCGCGTACTTGAATCCGGTCCGCATGGCCCCACCAACCCCCATATTGAAGGGGAGCTGTACAACCAGCGCGCCTGCGTCGCGGGCCACCTGTGCCGTGTTGTCGCGGGAACCATCGTCCACAACCAGGACATCACAGGCGGGTCCGAACTCAAAGACCTCCCGGATGGTGTTGCCGATAGCCTCTGATTCGTTCCACGCCGGCATGATGACCAGTGTGCGCTGTGCCTGCTCTGCCGGTGTCATGCCTTATCGTTTTCCAACTTGAGGTATGTTGCCAGCCGCTCGCCCGCGTCGGCTACGTCGAAACCCGTTGAGCGTGCCTTAGCCAGGTTGAGGGCGCTCAGAAGCGGCCGGGGAGCGGCTGCTTTGTCCTTGAAGTATTCGGCGGTTGTGATGCCGGTGACATCACCGCGGGCTGCTCCTGAGTGCTCGTAGACGTCTCCAGCAATATCCGCCCAGCTCTTCGCCGGCCCGTCATTGCTGAAGTTGTACGTTCCGTAATCGGCGCGCCCCTCAAGCAGGTGCCTGATAAAGGCTGCTATGTCTTCCGTGAAACTCAGTCTGCCCATTTGGTCGTTGACGACCGAGGGTTTGACGCCGTTGCGGGCCAGTTTAGCCATGGTGCGGACAAAGTTGTTGCCTTCACCGATAACCCAGCTGGTCCGGACGATGTAATGGCGCGGAACAACACTGACCACTGCGTCGCCGGCCGCCTTTGTTTGACCATAGACGCCCAGGGGAGTGAGTGGTTCGTCCTCATCGTGGTCTTCGCGGCTTCCGTCGAAGACATAGTCCGAGGAGACGTGCACCAAGGTCAGGTCTTGCGCGACGGCGGTGCGGGCCAGCTTGGCTAGCGCAGTGACGTTGATGGCCCATGCCGCAGCCCGGCCTTCCTCGGATTCGGCAGCGTCCACGGCGGTGTATGCGGCGGCGTTGACGATGGTGGAGTAATTCTTCCAGTTCCGGTTCGCGAAGGCGTCCGCGTTGGTGAGGTCAAACTCACCGCGTCCGGCGAACTCAACGGTAGTGTCGCCGTCGTATTGTGCGCGCAGCGCCTTGCCCAACTGCCCATCTGCGCCGACAACCAGAATCTTCTTCGCCGGCATCGACGCGACGTCGGCCATCCGCGGGTGGGCCCTGTCCTTGTCGGATAGTTCGGCCCGGTCGAGCGGGATTGGCCACTTGATGGCAGACGTCTCGTCGGCAAGGTTCAGGAAAGTGTATTGTCCCTGGGCATCGGCGGACCAGTGGTCGTTCACGAGGTAGGTGTACGCCGTGTTGTCTTCCAGGGTCTGGAAGGCATTGCCGACGCCACGCGGGATGAAAATGGCCTGGCTGGCGTCAAGTTCAGCCGTGAACACGGCGCCAAACGAGGGCCCTTCACGAAGATCGACCCAGGCTCCAAAGATGCGGCCCGTGGCCACCGAGATGAACTTGTCCCACGGCTCGGCGTGGATACCGCGGGTGGTTCCTGCCTTTTCGTTGTAGGAAATGTTGTTCTGGACGGGCCGAAAATCCGGCAGCCCGAGGGCCACCATTTTTTCCCGCTGCCAGTTCTCCTTGAACCAGCCCCGGTTGTCACCGTGGACCGGAAGGTCATAGAGGACGACGCCGGGAATGGGAGTTTCGTGGCCGGCAAGCTTTTTTGAGAACTCCAGTGACATGGACTACTGGCCCTGTTCCTTGTACTTGGCTTCGGTGGCAGCTTTTTGTGGGCGCCACCATTGTTCGTTGTTTCGGTACCAGGCGATGGTGTTTTCAATACCGGCGTCGAAGTTGGAGAACTGTGGCTCCCAGCCGAGTTCGTTGCGGAGCTTGGTCGAGTCGATGGCGTACCGCAGGTCGTGGCCGGGGCGGTCGACCACGTGGTCATACGCGTCAGGGGACTGGCCCATGTGCTTGAGGATCAGTTCGACAACTTCTTTGTTGTTCTTTTCTCCGTCAGCCCCGATCAGGTACGTTTCGCCGATGGTTCCCTCGGCGATGATGGCAAGCACAGCTGAAGAATGGTCATTGGCGTGGATCCAGTCCCGGACATTCTCGCCCTTGCCGTAGAGCTTGGGGCGGATTCCATCGATCACGTTGGTGATTTGCCGGGGAATGAACTTTTCCACGTGCTGGTACGGACCGTAGTTGTTGGAGCAGTTGCTGATGGTGGCCTGCAGGCCGAAGGACCGTACCCATGCCCTGACCAGAAGATCGGATCCGGCTTTGGTGGAGGAGTACGGGCTGGACGGGTTGTAGGGAGTTTGCTCCGTGAAGCGCTCCGGATCATCCAGTTCCAAATCTCCGTAGACCTCGTCAGTCGAAATGTGGTGGAAGCGTTTATTGTGATTTCGGGCTGCTTCGATCAGCGTGTAGGTGCCGATGATGTTGGTGTCCAGGAACGGGCGGGGGTCGTGGAGGGAGTTGTCGTTGTGGGACTCAGCAGCATAATGGACAACTACATCGGCGTCGGCGACCAAGCCATCTACAAGTCCCGCGTCTGCAATGTCTCCCTGAACGAAGGTGAAGCGTTCCTGCGGAAGGCCCTGCAACGACTCAAGGTTGCCCGCATAGGTCAGCTTGTCCAGAACAGTGACATGGTCTTCCGTGTTTTCGAGAACGTAGTGGACAAAGTTTGAGCCGATAAAGCCGGCTCCGCCGGTCACTAGAAGTCGCTGCATAATTCCCTAGACTACCGGATTTGCTGCTGCCCTAAGCGAAGGGAAAGATGGGGGCATGCGCGGAATAATACTTGCCGGCGGAACCGGCTCCAGGCTTCATCCCATCACGCTGGGTGTCAGCAAGCAGTTGGTACCAGTCTACGACAAGCCAATGATTTACTATCCGCTCTCGACGTTGATCCTTGCCGGTATACGGGACATCCTCATCATTACCACACCGCACGACGCGGAGCAGTTTGAACGCTTGCTGGGAGATGGTTCCCGCTTTGGCGTGTCCATAACCTACAAGCAGCAGCCTTCGCCGGATGGGTTGGCCCAGGCGTTCGTGCTCGGTGCCGACCACATTGGCGACGACAGCGTTGCATTGGTTCTGGGCGACAATATCTTCTATGGGCAAGGCATGGGAACCCAGTTGCGCCGGTTCAAGACCATCGACGGCGGTGCTGTCTTTGGGTACTGGGTCAAGGATCCCTCCGCCTACGGTGTGGTTGAGTTCGACGATAACGGCAAAGCGCTCTCACTGGAGGAGAAGCCTGTGGCTCCGAAGAGTCATTACGCCGTTCCGGGGCTTTATTTCTATGACAATGATGTAGTTGATATCGCCAAGAATTTGAAGCCTTCTGCCCGTGGGGAGCTTGAAATCACCGACGTCAACCGGGTTTACCTTGAGGCCGAAAAGCTGCAGGTGGAGATACTGCCGCGCGGAACCGCATGGCTTGATACCGGCACTTTTAATGACCTGAACGACGCATCAAATTTCATTCGAACCGTCGAGAACCGGCAGGGCCTGAAGATTGGTGCCCCGGAAGAGATCTCTTGGCGCCTCGGGTTCCTGACCGACGACGAGCTCCGGGAACGGGCCGAGCCCTTGATCAAGAGCGGCTATGGGGCTTACCTGCTGGAGCTGCTGGCTGAGAAGTAGGAGTTCTCGAAGAATTAAGGTCATAAGAAAAAAGGTTGAAGCGCTGCTTCAACCTTTTTTCTTATGACCTTAATCGGTGACGCTGGGACGGGTTCTTGCTTCTGCAGACGCTAGGCGGATTACCGGCGCGTAGTGCTTACGCTTGTCCCCGTTGTGGGGCTCCAGGTTATGGACCCGCCCTGGTAGTTCTGGTAGCACGCTCCACCTGCCAATGTGCAGGAGGTTGCTGCGATGGGGTAGCCAAGGAAACTGTTTTCGTAGCCCAGGGTCGCGTACTTTGCGCGGATTGGGCCCGTGCTTGGCTGGGCCCCCGTCGACTGTGACCACAGCATTGCTCCTCCTTGGAAGTTCTGATAGCAGCCCCCGTCACGTATGCCGCACACCACACCGCCTGTCGGATACCCCAACTCACTAAGTTCGTAGCCCATGGAGCCCCACTTGGTTCGGATGGGGCCGTTAGGGCTTACCTGGGCGCCGGTGGTGGGGGACCAGATGATGGCCCCGTTTTGGAAGTTCTGGTAGCAGCCGCCGTTGGTGAGGTCGCAGGTTTGTGCTGAGGTGGGGTAGCCCAGGGTTCC
This sequence comes from Arthrobacter liuii, assembly GCF_014639275.1. GTDB lineage: Bacteria > Actinomycetota > Actinomycetes > Actinomycetales > Micrococcaceae > Arthrobacter > Arthrobacter liuii. Next base: position 19 of record NZ_BMFW01000014.1, on the reverse strand, counting down.
TTGTTCGAAGCCGGTGTTG
>NZ_BMFW01000013.1 GCF_014639275.1 Arthrobacter liuii | reverse complement strand
CTGATCGATGATCTCTCCCGTCACAGGATCGATCATCACCCCTGTTACTGCGGTCGTGGACTCTGACACGGCCGTCTCCTTTCGGATCAGGCCGGACCATCACACACCGTTTTTCTTACAGTCCCCCCTCGGGGCAGGCGTTCTTTTTGGTGGGAGGGTGCAGATACACCGCACAGTCTTCCGCGCTCTCCCTCTTCGTAGCGCGCGAAGCTCTGTAGCGCAGGGGCATGTGCTGTGGGCGGCGTGAAGCATGGGGCCTCGGGGTACCGGCGCGGATGCCGCTGTGGTGTGTGCCGGGAGCGACATCGTTTGCGAATGGCTGCTTTCCGTGACCTTGACCGGGTTAGGAATCCTGCGCATGTTCAAGGGCCGACTGTGGACTGTCAAGGTTCTGGACCTGCTGGAGTGCTGGGGCTGCTGGAGGGGAAAGTTGCAAGGGAAATTGAGGATCTCGCTGCTGGCCAGCCGTGGACTTCCACCTGTGAGCGGCTGGCTGCTCAGGCGTTGACGGCGGCCCGCATCATCGACATTGTGATGAAGGATGGCCGGCTACATCTGAGCGGGCCGCAGCACCGGGTCATTCGTGAGGCTCTGGCGGAGTTGCGTGAGGTTCGGGATCCTCCCGCGCGTGTGGTTGATCCCGTCCCGTCTGAGGTTGAGCAGTTCGTTGCGAGTCTAACCATGATGCCGGCATCGGCGGCCCAGCAAGCCACCTCAGAGGCCTCCGAAAAGTCGGATTAACGCAACCCGCCACGCGGGACCTCTGAACCCCTCAGAGGGGCGCAGAGCGCGTTGACACGTGCGTATCAAAGAAGGGCAGGAGAGCTTACGTGGGACGTCACTGGTCGAGACCGACCAGGTAGAAGCTAGGGCGGACTGGGTGGCTGGTTGGCGTCCCCGTGGACGCAACAGCCTGCCGCGCCAGCGGATGCCCTCTAACTGGTTGGAGCGCAATGGAATCCAGTCCTTGCGTAAAACCTGTACTGCCTGCAAGGGCCTCCTTGTGTAAACACGGTTGAGGCGTAAGCAGCAGCATGTTTGCACAGCTGAGGGTCCGTATTCCAATGGAATGCCAACTCTCCGTTCTTCCCGCCGGACGAGTTGCGCGTTAGCGTGGGACTGCCCCGTCGGTTGCAGCGGAGGGCGGCGGCGCGGCAACCGGCAGGACATCTATTAGAGGGGGCGGAGTGGGGCTACGAAGCTTCTTTAGGAACCGGCGGACAGGATCCGACGACACAACATTTGCAGCCGCTGCTGCGGAAGATTCAGCGGGGCCGGAGCCGTTGACGCCTGCCCAACTGGCCGAGCTGCAGACAGCATGGGTAGCACTGGCCAAAGCGGCGAAGGACTCCGGAGTGGGTGACGTTCATGCGTGCTCCCGCAACGGCAGGCCCTGGCAGGATAACCCGGCGGCCGTGCGCAGCCTGGCCGCCACACTCCGCCACTTGCGTGAAGAAGGGACTACTCCAACTCCTAGCAAGGACGATTAAGCCCGGGCTATGCCCACTGGCGGGCAGATGGAACCCTCTGAACAGCTCAAAGCTGTCCCCGTTGGGAATAACCCGGTCTTTTCGGGGCCCATCGTCACCCACATCAACGAGGGGATCCGGTACGCCAGGGCCGGGACCATGGTCACGGACCTGCGCCCCACCGGCAACCAGGCACCCCTGTCCCTGTTCGAGAACTCGCACGAGGAACGCCATATCGGAACCCTCCTCGAAGACGTCACCCGAAGGTACGGCCGCGGGTCCATCGGCCTGGGATACGGCGGCATCCGGGGCGGGCCGGACTGTGCACCGCCCAGGAAGACAACAGACACATGACCATCACCCAGAAGCCCCCACCCTCAACACCCCCGTGGACGTCCGCTTCACCAAGGCCGGCACTCCCCTGGCCGTCCGCTACCACGGCAAGATTTGGGCGGTGGCAGCCGAGCCGCTGCACTGGTTCACCAGGGACTCATGGTGGGAAACCCGCCAAAGCGTCCCCGTCGGAATCGGGAACGTCGTCGATATCGAACACTGGCGTGTTCAGGTCCGGCTCGGGGGGTCGGACTCACAGCTACGGACCTTTGAACTGCGCCGCGAACCCCTCGCCGAGAAATGGCTGCTGGAGGCCATCACTGACAACTGAACCCAGGGCGTGCGTAGCGCAGGCCGGACTCCTCTACGACAACCCGCGGCTGGAGGCGGGACGGTCGGGCCGGCGGCTGAAGCCAGTTCAGGAAAGCGCCCAGTGTCAGCTCCTTGCGTTGTCTACTTTGTTGCCTATAACGCCTCGACGGTTGGCGCGTGTGGACGGTCTGGCGCCAGCACGCTAAAGCCCGCCTTGCCCTTTGGTGCAGCGGCATGGGGAAGAGCCCACGAGAAGAGCATCGCTATGTCCGACGGATTAACTACGTCGGCAGGCAGAGTTGCGGGTTCAGAGAATGCGGCTTGGGTTTGGCCGTTCCACTGATCGGCGGCGAGGGTAAGTATGACGGCCCCCGTCGTGCGGGATGACGGATCGTTCGGCTCCTTCTCCTTGGTGAATTGGTCTTCAAGGGGCTGGCGGGTCCATCGCGACGATCCCGAAAAGTCTCCGCGTTCGCGTCTGTTCCGTTGGATGATGGGGAACTGGGTAGCTCCCGTCTCATCAAGATCAATCATCCTGATGACTGGATCGATTGAAGGAATTGCCATGACAACTTTGAAGTCCGTGATGCTTCCCTTGCTGATGGCTTCTTTGACGAATTGAATGTCCGCATCAGCAAGGCCTGGTTTACTCCACTCAAATAGAGATAGTGCGTCGACAACGACCTGTGCCGGCACGAGACCTGTCTTCGCCTTGTAGGAGGAGCGTCTTTCGGTGGCCGTTGTGTATTCGAACGATTCCGTGTCCGTGAGACGGTTGAGTATCGGTGCCATTGCCCTCAGATTCTCGCTGTTCTTGCATTGCTTCGGATCCCGGGGCGGCAAATAGAAGAAGTCCTTGAATCGGTCGCCTTTGGCGTATTGCACGATCTGGGCGTTGTACATGCGGCTGCGTGCGGTCGGCCTGAGCCAAGGCAAGCTTTGTGATACTAGCGGCGGAATGTCGATGGGGCGAACCTGGGGCTGTCCATTTTCATCCAGTTCAGCGAACTGTTCGAGCTGATCCCGAAACTCTTCCTCGTCACCGATCATCGATTCGAAAGCCTCGTAAAGGTCATATGGCTTAGGGTTCCTGGCCGACGCTGGCACATTTCGTGCGATGTAAAGCCGCACCAGGTCCCGATAGCCGGGTCGGTAACCGAACCAGCGGCCCATCTGCATCAAAGTGTCGGCTGCTAGTGCCCTTCGTGAGTACCAGGTCACGGTGAGGCCTTCAATTGTGTAGCCACGGGAAAGCTTTGCCCCGCCCACCAGCATCTTCCACACGGGCCCCTTCTGAAAGTCGGCGCCGGCCTGGGTGTATTCGCTGTCTTTGTCGCCGTTTACGACCGCAATTGGGCGCAGGCCTTCCTCCACACGCTTCACGACTTCAGGGAGGTATACGGCGACGTCGTCAAATGAAGAAGGGATCCGGTGTGTCCGTGGATCGGGAAACTCAGAGTCCGTCCTCTGCGTCAGTTCCTGCATGACCACGGCGAAGTCGTCTGCCCATAGTTCTGCCATGCGGTCATATCCGTGGAACCCGAGGTAATCTGATCGTTTCCAGAGCAGGTGGATTTCATCCGCGAGAGCGTTGTGCTCGACTTGCTTGACGGATTCGTGGAACAGCATTGTGTGGTGCTTGAAATCGCCCTTACTGCCTCTGGCTTCGCGCCACAGCTTGATTGCTCCGGAGAGAACAAAGGAATCCATGGCTCTTTGCATTTCGAGACGCCTTAGCTCAACGGTGTCTGGCGTTGAGGATATGTTTCTCACATACGCTGCTTGGTTACTCGTCGCAGGAGTCTTGGTCTCGTCGGGAGCAAGGACTAGATGCCGATCGTGGAAGGAGCGGCCTCCCATGTACGCGTCGGGCGGAGTCAGGCTGAAAATGAAGTCCTTGGGATAGATGTCATCAACGTCGGAAGCGTCAATGAAGACGTTTGCGAAGGGGGTCGCCGTGTATCCCACATACTGGGCGCGTGGCAAGATTCCCAAGAGTTCGGATAGGAGTTTGTTGATGGCGGTCCGCTCTCGGGCCTGCTTATTTTCTTCGTCCTGTTCTTCTTTGGTGAGCTTCACAGGGGGCTTTTTGGTGTTGATCCCTGCCTGGTCGGCCTCATCATCGATGATCAGCGCGGGATAGTCCTGGGTGTTGCCCCGGATCTGTTTGAGGTCTTTGATTAGCTTGCGTAGGACTGTTGCGTTCTTCTTGATCACAACAAGACGGACTGGCGTGTCCCACAGGTTGTCCGGGTGGTAGATCTTCTGTTCCGGGTTACGGATATGTGATTTGTAGTCGAGAGTACTGAGGCCGGCTCTAAGGGACTTGTAGTCATCGGTGCTTTTCGTAAGGCGAATAGTGTGGGGGACTCCCGGAACACTCTCCGGGTCGTAGCCGAACTTTACAAACTTGTCGCCTGCTAACCAGTCTGCGTCTTGGTTCGCTATGTAGTCGATGTTTTCTCGCGCGAGCACTTCGTCCGAAAGGTCGATTCCGCCGACGATGTTTTCGAAGCCAACGAGTTCCTTGTCCAGGCGTCGTTGAGTCTGGCTGCGAAGAAGCTCAAGGGTTCCGGTTAGTACGATGATGAGCCGGTAACCGGCATCGATGGCTTTGGCTACCGTGCCGGTAAAGTTGGCAGTTTTCCCGCTTTGGACATGTCCTACGACAAGGCCTTTGGTTTGGTAGGTTTCGTCCCAGGTCGGGTCTGCAAATCGGCTAACTATTTCTGTGGTGGATTCGTCTAACGCCACGATTGCATCGGGACCGAAGCCACGGCGCTTGAGTATCCCTTGGTAGACGTCCCAGTAGTGACTGCGCGTTCGCCGGTCGGATGAGTACCATGGCCACCGTCCGTCGTCGGTGGGGTTCGCGACGATCGTGCCAGCGTTGATGACCGGGTAGAAAGAGTTGATAACGTCAAATTCGTGCTCGGAAAAGCCGAGTTTCTCGAGCACGTATGCGCGTCGTTCCCGGCCCTTCGGATGGGTAGCGGGTTTCGGCGCCTCGCTGAGCCACAGTGCATCTGTGGTCTGATCCCATCTGGACAACGCCAGACGGAATTCAACCTGAGCGGGGTCGTTCGGATCCCCTTCCAAGGTCAGGAGATCGGTCAGTTCCGTTGGTGTGATCGCCTCGACGCCGTCTTCCTCCAGGGAGAAATTGACACGGTTGAGGAGGAGCTTTGGGCCCTTCTCGGCAATCATTGCGATGGCACTCGTAATTGCGTCTTTTCTGGTTTCTGTAATGGGCATCAGGACCTCCGTAGTAACGAATTCGCATAGGCCGCAAACCCCTTTAGGGCGGCTGGGACCGAGGCCGTATGTAGGTGTGAAACGTCAGTCCTGTACGAGATCTCTGAGAGGTGCTCGTAGTTGGGAATCGTCCGACGTAGAACAGAATCTTGTAGGGCGGGAAAGTGTTCGTCTACGGGGTAGAAAGCTGGGCGGGAACGCAGTACATACTTGGTGCGATACGACTCGACGTCAGACCACCTCCATCCGAGCCTGGCCAGGTATTCGTTGAACGGCAGTGTATGGGGGCCAAGGAGGGTTCGAATCTTTTCGACCAGCTCCACCAGGCTGAATGCGTTATCTGCACCGCCGGCCGCAGTGATCTGAATGGAGAGAAACAAAAGAGAACGGTTCTCGGAGGGTTCAAGCTGGGTGGCTGATCCGATACGGTGAGTTCGTCGTTCCGATTTCGTTGTCTTGACCTCCAGGTCGAAGGTGTCGAACGAGAAATCGTGTTGTTCTGATTCCGGCCCCAACCACGATGTTAAGGCCGAGACTGGGTCAATGCTGCAGAGATACGTCAACAGCAGCAGCTCTCCTAAGAGCCCGGTCTGCTTCTCGGAGCTCAGTAGTCTGCGGCTCTGGATGAGCAACTCATATTCTTTGAGGCTGTGGAAAATTGCGCTGGAAAAGAAGTGGCCCTGCTGCAGTTCCTCGACGATCTTGGCTATGAAAGAGTACGCCGCGTAGTGCATCCCTCCGGCCGCGAGCCTCAGGATGAAGCAGTCCTGATTCGGGTCGGTGGCATAGTCAATTTCAATGTTCTCGAATGGGCTTAGATCGGGATTCGAACCGTCCCTAGGAACACGGAGCTCCAAGCATTCGGTAGCGGGTTCTATGCGAAGCTCGCAGCGAGGAACTTGTGAAAGTAGATGCACAACAGTATTTGGTGACTTGAAATACCGCTCGATGGTTTCGGGCTCAAGTCTACGCACGTCATCGGGTGAATCTGGGACCATCTGCTACTCACCGCCGTTCTTCTCGTGTGCCTGGTCTCTTTGCAGGTTCGGCTGGATGAAATCTTCGGCAAAGGCGGCCAACAGCACGTCATTGAGGATGCGATGTCTGTCCTCCCGCACGACGTTCCATCGTTGTTCGACCTTGAAGTCGCTTTCGAGGAGGAAGTAGAGGAAGGTTTTGAGCAATTGGCCGTCTCGGTTGCTCAAGCGGCCTTCCGATCCATAGATCCTTCGGACGAGCTCTACATTGACGTCGATTCGTCGCGCTGTCCGATCTGCCCGAAATAGTTCTGTGGATGGGAGGGTAACGAAGCGCAAATCGATGGGATCGAAGTCAGCGAAATCCTGAAGGTCAGTGAGGCGGGACAGGACTGTGGGGTTCAACCCGAGGGCTGGTTCAACGAGCCGGATCTCTTGGGGCTTGGTCTTTTTGGATTCCTTGTGTGCTCTCTGAAGATCACTAAAGTATGAATCCAAGTGAGACGGTGAAGGACCCGGTGTATGGGCCTGAGCCATTGCCTTGGTGAAGTCCGCTGAGTATACGGGTGTGACCTTCTCGGGGTTGAGTGCTATGTAGTGCTCGTTAGCTGCATCAAGGTCGATTTTGATTCGGCCGAGTCCCAACTCTTTCTTGGGGAGACGGAGACCTGCCCAGTTTTGCCCACCTGATAGGAGCCGGCCTCGACGATATAAGTAGATTCCCTGCCTGGCTTCTCCCGGTTCCCCGTATAAGTCGAAAGCTGTGGAGTTTAGCCGGGGAGGGAATAGGTGCGCCTCGATCGTGCACGATGCCCCGTCTGGAAGGTCGACGATAAAGTTGCGCGGGTAGCCGTCCTGCTGCAAGGAGCCCTCGAAGGGGTCGATGGGATCGACTTGGATGGGGAGAAGAGCTTTGTTTCGGTCAATATCGAACGTGTCTATGTCTATTTCCACAGCGCCGAGGTGCAGTTGACGATGAAAGGTGAGACCCAAGTGCTCGCGAATAGAGCGAAGCTTCGCTGATCTCCATTCGGTGGCTTCCCCCTGGTCGGACGTGTGTATTACGTCCTTCAGGCCCCGCCACTCCACCAAAGTGCCACTCGGGAGTTCCATACCTGCCACGCCGTCAAGCCGCTCATTTGCGGCTCCAGGCTCCATTACTCCAACACTGAAGTCCTGGCTTACCGTTTGATCCATCCGGCGCCCGACGGCAGGTCCCCATTTTTGGCGAGAATAAATCTCAAAGGAGGTCGCCTGAGATAGAGAGGCCGCCTTGAGGCCGAGGCCAAAATGCCCAAGATCTTCAGCCCCGTACTCGCGTCGCGCTCCGAAGGTCATCGCCCGTTTGATTCCGTCAGCAGTCAGGCCTCGCCCGTTATCAATGATCTGGAGCCCGAGGATGGTAGTACCGCGCTGCACGAAGCGAATCCTGATGTGGCTGGCCGTAGCATCAATGGAGTTATCAACGAGGTCTGCCAGCGCACTCGTAAGGTTGTGGTGCATTCCGATAGCCGCAATGGTTGAGGGGTCCGGCAGAACGGTCTCGATAGACCATTGCCGCTCGTCGATTTCATATCCGGCCGGCATTTTTAGTCCTCGAACCTTGCTTGACCACCGAGCTTCGACACATTTTCTGTGACCTTACTGCTCGCCTCATTTGTGATGCCTTGGGAGATATCGACCTCGAAGTTAAGCCTCAGATCAAAAACATTTGCGTCAGGGGTGTCGAGGTAACGAAGAACTGCTCGTTCGATCAGCGTCATCTGTTCGCTGAGGTTCCTGGATGCGTCAAGCGGGATGAATCCGCTGGCGTGTGTCTTGAGGTGTTCAGGCTCTGGGTCCGGCTCGGGATCGGGTCCCCGGAGCGTGCGCTCTACCTTGGCAAGCCGCCTCATCTCTGCTTCGACATCTGCGGCGCGGCGGGAGCTGCCAGCATCCTCAAGCAGGGCGGTGAGTAGCCTTCTGCTGGACAGAGTGGACGCATAGTAAAAGTTGGAGCCGTCGCGAAACGACTCGTGGTGTTCCACGTCTTGGTCTTCGTTGTAGCTGTTTGAACGTACAGTTCGTAGGGACAGACACGGGATGCACTTGGTGCTTCGCCTAATCTTCGATTCAATCTGGTGAAGGAGGGGATACAGGGCACTGATGGTCTCAGTTTCCGATTCTTCATCTTTCACGTGTTCGAAGGCGCTAAAAAACTCCACTTTGACTGCCTGGAGTTTCCATCGCTCCGAGAGGGGTTCGGTCAGTTCTGGGTTCCCTGTATAAAGTGCCGGGACCTTGGCGGACTTTAGAAGGAACTGGTAGGTGTCGTTGTCTTCGGCAACCACGATGAACTCGGCAGGGTATCGCGTAGTGGTGCCGTCAGGCTGTTGGACTAGTAGTTCCGCCGGTCGACGGACGCCGTGCTTTGCCAGTAGTCCATACAGTTCATGAACGCGCCCGCATGGGAGTTTCTGCTCGGCCAACGGCAGCGCGTAGCCCCAATTGACCTTGTCGACGGAGTCTGGAAGCTCCAGCTTTTCGGCATGGGATGGCCCTGGGTAGGGAAGGAATCCCACAGGAATCCCCTCAACGGCTCCAGCGCAATATTTCACGTCCACCAAGTCGAGTCGGGTTTGCAGGACACCATAGTTCCGCACCCACCACATATCCGGCCCATCAATGATTTGTGCGTTCTTGTAGGTACTGCTGAATTCGACTTTTGTCTTGTATTGAGTGTTAGAGAGGATCCTCTGAGTTACCTTTTCCCGAGTGCGGATGGATGCTTTGCACAAGAGGTGAAGGCCGGATGTGGCCAATACCGGGCTGAAACGAAGGGATGCTTCTGACACTGGCACGGGTGAATTTCTTGAGTCAGCAGAAATTCTTGCAGCCTCAGCAGACTTCCATAGGTCGTAGGATGGCCCACTTTTCACCGTGACGGGCTCCGCTAAGTTGCTCTTCACTTCTAGGTTTTTCAGCAGGTTGAGGTCTTGTCGATGAAAGAGGTCATCAACGAGAAGGTGTTCGTCACCGATGCTGTTAGCGGGGATGAGACCGTTAGGCAGCCAGATGTCGGCGGTCGGACGCCACCGGCCGTCCTTTGACCTGACGCGGAGCTTACCGATATCAAGGCGGTCGCCGATAATGGCAAGCATCTCCGGAACCGGCAGGGCGCGAGAAAGCCGCCATAGAGATTCGGCTGCACTCTCGTCCTCGTAGTCCTTTGCGACTTGGCGGGCGATGCGGTCAACCTTGCCTCTGTTATCAAGGGCTTGGAAGTCCAGCGCCTTGAGAAGAGTGCTTACGTCGCCGTGGTGGAGCAACTCATAAGAGACGAGGTTATCTCCCTCATCCTCTTCGTCTATCGGGAGGAAAACTTTAGAAGTAATCGGCGGACGGGCACTGCCATCCTGCATAAGCACAATGCGGCTCCGGCGCATCGCTGTCCGGTGATCCGGGTGATGCTTGTCGATCTCGACCGCCATCCGAAGGGCGTTTTCGAAATCGTCCAGCCGGCGGCCGTAGGTAATCTCTTCAAGCCATAGTTCAACCGGGGCCCTCCCCTTGTTCGCAAGACCCAAGAGACGTCGTACCATAAGCCGCCGCTCCTTCGTCGTGGAAGCCGAACTATGGAGCCAAGGCCGATCAAGCCCGACCCAGCTATCCCACATCTCCTCAAGGCGAGTGGCTTCATCCATATCTGGCGGGAACAAGAGATTCGAAATGAGCTGCAGCTCGCCGGCCCTGTCGGGCAGGCATGGGACCGCGGCTAGTGCGACGAAGATGGGTTCATTGATGACAGAGTCAGCCCACGAGGGGGCTTCCCGCCCACGTGCGGGCAGTAAGTCTAGGAAACTGGCAGGGTCGGCGTCGTCCCGGAAGGATGCCAACGCCCCGGCAATCATCATCGGGACGGCTTTCTGCAGAATTTCCTTGTTGTAGAGCGTGTGAAGCATGCTGTGGCGGTCTTCATTCATCTTGAAGGCCGCGTTCACAATTCCTCTTAGTGAGGTGGTGTGGCTTGTTGGGAAGTAGTTCCAGAAAGAACCGCGTTGACGACGTGCGTTGCCCTTGATGGGTACTGCCCAAGTGACGTCCACCGTTTCACGGGCTGCGATTGATCCTGCCTCGACGGCCGCCTGGGGAGTGACGTGATGCTTGTATCGGAAAATCCGCCATTCCTCCTGGACATCATCGTTTTCGAGGAGGACGTCGGAGCCGTCGCGGCGTGCAGACCAGGCAGTAAGAGTGCCTTCTATTCTGTTGTCGAACTCAAGGAGGCCTATGTTTTGTGAGAAAAGCAAAAACTCGTGGGGAAACTTGCGCATTTCCTCGCTTAGCCATGCAGCCTGCTGAACCAAGGGGAGCTTTACCACCGTAGTAGCCCAGGCCATGAGTTCGTCAAGAACCGGATCTGAGCTGGCAGCAGCGGCAGGATTGACCGGGGTGCCGATTCGCAAGACGGGATACGAACCCAGTCCCGGCCGCAACGGTTCAAGGAGTTCGGTGCTGTGCCGGCGGTCCCAACTGACGGAACCGCTCTTGCTGAAGATCTGCGGGGAGTCCGAAATCTGAATGACGGACTTGAAGCCAAGCCCGAACCGCCCGATCTGGTCGTCTCTCTTCTCAGAGGAATGCGAGAGCATCAGGGTGCGGTAACCCGCCTCAGTAAACGGTGATCCTTCGTTGGCGCAGTACAACGTTCCGTCGGTCAGCACGATGCGTATTCGGCCGTTTGGAAGGTCTACAGCATCTGCCGCATTTTGAATAAGCTCATTCAGCTGTTTGCGGCCGTAACCGCTCTGAGTGATGGCCTGTTCAATGTTGCTGTGTTCGCGAATCAAGTCCGGGCGGGCTTTATAAGCGTTCAGCGCTTGAAGTGTCTCGCTTGCGACGAAGCGACTCAGACCGCTATTTGTGTCCGCCCAGAAATCGGCTGGCAAGTTGCTCCCCCACAGGATCGGTGTATGTCAGAAAAACGCTGTTGTAAGACAGTTCTATCAGGCTGGATGCCCTACCAAAGCCGGTGCTAGCGGAGCTATGACTGTCGAGTCTAAAGACTCCTTGCCGGAGAAGACGGCCTCGGCAAGAAATTGGGCGGCAATAAGGTTCGCCAGGTGGCTTGCTAGCTGCACCGGGACCGCGTTACCGATTTGACGAGCTATGGAAGTCTTCGATCCTGCCCACTTGTAGTCATCCGGGAACCCCTGGAGCCGTGCTGCCTCATAGTGCGTGATTGCCCGGTGCACGTTCGGATTGGGGTGAAGATACCTGCCCTTTTCGGGCTTGAAGAATTCTGTTCGAATGGTCACCGAAGGGCGGTCATTGCGCAGCCTTCCCATCACGTCGCCTGAACCGGTCGTATGATTCTTCCAACAGTTAGCCAGCAATTCCGGAGGAATGTCGAACCTGTTTCCTCCGACCGGAATTTCCCTGAACCTGTCGAGTGAGAGTTGCGTATAGTTCCTGGTGACATGCAGATCCTGCGTACTGTACGGCCCGGGGATTCGCTGCCCGTTGTACTCGAAGGACACCTTCGGGAAGGTCGTTTCGACTACGTGCGTGTCAATTGAGGCAAAAGCTTCTCCGACCGTCCGATGGCGACCGCTGTATGCGCCTTCGGGTTCGGGCACTTCAGGGAGTTCCCTCAAGCGGCCGATCACGATACTGCGCACGCGCGACTGATAAGCACCAAAGTCAGCGGCGTTTAAAAGGTACGGCTGAAGAACGTACTTCTCCAGCGGGTTCCCCGGTCGAGTCCAGCGTTCAAACTCTTCATATTGATCAGACTTCAAAAATTGGCGCACATTCTCGACGACGAAGTACTTCGGCTTGGCCGCTATTATCGTTTCCGCATATTTCTGCCAAAGAAAATTTCGCTCATCCAAGACGTCTTGCTTACCCAAAGCCGAAAATCCCTGGCAAGGAGGTCCGCCGATGATCACATCGGCTTCAGGAACCCGCCCTTCCTCAAGCCAATCCTCGATTTTTCCCGCGTAAACGCGCTCAGCCTGATGATTGAGCGCATAGGTGGCAGCGGCGTGCTGGTCGTGTTCAACTGCGACAATCGTCTTAAACTTGCCGGTGGCCTCAAACCCTTCGGTCATTCCGCCTGCGCCAGCAAAGAGATCAATGAGTCGTAGAGGTTTGGCCATGCCTAGGATTCTAGCTGGCTACAGCGAGTAAGCCGGAATATCCGCCTAAACCCTGGAGCGGGTCGGCTGGTGATCCCTGTCTCGGTCCGAGGTGTGTTGCGGAAAGTAGCTAGCGCACCCGGTGCGAAGCTACTGATCGCGCTTCAACAGGTCACCTTCGACCGCCAGCATCCACTCGCCGTCACCGAAACGGATCTCGAATACAGTTGCTCCAGTTGGATCGGAACCCCGCGCGTTAGCCTCAAAATAGGGCCATCCGTCCCGGGTCTGAGCGACCGCATCCCGTGTTTTGACCGCATGGAACCATCCCAGCGGGGCATCCTGGTTGCTTGTCATGATCGGTCCTTTCCGCTTGTCGGCAGGGTGTCTCACTTCTTTATGAGTCGGGACTCACTGCAACAGGCAGGCCCGATAGGACTAATCGTCCTCTTCCCAGGAGCGTTCCGGGTTGCCTCTGGAACTACGGCGCCGGTCATGCCCATCTAGGCAATATGACATTCGTACGACAAAACGAAACATTGGTCCGCCACTCATCTCCTCACGGAACTGACTTAAGCAGCCTTCCGAACGGTGGCCGATTCCGGTGCTTGCTTGCCGTTCGCGGGCCGAGCGCCCTAGTGAGGGTAGACATGCTCACACTCAGGGTTTCGGCGATCTCGTGGAGTTTCCTTCCCTGGCGACGCAGGTCCTTTGCCGCCTCGAGTTTCGCCGGAGTCATAGCCGGCGGACGGCCGCCCAGCCGGCCGCGGGCTTTCGCGGCCGCCAGCCCTGCCCTGGTGCGTTCGGACAACCGGGACCGTTCGTACTCGGCCAAAGACGCGAACATGTCAAAGATCAGTTTCCCGTGCGCGCTAGTCGTGTCCAGCCAGGGCTCAGCCAGCGACCGGAAGCCGATCCCCCGGTGCCCCAAGACCGTGAATACTCACCCGTCGTTCGTCGTGGATACAAACCAGGAAGATTCCTCAAAGGGGGAATTGGGCAGAGCCTCTAAGTCAGCAAATCCTTCCATGAGCCGATAAAGAGTATTCCGAGTCGGTGAGCCAGCCATTTGCTCGCTATAGGACCTCTCCTGCAATTCGATGTATTTCGAGGTTCTACTTGGCTTTGGCAGTTGTTCCAGGGGAAGCCATACAACTTCGGCGTAAACCACCGGATATATAACGGGATACATTTTCCCCTCTACTCGCTGCAGCGTCATTGGAAGGATATGGGTTTTGAGGTTGCGTACGTAACGAACGCCAGGCAGCAGCGAGCCGACTGGGTGGGTGTCGGTAAAGCCCTTGTAGCCTGGCCACTCTCGTAGTCGCTCGTCTATCGTCGCCGCCCAATACACGCATTCAGCAGCGGAAATGAAGACTCGTGTGGGATCCGTCGTCAGCCGGTCTCTGTCATGCCTTGCATGCGCTTTCCGGAACCCTTGTAGCGCCAAGGTCCACATTGGGGGGTTCATGCACCGGAGTCTAACTGACTAAGCTCCGATTTTTTGGAGCGCAGGGATCCAAGCTAGTTGGATCGTCAGCTCAGATGCAGCGGCCAGACTGGAAGGTGAATCAGGCCCGGTCCTTTTGTATTTCAGAAGTTACGGTGCCCGACCCGCTCAGGTCTGATGTTATTTTCCGGCGGTCAAGTCTTTCGTAAAACCGCTCCGGTAGCGGTTGGGCAACGTTTTCGGTCCAATCGTGTGCAGGCACGGGTGTCACAACTAGCCGTGACCCGTCTCGGCTGAAAAGACGAAGGTCGGAGCTGAATTGGTAAGTATCACGCACGTTCATCCCGAGATCGCGTACCCACATAGTTAGATCGAAGCACGAGTTCTTTGGGTCATTAATGCCGTCCTCGGTCGCCAGCGTGGCAGGCGTGAGATTGCGTGTCCAAGCGAGAGCGCGTACTTCAAGCGGCCGCAAGACTAGTGGTTCTCCGCGAGGGAGATCAATCACGTCACCGTTTCCGTCTTTGATTATGTCGACACGGGCCGTTTGGGACGACGATAGGTTTTCAATAACGACATCTAGTCGGATCTGAAATTTGATTACATCGCCCTGGCTATCTTCAATATGTTGGACCTGGGATATCGGCTCCCAGTTATCCGTCCACCGGCCGGGCGCATACATTTCCTTCATTCCAATGAACCAGCCGGGGCGCCGAACTGTCGCCAGGACCACAGGGATAACTGCGTCAAGTCTTGACTCTTCGTATCGCCGATATGCGGCCTGTGCTTCTTGAACTTGTCGATCCGCCTCCTGACGCGCCACGTCCAGGCTCTCAAGGGATATTCTCATTTGATGTTCGCCATGCTCCTCCACGACCGCTGCCTGTGATCGCGTAATATCCAAGGCTTCCTTTGCTACCTTCACCTGGTCGTCCGCTGCATTCGCTTGCCTTTGCGTATGACCGGCCGCCTTTGCCGCATAGATGCCAGCAGCTATGGCAGCGAAGAGAGTAAAGATCGAAGTAATGGCCTGTATCCAAGCGGGTACTTCACTCATACTTCACCGTTGGCCAGTGAAGTATGGAGGTATTTATTGGCAACCAGGTTGTGATTACAGTACGGGCATGGGTATTGAGTCATGACTGCAATATAGCCGGAACATCACGGGACTCATCGGCGTCGTCTGCTAAACCGGCAACGACAGGGCCGGTAGGACCCGCAGCGAGAACCGGCCGGGGCTGCTCACACCTCAGGGGACCGAGCCTTTCTGAGACTGGGACTCGGAGATACTGACTTGGCCTATCTTGCCCAGCCGTATGCTTCCCATGGTCTGATAATGCTGTTCCGTGAGATCCTGGCGATCTGTTCCGCGGCTGCGATACACCCGCTGCCCAAGCCGCAGGAGGTCACCCTGCCACATGTTCTGAACGTCTACCTGCACGAGGACTTCAGGGCTGGTGCTGACCACCTGGCCGTTGACGTCCAGGCTGTCGAATTGCTGGATAGCAATATACACGCCGGTCGGTATTCAGGATGTCCCGCGAGTGCTGGCAAGACATGGAATCCGGGCTGCCCTCGGGATTCAGCACGTCACGGTGGTCAGTGTGGGACCCCCACGCCAGCCGGGGAGTGCCGAACACTAGCCGCAACGGGGCATTCGGATCCGTCAACAGTTCGTACCGTTCCTCGCCGGTCATCATGTCCAGTTCATGGGTGCCGGAGGCCGTGGTACGCCCGGAGGATCCTCCAGCCCATGCCGTTCCGCTCGACCTCCCGGCCGGCGCTGCCTGGTGTCCACTCCCTGGCCATACCAATGAACATGCTGGCTCGTTCAATGTCGAGGTCGAAGGCCTTGCCTGGATCGATCATTGCGTATGCCGGTGCTGCTGTAGTTGCCACTTCCGTGCCAACCCTTCCCTTGTATTTTCGAACCGCCAGTCCGCAAATAGTCCGCAAGAAGTTCACAACACGTCATCACCGGGCAATCCCCGGCAACCGAAAAACCGCGGAATCTAGCGGATTTCAACGGTCCCCAACAAGGGGCAATCAGTATTGTTTAGTTCGAGCTCTACTACGGCGTGTAGTCAGCAGCCTGCCCCGCAGGACTGCTGAAACAGCAAAGAAGGCGGCCACCGGTGATCCGGTGGCCGCCTTTTGCGTTCCCCGTGTGCACTGTAAGGGACACGAAAACCGTAAGGTGGGGGCCCGCCTCCAGACGTGCTGAGACCGGGAGCCGGACCCCCTGACGAATGCCCCCCGAGACGAAGACTGTCCAGCCTTCCCCCCAACAAGGTTGGAGAACACCGCCAATCCACATAATCGGGCAAACGCTTGCTAAGCGCAATGCCGCTCCGGCGCGTTACGCCGGCGTGTTGGTGGCAAAGCTGTGGAACATGGTCCGCTGCGGCCCGGCGGAGCCGCCAGGATAAGGCCCTGCATCGGCAAAGCCGGCGCGGCGGTACGCGGACAGGCCCGCAGGGTTTTCTTCGTTGACGGAGAGTACGACGCCGGACTCGCCACTTTGGTGCCTCGCGGTGAGCCTGGCCGCGGCCTCCACCGCGGCCGCGGCCGCGAGCGTCCCCAGCCCCCTGCCCTGGTGCCGCCGGTCGATCAGGAACCCGCGCAGCAGCCAGGCGGACTGGTCGTCGGGCCAGCCGGCGAGCCGTGCCGCCCCCGCCTGCAGGGTCAGCAGGCCCACGGCGTCGCCTTCGGCCTCGACCACATAGGGCCGTCGTGATTCTTCGGCCAGTCCTGCCAGGGCCATCCGCAGGGGGTCGCCCACGAAACGCTCCTGGCCGGGCAGCACCGCCATGTTCGCGACGGCACCGAGCTGGATGGCCCGGGCGCCATCGTCCAGGTCCTGCAACGGGATGAGCCAGACCCATCCCGCGGTCCTAGTGCCCATAGAAGACACGCTCAAAGACTGCCCGGGCGCGGCGGCTCACCCTCAGGTAGTCCTCCTCCAGTGCGGCAGCGTGTCCCGGATCGTAGCCGCACCAGCGCGCCACGGCCTCGAGGTCGCGGCGGGAGGAGGGCAGGAGGTCGGAGGCCTTGCCGTTCCAGATGACGTTGGCGGACCGGATGCGGCTGGCAAGCCGCCAGGCTTCGGCCAGGAGCCGGGCGTCGGCGCCATCCAGCAGGCCAAGTTCCGTGGCGGCTGCCAGTGCCTCCAGCGTGGACGTGGTCCTCAGCTGCGGATGCTTCCCGGCGTTCTGGAGTTGCAGCAACTGCACCAGCCACTCGACATCGCTGAGGCCGCCGCGGCCCAGTTTGAGGTGGCGTGCAGGGTCGGCGCCGCGTGGCAGCCGCTCGGATTCCACGCGCGCCTTGATGCGCCTGATTTCGCGCACGTCCTGTTCCGATACCGATTCCGGATACCGGATGGGGTCGATCAGCTTGAGGAAATCAGCCGCTAAGGAATCGTCGCCGGCCATGGGGCGTGCCCGCAGCAGGGCCTGTGCTTCCCAGACCAAGGACCAGCGCCGGTAGTACTCGGCGAAGGAGTCAAGGGAACGCACCATGGCCCCGTTTTTACCCTCGGGCCGGAGGTCGGCGTCCATCTGGAGGACGCGCTCGGCCATGATGGCCGGTTTCAGTGGCTGGGTAAGGAGGCTGGACACCTTCGCCACGATGCGGGCAGCCTGTTCCTGCGCCTCCGCTTCGGCGAAGCCCGGCAGTGCCCGGTGGACATACATGACGTCGGCATCCGAGCCGTAGCCGATTTCGCGGCCGCCCTGGCGCCCCATGGCCACCACCAGGACGGTGGTCTTGAGCGGTCCGTCGGCGGAGACGATTCCTTCCGCCACCCGCAGGGCCCCCAAGACCGCGGCACGGTCCGTGTCTGCCAAAGCGTGGCCCACCTGCTCCTGCTCCAGCAGCCCGGTGGAATCGGCGATGGCGATGCGCAGGATTTCCCGCCGCCGGATCAACCGGATCAGGCGCATGGCGCTCTCCGGGTCCGCGTGCCGGGACATCTTGGCGGTGATTTCCTGCCACTGGGCTTCGAAGCCCACGGGTACCAGGTCTTTGTCCTGTCCCAGCCAGGCGACGGACTCCGGGGAGACTTCCAGCAGGTCCGCGATCAGCCGGGAATTGGAAAGCATGTGGCACAGGCGTTCGGCGGCGGCGTTGGAGTCACGGAGCAGGCCCAGGTACCAGTGCGTGGTGCCCAGCGCTTCGCTGACGCGGCGGAATGCCAGGAGGCCTGCATCCGGGTCCACGCCCTCGGCAAGCCAGTCCAGCAGGATCGGCAGCAGCTGGCGCTGCAGGGCGGCACGGCGGCTCACCCCGGCTGTCAGCGCCTCGATGTGCCGCATCGCCCCCTTAGGGTCCCGGTAGCCGAGGGCTGCCAGCCGTCCCTGCGCGGCCTCAGGGGTCAGCTTGGCATCCTCAGTGCTGAGCTTGGCAGCAGTGTTCAGCAGCGGCCGGTAGAAGATGCGCTCGTGCAGTTCCCGTACCGAGCGTTTGGTCCGCTGCCACGCGGACAGCAGGGAATCCGGGCTGGGCCGCTCGTTGGAGAAGGGTCCCAGCACGGCCTTGGCCAAGGACCGCAGCGCCGGTTCCGCCACGGGCATGAGGTGGGTGCGGCGCAACTGGAACAGCTGGATCCGGTGTTCCAGGAGCCGCAGGTAACGGTAGGCGTTGTCGAAGGCCGCCGCGTCGGAACGGCCGATGTAGCCTCCGGCTGACAGCGCGGCAATCGCAGAGGTGGTGTCCCGCCGTCGTAATGTCTCATCCGCCTTGCCGTGCACCAGCTGGAGCAGCTGGACGGTGAATTCGACGTCCCGCAGCCCGCCGCGTCCCAGCTTGATCTGGCGCTGCTCCTCCGCGGGCGGAATGTGCTCGGTGACCCTGCGGCGCATCGCCTGGACGGACTCCACGAAGCCTTCCCGCCCGGCCGAGCTCCAGATCAGTGGTGCCACGGCTTCCTCGTAGGCCCGGCCCAGTGCGGCGTCGCCGGCGATGGCACGGGCCTTGAGCAGTGCCTGGAATTCCCAGCTTTCAGCCCACCTGGCGTAGTACGTCTCATGGGAGGCGAGGGTGCGGACCAACGGCCCCGATTTGCCCTCGGGCCTGAGGTTGGCGTCCACCTCCCACAGGCCGGGTTCCCTGGCGACCGATGAGATGGCCCGGGAGATGCCGCTGGCCAGGGCGGTGCCGATGATGCTGGCCTGCGCATCCTCCAGGCTGCCGGAGTCCACCACGTAGATGACGTCGACGTCGGAGATGTAGTTCAGTTCCCGGGCCCCGCATTTGCCCATCCCGATCACTGCCAGGCCGACGTCGGCGACGTCGGCAGCGCTGTGCTGCTCCGCAGCCTCCGCCCGGGAAACGGCGAGGGCAGCCTCGATGGCGGCAGCGGCCAGGTCCGCCAGTTCACCGCCCACCGACGGCAGGAAGTCCAGCGGATCCGCGGCGCAGAGGTCTTTCACGGCCAGGTCCACCAACCCGCGCCGGTAGGCGGTGCGCAGGGCAGCATAGGCATCCACGCCAGTGCTGGCGGCAACCGGACGGGCGGCCCGGGGGTCGGCGCCGACGGATTGCAGGAGCGTGGCGCGCAGCCGTGCCGGGTCAGCGGGCAGCGGCTCAGGACTGGCGCGGACCTCGAAGGCCTCGAGGTGCTCGGGGTGCCGGATGAGGAACTCCCCGAGAGCCTCCGAGGCACCGAGAACCCGGTACATCGGCTCGCTGGCCTCCGCCTGGGCGGCAGCCAGGTCCAGCAACTGCGGATGCTTCTCAATCAGCCGCACCAGCGACTGCAGGGCGGTGTCCGGGCTGGCCGCGAGCTGGAGCCCGGCAAAGAGCCTGTCCTGGTCCAGCCCGTCGAGTTCACGCGCGGCAAGGAACCGCTCGCCCTTCTCCAGGTCGCTGAATCCGGCCGCGATCAGGCGCCGCGCCAGGCTCACGACGGGCACCTAGAGGATGCCGAGGTTGCGTTGCAGCTCGTAGGGCGTCACCTGCAGCCGGTAGTCCTGCCATTCGGCGCGCTTGTTGCGCAGGAAGTGCTCGTAGACCTGTTCGCCCAGGATCTGCGGCATCAGCTCCGAGTCCTCCATGGAACGGATGGCATCGTGCAGGCTGGCCGGGAGGGGATCGTGGCCCATGGCCCGGCGTTCGGCGGAACTCAGCGACCAGACGTCGTCCTCGGCTGCGGCCGGAAGGTCGTAGCCCTCCTCGATGCCCTTCAGGCCCGCGCCCAGCAGGACCGCGTAGGCGAGGTAGGGGTTGGCGGCGGAGTCGATGCCGCGGTACTCGATCCGGGCGGACTGGCCCTTGCCCGGCTTGTACAGGGGCACGCGGACCAGCGCGGAGCGGTTGTTGTGGCCCCAGCTCAGGTAGCTCGGCGCCTCGCCGCCGCCCCAGAGGCGCTTGTAGGAGTTCACAAATTGGTTGGTGACGGCGGTGAACTCCGGGGCGTGCTTGAGGATGCCGGCAATGAACTGGCGCGCTGTCTTGGACAGCTGGAATTCTGCACCGGCCTCGAAGAACGCGTTGCTGTCGCCCTCGAACAGGGAGAAGTGCGTGTGCATGCCGGACCCGGGGTGGTCGGTAAACGGCTTGGGCATGAACGTGGCGTACGTGCCCTGCTGCAGGGCCACTTCCTTGATCACGGTCCGGAAGGTCATGATGTTGTCAGCCGTCTGCAGGGCGTCGGCGTAGCGGAGGTCGATCTCGTTCTGGCCGGGGCCGGCCTCGTGGTGGCTGAATTCCACGGAAATGCCCACGGATTCCAGCATGGTCACCGCGGTGCGGCGGAAGTCCTGCGCCACGCCACCGGGAACGTGGTCGAAGTAGCCGCCCTCGTCCACGGGCACCGGTGCGCCGTTGGGACCGGGTTCGTGCGATTTGAGCAGGTAGAACTCGATCTCAGGGTGGGTGTAGCAGGTGAAGCCCATGTCCGCGGCCTTGGCGAGGGTCCGCTTGAGCACGTTGCGCGGGTCGGCAGCGGAAGGCTCCCCGTCCGGGGTGAGGATGTCGCAGAACATCCGCGAGGTCTGCTCCGTCTCACCGCGCCACGGCAGGATCTGGAAGGTGGCGGGATCGGGCTGGGCCAGCATATCCGATTCAAAGACGCGGGCCAGGCCCTCGATGGAGGAGCCGTCGAAACCGAGGCCTTCCTCGAACGCTCCCTCGACCTCTGCCGGTGCCAGCGCCACGGACTTCAGCGAACCCACGACGTCGGTGAACCACAGGCGCACGAAACGTACGTCGCGCTCTTCGATAGTGCGCAGGACAAACTCTTGCTGGCGGTCCATGATGGCCTCTTCTCCGGTCAACGTCCATGCTCCGGGTCCGCGCAAAGGGCCGGCAGCCGTTCATCAACACTCTACTAATCATTCGGCGCCGGTGCTGAAGCTAATCATTCGGCGCCGGTGCTGAAGCCTGCGCCGTGCGTAACACAGCATTAACCTGGCGCCCTTAACCCGGTCCCCGGCGTGCCCGCGGTAGCTACCACCGCGGCCCCGGCACTACGCTCATCCCATGGCCTCAAGCAACAGCTCCGACTCCAGCGCGTCCGCAGAAGTACCCGCCCCCTACGGCAACGGCCCCGGCACGCCCGCCCCTGCCGACCGGAAGCCGGCAAAGGTCCGCATCCACCACTTGCAGCAGGCCAAGCGCGACGGCACAAGGTTCGCCATGCTCACCGCGTACGAGCAGTACACGGCAGAAATTTTTGACGCTGCCGGCATCGAGGTACTCCTGGTTGGGGATTCGGCTTCGAACAACGTCTTTGGCAATGAGACCAGCCTTCCGGTGACCGTGGACGAGCTACTCCCCCTGTGCCGCGCTGTGGCCCGGTCCGCCAAGCGCGCCCTGGTGGTGGCTGACCTGCCGTTCGGAAGCTATGAGGTCAGCGCGGAACAGGCCGTTTCAGCTGGTGTCCGTTTCCTCAAGGAAGGGCTCGCGCACGCGGTGAAGATCGAGGGCGGCCAATACTACGCACCGACGGTCCGGGCAATGGTGCAGGCAGGCATTCCGGTCATGGCCCACATCGGCTTCACCCCTCAGAGCGAACACGCCCTGGGCGGGTACCGCGTCCAGGGCCGCGGCGATGACGCCCAGCGGCTGATCGACGACGCCCGCGCCCTTGCCGAAGCGGGCGCGTTCTGCGTGCTGATGGAAATGGTGCCGGCGGAGACGGCCGCGGCGATTGACGCAGCAGTGGAGGTCCCCACGGTGGGCATTGGCGCCGGCAAGGCAACCACGGGCCAGGTCCTTGTTTGGCAGGACATGGCCGGGCTCCGGGGCGGCCGGATGGCCAAATTCGTCAAGCAGTACGCGGACCTGCGCACCACCCTGCTGGATGCGGCCACCGCCTATGGCGACGACGTCCGCTCCGGCCAGTTCCCCGGCCCGGAACATTCGTTCTAGTCCCACCCTGACGATCCCTGAATCGGCGTACCGTCGGCAACCGCGCGGGCAGCTTTGACGGCGCCTGGGCGGTACTCCGGAAGCGGACGTCAAGGCGAGGCCGCCCGCGGCCGAGGCAGTCCGCGGAGGAGTGCCGCCCAGGCGCCCCCACGCCCGGGCGTCCTTGAGCCTGCGCACCCAACCGTTCAGTCGTCGTCGCCCTTTTCCCAGGCCTCGTTGCGCGCCTTGACCTTCTCCAGGGCATGCTCGGCTTCCGCGCGGGTCTTGTACGGCCCAATGAGCTGGCTCCAGTCCGAAAGCCGGTCCTCTTCCACCTCGTGGGTCTTGATGTTGAACCAGTACTCAGTCATCGTTGCTCCTCGTTCCGGCGGCAGGGAAAGCGGGGGTGATCCACGTAACACAAACACTTACGCGTGTCCTCCACCGCTTGTCGGTTGTTAGGCGTTCTGTGGTGCCTTATATGATCAATCTATGCCTTCCCTTGCCTCGACTGCACCCATTGGCACCCTCACCCCGGGTACCCTGAGTCCGCAGCGTCCCGTCCCGGCGTCCATCCCCCGTCCGGAGTATGTCGGCAAGCCCGCCCCCACCAAATTCACCGGCTCCGAGGTTAAATCTGCGGAAACCATCGAGAAGATCCGGATCGCCGGAAAGATCGCGGCGCAGGCCATCGTGGAAGTGGGCAAGCACATCCAGCCAGGGGTCACCACCGATGAGCTGGACAAAGTGGGTCACGAATTCCTGCTTGACCACCAGGCCTATCCGTCCACGCTCGGCTACCGCGGATTCCCCAAATCGCTGTGCTCCTCGCTGAACGAGGTCATCTGCCACGGCATCCCGGACAGCACAGTGGTCCAGGACGGCGACATCCTGAACATCGACATCACCGCCTACATCAACGGAGTCCACGGAGACACCAATTTCACCTTCCCGGTGGGCGACGTTGACGAGGAATCCCGGCTGCTTGTGGAGCGCACCCAGGAGTCGCTGAACCGGGCCATCAAGGCCGTGTCGCCGGGACGCGAGATCAACGTCATCGGCCGGACCATCCAGTCCTATGCCAAGCGTTTTGGCTACGGCGTGGTGCGCGACTTCACCGGGCACGGGGTGGGCGAGGCCTTCCACACCGGGCTGATCATTCCGCACTATGATGCTGCCCCCGCCTACAACACGGTAATCGAGGCCGGCATGGTGTTCACCATCGAACCGATGCTCACCCTCGGCACCGTGGAGTGGGACATGTGGAGCGACGACTGGACCGTGGTCACCCGGGACCACAGGCGCACCGCCCAGTTCGAGCACACCCTGCTGGTCACCGAGGCCGGCGCCGAGATCCTCACCCTGCCGTAGCTGTCCCATGCCCGCAGGGCATGGGAGCCGGTGCAGACCGGCACCTGTCATGGGCCGCCCAAAGCCGCCCCTTTTCCTGCCCGCCCTGTCAAGAACGGAATCCCATTGGCCAAGAAGGACGAGAAGTCGCACAAGAACGCACCGCTGATCGGCATCGACATCGGTGGTACGGGCATCAAGGGCGGCATTGTCGACCTGAAGAAGGGCAAGCTCCTTGGTGAACGCTTCCGCGTACCCACGCCGCAGCCCGCCACCCCTGCGGCCGTCGCCGAGGCCGTGGCCCTTGTGGTGGCCGAACTCTCGGCACGCCCCGAGGCCCCGGAAGCCGGTTCACCGGTGGGCGTGACCTTCCCGGGGATCATCCAGCACGGCGTGGTCCACTCAGCTGCCAACGTGGACAAGAGCTGGCTGGACACGGACATCGATGCCCTCCTCACCGCCCGGCTTGGCCGGCCGGTGGAGGTCATCAACGACGCCGACGCCGCCGGCCTGGCGGAAGCACGCTACGGCGCCGGTGCCGGTGTCTCCGGAACCGTCCTGGTGATCACCCTGGGCACCGGCATCGGTTCTGCGTTCATCTTCGATGGAAAACTGGTCCCCAATGCAGAGCTGGGCCACCTGGAGGTTGACGGCTTCGACGCCGAATCGAAGGCCTCCGCCGTTGCCCGCGAACGGGACGGGCTGTCCTGGGACGAGTACAGCGTGCTGTTGCAGCGCTACTTCTCGCATGTGGAGTTCCTGTTCTCGCCGGAACTGTTCATCGTGGGCGGCGGGATCTCCAAGCGCGCCGACGAGTACCTGCCGAACCTCAAGCTCCGCACGCCGATTGTCCCTGCTGTCCTCCGCAACGAGGCAGGCATTGTTGGCGCCGCGATCGAAATCGCCCTGCAGCACAAACTGGCCAAGTAGGAGTGGTGCCGGTGGCGGCCGCGGCTTCCCCTCAGCTGCCGCCACCGGAGTTTAGAGGGGGGTCTTCTCGGAGCTCTTGGCGCCGCTGGATGCGCCCTTGGCGTCTTCCTCGGCCTCGTGCCGAAGCAGGGCGATAGCAGTCTCGAAATCCTCCAGCGACTCGAACGCCTGGTACACGCTGGCAAAGCGCAGGTACGCCACTTTGTCGAGTTTCTGCAGGGGCCCAAGAATCACCAGGCCAACCTCGTGGGCATCGATTTCGGCAGCTCCTGACGCGCGGATCTGCTCTTCGACTTCCTGGGCCAGCATGGCGAGGTCGTCCTCGCTCACGGGACGGCCCTGGCAGGCTTTGCGCACGCCGTTGATCACCTTGCTGCGGCTGAAGGGCTCCCCCACGCCGGAACGCTTGATCACGGACAGGCTTGTGGTCTCCACGGTTGTGAACCGGCGGCCGCATTCGGGGCACTGCCGGCGCCGGCGGATGGCTGAGCCGTCATCCGCCATCCGGCTGTCCACCACGCGGGAATCGGGGTTCCGGCAGAACGGACAGTACATGGCGTTCCCCCTTTCCGCTTGTGGTGTGCAGAGTGATTGGAAGCCATCAGCACCGCCGGGGGGCGATGCCGTGGCGCCTCCAGTTTACGGGCACATCTGGGGTAATAACAATCCTGTAATTACTACATGTAGTGGTGTCACCGTACGCCGGGGAAACGGGCGGTGACGGCGTCCCCGTGGGCAGGAAGGTCTTCTGCCCGGGACAGGCTCACAATGTGTCCGCTGACCTCGGCCAGGGCTTCCCGGCTGTAGTTGACCACCTGGATGGCGCGCAGGAACGTGGTCACGTTCAGGCCCGACGAGAAAGCCGCCGTGCCGCTGGTAGGCAGCACGTGGTTGGAGCCGGCGCAGTAGTCGCCAAGGCTGACCGGGCTGTAGTCCCCCACGAAAATGGCGCCCGCGTTCCGTATGCGTGCGGCCACCGCGGCCGCGTCCCGGGTCATGACTTCCAGGTGCTCTGCGGCGTACGCGTCGCAGGCGGCAATGCCCTGCTCCAGGCCGTCCACCAGCACAACGCCGGACTGCGGCCCTGACAGCGCCTCCTGCACCCTGGCCGAGTGCTTGGTTGCGGCGGCCTGCAGTGCCAGTTCAGCACGCACGGCCGCGGCCAGGTCCTCGGAATCGGTAATGAGGACTGAGGCCGCCTTGGGGTCATGCTCGGCCTGGCTGAGCAGGTCCGCAGCAACCAGCGCAGGCTGGGCGGAGTCGTCGGCGAGGATGGCGATCTCCGTGGTTCCTGCCTCTGAGTCAATGCCGACGACGCCCTTGACCAGGCGCTTGGCCGTGGCGACGAAGATGTTGCCGGGCCCGGTCACCACGTCAACGGGTTCCAGGGCCGGACCCGCCGGGGTGGCTTCGATGCCGTAGGCGAAGGCGGCGATGGCCTGCGCCCCGCCGATGGCATAGACCTCGGTGATTCCCAGCAGCGCTGCTGCCGCCAGGATGGTGGGGTGCGGCAGCCCGCCGAACTCCCTCTGGGGCGGCGAGGCCAGGGCAATGGACTCCACTCCTGCCGCGAGTGCGGGCACCACGTTCATGATCACCGACGACGGGTACACGGCAAGGCCGCCGGGGACGTAGAGTCCCACGCGGGCCACGGGCACCCAGTTCTGGCTGACAATCGCGCCGTCGCCCAGTTCGACGTCGACGTTGCGGGGGCGCTGGCCGTCAGCGAATTTCCGTGCCCGGCTGATGGATTCCTCCAGCGCGGCGCGCACGGCCGGGTCCAGCTGGTCCAGGGCTGTGGCGATCGCCTCCCTGGGGACCAGCGGGTGTTCCTGCGCGACGCCGTCGAACAGCTCCGCCAGCTCCGCCAGCGCCGCGAAACCGCGCTGCCGGACGGCGGCGATGATCTGCAGGACCTTTTCCTCGGCGTCCGCCACGGTGCGGCCCTTGGCGCGGGGCACGGCGGCACGCAGGGCAGACAGGGTCAGGTCGCGGCCCCGAAGGTCGATGGTGCGGAACTCGACGGCGGCTGTCACGGGGGCGGGAAACTCCGGGGAAGTGGTCACCGGTCTATTTTACGGGGCTGAGCCCGCCCGCCGTTCCGGCACCGCCGGCGTCGGACTTTCCGTTCGCCACACCTACCAGCTCCAGGACGAAGACGGACACGGCCGTGGCGGCGGGCCAGAGCAGCAGGACCGGCCAGGACCGCAGCGAGAAGGCGACGCTGGCGTTCACTGAGGTATCCACGGCCGGTCCCCACAGCCGGGCCGCCAGGATGCCTGTCCCCCAAGCCACGACGCTGCCCGCCAATGCTCCGGCCAGCCCGGTCAGCAGTGCAGCCTGCGGGTCCGGACGCTTGCCGTCAGCCAGGAACACGGCCAGCAGGCAGCCGGCCAGCACCAGGATCCCCGCCAAGGTGAGGTCGCGGGGCAGCCAGACCATGGGAACGGTGCCGGAGGCCAGGGCCGGGTCGCGGGTGAGCAGGTTCAATCCGCCCGGCGCCAGCAGCCACCAAAGGATCCCGGCGGGTACTCCCGCTGCTGCCGGGACCAGCAGCAGGGACCATGGCAGCCACCTGGCGGCGCGGGCGAAGTTTGTCATGCAACACACCTTAACAAAGGTTCCTGCGAGGCTGGTCGGCCCCGGTGCTGCCGCTGCCTTTTTCCCCGCCGCGTCCGTGGGCCAATACGCTTGGAGAAAGAGTTCCACCATTTAGTCCAGGAGTTCCGGTGACCAACAACAGCGAGCCCTTCGAGCAGACGTTCAGGGAGATGTTCCGCCGGCACGCTGCGGGCGTCGCCATCATCACCGTCAACTACCAGGACGAGCCCTACGGCTTCACCGCCACGTCAGTGGCGTCCCTGTCCGCCAGGCCGCCGCGCTTCACGTTCAACATGGCGCGCAGTTCCAGGTCCTGGCCGGCAGTGGCCAACACGCAGTACCTGGGTGTGCACATGCTGGGCCTGGAGAACCAGGAACTGGCGGCCCGCTTTGCCCGGCCGGGCAACCGCTTTGAAGGCAACCACTGGGAGATTGGCCCGCACGGGGTGCCCATCCTGAAGGACGTGGCCGGGTGGCTGGTCGGCGAGGTCCAGATGCGGCTCTCCTTCGAGAACAACGCGGTGGTGGTGGTCCAGGTGGTGGACGGCCAGGTGGGGGGCGAAGGGTCACCCCTGCTGTACCACGGCGGCGCCTACGGCCAGCCGGTGCCGCTGGACTACGAGATCTGACCCCGACTCAACCAGCGCGGCACTGGACGCGGACGACGCCGGGAGGTGCTTCCCGCCGTCGGCCGCGTCTATGGAGGGCGTCCGGTCCGTCCCGGGCGCCGGGACGCTCCTAGGCGTCCAGGCAGGCCGGGCCCAGCAGGACCTTCAGGTCGCCGAACAGCGACGGGCTGGGGTTCACCCGGAGATGGACCGGCAGGCCCATGATCTCCGTGCGGGTGTCGCCCTGCAGGTGCAGCCGCACTTCCGAGTTGCCCCGGTGGGTTCGCAACACGTCACCAAGCTCCGTGACCACTGCCTCAGTGGCCTTGTGGGTGGGCATGGTGATCACCAGGGGACCGTGCAGCCCTTCGCTGAGGTCCGGCACGGACAGCTCCATGCAGTTCAGGGTGATGGCACCGTCGTCGCGCTTCTGCAGCCGGCCCTTGACCACCACGATCAGGTCCTCGGCAAGCACGGAAGCGATGGGCCCGTAGACCTGGCCGAAGAACATGACCTCGATCGAACCGCCCAGGTCCTCCACCTCGGCCCGGGCGTACGCATTGCCGCTCGCTTTCGCGATGCGGCGGCTCAGCGACGTGATCATGCCCGCGATGGTGATGATGGCGCCGTCCTGCGGCCCGTCCTCGCCCAGGATGGAGGTGATACTCATCTCGGCGTGCTGGCTGAGCAGGCCCTCGAGGCCCTGAAGGGGGTGGTCTGAAACGTACAGGCCCAGCATGTCCCGTTCGAAGGAGAGCTTGTCCTTCTTCTCCCACTCGGGCAGGTCCGGAATCTCGATGCTGAGCGACGCCTCCGATTCGGCCTCGTCAAAACCGGCGAAGAGGTCAAACTGGCCAATTGCCTCGTTGCGCTTGAGGGTGATGACGGAGTCGATGGCCTCTTCATGGATCATGGCCAGGGCGCGGCGGTGGTGGTTCAGCGAATCGAAGGCGCCCGACTTGATCAGGGATTCGATGGTCCGCTTGTTGCAGACCACCGCCGGCACCTTCATCAGGTAGTCCTTGAAGGACGTGTAGGCACCTTCGCTCTCGCGTGCGGTGACCATGGCCTCAACGGCGTTCGCACCCACGTTGCGGATGGCGCCCATGCCGAAGCGGATGTCGTTGCCCACCGGGGTGAAGTTCAGGGCGGACTCGTTGACATCCGGCGGAAGCACCGTGATGCCCATGCGGCGGCATTCGTTCAGGTAGATGGCCGACTTGTCCTTGTCGTCACCCACGGAGGTCAGCAGTGCAGCCATGTATTCGGGCGCATAGTGCGCCTTCAGGTAGGCCGTCCAATAGGAGATCACCCCGTAGGCGGCGGAGTGGGCCTTGTTGAAGGCGTAGTCGGAGAAGGGCAGGAGGATGTCCCACAGGGTCTTGACGGCCTCCATGGAGTAACCGTTGTCCTGCATGCCCTGGGAGAAGCCGGCGAACTGCTTGTCCAGTTCCGACTTCTTCTTCTTGCCCATGGCCCGCCGGAGGATATCTGCCTGGCCCAGCGAGTAGCCGGCCAGCTTCTGCGCTACGGCCATCACCTGCTCCTGGTACACGATCAGGCCGTACGTGCCGCCGAGGATCTCCTTGAGCGGTTCCTCCAGCTCCGGGTGGATGGGAATGACTTCCTGGATCCCGTTCTTGCGCAGCGCGTAGTCGGTGTGGGCATTGGCGCCCATGGGCCCCGGCCGGTACAACGCCAGAACGGCGGAGATGTCTTCGAAGTTGTCAGGCTTCATGAGCTTGAGCAGGGACCGCATGGGTCCGCCGTCGAGCTGGAACACACCAAGCGTGTCGCCGCGGGCCAGGAGCTCGTAGGACGGGGCGTCGTCGAGTTCGAGGTTTTCCAGGTCCAGGTCGATGCCCCGGTTCATCTTGATGTTCTCGAGGGCATCGGAAATGATCGTCAGGTTCCGCAGGCCCAGGAAGTCCATCTTGATCAGGCCAAGGCCCTCGGACGTCGGGTAGTCGAACTGGGTGATCACCTGGCCGTCCTGGAAGCGGCGCATGATGGGGATGACGTCGATGATGGGGTCCGAGGACATGATGACGCCGGCCGCGTGCACGCCCCACTGGCGCTTCAGCCCTTCGATGCCCAGGGCCGTTTCGAAGACCTTGGCGGCTTCCGGATCGGTGGCAATCAGCTGCCGGAAATCGCCGGCCTCGCTGTAGCGCTTGGCCTCGGGGTTCTGGATGTCCGCCAGCGGAATGTCCTTGGCCATCACGGCGGGCGGCAGGGCCTTGGTCAGCTGCTCGCCCATGCTGAACGGGTAGCCCAGGACCCGGGAGGAGTCCTTGAGGGCCTGCTTGGTCTTGATGGTGCCGTAGGTGACGATCATGGCCACGCGCTCGTCGCCGTACTTGCGGGTCACGTAATCGATGACCTCCGAGCGGCGCCGGTCATCGAAGTCGACGTCGAAGTCGGGCATGGAGACGCGGTCCGGGTTGAGGAACCGTTCGAAGATCAGCCCATGGCGCAGGGGATCGAGGTCGGTGATGCGCATGGCGTAGGCAACCATGGAGCCTGCACCGGACCCACGCCCGGGGCCCACGCGGATGCCGTTGTTCTTCGCCCAGTTGATGAAGTCGGCAACCACCAGGAAGTAGCCCGGGAAACCCATGGAGGTGATGACGCCGAGCTCGTAGTCCGCCTGCTTGCGGACCTCGTCCGGGATGCCGCCCGGGTAGCGGTACTTCAGGCCCGTGTCCACTTCCTTGACCAGCCATGAGGTCTCGTCCTCGCCGGGCGGGCAGGGGAACCGGGGCATGAAGTTGGCGTCCGTGTTGAAGGACACCTCACAGCGTTCAGCAATCAGCAGGGTGTTGTCGCACGCCTCGGGGTGGTCGCGGAAAAGCTCCCGCATCTCCTGCGGGGACTTCAGGTAGTAGCCGCTGCCCGAGAACGCGAACCGCGAGCCGCCGTTGTCGTAGGTGGGTTCCAGCAGCGTGGAACCGGACTGGATGGCCAGGAGGGCCTCGTGTGCCTTGGCGTCATGCTCGTGCGTGTAGTGGAGGTCGTTGGTGGCCACCAGCGGCAGGTTCAGGTCCTTGGCGAGCCGCAGCAAGTCGCCGGTTACACGCCGCTCAATGTCCAGTCCGTGGTCCATGAGTTCGCAGAAGTAGTTTTCGGCGCCGAAGATGTCCCTGAACTCGGCCGCGGCCTCGAGCGCCTCGCGGTACTGGCCAAGCCGGAGCCGGGTCTGGACTTCCCCGGAAGGGCAGCCCGTGGTGGCGATGAGCCCCTCCGAGTAGGTGTTGAGCAGTTCCCGGTCCAGCCTGGGCCATTTGCCGAACACCGAATCAAGGGAGGCGATGGACGAGGCCCGGAAAAGGTTCCGCATGCCCACGTTGTTGTAGCTCAGGAGCGTCATGTGGGTGTAGGACCCACCGCCGGAGACGTCGTCCTTGCGCTGGGATTCATCGCCCCAACGCACCCGCTCCTTGTCCGTCCGGGCGGTACCGGGAGTCACATAGGCTTCGACGCCGATGATCGGCTTGATGCCCTTGTCCGTGGCCTTCCGCCAGAAGTCGAAGGCGCCGAAAAGGTAGCCGTGGTCCGTCGTGGCAAGGGCAGGCATGCCCAGTCGCTCGGTTTCATCGAACAGCTCCCCCAGGCGGGCAGCTCCATCCAGCATGGAATATTCGGTGTGGGTGTGCAGGTGGACAAACGAATCATTGCTGGAAGTCACCGCACTATTCTAAGCGCTGCCTGCGGCCCGACCGCGTCAGGCGGCGCGTCAGGCCTGTCCCGATTCCAACACTTCCAACGCGTAGGCCAGGTCCTGCGGATACTCGCTGGTGACCCTGACGCGCTCCCCCGTGACGGGATGGTCGAACGCCAGCTCCCGGGCGTGCAGCCACTGCCGCGTGAGTCCCAGGTTCGCCGCCAGCCGCGGGTCTGCGCCGTAGGTCAGGTCGCCGGCGCAGGGGTGGCGGAGCGCGGAAAAGTGGACCCGGATCTGGTGGGTACGGCCGGTTTCGAGGTGGACCTCCACCAGGCTGGCTTTTCCGAATGCCTCCAGGACCTCGTAGTGGGTGACGGACGGGCGGCCGTCCTCGAGGACGGCAAAGCGCCAGTCGTGCCCGGGGTGGCGGCCGATGGGGGCGTCGATGGTTCCCGTCAGGGGGTCCGGGAGGCCCTGCACCACGGCGTGGTACACCTTGTCCACGGTGCGCTCCTTGAAGGCCCGCTTGAGGGCTGTGTAGGCCCGCTCTGACTTGGCCACCACCATCACGCCGGAAGTGCCGACGTCGAGCCGGTGGACGATGCCTGCCCTCTCGGAGGCACCGGAGGTGGAGATGCGGTAGCCGGCGGCGGCCAGGCCGCCCACGACAGTGGGCCCCACCCAGCCGGGCGAGGGATGGGCTGCAACGCCGACCGGTTTGTCGATGACGACGAAGTCGTCGTCATCAAGCACGATGTTCAGGCCTTCCACAACTTCCTCCACGACTTCCAGCGGGTCCCGCCGTTCCGGAACGGTGACGTCGAGGATGTCCCCGGCCACGAGTTTTGCCGACTTGCCCAATGCCTTGCCCCTGCTCAGCACGTGGCCCTCGGCCAGCAGGGATGCCGCTGCGGAGCGGGATACCCCCAGGAGGCCTGCCAGCCCGGCGTCTGCCCGGGCCCCGCTGTACTCTTCGGCGACGACGATGCGCTCACTCATGCCCGGGCTTGTCCTTGTGTCCGCTCCCCAGCCGCGTTCCGTCCAAAGCGATTCCCCGGATGGTCAGGATGCAGATGATGGCGACGGCGGAGACGACAGCCGAGTCGGCGATGTTGAAGATGGCGAAGTTTGGAAGCTGGATGAAGTCCACCACGTGGCCCATCCCGAAGGACGGCTTACGGAAGAGCCGGTCGGTCAGGTTGCCCAGTGCCCCGCCGAGCAGCAGCCCCAAGGCCAGGGACCACCAGGCGGAGCCCAGCCTGCGGACCTGGAAAAGGATCGCGACGGCGACACCGGCCATGATGATGGAAAACACCCACGTGACGTTTTCGCCGATGGAAAATGCGGCGCCGGAGTTCCGGATGAAGTACCAGTGCAGGAGGGGCGGCAGCACAGGGATGCGCTCCCCCTCCACCATGGTGGAGGTGACCCAGAGTTTCGTCAGCTGGTCCAGGACATAGGCGAAAACCGCGAACCCGGCGAACAGGGACAGCAGCACTGCCCGGCGGGGGCGCGGCGAGGGTGGAACAGGGCGTGCCGCGTCGGCGGCAAGTTCGTCAGTCATGGTGCTTTCAATTCGTGGAACTGGGTGTCAATGCCAAAAAGCCGGTGGCCGAGGAATCCTCAGCCACCGGCTTTCAGAATACGTGCTGCCAGAGTTAGTTGGCTTCGCTGACTTCCGGGGTGGCAACGGAGCCACGGGCGTCCAGGTCGCGGAGCTGGCCTTCTATGTAGGCCTTCAGGCGTGAGCGGTAGTCGCGTTCGAAGCCGCGGAGCTGCTCCACCTTGCGTTCCAGGACGGAGCGCTGCTGCTCCAGGGCACCAAGGATCTTGCGGGACTTCTCCTGGGCGTCGTTGACGAGGCTGCTGGCTTCGATCTGCGCTTCGGCGATGATCTTGTCCTTCTGGGCCTGGCCGTCGGCGACGTGCCGGTCGTGCATCTGCTGCGCCATGGCCAGCAGGCCGGCAGCCGATTCTGCTGAAGGAGTGGCCGCAGCAGCGGCCGACG
This sequence comes from Arthrobacter liuii, assembly GCF_014639275.1. Lineage (GTDB taxonomy): Bacteria > Actinomycetota > Actinomycetes > Actinomycetales > Micrococcaceae > Arthrobacter > Arthrobacter liuii. Next base: position 72,898 of record NZ_BMFW01000013.1, on the reverse strand, counting down.
CCGGTGCCGCGACGGCCGGGGCAGCGGGCTGGATGTCCTTCTTCTTGGCGGCCTCGGCAGCCTTCGCCTCGGCTTCGGCCTTCTCGCGTGCTTCGTCCTTGTCAGCCTTGACCGGCGCGGGAACCTTCTCCACCACGGGCGCGGCGGCGGAGCTTGCCGGAACGCTGGAACCTGCTTCGGCGAGCTTCTTGCGGAGCTCGTCGTTCTCCTGGTTCAGGCGGCGAAGTTCGACGACGATCTCGTCCAGGAAGTCGTCAACCTCGTCCTGGTCGTAGCCCTCACGGAACTTGGTGGGCTGAAAGCGCTTGTTGACAACGTCTTCTGGCGTCAAAGCCATCTGGTCACCTCACTGGTCTGGTTAGTCAGTAGGCCTTCCGGCCGTCAAAACTACGGTACCTAAATTTGGTCTGCTTACTCTAATTCAACACTGCAGTGTCAAACGGGAGGTTTCTTTGCTTTACAGTAACTGTTCCAAGGAGGATCCGACTGCATTGCGGGGTCTGGTCGGTAAATCAGGCCAGGCCCCTGGTGACGTTCATCGCGATGCTGACGCCGATGAACAGGATCAGGAAGCCCAAGTCCAGGGAGATGCCGCCTAGCCGGAGCGGCGGAATCAGCCGCCGCAGTCCCTTGAGCGGCGGATCGGTGATGGAGTACACCGCGTGTGCCGCCACCAGGGCCGCGCCCCGGGGCCGCCATTCCCTGGCAAACATCTGCACCCAGTCGAACACAAGACGGATGATCAGGGCGACGAAGAACAGCAGCAGGGCGAGATAGAGAAGTCCGAAAACAATTCCCATGACTTATTCCATATCTCCATATTCACGCGGGCCGTCCACTGTGGCGGCCGCTGTTGCACCGCTGTTGTCTTGTCTATTTCAGCACAGATGCCAGACAGGTGTCCCTGCCTGGCATCTCCGTACAGCCTTGGTACTCAGCTTTGGTTGAAGAAACTGGCCTGCGTGTCACTGGCCTTTTTGTCGTCACCGATAACTTCGACGTACGACGGTGAGAGCAGGAACACCTTGTTGGTCACCCGTTCAATGCTGCCCCGCAGGCCAAAGACGAGCCCTGCCGAGAAGTCCACCAGGCGTTTGGCGTCGGCCTCACCCATGTCCGTGACGTTCATGATCACCGGAATGCCGTCCCGGAAACTCTCGCCAATGAGCTTGGCATCGTTGTAGGAGCGCGGGTGGATGGTAGTGATCTGGCGCAAACCGGAGTTCTCCTCGCGGCTCGAAGCCGCACGCTTTATGGGGGTCACAGGGGCGCGGTATTCCTCTTCAGGGGCGTGGGACGCCTCGCGGCTGACTTCGCGGACCGGTGCCGGGGCACGGCGTTCCTCGCGGTCAACTTCCATGGGTTCGTCCTCATCCTTACGTGTGGTCTGTTGCTCGGACTCGTAATGCTCATCGCCGTCGGCGAGCCCAAGATAGATCATTGTCTTGCGCAGAGCGCCGGCCATGGTCGACTCCTAATCCTGTCCCGTAAGCGGGCCGCCCAATGATTCGATAGCACTGGAGTCCCCCGCCCATCACTTCCAATAGGTCCGACGCTACCCCACGGCGGGACGGGAACCGAGAATATCGGAACCGACTCGCAGGTGTGTCGCTCCGAACTTGATGGCAGCCTCCAGGTCCTGGCTCATGCCTGCCGAGATGCCCGAGGCAGCGGGGTACGCTGCAACGAGCCGGGCGGAAATCCCGGCCAGCTTTTCGAACGCCTGCTCCGGTGGCGCCCCCAGCGGTGCGACCGCCATCACGCCGGCCAGGTTCAGGCCCTCCACCCCGGTGATGAGTTCCGCCAGCACGGGCACGTCGGCGGCCCGCGCTCCGCCGCGGTGCATGCCGCCGCCGTCGTGGTCAAGGCTGACCTGGATGAAGCAGTCCAGTGGCGCGCGGCCGCCGGAGTCCATCTCGTTCCGTACTGCCTTTGCCAGGGCATCCACGAGCTGCGGCCGGTCCACGGAGTGGACCGCAGAAGCGTAGCGCGCCACAGACTTGGCCTTCTTGGTCTGCAGCTGGCCGACGAAATGCCAGGTGAGGGCGAGGTCGGCCAGTTCGAGCGCCTTGGCAGCGGCCTCCTGGTCCCGGTTCTCGCCCATGTCGGTCACCCCAAGGGCTGCCAGGCGCCGGATATCCCCTGCCGGGTGGAACTTGGTGACCACGATCAGGGTGGGCAACGTGTCCCCGCGGCCGGCGCTTTCGGCTGCCGTGGCAATACGCTTCCTTACCGCGGCGAGCCGTTCAGCGAGTTCCACCCCGCGGGGATCGTCGCCGGGGCCCTGCGCGGCACCGGGCAGCTCAGTCATGGCACCAGACCAGCCCGCCGAAACGGCCCGTCTTCCGGTCCCGCCGGTATGAATAGAGCGTTTCCGTCTCAAGGGTGCAGGCACCGGCATACTCCACCGCCACCCCAGCAGCTTCGAGCTGGCTCCGGGCACCGGCCGGAAGGTCCAGTGCCGGGGTTCCCCAGGAGGTGGTGCTCCGCGTTGCGGGCACCAGGGCGCACACCTCATCGCGCAAGGCGGCGGGGACTTCGTAGCAGGACCCGCAGATGGATGGACCCAGCCAGGCGCGGATCCGGGACGCGCCGAGGGACTTCATGCCCTCCACCGCAGCCGGCAGGACACTGTTGGCGATGCCCGGGCGCCCGGCATGCACGGCGGCCAGGACCGGCCCGTCCCCGGACTCCCCCGCAAGCAGCACCGGAATGCAGTCCGCCACCATGACCGCCAGGGGCAGGCCACGGGAAACCATGGCATCGGCGTCAGGCGCAGGTGACTCCGCGTCCATCAGGGCCACGGTGTTGCCGTGGACCTGGTTCATGAAGCGCAGCGCACGCGGCCCCACGCCGATGGACTGCTCCACACGGGCCCTGCGCTCGTGGACCGCAACGGGATCATCCCCCACGTGCAGGGCAAGGTTTCCTGCGCCGGCATCGGTGAATGCCGCCGACACCCCGGGCAGGATCTCGGCGCGCCAATGGAACAAGCCGCTGCCTACTTCAGGAAGTCGGGGACATCCAGGTCATCCGGGTGGTTGCCGGTCAGGTCCGGCTCCACCACGGACGGCAGGTCGACGTCGAAGCCCGAGTCGGCGGGGACAGCGGAGGGACGCTGCTGGCCCCAGTTGCTGAGTCCCGCGGCACCGACGCCGGCATGGATCGGCTGCACGTTCTGCTGGTGGTTTCCGTTTTGGGGGTGCGCCGAGGCCGGAGCGGCGGCAGGGGCAGCGGGCCGCTGCGGGGCGGCCTGCGGCTGGGACTGGTCCATGGAAGGTGAGGTGGCCTTGACGTCGTCGAACCCGGCGGCAATCACGGTTACGCGTGCTTCATCGCCCAGGGCATCATCGATGACAGCGCCGAAGATGATGTTCGCCTCAGGGTGGGCCACTTCCTGGACCAGGCGCGCCGCCTCATTGATTTCGAACAGGCCCAGGTCCGAGCCACCCTGGATGGACAGCAGGACGCCGTGGGCGCCATCGATGGACGCTTCCAGCAGCGGCGAGGCAATGGCCAGTTCGGCGGCCTTGACGGCGCGGTCTTCACCCCGGGCGGACCCGATGCCCATGAGGGCCGAGCCGGCACCCTGCATGACGGACTTGACGTCCGCGAAGTCAAGGTTGATCAGGCCGGGCGTGGTGATGAGGTCGGTGATGCCCTGGACGCCGGACAGCAGGACCTGGTCCGCGGAGCGGAACGCATCAAGGACGGACACGTTGCGGTCGCTGATGGACAGGAGGCGGTCGTTGGGGATCACGATCAGGGTGTCCACTTCGTCACGCAGGGCGTCAATGCCCGCCTCGGCGGAACCGGCGCGCCGGCGGCCCTCGAAGGTGAAGGGGCGGGTGACCACGCCGATGGTCAGTGCGCCAAGCGACCGGGCGATCCGGGCGACGACGGGCGCGCCGCCGGTGCCCGTGCCGCCACCTTCGCCGGCAGTGACGAAGACCATGTCAGCGCCCCGGAGGACTTCCTCGATCTCGTCCGCGTGGTCTTCGGCAGCCTGCTTGCCAACCTCAGGGTTGGCGCCGGCCCCAAGGCCTCGGGTCAGCTCGCGTCCGACGTCGAGCTTCACGTCGGCGTCGCTCATGAGCAGGGCCTGGGCATCGGTGTTGATGGCGATGAATTCAACGCCCCTGAGGCCGACCTCGATCATGCGGTTGACTGCGTTCACGCCACCGCCGCCGATGCCGACGACTTTGATGACGGCCAAGTAATTCTGCGGAGCTGCCACGTTACGTGTCCCTTGTTCGTGTCTTATTGCGAAAACTGATGATGAGCTTGAAGCCTGCAACCTTAACCTTCGAGTTGAAGGTTATAGTTATGTCAAGTAACTCTTGTCTGTGACGGTATTTCCTCTGCTGCACACATTCAATAACCGGGTCCGCGTGTCGGATTAATACCGGGAAAGAAAGCGCTCAGCGGGTTACGGGGTGCCGGGGCACACTTACGTCGTAGACCCTGACCGGGTTCTTGGGATCCGCCGGAACCTTGAGAAGGGCGGCCAGGACTTTCGCCTTGAGTTCCTTCTCCGAGGCGTTGCCCCAGACGATGGTTTGGCCGTCAACAAGCTTGAGCTCGACGGCGTCCACTGACTGGGCGGAGGCGTTGGACAGCTTGGCCAGCACGTCCGCCGGCAGGGCACCGAGCACGGCGGCGGTGGCGCGGAACAGGTCCTGGCCGATGGCGCCGGCCCCGCCGTCGATCACCGGCAGGGACGCCGATGCGGGATCACCGGTCGTTGCCAGCTGGATCCCGTCGACATCCACGAGCTGGTACTGCTCCCCCTGTTTGACCAGGGCCACCGGGACCCGTTCGTGCACGGCGACGACCAGGGTCGACGGCGGCCGGGCCTCGACGGAGACGGATTTCACCTGGACCAGGGACCCCAGAAGCCCGCGGACGTCGTCGTCGCTGATCTGGGGCAGCGGTTTGCCGCGCAGGGGTTCCAGCGCGGTCTGCACCTGGGCGGGCGTGACGAGCCGCGTGCCCGTGACCGAGATGGTTTGCAGGGCGAGGACGGGTGAGTAGACGGCCGCGGCCAGCAGCCCGGCCACCAGCACAATCACTGCCCCCACTGCGAACAGGACTTTCTTCCTGCGGCGCCGGCCCTTGGGCTCGGGGAACGCAAGTACCGTTGCCCCGGCGGGTTTCTGCTCCTTCGACGGCTTTTGGCCCGCCTCCTCCACGATGCTGCGGGATGCGGTAATCACGTCTGCGCCGGCGGCCCCGCCCGGCTTTGCAGCACCTTTTGCCCTTGCCTCCGCGCTGTTCGCAGAGGGTGTGTCGGGCCGGCTGTTCCGCTTGGGCGGGGCGTAGGTGGGGCGGCGGGAGCTAGGCACGCAGCGCCTCCACGATCCGGGGGCCGTAGGCAGTGACGTCACCGGCGCCCACGGTGAGGACAACATCCCCGTCCGCGGCGGCTTCTGCCAGGGTGTCGACGGCGTCAGCGGCAGCGACCAGCCGTCCGCCTTCTTTGAGGTGGTCGGCGATGAGTTGGCTGGTGACTCCCGGAATGGGATCCTCCCTGGCAGGGTAGATGTCCAGGACCAGGGCGGTATCGGCCAGGTTCAGCGCATCAGCGAACTGTGCCGCGAATTCCCGGGTGCGGGAAAACAGGTGCGGCTGGAACAGGACGTGGACCTTGTGGCCGCCTGCCACTGAACGGGCCGCGGTCAGTGCCGCACGGACCTCCGTGGGGTGGTGGGCGTAGTCGTCGAAGACCCGCACCCCCCGCGCCGAGCCCTTTTGTTCGAAGCGCCGGGACGCGCCGGAGAAACGGCCCAAGCCGGCGGCCGCGGCTGCCGGGTCCACGCCCAGCTCAAGTGCCACAGTGAAGGCGGCTGCTGCGTTCAGCGCGTTGTGGCGTCCGGGAACCTGCAGTGATAACACATGTTCAACGCCGTCCGCTGACACGGAAACATCGCCCGGGCCGCCGTCGTGCAGCCGCACGGCGGCCGTCTCACTGGTGCCGTAAAGGACTACCCGGGTGTTACCCCTGTCCCGGGTCCGCCCGGCCAAAGCCAGCGACCCGGCGTCGTCAGCGCAGGCCACCAGGAGCCCGTCCGCGGGGAGCAGCGCGGTGAACCGGTCGAAGGACTCGTACACCGCTTCAGCGGTGCCGTAGTAGTCAAGGTGGTCAGGCTCTACATTGGTGACGACGGCGATGCGGGGCCGGTAGTTCAGGAAGGAACCGTCGGACTCGTCCGCCTCGGCAACGAAGATGCCAGACGTGCCATGCGCGGCGTTGACGCCGAGCGCAGGGATGTTGGCGCCGACGGCAAAGGAGGGGTCCAGGCCGGCCGCCCGAAGCAGCACGGTGATCATCGACGTCGTGGTTGACTTGCCGTGGGTTCCCGCGACCGTCACCACGGTGTCATCGCCCATGGTGGCCGCCAGTGCCTGTGACCGGTGCAGTACCGGAAGTCCGGCCTGGCGCGCCGCGAGCAGTTCGGGGTTGTCCTCCCGGATCGCCGAACCGGCCACCACGGTCTGGGCGTCCGCCAGGTTGCCGGCGGCATAACCGACGGCGACGCGTGCGCCGGCAGCGGCAAGGTCCGCCATGACGGGCAGGTCCTTCGCGTCGGACCCGCTGACCGGGACACCGCGGGCCACCATAATGCGGGCCACGGCGGACATGCCTACTCCCCCGATGCCGATGAAGTGCACCTTTCCAAGGGATTCCAGCCGGGGTGTGTGGTGGGGGCTCATGCAGATACCGCTTCCAGGACAAGACCAGCCATGCGCTGGTCGGCGTTTCGGATACCGAGCCGGTAGGACTTGGCTTCCATGGCGGCAAGCCGTGCTTTATCGGTGATGAGCGGAATCAGTTCGCGCGCAACCCATTCCGCGGTGAAGTCGCGGTCGGCCACGAGCAGCGCTCCCCCTGCGGCGACCAGGCCCGCCGCGTTCAGCGCCTGCTCCCCGTTTCCGATGGGGAGGGGCACCAGGACCGCGGGGACACCGACGGCGGCCACCTCGCACACCGTGGCCGCGCCCGACCGCGCCAGGAGCAGGTCGGCCGCAGCATAGGCAAGCTCCATGCCGTCGATGTACTCAACCTGCCGGTAGCCCTCAGCGGCGAGGGGGTGGCCGGCCTGGTCCAGGACGGTTTTGCCGCGGCCGGTGACGTGCAGGGTCTGGATGCCGGCGTCGGCGAGCTGCGCCACCGCGGCAGCGATGGTCCGGTTGATGCTCTGCGCGCCCGAGGACCCGCCGGTGACGATGAGGGTGGGCCGGCGGGGATCGAGCCCAAGTGCCTCCCGGGCGGCGGTACGGGCGGCCTTCCGGTCCAGGCCCGAAATTTCCTTCCGCATGGGCATGCCCACGTGCACGGCGTTCCGGAGCGGTGTGCCCTCGAACGCCACGGCAACCCGTCCCTTCAGGAAGGCCCCCACGCGGTTGGCCAGTCCCGGACGGGCGTTTGCCTCATGGATCACCGTTGGAATTCCGCGCTTCCGCGCCGCCAGGTACATGGGAGTGCAGACGTATCCGCCCACGCCCACCAGCACGTCGGCGTGGGCGCCGTCCAGGATGGCGCCGGCCTGGCGGACCGCCCCGGCCAGCCGGGCGGGGAGGCGGAGCAGGTCCGCGGAGGGCTTGCGCGGAAAGGGCACGCGGTCGATCGTGGCCAGTTGGACTCCGGCAGCGGGAACCAGCCTGGTTTCCATGCCCGAGGGCGTTCCGACGGCCAGGATTGACGCGTCCGGGGCTGCGCTGCGGAGGGCGGCGGCGATGGCGAGCATTGGGCTGATATGGCCCGCTGTTCCGCCGCCGGCCAGGACGATGGAAGGTTGTTTCGGAGTCATCTGGAGTTAGGCACGCTTTCTGGAATTCATTGGTTGGTTCTTGTCCCGCCCTGGCCGGGCCTTGAACTTCAGCATCCGCTTGGGGCGCACGGCCGGGGCCATCTGCTCCCGGGCCAGCGAAAGGACCACCCCGACGGCGCACAGTGACATCAGCAGCGCCGAGCCGCCATAGGAAATGAAAGGCAGCGGCACGCCGACGACGGGCATCAGGCCGGTGACAACTGACATGTTCACGGTCGCCTGGCCCAGCAGCCAGACCATGATGGTACCGGCCAGGACCCGGTGGAACATGTCCTCCTGGGCCACCACCACGCGGTAGATCGCAGCTCCGAGGACCGCGAAAAGGACCAGGACGACGACGGTCCCCATCAGGCCGAGTTCCTCGCCGATGATGGCGAAAATGAAGTCGTTGTGCGCTTCGGGGATCCAGCTGTACTTCTGTCGGCTCTGGCCCAGGCCAACTCCCAGCCACCCGCCGGAGGCCAGGCCGTACATGCCGTTGGTGGCCTGGTAGTTGGCGTCGATGCCGTCGGCGCAGGACTGCCCGGTCCACCAGGAGGTGATGCGGCACATGCGGTTGGAACTGGTGACGGCCATGACTGCGGTGCCGGCCGCGGCGGTGATGCCTGCAATGCCGAAGAGGTAGAGGGGAACACCGGCGAAGAACAGGGCTGCGGCCACGATCATCATGATGATCATGGCCGTGCCAAGGTCGTTGCCCACCAGGATCAGGACGATGATGATAGCCGCCATGGGCAGGGCGGGGACCAGTACGTGCTGCCACTGGCGGAGCAGCTTGCCTTTCCTGGCCAAGACCGTGGCCAGCCACAGGGCAAGGGCCAGCTTGGCTGCCTCGGACGGCTGGAAAGTGATGCCGCCAAGGTCGATCCAGTTCCGGTTGCCGTTGATCTCATCACCCACCACCTGCACCAGGCCAAGGAGCAGCACGGCTGCCCCGACGGCCGGCCACGCGAGCCGCTTCAGCCACACGACGTTGATTCGCGAAAGCACGACTATGGTGAAGATGCCGATCGCGGCGAAGACACCCTGCTTCAGGGCGTTACCGTATGGGGACTTCCCGGCAGCGATCGATTCAACGCTGGAAGCGGAGAGGACCATCATGATCCCAATGGCCGTCAGGGCCAGGGTGGCACCAAGGATGAGGTAGTAAGTGGAGCCGTTCCGGGACTTACCGATGCCTTCCAGGGCCGACCAGAACCGGCGGTAAATGGTGCGCAGCTTGGTGCGAACAGCAGCAGGCTGCCGGCTGGCGGTGGAGCCGGGGTGCGGCTTGCCACCCCTGGGCCGGGTGGGCGTGCTGACCATTGTTACTCCTCGCCGGTCTGGGCCTGCCCTTCCACCAGCTCGCGGACAGCGTCGATGAAAGTACCACCACGGTGAGCGTAGGAAGAGAACTGATCCATGGAAGCAGCTGCCGGAGCCATCAGCACGGTATCGCCCGGTTCGGCAAGCCGTGCTGCTGACGCAACGGCCCGGGACATCACCTGTTCTCCGTTGCCGGGCGAACCGGCGGAAGTGCCACCGGGCGCCGAAGCAGTCTGCACTCCTTCAGTCTCACCTGCCTCCGGTTCGATCACGGGGACATCCGGCGCGTGTCGCTGGAGGGCTTCCCGGAGCTGCGAGGTGTCGGTTCCGATCAGTACAACTGCCTTGAGCCGCGCCGCGTGCCCCCGCACCAGGTCGTCATAGCTCACGCCCTTTGACAGGCCGCCGGCAATCCAGACCACTTTGCTGAAGGCCGACAGGGATGCAGACGCGGCATGCGGGTTGGTGGCTTTGGAGTCGTTGACCCAAAGGACGTCGTTGAAGCGGGACACAGGCTGGATGCGGTGGTCGCCAGGCACATAGTCGAGGATGCCCTGGCGGACAGCCTTGGCATCCACGCCGTAGGCGCGCACCAGGCCGGCGGCGGCAAGGGCGTTGGCCACCATGTGGCGCGGGGCAAGCGGGCCGAGGTCGGCCATCGAGGCCAGCTCCGCTGCGCTGTTCCGGCGTTCCTCAATGAACGCCCGGTCCACCAGTAACCCTTCCACCACTCCGAGCATGCTGATGGCCGGCGTGACAGTGGTGAAGCCAACAGCACGGCAGCCTTCCACCACATCCGCGTTTTCCACCATGCGTTCGGTTTCAACCTGCTCCGCGTTGTAAATGCAGGCTTTTTGGGTCCGCTCGTAAACCTTGGCCTTGTCCGCCAGGTACGAATCGTAGGAGCCGTGCCAGTCGACGTGGTCTTCGGCCACGTTGAGGCAAACGCTGGCCACCGGCGACACGGATTCCGCCCAGTGCAACTGGAAACTGGAGAGTTCGACGGCGAAGACGTCGTACTCCACCGGGTCGCGAAGTGCATCCAGGATGGGTGTGCCCACATTGCCCACAGCGATCGCTTTGAGCCCGGCGGCCCGCAGCATCGATTCCGTGAGCCCCACCGTGGTGGTCTTGCCGTTCGTGCCGGTGATCGCCAGCCAGTCGGCGGTCTTGCGGCCTTCCCTGATCCGCACCCGCCAGGCGAGTTCGACGTCGCCCCACACCGGGATATGTGCCCGCGCCGCTGCTGCCAGCAGGGCCTGGTCCGGGCGCCATCCGGGTGAGGTCACGATCAGTTCCGGGAGTTCGCCGTCGATTCGGGGGATGCGCGTGACGGCGTCCGGGCCCAGCAGCACGTCGACGGCACCGACGATTTTGAGCGTGTCGGCGTGTGCCCGCGCCGTGTCGCTGGTGGCAGCATCCACTACCACCACGTGGGCACCGAGTTCGATCAGGGTGTCGGCGGCGGCGAAGCCGGATACCCCGATACCGGTCACGACGACGCGCAGGCCGGCCCAGTCTGAGTCCCAGGAGACGAGGTCTGCCAGGCGGGGCGAAACGGTCACAGCAGTACAACCCATTCAGCGTAGAAGATGCCCAGCCCCACGGCCACGAAAAGGCCCCCAAGGATCCAGAACCGGACCACAACGGTAACTTCGGCCCATCCCTTCAGTTCGAAGTGGTGCTGCAGCGGTGCCATCTTGAATACGCGTTTTCCGCCGGTTGCCTTGAAATAGCCCACCTGGATGATGACGGACAGGGTGATCAGCACGAAGAGGCCGCCCACGATACCCAGCAGAAGCTCGGTGCGGGAAAGGATGGCGAATCCGGCCACGGCACCGCCAATGGCCAGCGATCCGGTGTCGCCCATGAAGATCTTGGCCGGCGAGGTGTTCCACCAGAGGAAGCCCACCAGTGCGGCGCTGAGGATGGCGGCCAGGAGCGCAAGGTCCAGGGGGTCCCGGACGGAGTAGCAGCCGCTGCCGGCTTCCCTGGGGGAACCGCAGGCCTGGTTGCTCTGCCATATGCCCATGAGCGTATATGCGCCAAAGACCATGATCGATGCTCCGGCGGCAAGGCCGTCCAGGCCGTCGGTAAGGTTCACGCCATTGGTGGCGGCGGTGACGATCAGGTTGGACCAGATGACGAACAGGATTGCGCCGAGGACGGTACCGCCAAAAGCGAGGTCGAGCCACGGCAGGTCGCGGACCAGGGAAATTTTTGTCGACGCCGGCGTCAGCCCGGCGTCGTTGGGGAAGTTCACCGCCAGGACGGCGAAGATGATGCCCACTGCTGCCTGGAGGATGAGCTTTGCCTTGGCATTAAGGCCAAGGCTCCGCTGCTGGGAAATTTTGATGAAATCGTCCAGGAAGCCCACCAGGCCCATGCCCACCATGAGGAAAAGCAGGATGAGGGCAGAGGCCGAAGGCCCGGGAGAGTCGGGGTTCATTATCAGCATGATGAGGTGGGTGAGGCCGTAACTCAGCAGCACGGCCGCCACCACCACAGTTCCACCCATGGTCGGCGTTCCGCGCTTGGTGTGGTGCGACGTGGGACCGTCATCACGAATGAACTGGCCGTAGCCCCGGCGCACCAGGAGGCGGATGAAAAGCGGGGTGCCCACCAGGGCGCACAGCAGGGCCAAGCCTGCGCCGATCAATAGGGCAATCACAGCAGAGTGCTCCTTTCGTCGGCAGGGGTCGGGGTTGGGGGTAATGCTATCCGATCGCCCAAATGGCGAAGTCCCACACTGTTGGAGGACTTGAACAGCACCAGGTCGCCGGGCTGGAGTTCCGCGTCCAGCACTTCGTAGGCCTCATCCACCGTCTCGGCAAAGAGGCATTCGTCCCCCCAGGATCCCTCCTGCACGGCCGAGACATAGAGTGCCCGAGCTTCCCGGCCCACCACCAGGAGCCTGGAGATGTTGAGGCGGACCACCTGGGTTCCCACGGCGGTGTGCTCCCGGATGGACTCCCCGCCGAGTTCCAGCATGGCCCCCAGGACTGCCCAGGTCCGGCGGCCCCGGCCAAGGTCGGCGAGGGTGCGAAGGGCAGCCCGCATTGACTCCGGGTTGGCGTTGTAGGCGTCATTGATGATGGTGACGCCGTCCGGCCGCTCGGTGCGTTCCATGCGCCACCGGCTGGCGGCGGCCTGGTTGCTCAGTGAATCCGCGATCTGGTCTCCCGGCACTCCTGCGGCCCAGGCGGCTGCAGCGGCTGCCAGCAGGTTTCCCGTGTGGTGGGCTCCAATGAGCCGGCTGCTGACGTGCCGGGGGGCGGCGCCGTCCGGCAGTTGGAGCTCGAATTCGGGGCTGCCCCCGCCGTTCGTGTCAGCATTCAGCGCCTGCACCTGGGCGTCCTGGCGTCCCTCAGCGGAGAAGCCAAGGACAGCGGCCGGGGTACGGCTGCGCATGGCGGCGACGCGTTCATCGTCGAGATTGATGATGGCGGTGCCGGCGGCGGTAAGGCCCTCCACCATCTCGCCCTTGGCCAGCGCGATGTTCTCCACTCCCCCGAATTCCCCGGCGTGTGCAGTTCCCACTGCCAGCACCACACCGATATCAGGCTTGACCATCCCAGCGAGGTAGCGGATGTGGCCGACGCCCGTGGCCCCCATTTCGATGACCAGGTAGCGGGTGTCGGTGCCGGCCCGGAAGACCGTGAGCGGCACGCCAACTTCGCCGTTGTAGGAGCCTTGGGGGGCCACGGTGATTCCCTGTGTGGACAGGATTCCGGCCAGGAGGTCCTTGGTGGTGGTCTTGCCGGCAGAACCGGTGATGCCGACGACTGTCAGCCGGTCTCCCGTTTGTGCCCGGGCCGCACGGATGCGACGGACGGCCTCGGCGGCGAGGGCTCCCATCGCCAGGACGGCGTCTGCAACAACGACGGACGGGTAGGCGGTGCCGTCCGGCCGTGCGACCGGGCGCTCAGCAAGTGCCAGGACAGCACCCGCGGCAAAGGCCGCGTCGATGAAGTCATGGCCGTCGGCGTGCTCGCCCGGCTTTGCGACGTAAAGCGAACCCTGGATGGCTTCGCGTGAATCCGTCACCACCGAGAGGGGGGTAATTCCGGGATCGGCGTCCAGGCGCCCGCTGGTGATTTCGGCGATTTCCGCCGCAGTAAATGCAATCATCTCGGTCTAGGACTCTATCCGGTCGTCACGGAGAACGTTGAATCCCCTGGCTGTCAAGGCGGTGCGCAGTTCCACCCTGTCGTCCAGGGCGAGGTTCACGCCCTTCACTTCCTGCCAGACCTCGTGCCCGCGGCCCGCCACGAGGATGGTGTCCTGCGGGCGCGCCAGGGCCACGGCGTGCCGGATGGCCTCGTCGCGGGGGAAAACCTCCAGCAGGCCGGTGTCCAGGGACTCCTTGTCCAGGGCTTCGCGTGCCCCGGCCAGCACATCGGCGCGTATCGCCGCCGCGTCCTCGTCGTGCGGGTCGTCGTCGGTGATGATCACCGTGTCGGCAAGCCGGGCGGCGATGGCACCCATGTGCGGGCGTTTGCCCTGGTCCCGCTGTCCCGTGGCACCGAAAACGACGATCAGGCGGGAGCCTGGTTCCGGCGAACGGACTGCTTCCAGGGCCCGCGCCAGGGCATCGGTGTTGTGGGCGAAGTCCACCACGGCGGCGGGCCGGTCTGCAATGAGTTCCATGCGTCCCGGCACCGCAACCATGAACGGGTCGGCACTGTCCAGGGCCGCCTGAAGCTCAGCCCGGTCCACTCCGGATTCCAGAACCATGACCACTGCCAGGGCTGCGTTGGCAACGTTGAAAGTGCCGGGCAGCCCGGTGTGGATGTTCAGGGTGGCTCCGCCGTGGCCCGTAAGCGTGAAGTCGGTACCGAGCCCGCGCGGTGAGGCCGCGCTCACGGTCCAGTCCGCCGGGTTTCGCCCACTGGTGCTCAGGGTGGTGACCGGCACCTCGGTGCTGCCGGCCAGGCGCTGGCCCCACTCGTCGTCGACCATTACCACCGCCGTGCGGGCGCGTCCCGGCGTGAAGAGCTCTGCCTTGGTGGCGAAGTACTCCTCCATGGTGCTGTGCAGGTCCAGGTGGTCCTGGGTGAGATTGGTGAATCCGGCGACGTCGAAGAGCAGCCCGTCCACCCGCTTGTACGAGATGGCGTGGGAGGACACTTCCATGGCTGCGGCGTCGAGCCCGCGCTCGTGCATGAGGGCGAGCAGTCCGTGGACCTCGGGCGATTCCGGTGTGGTGAGGAGACTGGGGATCGGCTCCCCGCCGGCCAGGATTTCGATGGTCCCGATCAGCCCGGTCCGCCGTCCCAGGGCCCGCAGCAGGGAGGTGATGAAGTAGGTGGTGGTGGTCTTCCCATTGGTTCCGGTGACGCCGAACAGCTGCAGCGGGCGGCGGTCGGCAGGCTGGCTCCGGTAGATCATGGCGGAGAGCGGCCCCACCTCGTTGCGCGGCTTGTCAACGACGAGCACGGGCACGGGGGTGTCTGCAGACAAGGCAAGCAGGTGCGCGCCGGCGTCGTCAGTCAGGACCGCAGCCGCCCCGGCTCCGATGGCGTCCGTGACAAAGTCGGCGCCATGCCTGCTGGCCCCGGGCAGCGCCACGTAGAGGTCACCGGGCTCCACGGTGCGCGAGTTGAGGGATATGCCCGTGATCTCCACGTTATCGGCAGGAGCGGGCACGGCTACGCCGAGGGCCTGCCCGACGGCGGCCAGCGGGACGGCCGCTACGGATGCAGGGCGGAAGCGGCGCGGACTTTCGTCCCGTTCAGCGTCGCTGGCGGGCGTGGTGAACTCTGGCAAGGGGATCTCCGATGGTGCTAGGGCGGGCCCGGCATGGTTCGCCCCGGGCACTGTGAAGCGCTGGATGCTGCTGGTACTTCCGGCGTCATTCAGCGGCTATTTGGCGTACTGCGGCATCCTGGCCGGCTCGCCGGTTGAAGGCTGAACGTTGTAGGTCCGCAGCGTCTGGCTCATGACGGACCGGAACACCGGCCCGTTGGTGATGCCGTAAATGCTGCCCTTCGGCCGCTGGAGCACCACCTCCACAATAAACCGCGGATCATCCATCGGCGCCATTCCCACGATGGAGGCCGTGTAGCCGCAGTAGCCGGATTTGCCGTCGTCGCAGGGCGATTCGGATGTTCCGGTCTTGGCCCCTACCCGGTAGCCGTCGATGCCGGCGTCCTTGATTTCGCCTTCTGTGACGGCGCTTTCCAGGATGTTCTGGACCTTATGCGCGGTGCTGTCCGAGACAACCTGCCGGGACGGCTGCGCGGGCACTTTCTCCTCGGTGCCGTCATGGGAAATGTACGAATCGATCAGCCGCGGCTGCAGCATGACGCCGTTATTGGCGATGCTTTGGTAGGCCCGGACGGTCTGGAGCGTGGACTGGGAAACGCCCTGCCCGAACAGCACGGTGTATTGCTGGCGTCCGTCCCACTGGTCCGGGGGTGTCAGGATGCCGGATGCCGTGGCGGGCAGCCCGATGTCCGGCGCATCCCCGATGCCGAACTTCTTCAGCCAGTCGTAGCGCTGTTCCTTGCTGAGCCGCTGGCCGGCCATCACCGTTCCGGTGTTCATGGAATAACCGATGATTCCCGCCAGCGTCCGCTCCTCGGTGCCGTGCGTAAACGCGTCGCTGAACGTCTGGCCGTCCACGGTATAGGTGGGAGGAATGGTGAACTTGTCCAGCGGGCTGGCCAGGCCTTCATCGATGACGGCAGCCGCCGTCATCATCTTCTCCACCGAACCGGGTTCATAGGCCGCAGTCACGGAGCGCACGCCGCGGTCCTTGGCTGCCACCAACCCGGGGTTGTTGGGGTCGGGTGAGTTGGTGTCCGCGAGGGCAAGCAGGTTTCCGGTCTTGGCGTCCATCACAATGATGACGCCCCATTCGGCGCTGAGTTTGTCCGCCTGGCTCTGGATTGCCTGCTGGGCGAAGTACTGCAGATCGGAGTTGAGGGTGAGCTTGACGTCCTTGCCGTTCTGGGGAGGGGTCAGTTCGTCAAGGCCTACGGGGATGCGGAGCCCGTCGGCGCCGATCTCGAACAGGCGCTTGCCGTCCGTGCCCTGGAGTTTGTCGTCCTGTGTCTGCTCGATGCCGGCCTGCCCGCTGGTGCCGTCCTGGAGGAAGCCCACCACTCCCCCCGCGACAGCGCCGTTCGGGTAGACGCGCTTGCTGACGCCTTCGGCAACGATGCCCGGGACCTGGAGCTTGGAAATGCGGTCCTCCACATCAGGCTTCACGTCCTTGGCCACGATGTGATACGGCTGCTGGCCGGTGACTGCGTCCCGAACAGCATTGGTATCCATGCCAAGGGCCGCGGCAAGTTCGGAGATGGCCTGATCGCGGCTGACGTCCACCAGTTTCTCGTGGCCCTCGGTCTGCTCCAGCCGCTTGTAGGACTCGGTTTTGGTGTTGACCCGCTGGTCAACCACGATGTTGTAGCGGATCACGCTGTTGGCCAGAACGGTGCCGCGTGAATCCAGGATGCTGCCCCGCTCAGCCGGCAGGATGGCAGATGTCATCCTGCTGTTGAGTGCCGCTTCGGCCATGCCGCCGACGTCGAGCCCCTGGACCAGGAAGAGCTTTCCGCCCACCACCAGCAGGAGCGTAAGCATGATGCCCAGTCCCAGGCGCAAGCGCTTCGTGGCGTTGGGTGCCTTGCTTTTTGCTGCCTTGCCGGTCGTCTCCGCCACCGTGATATTCCTTGCTGCTCGACGCTGCTGCCTGTCCTGACTGCTGGTTTAATGCCCCGGGGTCTTCTGCTGGGGCGCCGGAACGGAGCCGCCGTGAAGTTCGGGGGCCGGCGCCGCAGCGGCTGCGGCGGCGGCCTGGGCAGCGGCCGCCTGCGCAGCAGCCTGGGCCGCATCCGCGGAGGGAGCCGCGGCAGCAGCCTTGCCGGCGTCCGGCGTGGTGCCCTTATCAGCAGCTGCACCCGTGGAGGCGCCCGGCACGATGAGCTGGCCCGGCACCGCCGGCGACGGGATCACGGCTCCTGCTGCTGCGCCCTTGACCGCAGGGGTGGCCTTTCCTGACACTGACAGCGTGGACAGGTCAATCTGGCCTTTCACGGTGGATGCCACCATTCCGAGCTCCGTAGCCTTGGCCGCCAGGTTCTGCGGGGCCTCGAAGTTCTGCACCTGCTGGGTAAGATCCTGGTTCGTCTTGGTCAGGGTGTTCTGTTTGGCACGCAGTTCCACCAGCTGGTACTGGGCGGTGGAGACCGAGATGTTCAGGACCAGCACCGCAACCAAGGCCACGGCGAGCATGGCGAAGCAAAGCACCACAAAAGGGGCCCGGCGCTTCCGCGGCGCGGTGCGGACAACGGAGAGCGGAGTACGGCCCTTCCGTCCCCCGCCCGGTTCACCTGCAGGCCTGGTGTCGGCCGCCAAACTTCCGGAATCGATGGGAAAGTTCTTGACGGCGGCGGTGCTCATGCAGCTCTCCTGGCTCTGATTCTTTCGGCCGCGCGAAGCCTGGCGGAGGCAGCACGCGGATTTTCGGCGATTTCGGCGGCGGTGGGCACCTCGGTGCCTTTGGTCAGGGTCTTGAGTTCGGGCTTGTGTTCTTCCAGCTCCACCGGGAAGCCAAGGGGGGCGGAAGACTTGGACCGGGCCTGGAGGACGCCTTTGACGATCTTGTCTTCCAGGGAGTGGTAGGACATGACCACGATGCGGCCGCCGAGGGCCAGGGAGTCGACGGCGGCGGGAACGGCGCGTTCAAGGACATCGAGTTCTTCGTTGACCTCGATCCTGAGGGCCTGGAAGGTCCGCTTGGCAGGATGTCCACCGGACTTCGCAGCGGAGGCGGGAACCACGGAACGGATCTGCTGCACGAGTTCGCCCGTGGTGGTGAATTCCTTGACTGCACGTGCCGCGACGATCCTGTTGGCGATCCGTCCGGCGAATTTTTCCTCGCCCCACTTGCGGATGATCCGGACCAGGTCCTCTTCGCTGTAGGTATTGACTACGTCCGCTGCGGTCTGTCCCCTGCTGGTGTCCATGCGCATGTCCAGCGGCGCATCGAATGAGTAGGCGAATCCGCGCTCACGCTCGTCCAGTTGCAGGGAGGAGACACCCAGGTCCATCAGGATCCCATGCACTGCGGTCACGCCGAGGTCTGCCAGGACCTCCTGGATTTCGTCATAGACGGCGTGGACCAGGTCAGTCCGTGCGGAGAAGGGGGCCAGCCGCTCCCCGGCAAGGGCCAGCGCCTCCTCATCCCGGTCAATGCCGATGAGGTGGAGGTCGGGAAACCGCTGGAGCATGGCTTCGGAGTGTCCACCCATCCCCAGCGTCGCGTCCACTGCAATGGGTGTCTCACCGCGGAGCCTTGCTGCTTCGAATCCCGGCGCCAACAAATTGATGCACCGGTCGCGAAGGACCGGCACATGGCGTTCGGACGTGGGCTTGGGGTGATCGTTCATGCCTGGTCCTTTCCCGCCGTCGTTGTCACCTGATGTTTCTGGGACCAGATCCCCATCCGCGCCTACCGTTCCGCCCGCCTGGCTCCGGGGAAGGTGAGCCAGGTTGGCAGCCGATGGGCCGGCTGGAGATCTCGTCCAAGAAACCACTTGCTGCCCAGCTCCGGAATTCAGAGAATGCCGGGAATGGGATCGTCAGTTTCGGAAAAGGCCGTCTCCTTTTCCGCAAGGTATTCATTCCAAGCCTGGGCGTCCCAGATCTCGGCGCGGGTACCTGCGCCGATGACGGCAAGTTCCCTTCCGAGTCCTGCGTACTCCCGGAGCGCCGGTGGAATGGTCACGCGCCCCTGCTTGTCAGGTACCTCGTCCGAGGCTCCAGAGAGAAATACGCGGATATAGTCACGTGCCTGCTTGGAGGAGATTGGTGCCTCCCGCATCTGCTCGTGGACCCGCGCAAATTCCTTCTCGCTGAAGACGTAGATGCAACGCTCCTGGCCCCGTGTGAGCACCAGGCCGCTGGCAAGCTCCTCACGGAACTTGGCGGGGAGAATGATCCGTCCCTTTTCATCCAGACGCGGCGAGTGAGTGCCCAGAAACACTGGCCCACCGCCTGTCCGCCGTCAGGAACTGCACATCCCCTATGTTGCAACCACCCTCTTATGTCCTCCACATTACTCCACTTTCCACCACAGTCAACGCAAAACGGCCCTGGCGGGGATCGAATTATGGGAAAAGACTCTTGAAATGCCGCGGATCCAGGGCCGTGGTGGAAAGTGGAGGACTTTTCGCTTCCACGGGGCGGCCCAATTCCGTCAGGGCACCAGGATTGGCCGCGTACGGCGGAATTTGCGATTAAATGCGAAAAGACCCGCAATAGCGGGTCTTTTCGTGCCGCCCCTGGCGTCAGGGGAGCGGAATGGAGGAGCCTGGTTCCGGGGGGATACCGGACTGCCTCGAACTGCCTAGGGTTCACCCCTGCGGCGCTCGTCCCAGCGCTCTTCGAGGCTGCTCATGAACGAGCTCCGTTGCTTGCCCGACTTTCCCCCCAGCGGCCTTGGACCCGGCCCTGCCCCGGGAACTTCGCATGGTGGCAAAGTAGACTCCGCCGCCCATGACCACGAAGCCCAGCACCCCAACAAAGATGTTCTGGAGGGTGACTCCGACCAGCAGCAGGAAGACGCCGGCAAGCGCGCAAAGGACACCAATGACCACATGCCTTGTGGACCATGAACGTCCCGGGTCCGAACCCATTGAGTTCGCAAACTTCGGGTCGTCCTCGTGAAGCTGCTTTTCAAGCTGCTCAAGCAGCTTCTGTTCGTGCTCCGACAGCGGCATCACGACCTCCTTTTGTAGGCGAACGTCCGGGCTGATCCCAGCCACTACTTCTACTCCGAGAACGCTTGCCATTGCTGGAAAGTTCCCGTTTCGCCAGCGGTGGCAAAACGGGAACGCAGCATGCGGTCGCGGGAGCGGAAGCACGTCCAAGAGGGTCCGGCAGTAAGTCCATTCACTCGAAACTATGTATCTCTAAGGATAGATTGTTGAGGGCTGATCTGAAAGACGGCAATGACTTGGGCGGATCTTTCAGGCGGGCCTCTGCGTGCCGTCTCCGGGCCGGCTTTCGGGCTCCATCAGGCGGGCTGGAAGGACGGACTTGTTGCCGAATTTGCGCGCCACCTCATCCAGGGCCTGTTCAGCCGCCCGCCAGTTCTCATCCCTGCGGTCAATGCTCAGCTGGAGCGACGTCCGGGCCGCTTCCTCAAGCTGCTCGGCCCTCACGCCCACCAGTCGAACGGCCATGGCCCTGGCTCCAAGCGACTCCAGGAGCTGGATTGCCACTGCGTAGATCAGCTGGGCACTGTCCACCGGAGTCTGGACGGTCCTGCTGCGGGTGATGGTGGAAAAGTCGGCGAAGCGCAGCTTCAGCGCCACGGTCCGGGCCACCATTCCGGAGCTCCGCAAGCGGGCTGCGGTCCGGTGGGAAAGCCGCAGCAGTTCCCGGCGAAGGAGTAAGTCGTCCGCCGTATCCTCCGCAAAGGTTTCTTCGGCCCCAATGCTCTTTTCCAGCCGCACCGGGGTAACGGGGCGGGGATCGAGGCCCCATGCAAGCTGGTGGACATGCTCGCCCGTAGCCCCCAGGACCTTCTTCAACGAGGACACCGGAGTTGCCGCCACGTCCGCCACGGTCCTGATTCCCATCTTTGCCAGGACCTCCCCGGTCTTGGCCCCCACACCCCAGAGAGCGCCCACAGGGAGGCTGTGAAGATAAGGGACGGTTTCGTCCGGCCCTATGATCAGCAACCCGTCCGGTTTGCACCGGGTGGAAGCGATCTTCGCCACGAACTTGGTTTCCGCGATTCCCACGGAGGCGGTGATGCCCAGTTCTGCCGCCACCCGGCGCCGGATGAGCTCACCGATCCCCCTGGGCGGCCCCAGCCGCCGGAGTGCTCCGGTCACGTCCAGGAAGGCTTCGTCAACACTGAGCGGCTCGACGAGTCCCGTGATGGATTCAAAGATGGCCATTAACTGCCCGGAGACCTCGTAGTAGAGCTTATGCCGCGGTTCGATAACCACCGCCTGCGGACACATGCGCATTGCCACGGCCATTGGCATCGCAGACTTGACGCCGAAGGCGCGGGCCTCGTATGACCCCGAAAGGACCACTGATCGCTCCCCCGGGAAGCCGACGATCACCGGCTTGCCGCGAAGTTCAGGGCGCGTCCGGAGTTCCACGGAAACAAAGAAAGCATCCATGTCCACATGCATGATGCACCTGCGCCGGCCGCCTGGAAGGCGCGCGGCGGATGTCTGGTTCATACCTGCGGGCCCCACGGCTGCAATCCTATCGGTTTGTCAGGACTGCAGAGGAGGCTGGCTAAACTGGAGGCTGGTTCCGCCAACAACACCAGGAGGAAAGTCTCTGTGACGGCTATTGGAAACTTCAAGCCAGCTGGCCTGGCCGCGCTTGCAGCCGTCGGGGCACTGGCCCTCGCCGCATGCAGCCCGACCCCCTCTGGACAGTCGGAGCCATCCCAGCCGGCTTCCTCTGCCGCCACACAGTCCACGCTCACGGCTTCCCCCAGCCCCTCGGCGTCGCCCAACACCTCCGCAACCGTGGGCGCCATGGTGGAGGGTTTCCCGCAGCAACTCCTCCCCCTGATGACCGGGGCAACGGTCGTCTCCAGCAGCTTCGACAAGGCTTCCGCCCCTGCCACAGCCGCCCTTGTGGGAACTGTCACCGCCCCCACCGCCTCCGTCATCGACTTCTATACCAAGGCCCTGGAAGGCCAGGGTTTCAAGGCCGTTCCCGGCGATAACGTGGGCGGAGTGGCTTCCAAGGATTTCGTCCGCAAAGACAACGAGACGGTCAACCTCTCCGTGGTTGAGGCTGCCGGCGTTTCCACTTTCACCATCGGTGCCAATGTGGCAGCTGAGTCAGCAAAGTGACGGCCGCGGAGCAACTGAGGAATGAACAAGCCGACTTCGTGGCGGGGGTGGCCGGCGAGCTGACAGGTTTCCTGACTGCGCGGCAGTCCGTGATGTCCGGCATCTCGCCGGACATCGAACCCATCATGGGGTCGATCTCCAATTTGGTCACCGGTGGCAAGCGCCTCCGTGCCCTGATGTGTTACTGGGGTTGGCGGGGTGCAGGCGGCGAGGCCGGGGCCAGCCAGGTGGTCACGGCAGGCGCTGCGCTCGAGCTGTTCCAGGCTGCCGCCCTGATCCACGACGACATCATCGACCGTTCAGACACCCGGCGCGGCGGCCCCAGCGTGCACCGGCGTTTCAGCCAGCTGCACACCTCGCAGGGCTGGGCACTGGACAGCGAGCGGTTCGGGCAGGCGGCGGCCATCCTTGCGGGTGACCTTTGCCTGTCCTTCAGCGAGGAGGCATTCACGGACATCGGCGAGCGGGCCGCGTCGGGAAGCCGGGCCAGGCTGATTTTCAACCTCATGCGGGCAGAGGTTATGGCCGGGCAGTACCTGGACATCCTGGAAGAAGTAGCGGGTCCGGTCAGGGACCGGGCCGGTGCGGTCGGCAGGGCACAGTCGATCATCCGGTTCAAGAGCGCCAAGTACTCCACGGAGCACCCGCTGGCCCTGGGCGGAGCCCTGGCTGGAGCTTCCAATGAGTTGCTCCGCGGCTATTCGGCGTTCGCCCTTCCGCTCGGCGAAGCCTTCCAGCTCCGCGACGACGTCCTTGGCGTGTTCGGCGACCCGCTGACCACCGGCAAGCCGGCAGGCGACGATTTGCGCGAAGGAAAACGGACTGTCCTGGTGGCCCTCGCCCTTGACCAGGCTTCGCCGGAAGAGTCGGCATTCATCGATGCCAGCCTGGGCAGCCCGGATCTTTCCGACGCCGACATCAGGGAGATCAGGCGGATTATCGAAGAATCCGGAGCGTTGCAGGCCACCGAAGTCCTTATCGATGAATTCGGCGCTGCGGCATTCGATGCACTCGACGGGCTTGCATTGGAGGATTTGCCCAAAACGGCCTTGCGGAGGCTGGCTGAGGCAACCGTCAGCCGAGCCTCCTGACAGGGGCGGATTACCAGGCCAGTGTCTGCGCCCTGCGCCTGATTTCCGTTTTGCGGCCTTCGCGCAAGGCATCAATGGGGCGGCCACGCAGTGACTCATCCTCCGTGAACAGCCACACAATGAGATCCTCGTCAGAGTAACCGGCGTCTGCCAGCACCACGATGGTGCCCTTGAGGCTGTCCACCACCTGTCCGTCCTGGATGAACTCCGCGGGAACTGAGCGGATTTTCCGGTCCCCAACCCGCAATGCCGCCAAGGCACGTTCGTCGATCAGGCTGTGGACCTTGGTGACTGAAACATCCAATAAACGGGCGACATCGGGCAGGGGCAACCACTCGCCCACCAGGTTTTCTACATTACTCACGGATCAAGGTTGCCACGCTGCCCACCCCGGCGCCTAGTCGAGTCAATTCAATCCGCCCCTGGCCTGCGGACACTCCCAAAAGAAGGCATTGCAGGGAATCCGTAACTTCTTGTGCTAATCGCAAATTCGTGAGAGATTCACTTCCATCACAGTTGTAACACTAATAACTTAAGTCACAGTAGTATCAAGATTGACAGCGGCATCCCCGTCCGCATCCGCACCCGCAGTTGAGAAGAGGATCCTTTCCGATGACGATGTCCCGCTCGCCCAAGCAGCCCCCCAAGCCGAGTCTGCCGATGATTGCCGCCACCACTGCGGCACTCCCAGCGGTCGTATTGTCATCCTTGGCCCTCGCCCAGCCCGCCACCGCCCAGCAGCCCGCACGGAATATTCCCAGCAGCCTGGCGGCAGCAATGAAAGCCCAGGCCGCGGCCAAGGCGGCCGGCACAGTGATCCCTGCAGCGGTTGTCTCCACCACCATTCCGGCAGCTTTCCAGCCCGCGCAGCCGGCCACACCTGCTGAGTACACGATCGTGCGCGGCGATACCGTGAGCGCCATCGCGGGCCGTTTCGGCCTGGACACCGGGGAAGTCCTCAAGCTGAACAACCTGCAGGGCAACACCATCATTTACCCCGGCCAGAAACTCAAGCTGTCCGGCTCCGCCGCGCCCGCGGCTCCTGCACCTGCCGCCGCCCCCGCAGCACCGGCCACTGCGGGTGGGGCAACGTACACGGTGAAGCCAGGTGACACCTTGGGTGCCATCGCAGCAAAGCACAACGTGGCGCTATCCGATGTCTTCTCCTGGAACAACCTCTCCATGCGCTCCATCATCTATCCGGGCCAGAAGATCAAGGTGGGAGCCGGCGACTCCACGCCTGCCCCGGCGGCCCCTGCGCCGGCCGCACCTGCGCCCGCACCCGCTCTGGCAGCCACCTCGGCTCCGGCAACAGGCTCCTACACCATCAAGGCGGGCGACACGCTCTCGGCCATTGCCTCCCGGAACGGGGTGAAGCTCTCCGACCTGCTCTCAGCCAACAAGCTGGGCATGACCACGGTGATCTACCCCGGCAGCAAGCTGGTGATTCCGGGCGGCTCCGGCCAGCCGGCTGTGCAGCCCGCTGGCGCAGCACCGCAGCCAGCTGCCGCTCCCCTGGTGCCCAGTTCCTTCCTTGGGTTCAGCTACCCGGCCGCTGTTGTCAGCTCCGCCAACGAGAACAAGGCCCTGCTGAATGCTTCCCCCGTTCCCTCACGGGACGAAATGAAGAACATCGTCGCCGACACGGCACGCCGTATGGGCGTCAATCCCTCCCTGGCCCTTGCTTTCGCCTTCCAGGAATCAGGCTTCAACCAGCGGGCCGTATCGCCGGCCAATGCGATCGGCACCATGCAGGTGGTTCCCAGCTCCGGCCAGTGGGCATCGGACCTTGTTGGACGGAAGCTGAACCTGCTGGACCCTTACGACAACGCCACAGCCGGCGTGGCCATCATCCGGCAACTGCTGGCCACCAGCAAGGACCAGGACACCGCTATTGCCGGCTATTACCAGGGCCAGTACTCGGTGAGCAAGTACGGCATGTACGACGACACCAAGGCATACCTGGCAGCCATCAAGGCGCACCAGAAGAACTTCAGCTGAGCTGCTGCCACCGCCCGGTGCGTGGGTGCGGGTCCGAACCGTTATCGGTTCGGACCCGTTTTCGTGTCGGTCCCGTTTTGCTGCGGGATTAGGATCGTAAGGTGCAGGAACACGTGTCAGACCCAGTTGTAGGGACGCTGGTGGACAACCGCTATGCAGTCATTTCCAGGCTTGCCCGCGGCGGGATGTCCACTGTCTACCTGGCCGTGGACGAAAGGCTGGACCGCGAGGTGGCGCTGAAGGTGCTGCACCCCCACCTGGCAGCCGATGATAACTTCCTGGGCCGGCTGGGGCGGGAGGCAAAGGCGGCTGCCCGCCTCTCCCATCCGCACGTCGTGGGTGTCTTGGACCAGGGCAACGACGGCAACACCGCCTACCTGGTCATGGAGTACATCAAAGGCCACACGCTCAGGGACGTCCTCAGGGACAGGGGCGCCTTGCCGCCCCGGCTGGCACTGGCACTGATTGATCCAGTGGTGGAAGGGCTGGGCGCGGCCCACGCCGCCGGCTTCATCCACCGTGACGTGAAACCCGAAAACGTCCTGATCGCCGACGATGGCAGGATCAAAATCGGTGACTTTGGCTTGGCCCGCGCCGTAACCAGCTCAACCAGTACAGGGGCGCTGATTGGAACAGTGGCGTACATCTCGCCGGAGCTGGTGCTGGGCAAGCCGGCGGACGCGCGCAGCGACGTCTATTCCGTGGGAATCATGCTGTACGAAATGCTGACGGGCCGGCAGCCGTTCGAGGGCGAAGTCCCGGTCCAGGTGGCCTACCAGCACGTCAACGGTAGGGTTGGGCCGCCGTCGGACCTGGTGCCGCACCTGGCCGGCGAAGTGGACGAACTGGTGCAGTGGTGCACCGCCAATGATCCGGAGAACCGGCCGGTGGACGGCAATGCGCTGCTCCAGGAACTGCGCCACATCCGGACTAACCTCACCGACGCAGAACTGGACCTCCAGCCACCCGCAGCAGCGACCGCCGCATCCCAGCACCAGACCGAGGTCCTGGCCCGCGCCAGCAATCCGACAACCTTCATGCCTCCATCCCGGCCCGCTGCACCCGCCTACCCGCCCGGAGAGCACCCGCAGGCACACGGCCACGCGGGCCAGGGGCCCGCCGCAACCACCCACGTGCCCTACCCCTTGCGGCCCGGGCTCACACTGCCCGACGACGACGAGGCCGACAGCGGATGGTCCCCCCCGCCGCCGCGGCTGGGCAAGCGGGCCCAACGCCGTGCGGACAGGGAAAGCGAGAAACACCGGGCACTGGCCGCCGCCACCCCGGTGCGTACGCTTCGGGAGGGCAATCCGCGACGCCGCGGGTTCCTCTGGGTCCTGGTCCTCATCATCGCGGCACTGCTGGCCACGGGCGCGGGATGGTTCTTCGGAATGGGACCGGGGGCTGCTGCCGCGGTCCCTGCAGTGGCCAACAAAACAGTGGTCCAGGCCCAGCAGTTGCTGAGCGGGGTGGGGTTCCGGTCAACCACGAGCGATGTCTTCGACGACGAGGTGCCCACGGGGCTGGTGGTGGGCAGCGAGCCCGCCGCGGGGACGGAAATCCGGAAGTTCCAGCCCGTGTCCCTGCTGGTTTCAAAGGGCCCGCAGCTTTTCCCCCTGCCGATACTCACCGGCGGGACGCTGGCAGAAGCCAAGGGCGCCCTCAACGCGGCTGAGATGGCGTTGGGCACGGCAACCGAACAGTTCGATGAAGAAGCAGCAGCCGGAACCGTCCTGTCGCAGGATCCTGCTGCGGGCACCCCTGCCCGCCACGGCACGCCGGTGGCGATTGTGGTTTCCAAGGGGCCGCAGCCCATTCCCGTTCCATCAGTTGTCGGGAAGGCCGAAAACGACGCCGTGGCCGCGGTGGAGAAGGCAGGCCTGACGGCCGAAGTGGCCCCGGACGAGGTGTTCGACCGGAACGTTCCGGAGGGCGCCGTCGTCACCCAGTCCCCCGCCAACGGGACGCTGACCCGGGGCGGCACGGTCACCTTGACCATTTCCAAGGGCCCCAGAATGGTGGACGTCCCCAGCTACATCGGCAAGCAGGCGTCGGAGGCGCGCAAGGCCCTGGAGGCCCTGGGCTTCCAAGTCCGGGTGAACAACATCCTGGGCGGTTTCTTCGGCACGGTGCGGGACCAGTCGCCGGTGAACCGGGAAGTCCCGGAGGGTTCCATCATCACCATCACCGTGGTGTAGCCGAAAGGTGGGCTGGCCGGTGCCGGGCCCACCTTCCAGGCCCACGTGTTGGCTTCAGTCCTAGTGTTTGGCGAGGGCGCCGGCCACCAGGAAGGCCATCTCAAGCGACTGCATGTGGTTCAGGCGCGGATCGCAGACAGACTCGTAGCGGTCCAGGAAGGCCTCCTGGTCGATCGGATCCGCGCCGCCAAGGCATTCGGCCACGTCGTCGCCGGTCATCTCAACGTGCAGGCCGCCCGGCACCGTCCCCAGGCCGTGGTGCACCTCGAAGAAGCCGCGCACTTCGTCGATGACGTCGTCGAAATTGCGCGTCTTGTACCCGTTGGGCGACGTGACCGTGTTGCCGTGCATGGGGTCGGTGACCCACAGGACCTGCGCCCCGGACGCGGTGACCTTCTCGACGACGGCCGGCAGTTTTTCGCGGATGTTGCCGGCGCCCATGCGGGTGATGAACGTGAGGCGGCCCGGCTCGCGGTCCGGGTCCAGCTTGTCGATCAGGCGCAGTGCGTCATCGCCGGTGGTGGACGGGCCCAGCTTCACGCCGATGGGGTTGCGTACCCGTGAGAGGAAGTCGACGTGGGCGTCCTCAAGTCCGCGGGTACGCTCCCCGATCCACAGGAAGTGGGCCGAGGTGTCATAGGGGAAGCCGGTACGGGAATCGATGCGGGTCAGCGCGCGCTCGTAGTCAAGCAGCAGGGCCTCG
This sequence comes from Arthrobacter liuii, assembly GCF_014639275.1. Taxonomy (GTDB): domain Bacteria; phylum Actinomycetota; class Actinomycetes; order Actinomycetales; family Micrococcaceae; genus Arthrobacter; species Arthrobacter liuii. Next base: position 44,926 of record NZ_BMFW01000013.1, on the reverse strand, counting down.
TGGCTTGCGAAGAACTCCACGCGCTTGAGTGCTTCGAAGTCGGCGCCGCAGGACGCCATGAATTTGATGGCACGGTCGATATCGCGGGCCAGGGATTCGTAGCGGGCGTGTGCCGGGTTCTCGGTAAAGCCCTTGTTCCACTGGTGCACGGAGCGGAGGTCCGCGAACCCGCCCTGGGTGAATGCCCTGATGAGGTTAAGCGTGGAGGCGGACGTGTGGTACGCACGCAGCATGCGGGCGGCGTCGTGGCCGCGGGACTCAGGGGTGAAGTCGTAACCGTTGACGATGTCGCCGCGGTAGGCGGGTAAGGTGACGCCGTCGCGGGTTTCATCATTCGACGAGCGCGGCTTGGCGAACTGGCCTGCCATGCGGCCCATCTTGATGACCGGCATTGCGGCGCCGTAGGTGAGCACCACGGCCATTTGGAGAATGGTCTTGACGCGGGCGCTGATCTTGTCCGCAGTGGCGGCCTCGAAGGTTTCGGCGCAGTCCCCGCCCTGCAGCAGGAATGCCTTGCCCTGGGCGGCAGCAGCCAGCCGTTCCCGCAGCACGTCCACTTCGCCTGCGAACACCAGCGGCGGAAGGACGGACAGTTCCCTTACCGAGGCCTCAAAGACGTCCCGGTCCTGCCAGCTGGGCTGCTGAGAGATGGGAAGGTCCCGCCAGTGGTCCAGTCCGGGATAGTTGGCCGCTCCGCTCTGGGCGGTGCTGGACAGCGAAAAGGCAGGTTTTGCAGATAGCTCAGTCACCCTCTAAGACTAGCGGCAGGGTGGCCGCGGCGGGCACCGGTACGTCACGCTGCCCGCTGCCCCCGTCACAACCCCCGGCGCGTCCGCCGGAAGGTTCCGCTACCCCGCAGCTGGTGTGCCGGCGTCGTCCTCCACGCCTGGGTGCCGGGCGGCCGGGCGGTGGGGGCCGCTGTCCCTGACGAATTCACCGTCGGTGGCCACCGGGGCGACCAGGGGCTCGGCTGCCGCCTGCGGTTCCTCGGGCTTGCCGGCGAGCCGGAGCTTCACCACAGCCGCGTATTCGTCCACGTATTCCTGCCCCGAAAGCCGGAGCAGTTGGGACATGATCTCATCCGTGACCTTGCGCTGGACCGACCTGTCCTCGGCCTGCTCCCGGTACTGGCTGAAGTCCAGCGGTTCGCCGAAGATCATCCCGATCCTGCGGATGTTGGGCAGCCGCTTGCCGATGGGCTGGACTTTGTCAGTACCGATCATGGCAACGGGTATGACAGGGACGCCGGCCTGCAGCGCCAGCCTGGCCACGCCCACCTTGCCACGGTACAACCGCCCATCCGGGCTTCGCGTGCCCTCGGGATAGATGCCCAGCAGGCCGCCTGCGTTGAGTACTTCCATCCCGGCGTTCAGGGACGCGGCAGAGGCCGCGCCTCCGGACCGGTCCATGGGCAACTGGTTGGTGAGGCGGAAGAACGCAGCCGTCAGCCTGCCTTTGATGCCCGTGCCGGTGAAGTATTCCGATTTGGCGAGGAAGACGACGGGGCGCTTCACCATGAGGGGCATGAAGATGGAATCGGAGAATGACAGGTGGTTGGAAGCGATGATGGCGGCCCCCTGGGCCGGGATGTTGTCCAGGCCCTTGACCCAGGGCCGGAAAAGCAGCTTGATCACCGGACCGAGGAAGATCCTTTTCATGACCCAATAGAACACGTGGTGAACCTCTCCGGAAGGCAGCACCCAGGCCCCGCATCGGGCCTGGCCAGCGATTCAATGCAACCCTACTCTAGTGAGATTTGGCTGGAACAGTGACACGATGGAGTCATGACTGAAAGCAGCATTCCGCCCCGGCCGGCCGCTTTCAGCTATCCAGGGCACGGCGCCAATGCCCGCATAGGCGTGGCCATTTGCCATGGGTTCACGGGGAGTCCGCTGAGCATCATGCCGTGGGCACAGCACCTGGCGGAGCTCGGGTATGCCGTATCCGTTCCCCTGCTGCCCGGGCACGGAACGGACTGGCGCCAACTGGCACTTACAGGTTGGAAGGACTGGTACCGCAGCTACGAGGCGGCCTTCCTGGACCTGTCGGCACGGACCGACGCCTGCTTCACCGCAGGGCTGTCCATGGGGGGCGCCGTTGCCCTGCTCACGGCCTCCCGCCATCCCGTGGCCGGCGTCAGCGTGGTCAATCCCGGGCTGAGTTTCTATGACCGGCGGGTACGGATCGTCGGCCTCCTTAAGTACTTCCAGCGGACCACGGTTCCCGTCCAGGAAGACCAGCCCACCGCGGCAGCCACGCATGACGGCGATTACTCACTTACTCCGTTGGCAGCAGTGCATGAACTCAAGAAGCTGTTCGGTGCAGCTTTGCGGGGACTGCCCAGTGTCGACGCTCCCGTCCAGGTATTCAAATCGCGCGCCGATACCGTGGTTCCACCTACCTCGCTGGCCCTCCTCCGAACAGGGCTGGGCCAAAACCTTGCCGAGGTGGTGGACCTTGCCAGCAGCGGACATGTGGCTACTCTGGACGTTGACGCCCCCGCAATCTTTGCCAGGTCGGGAGAATTCGTCGCCGCCCACGCCACCCGCATCAGTACGTTGGAGACGCCATGACCTCCGGTCCGGACCACAGCCCGTTCACCAGTGCCTTCAGTGGCGAAGGGCCCCGCACGGGGGTGGTCCTTTCCCACGGCTTCACGGGCAGCCCCCACGGCCTGCGGGCCTGGGCCACGGCATTCGCCGCAGCCGGTTTCGCCGTCCGGATGCCGCTGCTGCCGGGCCACGGGACCACGTGGCAGGACCTGGCCCGCACCCGGTGGCAGCAATGGCACGGCGCCCTGGATGATGCCTTCCTGGAACTGGACGCCGAGTGCGACCAGGTTTTCGTGGCCGGCCTGAGCATGGGCGGGGCCTTGGCCCTGCGCCTTGCCGCGACGCGTCCCGTGGCAGGAGTGCTCCTGGTGAATCCCGGCCTGGTGATCGACGATCCCCGAGCGCCGCTGGCCGGAATCCTCAAGCTGGTGCTCAAGAGCACCCCCTCCATTGGCAATGACATCCTCAAGGCCGGTGTCGATGAAGGCGCCTACGTGCGGACGCCTGTGGCCGCGGCCCATGAACTCAACAAGATGTTCAAGGACACGGTCCGGCTCCTTCCCCGGGTCACCGCACCGGTCCAGGTCTACCGCTCCACCGTGGACCACGTGGTGTCCGATTCCAGCATGGCCGCCCTCCGGCACGGACTGGCACATGCTCCCCTGGAAGTGGTCCCATTGGAAAACAGCTACCACGTCGCCACTTTGGATAACGACGCCAACCGCATCTTCGAGGGGTCGGTCGGCTTCATCCAGCGGGTACTGCAGGCCAGGCAGGACAAACCCGCGGGACCGGGACAGGAGGTCCGCAGTGAACAGGCCTGACTCCGAACAGCCAGACCAGGGCGCCAACCAGGACGACGCCGTCTGGCTGGACCTGGTGGCACGGCTCGAATCGGATACCGTGGCGATCCGCCCCGATTCCCCGGAACCCGGTCAGGAACTGCCCACCAGTCCGGCGGCGGCGCCGGAAACACCGGAGCCGCCCTCCTTCCAGGACTTCGATCCCTTGGGCTTGGCGGGGACGCCGCCTGCCGGGATGTCGGCCGCGGAACGCCAGCCGGAAGTGCGCGGCGGGCAGGATGGCCCTGGGGCGGGCGGGTCCACTGGGGGTCCCCGGGACTACGAGGTGGACGACGGCGATGAGGAGTTCGTGCCGGAGGAACCACCAAGCCTGGCCGGGACTGAGCCCCTGACCATGCTGGCATGGCTCGGAGCCGTGGGCGGACCCGTGGCACTGCTGCTGTCGGCGATGTTCTGGCGGTCGGCGCCCCTGCTGGCCATTGTCGGCATTGTTGCGGTGTTCGTGCTTGGGACGGTGTACCTGATCATGAAGCTTCCGCAGGAAAAGAACGGGGACGACGACGGCGCAAGGGTCTAGCTCCTTGCCAGCCGACCCGCCGCCGTCGTCAACTGCGAACGCGGCTGCTGACGCGCGAAAGGTCCGCAGCACCAATTAGGCCGGCGTTGGGGCCGAGGGCTGCCAACTCGATTCCTGCGGCAGGGCGGAAGCCGCGTCCCGTCAGGTTGCGCGCGAACGCCTTGCGGGCCGGTTCCACCAGCAGGTCCCCCGCTGAGCACAAACCGCCGCCGATAACGAAAAGGCCCGGATCCAGTGCCGCTGCCAGGTTGGCGAGCCCGAGCCCGAGCCATTCTCCGACTTCCTCGATCAGCTCCTGGGAAGCGGGGTCGCCGGCCAGCGCCAGTTCGGTCACGATGGCTCCGGTGATGGCTTCGGGGTATCCGTCCACGGCTGCGAGCAGATCGTGGGCCACAGGTGAATTGGACCGGGCCAGGAGCCTCGCCTCCCGGCCCAGGGCGTTCCCGGAGGCATATTGCTCCCAGCATCCGCGGTTGCCGCACTCACAACGGTGGCCGCCCGGCATGATGATCTGGTGGCCGAACTCCCCTGCCACGCCGAACCGGCCGCGTTCCACCCGGCCGTCCATCACCATGGCGCCGCCGATCCCGGTGCCCAGTGTGATGCAGACCAGCCGGTCCTCCCCTTGGCCCGCGCCGAATCGCCACTCGGCCCAGGCTGCAGCGTCGGCGTCGTTGGTGAGGAGTACCGGGCGCCGAAGGAGCCGCTGGAGGTTCTCGCGCAGCGGCTCGTTGCGCCACGCCAAGTGCGGGCTGAAGAGCACGGTTCCACCTGCCAGGTCCATCCAGCCGGCAGCACCGATGCCCACTGACCAGATCCGGTGCCCCTGGCTCAGCTCCTCGACCAGCTCCACGATGACGTGCTCCACCGCCCTTGGATCAGTGCCCGGGGTGGAGCGGCGTGCTTCGCTGAGGATCCGGCCTTCGGCGTCCACCACGCCTGCGGCTACCTTGGTTCCCCCGATATCGATCCCAATGGCCAGTCCCTTGCGGCCCAGGCGAAGGTGGCCGCCGACGCCCCCATGCAGCTGTCCTGCCCGGTAGGAGGCGGGGCGGCGGCGCCAGGGAGCCGGTCTTCCAAGGGGTCCGGCCTGATCGCCGGGCAACGGTCCGTACATAGTCCACCATTCTAGGCGGGCGGCAGGATTGTCTTGACATATAACGCCGCAGGCCGCGTCCATTGACGGCTAAGTTACTCGCCAGTAGGTTTGTGTACTGCACGGTCCCGCCGGGGGTACTAGTCTTTTAGGCAAACCCCTGCGCGGGACTTCGGATATCAAAGGAGCTATAGTGCGCGAATTCAGTGTTCCGCCCCTGGTTGTTGTCCCACCCGAAACCAACATCACCGACCTGGTGTTGCGGCAGGCGGCCAAGCCCAGCAACCCGGCACTGTTTTCGCGCCTGGACTCCGCGGGCTCGTGGCGCGATGTGCCCGCCACCGAGTTCCTGGCCGACGTGAAGGCCCTCGCCAAAGGGCTGATCGCCAGCGGAGTCGGCGCAGGTGACCGCGTAGGCATCATGTCCCGGACCCGCTACGAGTGGGCACTCGTGGACTTCTCCATCTGGTTCGCCGGTGCGGTGTCCGTTCCCATTTATGAGACCTCCTCCCCCTCCCAGGTTGCCTGGAACCTCGGGGACTCCGGCGCCGTTGCCGCCTTCGGCGAGTCCGCGCACCACGAGAACGTCATCCGCCAGGCGGTCACGGCCGAGGGGCTCACGGCGGTGCAGCACGTGTGGCAACTTGAGGGCGAGGGCCTCAACGGCCTCCGCGAAGCAGGCCTGGACGTCAGCGACGAGGAACTCGAATCCCGCCGCAGCGCCGCCGGACTCCGGGACGTGGCCACCATCATCTACACCTCCGGAACCACTGGACGTCCCAAGGGCTGCGAACTCACCCACGGCAACTTCGTGGAGCTCTCGGACAACGCCCTGGCCATCATCGGCGAAATCGTCCACGAAAACGCCAAGACCATCATGTTCCTGCCGCTGGCGCATGTGTTTGCCCGCTTCATCTCGGTGCTGGCAATGGCTGCGGGAACCACCGTTGCCCACACCCCCGACATCAAGAACCTCCTTGCCGATCTGCAGAGCTACGAGCCGACGTTCATCCTCGCGGTGCCCAGGGTCTTCGAAAAGGTCTACAACTCCGCGCTGACTAAGGCGGAGGACGGCGGCAAGGGTGCCATCTTCCACCGTGCCGCCGACACTGCCATCGCGTTCTCCAAAGCCCGCCAGGACGGACGGGTGGGGCTGGGCCTGAAGCTCCGGCATGCCTTGTTCGACAAACTGGTCTACGGCAAGCTGCGGGCAGCCATGGGTGGGCACGTTGCCCACGCGGTGTCCGGCGGCGGCCCCCTTGGCGAGCGGCTGGGACACTTCTTCCAGGGCATCGGGCTGCAGGTACTCGAAGGGTACGGCCTGACCGAGACCACCGCCCCCATCACGGTGAACACCCCCTCACGGATCAAGATCGGCTCGGTGGGCAAGCCCCTGCCGGGGAACGCCGTAAAGATTGCCGACGACGGCGAGATCCTGGCGAAGGGCGTCTGCGTCATGCGGGGCTACTTCAGGCGGGAAGACCTCACGGCGGATGCGTTCACTGACGGCTGGTTCCACACGGGGGACATTGGCCGGTTGGACGAGGAAGGGTTCGTCTGGATTACCGGCCGCAAGAAGGAGATCATCGTCACCGCCGGCGGCAAGAACGTCATCCCGGCCCTGCTTGAGGACCAGATCCGCGCCGACGCCCTGGTATCGCAGGTGCTGGTGGTGGGCGACAACAGGCCCTTCATCGGCGCCCTGGTGACCCTCGACCAGGAGGCACTGCCGGGCTGGCTCCAGCGCCACGGACTTCCGGCGGACACCACCCTCGACGACGCGGCACAAAACCCGGTGGTCAAGGCTGCAGTCCAGGACCTGGTCACTGCAGCCAACACGTCCGTCTCCCAGGCAGAGGCCATCAAGTCCTTCCGCATTGTCCCGGCCGACTTCACGGAAGCCTCCGGCCACCTCACGCCGTCAATGAAGGTAAAAAGAGCCCAGGTCATGAAGGACTTCGAAACGATCATCGAAGAGATGTACTCGGCCCCACGCTCCTGACTCAAGCCTGGAACAAGCGATCCCCGGTCCTCTACTCAGCGCGGCCATCCCTGCTCCGGTGACATGCCCTGGAGGGCGGCGCGCGGTCCGGCAGCGTGCGTAAAAGGGGCCCCCCACCCCCCGCTCGCCGCGAAGCGGCCTTAGCGGGGGTGCGGGGAATAGCACGCAGAGGATCGGGCCCCGCCCGACCGTAGACGCACGCATGCAAAGGGTCCTCCCCGCAAATGCCGGGAGGACCCTTTTGTGTTGCTCAGCCCTGCTTACTGCTCGATGACCAGCAGCAGGTCTCCGCCCTGGACCTGCTCGACGGCGGAGATGGCGAGGCGGGACACCTTGCCGCCCACCGGCGTCGTAATGGATGCTTCCATCTTCATGGCCTCGATGGTTGCGACGGTGTCTCCTGCGGTGACCGTGTCGCCGGGCTTGACCGTCACGGTGACGGCGCCGGCGAAGGGAGCGGCCACCTGGCCGGGCTGGGCGGGATCGGCCTTTTCTGCGGCCTTGACGTTGCTGACCACAGAGCGGTCCCGCACCACGACGGGCCGGGACTGGCCGTTCAGGGTGCACATGACCGTGCGCATGCCCTTTTCGTCGGGCTCAGAGACGGCCTCCAGGGAGGCGATCAGGCGGACACCGCGTTCCAGCTGGATCTCGTGCTCGGTGCCGCGCTGGAGCCCGTAGAGGTAGTCACGGGTATCCAGGACCGAAATGTTGCCGTACGTCTCGACGCTCTTCAGGTAGTCCTTGGTGGGTCCGTCGAACAGGAGGCGGTTCAGCGTGTGCTGGCGGGTCTTGGAGTCGGACTTGAGCGCTGCGCTGTCCTCGGTGCTGAGCTCGACGTCGCGGACCTTCACGCTCCTGCCCTGCAGGGCCTTGGTGCGGAAGGGCTCGGGCCAGCCTCCGGGAGGATCACCAAGCTCGCCGGACAGGAAGCCGATGACGGAGTCGGGGATGTCGTAGTTCTGCGGGTTGGCTTCAAAGTCCGCGGGGTCGGCGTTGAGGCCCACCAGGTGCAGGGCAAGGTCGCCCACCACCTTGGAGGACGGGGTCACCTTCACCAGATGGCCCAGGATGCGGTCCGCCGCGGTGTACATGTCCTCGATCGCCTCGAACCGCTCGCCCAGGCCCAGGGCCATGGCCTGCTGGCGCAGGTTGGACAGCTGGCCGCCGGGGATCTCGTGCTTGTAGACGCGGCCGGTGGGGCCGGGCAGTCCGGACTCGAACGGCGCGTAGACGCGGCGGACCGCTTCCCAGTACGGCTCCAGGGAACTGACGGCGTCCAGGCTGAGGCCGGTATCCCGCGGCGTGTGGGCCAGGGCAGCAACAAGGGCCGACGCCGAGACCTGGCTGGTGGTGCCCGCCAGGGACGCGGATGCCACGTCCACGGCGTCCACGCCGGCGTCGACTGCCGCCAGCAGGGTGGCGAGCTGGCCGCCGGCCGTATCATGCGTGTGCAGGTGGACCGGCAGGTCGAAGCGTTCGCGCAGGGCCGCGACCAGCTTGGCCGCCGCTGCAGGACGCAGCAGTCCCGCCATGTCCTTGATGGCCAGGATGTGGGCTCCGGCGTCAACGATCTTCTGCGCCAGCTCCAGGTAGTAGTCCAGCGTGTAAAGCTTCTCGGCAGGATCCAGCAGGTCTCCGGTGTAGCAGAGGGCCACCTCGGCCACGGCGGTGCCGGTGGCCCGGACTGCGCGGATGGCGGGAGCCATCTGGTTGACATCATTAAGGGCGTCGAAGATCCGGAAGATGTCGATGCCGGTTGCGGCGGCCTCGTTGACGAAGGCTTCGGTGACCTCTTCGGGGTAGGGCGTGTAGCCGACGGTGTTGCGGCCGCGCAGCAGCATCTGGATGCAAACGTTCGGCATGGCCTCGCGCAGGGCCGCGAGCCTTTCCCACGGATCCTCGCCAAGGAACCGCAGGGCTACATCATACGTGGCGCCGCCCCATGCCTCGACGGACAGCAGTTGCGGCGTGAGCGCGCTGACGGCAGGACCGGCGGCCACGAGGTCGCGGGTGCGGACCCGGGTGGCCAGCAGGGACTGGTGTGCGTCCCGGAAGGTGGTATCCGTGACGGCGACGGCGGTTTGTTCCCGCAGTGCCTTCGCGAACCCCTCCGGGCCCAATTCAAGGAGTTTCTGCCGTGAACCGGGTGCCGCCTCCTTGCCCTTGACGTCGGGCAACTTGTGGGCGGGATCGGAGTGCACCGCCAGCTCGCCGTTGGGCTTGTTGACGGTGACGTCCGCGAGCCAGGTGAGGAGCTTGGTGCCACGGTCAGCCGAGACGCGGGCCTTGAGCAGTTCCGGGCGCTGGTCGATAAAGTTCGTGGCCACATCCCCGGCAATGAAGTCAGGGTCATCCAGCACGGCCTGGAGGAATGGGATGTTCGTGGAGACACCGCGGATACGGAACTCCGCCAGGGCGCGGCGGGCACGGGCGACGGCGGCGGGGTAGTCCCTGCCCCGGCAGGTGAGCTTGACCAGCATGGAGTCGAAGTGGGGGCTGATCTCGGCACCGGAGTAGACCGTGCCGCCGTCCAGCCGCACACCGGCGCCACCGGCGGAGCGGTAACCGGTGATCTTTCCGACGTCGGGCCGGAACCCGTTGGCCGGATCCTCCGTGGTGATGCGGCTCTGGAGCGCCGCACCGCGAAGTTTTACGGTCTCCTGGGAGAGGCCGAGATCGGCGAGTGTTTCGCCGGCTGCGATCCGCATCTGGGCCTGGACCAGGTCCACGTCCGTGACTTCCTCGGTGACGGTGTGCTCCACCTGGATGCGCGGGTTCATTTCAATGAAGACGTGCTGGCCTGCCCGCTCACCCTCGGTGTCTACCAGGAACTCGACCGTACCGGCGTTGACGTAATTCAGCGCCGTGGCGAACTTCACCGCATCCCGGTACAGGGCCTGGCGGATGTTGTCGTCCAGGTTAGGGGCAGGGGCGATCTCGATGACCTTCTGGTGCCGCCGCTGGATGGAACAGTCGCGCTCGAAGAGGTGCATGACATTGCCCTCGGCATCGGCGAGGATCTGCACCTCGATGTGCCGGGGACGGAGGACCGCCTGCTCCAGGAACATGGTGGGGTCACCGAACGCGGCATCCGCCTCGCGCATGGCCGCTTTCAGGGCCTCGGGCAGGGCCTCGCGGGTATCCACCCGGCGCATGCCGCGGCCGCCGCCGCCGGCCACGGCCTTGGCGAAGATGGGGAATCCAATGTCGTCGGCCGCAGCCAGGAGCTCATCCAGGTCCTTGGACGGCTCGCTGGACATGAGCACCGGGACACCCGCCGCGCGGGCTGCCTTCAGCGCCGCCACCTTGTTGCCGGCGAGCTCCAGCACCTCGGCCGGCGGACCGACGAAAGTGATGCCGGCTTCTTTTGCCGCACGGGCCAACTCGGGGTTTTCGGAAAGGAAACCGTAGCCAGGGTAGATGGCGTCCGCGCCGGCCTCCTTCGCGACCCGTACCACTTCAGCCACGTCCAGGTATGCCCGGACGGGATGTCCTTCCTCGCCAATCAGGTAGGCCTCGTCCGCTTTCTGGCGGTGGATCGAATTACGGTCCTCTTGGGGAAAAACGGCAACGGTCTTGGCGCCGAGCTCGTAGCCGGCGCGGAAGGCCCTGATCGCGATTTCACCGCGGTTGGCCACCAGAACTTTGGAAAACATACTTCTCCTGCATCATTGCGGGTGGATCGATGAGTGGTCACAGTGTCTAGGACCTGCAAGGACAAACACAAATCTTTGTGGCCACGGTCACAGATTTCCCCGTCATCTCCCGAACGCTTTCAGCCTGGCTCGCGGAAACCGCCCCGGCAGCACAGTCGGTGCCATGCCGACGCCCGATAAAGCAGGATTCGCCGACGCATCAACATATGATGAGTGGGGCGGCAGGACCGTCCGGCTTCGGCTCTGCCGAGGCAAACATTACCCCCAACACGGCATCCGGCGTTAGGTTTTGGTCTCTCAAGTGCAAGTAGTCAGCATCAGCAGCCTCAAGGGTGGAGTCGGCAAGACTTCCGTCACCACAGGATTGGCGTCTGCGGCGCTGGCCGCAGGAGTGCCCACGCTGGTGGTGGACCTCGATCCGCATGCCGACGCCACCACTGCACTCGGCGTACAGCCGGACGACCAGTTGGATATTGGCAGGATGTTGAAGAGCCCGCGCAGGGCGAAACTGGCCGAGAACGTGGTGCGCAGCAGCTGGGCCGACCGCACCCCCTCCAATGGTTCCGGACGCGCTGTGCTGGATGTCGCCGTCGGCTCCGCCTACACCGGAATCTATGACCGGCCGGACCTCGGCCGCCGCGACCTCCGCAGGCTGTCCGCAGTACTCGCCGCCGCCGGCGATTACCAGCTGGTCCTGATCGATTGCCCGCCGTCCCTCAACGGCCTGACGCGCATGGCTTGGGCGGCAAGCGACAAGGTTGCCCTGGTTGCCGAGCCTGGCCTGTTCTCGGTAGCCGGAACGGAACGCACCATGCGGGCCATCCAGCTGTTCAGGCAGGAGTTTGCACCGAATCTTTCACCCGCAGGAATCGTGGCAAACCGCGTCCGGAGCGGTTCCTCCGAGCACACTTACCGACTGGCCGAAATGGAATCCATGTTCGGCGAGCTCCTGCTGACCCCGCGCATTCCGGAACAGGCCAACTGGCAACAGATCCAGGGCGCAGCCCACCCCGTCCACCACTGGCCCGGGGACTCGGCCAAGTCGGCAGCAGGCCTGTTTGACGACCTGTTGTCCAACCTGATGGCCGCCGGCAGCGGCCTGCGCAGCCGCGCCCGCTGAACCGGGTGGTCAAACCGCCCACAGGCGCGCCAAACGATCTAACGAAACAGGGCTGCCCTCCACATGGAGGGCAGCCCTGTTTGTTCGCGTGCTATGTGGGTCAGCTGATCTTCCGCGCGGCCCGCCGCTTGCTCAGTTCGTCGTCGGGAAAGGACTGCTCGGCGGCATGTTCACTGGGCAGCGAAGCGAGGCTACCCTCGACCTCGCGCCAAACACGTCCCACGGCGATGCCGAAAACACCCTGGCCGCCCTGCACCAGGTCAATGACTTCATCGGCGGACGTGCACTCGTAGACGCTGGCGCCATCGCTCATGAGGGTGATCTGGGCAAGATCTTCAACCCCGCGCTCCCGCAGGTGTTCAACGGCGGTGCGGATCTGCTGCAGGGACACGCCGGTATCCAGGAGCCGCTTGACCACCTTGAGCACCAGGATGTCGCGGAAACCGTACAGCCGTTGCGAGCCGGAGCCGGCGGCACCGCGGACGGCCGGCTCAACGAGGCCGGTGCGGGCCCAGTAATCGAGCTGGCGGTAGGTGATGCCTGCGGCCTTGCACGCAGTCGGTCCACGATAGCCGGCATCCTCATCCAGTACCGGCAGGTCCTCGGTGAACAGGAGGCCCTGGGCACCGCTCACGGGCACAGCAACACCAGCCGTGGGCTGCTTCAGCCCACCTGCTTCGCCTTTGGGACTCACCTGGATCCTCCTTGTCGTACGCTCCCTTGGAACCGCTACGGCAGCCTTGGCATGAAGGCCATGGGTGTAATTTTTCCGCGGGGCGCACTTTCCAGTGTGACTTGCGCGGCTTCCGTAAGCAAGGGAACTTGATACTTCGACGTTAGGCCCGGCGGGTCCCGAGGTCAAAGACCTTCGTGGCTTGGAAAAGGCGTGTCGAAACTTTCAGCCTTAACTTTAACCTTAACGTGACCTTAGCCGTCGAAATCCTCGGGTTCCACGTCGTCGAGGAATTCGCGGAAGCGGCGCAGTTCGCGTTCCTCATCCACGGTGGGGCCGGGCTCGGCGTCCTCGCCCTCATCGTGCTCGGTGATGCGGACTCCGGCCTCATCCATGACGGAGTCGGCGCACCAGATCCGGCACTTGGCGCGCAGCGCAACCGCAAGCGCGTCCGAAGCGCGGGAACTCACCGTGGTTCCGTTTTCGAACTGCAGCTGCCCGTAGAAGATGTTGTCCTCGACGGCAACGATGTTCACGCTGACCACGGAATGGCCCAGGGACTCCACCACGTCCACGAGGAGATCGTGCGTCATGGGCCGGGGTGGAACGACGCCCTGCTGGGCCAAGGCTATGGCGCTGGCTTCCGGGGTGCCGATCCAGATGGGGACGTGGCGTTCGCCGTGCATCTCCTTGAGCAGGACCAGCGGCTGGTTGGAAGGCAGTTCGATGCGAACGCCTACAATCTCGACTTCGATCATCAGATGTCCATGCGTGAGATGTGGTCCTGCACCAGGGCACGGTGCAGGGTGAGGCAGAGGTCGCTGATCTCGCGGGCGGCCTCCGCTGCCCGCGCCTGTGATGCCGAGTCCTTGCGCGAGGCAAGCGGCGCGACAGCGCGTTCCACCAGGCCGAATTCCCGTTCGGCCGCTGCCTGGAAGGGCCTCAGGTGCCGGGGTTCCAGGCCATGGCTTTCCAGCTGGACGCAGGCGCGGGCAACCTGGAGGGCGTGCTCGTCGAACTGGCCGTTGCTGTGGCTGATGAGGCCGAAACTCAGGAGTGACTCCAGCAAGGGAACGCTGGCGCCGGATTCGGTGCGAAGCTGTTCCTCACTCAGTTTGCGGCCGCGGTGCTGCAACTCTGCGGCCAGCTCATCCGAGACAATGCGCGGGGAAACGACGACGCCGGGCGGCAGGTTCTCCGGCCGCTCTCCCCTGTCGATGGCGTCAAGGTAGTCCTTAATGACTTTCAGCGGCAGGTACTGGTCCCGCTGCAGGGCCAGCACGAAGCGCAACCGCTCCACATCGCCGTCGGAATACTGGCGGTAGCCGGCTGGGGTGCGTCGGGGATTGATCAGCCCCTTTTCCTCCAGGAACCTGATTTTCGATGCGGTCATGCCCGGGAAGTCGGCGCTCAGCTGGGCGAGGACCTCACCAATGTTGAGGACCTGGGGCCCCCGGCGTTCCGGTTGTGCCATTGCCACAGGCAGCGGTCCCCGGTTCAGCCGCGGCCTGCAGCCGTGGCAGGGCTCAGGTAGAAGGTGAGGCGAAACTTGCCGATCTGGACTTCACTGCCGGACTTCAGCTCCACGCTGTCCACTCGGTCATGGTTGACGTAGGTGCCATTGAGGCTGTTCTTGTCAACGACTTCAAAGCTGCGTGCGGTGCGCCGGAACTCGACGTGGCGGCGGGACACCGTGACGTCGTCCAGGAAGATATCCGCGTCCGGGTGGCGGCCCGCGGTGGTCACGTCCGAATCCAGCAGGAACCGGGCACCGGCATTCGGGCCACTGTGGGCCACGAGCAGCGCCGAACCGGCAGGCAGCGCCTCCACCGAGTTGCGCTCATCCATGGAGAGCTTGGGGGCGATGGTGGGTTCGACGTTCACGGGGGTGAGATGGATCGAGGTGGTCTCCGACGCCCTAGCCGCACCCGTGCCGTGATCCCCATCGGCAGGGTTGTGTCTGTGGCCAGCCATGGATTCCTCCTCTTTGACGTTGCGGGCCTCAAACCCGCAACCAACGTTTACTCTCCGGCCCTGTCCGGCAGGTCCGGCACCGGCTCCCGATCCGGGGCTGACGTGCGAAGACGCCTTGCCTGCGACCCGGGGCCGGACCGGAAATACCGGTTAGCTTTAGCCTACCTGTTGTTCGTACTCGGATGCACTGAGCAAAGACTCAACGGCGTCGGGTTCGGCGAGTTTGACCTCGATGAGCCAGCCGTCGCCGTACGGATCGGTGTTGATCAGGGCCGAATCGCTGTCCAGGGAGTCGTTGCGGGCCACCACTTCACCGGAAACGGGTGCGTAGATGTCGCTCACGCTCTTCGTGGACTCGACCTCGCCCACCACTTCGTTTGCCGTAATCTTGGTGCCGACTTCGGGCATCTGGGCGTAGACGACATCCCCAAGGGCGTCCTGGGCAAAATCCGTGATTCCCACGCGGACCACGCCTTCGGCATTCGGGGCGGTGACCCATTCATGTTCGGCGGTGTAGGACAGGTCTTCGGGAATGTTGCTCATGGGGGGCCTTTCATCGGGGCTACACGCCACTGTCACAAGGGACCCGGAAATCGGGCCGCCGCTGAAAGTATAGGCATAACTGCCGGGGCGGGCGCGGGCGTTTCTGACAAGATGGAGCCCATGAATCCAAGCACCGGTGCAGCATCCTTGGGTGAGGGCGGGTAGGCCATGCCGGAACTGCCTGAAGTCGCCGGCCTGGCCGGGTTCCTTGGCGAACAGCTGCGGGGCTGTATGGTCACCAAACTGCAGATCGTCTCCTTTGCCGTGCTCAAGACGGCCGACCCGCCCTTCAGCGCCCTCGAGGGCCGCACGGTGTCCGGCGTCCGCCGGTTCGGAAAGTTCATCAGCATCGATACGGACGGCATCTCCCTGGTGTTCCACCTGGCGCGCGCCGGCTGGGTTCGCTTCACGGACTCCCCCGCCGGCAGCCAACTCCGGATGGGAAAGGGCATGATCGCGGTCCGGTGCGCGTTCTCCGGCCCGGACGGGCCGCGCGGCCTGGACCTGACGGAAGCGGGCACCAAGAAGAGCCTGGCCGTTTACGTAGTGCGCGATCCGCAGGAAGTGCCCGGCATCGCCACGCTGGGTCCGGATCCCTTCACCGAGGCGTTCGACGCCGACATGCTGGCGGAGATCCTGGGCGGCAGTTCGCAGCAGGTCAAGGGGCTCCTGCGCAGCCAGGGCGTTATCGCGGGCATCGGCAACGCGTACAGCGACGAGATCCTGCACGCCGCGCGGATCTCGCCGTTCGCCATCGCAAAATCCCTGGACCGGGAAACGGTACAGGTGCTGTACGACGCCATCCACAGCGTGTTGGGCGAAGCGCTGGCAGAGGCGGCCGGCAAGCCGCCGAAGGACCTGAAGGACGTCAAACGCAGCCACATGCGGGTTCACGCCCGCACCGGCCAGCCGTGCCCGGTGTGCGGTGACACCGTACGCGAGGTTTCGTTTGCGGACACGGCGCTGCAGTATTGTCCCACCTGCCAGACAAAGGGCAAGATCCTGGCGGACCGCAGGACCTCGAAGTTCCTGAAATAGGGGCTGGCCCCAAACCAACGCAGGCAGCCAAAAAAGCGGAAAGCGCCGGAGAGATTCTCCGGCGCTTTCCGCTTTCGGGTCGGGCTGACAGGATTTGAACCTGCGACCCCTTGACCCCCAGTCAAGTGCGCTACCAAGCTGCGCTACAGCCCGCTGGTTCCGCCGTTCTCCGCTGAACTCAAACCCGAGGGTTTTCATCAGCAGTCCGGCCGAACCACCTAGAAGAGCTTACACGATCCGGAGGGGTGCCAGTGACACTTTCCGGTGATCAGTCCCAAGGTGTGTCTCAATTAACGCTTCCGGCCACGCTTCTCGCGCACGCGCATGCTGACCTCGATCGGCGTGCCCTCGAACCCGAAGGTTTCGCGCAGCCGGCGGGTGATGAACCGGCGGTACCCGGGATCCAGGAACCCCGTGGTGAACAGCACGAACTTCGGCGGGCGGCTGGAGGCCTGGGTGCCGAAGAGGATGCGGGGCTGCTTGCCGCCACGGACCGGGTGCGGGTGGGCGGCTACGAGCTCGCCCAGGAAGGCGTTGAGGCGTCCGGTGGGGATCCGCCTGTCCCAGTTCTCCAGCGCCAGGTCCAGGGCGGGGACCAGGCGGTCCTTGTGCCAGCCGGTCTTAGCCGAGATATTGACGCGCGGCGCCCATTCGACGTGGGCCAGGTCCTGCTCGATTTCACGCTCCAGGTAGCGGCGGCGTTCGTCGTCGAGCAGGTCCCACTTGTTGAACGCCAGGACCAGGGCACGGCCGGACTCGATGGCCAGCTGCAGGATGCGGACGTCCTGCTCGCTGAGGACCTCGTCCACGGCGAGGAGCACGACGGCGACCTCCGCCTTCTCGAGCGCGGCCTGTGTCCGGAGGGAGGCATAGAAGTCGGCGCCCTGGGCCATGTGCTGGCGGCGCCGGATACCGGCGGTGTCCACGAAGCGCCAGGTGCGGCCGCCGAGTTCGATAAATTCGTCCACGGGGTCACGGGTGGTGCCGGCGGTGTTGTCCACCACCACGCGTTCTGATCCGGCCAGCTTGTTCAGCAGGGAGGACTTGCCCACGTTGGGCCGCCCGATCAGGGCTATGCGGCGGGGGCCGCCGGAGCGCTCCACGCCTTCGATGGTGGAGAACTCGGGCAGGACGTCCATGACATGGTCCAGGAGGTCGGCCACGCCCCGGCCATGCAGGGCGGACACCGGGTAGGGCTCGCCGAAGCCGAGGCCCCACAGTGCGGCGCTGTCGGCTTCCTGGGCAAAGTCGTCCACCTTGTTGGCCACCATGATGACCGGCTTCTTGCTGCGGCGGAGCATCTTCATGACGCCTTCATCAGTGGCTGTGGCGCCGACGGCGGAGTCCACGACGAACAGCACGGCGTCCGCCAGTTCAACAGCCATCTCGGCCTGCTCAGCCACGCGGGCATGGATCCCGCGGGCGTCGTGTTCCCACCCACCGGTGTCCACCAGGGTGAAGTTGCGCCCGTTCCAGTGTGCCGAGTACATCACGCGGTCACGGGTGACGCCGGGAGTGTCCTCCACCACGGCTTCGCGGCGGCCCAGGATGCGGTTTACCAGGGTGGACTTTCCCACGTTTGGCCGGCCGATGATTGCCAGGACGGGATCCAGCTTGAGGGGACCTTCGAAGTCCTCGTCGGCGTACTCGCCGCTCAGCAGGGCGGCGTCGTCCTCGTCAAGCTCGTAGTCTTCCAGGCCGGCCCGGAGCGAGGCCGCACGCAGCTCCGCTTCGTCGTCGCCAATCGCTGCCAGCCGTTCGGCAACCTGGTCGGTGCCTGTGGGTGTGTATTCGTCGTCGGCGCCGGAATGCCCGGAAGACTGGGTCGTGTCGCTCATTGCATTGTCCTTAGTGGTCATCTGCCGGCGTCCCCGGCTACTGCTGTCAAGTCTTTGTGGTCCGTGAAGGGCAGGGGCTGTCCGCTGAATTGGATGGAGTCCTGGACGTGCCCTGCCAGTGCTGCACGGATTTCCTGCGCCGCCCTGTCCATTGAAGCACGGCCGCTTTCTCCGGCCCGGCGGGCCAGGGTAAGGGCTGATCCGAAGCTGACGTGGAAGCGCCGCCCGGGCCGCGGAACGAAGTCCAGGTGCTCGTCGCCCTGCCGGGTGCCCAGGATGGCGACCGGAACCACCGGCGCCCCGGAGTTGAGCGCCAGCCAGGCCACGCCGCCGTTGATGTCCGCGGCTGCCCCGCTCCCCCGCGTCCCCTCGGGAAGAATCCCAACGCAACGTCCGGCGTCGAGCACGTCCTTGCAGCGCTGCAGCGCTGCCCGGTCGCCGCGCCGGTCCACGGGAAGCTGCCCGGAGGCGGTGAGCACGCGGCCCAGGAAACCCTTGAACATTTCCTGCTTCACCAGGATGTGCATGGGCCGCGGTGCCGCACCGAACATCACCGGCCCGTCCAGGAAGCTGATGTGGTTGCCGGCGAAGATCACCGGGCCGCCGGTGGGAACGTTGCTCCGGCCGGTCACGGTGGTCCGGTAGACCAGGTGGTCCAGGACACAGCCCACCGGCCTGCTCCAGGCCATAGTCAGCCCGGACGGCAGGCCGGCCGCGGCGTCAGTCACGGTTGAGGACCTTGGTGACGATCACAAGGGCAGCGTCCACGGTCTGTTCGAAGTCCAGGTTGGAGGAGTCCAACGTCACCACACCGGAGGCGGCCTGGGTGAAATTCACCACCGTTGAGTCCTTCGCGTCCCTGTGCGTCACCTGGGCTGCCAGCTGCTCGGCGTCCTGCGTCCCGCCCAGCTGGATGCCGCGCCGGCGCAGGCGGGCTTCCTCGCTGGCGGTGAGGAGCATGCGCACCTCAGCCCCGGGCGCGACGACGGTGGTGATGTCCCGGCCCTCCACCACCATTCGGCGGTGGTGCTTTTCGATCAGGTCCCGCTGCCGCCGGATCAGTTCAGTCCGCGCACCGAGGGTGGTGGCGACGGCGCTGACGGCCGAGGAGATGGCGGGTTCACGGATGGCGTCGGTGACGTCCACCCCGCCCACCCGGACGTATTCCTCCTGCGGACTGGTGCTCAGTTCCAGGACCAAATCCCGGGACGCCTGCTCCACCGCGGCACCGTCTTCGAGGTCGATGCCGCTGGTGACGCAGTGCCACGTGAGGGCGCGGTACATGGCACCCGTGTCCAGGTAGGCAAGCCGGAGCCGGCGCGCGACTTCCTTGCTGACGCTGGACTTGCCGGAACCGGACGGCCCATCGATGGCAACCACCAACGGCCGTCCGACGCGAAGCGCGGGCAAAGTGTCGAGAAGTTCCTGTGTCATTACTGAAGTACCCGCCATCCACGGTCGTTGAGAGCTTCGATCAGGTGGTCGTGCTTACTGGGCAACACGGACAATTCCACCATGCCGACGTTCTGTCCGGAGGAATGGTCCAGCCGGAGATCCTCGACGTTCACACCGATTTCACCGATTTCGGTCAGTAGCTGCGCGATCTGGCCCGGCTTGTCATCCACCAGGATGGTGAGCCAGGAGTATGCCTGCGGCGGCCCGCCGTGCTTGCCGGGGATCCGGGCCTGGCCGGCGTTGCCTTCACTGATGAGCTGGGCCAGATCCAGCCGGGCTCCTGGTGCGGTGGGCTGTTCAAGGGTGGCGATGAGGCGGTTCAGGTCCTCGCGGACACCGTAAAGGATCTGGACGACCTTGGCCGCGTTGCTACCCAGGATCTGCACCCACAGCTTCGGGTCGCTGGCGGCGATCCGGGTGACGTCGCGCAGGCCGTTGCCGGCCAGGGACAAGGCATGCAGCGGCGTCCCCTGAAGGCGGCTGGCCAGCAGGGACGACATGATCTGGGGCAGGTGCGAAACCAGCGCGACGGCTTCATCGTGTTCGTCCGCGCTGAACTGTGAAACCACCGCCCCCAGGTCCGAGGCGAGCGAACGGGCCACTTGCAGGGCAGGGCCCGAAGTCTCCTCCGACGGGCAGAGCACCCAGGGCATGGAGGTAAACAGCTCACCGCGCGCCGCCACGGGACCGGATTTCTCCCGGCCGGCCATGGGGTGGGTGCCGACGTAGCGCGAGAGGTCCGCGCCGAGGCCGCGGAGCCGGGACAGGATGTCCGACTTCACGCTGGCGATGTCCACTACGACGGCGTCGGGGTAGTCAGCCAGCGACTGGCACACGACGTCGGCAGTAACGTCCGGCGGAGCGGCAACCACCACGAGCTGGGGCTTGCCGCTGCCCAGCTCCGGCAAGGGACGCCCGGCACCGATGTCCACCGCCACCGCCTGGTTGGTGGGAGACGGATCGGAAAGGAAGACCGGTACGCCGCGCCCCCGCAGGCCCAGTCCGATGCTGGTGCCCAGCAGGCCGGTACCGATGACCACCACCGGGCCATCCAGATGGCCGCGGCCCTGGCTTTTGAACGCGGACATGCGTCAGAGCCCTACGGATGCCAGCAGGTGGCCGACTTCCTGCTTGCCCAGGTTGCGGATGCTGCCCTGGCGCTGGTCCCCGAGGCCGATGGGGCCCACCTTGACGCGGACCAGCCGCTGGACCGGGAAGCCGACAGCATCGAAGAGGCGGCGGACGATCCGGTTCTTGCCCGAGTGGAGCACAACCTCGATCAGCACGTGGCCCGGGGTGGAGTCCACCAGGCGGAAGGAGTCAACGGAAGCGAAGCCGTCCTCCAGTTCAACACCGGACTTCAACTGGGCGCCGACACCCTGCGGGAACGGTCCGCGGACCTGGACCAGGTAGGTCTTGGGAACTTCGTAGGACGGGTGCGTCAGCCGGTTGGCCAGTTCGCCGTCGTTGGTCAGCAGCAGCAGGCCTTCGGTGGCGACGTCCAGCCGCCCCACGTGGAAGAGGCGTTCGCCGGTGTTCTTGTTGCTTTTCAGGAAATCGCTGATGCAGGGCCGGCCTTCGGGGTCCTCCATGGTGGACACCACGCCCTTGGGCTTGTTGAACACCATGTAGACCAGGTTCTCATCCAGCTGGATCCGCAGGCCGTCAACGTGGATGACGGCGGTCTTGGGATCGACGCGGACACCGAGCTCGGTGACAACCTGCCCGTCCACCTCAACGCGGCCCTCTGCGATCATCTCCTCGCAGACGCGCCGGGACGCGACTCCTGCCGACGCCATCACTTTTTGGAGGCGCACGCCGTCGGCGTCGTGCAGTTCGGACTGGGGAACGTTGCCGCGGGGGCCCTTTTTCCGGGCCGGTTTGCGGACCGGACCCAGGTTCTGGCCGAAGCGTTCGCTGCCGAAGGCGCGCGAAGCTGCTGCGCCGGGCGCGCCTGTACGCGGCTTGGCCTTGGGGGCCCCGGGAGTTCCGGGGGCCTTCTTGGCACCGGGCTTGCGGGCAGCAGGCTTGCGCGACGACGGCTTGGCACCCCTGGCGCCCTCAGCTCCACGTCCGGGCTGGTCCCCTGCGAGATCGGGGTCGACGAAGCGTTCCTCGCGCGGCTTGGGCGCGCGGTGCGGACGGTCCCCGCCGAACCCTGCGGTGCGGTTCCCTGTCCCGCCGCGGGAGCCTGCGCCGAAGCTGCCGCCCTGTGAATTGCGCTGCTGGGAATTGTTGCGTTCGTTCCCGCCGCGTCCTGAACCGTTACGTGGTGAACCCTGGCGTCCCGCCTGTGTCATGACCCGTCCTTCAATGTGTTTTGGCCGGCAGAGGTGTCCAAGGACAACCCTAGCCAGCCGTGCAGACTTTCGTCTGCCCTGATAAATAAACCTGCTGCGTGGACCGGTGCCGGCAGGGGCCCTGCCTACATAGTCCCGGCGTCGTAGAACTCTGCGATCCCGTCGAGCCCCGGAAGGTGCGGCGACAGTTGGGGCAAGTCCCCCACCGACCCGATTCCCATCCGTTCGAGGAAATACGAAGTAGTCCGGTACAGGATCGCGCCTGACTCGGGATCTGTTCCCGCGTCCTCGATCAGCCCGCGCTGGGCCAGCGTCCGTACGACGGAATCAACATTGACCCCGCGAATTGCAGACACACGCGCCCGGGAAACCGGCTGGCGGTACGCGATGACTGCCAGTGTTTCCAACGCCGCCTGGGTGAGCCTGGCAGTCTGCCCCTCAAGCACGTACTTGCCAACAATGTCGGCAAACTCGGCGCGCGAGTAGATCCGCCAGCCACCGGCGATGTTCCGCAATTCAAAACCCCGGGGGCTGGAACCGATGCCAGCATTGCTGGCACTCTCCATCTCCGGGGCGTTAACAGTATAGCCGTTATAATCACGCTGCAGTTCTGCCAGCAGGGAGCGGACAGCACCGACCGTCAGGCCAACCCCTGCGCCCAGCTCCTCCTCCGTGGCGGGTTCGTCCAGGACCATGAGCACCGCCTCAAGGGCAGCCTTTGCGCCGCCGGGGAGATCGGCGAAATCCCGGCCGTGGCCGAAGTCGTCCTGCGGCTCCACGTCATCCCGCTCCCTGTCCTGGGTTTGTGGGTTCACAGTTGCTCCTCATATTCTTCGCTCAGGTTTTCCGCCGACCAGCCCTGGCCTTCGGCCGTCCAGTGGACGGCAAGCTCCGCCAGCGGGGACAGCTGGTCGAAGGAGACGGCCCTATCCCGGAACAGTTCCAGGAGGGCCAGGAACCGGGCCACCACCACCAAGGTGGATTCGGCGTCGGCAATCAGGGAACGGAAGGTCAGCGGCGACTCGTACTGCAGCCGGCTTCCCAACACTTCGGCCTGTTCCTTGACACTGACATTGCTGCCGTGCAGGTGGCCAAGAGCCACCTGGGGTGGTTGCGCAGGCGCCTTGGGCCGGAGCGCGGCCTCAGCCAGCGCAGCGAACTGTTGTGGCGTATGTTTCCAGACCAGTTCGGGAAGCATGGCCGCGAAGTGTTCCTCAAGCGCCACCTGCCGTGGAAACCGCAGGCCTTCCAGGTGCAGGGTTTCGCCCAGGATGCCTGCCACCTGTTTGAACGCCTTGTACTGGAGCAGCCGGGCAAAGAGGAGGTCCCGGGCTTCCAGCAGGGCGATGTCCTCGTCGTCCTCGACTTCACCGGCCGGGAGGAGCCGTGCCGCTTTAAGGTCAAGCAGGGTGGCGGCAATTACCAGGAACTCGCTCGCCTCGTCCAGGGCCCACTCTTCACCGAGCCGCTGCAGCTTCCGGATGTACTTGATGAACTCATCGGTGACGGTGGCGATGGCCACTTCGGTGATGTCCAACTGGTGCTTGGCGATCAGTCCCAGGAGGAGGTCGAACGGCCCTGTAAAGTTGGCCAGCCGCACCTCAAAGCCAGGTTTGGATTCGGCCACGGCGTGGCTAGGGTGCGCCGCCGCGGGAGATCAGCTCCTTGGCGAGCCGGCGGTAGGCGTCCGCACCCACGTGGTTTCCGGCGTAGCTGGTGATGGGCTCCGCGGCCACGGTGGCATCTGCGAACTTGATGGAGCGCTTGATGACGGTTTCGAACACCTTGTCGCCGAACGCCTCCACGAGCCGGGTGATGACTTCGCGGCTGTGCAGTGTCCGGGCGTCATACATGGTGGCCAGCACGCCGTCCACCTGCAGGCGCGGGTTCAGCCGGTCCTGGACCTTGTCGATGGTTTCCACCAGGAGCGCCACGGCGCGGAGGGCGAAGAACTCGCAAATGAGCGGGATGATGACGCCGTGGGACGCCGTGAGGGCGTTGACGGTCAGGAGTCCCAGGGAAGGCTGGCAGTCGATGAGGACGACATCGTAATCGTCTTCGACCTTCTTGAGCGCACGGTCCAGGACCTGCTCACGCGCCACCTCGTTGACCAGCTGCACTTCCGCGGCGGAGAGGTCGATGTTGGCCGGCAGCAGGTCCACGTTCTCGACACCGGTCTGGTGGATGGCGTCGCGGATGTCCACCTTGCGGTCCATCAGGACGTTGTAGACGGTCAGGTCCAGTTCATGCGGGTTGACGCCCAGGCCGGCGGACAACGCGCCTTGGGGGTCGAAGTCCACCAGCAGGACACGGCGGCCGTATTCGGCGAGCGCCGCGGCAAGGTTGATGGTGGAGGTGGTCTTCCCGACGCCACCCTTCTGGTTGACCATGGCGATGACGCGGGCCGGACCGTGGGAGGACAGCGGCGCAGGTTCCGGGAACTCGCGGTACGGGCGCCCAGTGGGGCCCATCACCGCGTTTTCCAGGTCGAATTCCGTGCCCTCCAGAGTTGCTGAACCCTGTTCGCTGCTCACGTATCTATCCACACTTTCGATGACGATGGTTTCCTGCCGCTGGCTCGCAGCGCCGTTCGTTCTGCTCCCTAGGTTACAGCGCCCGACACGGCATTCGAGGGAACTTGACTTTCCGCGGATGTTGAGCCTTGACCCTCTAGTTGAGGTCGAAGGTTGGTTTGCGTTGAAGCAGAAAACCGCCCCCGCAGCACGGCTGCGGGGGCGGTTTTTCATTCTGCGACCATCAGGGTCAGGCGGAGGCGGCGACCGTCCGGGCGCCTTCTTCCTTCGGCGCCATCTCGCCGTGGCCGGCGATCATGGTCTGCTCATCGAAGGGTGTCTCGCCGGAGAGGACGCGGCTGACCTGTTCGCCGTCGATCTCCTTGACCCAGGTCCCGATCAGTACCGTGGCCACGGCATTGCCGGTGAAGTTGGTCAGGGCCCGGGCTTCGGACATGAAGCGGTCGATGCCGACGATGATGCCCACACCACCGAGCAGTTCCGGCCGGTGTGCCTGCAGCCCTGCTGCGAGGGTGGCCAGGCCTGCACCGGTGACACCGGCAGCGCCCTTGGAGGCGATGATCATGAAGACCAGGAGCGAGATCTGGGCGCCGAGGTCCAGCGGGGTTCCCATGGCGTTGGCGACGAAGAGCGAGGCCATCGTCAGGTAGATGGCGGTTCCGTCAAGGTTGAAGGAGTAGCCGGTGGGGACGGTGACGCCAACAACGGGCTTGGAAACACCCAGGTGTTCCATCTTGGCGATGAGGCGCGGCAGAGCGGCTTCAGAGGACGAGGTGGAGAAGATGATGAGGTACTCACGGGCCAGGTACTTCATCAGCTTGAAGATGTTGACGCCCGCCACAACCTGGAGCATGCCACCGAGGATGACCACGATGAAGAGCGCGCAGGTGATATAGAAGGCGACCATGAGGGTGAACATGCTCACGATGGCCTGGACGCCGGTGGCGCCGACGACGGCGGCGATCGCACCGAAGGCACCCACGGGAGCGAGCCACATGATCATGATGAGGATACGGAAGACCAGCGCCTGGCCGTAGCCGACGGCCCTGAGGATCGGGGCGCCCTGGGCGCCCATCTTCTGGAGTGCGAAGCCCACCAGGATGGCGGCCAGCAGCGTGGGCAGGACAGGTACGTCGCTGGGGATGATTCCCATGAGGAAGTCGACCGTGCTGTCTGTGGCGGCCTTCTTGTTGGGGTCGTAAGGCGTGAGCTTCAGGCCTTCACCGGGGTGGATGAGGTTTCCCACCACCAGGCCGATGGCCAGGGCGAACGTGGACATGATGATGAAGTACAGCAGCGCCAGGCCGCCGACCTTGCCGACGGTCGCTGCCTTGGCAATCGAGCCGATGCCAAGGACGATGGTGCAGAAGATGACCGGCGCGATCATCATCTTGATGAGCTTGACGAAACCGTCGCCCAGGGGCTTGAGCGACTTGCCGACCTCCGGAAAGAGCAGGCCCACCACCGCACCCAGGACGACGGCCGCGATAACGGCGATGTAGAGGTAGTGCGACTTGTCCAGGCCCTTGCGCCGCGTTGTCGCGGTGCCGGTGGACTCTCCTCTTTGAGAAGCCATGATGTGTCTCCTTGTGGATATTCTGATAGACGCTGCGGCACAGTCTCTGGGCTCGACACGTCCTAGCGGTGTGATATCCATCATTGGCCACGCCGTGATCCAGCTCACCGTTGCGTTCATATTGGTCGCGGCACCCGCAAAGCGCCCTTGGAGGTACGCATGATCCACCGCTGGAGTATCGCCCGCAGGCTCTTCGTGGCGAACCTGCTCATCGTGGTGTCCTTCATCGCGATCGGGGGAACTGCTGCCTACGTCGACGCGCGGGACCGCACCTATGAAGAAGCCGGCCGCCGGATGCAGGGCGTAGCGGCTTCGATCGCCGCCAATCCCCTGGTGCTCCAGGCCGCAGCCACATCCAACCCTTCGGCCCTCCTGCAGCCTTACGCCAAGGACGTAACCGCCGCGGCCGGCGTCGACTTCATCACCATCATGGCCCCGGACCGGACCCGCTGGACGCATCCGCGGGACGAGGAACTGGGCCGCCCGTATATCGGTTCCATCGATGCTGCCCTGCAGGGACGGACCTTCACGGAAGTCACTGCCGGCACCCTGGGGCCGTCCGTGCGGACCATCGTTCCGGTGAAGGATGGGGCGGGAGCAGTGAAGGCGCTGGTGGCAGTGGGCGTCACCGTCCGCAGCGTGGACGTCGCCTTCGAAGGGCGGCTGCCTGTCCTGCTGGCGCTCGGCATGGCGCTGCTGGCCGGCGGCTCCCTGGCGTCCTGGCTGCTGGGCAGGTACCTCCGCCGGGTGACCCTCGGCTGGGGACCGGAACAGTTGGCCCAGCTGTTTGCCTACTACGAGTCTGTACTCCACTCCGTCCGCGAGGGGCTGATCCTTATTGATGCCCGGAAGCGCGTGGTCATGTACAACGACCAGGCTGCCGAGTTGCTGGGCCTGCGCGAAACCGGCAGCAACGATCCCACCAGGCCGCCGTCGCTGGCCGAACTCCCGCTCGACAGCGAACTACGCAGCCTGTTTGATTCCGGACGCACCACCAAGGACGAGATGGTGCTCACGGGCTCCCGCGTGCTGGTAGTCAACCAAGGGCCCGCAAAAGGCCCGGAATCCCCGGGCACTCGCGGCAAGATTCCGGTGTACGGAACAGTGGCAACCCTCCGGGACCGGACCGAAATCGAAGCGCTGGGCAACGAATTGCAGACCATGCAGACTTTGTCCGACGCACTGCGGGCCCAGACCCATGAGCACGCCAACCGGCTCCACACGATGGTTTCCCTCCTCGAACTCGGCCGGACCGGGGAAGCCCTGGACTACGCCACCCAGGATTTGGCACTGAGCCAGCAGTTGACGGACGACATGGTGAACTCGATCAATGAGCCGGTGCTGGCCGCCCTGGTCATGGGCAAGGTGGCCGAGGCCCACGAGCGCGGCGTCCAGCTGGAGCTCTCCACCCTGGGTTCCGGCGCGGCGCCGGGAGTCGCCGTCCAGGACCTGGTGACAATCCTGGGCAACCTGCTGGACAACGCCATTGATGCCGCTGCGGACGCGCCCCCGCCCCGGCGGGTGGAACTGACGCTGGAGGCCGACGAGGAAGGACTGGACCTGGCAGTCAATGATTCCGGGAAACCCATCGACCCCGCGGACTCGGAAAAGATCCTCCGGCACGGATTCAGCACGAAGCCCGCGGGGTCAGGGGGCCGGGGCATTGGCCTGGCACTGGTCCGGCAGGCGGTGCAGCGTTTGGGCGGTACGCTGGCCATTAACGGCCGGCGCGGCGCCAAGTTCGAAGTTTTCCTGCCCGCAGCGGTGTCCGCGGAGAAGGAGCACAGACAGTGAGCAACATCCGGGTCCTCGTCGTCGAAGACGAGGCCATCGCTTCGGCAGCCCACGCCGCGTACGTGGGGCGGGTGGAAGGATTCGAGCTCGCCGGAACCGCACCCGACGGCCAGTCCGCCCTGCGGCTGATGAACGAATTCGTGGCTGCGGGAGAGCCGGTGGAACTTGTCCTGCTGGACATGAACCTGCCCGACCTGCATGGCCTGGACATCGCCCGGCGGATGCGTTCAGCCGGGATACTCGCGGACATCATCGCCATCACCGCTGTGCGCGAGCTGGCGATCGTCCGGAGCGCTGTGGCCATCGGCGTGGTCCAGTACTTGATCAAGCCCTTCACGTTCGCCACCTTCTCGGACAAGCTGGAGAACTACCGCCAGTTCCGGCAGCAGCTGGCCGGCTCCGGCGGTGGACCCGGCAAGGGGGGTGCATCGCAAAGCGAGGTGGACCAGGCCTTCGCCAGCCTCCGGGCGCCGTCCGAGCTCCCGCTCCCCAAGGGCCTCTCCACCTCGACGCTCGGCTCAGTCCAGGAATTCCTCCGCCGGCAGCCGGAAGCGGTGTCCGCCACCGAGGTCATGGATGCCTTGGGCATGTCCCGCGTGACGGCGCGGCGCTACCTGGAGTACCTTGCCGACGCCGGCACGGTTTCCCGGACCGCCCGCTACGGCACCCCCGGCAGGCCGGAAAACGAATACCGCTGGAACGCCCGCTGAGGAGTGGGAGGGCGGACCCCAGGCCAGCCCTCAGCCAGCTTGGGCCCCGCCCGCCCGGAGAATGCCGATCAGCTGGTCGATGACCCCCGGATCTTCGATGGTGGACGGCACCGTGTACTCCTCGCCGTCTGCTATTTGGCGCATGGTCTTGCGGAGGATCTTCCCCGAACGGGTCTTGGGCAGGGCCTCCACCACGGTCACGTGCTTGAAGTCCGCAACCGCACCAATATCGCGCCGGACCAGTGCCACCAGGTCCCTGGCCAACACGTCTCCGGGGATGTCTACCCCTGATTTGAGCACCACGTAGCCGCTTGGGCGTTGGCCCTTCAGCGGATCGGCCAGGCCGATCACCGCGCACTCGGCAATGGCGGGGTGCTGGCCGATCACCTGTTCCATGGCGCCCGTGGAGAGCCGGTGGCCGGCAACGTTGATGATGTCGTCGGTGCGGCCCATGACGAAGAGATACCCGTCCTCATCGCGGTATCCGGAATCGCCCGTGGCATAGGAGCCCTCGAAGGCCGTCAGGTAGGAGGAGATGTAGCGTTCGTCGTTTCCCCACAGCGTAGTCAGGGTACCCGGCGGCAGCGGCAGCCCCAGGACGATGTTGCCTTCGGTTCCCGGCTCGACTTCCCCGCCCGCACCGTCAAGGATCCGCAGCCTGAAGCCCGGCATGGGGACGCTGGGCGAACCAGCCTTGATCGGGAGCCCGTCCAGGCCCCGCGGGTTGGCGCAGATGGCCCAGCCGGTCTCGGTCTGCCACCAGTGGTCCACCACCGGCACGCCGAGGACCCGGGATGCCCAGTGGAACGTGTCCGTGTCCAGCCGCTCGCCGGCCGCGAACAGCGTGCGCAGGCTGGAGATGTCGTATTTATCCAGCAGCTTCGCCTCGGGGTCGGCTTTGCGGATGGCCCGCAGCGCCGTGGGGGCAGTGAACAGCACGTTGACCCTGTGGTCCTGGACTACGCGCCAGAATGCGCCCGCGTCCGGGGTGCCCACCGGCTTGCCTTCGTACATCACTGTCGTGGCACCGGCCAGCAGCGGACCGTAGACGATGTACGAGTGCCCCACCACCCAGCCGACGTCAGAGGCGGTCCACAGGACGTCGCCGGGTCCGACGTCGTAGATGTTCTCCAGCGTCCAGCGCAGGGCGACGGCGTGGCCGCCGTTGTCACGCACCACGCCCTTGGGCGTTCCGGTGGTGCCCGACGTGTAAAGGATGTAGAGCGGGTCCGTGGCCTTCACGTCCACCGGGGCGGCCGGGTCCGCGGCTGCCGCTTCCGTGTCCCAGTCGAGCCAGCCGGTGTGGTCCGACACGGCGGAGGCGAAACCGTCGCGCGCCTTGACCAGCACGGGGATGTCCGGCGCGCCGGCCAACTCGAGCGCCTCCGCGACCGCCGGCAGGTACTCGATGCGTCGTGAAGGTTCGATCCCACCCGAGGCGGTGACCACCGCAGCCGGGGCTGCATCGCGGATCCGTGCGGCGAGCTCCTTGGGCGCAAATCCCCCAAAGACCACCGAGTGGACCGCCCCCAGCCTGGCGGTGGCGAGCATGGCGATGGCGGCTTCCGGGATCATCGGCATGTAGATCACCACGCGGTCCCCTTTGCGCACGCCGTGGCTGCGCAGCACCCCGGCGAAGCGGGCGACGAGTTCGGTGAGCTCTGCGTAGCTGAAGCGCTGCTGCGAGCCGAGCATGGCGGAGTCGTAGATCAGGGCGTCCTGGCCTCCACGGCCCGCGGCAACGTGACGGTCCAGGGCGTTGTAGCAGGTGTTCAGCGTCCCCTCGGGAAACCAGCTGTACAAGGGCGCCCGGCTGGAGTCCAGGGCCCGGCCCGGCGGGGTGTTCCAGGAAATCTTTTCCGCTGCTTCCAGCCAGAATTCTTCGGGTTGTTCCACGCTGCGCCGGTAGCTGTCCCGGTAGCTGTTGATGACCATGAGGTAATCCCGTCCACGACATTGTGATGCAGCTCATCGTAGCTGCAGGCCTGCGACACCCACAAGGGTTCTGTATACAGAAAGTCGGATTTTTCCTTATTTGCTGTATTCCAGCGGCCGCTATGTATACACTGATCCAGTCAGCGAGGAAGGAGACCACCATGCGCGCCAGTGACAAGGCCTATGCCGCCCTGCGGGAGGACATCGTCGAATGGCGGCTGGCGCCCGGCACGGTTCTTGCCGAGGTGGAGCAGTCCGAACGCCTCGGTGTCTCACGGACGCCGCTGCGCGAAGCACTGGGGAGACTCACAGCGGAAGGACTGACGACGGCGGGCGGCCGCGGCGTCGTCGTCACCGACATCTCCCTTGAGGACATCGACGAACTTTTCGAACTCCGGGAAACCCTCGAGGGCAGGGCCGCAGCGTTGGCCGCACGGCGCGGCGACGCCGCAACGTTCGAGCGCCTGCAGCGCGAACTGCTCCAGGCTCCGGAGCTGATCAGCGGCGATGATCCCGCCCTGCACGACTACTACGAGCTGGTGGGCAGGCTGGACACAGCCATCGATGCAGCTATCTCCAACTCCTACCTGGCCCAGGCCATGCGAAGCCTGCGCGTGCACCTGGTCCGGATCCGCAGGCTTGCGGCCGACGACGCCTGCCGCCTGACCGCTGCGGCCGCCGAGCATGCCGCCATCGCAGAGGCCATAGCGGCCGGCAACCCGAAACTCGCAGAGGCGGCCACCGTCGTCCACCTGCACCGCAGCCTCTCCCACGTCAAAGCAACCCACGCATCCCACCCGAAGGAGCACCATGGTTAAGGAACACCACGTCCGCGTCTACAAGAGCGAAGAGTACCTGCCCCGCGAGGACCAGCTCGCGTACAAGATCGCCCAGGTCGCGGCGGACCCCGTCGCCGTCTCCCCCGAGGTGACCGACATGGTGATCAACCGGGTCATCGACAACGCCTCGGTTGCCATCGCCTCCCTTAACCGCGCGCCCATCGTCGCCGCCCGCGCGCAGGCGCTCACCCATGGCCCCAGCACCGGCGGCCAGGGGTCCAAGGTCTTCGGCATCGAAGAGCGGGTGGCACCGGAATGGGCTGCGTGGGCCAACGGTGTGGCCGTCCGCGAGCTGGACTACCACGACACCTTCCTCGCGGCCGACTACTCCCACCCCGGGGACAATATCCCGCCGATCCTCGCCGTCGCCCAGCACGTGGGCGCCAGCGGCCAGGACCTGGTCCGCGGCATTGCCACCGGCTACGAGATCCAGGTCAACCTGGTCAAGGCCATCTGCCTGCACAAGCACAAGATCGACCACGTAGCCCATCTGGGCCCCTCCGCCGCCGCCGGGATCGGCACACTGCTGGGCCTCGACGTCGAAACCATCTTCCAGTCCGTGGGGCAGGCACTGCACACCACCACCGCAACCCGGCAGTCCCGCAAGGGCGAGATCTCCACCTGGAAGGCGCACGCCCCGGCGTTTGCCGGCAAGATGGCCATCGAGTCCGCCGACCGTGCCATGCGCGGCCAGACCTCGCCCGTGCCGATCTACGAAGGCGAAGACGGCGTCATCGCCTGGATGCTCGACGGCCCGGACGCGTCCTACATGGTCCCGCTCCCCACGCCCGGCGAAGCCAAGCGCGCCATCCTGGACACCTACACCAAGGAACACTCCGCCGAATACCAGGCGCAGGCCTGGATCGACCTGGCCCGCAAGCTGAACCGCGAACACCCCGAAGTCACGGACCCGGCCAATGTCGAATCCGTACTGATCAAGACCAGCCACCACACCCACTACGTGATCGGCTCCGGCGCCAACGATCCCCAAAAATACAGCCCCACAGCCAGCCGGGAAACCCTGGACCACTCCATCCCTTACATCTTCACCGTCGCCCTGCAGGACGGAGCCTGGCACCACGTGGACTCCTACGCCCCGCAGCGTGCTGCACGCCCGGACACCGTGGAACTGTGGCACAAGGTGGCCACGGTGGAAGATCCGGAATGGACCCGCCGCTACCACTCCCTGGACATCGCGGAGAAGGCCTTCGGCGGTTCAGTGGAAATCACGCTCAAGGACGGCACCGTCATCACCGACCAGATCGCCGTCGCTGACGCGCATCCCCTGGGCGCCCGGCCCTTCGCCCGCGAACAGTACGTCAACAAGTTCCGCACCCTCGCCGCAGGGCTTGTGGAGGAGGCCGAAATCGAGAGGTTCCTCGCCGCCGTCGAACGCCTCCCCGAACTCGCGGCAGGCGAACTGGACCAGCTCAACATCACCGCCGCCCCCGGCGTCATCGACCTGGCGGCGGCACCGAAGGGACTCTTCTGATGCTGTACTCGAAGACCACGCCGGAGCAGAAACGGCTCCGCTTCCGGGAACTGCTGTCTTCCGGGACCGTCCAGCAGTTCCCGGGCGCGTTCAACCCGCTCTCGGCCAGGCTGATCGAGGAAAAAGGCTTCGCCGGCGTCTACATCTCCGGCGCCGTGCTGGCCAACGACCTCGGCCTGCCCGACATCGGACTCACAACCCTCACCGAAGTTGCCACCCGGGCCGGGCAGATTGCGCGCATGACGGACCTGCCTTCGATCGTGGACGCCGACACCGGCTTCGGCGAGCCCATGAACGTGGCCCGCACCGTGCAGGAACTCGAGAACGCTGGCCTGGCCGGCTGCCACATCGAGGACCAGTTCAACCCGAAGCGCTGCGGCCACCTCGACGGGAAGAACGTGGTGGACCTGGACACAGCCACCAAGCGGATCCGTGCCGCCGCCGACGCACGGCGCGACCCGAACTTCCTGATCATGGCCCGCACCGATATCCGGGCCACCGATGGCCTGGAAGCCGCGCAGCAGCGGGCCAAGGCCCTGGTTGAAGCCGGGGCGGACGCGATATTCCCTGAGGCCATGAAGGACCTCAGCGAGTTCCAGGCCATCCGGGACGCGGTGGACGTGCCGATCCTGGCGAACATGACCGAGTTCGGCAAGAGCGCACTGTTCACTGTGGATGAGCTGGCCGGCGTCGGCGTGAACATGGTCATCTATCCGGTAACGCTGCTCCGTAGTGCCATGGGCGCTGCTGAGCGTACTCTGGAATCGATCAAATCCGACGGCACCCAGGAGGCACAGGTTCCAAGCATGCTGACCCGTGCCCGGCTCTACGACCTCGTCGATTACGAGGCTTACAACCGCTTCGACACCGGGGTGTTCAACTTCCAGATCCCCGGCATCTAATATCCCCGGAATGCCGGCCCCGGCCGGATAACAGGCTTTAGGAACAAAGGAGTTTCAGCATGGCTGAAAATGAGATCAAAAAGGGCCTTGCCGGCGTCGTGGTTGACTACACCGCGGTCTCCAAGGTCAACCCTGACACAAACTCCCTGCTGTACCGGGGCTATCCGGTCCAGGAACTGGCAGCCAGGTGCAGCTTCGAGGAAGTGGCCTACCTGCTCTGGAACGGCGAACTGCCCACCAAGGAGCAGTTGGCGGAATTCACCGCAAGGGAGCGCGCCGGGCGCGCCCTTGATCCGGTAGTCAAGCAGGTCATCGATGCCTTGCCGGTGACCTCGCACCCGATGGATGTCTGCAGGACCGCTGCCTCCGTGATGGGCGCCCGCCACCCGCTGGCGGAAGACTCCTCACGGGAAGCCAACATGGCCAAGGCCGTGGACCTGTTCGCCGCCATGCCGGCCGTTGTGGCCTACGACCAGCGCCGCCGCCACGGCCAGGAGCTCGTGGAGCCCCGCGAAGACCTTGGCTACTCGGCCAACTTCCTGTGGATGGCCTTCGGCGAGGAACAGGTGCCCGAGGTGGTGGACGCCTTCAACGTCTCGATGATCCTCTACGCCGAGCACTCCTTCAACGCGTCCACCTTCACCGCGCGCGTCATCACCTCGACACTCTCGGACCTGCACTCGGCGGTGACAGGAGCCATCGGCGCCCTGAAGGGTCCGCTGCACGGCGGTGCGAACGAAGCCGTCATGCACACCTTCGACGAGATCGGCATCCGGCAGGAGGAGTCCCTCGAGGAGGCCGCAGCCCGGGCGAAGGCCTGGATGGAGGATGCCCTGGCGAAGAAGAAGAAGGTCATGGGCTTCGGCCACCGCGTCTACAAGCATGGCGACTCCCGGGTGCCCACCATGAAGGCCGCCCTGGACAAGATGATCGCCCATTACGGCCGACCCGAGCTGCTGGGGCTGTACAACGGCCTGGAAACGGCCATGGACGAGGCAAAGGCCATCAAGCCGAACCTCGACTACCCAGCGGGGCCGACGTACCACCTGATGGGCTTCGACACACCCACGTTCACTCCCCTGTTCGTGGCCAGCCGGATCACGGGCTGGACCGCGCACATCATGGAGCAGCTTGACGCCAACTCGCTGATCAGGCCCCTGAGCGAATACAACGGCCACGAGGAGCGGCACCTCCCCTAGCGTTTCCCCGCTTAAGGCAGGAACGTCCGACGGCGGCCCGGGACTTTGGTGCCCGGGCCGCCGTCGGCCTTTAACGCTCAGTCCAAGCGGCTCTCAGATGACGCGACGGATTCGTTATCGGTGTGCATGGTGACCACCACATTGACCCGGCCGCCTTCGAGCACCACCGGCAGCCAGTGGTCGGCGTCCTGCCACATCCGGTCTACCGGCAAGGCCTCCACGCTGAACCATTCAGGCAGGATCTCATCGCTTGGCACCGGCTCGCCGTGCCACGTGCGCGCGGTGAAGATCCGGGTGGCCATGTTCCATTCCGGCCTCGCGGGGAAGACGAAACGGACGGTTCCGGCATCGGCCAGATCTTCGTGGCGCAGCACCACGCCAGTTTCTTCAAGCACCTCACGGATCACCGCCTGGGCGTCGGTCTCCCCGCGTTCCACGTGGCCGCCGATGCCCACGATCTTGCCTTTGCCAAACCCGGTTTGCTTGAGCCCCAGGAGCACTTCCGCCCCGTTGGCCCCGTCGCGGATCAGGAAGCACAGGGTCACAGCGGCTGCGCTCATCCCAACCCCTTAACCCAACGCCCTGGGGTGGGCCGCGGCGTAGATCTCGCGCAGGGTGTCAGCCGTGACCAGGGTGTACACCTGGGTGGTGGTCACGGACGCGTGGCCCAGCAGTTCCTGGACCACACGCACGTCGGCGCCGCCTTCAAGCAGGTGGGTGGCGAACGAGTGACGCAGCGTGTGCGGCGAAACGTCCCGGGTGATGTTGGCCTTCTCCGCTGCCGCCTTCAGGATGGTCCAGGCGCTCTGCCGGCTGATCCTTCCGCCGCGGGCATTGAGGAACAGCGCCGGTGTGCCCTTCCCTTTCGCGGCAAGCAGCGGCCGCCCGCGGACCAGGTAGGCATCGAGCGCCCGGGCGCCGTAGGAGCCAAGCGGCACCAGCCGTTCCTTCGATCCCTTGCCGAACAGCCGGACAATGGCGGGCCCGGATTCCGGCTCCGCGAGGGAGAGATCGTCAACGTCCAGTCCCACTGCTTCACTGATCCTGGCGCCGGTGGAGTAGAGGAATTCGAGCAGGGCGCGGTCGCGCAGCCCCGTGGCGGTGTCAGTTCCCGCCGCCTCGAGGATGCGGGTTACCTCATCAACGGTGATGGCTTTGGGCAGCCGCTTGCCGGCCATTGGCGGATGGACTTCGCTGGCGGGGTCCGCGGGTGTGTAACCTTCCAGGGCCCAGAACTTGTGCAGTCCGCGTACTGCCACCACCGTGCGCGCCGCCGATCGTACGCCCAGGGTGGACCCGCCGTCGGACCCGTCGGAGAGGGCCCGGACGTATCCGGTCACGTGATGCCGGGTGATGTCCTCCGGGCGCGTGCAGCCCGCGGCGGCGAGGTAGCGGGCGTAGCGGGCCAGGTCCCGGCGGTAGGCTGCCAGGGTATTTGCCGCCAGTCCCCGTTCCACCCCCATGTGCTGGAGGTAATCGGTGATTCCCCGGTCCACGGCCGCCGGAATTGCCGCCGGGGCAGCGCCTGCCGCGTCCGGATTCGGAGCCTGTACGACCGGGGGTGCAGGTGCAGCTTCAGCCGAGGGAGCCGGAGCCATCAGCGCTGGCTGGGGTGGGCGGGCCAGGGAGCGTCGGCGGGGCGCAGTCCTTCATAGTTGTCGGCCTTGGCTGCCGCGGCGGCAAGGATGCCGACGACGGCGGACGGGTTGTGCAGGCGGCCGGCGAGTACGGAGGCCACGGCGTCGTCCAGGCTGATCCAGTGGAACTCGATCTCCGCTTCCTCGTCCGTCCGCTCGTGGCGCTCGTGGTGCGGCACTTCCGTGAGGTCCCGGGCGAGGTAGATGCGGATGGCCTCACTGGAGGACCCTGGGGAATTGAAGACATCGGCCAGGACATTCCAGGTTGCGGCGGCCAGGTCCGCTTCCTCAGCCAGTTCGCGTGCTGCC
Source organism: Arthrobacter liuii (assembly GCF_014639275.1). Lineage (GTDB taxonomy): Bacteria > Actinomycetota > Actinomycetes > Actinomycetales > Micrococcaceae > Arthrobacter > Arthrobacter liuii. The sequence goes on along the minus strand of NZ_BMFW01000013.1, from coordinate 8,369 downwards.
CCCACCACGAAGTCTTCGCCCTCGATATCCAGGAGGCCGGCGGGGACCTCCCAGAGGTCCATGCCCACCGGATGCCGGTACTGCTTCAGGAGGAGGATCCGGCCCTCGTCATTCATGGGAAGGACGGCGACGGCGCCGGGGTGGTCGATGTAATCGCGGGTGAGGGCGTCCCCGGACTCGGAGAGCTGGAACGTGTCGCTGACGACGTCCCAGATGCGGCCCTGGTAAACCTTCTCGGTAGACAAAAGACGGCGCGGGCTTGGTGCATCCGAAACCTGTTTGGCAGGGGTGGCTTCAGGTGTACCAGGCATCGCACCGTCCTTTTGTTCTATTGACTACTTAGCGGTAACGGTACCGGATGCTGCAGGCTCCCCGGCCGCTGGCACGGCCGTGTCGGCTGCAGCCGCGCCGGCGCCCTGGTGGCCGGCCTCCTGGTGGTCCAGTGCCGCCTTGACCAGGCCGGCGAACAGCGGGTGCGGGCGCGTGGGCCGCGAGCTCAGCTCGGGGTGCGCCTGGGTGGCCACGTAGTACGGGTGGACTTCAGCGGGCAGTTCAACGAACTCCACCAGCTTGCCGTCCGGGGACGTGCCGGAAAAGACCAGGCCCTTGTCCGCAATCTGCTGGCGGTACTTGTTGTTGACCTCATAGCGGTGCCGGTGGCGTTCGCTGACGGCGGTCTTGCCGTAGGTCCCCGCGATGACGGAGCCTTCGTCGAGCTTGGCTTCGTAAAGGCCCAGGCGCATGGTGCCGCCGAGGTCGCCGCGGCCCTCGACAAACTCCAGCTGCTCCTCCATGGTGGCGATCACGGGGTACTTGGAATCCGGGTCGAACTCGCTGGAGGAGGCGCCCTCCAGGCCCACCACGTTGCGTGCGTACTCGATGACAATGCACTGCAGGCCCAGGCAGAGGCCCAGGACTGGCAGCTTGGTTTCGCGGGCGAACTTCAGGGCGCCGAGCTTGCCTTCGAGGCCGCGGATGCCGAAGCCGCCGGGGACGCAGATGGCGTCCACGCCGTCGAGCGCCTTAATGGCGCCCTCACGGGTGTCGCACTCGTCCGACGGGACCCAGCGGATCTTGACCTTTGCCTCGTTGGCGAAGCCGCCGGCGCGCAGCGCTTCGGTGACCGAGAGGTAGGCATCCGGAAGGTCGATGTACTTGCCCACCAAGGCGATTTCGACCTGGTGCTTCGGGTTGTGGACGGCCTCCAGGAGACGGTCCCAGCTGGTCCAGTCCACGTCCTTGAACGGCAGGTCCAGGGCACGGACGATGTAGGAGTCCAGGCCCTGCCCGTGCAGGGTCTTGGGGATGTCGTAGATGCTCGGGGCGTCGGCGGCGTTCACCACGGCGTCGATATCGACGTCGCACATGCGGCCGATCTTCTCCCGCATGGCGTCCGGCACTTCGCGGTCGGAGCGGATGACGATCGCCTCGGGCTGGATGCCGATGGAGCGCAGGGCGGCAACGGAGTGCTGCGTGGGCTTGGTCTTCAGTTCCTGGGAAGGGCCGATGTAGGGCACCAGGGAAACGTGGAGGAAAAACACGTTGCCGCGCCCGACGTCCTGGCGGACCTGGCGCGCGGATTCAAGGAAGGGCTGGGACTCGATGTCGCCAACAGTTCCGCCGATTTCCGTGATGATGACGTCCGGGGCGTTCTTGCCCTCAGCGGGCAAGCGCATGCGGCGCTTGATTTCATCCGTGATGTGGGGGATGACCTGGACCGTGTCACCGAGGTACTCGCCGCGGCGTTCCTTGGCGATCACGGTGGAGTACACCTGGCCCGTGGTCACGTTCGCTGAACCTTCGAGGTTCTCGTCGAGGAAGCGCTCGTAGTGCCCGATGTCCAGGTCCGTCTCGGCGCCATCATCTGTGACGAAGACCTCGCCGTGCTGGAAGGGGTTCATCGTGCCCGGATCCACGTTCAGGTAGGGATCGAGCTTCTGCATCGTTACGGAGAGTCCGCGCGCCCGCAGCAGATGACCAAGGCTGGACGCCGTCAGTCCCTTGCCGAGCGAGGACGCCACACCACCGGTGACGAAGATGTGCTTGGTCGTCTTGGAGGAGCCCGGGAACCGGGAATTTACACGGGAATTTGATCGCTGCACCACGGAATTCGAGCCTATCATCAATTCAGTCTTCCCGCGGTTGTCCGGTCAGGCGCGCTGGGGCAGGAGTTTAGCGTCATCCAGCAGCTCCTGGGCGTGCGCCTGCGCCGATTCGGAGTCCTCCTGGCCGGCCAGCATGCGGGCGAGCTCACGCACCCGCTCCTGGCCGTCCAGCAGGCGGACGTCACTGGAGGTGAACCCGGTGGCGGTGCCGCCGTCGGCACCCCTGACGGAGGTTTTGGTCACGGTGATGTGCTGGTCCGCGAACGCGGCCACCTGCGGCAGGTGCGTGACCACCAACACCTGGACGTGGCGCGCCAGCATGGCCAGCCGGCGGCCGATCTCGACGGCGGCCCGGCCGCCCACGCCGGCGTCCACCTCGTCGAAGACGAAGGTGGGGACGGGATCGACGGCGGCGAGCACCACTTCGATGGCCAGCATCACGCGGGACAGTTCACCGCCGGATGCACCCTTGCCCAGTGGCCGGGCCGGAGCGCCGGAATGCGGCCGGAGCAGGAAGCTGATCTCATCCGCGCCGTGCGGGCCCAGCTGCCCGGCAGGCTCGAGGTTGATCACCAGGGTGGCGTCTGCCATGGCCAGGGCTTTCAGCTCCGCGCTGACGCGGGTGGACAGTTCCTTGGCTGCCTTCGCCCGGATCTTGCCGATGGCCGCGGACTGCTTTTTCAGCTCCGCTTCGGCACGGACCACCTCTGCGTCCAGCGCCTCAATGCGGGAGGAGTCGTCCTGCAGCTCGTCGTACCGGACGCGCGCCGTTTCCGCCCACTCCAGCACTTCATCGATGGTGGGGGCATATTTGCGGACCAGCTTGGCCAGGGCTGCCCGCCGGTCCTCGATCTCGGCGAGCCGTTCCGGCCCCTCCGAGTCCAGGCCGGCCTGGTAGCTGGCCAGTTCCGTAGCGATGTCGTTGAGCAGGAAGCACACCTCTGCCAGCCGCGCGGCCGCAGACCCCAGTTCGGCGTCATGCTCGGCCACGTGCTCCAGGGTGCGTTTGGCGGAGTCCACCAGGGTGGTGGCATCACCGGATTCGGCGAAGTCCTCGGCGATGAGGGCCTGGTGCGCGGTGCTGGCGGCGATCCGGAGTTCCTCCACGTTGGCGAGCTTCACGGCCTCGGCCTTCAGCAGCTCGTCCTCCCCCGCCTGTGGGTCGACTTCGTCTATTTCTGCGAGGGCTGCTTCCAGGGATTCGGCTTCGCGGAGCCTGTCCCGCGCGGCGCTCCGCAGGCTGTCCAGTTCCGCCTGGCTGGACTTCCACCGGCTGTACAGCTCCTGGTACGCAGTCAGCGGGCCGGCCACGCTTTCCCCCGCGAACTTGTCCAGGGCCTCCCGCTGCGCCGTGGCGCTTTTGAGCCGGATCTGGTCCGATTGTCCGTGCACCACCACCAGGGATTCGCCGATCTCCGCCAGGACGCCCACGGGCGCTGCCCGGCCGCCCAGGAAGGCACGGCTGCGGCCGTCCGCACCCAGGCGACGGGCGAGGATGAGCTCGGCGCCGCCGTCGAACTCTTCGGCTTCGGCGCCGGCGTCGATGGCACGGGCGACGGCGGGGTGCCCGGCGTCGAGCTTCAAAACCGCCTCAGCGGTGGCGCTTTTGGCGCCGCTGCGGACGGCTCCGGCGTCGGAACGCGCACCCAGCAGCAGCCCGACGGCGGTGACCACCATGGTCTTGCCCGCACCGGTTTCGCCGGTGACGACGCTCAGCCCCGGGCCGAGCGGAAGCGTTGCCTCGGTGATGACGCCCAGATCGCGGATTCTCAGTTCTTCAAGCATGGATTCACTTTGCAGTCGACGGTTCGGGATCGCTGCCTGGGTTTTCCGCATGTGTCACCGGCAGCGGCGGCATGGGCCGTGGCGTCCGCACAATGGGAATCGGTCCGGTATGCACGGCATCGGATTTGGGCACCGGGCCGCGCCATCCGTGGATGGGCAGCTGGAATTTGCGGACCAGGCGGGCGGAGAACGGTGTCTGGTGGGTCCGTGCAAGCCGGACCGGAGTGGCAGACTTGGTGACTTCCACGCGGGCACCGGGCGGCAGGTCCACGGAGCGCCGGCCGTCGCACCAGAGCACGCCCAGGGCATCGGTGCGGCCCAGCACCTCGACGGCGAGCCGGGACCGGGGCGAGACGACCAAGGGCTTGGCGAAGAGCGCATGGGCGCTGATGGGCACGATCACCAGGGCCTCCACCTCCGGCCAGACCACCGGTCCACCGGCCGAGAACGCGTAGGCCGTGGACCCTGTGGGGGTGGCCAGCACGATGCCGTCCGAGCCGAAGGAGGTCAGCGGCCGCTCATCCACTTCGGTCACCACCTCGAGCATCCGTTCGCGGTTGGCCTTTTCGATGGCGGCCTCGTTCAAAGCCCAGGTGTGCCAAATCTTCTGGCCGCGGACCCAGACCTGGACATCGATGGTCATCCGCTCTTCGACCGTGTACTCGCGGCTGGCGATCCATTCGACGGTTTGGGCAAGGTCCGCCCGCTCGCTTTCGGCCAGGAAGCCCACGTGGCCCAGGTTGACGCCCAGCAGCGGCACGTCCACCTCGCGGACCAGTTCCGCTGCCCGGAGGATGGTTCCGTCACCGCCGAGGACCATGACCAGCTCAACATCCGGCAGCTGGACGTGGTCGTGGAGCACCTCCACCGGCTGCGCCAGGTGGCCGAAGAACCGTTCCATGTCCCCCAGCTCGGATTCCTGCATTACGGGGACCATGCCCGAGGCATGCAGCAGGGCGCAGGCTTCCCAGGCGGCTTTCAGTGACTCCTCGCGGCCGGTGTGGGCAAGGACCAGTACACGCCTGCTCATCAGGTTCCGCTCTCTAGTGGTTCTGCCAGATTTGTCCGAGCAAGGCAGCGGCTGCTGCCTCCCGCTCTTCGATCTTAGGCAAATCTTTGGTGATCCTGCGTTTTATCCACAGGAAGTATTCGACGTTTCCGTCCTGTCCGGGCAACGGACTGACCGCCAGGCCGCAAAGGTCCAGGCCGGCGTCGAGCGCTGCCCTGGCCACCTTCTCCACGGCCATCCGGCGTTCGCGCTCCGACGTGACGACGCCGGTGCGGCCCAGGCGGTCCTTGCCGATTTCGAACTGCGGCTTGACCATCAGTACCAGGTCGCCGCCGGGTTCGGTGCAGTCCGCCAGCGGCTGCACCACGAGGGTGAGGGAGATGAAGGAGAGGTCGGCGACGGTCAGCGCGGCCGGGCCGCCGATGTCCGCCGGCGCCATGTACCTGACGTTCATTCCTTCGTGAACGTCGACGCGCTGGTCGCTGCGCAGGTGCGGCACCAACTGGCCGTGCCCGACGTCGACCGCCACCACGTGCGAGGCGCCGCGCCGAAGGAGGACGTCGGTGAAGCCGCCGGTGGAGGCACCGGCGTCAAGGCACCTTTTGCCCTGGGCCGAAACTTCCGGGAAGGCGTCAAGCGCGCCGGCCAGTTTATGGCCTGCCCGGCTGGCGTAGGTGTCCTGGTCGTCGTGCTCGACGGTCAGGGCCCGGGTGTCGTCAACCTGCAGGGAGGCCTTGGCGAGGACCTGGCCGGCGGAACTGACCTTGCCTTCGGCGATGAGGGACGCCGCATGCGTCCGGGACCTTGCCAATCCACGGGCTACCAGTGCCTGGTCCAGGCGCACCGGCATCAGGCTTCACCGCCGGCGGGGGCAGCACCTGAGGGACCCCCATCTGCGGGGTCACCGTTGAGGGCGGCCAGCAGGTCGTCGTGAAGCCCGTTGTAGACGGCTTCGTGGTCCGCTGTTGGGAGCCGCGGGACATCCAACAGCCGCGCCACGGCCTGCGCCACCTGTGGATCCGTGATGTCCTGGCCGCGCGCCTCCGGCCAATCCGGGGCGGGCTGGGCTGGCACGTTGTCCGGTTCGGTCAGCTCAGTCATGCAACCAGTCTAGTGATCCAGCCATGCCAGTTTGGGCGCCTTGGCGGCGGCGGCTTCCGGCGTCGCGGCCCACCACGCCGCGCACGCCGCGCGCCAGGAGTTGAGGTCGTCCCGGCTGCCAATGACGCCTACTGCCCCGTTGGCGACGCGTGCCGTTGCCTGGCCGCACGTGTAGGTGCCGTCGTCGTGCGTTATTTCCGGGTATGGACGGTGCAGGTCCGCCAGGTTGTCGATGATGTAGTTGGGCCGTTCCGCAGAGCGCGCCGCAAGGATGGTTTCACGCGTGTCGACGCCGGTCAGGACGGCCACAGTGGCAAAGCCGGCGTTGTTGCCGCCCAGGATGTCCGTGTCCAGCCGGTCGCCCACCACCAGGGGGCGTTCAGCCCCGAGGCGTTTGGCGGCCGAATGGAACAGTGGCGCCTCGGGTTTTCCCGCAACCTTGGGCTGCTGCCCGGTGGCCGCGGCGACGGCGGCCACCAAGGTGCCGTTCCCAGGGGCGATGCCGCGCGCTTGCGGAATGGTCATGTCCGTGTTGGTGGCTACCCAGAGCGCTCCCGCGGAGACTACGTACGTGGCTTCCGCCAGGTCCTTCCAGCCGATAGCGGGGCTGAAGCCCTGGACCACGGCCACCGGTTCGTCGTCCTGGCTGCCTACAGGGACCAGGCCTGCCAGCTCGATTTCCCGTGCCAGGGCGGGGCTGCCCGTGATGAGGACCCTCGAACCGGGTGCCAGCAGCGAGGCCAGCAGGTCCGCTGCGGCCTGGGAGGAACTGACCACCTGGTTGTCCTCTGCGGGCGCGCCGAGCTCGCGGAGGTGTGCTGCCACCTCCGCGGGAGACCGCGAGGCGTTGTTCGTTACATAACCCAAGCCGATGCCCAGCCCGGAGAGCTGCTTCAGCGAGTCAACAGCTCCGGGAATGGCGTGCGGACCGGCGTAGACCACACCGTCCAGGTCGGCGAGGAGCGCATCGAAACGGGAGACCAGGGAAACGTCGCTCATCATGCTTCAGTCTTCCCGGCGTTCTTCGTCGTGCCGGTGTTCCCCGTTGTCCCCGGCGCGGAAGTCCTCAGCGACGGCGTCCTCTGCGCGGGCGTCGCCTGCAGCTGACGCATCGAGCTCGTCATGTTCCACAGAGTCCTGGTCCGATTCTGCGTCGTCGGAGACGAAGTAGTCACCGTCCTGGTCGTCGATGCTGCTCCCCTGGGAAGCCTCTGCTTCAATGGCGCGCGCGCCCTCCGCCGAAGCCTCTATCGACGCCCCTGCCGGGGATTCGGTTGCCGAGGCCTTGGAGGCGTGGTCGAGTGTCCTGCGGCGTTCGGCCTCTTCCCGGGCCTCCTCTTCCTCGTCCCAGCCGAGGTCGATGATTTCGGGTTCCTGGTCCACACCCTGGCCCAGGGCGTTTTCTGCCACGACCGCCTGGCGGTTCCACTTTTCCGACTCTTCCTGGCGTCCTACCGCTGCAAGGGCGTCCGCGTATGCACGGAAGAGGCGGGGGCTGTAGGAGAACGCACGGTTGATGTCCAGCTGCGCGATCTCAAGTTCGGCTACGGCCGCGTCCAGCTGGCCGAGGTCGGTGCGCGCGCCGGCAGCCACGATGGCCAGTTCAACCTTTCCGGGAGCGTCAAGGTCCTGGGCTTCCTCCGAGCGGGCCACGTCAAGAGCCCGGTCGGGACGTCCCAGGCCACGCTCGCAATCAGCCATCACGGGGAGGTGCACGTTGGAGCCGCTGATCCGGCGGAAGGTGCGGAACTCGCGAAGCGCCTCACCGTAGTGGCCGGCAGAGTAGGCAGTAAGCCCAACCGCTTCGCGGACGGCCGCGAGCCTGCCGCCGCGACGGCTTGCAGCAAGTGCGTGCTGGAAGGCAAGTTCGGGCTCGTCGTCGATGAGGCGTCCGGCCATGACCAGGTGGCGGGCCACCCACTCCGAGCTCTTGGGCTCGAGGGTCTTGATCTGGTGCTGCGTAGCGCGGTCCAGTTCCTTGCCTGTGACGTCCTCATCGATCTCCGGTGAACGCTCCCGGTCCGGCCGGTTGGCGCTCCGAAGGTCGGCGGCGTTGGGCACGCGGACGGGGCGATCCTCCTGGCGGTCACGCCCAAAGCTGCGCGGACCCGAACCGCCACGGCCGGACTCGGCGCGGGAGTCACTGCGATCGAAGCTGCGTGGCGCCCGGTCCTGCCGGTCGCCGTAGGGCTTGCGGTTCTCACCGCCACTGAAACCACGACGGTCACCCTCACCATCACGACGCGGGCGGTCACCAAACGGCTTACGATCACGCTCGCCGTAGGGTTTGCGGTCACGGTCACCGGCACCGCCACCGAAACCACGACGGTCACCCTCACCATCGCGGCGCGGGCGGTCACCAAACGGCT
>NZ_BMFW01000012.1 GCF_014639275.1 Arthrobacter liuii | reverse complement strand
CCGCGCAGCTGCATGTGGGTTTGGCGATCCATAACTACGGGATCCAGGAATACATGCAGCACTCGGACAAGACCAACGAGGTCTTCGAGCAGTCCATGACCTTTGTGGACGGGTACCTGCACCCGGGCGACAAGCCGGGCATCGGCGTCGAATTCAACGAAGAAGCCGCCGCGGCGTTCCCGTACCAGCAGGCCTACCTGCCCTACAACCGCCTGGTCGACGGCACCGTCCATGACTGGTAAGGAACACACGATGACCGGCAGGGAGCAGGCAATGACCAAGCACCACATCATCGTGATGGGGGTCTCCGGCTGCGGCAAGACCACCATCGGCGATCTCGTGGCCCGCGAACTGGGCGTCCCGTTCCTCGACGGCGATTCCCTCCACCCGGTGGAGAACGTGGCAAAGATGGCCGCGGGCACGCCGCTGACGGACGAGGACCGCTGGCCATGGCTGGCCACGGTGGGCAGCAAGTTGGCAGCGGCGGGCGACGGCGGACTGGTCCTGGCTTGTTCCGCGCTGCGCCGTAGCTACCGCGACGCCATCCGGGAACAGGCTCCGGACACCGTCTTCCTGCACCTGGACGGCAGCAAAGAGGTCCTGGCCCGGCGCCTTGAGGGCAGGTCCGGGCACTTCATGCCCACCACTCTGCTTGACTCGCAGCTCGCCACCCTGGAACCGCTGCAGGAGGACGAAGCCGGCGTGGTGGTGGACATCGCCGCGCCCGTCACCGACGTGGTGGCACAGGCACTCAAGGGGCTTGCCGCCGTCGTACGTCCCGCCAAAGTGGCCCAGGGCACCCCGCCGCGCCAGTTCGACGTCGACCTGGCAGCTGCGCCGTTCAACCTCGACGGCGATGCCATCGCCTGGGTGGAGGGCACCCTTGATGCCATGACGCTGGAGGAAAAAATCGGCCAGCTGTTCATCAACCACAACAACGACTACTCGCCCGGGTACCTCGATGGTGTGCTGGAGAACTACCACGTGGGCGGCATGCGATACCGCCCGGGTCCGTCCGCTGCGGTGCAGGAGCATATCCGTTACGCACAGTCCAAGACCCGGATTCCGTTGCTGATTGCGTCCAACCCTGAGATGGGCGGCGCAGGCAGCTGCGACGACGGCACGTTCGTGTCCACCCACCTGCAGGCAGGCTCGCACCCGGACAAGGCCATTGCCCGGCAGATGGGACAGGTGGCCGGCGTGGAGACGGCGGCCCTGGGATGCAACTGGGCGTTCGCGCCGATCGTGGACATCCACTACAACTGGCGGAACACGGTCATTTCTACGCGCTCCTTTGGCAACACGCCGGAAATTGTGGTGGAACGCGCCAAGGAATACTTCGACGGCATCAGTGAATCGCCCACGGCCTGCGCCATGAAGCACTTCCCGGGTGACGGTATCGATGAGCGGGACCAGCACGTGGTCACGTCCTACAACACCCTTGGCTATGAGGAATGGGACCGGACGTACGGGCACGTGTACCGGGAGATGATTGCGCACGGCGTGCAGTCCATCATGGTGGGCCACATTGGGGCGCCGGAAGTCTCCCGGCATTTCCGGCCTGGCTTGGCTGACGCGGAGATCCTGCCGGCGACGTTGTCCCCGGAGCTGCTGCAGGACCTGCTGCGCGGCGAGCTTGGCTTCAACGGCCTGGTCCTCACGGATGCCTCCCAGATGGTGGGCCTGACGCAGGCGAAGAAGCGGAAGGACCTGGTGCCGGCCACCATCGCTGCCGGCTGCGACATGTTCCTGTTCTTCCGGAACCCCGCCGAGGACTTCCAGTACATGCTGGACGGGTACAAGTCCGGGATCATCACCGAGCAGCGGCTTCATGATGCGCTGCGGCGGATCCTTGGGCTGAAGGCGTCCCTGGGGCTCCACCTGAAGGCTGCCGACCAGTTGGTGCCGGCCGCAGATGCCCTTGCCGTCATTGGATCCGCCCGGCACCGGGCCATTGCCGCGGAAATCGCGGACAAGACGGTGACGCTGGTCAAGGACACGGCCGGAAACCTGCCCATCACGCCTGTTACACATCCCCGGATCCGTTTGTACGGGATCTCCGGCGGTGCCGACTTCACGCGGGCTGACCCGCTGGCCTACCTGGATGTGGTGAAGGAGGAACTGGAGGCCGCCGGCTTCGAGGTACATCTGTTCCGAACCGCTGAGCAGCGCGAGGCTGCGGGGGAGGCCGGGGTGAATTTCATGTCCATCATCTCGGAAGAGGCCACAGGAGACTACGCGGAAAAGTACGACGCCGCATTTGTCTTTGCCAACGTGAAGGGCTTCGCGCAGGAGGCGGCCATCAGGATCAAGTGGTCTTCGCCGATGGCCGCGGAGATTCCGTGGTACGTCACCGAGGTGCCGACCGTGTTCGTGTCCCTCAACCAGCCGAACCACCTGATCGACGTGCCCATGGTGAGGACCGCCATTCATGCCCATGCAGGAACGCGGGAAGCCATCCGTGCCGCGGTGGAAAAGATCCAAGGCAAGTCGGAGTTCCAGGGGACGTTCAACGAGAACGTATTCTGCGGGTCATTCGATACGCGGCTGTAGCCGTTTCGTTGAGCGCGCGCTGGCCGGGCGAAGCAGGAAATTCCTGCTTCGCCCGGCCAGTAACGCCTTTACCCGAATGGCTCCAGGCGTCTTATTCACGCGCCGTTTTAGGCGTCTTCGCGTTCCGGGTTCTCCAGCCGGAAGAAGTTGGACTGGGTTCCATCGGACCGCTGTTCCTGGTAGATGAAATTGAGGCGCCGCTGGTCAAACGTCTTGAACCATTCCCTCCAGTTGACTTCGCGAAGATTGGCGTCCTTGTCCCGGAAATCGATGCGCAGGACGCCCAGGTGGTCCCCATGTTCGGTGCCGTCGACCGTCGCCGGGACGCCGTCGCGTTCCTCGGCCCACTGCCTGATGACCTCGTGGTGGGTGGTGGCCAGGCTGCGGCCTTCGCGTTCGGGTTCCTCTTCGGTGGAGGTGATTTCCTGCGAATACTTCAATGACTTGGACGATTCGTCGCCGTAGCGGATCTTGCCGCCGTCCGGGCCCGCGCCCAGGTCCTTCGCATCTTCTTCGCCGGTGTCTGCGTTCCGGCCGCGGTTCGCGCCTTCCTGCCGGGCTCCGGCCACCTCTTTCACCAGCTCTTCCTTGCGCATGCCGGAGGCGCCGGCGATGTGTTCTTCCTTGGCCTCCTTGCGGAGTTCGTCCACCTTCATTTTGCGCAGTTCGGTTTCACTGACGTCTTGGGTGTTGGGAGTCTGGTTACCCGGCTTGTCACTCATGGCATGTCCTCCTTTTGCGGAACTCATTTGCGGAACTGTTTTGTCGAACCGACGAATACTAAGGTTGCTTACTTTCTATCCGGTGCCGGATGTGGCGTCAAGCGGCGGTCCCCGGCTCGCGGTCCGGCCACGGTGGGTAGTGGGCAGGGGCCTTCGGACTCTGGGGGTACGGGAGCACCATCCCTAGGCTCGATTCATTCCGAATCCCCGAAGGTGGACCATGAGCAGAATGGCACTGGGTCTATTGGCTCTCGTCGCGCCGTTACAGCGGTCCGCGGCCGCGTCCGTTGGTATGCCCCGCCGCTTTCCGGGGTTTCTCGGCGCAGCCGCAGCGGCTGCGTTCTTCACGCACGCTGTCCTGCCACGCGCCTTGCGGACGTGGGGAGCGACGCAGTCCGAAGGATCGATGCCACTTCCGGGCGACGACCTGATTCCCGACCCCGACGAAGTCCAGACAATGGCGGTAGCCATCTCTGCCCGTCCTGAACAGATCTGGCCCTGGCTCGTACAAATGGGCGTGGACCGGGCCGGCCTGTATTCCTATACGTGGGTGGAGAACGGGCTGCTCCATTTGGGGGTCACCAACGCTGACCGCATCCACCCGGAATGGCAGGACCTGCAGGTTGGAGACATCATTGCATTCATGCCCGAGCGGTATCCGGGAGGACGGATGGGACCGCGGGTGGTGGCATTGGAGAGCGGCCGGCACCTGGTTCTGGACTCAAGCCCTGGCGCGGCGCCCGGGAGAGTGACCGGGACTTGGCAGTTCGTCCTGCACGACGACGGAGCTGCCGGTACCAGGCTGCTGCTGAGGTCGCGGTCCGGCCCGGGACGCCCCGTCGGCCTTCGCGTCACGGATTTCCTCCTTCGCCCCGGTTATCTCGTCATGGAGCGTGCCATGCTGCTGGGCATCAAGAAGCGCGCCGACAGCGAGGCACGTACGGAAACCGCCGTCGTCGGTGCCTAGGCAAACACTCACCAGGGAGACCCCGTCCAGTCCGTCTGGGCGGGGTTCCTTTTGGCTCGACCGGGCTGGAGTCCGGGAAGGAACAACGAAAACCCGCCGTCAGCACACCAGCGACTGCTGTTTCACCCCGGGCGACACTGAAACCTAGTTTTAGGCAAGTAGTTGCACAGGATTCACAGGGATTCAGGGTCTCCCGATGCTGGGTGCAATACGTTTCTTCCGAACCCGGTAGCTGGGCGAGCTGTCCCCGCGTTTCCGTCCCCGCGGTGCGCATCTAATTTACGATGACCTGGAAAGGCACCCTCGATGAGTACCCCCACACTCCACCCTGCCGCGGCGCCGCTTGAACGGGCCGGACAGAAGAGCCTCGAGCAGCGGCTGACGGCCGCCAAAAAGGCATACACCACCCGCTTCCTGGCCGACTCGCTGCAGGCTGACCCGTCCGGCTACCGGCTGCTCACTGGCCCCGATGTGAACCCTGCTCCCGGTGACATCGTCCTGGCACGCGTGGAGCGCATCGGCCAGCTGCCGCGGCTGGAAAGCCCGGTCTCGCGCCGGCAGACGCTTTTCGTCGGGGACGAGGTCCTGGTGGCCTATGCTAACCGTTACGCCCCGGACCAGGTCCTGGCCGAGGTCCCTGGCGACCTCGAGCCGTGCCATCTGGTAGCCGCCGGCGGCCTGGCAGGAAAAGTCACCGTAAGCCACGGGTCCATAGGGAAGCCGACGCAGCTGTTGCCGATTGGACTCCTCGCCGACGGCCACGGACGACTAAACCTCAAGCGCTTCGCTCCCTACTCGCTCGATCAAGATGCGCAGCCCCGCGTCCGGCCCCACGTCGTCGCCGTTCTCGGCACTTCCATGAACTCGGGCAAGACCACCGCAGCAGCGTGCCTCATCAAGGGCCTGACCAACGCCGGGCTGCGTGTCTCTGCCGGAAAGATCACGGGCACAGGGGCCGGGGGAGACCCTCGCCTGTTCCACGACGCAGGAGCGGTGACTGTCCTGGACTTTACCGACTATGGCTACCCGACCACCTTCCGGCTTGAGGAGGCCGAGCTCCGCGGGCTCGCCATGTCCATGGTGAACGAGCTGGCCGGTTCGGACCCCGAGGCGATTGTCGTCGAGATCGCCGATGGCGTCTACCAGGGCGAGACCCGGCAGCTGCTGAACGCAAAGTTCCTACACCCGCTGGTGGACAGCGTCCTGTTCGCCGCCGCCGACGCACTCGGAGCGTCCGCCGGGGTGGGTCTGCTGCGCGCCGCCGGCCATGATCCAGCGGCAGTGACCGGGCTGCTTACCGTCTCTCCGCTGGCCGCCGCGGAGGCCGAGGCCGAGCTGGATGTCCCCGTTCTGGGCACCTACGAGCTCGCGCAGGCCGAGACCGCGATGCGGTTCCTGGCCCCCGCACCCCAGTGAGCGACCGGCAAGAGGCAACCGGCGAACAGATACTCCCACGGTTCGCTGTTGGCGGGCGCCGCGCCCTCCTGGGGGCCCTGGTGGGCATCGCTGTGACGGTGGCGCTCCTGTCGGCCGGGACCGCACGTTTGGTGTCGATACTCTCGCACGAGCATGATCCTGGCGGGGGAATCCTGTTAGTGGGTGGGTTGTTACTTCTGGTTGGCGCTGCTTCCGGGTTGCGGGTGCTGGAACGGCGCGTCGCCGAGAGGCTGGGGCAGGACTATGTGCACCAGATCCGCAAGGAACTCATTCGGGGGGCCCTCGCCCCTGGCCGCAACCCTTCCCTCGGGATCACTGTCGCAAGGACGACCAACGATCTCAACAGCGTCCGGAACTGGGTCACCCACGGCATCGCCGGGGCAGTGTCCGGGATCCCACTGATCCTCGCCCTCACCGCGGCCCTGTGGTTCATGGCCCCTTTCCTAGCTCTGGCTGTAATGGGGCCGCTGCTTGTTGCGGTGGCACTCCTGGCGCTCCTTTCGCGGCCCACGTACGAAAAGGCGCGGGCACTCAGGAAGGCCCGCGGGCGCCTGGCAGGGCAGATCACGGACACAGTCAACGCCGCCATGGCTGTCCGGGCCGCTGGCGGCGAGGAGCGTGAGCTCGGCCGGGTCGACAGGCACGGCCGGGAGGTCGCAGCCACAGCGGTCGAACGCGCAACCCTCGCCGGATCCCTGCGCGCCACCGCGATCGGCACAGCCTCGGCCACAGCTGTCGCCGTCGCTGCCACCGGCGCTTTCATGGGACTGGACCGGGGGCTCGTCGCCGGGGCACTGACCGTGGTCAGTATGATCAGCGGCCCCGTCCACGACCTCGGACGCATTGTCGAATACCGGCAAAGCTACCGGGCCGCACGCCAGAGCATCGCTCCAGCGCTGCATCGTCCTTTGGCTGGCATTACCTACGACGATGCGGCCCAAGCCGACTGCACCGGCTTGGTGGTGACCGGCCTGGAGGTCAACGGAAACCTGATGCCCGAGTTGGCGGCCGCCCCGGGAGAAACCATCCTCTTGGCCTCGGCCAGCCATGCTGACGTGGAGGAGCTGTTCGAAGCTCTCCTGGGACTCAACACCGCAGGCCCCGACTCCACTGCAAGCGTGGTCCTCAACGGCAAGAGCCTGCCCGCGATGAGTCCATCCGAGCGCCGGCGCTGCGTTGGGTACGCGGCCCGCGGCCTGGCCCTGGAAAGAGGGCAGATCGGCCGCGCCATCCGGTACCGCAGCCCGAAAGCCAGTGATGCCCAGCTCGCCAGGGCCATCCAGGGCACCGGGCTCGGCGACACGATAGCCCGGCTGCCCAAGGGGGACCTGACGGTTCTCCGGCGCGGCGGTGAACCGCTCAGCACACCGGAACGGGCCAAGGTCCACCTGGCACGTGCCACCTTCGGCGACCCGCCCCTGCTGCTGCTCAACCACATCGACGCCGACCTGGATGCCCAGGGTGTGGACGCGCTCCGGGACATCCTCACCGGTTATCCCGGCATTGTCATCGCGGCGACCAACAATCCCGCTCTCCTGCCCAGCTCCCACCGCATCTGGCCAGGAGCCCAGCGCGAACCACAACTCATCGGATGAAGCAGGCCGCGGGGGCTGCAGCGCGGACCTGAATGAGCGCAGCGGGGCCGGCCCTCAATGCTCCCTGTGTTGTGCCTTGCCTGGCGCGCTGGCCCGGTTGCCCTGCTCCGACAACCAGCGAAGGGCTTCGGATTCATTGGTGAAATAGCCCGTGGGCGTCAGGGACCGCCGGGAGAACGCCGCCACGACTTTGCCCGTTGGTCCATCCCCAACCAGGGCAACGGCGGAGAACCCGCGGTAAACGTTCATGCCGGCCCTGGCTTCAGGGGTCAACCCGGCAACTCCGGCGAGATCTACGAGAAGAGGTAGGGCGCGGCCGCCACTGAGACCCTCCAGAACGCGGGCAGCGCCTACGGCAATCTCGTACGTTATGTGGACTTCCGGCACCCACTGCAACCGCAGCACGCCTTTTTCACAAGACGCGGTGAAGAATTCGTTCATTCCTAATTTCCCCCAGATGGTCGAAACCCCATTCTGCCCGAACAGTACGACAAAAAGTCCAGAGGGTTGGGAAGGGTGTTTTGGCTGGTCAAGCGGCCGTCGCCCCATTTCCGCCTACTCTGGTCAAGTGGACTTCTTGTGTGAATTTGCTGATGGCCTCGGGCTCCGTCCCGTCCAGGAATCGGATGCCAGGGCCCTGGCCGCGGTGTTTCAGGCGAACCGCGAGCATCTTGCCCCATGGGAGCCCGTTAGGACTGAAAGGTTTTACACCGTCGAGGGCCAATCAGAAGTGATCAAAGGGCGACGGGCTGAGCTTGCATCAGGCGCGGCACTTCCACTGGTGCTGGCACGGGATGGGGCTATCCTGGGCGTGTTGACCATCAGCCCAATAGTTCGCGGCGCATTCCAGAACGCCCACCTCGGCTACTGGATTTCCCATGAGGTCCAGGGAACAGGGGTGATGACGGTGGCGGTGGCTGCGGCCGTGGACATCGCGAGAGACCAGCTCGGCCTCCACCGCCTCGAAGCCGCAACCTGGTCCACAATGTCGCATCCCAAAGAGTGCTGGAAAAGAACGGTTTCGAGGCCTACGGCACGGCCCGTGCGTATCTACAGATAGCTGGCCGGTGGCAGGACCACCGCATGTACCAGCGGATTCTTTAACCGCCGGCCATACCGCACGCTGCCGCCATCCGGATCGTCAAGGAACGCCAGGGGTGATGAACTCGCATGGTTGACTCTGTCCTGCCGTGCAAATGCCTGTTGCCAGATGAGTCAGGCGTATCACCCTTCCCAGGGGCACCATTCGTCCCTTAGCTTGACGGCATGATCAGGAATAACAGCGCGAGTCCTGCACCACGAAGCTTCTTCCGATGGGCAGGCCCGCGATTACGGCAACCGCTGGTGTGGCTCGCGGTGGCCGGTGCAGCCGTACTTGGCTTCATCGCCGCTGCGGTATTCAACCTGCTTCAGGGTCGTGACCCGTTCTCACCCACGGAACTGGTCGCGACCTCGGCGACTATCGCAGTCATACTCCTCGCCATCCCGTACGCCTTCTACCAAATGGAAGTCAGGAAGGCAGCCGGCTCAGACACTGCCAAGCGCGGCGATGTTGCATCCTGAGCAGCTGGCTCAACGGCCCCCCGGAGCGGGAAAGACGACAGTGGCCGCGCCCGTGCAGCAATTGCTGCCCGACGCGCGCGTCGTCGACGCTGGGAAAGGATTCCAGACAAAGCAAAAGGCCCTGCTTTCCTTGTTTACGGGGAAGCAGGGCCTTTCTCATTGGCGGTGACGGTGGGATTTGAACCCACGTTGGCTTTTACACCAAACAACATTTCGAGTGTTGCACCTTCGGCCGCTCGGACACGTCACCAACCTCAATAGGGTACCGGAGCAAGGCTTGCATCCCCAAAACGTGGGCACGCCGGCGCCGTTTGCGGGGGTCGCCTCGGTGGCCCACGGTCTCCGCGAGGTGGCACTTGGCGGCAGTCCCGGCGTGTGGGATTGCCGTGAAATGCCATCTCGCGTGAATGTCGTACTCCCTTGCCATGATGGGGTTATGGGGAAAGCGGCGGTGGCTAAGGCGTTTGAGGAGATCAGGGCCGCTGTCGCTGTGCTTATTGCGGAGGTGGACGGGGCGGGTTCGGTGCGGTTTTCGGTGGGTGATCCGTTGGCTGGTTTGGCGGATGGGTGCCTGGACATTCTGGCGGGGGCGCGGGAGGCGGAGGCCGGGATTGCTGCGTTGAAGGCCAGGGCCGCGGTGAGGTACGCGGACACCGCCGGTGCTGTTGCTGGGCCGGATGCGCCGGTGCAGGCGCAGGAGATGGCGGTCGCGGCGGAGATCGGGTGTGTGCTGGCGTTGGGGCCGCGGGCGGCGGGCTCGTTCCTTGCCACCTCTTATGCTTTGGCAGGCTCGTTGCCGCGGACCCTGGCTGGGCTGTTGGCGGGGGTGTTGTCGTGGCAGCACGCCACCGTCATGGCCGATGAGGCTGCTTGCCTGGATGCTGCGGGTGCTGCGGCGTTGGAGGGGCATTTCCTTGACCCGGACGTTGTGAACCCGGCGCTAGGGTGTCCGGTGGGGGAGATGCCGGCGCACCGGTTCAGGGCCAAAGCCAGGACCTGGCGGGAACGCCACCATGCCGAGAGCATCGAAACCCGGCACGTTCGGGGGGTGTTGGATCGGCGGGTGGAGTTCCGGCCGGACCAGGACGGGATGGCGTGGCTGTCCGCGTGCCTGCCGGCTGGCCAGGCGCTGGCGGGGTGGAACCGGCTCACCGCGATCTCCCGCGGTATGCAGGGAGCCGACGAGTTCCGCAGCATGCCGCAGCTGCGGGCCGACAACTTCGCCGACGCGGTTCTTGGCAGCAGCACCGCCTCCAGCAGCACTGCCTCCGGCCGCGCCAGCGGTGCGGGGCAGGGAGACTTGCCTTCGCCGATCCGGGCGAAGGTGCTGGTCACGGTCCCGGTGCACTCCCTGATGGGTTTGACGGATGAACCGGTGATGCTGGACGGGTACGGTCCCATTCCACCCTCAATGGCCCGGGATCTCGTGGCGGAGGGTGCGGGGTCGTTTTACCGGGTGTTGGTGGATCCGCGGGACGGCGCGCCGCTGGAGATCGGCCGGACGAGTTATCGGGTGACTGGTGCGATGCGGGCCTGGTTGCGGATGCGGGACGGAAAATGCCCGTTCCCGGGGTGCAGCAACAATTCGTTGGACAACGACGCCGACCATATCCTGGCCTGGGCCAAGGGCGGCACCACCGGGATCAGCAACTTGGGACAGCCCTGCCCGAAGCACCATAAACTCCGGCACAGCACAGGATGGAAACCCACCCCGGCCACCAAAAACGAGCCGCCCGGCTGGATTTCACCCACCGGCCGGCATTACCCAAGCGAACACCAGGACTGGGAACCAACCAAATGGCCGCCCGGGTTCATGCCCGGCGAACGAAGCCTCCTCGAGGAGGCACTCCTTGACCACCTCGCCTCATGACTGGGCGCGCCGTGGCACAGCAAGGGCATCACCGGCCGCCGGGCGGTGCGGACCCGGTCGCGTCCGTCCTGTTGCTGTATCTTCCGTCCCTGGCTGCGCGCGCAAGCATGCCAGCAGACCGCCACGAAACCCCGCCACCCGCCGTCGGACTTTCCCCGCCCATGCGCGTCCGGTTAGATTCATCAGCAAGATGACAAATTCAGAGACACCGATCCACGCAACCGCATACTGGACCACTGCCAAGGAGCACGGCGAGCTCAGGGCTGAAGATGTGCCTGCCCCGGGGCCAGATGAAGCGCTGGTCCGTGCGCTCTATTCCGGTATCAGCAAGGGCACCGAAATGGTGGTCCATACAGGGGCTGTACCCCCGCGCGTCGCAGAAGCAATGCGCGCCCCGCACCAGGAAGGGCAGTTCCCCGGACCCGTGAAATTCGGCTACCTCTCCGTGGGAGTGGTTGAGGAAGGGCCCGAGGGGTGGAAAGGCCAGCGCGTCTTTTGCCTGAACCCGCACCAGGACCTCTACGTGGTTCCGGTGGCCTCCTTGACCCGGATCCCGGACGACGTCCCATCCCGGCGCGCGGTCCTCACCGGCACGGTCGAAACGGCGGTCAATGCCCTGTGGGAAGCCGGGCCGCGACTCGGGGACCGGGTAGCCGTCATCGGCGCCGGCCTGGTGGGCGGCATGGTGGCGACGCTGCTGCGCACCTTCCCGTTGCAGCGCCTGCAGCTGGTGGACCTTGACCCCGGCAGGAAGAAGCTCGCGGACACCCTGGGCGTGGATTTCGCGCACCCGGATGACGCCCTGGCCGACTGCGACATCGTGTTCCACTGCTCGGCGTCGCAGGAAGGCCTGGAGCGCAGCCTGCAGCTCGTGGGCGATGAAGGCGACGTCATCGAGATGTCCTGGTACGCCAACCGCGAAGTGACGGTGCCGCTGGGGGAGGACTTCCACGCGAGGCGGCTGTCCATCAGGGCGAGCCAGGTAGGCATGGTGGCACGTGCCCGGCGCCACCGCCGCACCAATGCAGACCGCCTGGACCTCGCCGTATCGCTGCTCAAGGACCCCGTCTTCGATGCCTTCCTGACCGGCTCATCCCGGTTCGAGGACCTGCCGGGCGTTGTCCAGCGCCTGTCAGACGGCTCCCTGGAAGCCCTGTGCCACGTCGTCGAATACCCCGCCAGCGCTACCGCATCCAGCCCAGCCACCGACAACCCGGAAAACTCGAGGTAACCCATGTTCAGCCTGACCGTCCGCCGCCACTTCATGATCGCCCACAGCCTTCCCCGTGAGGCCTTCGGGCCCGCCCAGGGCCTGCACGGGGCAACCTTCGTCGCCGAAGTGACCTTCCGCCGCCACGCCCTGAATGCCGACGCGATCGTCCTGGACATCGGTGCCGCCGGGACCATCATCGAGGACGTGCTCGCCGGCCTGAACTACAGCAACCTGGACGACCACCCGGACTTCGACGGCAAGTTAACCACCACGGAGGCCCTCGCCGAGTACATTGCCCAGAAAGTCGCCGCCCAGATCAAGGACAGCGACGACGGCCGCGAACTGGCGGGCATCGATGTCACCCTGCGCGAGAATCCCGACGCGTGGGCCACCTATTCACTGGACCTCACCGCTTGACCGTGCGCCCTATACGGCTGCTGGTTCCCGGCAACATCCGCCACAGCTCGGGCGGCAACGTCTACAACGCGCGCCTGGTTGCCGGCCTGGAGGCACTCGGTGCCGAGGTGGACGTTATCGCAGTCCAGGGGAACTGGCCGGATGCCGGCGCCAGGGAACGACGCCGGCTGGGCACCCTCCTGGGAGCATGGGACCAGGATGCCGGACCAGGGCGGGAAGTGGTCGTCGTGGATGGACTCGTCGCCGTGGGTGTGCCGGATGAACTGGAATCCGCGGCCAAGGCCGGACGGCAAACATGGGTCCTGGTGCATATGCCCGTGCCGGAACGTTCCGGGACGGCGGCCCTGGCAAAAGAGGCCAGGGCTCTCCGGGCGGCAACGGGCGTGGTCTGCACCAGCACGTCGGCAGCGTCCGCAGTCATGGAACGAGGGCTTCCCCGGGTAGAGGTCATTCTTCCCGGAGTCGATCCCGCTCCCCAGGCCGCCGGTTCCACGCCGCCGCACTTCGCTGTCGTCGCCGCACTGCTGCCCAATAAGGACCAGTTGCTGACCGTGGAAGCCCTGGCCCTTATTCCGGATCTTGAATGGACTGCGTCGTTGGTGGGGTCGGACCAGGTGGATCCGGACTACGCACAGGAGGTCCGTGCGGCCATTAGTGCGAACGGGCTTCAGGAACGGGTGCGGCTTAGCGGCGAGCTGACCGGTGAAGCGCTGGAAGCTGAATGGGCGCGGACAGACCTGAGCTTGCTGGTGTCACAGATCGAGGCCTTTGGGATGGCGGTCAGCGAGTCCCTGGCCCACGGCATTCCCGTCCTGGTCCGCGACGGTACAGGGGCGGTGGAGGCGCTCGGCATGGCAGGACTGGCAACAGCCGACGGCGGCCCACGCCTTCCGGGGGCGGCGGTGCCACTTCCCACGGGAACGCAGGAGAGTCCTGGACGGCTGGCCGGGGTCCTGCGAGGGTGGCTTGAGGGCACGGACGTCCGGGAAAGCTGGCGAGCCGCAGCTTTGGACGCGCGGACGAGGCTTCCAGGCTGGGACACCACGGCACAAAAGATGCTGGCCCTGTTGTCCGGGCGGGACGGACGGCAAAGCTAGAACCCGGTCCGGTGCGCCGCGAAAAACTCGCGCAGCAACAACGCACACTCTTCCTCTCGGACCCCGGGATACACCTCAACCCAGTGATTGAGCCGCCGTTCGCGCAGGATGTCGAACACCGACCCCGCGGCGCCGGCCTTCTCATCCCAGGCTCCGAACACCACCCGGGGGATCCGGGCCAAAACAATTGCGCCGGCACACATGGCACAGGGTTCCAGCGTGACCACCAGCGTGCAGTCGGACAACCGCCAGCCGTCCCCCCGGCCGCCGTCGAGCCGTGCCCGTTCCTGCAGGCGGCCGGCCGCTTCCCTGATGGCCACCACCTCGGCGTGGGCTGTGGGGTCGCCCAGTTCCTCCCGTTGGTTCCGGCCCGAACCCAGCACATCGCCGTCGGGCCCCATCACCACGGCGCCGATGGGCACGTCCTCCGTGGCGAGTGCCCGGCGGGCCTCGGCCAGGGCAAGGCCCATCCAGGCGTCGTATTTCTTTTCAGGCAGCGGCATGGGTCAATGATAGTTTCGAGGGATACTCAGGGTACTGACCGATGTCGGGAGGCAGTATGGACACGCTTCGGGACCGTCTAGGTTTATGGTTCAAACCGTACGCGGCGCTGGTCATTACCATCTTGGTGGGTGGCGTGGTCATCGTGTCGTTGGCCCTGCTCGGTGCCGAAGTCTACGACAACGTGGTGGATTCTGCGGGATTGGCGAATCTGGACAAGCCGGCACTGGCTTTAGCCGAGGGCCTGCGCAGCCCCGGACTTGATGCTTTCGTTACCGGGTTCACCAACATCGGCGGCGGCGTTGGCATGCCCATCCTTGCCAGCATCCTCACCGCGTGGCTGATGTTCCTCGGCCGGAACTGGCGTCCCCTTATCCTGATCGGTGGGGCGGCGGGAGTCTCCATCCTGGCCACAACGCTTGGCAAGAAACTCGTGGGCCGCACCCGTCCGGACCATGCCGACGCGGTTCCCCCTTACGAAGACTCCCCGTCCTTCCCCAGTGGCCATACCCTGAACACCACGGTGGTGATCAGCCTGGTGGTGTACCTCATCTGCCTGCAATTCCACACCCTGCAGGTCCGGGTCGCGGCCATCACAGCCGGTTCAATCTTCATTGTTGCCATGGGCCTGAGCCGGGTCTTCCTTGGCCACCACTGGTTGACGGACGTCATGGCGGGGTGGTTGCTGGGGCTCGCCTGGGTGGGTGTGGTGATTTTGGCCCACAGGCTGTTCCACCTGGTCCGCAGGCGCGAGCACGCCGGTGCAGCGCCGTCGTTTGACCGTCCCATAGTCCGCGACGTGCTGGCCGAGGAAGTGCACGACGGCGGGTCCTCCGGACCTGGGAAATAGGGCGCCGGATGATAGTTTTGGGGGATGCGTACTCTCGTTGTTGACCACCCCTTGGTCGCCCATAAGCTCACCGTCCTGCGGGATAAAAACACGCCGTCGCCGGTCTTCCGCCAGTTGACGGAGGAGCTGGTGACCCTGCTGGCCTACGAAGCCACGCGGGAGGTCCGCACCGAGCCCGTCACCATCCAGACGCCTGTGAGCACCACGGTTGGCACCGCGTTCACCAAGCCCACGCCGCTGGTGGTCCCCATCCTGCGTGCTGGGCTTGGCATGCTGGAGGGGATGACCAAGCTGGTCCCCACCGCCGAGGTGGGCTTCCTGGGCATGGCCCGGGATGAGGAGACGCTGGACATCATCACCTACGCGGAGCGCCTGCCGGAGGATCTGACCGGCCGCCAGGTCTTCGTCCTGGACCCCATGCTGGCCACCGGCGGAACCCTGCGCGAGGCCATCAAGTTCCTGTTCAAGCGGGGCGCTTCCGACGTCACGTGCATCTGCCTGCTGGCCGCTCCTGAGGGCCTGGCACGGCTCGAGGAAGAGCTGTCAGGGGCCAACGTTCACATCGTCCTGGCTTCCATCGACGAGAAGCTGAACGAGAAGTCCTACATCGTTCCCGGCCTGGGCGATGCCGGAGACCGCCTTTACGGCATCGCAGGGTAGCTTTCACCCTTTTTCAAACCGGTGCCCCGCCGCTAGCCTGTGCGGATGGACTGGAAACTCGAACTTGTCTTTGTCCCCGTATCCGACGTTGACCGCGCCAAGGACTTCTACGTCAACAAGGCTGGCTTCAACGCCGATTACGACGAGCGGCCCTCGGACACCATCCGCTTTGTGCAGTTGACGCCCCCTGGTTCGGCCTGTTCCATCTGCATCGGGGAGGGGCTCACCGACGCCCCTCCCGGCACGGGGTCCAACCTGCAGCTGGTGGTCGACGACATCAAGGCTGCCCACGACTACCTGAAAAACAACGGCGTGGATGTCAGCGACGTGGACGCGCAGGAATGGGGCCACTTCGTGTATTTCGCCGATCCGGACGGAAACAAATGGTCTGTCCAGTACATCCCGTGGCGGAACGCCGGGCAGCCTGCGGATTAACGCGCACCGCGGGCCGCATCATGCGGATGCGGCCCGCGGTTTGGCGGTGGAATCCCCTGCTTTACCCCTTCACCGTGGCGGACGACGGCGGATGGCCGGGGACGCGCCGTCGTCCGCCGCCAAAAGCCGGGGAGACTCAGCTCTAGGCGCCCCCCTCGAGGCCCTGCCGCTGGGGGAGCGGTGCCCAGTACCAAGCGGTGCCTAGTACCAGTTATGCGCCAGGTGGAAGTTCAGGGCGCCGCAGGGCGACTGGTAGCTCTTCTTGATGTAGTCCAGGCCCCAGTTGATCTGGGTGCGGTAGTTGGTGAGGTAGTCCGGGCCGGAGGTTGCCATCTTTTCGGCCGGGAGGGACTGCACGATGCCGTACGCCCCGCTGCTGGCGTTGGTGGCCGTGGTGGTCCAGTCCGATTCCTTGGTCCACAGCGTCTGGAGGCACTGCATCTGGTCGGCACTCCATCCAAAGGATGCCAGCTGGCTGGCGGCGTAGGCCTGGGCGCCGGCGGGATCATTAACCGCGACGGCGGCTGCCGGAGCAGGAGCAGGTGCCGGGGCGGGCTCGGGCGCCGGGGCAGGAGCAGGTGCCTCGGCAGCTGGGGCCGCCGGTGCGGCTGCGGGAGCAGGTTCCGCCGCCTGCGGAGCCACGCTGATTGCAGCGGGAGCGGAGTTCGCTGCCGGGTTGGAACGGATCTCGCTCTGCTCGATGCTCATTTGGGAGTCCGACGCTGCCGTGGAAGAGTTTGACCCAGTGGAGGCCACCGGAGTCATGCTGCTGGTCGCCTGACCTGCCGCGCCTACTCCAACCAGCACTGCGCAGGATGCTGCAAGGACGGTGGCGCGCTGGCCCAGGGTAGTCTTTTTTGCCTGCTTAACCCGATGTTTGGCGTGCAGGCCTGGTTCTGCCGTGTTTTTGGACATGATTGATCGCCTCTCACACCTGCGGAGTTAGCTGTCGGGTTCGGATGAGGGCATCCGGCCGTACGGAAAGATCACGTACTGGCTTAACCCCAAGGGCATTCATTGCCCGGGACGGTGGGTCCCCCGCCTCTGCCGTTGCTCAATCGGAATCCGGGGAAGCGGCAGAGCTTGGCGTCATCCCGGGATATGCGGCCCGAACGCGGGCCGCACCCAATCGACGGTACAGGAAGATTGAGCAGAAGTCACATTTAGGTAACGGAACTAACGATTTCCAGCGCGTCGATTTGCTGCCAGCGGGCCGGCCAGCCGTTACTTCCGGGGCACAAGCCGTGGTTACCTACCCAGGACATAGAGAGTAGTGCCGCCGACGTTCTGCGGAGTGAAGTTCTCCGAAACCCACTGCGCGATCTGGGCAGCGGCATTCGAACCGGACGAGGACCGCATCGTCCCGCCGCTAATGAAGTAGTGGATCTTTCCCTGCGTCACGAGGTCCTGGAACTGGGCTAGCGTGGGGGAGGGATCGGTGCCGTTGAAGCCACCCACCGCCATGACCGGCAGTTCAGTCGCCAGCTGGTAGCCAGCGGCGTTGTTGGAGCCCACAACGGCTGCTGCCCAGGTGTAATTCGATGCACCGCTCTTGAGCGCGGCCACAACGTCTGCGGTTGGAGTAGGTGCGCCGAGGAGACCGCCCATGCCCCCTCCGGGGCCGCCGGGAAATCCAGCTCCGCCAGGGGTTGTCGTGCCAGATCCGCCTGGGGTGGCCGGCTGGGTGCCTTGCTGCTGGAAGCCCTGGCCTGTGAAGCCCTGCCCCGTGCCGCGTCCGGAGACGTTCCGGCCGCCCGCACTGAAGCCCCCGGGGCCGCGGCCGCCGGCACCGAAGCCCGCGGCCGGCCCTGCACTGACGATCGCCCCGCTGTGGGGCGCCGCGGCCGTGGAAACGGAGTAGGCCAGGGGCCCGGCGAGGGACGCAGCGATGGCGAGGACCGCCGTCGTCCGCTGCACGTAACGCACCCGCAGGAACTTGCTGAGCCCTATGCCCGCCGCTGCTGCCAAACCTCCGCCAAGCACCATCCAGCGCAGCCACGGGCCGTAGGCGGACGTGGTTCCCAACAGGTAAAAGGCAATGAGGGCTGCCGCGCCCACCGCTAAAGCCAGGAATATGGCGCCCGCGGCCTGCCGGCGATGCTGCCACAGCAGGACTGCGCCCAATCCCGTCAGTCCGGCTATTCCCGGAGCCAGCGCCACCGCGTAGTAGGGATGGATGATGCCGGCCATGAAGCTGAACACCAGGCCTGTCACCAGTACCCACGAGCCCCAGACCATGACGGAAGCCCGGACGGCATCTGTTCGCGGGGCCCGCCGCCCCACCCAGAGCAGACCCGCTGCAAGGATGAGCGCGGTCGGCAGCAGCCACGCGATCTGTCCGCCGAACTCGTCGCTGAACATCCGTAGCAGGCCAGGAACGCCCCAGCCGTTGCCGCCGCCAACGCTGCCCGTTTCGTCGCCCGTCAGCCGGCCCAGGCCGTTGTAACCGAGGGTCAGTTCCAGGATTGAATTGTTCTGCGATCCGCCGATGTAAGGCCGCATGCTGGCCGGCGTCAGCTCCACGGCCAGCAGCCACCATCCAGCGGATACCACCATCGCTCCCGCCGCGGCTGCCAGCCGCAGCATCCGCCGCGGGAGGCCGCCCGGGGCTGCCACCGCGTACGCCAGGGCGAAACCGGGAGCCACCAGCAGGACCTGCAGCTGTTTGGCCAGGAACCCGAAACCCAGGAATACCCCGGCCAGGAGGACCCAGCGAAGCCGGTCCTCCTGGACTGAGCGGAGGACCGCATACGCGGCTGCCGTCATGAGGAGCACCAACAGGGCATCCGGGTTGTTGAACCGGAACATCAGCGTGGCAACCGGGGTGAGGGCCAGGACCGCAGCTGCCAGCAGCCCGGCCCGGTGCGCAAGCCGGACGTCGCCCGTTGCCGGCGCCGCAGCCCGCCGCACGGACAGGTAGACCAGCCAGGCCGAGCCAACCCCCATGAGTGCCTGGGGGACCAGGATGCTCCATGAGCTCAGGCCGAAGGTCCGGACTGACAGCCCCATGATCCACAGCGACGCCGGCGGCTTGTCCACCGTGATGGCATTAGCGGCATCCGAGGAACCGAAGAACCATGCTGCCCAGTCCTGCGATCCGGCCTGGGCCGCGGCGGAATAGAACGCGTTGGCCCAGCCGGAAGCTCCAAGGTTCCACAGGTACAGCACGGCCGTCCCAGCCAACACGACTGCCAGTTCCAGCCGCTGGCGGACGGCCGCACGGTCCTGCTGAAGGGGTAACCGGTCCCGGCTCCCCGGCTGCCGCTCGAGGGCCTGCGGCTTCCTTCCCGTGCGGGCTTCGTTAGTTACGGTCATTGTGTGTTGGCTGGCCATGGCGTCCTACTTGGTGAGCTGGTACACGGTGGAGTTGCCCACGGTCTGGGCCTGGAAGTTGGCCTGGACCCAGGCAGCGACCTCGGAGTTGCCGCCCCGGCCGCCCATGCCGCCGCCGCCCATGCCGCCGCCTTCAATGAAGTAGCCGATCTGGCCTTTGGCCACCATGTCCTGGAATTCAGCCAGGGTGGGGTAGGGATCGCCGCCGTTCCAGCCGCCGAGGGCAATGACGTTCGTGTTCGTGGCGAGTTCCAGGCTGGCTGCCTGGCTGGCGCCGGAGACGATCGCCGACCACTTTGTGCCGGTGGTTTTCAACAGGGCAGTCACCGCGGCATCGGCGGTTCCTTCACCGGGACCACCGGCTCCCGCACCGCCGGGGGCGCCTGGCCCGCCCCCGGCGCCACCCGCGGGGTCGAGGCCGTCACTGCCCGGGGCAGCGTCCGGTGTGATGTCTGCGCCGTCAGTCCGGTCGCCACGGAAGCCAGCGGCCCGGTTGCCGAAGCCGCCCGCCGACGAACCCGCGGGCCCCGACGTCGGAATGGAGCCTGAGTGTGCGGTTGCGGCGGTGGCGAGGGTCCAGGCGCCTGCGCCAAGTCCTCCGGCCAGGAGGGATACGACGACGACGGCGGCCGCGCCTGCCCGCCGGAACCGTCCGGGGGCGCCCAGTGCGTCGAGGCGGAGCAGGATGGTAGCTGCCGCAAGGATGCCGAGGACAATGATGGCCACGCGCAGCCAGGGGAGCCACGATGCGTCCCGGCCCAGGAGGACGGACGACCAGATCGACGTGCCCAGGACGGACACCGCAAGGACAATTCGGGCAGGCCAATACGCCCGGCCGCGCCAGAGCTCAACTGCACCGATGCCTACCAGGGCTGCGATCGCCGGCGCCAGTGCCACCGAGTAGTAGGGGTGGACGATGCCGCTCATGAAGCTGAGGACACCCGCAGTAACCAGGAGCCAGCCGCCCCACAGGATCAGTGCCGCACGGCTCGGGGACGCGCGGACTTCACGCCGGGTGAACCACAGGCCTGCCACCAGCAGGACCAAGGCGGCGGGCAGCAGCCATGAGACTTCGCCGCCGAAGCTCGTTCCGAACATCCGCAGCAGCCCTGCGGCCCCGCCGAATCCACTGTTGCCGCCGCCGGGACTGCCACCGGGTCCGCCTGCCGCGCCTCCCGCTCCGCCGCCTGGCATGCCCTCACCCGAGCCGGTGATCCGGGCCAGGCCGTTGTAGCCGAAGGTCAGTTCCAGGAAGCTGTTGGTGGTGGACCCGGCCATGTATGGTCGCGCCGACGCCGGAGTCAGCTGGAAAAGGGCGATGTAGCTGCCGGCAACAACAACGATCCCGCCCAATGCGCCCAGCAGGTGGACGAGCCGGCGTCCGATGGAGGTGGGGGCAGCCCAAAGGTAGGCAAGGCCGAGCGCAGGAACGACCAGGAAGCCCTGCAGCATCTTGGTGAGGAACGCCAGCCCGATCACGGCACCGGCCGCCACGAGCCACTTCCAGCCCGCCCGCTCAATGGTGCGGGTGGTGAAGTAGGCGGCGAGCACCAGGCACAGGGTGAGCATGGCGTCCGGGTTGTTGAACTTGAACATGAGCGCCGCCACGGGTGTCAGCGCCAGCGCGCCACCTGCCAGGAGGCCCGCGGCGGGTCCGGAGACCCGTTTGACGGCAAGGTAGAGGAAACCGACGGCGGCGACACCCATGAGTGCCTCCGGCACCAGCATGCTCAGCGGCGAGAATCCAAAGATGCGGCCTGCCAGGGCGGGGATCCACAGCGCTGCGGGCGGCTTGTCTACGGTGATGGCGTTGCCGGCGTCGAGCGACCCGAAGAGGAACGCGGTCCAGTCCTTGGTTCCTGCCTGGATGGCTGCCGCATAGAAGGAGTTGCCGTTGCCGGTGGCTGCCAGGTTCCACAGGTACAGGACCGCGGTGGCCACCAGGAGCCCTGCGGCGGAAGGCCGTACCCAGCGGGGCTGGGCGCCGAAGGCGTAGCGGGTCCAGCGGAGCGCCCGCTTGGCTGTCCCCCCGGAGGACGCAGCATGGCCCGTTTGTGAGGGCTGCGGGCCGGCGGTGGAGCCGGCACCTGCCGGTGAGAGGGTGGAGGTCATGATGCTGCCGTTTCTGTGGAAGTGGTGGCGCCTGTGGAAGTGGTGGTGTTTGCTGCCCGGAAGACCCACAGCCGGAACAGCAGGAACCGCACTGCCGTGGCTGCAAGGTTGGCCGCCACGACGGTGAGGACTTCCGCCCACCGGTCAGGCGTCGTCGTTCGGTGGACCAGGGCGAGTGCTCCGGAGGTGAGCAGCAGGCCGATGCCGAACACGATCAGCCCTTCGAAATGGTGCCGGGCCGGGTTTCCGCCCTGGATGCCGAACGTGAACCGCCTGTTGGCGCCTGTGTTGGCCACGGCCGTGATCAGCAGCGCCAGGAAGTTGGCCAGCTGCGGATCCATGAAGCCCCGGCAGAACAGGAAGATCAGCAGGTAGGCCAGGGTTGAGGCGGCGCCGATGGCGGCGAACCGGACCAGCTGGCCGAACAGGCTGCTGCCGCGGGTCTGTTCGTCCGCCCGGGATGACGCCGGAAGCGGACCCCGTGCCAGGGCTGCGCGCAGTTCCGGAACCGGGATCCGGCCGTAGACCAGGTCGCGTGTGAGGCGGGCCATTCCGCGGACATCTGCCAGCGCAGTGCGGACCACGTCCACGCTGGAGTCGGGATCGTCGATCCAGTCCACGGGAACTTCATGGACGCGAAGTCCGCAGCGTTCGGCGAGGACCAGGAGTTCGGTGTCAAAGAACCAGGAGTTGTCCACGGTGTAGGGAAGGAGCCGCTGGGCGACATCGGCGCGGATGGCTTTGAAGCCGCACTGCGCGTCGCTGAACCGGGCACCCATGAAGGAGTGGAGCATCAGGTTGTAGCTGCGCGAGATGAACTCCCGCCTGGGCCCGCGGACGACGCGGGAGTTGCGGGTGAGCCGGGTGCCGATGGCCAGGTCCGAGTGCCCGGAAATCAGGGGCGCCAGCAGCGGGGGCAGGGCTGCGAGGTCGGTGGACAGGTCCACGTCCATGTAGGCCAGGACCGGCGACGGGGAGGCCAGCCACACTTTGCGCAGGGCGTTCCCGCGGCCCTTCTCATCA
The DNA here is from genome assembly GCF_014639275.1 of Arthrobacter liuii. Classification (GTDB taxonomy): domain Bacteria; phylum Actinomycetota; class Actinomycetes; order Actinomycetales; family Micrococcaceae; genus Arthrobacter; species Arthrobacter liuii. The sequence goes on along the minus strand of NZ_BMFW01000012.1, from coordinate 94,023 downwards.
AGGTGGACCACCACGAGCTCGGGGAACTCCCGGGCCAGCCGTTCGGCAATCTTCAACGTCCCGTCCGTGCTGGCGTTGTCCGCCACGGTGATCCGGAAGCTGTGCGGAAAGGTGTCTTGCAGGTGTCCGTGGAGCCTTCGGAGGCATTCCTCAAGGTCGCGTTCCTCGTTGAAAACGGGGATGGTGACATCGAGGACGGGCACGGTGGTCCGGGTGTCCACGGGGGCGCGCCGCACGGCACGTCCCCGCGAAGGAAGGCCCGGCGCAGGAAGTCCGGGTGAAGGAAGGCCCAGCGGCGCCACCGCGGCGTCCGGCAGGGTTCCTGAGGTGGAGTCGGTGAGCGTCATGAATCAAGAGTGGCGCTGACAAATTTGTGGGCTTTAGGCACAACCTGTGACGTGCCTGTGTAAATGGTGCTGCCCGGGTTGCCGTGTGTCAGGACCTGGCAGGGGCGGCCCCGGGAAGCCGGACGGCGAACTCGGTCCTGCCAGGCCGGGAGACCAGTTCCACGGTGCCGCTATGGGCGGCGACGATGGATTCGACGATGGAAAGGCCCAGGCCTGACGAGCCCTCCGAGCCGGAGCGGGCGGCGTCGGCCCGGGTGAAGCGCGAGAAGATGCTGCCCTGGAATTCGGCAGGGATGCCGGGGCCGTCGTCGGTGACCGTAACCACCACGCTCCCGTCGGCGGAGCGCATAACGCCAGTGGTCACGGTGGTTCCGGGTGGGGTGTGCTTCCGGGCGTTGGAGAGCAGGTTGGCCAGCACCTGGTGGAGCTGGGTGGTGTCCCCGCGGACCGTGACGGGTTCGTCAGGCAGCTGCAACTGCCAGGTGTGGTCCGGGGCCATGACCTTTTCGTCGCTGACGGTTTCGACCACCAGCTGGGTTAGGTCAACATCAGTGGTTTCGGTTGCCTTGCCTTCGTCCAGCCTGGCCAGCAGCAACAGGTCCTCCACCAGCGCGGTCATCCGTTCGGACTGGCTCTGGACGCGGCCCAGCGACTTTTGCCCGTCCTCGGTGAGGTGTTCGGTCATCCGCATCAGCTCGGTGTACCCGCGGATGGCGGTCAGCGGTGTTCGAAGTTCGTGGGAGGCGTCGGCAACGAACTGGCGCACCTTCATCTCGCTGCGCTGCCGGGCTTCCAGTGCGTTGGAGACGTTGTCCAGCATCAGGTTCAGGGCGTGGCCCACGCTGCCCACCTCGGTGGTGGGGTGCGCTGCGGCCGGCGGGACACGCACAGCGAGCGCCACCTCCCCGGCGTCCAGTGGCAGTTTGGACACCTTGGTGGCGACGTCGGACAGCTGTTCCAGCGGCCGCATGGTCCGGCGGATCAATGCAGTGCCGGCCAGCCCGATAAGGACAAGGCCGCCCAGGGATACCAGCACCATGGTCAGCACCAGTGAGGCCTCTGTGCTTTGTTTCGTTGCCAGCGGCAGGCCAGTGATCACCACGTCACCGTACGGGCTCTCAGTTGCCATCAGCCGGTAGTCGCCGTTGGACAACTGGCGGTCCACCGGCACGCCATTGTGGGGGAGCGCCTGCAGGGTGGCAACGTCCCGGGAGGTCAGTGCCGTGCGGGTGGCATCAGAGGACAGGAAGCCGGCTTCCCGGCTGACTTGTCCGCCCACCACCCTGGCATTGAGCGTTCCCACGCTTTGCCCGCGCGCATCCAGGGGGTCGGGCCGGCCGGACGGGTTGCCTTCCGGCGGGCGGCCGCGGGAGGCCAGCGCCAGCTGCGCATCCAGCTGGTTGGAAAGGACCACATCCATGGAGGCGTAGCTGACCACCCCGATCGCGCCCGAGATGGCGACCAGGAGCGCCATGGACAGCAGGATGAGGCGGGTGCGGAGGTGCCAGGTGGAAGGGTTGAACCAGGAGCGGCCCGTGGGCCGGGGGACACCGGAAAGCGACGACATGCGGTTCCCTGGCTAGTCTGCGGGCTTGATAACGTAACCCGCTCCGCGCACGGTATGGATCATCGGCAGATGGTTGGCTTCGATCTTCTTGCGCAGGTAGGAGATGTACAGTTCCACGATGTTCGCCTGGCCGCCGAAATCGTAGTCCCACACGTGGTCCAGGATCTGGGCCTTGCTGACCACTCGCTTGGGGTTTTCCATCAGGTAGCGGAGGAGCTCGAATTGTGTGGCTGTGAGCTGGATGTCCTCCCCGGCACGGGTGACTTCCCTGGTGTCCACGTTCAGGACCAGGTCGCCCACCACCAGCTCGGCGGTGTCCATGGCGGCCACCCCGGAACGCTGGACAAGGCGGTGCAGGCGCAGCAGGACTTCCTCCATGCTGAAGGGCTTGGTGACATAGTCATCCCCGCCCGCTGCCAGTCCCACGATGCGGTCCTGGACGTCGTCCTTCGCCGTCAGGAAGAGCGCAGGCACCTCCGGCGCGAAGGCGCGGATCCTGCCCAGCAGCTCCACGCCGTCGAACCCCGGCAGCATGACATCCAGCACCAGGACGTCCGGATGGAAGTCCTTGGCAAGCTTGACGGCGGTGGGCCCATCCCCGGCCACGGCCACGGACCAGCCGGCCATGCGCAGGCCCATGCTCATAAGTTCCGAAAGGCTGGGCTCGTCGTCCACCACCAGGGCACGGATCGGGGAACCGTCCGGGTGGGTGAGCTGGGGGAGGTTGTTGGTCATGGGGTGCGGGGATGCCATGGGACAACTCTCCGATCTGTCGGTTTGCCGATGCTTTGCCGTTGCTGTGTTCCAGCTGTGAGCTCCAGCCTAGCCACCTGCGGCTGCGGCAAGTGCTCCCTTGCAAGCGAGTCTCCTGACAGTCACAGGATGGCGTGGCCTGCCGCACAGCCCCAGCACAGCAAAGCGGCAGAGCCTGTTGGGACAACAGCACCACCAACAGTTACAACTTCTTGGAGAAAGCCATGGATCAGCAAGACAACCGCGCCGTCCCCGGGGCATCAGGCCAGAACGGGCAGCCGCGCCCCGCAGCGGAAGGCTGGGGACAGCAGGGCCAGCCGGCGCCGGTCTGGGAAGGAGCGGCGGACGGCGCCGCCCCCGGTGGCGCGACGCCCCCACGGAAAGCCCCGGACGTCCAGGCTGGCGGCGACCAGGGCCAATCCCGGCAGGGGCAACCCGCACAGGGCTGGGGCACGGCCGTTCCGGGTCCGCGTTCCGCAGGGTGGGGTACGACGGCGGCACCCGGCCAGGTGCCTGATGCCGGCACGGGCTGGGGCGCACCCCAGCAGTACGCACCCAACGTTTCCTCCCGCCCCGGGAAGGGGAACTGGACCGCAAAGAAGGGCTTGCTGGTGGGCGGTGTTGCGGTGGTTGTGGCCGCGGCGGCAGGTGCCGGCGCCTACGCCGCCGGTAACGGGACCGCAACTGCTTCTGGGAACAATGGCCAGGGCACAGGTGCGGCGGGACAATTCGGTCCGGGCGGGCAAAGCGGCATGGCAGGCCCGGGCGGCCAAAGCCGCACGGACGGCAGCGGCATGGGAATGGATGGCGGCCCTGGCGGCCTGGGCATGGGATCGGCCGGCCTGAATGCCGCCGTCCACTCCGAATACGTGGTCCTCCAGGGTTCCAGCTATGTGACCATGGCAGGCCAGACGGGCACCGTGACGGAGGTTTCGGCCACTTCCCTGACCGTCAAGAGCGACGACGGCTTTTCCCGGACCTACGCTGTCGCTTCCGACGTGCAGGTGTCACAGGGGGTGCGGCAGCGCGGCGGGTCCACCGGCAGCACGCTCAGTCTGTCCAACGTGGCCACCGGAGCCAGCGTGCGTGTGACGGCACTGAAGGATTCGGACACGTACACTGCCCAGGGCATCCAGTTGGCAACCACGGCCACGGCCACGGCGCAGGGCTCCGGCACCAGCAGCAACTGAGGTCCAGGGAATAAAACAAGCCCGCGGTTCCGGTCCAGGGCACTCCGGGGAGCGCCCAGGGCCGGGCCGCGGCGAAAAAAATTATGAGAAGCAGGGCATCGGCTGGACACGGGACTTCCTTGTCCGGCCGATTCTATGTCAAGCGATTGAATTTCAGCTCGATTCGGTCAACCGCGATTCAAGCGAACAATATGCGGAAAAAGCAGCAATGCGAGCCCATTGTCTGGATAAGCGACCTTATTATTTCCCACTTCCGAAATCGTGATCTGCAGCACAATTCCCGGATTTGTCTCACAATGCGGACGATCGAGTCCATTGTTACTTGCAAGTTGGCATTGTTACGCTGCACACTTCCAATGTGAACAAGAACTCAACAGCACCTGCAGCCGCAGAATACTGGCCCAGCACATCCGCTGCTGCCAACATGCGCTGTTGTCGAATGCACGCCTGACCTTCCCACCCACCGAAGTTCTTAGGCATTCGCCCCCAAGCCCAGCGTCGGGCGCCCCTCCCCGGTCCGCGTGACGGGGAAGCCAGCATTCGAGCCGCGGAGACGGCCATTTCACATTGAGGTAAGTATTTCATGTCAGTTGCATCCGGATACGTCCACATCTCTGTCCGCAACGCCGCCAAGGCGGGCCAGCCCTCCGGCCTTCGTCCCGGCTTCGGCCCGCGTCCCTCGATTGCTCCCTCCAACTCCGGAAGCAGCTTTCCGGCCCCGGGTTTCGCCCCGCAGGGATACAACCCGAACTCTTACGGCCAGCTTCGCGCTGTGCACCCCGCCGAGTCCGCTCCCGTTACTGCCCCTACCCCTGTCGTGGCCGGCCCAAACCCGGTCCGCCCGGTGGCCAACGACAACGTCGCCCGCGGTTTCGTCCTTTACATGGGCATTGACGAGGAAACCGCGGCCGCAGCCGGAACATCCATCGCCAAGCTTGCACAGGAGATCCGCGCCTACGCCCAGTCACTGGTCTCCGGCGCCGAAAGCTATGCCGCGGTGGCGGTGGCTCCCGCAGGCACCCCCGGTTCCGCGCTCGACGTCGTCCGCTCCACCTTCGGTGACCCCACGGTCAACTCCCGCCAGCGCACCGAAGCCGCCCGTCCTGCCCAGTCGCAGGAGCCGCGCCCCTCCGGCGTGCTCATCGACCTCGCCCGCCGCGAAGTCCACCTAGACGGCGAATCCCTGAACCTCACGTTCAAGGAGTTTGAGCTCCTCAACTACCTCGTCGAAAACGGCACGCGCACCGTGGGCCGCGACGAACTCCTCGAGGGACTGTGGCGCAACGCCGAGGAAGTGCCCAACGAGCGCACCATCGACGTCCACATCCGCCGCCTCCGCTCCAAGCTGGGCCGCCTCGCCAACACTGTGCGCACCGTCCGCGGCCAGGGCTACCGGTTCTACGAGCACCCGGAGGTCATTGTCTGGGCCGCTCCGGAGTACTCGATCTGACTCCCTCTCTGCCCTAAAGGCGGCACGATCCCTCTGCGCCTGCGCTCGTTCCTCGCGCAACAACGGCGCTGTCGGGATGTGCCGCCTTTAGCGTAGGTGGAGCCCTCTCCGAGTACGGTGCCTCCGCGGCTGCTGGGGCCTCGCGTCACTGTGGGCAGGCTTTCAGGGCCTTGTTTGTGGCTGCGCCCTGATTTCCCGGGACTGTCGCCTTCGAGGGCCCCTGGAAGCGTGCTTTGCGTGACGCTTCTCCGGCTGCCTTCCTGTCCTTGCCTGCTTTTGCTCGGGCTAGGCTTGGGCCATGAGTTCGCACCATGTTCGACGCCTTGTGATCATGCGCCATGCCAAGGCTGACTGGCCGGGTGGGGTGGCTGACCACGAGCGGCCGCTGGAGGAGCGTGGACACCGCGAGGCGCCGCTGGCAGGACGCTGGCTGCTCAAGCACAACATCGTTCCGGACTTCATCCTGTGCTCCAGCGCGCTGCGCACCCGCCAAACGTGCACCTGGGTCTGCTCCGAACTCGGCGACAAGGCCCCTACGCCCAAACTCGAAGACGGCCTGTACGCGGCGTCGGCACTCCGGATGCTCGCGGTGGTGAACCATGTCCCGGACACGGTGACCACGCTGATGCTGATCGGGCACCTGCCCGGCGTGCAGGACCTGGCCATGCACCTGGCCTCACGGGGTTCCGATCACGACGCCTACATGGACGCCGCCACCCGCTTCCCCACGAATGCGCTCACCGTTTTGGAGACGGAGAAGCCATGGGCGGAACTCGACGGGCAGGACGCCCGGATCACCAGGTTCAAGGTTCCCCGGGCGCACTAGCACCGACGCCACTAGCACCGACGCCACCAGCACCGACCCCACCATCCCCGGGATCACCCGCCGCAATCCCGCGCAGCAGCGCCGCGACATGCCTGATGCCCGGGCTGGCGGTCATGGTCCTGCGATGGACAAGCCCCACCTGCCGCGCCTGGACCGGGTTGACCACCGGAATGGCGACGACGTCCGGAGGCAGCGCAGGCCGGCCCAGGCGGGGTACGAGCGCAACCGCCACCCCCTGCTCCACCATGGCGATATGCGTGGCAAAATCGGGGTCGTACACCCTGATATCCGGGACCCGCCCCAGGTCGGCGAAAATCCGCAACAGGGCTTCATTGCAGATCGCCCCACCCGGCGTACTGATCCAGCGTTCGTCGACCAGATGGGCGGGCTCAACCTCCGCCGCCAGCGCGAGTGGATGCCCGCGGTGGACCAGGACGTCCGCCACGTCCACGCACAGCCATTCCAGGGCCAGGTGCTCCGGAATCACCAGTGGGACTGAGTTCCAGTTATGTACCAGGCCCAGGTCGGCCTCACCGTTGGCAACCCGGGCCACGGCCTCGCGTGGATCCTCCGCCAGGACGGAAATATCAAGCGCCGCCCCCGACTGCCCAACCCGGGCCAGCAGTGGTCCCACCAGCCCTCGGCAGGCAGTGGAAAACGAAACCACGCGGAGGCTGCCGGTGGGTTTGGCCGGATCGGCCAGCAGCGTGGACTCCAACTCCTCCAGCTCAGCCAGGATGCGCCGGCCGTAGGCAGCCAAGGCGAGTCCGCGCTCGGTCAGCAGAACCCCGCGGCCGCGGCGTTCCAGGACTGCGAAGCCTCCCTCTTTCTCCAGCTTCTTCACCTGCTGGGACACCGCAGAAGGGCTGAATCCCATGGCCTCGGCTGCGGCGATGACAGTGCCGTGCTGCTCGATGGCGGCCAAAGCCCGCAAGGACCCAACGTCAATCATGAAGCAAACGTACATGATTTAACGCCGAATTAGGCGCTGGTGCTTCATTGGCCTCTCTGCCAGAGTAGGAGCGTGAACCTGCGCGACTCCCTCCTTGCCGTCCTCGTGGCCCTGCTGTGGGGCCTGAACTTCGTGGCCATCGATATCGGGCTGCATGCGGGCGGCCAAGACTTTCCGCCGCTTTTGTTCGTGGCCATTCGCTTCGTCCTGGTGGTGGTCCCCTGGATCTTCTTTGTCAGGAAGCCGGACGTGACCTGGAAGGCGATCATCGGCGTCGGGCTTTTCATGAGTGCAGGCCAGTTTGGCCTCCTTTACCTGGCCATGGCGCTGGGAATGCCGGCAGGGCTCGCGTCGCTGGTCCTGCAGGCGCAGGTGCTGCTGACCGTCTTGCTCGCCGCCGGGTTCCTGGGCGAGCGGCCCAGTGGGCGCCAGCTGGCGGGTGTTGGGCTGGGCATTGCGGGGCTCGCCGTCGTGGCCGTGGGACGGAGCGGCGTGGCGCCGCTCCTGCCGCTGGTCATCGTCCTGGCCGCGGCACTGTCCTGGGCGGCCGGAAACGTCATCGCCAGGAAGGCCAGGGCTGCCTCGGGGCTGGGGCTGGTGGTCTGGTCGGGCGCCGTGGTGCCACTCCCGTTGGGAGCGTTGTCGGTGTTGGTTGACGGGCCCGGAACCGTGTGGCATTCGCTGTCCAGCCTTCAGGCGCCAACCATATTGAGCGCCCTGTATACGGCTGTTTTCGCCTCACTGGTGGGCTACGGAATCTGGAACCGGCTCCTGGCCGGCCATCCGTCGTCGGCCGTTGTTCCGTTCACGCTGCTGGTCCCGGTGGTGGGCATGAGCGCCGCCTGGCTGGTCCTCGCGGAGGTGCCGTCACCGACGGAGCTGGCGGGCGGACTGCTTCTCCTGGGCGGTGTGGCGACGGCGGTGCTCACCGGAGCCGGCAGGAGGCGTCAGCGCCGGGGGAGTGCGCCGCTGCCGGACCTGGGTGCCAGCTTGGCACCAGGTGAGCCGGACGACGGCGGGCGCTTGCCGGCCGCTGCAGACTCCCGGCCGGCACTGCGGGCGCCGGAGGGTCGCTGAGGGACGGAGGCTTGCTTGGGCGCCGGCGCAGCAGTTCGCGCCGCTGCAGACCGCGGTGCAGCCTGGGAACCCGCGGCACCCTGGGAACGCGGGGCACCCTGCGGACGCGGGCGTGGCGCTGCGGCCCTGCTGCGCGCCGCCGTCGTCCTCCGTCTCTTTCCGGGCCACAAGGCACCCAGGAAGAGGACTCCGAAGGTTGCCGCCAACGCGCACGCGGCACCCACGAAATAGTTGTCCGGATCACGCGTGGGGAGCGGGGTGCCCAGGAACGATGACTGCCCGTCGAACGCCAGCTCCCAGGTGCTGAGGAACGCCAGGGAAAACCCGAGGGCGAGGGCCGTCCCGGCGCCCGCGGCGAGCAGGGCAAGGCGGCGCCTGCGTATCAGGATCTCGGCAAGAGCTGCCAGGTAGGACAGCCCTAGGACGCCAAGGAACGCAACGAACACCGGCTCGGCGAGGGTCATCCCCGTGAGCACCAGCAGCCCTGCGGCAACGACGCCGCAGATGACCGCAAACTTTCCGCTCTTCCCCGTATGGCGCATGTGTTCCATCATCCCTGAGGGGCAGGCTCCTTCAGGACGTAGCCGCGCATGATGGCCATGATTGCTGCAACACTTTGGTCACGGGTGCGCTCGGGGTTGTACGTCTGCCGGTCCAGGCCCACCACAAAGCAGGCACCGAAGATGGCCGTCTCCAGGCTGCCCCTGGACACCGAGGCATCAACGGGATACACGTCAGCAACCTTTTCCACCGCCTGGCCAATGACTTCCAGGAGCTCGGCCCGCAGGACGGAAAAGGTGCCCTGCCATTCACTGGGGATCCGCCAGTTCTCGCTGACCCACAGGCGGGCGAAGGAAGGGTATTCCGCCATGAAATCCATGGCCTGCCCGATCATCGCCTCCATGGCCAGCAGCGGGTCGCGGCCGGTGCCCCCGCCGTCGGCCGCCTCGAGCAGCCGGGCCTTGAGGATGTCCACGCCGTGCCGCAGCAGCTGGGCGATGAGCTCGGATTTGCTGCCGAAGTTGTAGTAGACCGTGCCCTTGGAAACTCCAGCTGCTGCCGCGATCTCATCCACCGTGACGCTGGCGGCGCCGCGCTCGCCGATCAGCTCCATGGAGGCATCGAAGAGTTTTTGGCGGGTGGCGTTGGTCCGGGCGGGCCGCAGCGCCTTGGCCGCGGACGTTGGCTCTGTGGTCATACTGCGATCTCCGGCTTCAGTGTCTTGAGCGTCCAGTACTTGTTCTTCCGCACCGCGAGCGTGGACAGGGTCGCGCCGAGGAGTGCGTAGCCCAGCAGGCCGGCAAAGGTGGGAGCGATCATGGACAGGTCCCCGCCGTAGACCAGGTGCCGCATTCCGGTCACAACGTATCCCATGGGCAGGATCTGGTGCACCACATGCAGCGGCTCCGGGGTGGTCTGCCAGGGGAACGTGCCGCCGGACGACACCAGCTGCAGGACCAGGAGGATAAGCACCACGAGCTTGCCCGGGGAGCCCAGCAGGGCCACCACGCCCTGGATAAGCGCGCTGAAAGCCATGGCAGCGGCCAGCATCAACAGCCACATCAAAACCGGATGGGCGGGATTGAGTCCCAGCGCCACATCCGCGACCAAAGTCAACAGCGACGCCTGCACCACCGAGACCAGGAAGAAGGGCAGCCAGCCGCCCAAGGCGATCTTCCACGATGGCGCGTTGGAGGCCAGTGCCCGCTGCGTGATGGGGCGCATGGCCTGGACCAGCATGAAGATCCCGATCCACATGGCGAGCGTGAGGAAGAACGGTGCCAGCCCGGCGCCATACGATCCGGCCTTGGCCTGCGAGACGTTACTGACGGCCACAGGATCGGCCATCACCTCGGAGAGGTTGCTCTTCTGGGCGTCATCGGGGTTAGGGACCTGCCCGGCGCCCTTACCGATCTCGTCGGCGAGGGTGCGGGAGCCGGTGGTGGCCTGGGCGGCGCCATCCGAAACCTGGGCTGCCCCGGCATCAACCTTCCGCGCTCCGTCCGCAAGCCCGGCGGCGCCGTCGACGGCGGACTGCTCACCGTCTGCCATGGCGGCGGCACCCGTGTGGAGCTGGTCAGCCCCTGCGGAGGCCTGCGCGATGCCCCCCTTGAGCGCCGGCATCCCGGCAGCCAGTTGGGCGGCCCCGACGCTGACTGCCTCGGAACCGCTGGCCAGCTGCTGGACCTGGGCCGCATCTGCCTGGATTTTGCCCTTTGCAGCGGCCATTGGACTGGTCGCCGCGGTGGCATCGAAATCCGCCAGGACTTTGTCCGCCTGTGCCTGGGTCAGGACGCCGGACGCCACGAGCCTGCTGTTGGATTCCACCACGCGGTTGCGGAGCCCTTGGTCCGCTGCATCCAGCTGGGCCGCCACGTCCTGCACCTTGGCGTTCAACTGCGCGTTGCCCGCGGCCACCCGGGCGGCGCCGGATGCGAGCGTCTGGGTATCCGTGGGCAGGGTGGCCGTCTTGTCCTTGAGGACTGCCAGGCCGCTGCTGAGCTGCCCCGCGCCGTCGGTCAGCTGGTTGGCGCCGTCCCGGAGCTTCAGCTGGCCGGCGTACAACTGGTCCGCACCGCTGCTCAAGGCCGAGGTCCCGTCATGGAGGGTGACCGTTCCGTCCCTGAGCGTGGCCACCCCGTCGGCAAGCTGGGACGCGCCATCCGCCGCCCGGACCATCTTGGAGTGGATGGTGCCGAAACCGGTGAGCAGCTGGTTGGCGGTTTCCTCGCCCACCTCCTTGGCCACCGTGGTGTGCACGGCAGTGGTCAGCTTGTCCACGATGGTGCTCAGGAGGTAGTTGTTGGCATCGTTGGTGGTCACGTTCAGCATGGCCTGGCTGGCCGAGTCGAAGCTGCCGGGGGAGACCAGGTTGGCCGAGAAGTCCTTGGGGATTTTCAGCGCGAAGGCGTACTGGCCGCTGCTGACCCCTGCATCGGCTTCCGTCGAGCTGCCCACCGGCACCCAGTGGAAAACATTGCCATCCACCAGGCTGTCCGCCACCTTTGTCCCGGCCTCCAGCCGCGTGCCGTCGGCAGTGGTTGCGCCGGAGTCCTCCACCACCAGGGCGGCATCCAGGTTATTGAGGTGCCCGTAGGGATCCCAGTTCGCGTAGAGGTAGACCGCGCCGTACAGCAACGGCACCATGGTCAGCGCCAGGATGGTCAGCTTGGGCAGCAGTCCACCGGTCATGCGTTTGAGTTCGGAGCGGGCCAGCCGCAGGACAGTCACTTGGCGACCTCGGTTTCGAGTTTCAATTCATGGTTTTCCGGGGAGGTCCCGCCGCCAAGGGTGGCAGGGGCCGGTTCAGGCGCGGCGTTGCCGATTACGGCAACCGGGCCGTCCCACGACGCGGGGACGGCACTGACTGCCGCCACGACGGCGAGTGGCCGCCCGGCGTCGTACGCCAACTCCCTGAGGCGCGGCAGCCACGTGAGTTCATCTGCACTGTGGCGGTCCGGGGAGTCCACCACGAGCAGGTCCGTGCGGGGATTGGCCAGGGCCAGCGAGGTCAGCAGTTCGAGCCGCCGCTGGGGGTCCAGCTGTTCCGTCCACAGGCCCGCGATGTCCTCGAAGCGATTGACCTTGAGCCACGGGCCGCTGAGCAGCGCCCCCCGGTAGCGGCGGGGTATCAGGGCCAGGTCCTCGGTCACCAGGTCGCGGACGCTGAGGTGCTCCTCGGGTTCATTGACGCCGGGGGAGTCCACCAGGGCCGCGGCCAGGCGGAGCTGCTTGGTCCGGGAACTGCCATTCCAGCTGAGCTGGCCGCCGGCCGCCTTCATCCTGCCGCTGAGCAGGAGGGACAATGCGGTGCGCTGGTCCTGCCGCCCTCCGGCGACAAGCAGCAGTTCGCCGCGGGCGGCAGTCAGTGAAGTGGGGGGAAGCAGCGGATCCCGGCGTCCTTTGGCCTGGAGCTGGTGTGCTGAGAGCAAGGATTGCCTTTCGCAGAAGAAGTCTGCATCAAGGCTAACCGAACTGACCAGTCAGTTCAAATAAACGCCTTACAGGCCATATTTCTCCAGCAGGCGGAGCCATACCTCGCTGATGGTGGGGTAGGACGGCACGGCGTGCCAGAGCCGGTCCAGTGGAATTTCGCCCACCACGGCGATCGTGGCCGCATGCAGCAATTCGGCAACGTCCGGGCCCGCGAACGTTGCGCCCAGCAGGACCTTTCGGTCTTCGTCGACCACCAGCTGCGCCCACCCCTCATAGTTCTCAGAGTGGAGGGAGGACCCGGCCACCTGGATGGGTAGTTCCACGGAGGAGGCGTTGTACCCGTCCTTCCTTGCCGCCTCCACGGTTCGTCCCACACTGGCCAGCTCCGGGTCCGTGAATACGACGCTGGGCACCGCATGCTGGTTGGCGGTCTGGGCGCAGCGGCTCCAGTCATCGGGGGTTCCCTTGAGCTCGCCCTTGGCGCGTGCCACGATGGCTTCCCCGGTGGCGCGTGCCTCGTACTTGCCCTGGTGGGTGAAGAGGTTCTTGCCTGCGGCGTCCCCCACCGCGTAGAGCCAAGGGTCGTCGCCGGGCAGTCCCTGAACCAGGCCCGAGGTGTCCGTTGACAGGGCCAGGTGCCCGGATTCGTCCGGCTCGAAGCCAACGCTTTCGAGCCCAAGGCCTTCCAGGGCGGGGTGGCGCCCAGTGGAAACCAGGACTTTCCCGGCCGTGACGCTGGTGCCGTCCGCCAGGCTGACGGTGAGTGTGCCGTCGTCGTTCCTGCTGATCCGCTCCGTGGCGGAGTTGAGCCGGAGTTCGACGCCGTCAGCCCGCAGCCCTGCGGCCACCAGGGTGGCCGCCTCCTCCGGAAAATTGCGCAGCAGTCCGCTGCGCGCCACCAGGGTGACCCTTGAGCCCAGCCGGGCAAAGGCCTGGGCCAGTTCCGTTCCAGCCACTCCGCCGCCCAATACTGTCAAGCGCTCTGGAACCTCGCGTGCCGACGTCGCTTCGCGGGTGCCCCATACCTGCACGTCCTGCAATCCCTCGATGGGCGGGGTGTTGGGGGTTGAGCCGGTGGCCAGCACTACGGCGTGCCGCGCCCGTAAGAGGTGCTGATTTCCGTCCAGGCCAGCCACCTCGATTGACTTGGGGCCGGTCAGCCACGCGTGGCCGCGCAGCAGTTCGATGCCGGTGTCCTCCACCCACGACACCTGGCTGTCATCCTGCCAGTTGGACGTGAAGTAGTTCCGGCGTTCCAGGACCGCAGCGGCGCTAAGGGTTCGGGTGACAGCCTCCTTGGCGCCCGGCGTCGTCTGCGCCCCGTGGAGTGCCGTGCCGGGCCGGAGGAGTGCCTTCGATGGCATGCACGCCCAGTAGGAGCATTCGCCGCCTACCAGTTCCGCTTCCACCAGTACGGCTGTCAGGCCGCCCCGGACAATGCGGTCCGCAACGTTTTCCCCTACGGCGCCTGCGCCGATAACTACAACATCAAATTCGCGCTCAACGGCCTCGGGCTCCATGTGCAAAGCCTAGCGGGGATCACCGTCCTGGCGACGCAAAAAAGGTCCACACCGGCGTACCAGTGCGGACCTTGTTGGTGCGCCCAAAGGGATTCGAACCCCTGACCTTCTGTTCCGTAGACAGACGCTCTATCCAGCTGAGCTATGGGCGCATTGCGTGTCCCGGGAGAAGAACCGCTCTCCCCGAACCTCGAATTACTTTACGCGAGCAGGGCCCGTAGTGCCAAATCGGGAAAGCTGTAATCTCCGCAACTATACCGGTCTAGGTGACCTTCGTCACTTAATGTCCGATTTTGTCGCTATAATTCCTTGATTTTCCGCGGAATTCACTTTCGGTCACCGGATATGTCAGGCAAACTCCCCAAAAACTCCACTGGTCCGGACCATAGCATTTAGGACACACCGATGAACCCGAGGAAGGGAACTGCAATGGGCGATCTGGCGCAGAAGCCGCTGCTTGAGAAAGCACCCACCACACATGCCGGCTTGCTGGCATGGGTCGAAGAGGTTGCTGAGCTTACGCAGCCGGACCGCATTTACTGGGTTGACGGGTCCGAAGAGGAAAACACCCGTCTCACCGACGAGCTTGTGGCTGCCGGAACTTTGACCCGGCTCAACCAGGACCTGTTCCCGAATTCCTTCGCCGCGTTCTCGGATCCCGCTGACGTTGCCCGCGTCGAGGAACAGACCTTCATCTGCTCGGAAAACAGGCGCGACGCCGGCTTCACCAATAACTGGATGGACCCGCGGGAGATGAAGGACAAGCTGCGCGGGCTATTCGCCGGCTCCATGCGCGGCCGCACCATGTACGTTATCCCGTTCGTCATGGGCCACCTCGACGCCGAGGACCCCAAGTTCGGCGTGGAGATCACCGACAGCGCCTACGTTGTTGCCTCCATGCGGATCATGGCCAACATCGGCACGGCCGTGCTGGACAAGATCACCCGCACCAACGCGTTTTTCGTCCCCGCCCTGCACTCCCTGGGTGCCCCGCTGGAGCAGGGCCAGGAAGACGTCTCCTGGCCCTGCAACCCGGACAAGTGGATTGTCCACTTCCCCGAAGAGCGCTCCATCTGGTCCTTCGGTTCCGGCTACGGCGGCAACGCGCTGCTGGGCAAGAAGTGCTACGCCCTGCGCATTGCCTCCGTGATGGCCCGGGATGAGGGCTGGCTTGCCGAGCACATGCTCATCCTCAAGCTGACTTCCCCCGAGAAGAAGAATTACTACGTCTCGGCGGCCTTCCCGTCTGCCTGCGGAAAGACCAACCTCGCGCTGCTGGACCCCACCATCGAAGGCTGGGAAGTCGAGACCCTGGGTGACGACATCACCTGGATGCGGATCGGCAAGGAAGGCGAACTCCGCGCCACCAACCCGGAAGCCGGCCTCTTCGGCGTTGCCCCCGGCACCGGCTGGGGCACCAATCCCAACGCCATGCGCGCCATTGCCAAGGGACACAGCATCTTTACCAATGTTGCCCTTACCGACGACGGCGGCGTGTGGTGGGAGGGAATGACGGACGAGGTTCCGGCGCACCTGACCGACTGGGAGGGCAACTCCTGGACACCCGACTCGGACAAGCCCGCCGCGCACCCGAACTCCCGTTTCTGCACGCCGATCGCCCAGATCGACATGCTTGCCGACGAGTACTACAGCCCGGAGGGTGTGGAATTATCCGCCATCCTCTTCGGCGGACGCCGCAAGACCACCGTTCCCCTGGTAACCCAGGCCCGCAGCTGGACCAACGGCATCTTCATGGGGTCGACACTTTCCTCCGAGACTACGGCCGCCGCGGCCGGCCAGGTCGGCGTGCTCCGCCGCGACCCCATGGCCATGCTGCCGTTCATCGGTTACAACGCCGGCGACTACCTGAAGCACTGGATCAGCGTGTCCAGCAAGGCCAACCCGGAGCGACTGCCGCACATCTTCCTGGTGAACTGGTTCCGCCGCACCGCGGACGGCGGCTTTGCATGGCCGGGCTTCGGCGACAACGCCCGCGTGCTCAAGTGGGCCATCGAGCGTATCGAAGGCAAGGCCGATGCCGTTGAAACCCCCATCGGATACGTTCCCGCCGGGCACTCCCTGGACCTCACCGACCTTGACATGACCCACGCCCATGTTGAAGATGCCGTCCGCGTCGACCGCGGGGAATGGGACGCCGAGCTCGCGTCCATCGAGGAGTGGTACGCGAAGTTCGGTGACTCGCTGCCGGACGCCCTGCGCGCCGAGCTGGATTCCCTGAAGGAACGGATGTCCGCGCACTAGCCTGCAGGCTCCAACGACGGCGGCCCCGCACCCTCTCGAAAAGGTGCGGGGCCGCCGTCGTTCCTCCATCGATTGCTCCGCAACGGCCCTTCTGAGGGGTCAAAACGGCCGGTACGGAGCAGTCGAAGTGACCTTAGCTGGCGAGCCAGATGTCCGGGCCGAAGACCTCGTAGTGGATCTTGGTGGCCGGGATGCCGGCGTTGATGGCCTCGTTGCGGATGTTCTTCATGAACGGCAGGGGGCCGCACAGGTACAGGGAGGCGTCGGCGGGCAGGTCCACTTCGCGCAGGGACATGAATCCTTCCTTGGCGCCGGCCGCCGGCTTCTCCAGCCAGAGCTGCAGCTCGGCTCCATCCAGGCGTTCGACGTCGTCCGTCATCTGGCTGCGCAGGGCCCAGCTGTCCAGGGTGCTTTCCGCGTGCAGAACCAGGACCTGGCGGTCGGAGCCGGACTCGGCGAGGGAGCGGAGGATCGATGCGGTGGGGGTGCAGCCGATGCCGGCGGACGCGAGGACCACCGGACCGTCGCCCTCCTTGAGCGTGATCTCGCCGTAGGGGTTGGAGATCTCGACGACGTCGCCCACCTGGACCGTGTTGTGCAGCACGGGGGAGACCTCGCCGCCGTCGTCCAGTTTGGTGGTGAAGCTGCGGCTGGTGCCTGCATCGCCGGAGAGCGAGTACTGGCGGACCTGCCGCAGTCCGTCTGGAAGTGCCACCTTCACGCTGACGTACTGGCCGGGCAGGGCGGGGGTGACCGGGGTGTCATCGGCGGGCTCGAGGGTGAAGGTCATGGAGCCGGTGCCGGCGGGCGTCTTTGCCGCCACCCGCCAGGGCATCCACATCCTGTCATTGGCCTGGGCTGCGTAGAGGCCTTTTTCGAGCTTGATCAGGGCGTCCGCCATCAGCCAGTAGACCTCGGTCCAGGCTTCGGCGATCTCAGGGGTGATGACCTCGGCGAGGTCTTCGGCGATGGCCCCGAACAGGTGCTCGTAGACCACCTGGTACTGCGGCTGGGTGATGCCCAGGGAGGCGTGCCGGTGAGCGATGCGTGACAGGACGGTTTCCGGCATGGTGCCCGGGTTGTTCACCAGGTGGGTGGCGAAAGCGGCGATGCTCCCGGCGAGGGCCTGCTGTTGGTTGCCAGAGCGCTGGTTGGAGCGGCTGAACAGGCCATCCATCAGTTCGGGGTGCGCCGCGAAGAGGCGGGCGTAGAAGTTGGGGGTGATGGATCCGATCCTGGAGCCGACCAGCGGCAGGGTGGCCTCAATGACGGGGCGGGACTTGTCCGAGAGCATCTGAACTCCTGAGGTTATGGCCGGGGCCTTCGTCCGGCCGGGGGAAAACTCGTATTTGGAATGCGAGTATTTCTGCCTCCGTTCTACACCTTGTAGAAGTTTGAAATCAAACCGATAGCGCGCGCCCGGATACTCGGCGCTTAAAGCCCGGGGCGGAGGCCGATCATCTGGAAGACCGGTGCCATTTGCCGGGCCTGCGGGAGGTCCGCGATGACCACGGAGTCAAGCTCGGCATAGAAGGCCTCGCGGGCCCGCGCCAGCGCCCCGCGGAGCCTGCACTCATTGATCAGGGGGCAGTTGCCCCCGGGTGCCATGCACTCGGCGGGATCGGTGCGGGTATCAAGCTGGCGCAGGATCTGGCCCACGGTGGCGATGCGTCCCGCAGGACTGAGCCGCGAACCCCCGGAGCGGCCGCGGACCACCTCAATAAGGCCCATGCTCCGCAACTTGGCCATTGCCTTGCTCACGTGGTTGTAGGGCGTTCCCACGGAGTCCGCAATGCTTTGGGTGGTGAGCAGCGTGCCGTCCGGAACGGCTGCGAGCACCATGAGTGCGCGCAGGCTGACGTCAGCGAAGGCATTGATCTTCATTGCTGCAGGTCCGGTCTAGTCCACCCAGATGGCGGGTTCGCTGGAATCCGCACCCAGCTCGCCGAATTCCCAGGACTGGGTGGTTGCGTTGGCAGCGTACGGCAGCACGGCTGCGAAAAGGGAACCATCCCGGTGCTCGGCGGCCACGTGGATGGCGTCCGAATCCTCCTCAACCAGCAGGATGTCGCAGACCACGGCGGCGGCGCGGAAGTCGTCCCGGTTCTGGCGGAGGAGGGCCTGCAGGTCGTGGATCATGGCATCGGCGTCGAAATCCCCGTCTGTCCCCGCCGCGGCATCCGAGGGCGAGACGGCAACCAGCCGCACCTCGCCGTCGTTCTGCACCGTCAGCGCGAACGGCAGGAAGCCGCCGTTGCGCTGGAGTTGCTCCTGGGCCGCACTCACGCCCGTGCCCAGGAGGTTCTCCAGGTCCGTTGCCGTGGCCTCGGAGACGGAATCGCGCCAGCCCTCCTGCCCGCCGTGCCCTTCCGTTGCCTGCCCGGTGTGGTCAGTCATCCGCTGCTAGGCCCGCACCAGGGACAGGACGCGGTCGCGGACGCGTTCCATGGTGGCCCGCTCCGTGGCCTCGGCATTCAGCCGCAGGAACGGCTCGGTGTTGGACGGGCGCAGGTTGAACCAGTAGCTGCCGTCGTTGGCCGTGAAGGTGCTGCCGTCCAGGGAATCGATGGTGAGGTCGTCGTCCGCGAACGCCTGGCGCACACGCTCCACCGCGGCCGGCTTGTCCTCCACCTCGGAGTTGATCTCGCCGGAGCTGATGTAGGGCTCGTATTCGCGCGCCAGTTCGGAGAGCGGGCCGTCCTGCTCGCCCAGGGCTGCCAGGACGTGCATGGCAGCCAGCATGCCGGTGTCAGCGTTCCAGAAGTCGCGGAAGTAGAAGTGCGCGGAGTGCTCTCCGCCGAACACTGCGCCTTCCTCTGCCATGACTGCCTTGATGAAGGAGTGCCCCACGCGCGTGCGTACGGCGCGTCCGCCGTCGTGCTCCACCAGCTCGGGGACGGCGCGTGAGGTGAGCAGGTTGTGGATGATGGCGGGCTTTTCCTCGCCCTGGGCCTTGGCCCGGGCGATCTCGCGGCGCGCCACCATGCCCGTGATGGCCGACGGCGACACGGGCTGGCCCTTCTCATCGATGACGAAGCAGCGGTCGGCGTCGCCGTCGAAGGCCAGGCCGATGTCCGCACCGTGCTCGATAACAGCCGCCTGCAGGTCGCGCAGGTTCTCCGGCTCCAGCGGGTTGGCCGGATGGTTGGGGAAGGAACCGTCCAGCTCGAAGTACAGCGGAACGACGTCGAAGGGCAGCTTGGGCAGCAGCGCGTCACCCAGGACGGCCGGGGTGGTCAGGCCGGCCATGCCGTTGCCGGCGTCCACCACCACCTTCAGGGGGCGGGACGCGGAAAGGTCCACGAGCTTGCGGAGGTACTCGGAGTAGGCCTTGAGCACGTCGCGGACACTGATGAGGCCACGGGTGCCGGCAGCGGGGATGGCACCTTTATTGAGGTACTGCTCGGCAAGGGCCTGGATTTCCTTGAGGCCGGACTCGGAGGAGATGGGGACGGCGCCCGCCTTCGCCATCTTGATCCCGTTGTACTCGGCGGGGTTGTGGCTGGCGGTGAAGGTTGCCCCGGCGCGGTTGAGGAACCCGCAGGCAAAGTACAGCTCATCCGTGGAGATCAGGTCCAGCAGCTCCACGTTGGCACCCCGGGTTGCCGCTCCGTTGGCGAAGGCCTTGGAGAACTCGGGGGAGGAGGGACGCATGTCCCCGCCCACCACGATGGTCTGGCCTTCAAGCTGCAGGACATCCACGAACGCGGCCCCCACGGCTTCGACGATTTCGGCGGTGATCGACTCGCCCACAATCCCACGGACGTCGTAGGCCTTGAAGGATGCCGAGAGATCAAATGTCGTTGTCTGTTCGCTAGTCACGGGCTTTATCTTACGTGGGCGGCGCCCGCGGCCAAGGCGGTTTGGGGAGCACTTTCGTAACAGCCGGGGCTTTGCAGCGGGCGTTGGGACGGTTTCCACATAGCAGCCCTGCGCCGTGCAGCATGTCGGAGGGTGCTGGGATACTGAACCAATGGCCCAAAACCAGTACACGTCCACAAATTCCGCTACCGCCGTTGCAGACACGGCAAGCGCGCAGGCGCCGGCGACCGCCACGCACGCCGAGGCACTCGAGGTCCTTCGCGGCCTGGTGGGGAACGCCGCCGCCGTCTTCCACGACGGGCAGTTTGAAGCCATCGAGGCATTGGTCGACGGCGGGCGGCGGGCTTTGGTGGTCCAGCGCACCGGCTGGGGCAAGTCTGCCGTGTACTTCGTGGCATCGCTGCTGCTGCGCCGCCGGGGCGCCGGCCCCACGCTGATCGTCTCGCCGCTGCTTGCCCTGATGCGGGACCAGGTGGCGGCCGCTGCCCGCGCCGGGGTCCGCGCCGTCGCCATCAACTCCGCCAACCAGCTCGAGTGGGACACAGTCCGTGAGCAGTTGGCCGCCGATGAAGTGGATGTCCTCCTGGTTTCCCCGGAACGGCTGACCAATCCCACTTTCCGGGAGACCCAGCTGCCCGAACTTCTCCGCCGGACTGGGCTGCTGGTCATCGATGAGGCCCACTGCATCTCTGACTGGGGCCACGACTTCCGGCCTGACTACCGCAGGATCGCGGACCTCATCACGCGCCTTCCGGAGACGGTGCCGGTCCTGGCCACCACTGCCACGGCCAACTCGCGGGTGGTGCACGACATCGAAGAGCAGCTCGGCGAGGGGGTCCTGACCATCCGTGGTTCCCTGGGCCGCGACTCGCTTCGGCTGGGCGTGTTGCCGCTGGCTGATTCGAAGGAGCGGCTGGGGTGGCTGTTGACCCACCTGGCCGACCTTCCCGGCAGCGGGATCATCTACACCCTGACTGTTTCAGCGGCCGAGGATACCGCCCGGCTGCTGGCTGAGGCAGGCCACAACGTGCTGGCCTACACCGGGCGGACCGACCCAGCTGACCGGGAAAGGGCCGAGCAATTGCTCAAAGACAACCAGGTCAAGGCGCTGGTAGCCACCTCCGCACTGGGAATGGGCTTCGACAAGCCCGATCTTGGCTTCGTTGTCCATCTCGGTGCGCCGTCGTCGCCGGTGGCCTACTACCAGCAGGTGGGCCGCGCCGGCCGTGGCGCCGCCAACGCCGACGTCCTCCTGTTGCCCGGCGCCGAGGACCGCGAGATCTGGCAGTACTTCGCCACCGCGTCCATGCCCTCGGAGGAGAAGGCAGGGGCCGTGCTGACTGCGTTGGCCGAGGCCGGAACGGCGTTGTCAACGGTGGCCCTGGAAGCCAGGGTGGACCTTCGCCGCACACCGCTTGAGCTGCTGCTGAAGGTGTTGTCCGTGGACGGGGCCGTGGAACGGGTCGGCGGGGGCTGGCGGTCCACCGGCCAGCCGTGGGCCTACGACGCGGAGCGTTACCGCCGGATTGCCGAGGCACGCGTGGACGAGCAGGATTCCATGGTGATCTACCAGGACACCGCGGGATGCCGGATGGAGTACATCACCTCGGTGCTGGACGATGAGACAGCCCGTCCCTGTGGGAGGTGTGACAACTGCGCAGGCCAGTGGTTTCCGGGGGACGTGGCTGCAGACGCCACAGCTGCTGCCAGCCAGACCCTGAGCAGGGCGGGCGGGGTCCTGGAACCGCGTCTTCAGTGGCCCAGCGGCATGGACCGGTTGGGGGTTCCCGTGAAGGGGAAGCTCAAGCCGGGCGAAGGCCTCTCGGAGGGACGGGTCCTGGCCCGGCTGACGGACCTGGGGTGGGGCGGTGCCTTGCGGGAGCTGTTTGCAGCTGGCGCGGAGGACCGGCCCGTGGATCCTGGCATGCTGCAGGCGTGCGTGCAGGTCCTGCGCGAATGGGGTACGGGTGACGCCCGGAACCCAGGGTGGAGCGGGGCAGGCAGGCCGGCCGCCATCGTGGGGGTGCCGTCCCGGAGCAAACCACAGTTAGTGGGTTCGCTTGCCAGGGGGATCTCCGATATCGGGCGCATTCCCTACCTTGGCGAGCTGCAGCCGGCGCACGGCGGTCCCACGGGCGGCCGCGGCGGCAACAGTGCGTACCGGCTCGCGGGAGTGTGGGACCGGTTGGTGGTGGGCCCGGAGCTCGAAGCGGCCCTGCAGCCTGCCCAGGGCCAGGCAGTGATGCTGATCGACGACCTCGCAGACAGCAGGTGGACCCTTACCGTCGCGGGGCGGGCCCTTCGGCAGGCCGGGGCGGGAGCCGTCCTTCCACTGGTTCTGGCCCAGGCCGGCTGACCGCAGCCCCGGCATGCCGGGGGAGCAGGATGCTGTCCACGGTGCTGGCCAGCATCAGGACGGCCATCGCCAGGAAGGCGCCGCGGAAGGGCGCGGCGGGATCCTGCGGTCCTGAGGCCAGCCCGTCGAAGGTCCGGATCAGCAGGGCTGCGATCGCAATGCCGGAGCCCGTGCCGAGTTGCACCAGCGTTGCGGAAACCGTGTTGGCTGATGTCAGTTGCGCGGGCGGGATGTCCGAATACTGGACGGAGGCGTAGGCCGAAAACCCGATGGAGCGGAAGGCGCCGCTGCATACCAGCAGCACAACCATCAAGGCTTCGGGCGTCTCCGGTGTCAGGAGTGCACAGAGGGCGAACGTGACCGCCGATGCCAGCGAGGCGAAAACCAGCACGGCCTTGAAGCCAAACTTCCTGATCAGCGGCGTGGTGGCCGGCTTGATCCCGATGTTTCCGATGAACACTGCTGCCACCAGGGCGCCCGCGTGCAGCGGTGACCAGCCGAACCCGGCCTGGAACATCAGCGGCAGCAGGAACGGGACGGAACTGATGGTGACCCGGTACACGAATCCGCCCGTGGCCATGGCCCGGAACGTCCTGGTGCGGAAGACCTGCAGGTTGAACAATGGATGGGGAGTCCGGCGCATCCAGAGCACGGCGCCGGTGAGCGCGGCGACCCCGGCAAGGGCGCTTATCCCGGCCCAGGGCAGCTCCGGGTGGCTGCTGGCCAGCTCCAGGCCGGCCACCAGCGCACCCACTCCGACGGTGGTCAGCGCCATCCCGGGCCAGTCCAACCGCCTGCCGCGATCCCCTGGTGCCGCAGGAACCAGGCGCAGGGCAGCCACAAATGCAGCGGCGCCAAGGGGAATGTTCACCAGGAAGATCCAGTGCCACGACAGGTACGTGGTGAGCGCCCCGCCCACCAGTGGTGCGAGGACCGGTGCCAGGAGCCCCGGCCACACCAGGAACGCGGTGGCACGCAACAACTCGGACTTCGGGGTGCCCCGCAGGACCACCAGGGTTCCCACCGGGACCATCATGGCCCCGCCGGCGCCCTGGGCGATGCGGCTCAGGGTCAGCGTGGCCAGGTCCTGGCTGAAGGCGCAGGCCAGGGAGGCGAGGGTGAACACGGCGATGGCTCTACAGAAGATCCGCCTGGCGCCGAACCGCTCTGCCAGCCAACCGCTGATGGGAATCCCGATGGCTACGGTCAGCAGGTACGCCGTCATGGTGATGTTGACGTCTGCGGCGGGAACGGCGAAGTCCGCCGAAATGCTGGGAATTGCCGTGGTGAGGACCGTGCCGTCCAGGAATTCCATGAAGAATGTTGCCGCCACCAGGAGTGCCAGGCGTGGATTCCACGCCGTCCGGATACCTTCCGGTCGGTCTGATGTGCTGCGTGCGGCCATGCGCTAATCCTGCCACCACGGAAACGGCCGGCGCCCTCCGCGTCCGATTGTTGGACAGCGCGTTCCGCCCTGCTCCGGGGGACGCAAAAGGCCCCGGTCCGAGGACCGGGGCCAAACGCGGAGACGGGGGGATTTGAACCCCCGGTCGAGTTTAACCCCGACCCTTCATTAGCAGTGAAGTCCATTCGGCCGCTCTGGCACGTCTCCAGGTGCTATTCCTAGCCCACCAAGGATACGCAGATCCTGCCATGCAGTGCAAAACGTGCCCGCCACAGGTTGTTCAGGCCGGCGGACGTGGTCCGCGGCGCTTGCGCTCAGCTCTGCACCGGGCGGACCATCCGGATTTCCGGCAGGTCCTCCCAGTCTGGCAGGACGTCCTCGGCGCCGTCGGGTTCAAAGCCGAAACGGCGGTAGAAACCGATGGCCCGGGTGTTGCCCGCTGCCACCCACAGGCTTGCCGCATTGGTGCCAAGGGCTGCGGCGAGCAACCGGCCGCCCAGGCCAAGGCCCTGGTGCGACGCCAGCAGGTACAGGCCCCACAACTCAAGGTCTCCGGAAGCCGGCGGCGGGTGCCCTTCCGGGGAACCGGGAGCAGGCAGCACGCGCGCACCCGCGAACCCAACTACCGTCCCGCCGTCGCACGCCACCCACGCATCGGCGGGTTCGGGGCGGTCCAGCAGGTGCCGCCAGAGCCGTAGCCGGTCCGCCGGATCCGCGGCGGCCAGGAACCCGTCGGACAACATCCCCCGATAGGTCTCCTGCCAGCAGCGGACGTGCACGTGGGCCAGCCGATCAATGTCGCCTGCGCCTGCCCTCCTGACCACCAACCCGGGTGCCATCGAGGTCAGCCCGCCAGCGCCTTCCACAGGAAGTGCTGGCTGCGCGCCTGCAGCGCCGCGGCCTGCCGGTTGTCGGAGGCGCCGGCGTGGCCGCCCTCAAGGGCTTCGTGGAACCACACGTTGGGGATGCCCATGGCCAGCATCCGGGCCGCCATTTTCCGCGCCTGGACCGGGCCCACGCGGTCGTCCGAGGTTGCCGTCCAGATGAAGGTCTCCGGATACTCCACCGCGTCCTTGAGCAGGTGGTAGGGCGAGAAGGTCCTGATGTACTCCCACTGTTCGGGAACGTCCGGGTCACCGTACTCGGCAATCCACGAATGCCCGGCCGAAAGCTTGGTGTAGCGGCGCATGTCCAGCAGGGGCACCCCGCAGGAGACGGCCCTGAACAGTTCCGGATACCGGGTGAGCATGTTTCCCACCAGGAGGCCGCCGTTGGAGCCACCCACGCAGCCCAGCCGCCGCGGGGAAGTGACTCCGCGGGAAATCAGGTCCCGGGCCACGGCTGCAAAGTCCTCGTAGGCGCGGTGCCGGTTTTCCTTCAGCGCGGCGCGGTGCCATGCAGGCCCGTATTCGCCGCCGCCGCGGATGTTCGCCACAACGTACACTCCGCCGCGCGAGTGCGGGTCCTTCCCGTCGCTTCCGTCCGAGTGCGGGGTCCGTCGCTCCAGCCATGCCCGGCCCACCGTGCCGCTGTAGGCGGGCGTCCGCGAGACTTCGAACCCGCCGTAGCCGGAAAGCTGGGTGGGGTTCTGCCCGTCCAAAGCCAGGCCCCGCGGAGCCACCTGGAAATACGGGACCCGGGTGCCGTCGTCGGACACGGCGAAGTGCTGCTCCACCTCATAGTCACCGTCGGCGAAGAACGACGGCGAGGCCTTGACTGTCGCCTGCCGGCTCACCACGCCGGACGTCCCGGCGTCGTCCTGCTCCGCCTGAGCCCGTTCCAGGGTGCCGCGCATCAGCGTAGTGGGGGTAGTGAAGCCGGTGGCGACCAGCCAGAAGTCGTCGCCGGCGCCGCCGTCGGCCGGCCCTGCGTCCTCGTCGTCCACGGCGTAAGCGTTCACGTCGTGCAGCGGCGGGCAGGCGTCCAGTGTGGTGGCCGCCCAGCCGCCTTCCTCGCCGCCGGCGGCCCATGACGGGTCCAGCACCCGGATCTCCGAGGAGACGTCCTTGAGCAGGTTGAGCAGCAGGAAGTTCCGGGTCCAGCTCCAGGACTGCAGGGAGGTGTGGGCATCGGGAGTAAACAGCACGGTGGGCCGCCGGACGCCGGCGAGATAGTCCTCGAAGCCGGCGGCGAGCAGGGCTCCGGATGGATACGTGATGCCGTCCAGGACCCAGTCCTGCTGGGGCCGGAAGAGCAGCCATTCCCGGTGGGCGCTGACGTTGACGTCGGTGGGCACATCGATCTGGACCCAGCCACCGTCCTGCAACACAAAGTTGCTGCGGTTGAAGAAGTCGATGTAGTCCACGGCAAAGGTCCGCTCGAAGCCGGGGGTTGAATCGTGCGCCACCAGAGCCATCATGTGGTCTTCGGGCACCTCAAAAAGGCGTGGTGCCGTGGCCAGGGAACTGCCGCGCTTGAGGGTCACCGCCGTACGGGCGTAGGAGGACGCCGTCTTGGGCAACCCGTCCGCGGTGGAGGCGACCAGCAGCGTATCCGCGTCCAGCCACGACACGTTGCCCTTCGCCGTCGGCAGGTCGAATCCACCGTGGGCGGGATCAACAAAGCCGCGTGCCTCGACGTCGAACTCGCGGTAGCGGTTTGCATCGCCGCCGTCGGGGGAGAGGGCAAGCAGCGCCAGCCGGTAGGGCTCGCCGGCATCAGGGCGCAGGAACGTAGCGCCGTGGAACACCCACTCGTGGCCCTCGGTCCGGGACAGCTCATCAATGTCCAGCAGGACGTCCCATTGGGGGGAGTCAGTGCAGTAGCTCTCCCAGGTGGTGCGCCGCCACAGGCCTTTGGGATTCTGCCCGTCCTTCCAGAAGTTGTAGTACCAGTCGCCGCGCTTTCCCACCATGGCGATCCGGTCTGTGGAGTCCAGGACCTCCAGGATGGCGGCCTCTAGTTCGGCATAGCCGCCGCCCTCCAGCAGGTCCTCGGTGCGGGAGTTTTGCTCCTTGACCCAGGCCAGCTGCTCCTCGCCGTAGATGTCCTCCAGCCACACATTTTCGTCGACGGGCTCCGGTGCTGCTTCCTGGGAGGCGGTGCCGGAGGTGTCCGGGCCGGGACCGGGAACGGACGCTTGATCAGCTGCTGTGGTGGTCATGCGCCCATCCAAACAACATCCCCCAAGGCTGGCAAGTCAAGCGTGCAGCGCACACCCCGCTTTCAGCCCGTACGCTGGATGCCGTGGAATTATCGCAGAGCAACCGGGCCGTCATCATCGGCGGCGGCCCGCGCGGCACCAGCGTGCTGGAGCGGCTGCTCGCCCACACGGCCGCGGCGGAAGGCCCAGTGCGGCTGCAGGTCGACGTCGTGGACCCCTACCCGGCAGGTCCCGGCCATGTATGGCAGCCCGGCCAGTCCCGGCTGTTCCTCATGAACACCCAGTCCTTCTACCCCACGCTGATTCCCGAGGACCCGTCGCTGCCCGCACCGGTTGCCGGCACCACCTTCGACCAGTGGCGGGTGAGGCAGCAGCGGGACCCCCTGCCCGCCCTCACCGCCGATGAACGGGCGGAGCTGGCGGTGCTGGGGTCGAACGACTTCCCCAGCCGCGCCCTCTATGGACGCTACCTTCGCTGCACGGTTGAGGACTTGCTGGACAAGGCTCCCGACGGCGTCACGATCGACTTCCGCGAAACGTCGGCAGTGTCGGTGCGTCCCGTGGGGGACGGGATGTTCGACGTCGGCCTGGGCACCGGCGTGACCCTCAGGGCCAACTCCGTGGTGCTGGCCCTGGGGCACATCCCATCGCGGTTGAACCCGGAACAGCGTGATCTGCAGGCCTCGGCCGCGCAACTGGGCCTGCACTACTTTCCCCCGGCTGCGCCCGCGGACGTGGACTGGTCCCGGATCCCCGCCGGCGAGCCGGTCCTGGTCCGCGGCATGGGCCTGAATTTCTTTGACACCATGGGCCAGCTCACCGAAGGCCGGGGCGGGAAGTTCGTGTCCACCAACAGCCGCCTCGATTACGAACCCTCCGGCCAGGAGCCCCTGATCATCGCGGCGTCCCGGCGCGGGACACCCTACCGGGCAAAAGCTGCGCTGAACGGCTACTACGCCTCGTCCATTACGCTCCGCTACCTCACCGAGGCGGCCATCGGGCGGCTGGCCAAGGCAGGAATCCGGCCAGCGTTCGACCATGACCTCTGGCCGTTGCTGCAGCGCGACGCCCTCTGGGCCTACTATTCAACGCTGGTGCGCTCGCAGCCCGGCGCGGTGCCCGATGCAGAGGCGTTCCTCGCAGCGCTGGAGGAGGCCCTGCAGCCGCACGCGCACAGCGCGGCGAACTGGGAAGACAGCGTTGAGAGCGTCCTGGCCGTGCACGTCGGTCCCCGGCACCGCCTGGATTTGCCGGGCCTGGCGGCTCCGCTGGCCGGCCGTTCCTTCGCCACGCGCAACGAGCATGATGCCGCTGTGGTGGAGTTCCTGCTTGATGATGCACGGCGCTCGGCCCTGGGCGAGGACGATCCGGTCAAGATGGCCATTGCGGCACTGCACCACGGTCGCGCCGTCCTGAAGACAGCAGTGGCCGACGGCGGCATCACCGATGAGTCGTGGGTCGCCGGCCTGCGCGGCTGGTTTGAGTCGTTTGTAGAAGGCCTGGCCAGCGGACCGCCGGCGCTCCGGTCCGAACAGCTCGCCGCGCTGGCAAGGGCCGGGGTGGTCAGCTTTGTTGGGCCGGACCCGAAATTCCGGGTGGACCGGAAGGCAGCGATGTTCACTGCCTCCTCGCCCTGGGTTTCCGGGCCGCCGGCGACGGCCCGGACCATGGTGGAGGCCCTGGCCCCCGGCAACCGGGTCTCGGCCAATGACTCGCCGGTGCTGGAACAGTTGCTGTCCGACGGGCTGGTGCGCTCCAAGCTGATGATGACCGCCGAAGGAGCGCCGGTCCAGTCCACGGGTCTGGACGTGGAGCCCCATCCCTACCGCCCCGTTGCCGCCAACGGGTCCGTCACCGAGGGCCTGTTCGTGCTGGGCCTGCAGTTGTCGTCCACCCAGTGGGGCACCGCGATCGCCGCCGAGGCTCGCCAACAGGGCGGGCCCGCGTACCGCAGCGGCCAGCGCACGCTCCGCGACGCCGACGAGATCGCCGCCGCAATCCTGCGCAGGGTTTAACTGGCGATGCGCCATCACTTGTGGTCCCTGAACAGGGGCCACAGGTGATGGCGCATCTGGGGGATTAGCCGCGCAGGCAGGCCCGGTAGGCGGCCATAGCCTGTCCGTAGTTCGCCTGGCCGTTGACGTCCGCCGGGCGGGTGGGCTTCACCGGCGGGACGCAGACCGGCTGCGCCGGGGTGTCCGCGCCCACCAGCACACCGACCTTCACCACGGTGCCGGACTCGACGGCGGTGAGCACCAGGGTGCCGGTCCCGGCAGCCGCCCCGGCCGGGACCGCAAGGTTCACGGAAGCCGCGCCGGAGGACACCGGAACTGAGCCCAGCTGCGTCACCGTGCCGGCAGCGTCCGTGAACGAAGCCGACAGGGACGTGTTCACCGGGCTGCCCAGGGACGTCAGGTCCAGCTTGGATACCGCCAGGGTGACGGGTTCGCCGGGCTTGACCCCAGCGGCGGTGGTGTTCGTGACGGCCACCGTGCGTCGGGAGAAGTCAGGGGAAACCGGGCTGCTCTTCTGCAGGTACCCGATCCACGCGTCCCGGTCCACCAGCCCGGAATCCCGGGTGTTGGTGCCTGCCGTGAAGATCCGGAAGTTGTCGCCGCCGGTTGCCAGGAAACTGAACGTGCCCACCCGGTAGGACCTGGCGGGATCCAGCAGTTCGCCGTTCACCCGTATCGAGGTGATCCGGTCACCTGCGCTGCGCGCAGCGTCGTAGGTGTAGTTGACGTTCTTTGACAGGCCCAGTTGGAGATAGGCGCGGCTGGGAACCGTGCCGTCCGGGTTGGTCTGCCACTGCTGCTCCAGCAGGGTCTTGAACTGTGCACCGGTCAGGGACGTGGTCCACAGGTTGTTCACGAACGGCAGCACAGCGTTTGCCTCGGCATAGGTGATGGTGCCGTCCGGGGCGTAGTACAGCTCGTTGCGCAGGCCGCCTGGATTGACGACGCCGATCTCCGCACCGCCGGCCTCAGCCGGCTGCAGGGAGGATCGCAGGGAGTCCGCCACCAGGTTGCCCAGGGTGGATTCGCTGCCGCGGTCATCACGCTTGGCGGCGCCGGTTGCGTCCGTGGTGAACGCGGTGGTGATGTCCTTGGTGACCGAACCGACTGGCTGGTTGCCCACCACGGCGGCATCCGCCAGGGCCTTCTTGACGATGGCGTTCACCGCGGCCACGCGCGGGTAGGCTGCCACCAGGTTGGCGGCGGGGTCAGCGGTGCGCTTGACGTTTCCGGCCTTGTACGAGGCCACCTGCTTGCTGGCGGTGTCCACGGTCAGCTGGATCTGGCCCACGTTCTCCCCGTAGTTGCCGGTCTGCACCATGGGCCGCGTCTTGCCGGCAACGCCCGGAACGGGGGCGTCCCAGGCGTATTCCTTGTGGGTGTGGCCGGTGAAGATGGCGTCCACCTCGGGGGACGTTTCGGTGACCAGCTTGGCAAACGGGCCGCCGGCTGCCACTTCCTGCTCCAGCGTGGCGCCTTCCACCACACCGGAGCCGGCGCCGTCGTGATCCTCAACAATGATGACGTCGGCAAGCTTGTCCGCCGTGATCTTCGCCGCCACCCGGTTGATGGCGTCCACCGGGTCTCCGAAGTCGAGGTCGGCGATCCCGGCGGGAGTCACCAGTGAAGGGACCTCCTGGGTGACGGTACCGATCACGGCAACCTTGACGCCGTTCAGGTCCAGCACCGTGTACTCCGGAAGGACCGGCTCGGTGGTGCCCTTTCTGTAGACGTTCGCACCCAGGTAGGGGAACTTCGCGTTGGTGCCGCCCGCGATGACGCGGTCGCGCAGGTCCGCCCAGCCGCCGTCGAACTCGTGGTTGCCCACGGCAGAGGCCTTCAGCTCCAGGGCGTTCAGCACATCGATGGTGGGCTGGTCCTTGGCAACCGCCGAGGCGAACAAGGACGCGCCGATGTTGTCACCTGCCGACAGGAAGGCTGTGGCGCCCGGGGCGGCTGCGGAACGCAGCTTCTCGATGGTGCCGGCAAACTGGACGGTGTTGCCGTCGATCCTGCCGTGGAAATCATTGATGTTCAGCAGGTTCAGGTCAACAGTTGCTGGCGTGGAGGCCAGGTTCAGGCCCACCACCACGGGGTCGTGGTCGCTGGCACGGAACTGGTCCGGAGCGTAGTAGCTGGTGACGTTGTTGTTGTAGCGGCTGTATTCCAGCGCCACGGATTCAACCGAGTTGATGTTCCAGATGTCGGCACCGGCGACCACCGCATTGGCCGCGGGTGAAGCCAGGATGTGGTCCAGCGAGCCGACCAGGCCGCCGAAGAGGTAGGAGTGCTTGGCGGTACCGTCGGCGTTCTTGGCCTTATCGTCCTGGTTCACGTACCCCGCGCCGGTCAGGACGTT
Organism: Arthrobacter liuii; assembly: GCF_014639275.1. Classification (GTDB taxonomy): domain Bacteria; phylum Actinomycetota; class Actinomycetes; order Actinomycetales; family Micrococcaceae; genus Arthrobacter; species Arthrobacter liuii. The sequence goes on along the minus strand of NZ_BMFW01000012.1, from coordinate 63,083 downwards.
GATCGGGTCTTCCTTGCCGTAGGAGTTGAAGTCACCGATCAGGAACACCTTGTCGGTGCCCTTGGCCGCTTGCAGGGAGTTGGCAAAGTCCAGGAGGGACTTGGCCTGCGCCGTGCGGGCGATGTTGGATGCGCCCTGGCCCTTGTCCGTGTCGTCCGGGGTTGCTGCCGAGCCCTTGGACTTGAAGTGGTTCGCGATGGCGATGAACTCGCTGCCGGCGCCCCCGCCGACGGGCTTGAACACCTGGGCCAGGGGTTTGCGGGCGCTGGCGAAGGCCACGGTGTCGTTGTGGATGAGCGATTCGCCGACCGGTTCGGCCGCCGCCTTCTTGTAGATGAACGCGGTGCGGATCATGTCCTCGTCGGCCAGCGGGGGTGCGTTCGCGGGAGTGCGGACGAAGTCCCAGATGCCCGGGGTGGGGATATCCAGCGCCTCCACGAGCTTGGCCAGGGCGTCGTCGCGGTTTTTGCCGAACTGCGCGGAGTTTTCGACCTCCATCAGGGTCACCACGTCGGCGCCGGACTTGGTGATGGCGGCGACGATCTTGTCCTGCTGGCGTTTGAAGTTCTCGGCATTGGCCGCACCGCGGGCGTCACAGCCGCCGCGAACGGTGATCGGGTTGCCCGCGCGGTCCTCGTAGAACGTGCACCCGGACAGCGTGTCGCCCGTGGTGGGGAAGTAGTTCAGGACGTTGAAGGACGCAATCTTCAGGTTGCCGCCCACGGCTGCAGGGGCCTCGGTGCGGGTGGGGCCGAAACTGGCCGGCTGGACGGTAGCCTTGTTGGCCTCAGTCAGGTGCGCGAGTGGCTGCAGCTTCCAGGAGTTGTTGGCGTAGCCCAGGACCACGTTGGTGGTGAAAGTGGCCGGCGAGCCGACCCGGACGGGGTCCGTGGTGGTGAGATACGGCAGGACTTCGGCCTTGGTGGTGGCGTCCTTGAGGAAGTTGGTGCTGGACCCGTCGTCGAGCTTGATGCTGCGGGCGGCATTGTCGGCAACGACGGCGGCGTAGTCAGCCGAGCCGTACGGCGCCACGGCGGTGGGCTGGACCAGGGGAGCGGTTCCGCCGGCCAGGCCGATCTCGCCGTACTGGTTGAGGCTGTAGTTGTCGCTCACCGTCATGGCGCCGTGCGGTGCCAGGAGCATGCCTTCCAGCGACTCGCGGAAGGTTTCCGTGGAGGGGAGGGTGAACATGGTGGGCTTGACCTCGGGTGCGGCCTCGGTGAGCTTGGTGAGGCCCGCAGCCGCCGTGACGTTGAGTTGGGTCATGCCGTAGTACTCGGCCACGGTGCCGGTTACCTGAACAAAGTCACCGGTCTGCACCGACCCCACCGTTGCGGGTGAGTAGACGAAGATGCCGTCGGACGCGGCGTGGTTGGTGGCCGTCAGGTCACCGCCGGTGCCGGCGGTCTGGATGTAGTAGCCGTTGAGCCCGCCGGTGGGGAAGGCTGCGGTGACCTTGCCCTTGGTGGTGACGGTGGTGCCGGCCAGCGGGCTTTCAGTGCCGGTGCCCTGGATTTCGGCGATGGACTTTGCAACGGGATCGGGGGTGGGAATCGGATCCGGAGCGGGAGCAGCCCCGCCCGTGGCCGTCGGCGTGATGGCGGCGCTGAGGGTGAAGTCCGCGGCGTTGCTGTTGCTGTCCGCGCCGGCGGTCCGGTTGAGGCTCGTCACGTCGGTGTTTCCGGCAGGTGCCGTGGCAGCCTGCGTCTCAAAAGTGTTGGACGTGCCGTAGCCCAGGAGGTCCGCCACGCCTGCCGTTTCCACCACGGAGCCGGTGGAGAGCGCGCCGGCGGTGCGCTGCTTGGCGAGCACGATGGTGCCCGTAGTGCCGCTGGGGTTCAGGGAGGTTGCAATGTCAGGCGTAGGCAGGTCGGCGCCGTTGGTGCCGTTGCTGCTGCCCTGCACCAGGTAGTAGCCCTTCGCGGGGATGGACCCCGATAGGGGAGCTACCCCGCTGGGAGCCGTTGTGCCGGTACCGGAGCGGTACTGCACGGACCAGCCGTCAAGGGACACGGGGGCGTTGGAGGTGTTGTACAGCTCCACGAATTTGTTCTTGAACGCGGCGCCGCTGCTGCCGCCGCTCAGGTAGGCCTCGTTGATGACAACGGGGGAGGTGCCGGCCGCGGCTGAGACCTCCGCGGCCGCCGGGACAGCTGCCAGCGGGGCTGCGATGAGCCCCGCGGACAGCGCTGTGCCCAGCGCTAACTTCCAAGGTGTGTGATGCATCGGCTCTTACTTTCATTGAGGTGTCCCGGGTGGGTGGCCCGGTGGGTGCGTGTTGCATGGATCGCACTGGGACGGGAGTGTGCCCGTGGCCAAGCGGTTGTCCAGGCATATGACAACAGCACTGAATGAACGCAGGGTGGCTGGAGCGTGCATTCGGTGGGGCGTTCCCCAACGGAGCGGCCCGCCCTCCGGCCCGGGTTTCCCCAACCCGTGCCGGAGATGCTGGTGGCGGGAGTGATGCCTGCCGGCAAACCCAACGGTGTGCCGGCAGGCACAAAACGATACCGGTGGGTAGTCTTCAGGCCGGGTTTCGGCAGGGTGTTACTCCAAAGAATTTACGTGCGCGCAACACGGCAGGGCCCGGGGCGGCCGCTTAAAGCAAAAAACCCCTGGCGGCCGGTGCCGGCTGCCAGGGGTTTCCTTGCGGAAGGTAAGAGATTCGAACTCTTGGTACGGGGTTACCGCACACTGGTTTTCAAGACCAGCTCCTTCGGCCGCTCGGACAACCTTCCTCAGCTAGTAGTGTTTCATAGGCACTTGCCTGCAACAAAACAGGCCCCGGGAAGGTGCCCGGTGCACACTGGTTGCAGCCAGGATTTGAGTCAGGAACGGGAGAGGTCCATGAAAGCCGTCTACATATCGGAGCCGGGCGGCCCGGAAGTGCTGGAAGTCCGGGACGTGGATGCCTGCGTGCCCGGCCAGGGTGAAGTGCTGATTGATGTGGTGGCTGCCGGCCTTAACCGGGCCGATGTCCAGCAGCGGCGTGGTTTCTACCCTCCGCCGCCTGGTGCGTCCGAGATCCCGGGCCTGGAAGTGTCGGGCCGGATCGCGGGCTTCGGGCCCGGTGTCAGCAAGCCCTTCTCACTGGGGGACAAAGTAGTGGCGCTGCTGGCCGGCGGTGGCTATGCCCATCAGGTGGCCGTTCCAGCCGAGCAGGTGCTGCGGGTCCCGGACGGTGTGGACCTGGTCACCGCCGCGTCGCTGCCCGAGGTGGCTGCGACTGTTTACTCGAACCTGATCATGACCGCGCAGCTGCAGCCCGGTGAAACCGTCCTGATCCACGGGGCCACCGGCGGGATCGGCACCATGGCCATCCAGCTCGCCAAGGCGTTTGGCGCCAAGGTGGCCACCACGGCCGGCACCGACGAGAAGGTCAGCACTGCGAAAGCCTTCCTTGGTGCGGACATCGCCATCAATTACGCCGAGGAAGACTTCCCGGAGAGCCTTCGGCGGCAGAACGGCGGCAAGGGGGCTGACGTCATCCTGGATGTGGTGGGGGCCAAGTACCTCCAGCAGAATGTGGACGCGCTGGCCGACTACGGACGCCTGGTGGTGATCGGCCTGCAGGGCGGCACCAAGGGCGAGCTGGACCTGGGGCTGCTGCTGAAGAAGCGCGCGGCGGTGGTGGCCACCGCCCTGCGGCCCAGGCCGGTGGCGGAGAAGGGCGCCATTATGGCTGCAGTCCGGGATGCTGTCTGGCCACTGGTGGCCGATGGCCGGATCCGCCCGCTGGTTGCCAAGACATTCCCGCTGGACCAGGTGGCAGCCGCCCACCGCTATTTCGACAGCGGCGACCACGTGGGCAAGGTCCTCCTGGTCATGTAGAACTGCATACCCGGTATTGCGCCTGCGAGGGCTTCCGGCTTAGGCTTGGTATACGCGGTATGCACAGGGTCTTGGGGGCCTGTGCATACCGGCAATGACTAAGCCCGGGGGAGCACAATGTCCATTCGGCACAGCCTACTCGCCCTGCTGCAGGACCAGCCGCGCTACGGCTACCAACTGCGGGTCGAGTTCGAGAACCGCACCGGGGCCACGTGGCCCCTGAACATCGGACAGGTGTACACCACACTTGACCGGCTGGAACGCGATGCCCTGGTGGCCAGGGAGGGCGACGACGGCGAGGGCCACGTGGTGTACAGCATCACCCCCGCGGGCAAAGCCGAGGTTCGGAATTGGTTTTCCGCCCCCGTGGAGCGGAACAATCCCCCGCGCAACGAGCTCGCCATCAAGCTCGCGCTCGCCGTCACCTTGCCAGGGGTTGACGTCCAGGCCATCATCCAGGCCCAGCGCGTGGCGTCCATCAGGGCCCTGCAGGACTACACCAAGGCCCGCCGCGACACTGCCGCGAACCAGCGGGCCGCGGATACCGCCTGGCTCCTGGTCCTGGATTCGCTGATCTTCCAGACCGAAGCGGAAGTCCGCTGGCTGGACCTCTGCGAGGCCAGGATGGTCCAGCAGGCGCAGGCCGCTGCCGCGGGGGCAGCACGCAAAACGTCCAACGGGGCCACGGAAGACGCCCCGCTCAACGCGGACAGCCGCCGGTGAGTGGGCAGCGGCCCTGCCCAGCGTGACCCGGTCGTTCGTCGCCGGGCCGACGCCGCTCACCGCACAGGCCGGCGCCGCGCGGCCGTCGGTAGCTCCTGGCGGGTTACTGGTTGGTAGGGTGCCCGTAGCAGAAGTGCGAAATCTCTCAAGGAGGAGACATGGCCGGAGTGCCTGACCAACGGAACAACGGATCCCGGGCGGAGGGCGGACTGGCGACAGACCCGGATCTTCCCCCGCCCGCTGTGGACCAGGCACTGCTCGACGCCGAGGACCGGAAATGGACTCCGGGCAAGGTTGCTCTCTGGGCCGCCATCGCCCTTCTGGGCGGCGTCGCCTGGTTCATGCTGGCGATCGTCCGCGGTGAAACCGTCAACGCCATCTGGTTCGTCTTCGCCTCGGTGTGCACCTACCTGATCGGGTACCGCTTCTACTCCAAGGTGATCGAACGCTACATCACCAAGCCTGACGACCGCCGTGCCACCCCGGCCGAGTACAAGGCCGATGGCAAGGACTACGTCCGCACGGACCGCAACGTCCTGTTCGGCCACCACTTCGCAGCCATCGCCGGCGCCGGCCCCCTGGTAGGCCCGGTCATCGCGGCACAGATGGGCTACCTCCCGGGCACGATCTGGATCATAATCGGCGTCGTCCTCGCTGGTGCGGTGCAGGACTACCTGGTGCTCTTCTTCTCAATGCGGCGCGGAGGCCGTTCCCTCGGCCAGATGGCGCGCGAGGAGCTGGGCGTCATCGGCGGCACGGCCGCCCTCATCGCCACCCTGCTCATCATGGTGATCATCGTGGCCATCCTGGCCCTCGTCGTCGTCAACGCACTGGGTGAGAGCCCGTGGGGCGTGTTCTCCGTGGGGATGACCATCCCGATCGCCCTCTTCATGGGCGTCTACCTCCGCTACCTGCGGCCCGGGAAGGTCATGGAGGTCTCGATCATCGGCTTCGTCCTGTTGATGGCCGCCATCATCGGCGGCGGCGCCGTAGCAGGCACGGAATGGGGAGCAGCGTTCTTCCACCTGGACAAGGTGACCATCGCCTGGGGCCTGCTCATCTACGGTTTCATCGCCGCGATCCTGCCGGTGTGGCTGCTGCTGGCTCCCCGCGACTATCTCTCCACCTTCATGAAGATCGGCGTCATCGTCATGCTGGCGCTGGCAATCATCGTTGTCCGTCCCGAAATCACGGTCCCTGCCTTCAGTGAATTCGCTTCCCGCGAGAACGGCCCCGTGCTCTCCGGCGCACTGTTCCCCTTCCTGTTCGTCACCATCGCGTGCGGGGCCCTGTCCGGCTTCCACGCCCTGATCTCGTCGGGCACCACGCCCAAGCTGATCGAAAAGGAACGCCAGACCCGGTTTATCGGCTACGGCGGCATGCTGATGGAATCCTTCGTGGCCATCATGGCCCTCGTTGCAGCCATCTCGATCGACCGCGGCATCTACTTTGCGATGAATGCCCCCACGGCCCTCACGGGCGGCACCGTGGAAACGGCCGCGCAGTGGGTGAACAGCCTCGGGCTGGCCGGAGTCAACATCACGCCCGACGTCCTCGCGCAGACTGCCAAGGACGTCGGCGAGCAGAGCATCGTGTCCCGCTCCGGCGGCGCCCCCACCCTGGCGGTGGGGCTGGCACACATCATGCAGCAGTTCATCGGCGGGACGGCCATGATGGCGTTCTGGTACCACTTCGCCATCATGTTCGAGGCGCTCTTCATCCTCACCGCAGTGGACGCGGGCACCCGCGTGGCCCGGTTCATGCTGCAGGACTCCATCGGCAACTTCGTCCCCAAGTTCAAGGAAGCCTCCTGGCGTCCCGGTGCGTGGCTGTGCACCGCCGTCATGGTGGCTGCCTGGGGTGCTGTGCTGCTGATGGGCGTCACCGATCCGCTGGGCGGCATCAACACCCTGTTCCCGCTGTTCGGCATCGCCAACCAGCTGCTGGCCGCCATTGCGCTGGCCGTGTGCCTGGCCATCGTGGCCAAGCGCGGAACGTTCAAGTACCTGTGGATCGTGGCCCTGCCGCTGGCGTTCGCCGCAGTGGTCACCATCACTGCGAGCTACCAGAAGATCTTCTCCTCTACCCCTGCGGTGGGCTACTTCGCCAACAACGCTGCCTTCAGCAAGGCGCTGGCCGACGGCAAGAAGGAATTCGGCACCGCGAAATCGGTGGCCGCGATGGAAGCCGTTGTCCGCAACACGGCCATCCAGGGCTGGCTGTCAGTGATCTTCGTGGTGCTCAGCATCATCGTGATTGTGACGGCGGTGCTGGCCACGGTCAAAGCGTTCCGTGACCGGTCGGCGGGGACAGCCACCACCGATAATGAGGACCCTGCTCTTCCGTCGCGCGTCTTCGCCCCCGCCGGGCTGGTGCCGACCACCGCCGAACGTGAACTGGCCACCGAGTGGGGGAAGGTCCCCGCGGACGCGCGCCTGGAACGGGCCGGCCACTAATGAGCGCCGGTATTGCCCTGGTGGCCAACGGGTTCCGCGGGTTTGCCCGCTACCTCGGCGCCGTCATGGGCGCCGACGCTTATGCCAAGTACCTGGAACACCACCGGGCGGCCGGGCACCAGGAAGTACCCCTCAGCGAGCGCGAGTTCTGGCGGGACCGGACGGACCGCCAGGACAGCAATCCGCAGGGCAGGTGCTGCTGATTGAGCCTGCAGCGGACAAGCCTGCCACATGGCTTCACCAGTGGGCCCCGGGCAGATGCGCCGTGAGAGTATGAACGCATGAGCGATCCCAAAGACACTCAGGCAGCTGAGGACCTCCCGGTAGAAGGCACTCCCGTTGACGACACCCAGGCTCCGGTCCAGGGCCCGGCGGACGGGGATGGCAGGCCGCGGGGCAGCAACCTGCAGGATCTGGTGGACGAGCCTGCCAAGGTGATGCGGATCGGCACCATGATCCGGCAGCTCCTGGAGGAGGTTAAGTCGGCACCGCTCGACGACGCCGCGAGGGGCAGGCTCGCCGCCATCCACGCGCGCTCCATCAAGGAGCTTGAGGACGGGCTGGCCCCTGAGCTCGTAGCGGAGCTGGACAGGATCAGCCTGCCCTTCTCCGACGAGGCCACACCCTCCGATGCCGAGCTCAGGATAGCCCAGGCCCAGCTGGTGGGCTGGCTTGAGGGGCTGTTCCATGGGATCCAGACGGCCATCGCGGCCCAGAACGCAGCCCGGGAACACGCCGCGGCACAGCTGCAGCTGCGGCAGCTTCCGCCCGGCACCATGATTGCGCCCGGCGTCGTGATTGGTGAAAACGGCGAGCCGCAGCGCGCGCCGGCCGGAGCACGGCCCGGGGGCGCGGCACGGCCCAGCCAGCGCGAGGACCCGGACCACGGCCCGGGCCAGTACCTGTAGGTTCCGCTTGGGCTTCTTCAGCGACGCCAGGCAGGGGCGCAAGGATGACGTGGAACTGGGCAAGGGGTTGTGGCGCCGCGCGCACGACCGCTTCCACCGGGGACTGGACCGCTACCACCAGGTGCTGGAAGGCGTAGAAGAGGACCAGCTGTACGGCGAGCTGGTGGACATTGCCAACGAATTGACTGCCCTTCTGCAGCGTGTCCGGGCGGTCTGCATGGAGGCGCAGCGGCGTGCGCCCAGTGACGGACTGGACATCCCGGCCGCCCTGGCGGACGTGCACAGGTCACTTTCCAAAGCGGGAAATTCGCTGGCAACTACCGCCGAGGCGGCAGCGATGCTTCGGCTCGCAGTGGGGCCGGTGCCGGTAGGTGCGGCGTCGGTGCGGCGCCGCGCTGAGGCCGTCTTCCAGCAGGTGGACGACGCCGAGAGGCAGCTTCGCGGCGAATAGCCGGGGCAGCACCACGGAAATATTCCCGATCCGGCGGGTGAATATCGCGGTTAAGCGGCTGGCTGACAGCGGCCGGAAACGTGCCCTGTCGGGGTGAAGGTTTGGCAGGATGGAAAGCATGACTCTTTCACCTACCTTGACTTTCAACGACGGAAACACGATTCCCCAGCTTGGCTACGGTGTGTGGCAGGTTGAGGACGACGTGGCTGAAAAGGTTGTCCGCCAGGCATTCGAAGCAGGCTTCCGCCACATCGACACGGCAAAGATCTACGGCAACGAGGCCGGCGTTGGCCGCGCCATCGCCAGCTCGGGCCTGACCCCGGAACAGATCTTCATCACCACCAAGCTGTGGAACGCGGACCAGGGGTACGAGTCGACCCTCGCCGCCTTCGAGGAATCCATGGACCGGCTTGGCCTCGAAACGCTGGACCTCTACCTGATCCACTGGATGCAGCCCAAACAGGACAAGTACGTTGACACCTGGAAGGCGCTGATCGAGCTTCAGAAGCGCGGCAGGGTCAAGTCCATCGGCGTCTCCAACTTCACCGCCGAGGGCCTGCAGCGCCTCATCGACGAAACGGGTGTGGTTCCGGCCATCCACCAGATCGAGCTGCACCCCTACTTCAGCCAGCGTGAACTGCGTGAGTTCGGAGCCGCCAAGGGCATCCTGACCCAGGCATGGTCTCCGCTGGGCCAGGGCGGGGACCTGCTGCAGGATCCTGCCGTCGCGTCCATCGCTGCCAAGCACCAGGCCACCCCTGCCCAGGTGGTTATCGCCTGGCACCTCGCGATCGGCAACGTGGTCATCCCCAAGTCCGTGACCGAGTCCCGCATCAAGGAGAACTTCGCAGCACTCGAGGTGTCCCTGGACGCCGAGGACGTGGAAGCCATCAACAACCTGGACCGGACCGCGAGCGGCGAAGGCCGCATCGGGGCTGATCCCGCGGTCTCCGACTTCGCCTAACCCGCGGCGGCGGTACCTGCCCAACCCTTGGGTGGCCACCAACCGCCAAAGCAACGTCCGCCCGCGCCGCCTGCACCTTGCCAGGCAGCGCGGGCCGATGCTCTTAACCGCCCGCTGACACGTTATTGCGGCCTGTTGCAGTGAGCTGAGTACCGCCTAGGCAGCGGCCCGGACGCGCTCCACGGTCACGGCATCCACAACGGCCCAACTGTCCTCACCGTGGCAGTGCCTGCTTGCGAAACGCTCGGCCTCTTCCAGCGTGTCAAAGACCTCAGAGCGGGCCCGGCCACAGTCGGCGTCGAAGTACGTTACGTGAAATTCCTGTACAGCTTGGTTTTCCATAAATCCAGTCTGCAACCGGGGTCTGACATTCCTGGGAATGGGCACCGCGTGTTGCTTCCCAGCGGCACCTGGACTCAGGGATACCCCCACACAATCGTTGGCCTTCGGCCAGGGCGACGGTCCAGGATTCCGGGCACGAGCAAGGCGAGCCCCGGCAAAGGGCGCGCCTCTTCCGTGATCAGCTCGCTGCTGACATGCCGGGTTCCAGGGTGTACTGCTTGGGCAGCTTGAGGGACCGTTCCGCCAGGACTTTCCGCAGCTTGTCCGGGTAGTCGGTGATGACGCCGTCGACCCCGTCGTCCATGGGCTTGCGCATGGACGGCTTGTCATCGACCGTCCAGGGGATGACCTGCATGCCCTTGGCGTGGGCGCGGGTCACCATGTCTGCGGTCACGTAGGGGACGCAGCCGGCGTCCACCAGGTCCCCGCCGAAGTCGTCCGAGTCGATGCCGCCGAGCCAGGGCGATTTGCCCGGCTGGCCGGCCTGCAGGAAGTCTTTGTTGGTCAGTGCCACGGTGCGGTTGCCAGGCTGGCCGGGTAACGGTTGGCGAGATCAAACACTTCGGCGAGGGTCGGCATCTTCGCGCCGGGAGAGGCCTGCTGGCCGGGGAACTGGGGAAGACTTCATGGGTTCTCCAGGATTGTTGAAATGGGTGTGCGTCCGGCCTGCGCGGGGTTACTGCTTGCGGCCGGGCAGTACGAGGAGGGCGTCGCCCACCGGGCGTTCGCCGGTGGCGTCGGAGGGTGAGTTCACCACCTTGCTGCCTTGGACCATGGTGGTGGAGCCGCCGCCGTCGTCGAGGTTGATGGCGTTGACCATTCCCAGGGAACGGGCGACGTCGGCTGATTCTTTGATGCTCAGGCCAAGGCTGGTGGTCTGGCGGCCGTCTGCGGTGACGAGCAGGGTGCGGCCCTGGGCGTCGGTGCCGGCGATGGTGCGGGGGTTGCGCTTGTGAACCCAGCCATAGAAGAAGCTGTTGCTGTCATTGGTGCGGACGATGCCGTCGCGGCGGGCGGTGACGTTGAGCTGGCCGTTTTGGACCAGGGTCGGGCCGCCGTTGACGACATCCGTGGTGGCGCCGGTCTTCAAGGCCTTACCGCCCTCGTTGAGCAGGTCGGTGTCGACTTTCAGTTTGGCACCCGGGACGGCCAGGGCGGCGAGTTTGTCCGCGTCTGCACCGATGGCCTGCAGGGTTTGTCCGCCTGCTGGGACAGCGGCGCCGCGGGTGTGGTTGACCGAGGTAACGGTGCCATGGGCGTCAAGGAGGACTTCGAGTCCGGGCCCTGAAGGCGTTGTGGGACCAAATTCGGGGGTGAAGGCGACGATCTCGTCCGCGTCCGTGCAGGTGAAGTCGTGCAGCGGAAGGTTGGTGGGGGTGTCGTCGGTGCCGCCGCAGTTACGGATGAGCCCGGGCACGCGGTTGATCCCGTCCAGGGGAAGTTCTTTAGCCTGCCCAGTGCCGGTCACGGAGCCGTGCCAGTGCAGGCGCTGGATGGAGGTGCTGTTCTTGTCGATGACCAGGGCGGGGCGGTCGCCGACGGGTTCGCTGAGGACCTTGCCGTCGTGGACTGCTGCGCCTGCGGGATCGCCGGGCGCTCCTGCCTTGGGGTCCATGACAAAGTAACCGCCGTTTGTCGCGGCCAGGGCACCGGCAGCAGCGGCGAGTGAGCTGGTGGTCTCGCGGTCTTCGAGGTTCGGGCCGAACGACGACGTGAGGTCGCCGCGGAATTCCTTCGGGTCGATGGTCAGTACCTGCAGGTTCCAAGGCCCGCGGTCATCCTCGCTGGAGCCGGCGTCGCCGTCCCAGCCGGTGTAGATGACGGAGGATTTGTAGCCGGCCGCCTTGATCTGGTTCACGGTGGCGGCTCCATCGGCCTTTGCGGTGAACTGTCCGGCGCGGACCCGGTAGCCGAGGTCGCCGCCGGCGTCGGCCAGCTGGGTGACTGTACGTGCTCCACCCGGGCAGTGACGCCGGCGGTGTTGAGCTTGTCGGCAACCATCTGGGCCTGTGCCTGGGTGGAGAGGGCCGACGCAGGGGCATCGGGGTCCGGTGAGGTGGACGGGACGGCCACTTCAGCAGTCCAGAAGAAGTCCTGGTTGGGCTCGCCGCGGGTGATGGCGGTCCGGGTCAGGCCGGGGGCCAGGGTGGTCACGGTGCGCGTCTCGGGCAAGTCCTGCGCCCCGAGGTCGAGATGGGCGGACTGTGATGGTGCGGCAGCCTGCTGGTCCGGTGCCGGGGCGGTGGGCGCCGCGGTGGAGGCGCCGGCCGGGGCAAGGAATGCGAAGGGGAGTGACACTGCCAGCGCGGCGACAGCCGCGCGGCGGTGCCGGGCCGCGGCCGTCGTGAGGACGCACCCGTTAGTTTTAGAGCTCATTGTGGGGCCTCTTAAGGTTGGGGTCTCAACAGGAGCTCTCAAGTTACTAATCAGTAGTTGACCTGTCGTGGCGGCCTGGTGAACTGCATCTTTCGGAAGTAAGTACCCGATGCAGTTGCTCCACATCACGGGGCAGGTCGCCGGACACGAAGAAGAGTGCGCCCGTTCGCTGGGCACATCGTGGTATCTCTTCAGGCGAATCAGCGGGCTGAATCCTCCGCTGTGGCAGTTGTCCCTGCCCGCACAGCCTTCAGGGTCAGCGCGGCCAGCGCAAGCATCCCCAGCCCGGTCCAAACGAGGGTTCCGCTCCAGACCTCCGGGGAGAAGCTGAGCGAGCCGTCGTGGAGCGCCACGCCAGCGAAATACGGGGCCCAGAATACGACCGGGGAGAGTCCTGCGGCGGTCATGAGCCGCGCGGGACGGCCAGGGGCAGGCCGCACCACCGCCCACACGGCCCCCACGAGGACGGAACCGGCGACGGCAACCGGCAGGAGCCACGCGTCCCGCAGCGCAACCATGATCTGCAGGGCTACGGAGGGGACCAGCACCATGACTGCGGGCACCACGGCGTGCAGGCGCCACCGCAGCGACAGCAAAAGGACTGGAACGAAGAGCGCGAACGTGGAGACGAGGAACGTTGCCAGGGAGACCATGATGCTCGACGACGTCGGGACCGTCACCGCGGGCTGTGTCCCGGCAGCGGTTGTGAACGTCTGGATGAGTCCGTGGCGTGAGAAGACCGCGAACTCCTGCAGGATGAACGCTGCAACCATGCCGGCGAGCATGGCGCTCACGAATGCCGGCATCAGTTGTGGCCACGGCCGTTGTGGCGCGTGCCAGGCGGCGGAAAACGGCGCGCCCAGGATGAGGAAGCCGCCGGTGGCGAGCCCCAGATGGGACGGGCTGAACAGCGCACTGATGTTTTGCTCAATGCCGAACACCGAATGCCAGGCGAAGTCGCCAATCCCGGAGGCCAGGAAGAGCACGACTCCTGCCGCCGCTGTCCCGTGGCCGGCGGGGACCGCTTCCATCCACCGGGTGCCGGGGACGTGCCGTCGCCAAGTCAGGGCGGCAATCCAAACAGCGCAGGCAGCGAAGCCCGAGTAGAGGATGGCATGCCACGGAGTGAAGAATGTTTCGAGGTCGCGGAGGTTGTTGTGGGCCCAGCCGTCAACATAGGTTCCAGTGAGGAGCCAGACGCCGGCCGCCAGGGTGATGATGTCTTCAACGGCCGTGGTGGGCCGGTGAACTGATACCGGAGGAATCGCAAAGGCATGTGCTGCTGCGGCGTCCATAGCTCCACAGTAGGTCCCGCCGGCGCCAAGGGCGAGAGGCAATTTCCGCCTGGGCTGGTGCGCCGGCGTCCCTCAGTTGTTGCCCAGCCGGAGTACGCGTTCCTGCGCCAGCATGGCCGTGCGGCCGGCTTTGCCTGGCGCCCGTACGGCTTGTTTCGCTTCCGCGGAGGTTGCGGCAAGCCGCTTGCGGGACCGGTCCAGGCTTTCTTCGGTGGCACTAAGCCGGGTCCGCAGCTCAACCGCCTGCTGCTGGAGTTCCGCGATTTCCGCGCGCATCCGTTCTTCTTGTTCCTGCAGTTCACCTGCCAGCCGCAAGGCCTCCTCTTCCGCCGCCCGGGCCTCTGCCAGGGCGGCCCTAGCCCGCTCCAGTGCCGGCGGCGAGGCAAGCCGCGGACCCTGCCGCACTGCCTCAAGCCGGGGCTTGGTGGGCTTTGGCTCGGAGCTGTCCTCCGCCGTCGTTCGCGTCCTGGCCGTTGCCGCCCCCGGCGTTGTTGACTTAGGCCCAATTGACCTCGGCCCCGGCGTCTTGGACGCTCCTGGCTTCAGGTCGTGCGGAGGAGCGGTGAGGGGGCGGACGGATGGCGTCGCCGGGAGCAGCCCCGGGAGGGCCACCACCCCGTCCAGGTCGACGTCGTTGACGCCGTCGGCGGACACGACTTTCAACAGCCGCCCGCTGCCAACGGCGCTGGCCGCACCCTCGTCCGCTGTCAGTGCCCTGAGGGACTCCTCGACGTCGGAAGCCATTGCGTCGCTGATTGAGCGGCCCTGCTCCCGGGCAACAGACTTGGCAGTGTCGACGGCGTCCGCCAGCATGATGCGCCGCTCCCGGCCCAGCTCCCGGAGGGCAGGGGCGTCCAGCGAGTCCTGGGCTGCCCGCATCCGGGACCCAAGCTCACCCAGCCCCGCCAGCACGTCCTGCCGATGGCGGGCAAGCATGTTGATGGCCCACGCGGCTACGGAAGGCTTCGGCAGGCCGCGGACCGCTGCCGCCAGATCCTTGTCCTGGCGTGCAAGTTCCTTGGCCGCTGCGGCACGGGCCGCAACGAAGTCGTCCAGCGACCCGGCATACAGCCGGTCGGCAATGTCCGCCAGGGCTTCGTCTTCCATGCCGCCATCTTAGGTGCCCGCGAACCTCCGTTCGGCAGGTTTGCCCCGCCCCGAGCCGCGGCAAAACGGCCGCCGCAGCGGCAGTGGCAAAGGCACCCTGTTGCTCACCCGCCGGGAGGGGTATGTTGCTCGAATGGACGATTCATATCAGGTCATCGTGGTTGGCGGCGGATTTGCCGGAAAAGCGGCGGCTGAGGAGTTGGGCCGCAAAGGCGTCCGGGTGCTGCTGCTCGATGCCAACAACTACCAACAGTTCCAGCCGCTCCTCTACCAAGTGGCTGCCTCCCAGATTGGCGTCTCCACGGTGACCCGGCCGCTCCGGTCGGAGTTTCGCAGGATCAACAATGTCCGGGTCCTGACGGCGGAGGTGACCGCCATAGATGCGACCAACCGCACCGTCACGACCACCGACGGCTCCAGCTACCGGGCGCAGTTCCTGGTCATCGCCACCGGTGCCGTGCCGAACTTCTTCAACACCCCCGGCGCCGATGAGCACGCCTACCCCCTGTACTCCGTGGCGGATGCAACCCGTCTGAGTTCGGCCATCACCGCTGTCATGGACGAGGCCGACCGCGAGCCTGCAGTGGGGGCTGACGTCATTGTGGTGGGCGGCGGCCCCACCGGCGTGGAAACCGCCGGCGCGCTGGCCGAAAACGTCAAGTACCTCGTGCCAAAGTACTTCTCGCCCGGACTGGCCGCCCGCTGCCACGTTCACCTGGTGGACATGGTGCCGAACGTGCTTGCAGCTTTTTCGGAGAAGTCGCAGAAGTATGCGCGGGACCGCCTGACAAAACTGGGCGTGCAGCTGCACATGGGCCAGCCCGTGGGGGAAGTCCGCCCCGACGGAGTGACCCTGAAGGACGGGACCGTCATCCCTGCCCGGATCGTGGTGTGGGCCGGGGGCCTGCAGGCCGGGCGGATCATCACCGAGTCCGGCCTGAAGCAGGGCAAGGGCGGCAGGGTGGACGTGCAACCCGACCTGACAGCACCCGACCTGGACGGCGTCTACGTTCTGGGGGATTCCGCCAACATCACAGATGCCGGGGGGAACAAGCTGCCGCAGCTTGGGTCGGTGGCCCAGCAGTCCGGTAAATGGGCTGCCCGCAACATCTATGCGGACCTTACCGGCGGTGTGCGGGAGCCCTTCCGCTACCGCGACAAGGGGTACATGGCCATGGTGGGCCGTGGCGCAGCCGTCGCGGAGTTGGGGCCCCAGCGCCTGCAACTGCAGGGCCCCCTGGCCTTCGTGTCCTGGCTGGCAGTCCACCTTGCCCTGCTGCCCGGATTCCAGCAGAAAGTCAGGGCGCTGTTTTCCTGGGCAAACGGCTATGTCACCCACAGCCCGTCCCAGGTGGTGGTAGGCAGGCCGGACTAGCCTTCATCGAATTCCCGGATCTGCGCGGTGAACCAGCCCGGGTCGCCAGCCGCTCTGGCTGCCGGGCGCGGATCGCCTCCTGGCCCTGCCGGTGGACCCGGAAGGCGTCGCACCAGACCCGCAAAGCGTCACCACGCCAGTCACGGAGCACGGCTCTCCGAGGTGCAACCATGATTCGATCCTAGAAGTGGTTGTTCCGCGCCGGAATAGAGAACCCTGCGGTTCCGCTGGAATCGACAGCTGCCCAGCCGCCCGCCGTGGGGTGGGCTGAACCGCCGTCGTCAGTTCTTTTCGAAGCCCAGGAGACGGCCCGCGACGGCCCAGCCGGATGCCTCGTAGGGGGCAGCAGCATCCGGCTCAACCACCATGTGCAGGTACTCCGCGCCATGGAGGAACGCCTCCTCGGCCATGGCAGCGAAAAGGCCCCGTTCGAACGCCTCCTTGTCAGGTCCTTCCGGGAGTTCCGTGATGGCCACGGCCGCGAAGTCGTCCCGCACCTGGATCCGTCCCTTGGCCACGGGATGGTCAAAGACAGTGATTTCGACGGCGTCGTACGTCTCCATGGGTGCCAGGGCCACCTGCGAGTTTTCAGGCAGTTCCGCCCCCGTGTTCAGTTCGGCCGTCGGGGCCATGAGCAGCACCCTCTCGGACACCGGGGCGAGCCCGTCCGGGGCTGGAGCATCTGTGGCGGCGTCAGCGCATAGCAGCGTGAGCCGCACCCCAGGCTCGTCTGCGGCCCTGGCCGCAAGCTCCTGCGCGTCCCTGCCTGGCCAGGCCGAGACGTACTCCCTGCCCCCACCCGCTTGTCCCAGGCCGCCCTCCACGACGAAACCCGCGTTGATGGGGTCGATGGAGCGTTCCTGAAGGTCTGCCCAGGCAGGGATCCATCCGGTGGCGGGCGTGTTGTGCTGTTCCGGCATGGGGGTTCCTAACGTTTGGCAGCGGCCGGACCGGGGTCCTTCCAACGCTGCGGGGCAGGGCTTCACTGTCAACGTATCGGATCAGCACGCAGCCCGCCAGCGGAGCTGCGTGGCCCTCAGGGCAGGTGGCTGAAGGAGATTCCTGCTGCCAGCAGCTTGTCCACAGCCTGCCGCACGCCTTCGGCCGTTCCGCCGCCGGGATGGTTGCCGTGGCATATGACCACGTCGCCCGGGCGGGCCTTTCCCACCTCTTTGGCGACGACGGCGGTGGGGTAGGTTGCGCCGCCGTCGCCATTGATGCTGAAGCCCGCAGGCCTCACCCCCAGCGCACTCAGAATGTCCGCGGCGACGTCGTCCATGTACGCGGTGCCGGGGCGGAAGTACCTGGGACGCTTGCCGCTGATGCCGGCCATGTCGCCATCGTTCGGCATGATCTCGTCGTAGACTTCCCCCGCGTTCCTTGTGCCGGGGATGCCGTAGGCCGTGCTGCCGGTGGTGGACAGCGGCTTGTGGGAAGTCCCGTGGTTGGCAAGCTCGAAGAGCGGGTCCGCTGCCAGTTGCCGTGCGGTGGTGGGGTTGGCGGTGATCCAACGCGAATTCAGGAATAGCGTGGCCGGGACGTGGCGCTGGCGCAGCGCGTCGAGCAGCGCCTGGTCGTAGCCGCTGCCGCCGGGACCGCCGCAGAAGTCGAAGGTGAGAGCGATGCCCGGTGATCCGGGCGGTAGCCGCGTCAGGACGCCGGGAGCCTCAACTCCCCAGTACCGCGCCTGGCGCTTCCCGAAAGTATCCACGATCTGCGTCCGCGGCGGCACGGGAGGTGTGGATGCGTCATGGGAGCCCACGCTGATGACCGCGGATGCATCGTCCCCCGGATCACCGCCGGATTCCGGTGCAGTTTCCTGCGCTTCGGGCACGTGCTTCGAATGCGGCTGCAGGTCGGGCACGGCGGCCGACAGCGTCAGCACCGCTGCCAGGAGGACCGTCCTGCGGCCCGGGCCTTTGCCGTCCTGGCTCAAATGCCGGGGCGCGTTGGGTTCCACGCTACTTCCTTGTCCGCGACTGGACTCCGGCATGGGTCCGGCTTCGCTCCGGACAGGCAAGGGTGCGGGCCGTGGGGCGCGGAACAGCAGCCTGGAAGCGGGGGGTCATGTGGGGATGATACCTTGGCTGCCTTGCCGTTCCCTGAACCTTCGGCGTACACCCCGGGTGGCGGGCGTAACAAAAGGGCTTGGCAAGGCACGCAGCACTCTTTATCCGACGTGGATGCCCGGACGGCGGCGTGGATCGCAGCAGCCAATGGACCAATGGCTTGCGTGGCACTGCACCCTGCGTGGCGCGCGGAACAACTTTCCGGCACGCGGAGGGCGTCTGCCGATGAGACGTCCTTCAAATTTCGGCTCGAAATCGAGACTTTAGTCCCTGTGACCCTTTGCCATGCCGCGGTTTACTTGTGGGTTGGGCGGGCAAAGCGCCTGCTGCAGAGCCTGGGCTCTGCCGTCAGAGCAAGGAGGCAGTAGTCTGCAATGAACCTCAAAGACCGTTGGAGCAGCCTTGACCCGGCCATCAAGCAGTGGCTCGTCGACAACCCGGGATGCCAGATACTCCCACGAACAATCGCGGCAGTAATCTCCAAGGAATCCGGAGAGAACCTTGCCACGGGGCAGCATGGTGAAGCAGCCATATCGCGGGAGGACCAGGACTTCATCCGGTCCATAGTGAAGTAGGTTCCGGGGTTTCCCGCCGTCGAGATCTTGCCCGGGCCCTTAACCAGCGAAAAACCCCGGAAACCCCTAATACAAGGGGCTGTCCGGGGTTTATCCCGAGCTTCCGCTGTAGAGGCGTGGCTGCTCACGCAGAAAGGCGCGGCGGCGTGATGGGCCGGGCAAAAATGTTGCCGTGGCAGCTGGGTGAAATTCAAGCGCTGGACGTCTCACCAGAGACGACGAAGGCCGGGCAACCGGTGAAGGTTGCCCGACCTAAGCGCGGATGTTCTATTCGTGGCCCAGCTGAGGACTTAGCTGTGGACCTTGTCCTTTTCCTCGGCGCCGGCCTTCTTTGGTGAATCCGACCGGGGCCGCTGGAGTGTAAAGGTTTCGAAGGAAGCAAGCTGGCCCTGCGGGCCGGTGACGTTGTAGTAGGTCACCTCGATCTTTGTTGTTCCTCCGGGTTCGGTGCCGGGGTCAACGCTGAAGGATGCGAAACCGTACGAGTTCGCGGCGTCGCGCTGGGATGACCACGGGGCGTCTTCCTGGACATAGACCGGTGGACGCTTGTGCGTCGTGGGGTCAGGTTGGCCCACGGCGGTGATGACCCGGCATACGGGAGGGTTGGTGAACAATTGGTTCGAGGTTACGGATGTTCCGCCGCCACCCAGGACCAGGTGGACGGTGCCTTTGGTGGTGTCGATGACGTCCTTGCGGGTATCCGCGAGGATGGGGGTCAGTGTTGCGTTCTTCTGCTGGCCGCGGATCGGGTGGGAGCGTTCGTAGTGGTGTTCGTGCCCGCAAACGACGAGGTCGACCCCGTATTTGTCGAAGAGGGGCACCCATTCCTGCCGGATGCCGAGGTCGGCGCCGTTAAAGGATCCGGCGGTGCTGATGACTACCTGGTGCATGCAGACTACTACCCAGTCGATGTTCTGATCCGATCGGGCGGCGCTGAGTTCTTTCTCCAGCCAGGCCTTCTGTGCGCCCTGTGAGTAGCCCCGGACGTAGCTGTTGCCGCCGTCCTGGTAGCAGACGTCGTCGTTGGCCAGGCTAATGATCCGTACCGAACCTGCCGTAAATGAGTACCAGAGACCGCGGGTGACATCTGTTTGCCCGGGCTGCGGCGGAACGGAGAAGTAGGTCTGGTAGGCGGCGTATCCGATGGGCCCGTTGCCGAGCTCATTTTCGTGGTTCCCGGCTGCGGGCATCCAGGGTCGGTGGCGGGCGCTGCGCGAGTTGTTGTCCCAGAAGTCCGTCCAGGTCCGGACGCGGTTCTCGGAGAGGTTGGCGTAGCAGAGGTCCCCGTTGAAAAGGTGGAAGAGTGGCTGGACGCGTTCGACTCCGGCCGGCATGTCGCCGGCCGCGGGGGAGCCAAGGTTGTCGTTGACCCATTGCTGTCCACCACTGGCATTGGTGGCCTTCTTCCCAAGGGTGGGGGTGCCTTGGTCGCCGAAGCTGGTGAAGGTGATCTTTCCGCGTCCGCGCGGACCGGTCCGGAAAGAACCGAACTCCGCCTGCGCGCCGTCGTGGATCGCCGCGTAGATGTAGTCGTGGGACGGGGCGAGCCCGGTCAGTTTGGCGTGGTAGGCGTAGACCTTTTGCCCGGACTTAGCGTCAACGTAGCTGGTTTCCACGGCCTCCTCGGTCCGGCCGTAGCTTCCGTCGGCTTCGCCGAGCATTGACCGTGCGTTCTTGACCGGCTGCAGGGCGTGCCATGAGACGACGACTTCGCTGGAGGCATCGGCGCCGAACTGTAGGTGCAGCCCGTTCACTACCGGGGTGGTCAGTGGATCACCCGCCGAGGAGGGCAGCTTTGCTTTGTCGTCGGCCGAGGCCGGAGTGGCCGATGCCCAGGCGGCTGTGACGCCCGCTACTGCCGCGGTGCCGAAAAAGCCGCGGCGTGAGAACCCGGAACGAAAGATTTCTTTGTCGTCAGTCATGGAGCCAGTCTGACCCGTGGCCGGGAAGAGTCGGTGAAGCCTGGTGAAGCACTGGACCGATGGGGCCTGAACGATGCATTAACTGACAGGTGGCCTGGTGCTGCCCCAGACACGACAAAGGCCGGGCAACCGCTGAGGGTTGCCCGGCCCGAGCCGTAGAGGATGCTTCCGGTTATGCGGCCGGCGCTGCAGCCTTCTGTACGAGTGTCTGGACCATCTCCTGGACCTGGGCGCCGTAACCGGAGAGGCGGTGGTCTTGATCTTGAAGGCGTCCGCGATCCTATCCGTGGGGGCGGCGTCCTTGAGTGTCGTGATGTCGGCCTGCAGCGCGGCCCAGGCTGTCTTGGCAGTCCAGGCGTCCGCGCCGGGTGCCGGAAGCCGCGAGGCGTTCGACGGAATTGCGGTCGATCAGCAGGACCCGCTCCGCCCTGCCGGTGCTCGACAGCCGGCCTGAGCGAAGCAAATCGCGAACGGACGCCCTGGTGATGCCCAGGGCGTCAACCGCCTCGGCCACGGTGAGGTCTCGCACAGCGTCCATGCACTAAAACCCTACATTCGTGGGGAATTGACGCAACGAGCGATCAGAGCCGTGTGCGCGGGACCTCGAAGTTGACCGTGACGGTGGGCTTCCCGAGCCAGATGTCGCCGCGGTCCTGGAAGTCGAAGCGGTGCTCGTCCTTACGGGACGGCAGGGAAAAGTACGCCTGGGTTCCGTCGGAGCGGCCGCCGTCCGGGATGCCCGAGATCGTCCACACCTGCACGCCTTCCGGGTACTCCATCGCGGGAGCCCAGC
Organism: Arthrobacter liuii; assembly: GCF_014639275.1. GTDB lineage: Bacteria > Actinomycetota > Actinomycetes > Actinomycetales > Micrococcaceae > Arthrobacter > Arthrobacter liuii. Next base: position 41,896 of record NZ_BMFW01000012.1, on the reverse strand, counting down.
CCAGGGCGGACAGGGCTTCAATGATGCGTTTTGCCGGAGAACGGCCTGGACCTTGGAGGTCGGGGGAGAGGATGTCTTTCCTGGACATGCGGTTCATGTCGTCCAAGGCGCGGTTGTAGTCCGCGATTGCCTCGTCGACCGCTGCTTCGGCGGATGCATCACTTTGCGATGGCGGAGTGGCCGCATCACGGATGGCGGCGGTGTCCACGGCGTAGGCGCCCTGTTCCCAGCCCCGGATCTCGGCCCAGTATTTGCCGCCGGCCAGCATGTAGTCCCCGACATTGGCACGGAAGTCACCCTCGACGCGGAGGTGATCTTCTTCTTCCCCTCGTCGATCCCGGCGCCGTTGTCATCGTGCTCGATGTAGCCGACCCGGCGAGCGTGCCGATCGGCAGGGCATCCCACTGCTCTTCGGTCTCGATGTATCGCAGTTCAGTCATGGGCCGTATGTGTGCGGAAACGACTTTTCCCCTGCCCGGGTGCGCTCAGACACACCGGGCACCCGCACGATTCAGCGTTTGTCCTGTTGAGGAGCCTGTTCGTGCCGTAGCATGAGCGCATCATACGAAGAGCGGGCGGGTCAGCACTTCCAACCGCGGACGAACGAGGAGATACCAATGTTGCTTTGGATAGCCATCATTATCGCCGTTCTCTGGCTGCTCGGGCTGCTGGCCAATATCGGCGGCGGTCTCATTCACATCCTTCTGGTCGTGGCGGTGATCGTCCTGATCATCCACTTCGTCCAAGGCCGGTCGCGCGTCTGACCAGTCCGCCTCAAAAGTAAAGCCCGCGTCGAGTGACGCGGGCTTTACTTTTTTGGCCGTGACCTCCGAGGACTCAGGCGAATGGGTCCTCGTCGTCCGGGAGGGTGAACCGGCGCCGGCGCGGCTTGGGTGCCGGCTCGGCGAACGGGGCGAAGATGGACACGGAGCGGCCCGCCTCCAGCACGGTGTCGCAGAGGATGGTACTGGCGCCGACGCAACCCGGCAGCCGTTCGCATTCGGCTGCATCCATAGTAAGCATGCTTAGGACTGCGTGCGCATCTCCGAGTAGGCAACGGAGGGTTGCAGGCCTTATCTGCACATGCCAGGACGCTCTCAAATTGATGATCGCCGTTGGGGTTACGTTCATCGCCGCGTCGCTTGCGGTTAAGTCCGCATGGTGAGACTCGATCGGTGACTTCACCATGCAAGGCCCACGAGGCCGAAAGTGTTTCCATGTCCCCTTCCCGCCGGGGTTTCCTGGCCGCCGCGCTGGCCGGTGCTGCCGTGACGTTGGCGCCGATGTCCTTCGCGGCCGCGGATACGGGCACCAGCAAGACCCAGACGATCACCGGGCATCTGGACCCCGGGGCAGCTGACTTCGTATACCTGCCGGTCCAGGTGCCTGCCGGTGTCAATAAGATCAGCGTCTCCTACAGTTACAGCAAGCCCAGCGTCACTCCCGGGCTGCTCTCCAACTCCTGCGACATCGGTGTCTTCGATGAAAAGGGCACCGACCTTGCCGGCAAGGGCTTCCGTGGCTGGTCCGGTGGTTTCCGGACCGAGTTCTTCATCAGCGCCGCCGAGGCCACACCCGGCTACCTCCCCGGTCCCGTCGGCAAAGGCACCTGGAACATCGCGCTGGGCCCCTACCAGGTGGCCGAGCAGGGTATGGACTACACCGTCAACGTGACCCTCGAGTACGGTCCCGACGGCAAGCCGTTCGAGCCGCAGTACCCGCCGAAGCAGGTGAAGGGCAAGGGGGCCGGCTGGTACCGGGGCGACGCCCACCTGCACACCATCTACTCCGACGGCAAGCGGACCCCGGCCGAGGTTGCTGCCGGCGCCCGAGCGGCGAAGCTTGACTTCATGATCAGCACGGACCACAACACCCCGGCATCCCACGGTGTGTGGGGGCCGCTGGCCGGGGATGACCTGCTCATCCTCACCGGGGAGGAGGTCACTACCCGCAATGGCCACTACCTGGCCCTGGGCATTGAGCCGGGAGACTGGATCGACTGGCGCTACCGGGCCCGTGAGAAAGGCTTCGAACAAGAGGCGCAGCACATTCACGCCTCCGGTGGGCTTGTCGTGCCGGCGCACCCCTACTGCCCGTATGTCGCGTGCCGCTGGAAATTCGGGTACGACGACGCCGACGCCGTCGAGGTCTGGACCGGGCCGTGGACCGCTGACGATGAATACGCGATCAACACCTGGGATTCCATGCTCGCCCATTCCGTGCGGGCCGGCGGGCGGTGGGTGCCGGCGATGGGCAACAGCGATGCGCACAGTGCACCCCAGGTCATAGGCTTGCCCCACAACGTCGTCAACGCTGCAGCGCTGTCCCACGACGCTGTGCTGGAGGGCATCCGCAGCGGGCGCAGCTGGATCGCCGAATCCGCCAGCATCTCACTCGACGTCACCGCCTCTGCGGGAGGCCGCAAAGCCGGCGTCGGGGAGCATCTGGACGTCGCCCCTGACGCGCCGGTCACAGTCAGCGTGGAAGTCGCCGGCGTTCCGAACGGCGTCCTTCGCATCATCACCGACGAAGGCCAGACCCAGCAGGTCACCCTCCCGGCCTCCGGGCAGGGTAGCCATAAGTGGATCACAACAGCCCAACTCGCCGCCTATGTGCGCGTCGAAGTCCGCCACCCGATGGCGGACGGCACGCCTAGCAACGGCAACAACATGGGCACCACCCTGCTGCTCGGCCCGATGGCAGCCCTCACCAACCCTATCTTCCTCGGCAAAAGCTAGCAGCCAGGCTGATACCAGCCCCGGGCCGGCGACCCTTAGCCAGCCCGGGGCTTTGGCTTTTAGGTGCCGGCGTCGGCGAGGGAGTCACATACTCGACCTTGACGCGCCTTTCTCATAGCATGTCTGAAGGCCTGATGCAGACGGGCTTGAGGAACGCAGCCGTCTGTATTTCATCGCGGGGCTGCCAAGGCTGAATGCAGGCGTCATGGCATCTGGGGAATGTACTGACACCCACAGGGTTGGGGACATTGGGCAGCAGGTGGAAGAGTCGACCCCGCGTGTCACCATCGCCTGGGTCGGGCCCGGTATCCTGCGACTGGTTCTCCAGCCTCAGGCACAAATCAACCAAGCCGACGGGGCCTGGACCAGTACCCAAGTGCTGGCCCACACCAGGGGCAGCCCCGTTGCCGTTCTCCTTGAGATTACAAACGTTGAGTCGGTCAGCAGGGAAGCCGTCGCGTTCTACAGCGAGGCGTCGACGGTCGCAGCGTTCGCCTTCTCGGCCGCTCCCCGGTAGACAGGATCATCGCCCACAGCCTCCGCGGACTCGCGTGGCCCGGCTGCCCCGTCCAGTATTTCGAGGACGAGCAGGAAGCACTGACCTGGCTTGCGCAGTAGTGCTAAGCATGGACCGATACGGTACGCCCGGCCTCCCATGGGTGGGAAGCCGGGCGTACCTTACTCAGGATGGCTGAGTCGGGCGGTGTGGGGTATTTGTTTAGCCGTCGGTGTCGGTTGCGGAGGCCTTCGCGGGTGCTTGGGCGGTTCCTGCGTTGACTTCGTCGGGGGTGAGGATCTTGTCTTCACCGGGGTAGGGCTGGGTGAAGTTGTGGGCGGCGTACCAGTCGGCGTGGTTCAGTCGGGCGGGGTTGGCGCGGTCCGGGCCTTTCCAGTCCTGCTTCTTGGACCAGTCGGCCCAGGCCTGGGCGGCGGGCTGCGCGGCGGCCGGGGCTGCTGCTGCGGGGGATCCGTTCAGCGTGTCCAGCGGGATCTGGTTGGGCTGGGCGGTGTAGGGGGTGGTGTCGGCCTTGTCGGTGAACGCGTCGAACATAGGCTGGGCGGCGAGGTCCATCTGGGTCATCGGGGGCAGCGCGAGGATCTGTTCAATGGTCCGGACGATGTTCAGCTGCGTGTAGTAGTTGTTCACAACGGCGCCCTTCTTGGCGAATGGGCTCCACACCATGGCCGGCTGGCGGTGACCGTCGACGTGGTCAACGCCGGCCTGGCTGTCATCTTCCATGACGAACACGGCGGAGTCCTTGCCGTATTTGGAGTGGGAGATACCGTCAATGATGCGGCCGACGGCGAGGTCGTTGTCGGCAACCATGGCTNCTGGTCCGGGACCTGGAGCTGGAACCCGGGGAACTGCGGGTGCAGGATCTTGGACAGGGACGGCACGTCCGTGGAGGCGTGGTACTGGTCAGCGGGGATGGCGGCGGGCTGCCCGGCTTCCTGGGCTTTGGTGTTCTGGTACCACTGGGTCCAGGTGTGGTTATCGCCGTCGCCGGCGTTATCGGTCCAGTTGTTGGTGTATTCACCCCAGTCCTTGGCGCTGACGCCGTGGGCCGCGGCGTTGTCCCAGAGGAACCCGGTGCTGCTGTAGGCCATGGCGTCGCCGCCGTTGTAGGGGTAGCTGCGGTCGTAGTTGCCGATCGAGCGGGTGAGGTATTCGTCCACCGTGGCCTGGGTCAGCCACTGGTGCCCGTCGGCGGACATGGTCCCGGAGGAGTAGGTGTTATCCAGCAGCGGACCGGCGGCCGAAGTCAGTGCATGGTGGTTCGGCGTCGTCTTGCCGCCGAACTCGGCCAGGGCCGGGTCGCCGTTGCCGCGGCTGTCATCGCCCAGGACCTGGTCGTAGGTGCGGTTCTCCTTCACGATCATGAACACGTGCTTGATCTCCGAAGAATCCCCGTCACGGCGCGGGATCGCGACCGGGGCTTTGCCCTGGGACGGGTCCTTCTTCAAATCGGCCAGAGCTTCGGTCCACTGGTTGTTCGCCCAGACCTGTTTGGTCATCTCCGGCAACTGCTCCGGGGTCGGGGTCGGAACGGTGCTGACCAGGCCAAGGTCCGAATACACCGTGTGGCCGCCGTTGGCTCCGGGGGCGCCGAGGGAGCCTTCGCCCTTCTGCGCGGCGACGACGAGCTGTCCCAGCGCCTTGTCGTACTGGACAGTGCCGGGGTACCAGCCGGTGGGGATCAGGCCCTGGAAGGTCGCCGGTGTCTGCTGGTCCTTGAATTCATACACGGCCACCGCGTTGGCCTGACCGAGGCTGACGGCCAGGTGGGTGTCATCGAGCATGGTCAACGAGTTCGGGGAACTGCTGGCCGGTGCGCCCGGAAGGGGGTTGACGTTGATGGTCTGCCCGACCTTGCCGGTCTTGGCGTCCAGGACCGAAACGGTGTCGGAGTTGGAGTTGGCAACAAAGATGTTGTCGCCGTGGACCAACAGCGCCGAGGGGGCAAGGCCGGTCTCGTAGCTGCGGACGACGGTGCCGGTGGCCAGATCGACCTCGGAGACTGACCCGGTGGAAGGGGAGCCGTTCTCATCGTTGGTGACGATTTTCGTCCCGTAGGAGTCGTTGGTTTTGTCCCCGGGCTGGGCCGGCCTGCCGCCCTGGTTCGCCACAAAAGCGTGGCCGTCCTCGACCACCACGTCACGGGGTGCGTTGCCCACCGGGATCTGCCGGATCACAGCGCCGGACTCTGCGTCCAGGACCGCGAGGGTGTTGGAGCCATTGAAGGTCGCCAGGATCTGCTTGCCGTCCGGGGAGTAGGCCAGCCCGGCCGGAATAGGATCGTTGCCGTTCGCTCCGGGCATCGGAACCGTGACCGGGGTGGCGAGGGTGCCGTCGGTGTTGACAGCGAATTTCTGCAGGTTGCCAGGCTGGGCGGCCCACAGGGTCTTCCCGTCCGGGGAGTAGAGCAGGCCACCGTAGGAGGAGCCCCATCCCTGGGAGGGGTTCAGCTGCTGGAGGACCTTGTGGTTGACCAGGTCGGTGACCGTGAACTGGCCGGAGCCGTCCCAGGTCTCATTCACGGCAGTCTTGCCGTCCGGGGCGACGGCCATGGTCATCGGCCGGCCGCTCTGTTCAGTGGCGGTACCGGCCGGGGTGATCTTCTGATTGGTGGCGGTCAGGACCGACCCGTCGGCCTGGCGGCCGATCAGAGCGTTGCCCCAGCCGCCCTGCGTGGCCGCGTAGGCGGCGCCTCCGGCCATGACGACGGCCAATGCCGCTGCCGGTACCGCGACGCTCTTGCGCATACGCATGTTCTTAACAGTTTTCTTACCCATGGGTTTTTCTCTTCCCTCAACCAAGAAATGGCGCGAGTGGTACATGCACACTCGTGTGGACGCCGGGGTGTTCCCCGACGGCATGAGGAATCAGATTGGTCCGAAATCTGGACGCTCCCCCCGGATGCTCCCAGCCTTATGGTCAGACCTTACAGTGGCGTAAGCAGCCGGTGAACGCCGGCGAAACCAGTGGGGCCAATTGGGCTTATGAGGAAGATGTCGTTTCCAGCGGCCTTGAGCCGCGGGCGCCTGGCCCCTCGTCGATTCCCTGGGAGTTCAGCCAGTGCCCGAGGGTGCGCCAGGGAAAGAATTACCATGCACGAGAGCGGTCAGGACCAGAAGGCGTCCGCCAAGGCGGAGTCCTCCGCCATGGGGCTGCGTCTGCGTCGTGCCGGCGGGGCCAGGGCAGCCGTGGCGCCTCCTCATTCTGGCTGCCCGATACTGTGCTGCGTTGTTCTTCCGGGTTAGCGGCTCCGGAGCCTGATGGTCCTGGCGTGATGGATGGCGGCCAAGGAAACAGCACTGGCAGCGAGCCTGACGGCGTGCATCCTGTACCACTGCGCCAGCAGCGGGCGGCGCTGGTCCTCACTGAGGGGCTGCGGGCTGAAGAACAGTTTCGGGTTCAGGAACCGGAGCACGTACGCGGTAACAGCAGCGCCCACCGCCGAACTGGCGGCCGCCGCGATCAGGGAGGCCCTGGTGCCAGGCCGGTTCCAGCCTGCTACAAGGGCACCCAAGGCGGCTGGGGCGTTGAGCGGGGCTATCGGGACGTAATAGCGGCCCGGGCTGCCTGCCCCGAAAGGGGTCCGGGGCAGTTCCTGGCTTGCCTCCGATGCGGCTACCCGATGGGGGATTTTGACGAGGGCCTCGTAGACGTTCCCAAAGAACCAGTGCGCGTGGGTGAACTCCGCAACATCCAGGAGTCGGTCGGCAAGAGTTTCACGACGAACGACGGAGGTCATTCTTATGCACAAAATCTACGCCCACCCGGTTTCAGGCGGTGGAGCATTCCGGACTTGCATGCTTAGGATCTGGCTGGCAACTCCGGAACCGGCCTAGACCCAGAGGTCGTCGAATTTTGCCGTGTCCTCGAAGTACTCCCGCCCTTCGGCGATTTTCCCGTCGCGGATGACGAAGGTGATTACGGTGCCCACGTCGATAGTCTTCTCGCCGCGTGTTGCCTGGGTCTGCTGGATCGCTACCGTGCAGTTATCCCCGCCAACGACGTCCTTGAGGCTGGCTCTGAAGTGGCCCTGGGTGCGTGCCCCCAACTCACCGAAAAACGCCAGAATGGCGTCTCGGCCCTGTTTGGTCCCCGACAGCACACCGCTTCCCGCTGCGTACCAGACCGCGTCCTCCGCGAACATCTCGCTGAGGCTCGTCATGTCCCCGGCGAAGGCCTCATACCCGCGCCGGACCAAGTCAACATTTTCTGTGGTTCCCGTGATCGGACTCCTCTCCATCATCCTTGTTGGGTCGTGCTGGGACGGCTTAAAGGTATTCCTGGCCCGGGAGCCTGTCCACCAGTTTTGCGGCACCCGGCTGCGGCGGCTTCGAGGAGCAGGACCGCAGCGAGCATCGCGTAGCGGATCCGCGCCAGTTCGTTCCGGAGGCACGAAAAAGGCGCGCCCCGTTCGCTGAGCGCGCCCTTCCCGTAATACCTGTCAGTGCTTGAAGGCGTCCTTGACCTTTTCGCCGGCCTGCTTCAAGTCACCCTTGGCCTGATCTGCCTGGCCTTCGGCCCGCAGGCTCTCATCGCCTGTTGCGGCGCCGGCCGTCTCCTTGGCCTTGCCGCCTGCCTTCTCGGCAGCGTTGTCAATCTTGTCGCCCAGTCCCATGGTGTTTCCTCCTCTGGTTTCGGCAGCCGTTCGCATTCGGCTGCACCCATAGTAAGCATGCTTGGCATTGGGTTGGCAAGTCGTTCGCTGGGTTCCTGGAAGACGGCAGTGTCATGTTCTGGGGCACGATGAAGCCCAGGTTGCCTTGACGTGTGTGGCCGCCGGCTGGCGGAGGCCTGCGAAGGCGTAAAAGTGGAGGCCTCCGAACACGAGCCCGCTGATGAGGACGTGGAGGGCCGGTGACCGGCCTGCGGCCGCTAGCCGGTCCATCAGGACGCCTCGGAATAGGGTCTCCTCGAAGAACCCGGCGATCAGCGCTGCCAGGACCGCGACGAGCTTGAGCGGGGACACGTGACCAGGGCCGCCAGCCCCATGAACATAAACACGCGTGCGAGACGCCGAGCTTTGATCGAGACCAACCACGCCTGCGCCGCGGCGTGCTCCGGAAGACCGGGCCAGGTTCGTCCCACACCCGCGCGGCGTTCCGTCCTGCTGTGGATACGCGCCATTCCTGTCCCCCAAGTGCCGTCCTGTGCCCATCCGGGCCGTCCCCAGCGATACTTCGTCAATGATGTCTTAACGAGGAGCGCATCGCGGGGATCGAGGTGTCCAAAGGCTTTCATTTCTGCTGTCCGGTAGGCATGAGTCGGTAGGGTGGGGAGGCCGCCTCTTACCGCCGAAATCACGGGGTTAGCGGTTCCTGAGCCTGTTTGTGCGGGCTTGGTGTATGGCGGTCAGGGCCACGGCGCTGGCCGTGAGCCTGAATGCGTGGACCCGGTACCACCTGGTCAGCAACGGTCTGCGTTCGTTCTCGCTGAGGGGGTGGGGGCTGAAGAACAGCTTCGGGTTCAGAAACCGGAGCACATAGGCGGTAGCAGCGGCACCCGCGGCTGAACTGGCGGCGGCCACGATCAGGGAGGCCCTGGTTGCGGGTCGGTTCCAGCCGGCGATGAGCGCACCGATGGCCGCGGGTGCGTTGAGCGGCGCGAGAGGCACGTAATAGCGGCCCGGGCTGCCTGCCCCGAAAGGGGAACGCGGAAGCTCACTGCTCGGCTCTGCTCCTGCCACGCGGTCGGGAACCTTGACCTGAACCTCATAGAGGTTGCCGAAGAACCAGTGCGCATGGGTTAATTCAGCGACACCGAGGAGTCGCTCAGCCAAAACGTCGCGGGGAACGTGGGAGGTCTGTCTCATGCCGACAATCCACGCCTCCTGGCAGCGGCCGGGCCCGAACACGAGAACCAAGGGCCCTCCACGAGGCGCGAAAGGGTCAGTGAGCCCTGAGGAACCCGCCTAGAGCCCACTGACCGCGCCGATGACCGGACCGCGAAGGGCATTAATCATTGGGGAATCTCGGCGCTCTTTGGTCGCACATACCAGGCGACTCTTTCGCCCCGAAGTTTGCGAAGCGGACTATTCGGGCGCCGTCCGCATCTGGGGGCGTGCGGACTCCGCGGAGTGATTGAATGCCTGAAGCACCGCCGGCCATCCGTTCGGGACGGAAACAGAGTTGCGCATCTGCTCGCCGCCGTCGCCGTGCCGTTCGAAGTGGCGGTGTTCGAGTTCGACGATCGTGCCCTGCCCCTGGGGGCGGAACCGGATCTCGACCTCACTGGCGCGGTCGGGGTTGGGCTCAGGCTCGAAGCGGGCGGTGAAGGCCCAGGAGAGCACCAATCGGTGCGGGGGCTCCCAGGCCAGGACACGTCCCCAGTCGCATTCGTCGCCCTCGGCGTCCCGCTCATACCACCGGCCCCCGACTACAGGTTCGACGATGGCCTCTACGAACGGGCGGGCCGCGATCTGATGACCGTGGGGCCACCATGTGCCCAAGCGGGCCGTGAACAGTTCGAATGCCTGCTCGGGCGCGAGCCCGACTACAACCGAATCCCGCACGGGCTCGAGGATCTGTGTTTCCATCTCAACTCTCCTTGCGCTCTGGTGTTTGCTTCATTTTCTTCATGGAAACGACCTGCCCGCCCTCTTCGGCGGCCGGTAACCGCTGGTCACGTGGTCCGGGATCGGCAGCATCTTTGAAGCCGGCCAGCGCGGAGCGCCACAGCATCTCTGCATACTCGCGCAGCATCTGTGCACCTTCCGGGGCCAACGTGTAGATCTGCTTGGTCCCGTCCCGGCGTGAGGTGACCAGGGCGGCGTCTCGCAGCACGCGCAGGTGCTGAGAGGCCGCCGGCCGGGTGACCGGAAGGCCTCGGGCAAGTTCGCCGGCGGAGGCCGGGCCCTGGGCGAGCCTTTCCAGCATGTTCCGGCGGTTTGGGTCAGCCAGCGCCGAAAGGACAGACGAAGTGTTAGTTTCCACGAACGTAAGTTACCACGAACGCAAACTTTGCGGTACCCCCTTTTTGCTGCCGGAATGCCAGACGAAGGTGAGCCGGCGAGCCGAGGAGGAGGCACCGCAGGGGTGTCGGTGAAGGGGTCGACGAGACTGCACCAAGCGCGTAGGGATGTCGTCCTCAGAGTCGGGACGTCCTCCCTGACCCGGATCCAGAACCGTGCCGGTAATCCAATTTGGCAGATCTCGAGCATGAGCAGATCCAGATCTTCTCCGTCGCGACGCGGCTGGGACGGGGCTACGGACTGGAAGTCTCCTGCCGGCACGGTTGCTGCGGGCAGGCGCGTGATTCTGCGTTCGTCGAGAAGCGGGACCAGATAGACACTTCCCGTTGCCGTTGTGATCTCGAACCGTCCTCGGTCACCGTCAGTGAAATGCCTCATGTCTGGACCTTACTGAGGTGCTCTGACACCGAGTGGCCGGACGGTAGCCGTTGCTCCCATCGAGATGTGCAGGGGGCCATGAGAAGGGGCTGATCCGAAGCGGGACTAGAATCTCATCACTCACGAGTGCTGTTCTAAGGAGCGAGAAAGTGTGCCCCACCCACTGGAGGGCTTTACCGCTTAACCAGCGAAAAACCCCGGAAACCCCTAAAACAAGGGGCTGTCCGGGGTTTATCCCGAGCTTCCTATCAGAATCGAACTGATGACCTTTTCATTACGAGTGAAACGCTCTACCGACTGAGCTAAGGAAGCACCGCACGAAAACCCGGAAGAACCGGGCGCTTCATGCAAGAGTCAACTGTAATAGAGTCCCCTCGCCCCGGTCAAAATGGGGTGGGCGGAAGCCGCTGGGCCGTCAGCACACCGTGTTGTCGGCTGGAAGCTTGCCACTCACCAGGTAGTTGTCCACCGAATCCTCAAGGCAGCTGTTGGCCCGGCCATACGCGGTATGGCCTTCACCCCGCCAGGTCAGCAGTGAAGCGTTTCCCAGCTGCTTGCGCAGTGATGCTGCCCAGTCAACGGGAGTTGCGGGGTCCCCTGTGGTGCCAACGACCACGATGGGGGAGTCCCCGCTGTATTCCACCGGCGCCGGCGTGCGGACGTTCTTGTAGGGCCAGTCCGCGCAGGTAGTCCCGCCGTAGGCAAAGAAGTAGCCAAGGGTGGGTGAATCCTGTTCCAGCCGCTTCTCCTCCGCGCGCATGCCTGCAGGGTCCGAAACCATGGGGTAGTCCAGGCAGTTGATCGCGTTGAAGGCGAACGTCGAGTTGGATGTGTACGAGCCGTCGGACGCACGGTCCGCCCCGAGGTCGGCAAGCCGGAGCATCAGGCTCACGTCTCCGGACACGGCGGCCTCCAGCGCCTGGGTGAGGGCCGGCCAGCTTTGGTCGTTGTAAAGCGGGGTAATCAGGCCGCTGACGAACATCGTTCCATTGACCAAGCGTCCATCCTTGGCGGTGCGGGGGGTCTGCTGCACGGCGTCGATCAGGTCACGGATCTGCTGCACTCCCGCGTCGACTCCGCCGCTCAGCGGACACTTGCCCTGCTTCTGGCAGCTGGCCACGTAGGTGTGGAGCGCTTTTTCGAAGGCTCGGGCCTGGCCGCTGGTCAGCTCTTCATTGCTGATTGACGGGTCAAGGGCGCCATCGAGGACCATACGGCCCACATTGTCCGGGAACAGCGAGGCGTACGTGGACCCCAGGAAAGTGCCGTAGGAGTACCCCAGGTAGTTCAGCTTGGTGTCATTCACCACGGCGCGGAGGACGTCCAGGTCCTTCGCGGCGCTGACGGTGTCGATGTGGGCCAGGGCCGGGCCGGTTTGTGCCGCGCACTGGTCGGCAATGGCCTTGTTGTCAGCCAGCGCGGAAGCGAGTCCGGCATCGGTTTCGAGGGCGTAGATCTTGGCCCGGGCAGCGTCGCGTTCGGCATCAGTCATGCACTTGACGGGAGCGGAGCGCTTCACGCCACGCGGATCGAAACCGACAAGGTCGTAGGCGTTGCGGACAGCAGTTGAAAAATGGGTTCCGGCAGCGTCTTTTACGAAGTCATAGCCGGAGGCGCCGGGGCCGCCCGGGTTGACCAGCAGGCTGCCGGTTTTCTTGCCTGTGCTGGGCGCCCGAAGTGCGGCAAGCTCGATCGTGTCGCCACCAGGATTCGCGTAATCCATGGGCACAGTCACTTTGGCGCACTGGAATTCCCCTTCGCAGGGCTGCCAAACGATTTCCTGGGAGTAGAACTTCTCCAGCCCGGCAGGAGCGGACGCCACGATCGAGGGATCGGCCTTCGCCGTGGCCGCCTCCGGTGGGTTCTTGTCACCGCCGTTGAGGAGACTGCACGAGGCCAGGACCATGGCCAGGACCATGGCGCCCGCGGCACGGACGGCGACCGCCAGGGGCCTCTGGCGTGCGGGCAGGGGGCGGGCAGTCATCGGGTCTCCTTGGAGGGCTGGATCAGGCTGGCTGCCATGGACTCGATGGTCAGCAGCGGGGCAACGTTGGTGGTGGTAATGCGTTCGCGGGCTTTGTTGATGGCGTCCATCTGGGCCAGCGTGGTTTCCGGAGTGGAGCGGGCGGCGAACTCCTCCAGCTCGCTCCTCAGCTCAACGTTAACCAGTTCCACGGCGTTCCCAAGCTGGATGATGAGTACGTCCCGGTAGAAGGACAGCAGATCGGTGAGGGTCCGGTCCAGGGAGTCCGTGATGGATCTCTTGGCCCGCCGTTTCTGGTCGTCTTCGAGCTGTTTCAGCTGGCTGCGCATGGCCGGGGGGAGGGTTCCTGATTCCGGTGCCCCCAATGTCGCCAAGAGGGTGGCCTTCTCAGCGGCGTCGCGTTCCTCGTTGGAACTGTTGGCCTCAGCGGTGGCGATCCTGACCAGCTTGTCCGCCATCATGACCGCGGCTGTTACGCCACGCAGCCCAAGTGGAAAGCGAACCGTTTCCAGGCGGCGTTCCCGTGCCGCGGGATCCCTTGCCAGCCGGCGGGCGATTCCCACGTGGCTTTGCGCTGCACGGGCGGCCTGTTCCGCAAGGGCAGGGTCGACGCCGTCTCGCCGGACCAGCAGGGATGCAACGTCGGAGGCGGGCGGCAAACGCAAGGCAACGCTGCGGCACCGTGAACGGATAGTGACCAGGACGTCGGCCGGCGACGGCGCACACAGCATCCACACGGTCCGCGGCGTGGGTTCTTCGATGGCCTTGAGCAGCACGTTCGTGGTCCGTTCGGCCATGCGGTCGGCGTCCTCCACCACAATGATCCGCCAACGCCCTGACGATGGCCGGTTTCCCGCCGTAGCCACCAGTTCCCGGGCCTCGTCGATAGTGATGGTGACCTTTTCGGTGCGCACGAACGTCACGTCTGAATGGGTTTCGCCCAGAATCGTGTGGCACGCCTGGCACTGTCCGCAGCCACGCAGCCCCACGTCGTCCTGGTCGCAGTTCAAGGCGGCCGCGAACGCCTTGGCAGCATTGGAGCGGCCGGACCCCGGCGGCCCCGTGAACAGCCACGCGTGCGTCAGCGCTTCGCCGCTTGCGGCCTGGCGCAGCTGTTCGACGACGGCGGGCTGGCCTTGGAGATCACCCCAGACGGTCATGAGCCAGCGCCGTCCGTGGCGGCCCCCGGCACTGCCGGTTGCGGCTCAGCACGCTGCGTTTCCGCTGCAATGGAAACATCAAGCAGGGTGCCAACCCGGGCAAGGATCTGCGCCGCCAGTTCATCAACCGGCAGTTTGGCCGGGAGAACCAGGTAGGAGGCGGGGCGGCTCGCTGCCAGGTCCAGGAAAGCAGCACGGATCCGGTCATGGAACTCGTCGGCTTCTGATTCCATGCGGTCTTCGGCCGCCTGCCCCACAGTCCGTCGGCGGCGCCCCAGCTGGGGGTCAACGTCCAGGAGGACAGTGAGGTGCGGCCGGAGTCCGGAGGTGGCCCACTCATTGAGGGAACGCACCACGTCCTGGCCGAGGCTGCGGCCGGCACCTTGGTAGGCCACGGAGGAGTCGATGTAGCGGTCGGTGAGCACGATCTCGCCGCGGCCAAGTGCGGGGCGGATGACTTGGGTGGCGTGGGCGGCGCGGGAAGCCGCAAAAATGAGGGCCTCAGTGTGGGCATCGATTTCGCCGTTGCCGTGATCCAGCACCAGTGAGCGCAGTTTCTCGCCGATGGGGGTGCCGCCGGGTTCCCGGGTACGCAGCACGGTGTAGCCCCGCGACTCCAGTGCCGCCGCAAGCCGGGCCGCCTGGGTGGACTTGCCGGCACCATCGCCACCTTCGAATGCGATGAATACGCCAGCCCTCTGTTTCTTCACTTCTCAAGCCTACCGAGGCATGCTGACATTTCCCGACCCGCAGCTGCATTGCAGGCAGCTGTCCGGTAAACGGCAGCCGTCCACAAAACGACACCGCTTTCCGGCGGATCCGGCAGGAACAGTACGCTTTTCACCATGAGTCTTTCCGAGCATCAGGCCGCTACCCTGTCACCCGAGACCGTGGTGGTGGCGGCAGGGCGTCCGCCACGGGAACGGGACCAGCCGGTCAACCCTCCCATTACCCTTTCCTCCACCTACTTCGGCACCGGCCCACTCGGTGACGGCGACCGGGGCTACGGCCGCTACTCCAACCCCACCTGGGATCCCTTCGAGGAGGCGCTCGGGCAGCTTGAAGGAGCGGCGCTGCCCGGCCTGCTGTACGCGTCGGGGCTGGCTGCGGTCAGTTCGGCGCTGTCCCTGATCCCTGCCGGCGGAGTGCTGGTCATGCCCAACCACAGCTACTCCGGCTCTTTGGTGATGGCTTCAGAACTCGCCCAAAAGGGATTCATCGAACTCCGGACCGTGGACATTGCCGATACCGCTGCGGTCAAGGAAGCCCTCGCCCCGAAAGGTGCCTCGGCGAAAGCCGCGGCCATGTTGTGGCTGGAAAGCCCCACCAACCCCATGCTCGGAATCGCGGACATGACCGCCGTCGCGGAGGCCGCGCATGCCGCCGGCGCCATCGTCGTCACTGACAACACCTTCTCCACACCCCTGGTGCAGCAGCCCCTCCTGCTCGGATCCGACGTCGTCCTTCACTCGGTCACGAAGTACCTTTCCGGGCACTCCGACGTCGTCCTCGGCGCGCTGGTCACGTCAAACCCGGAAATCCGCTCCGCGTTGCTCCACCACCGCATCATCCACGGCGCCATCGCCGGTCCATTTGAGGCGTGGCTCGCGCTGCGGGGCCTGAGGACCCTCGCGCTGCGCGTGGAGCGGTCCCAGGAGTCGTCCATGGTCCTGGCGGAACGTCTCGCCGAGCACCCTGCCATTGAATCCATCCGGTTCCCCGGGCTGGACACCGACCCCGGCCATACCCGCGCCAAAGCACAAATGAAGGGGTTTGGTTCCATCATCTGCATCCAGGTGGCGCCCTCGTCCGGCCTCAGCGGCGCGGACGCGGCGGACAAGCTGGTGCAGGCCCTGGACCTTTGGCTGCCGGCCACGTCCCTGGGCGGTGTCGAGTCCCTGATTGAGCGCCGGCGCCGGCATTCAGCCGAACCCGCCAGCGTCCCGGAGAACCTGGTGCGGCTCAGCGTCGGGGTGGAAAGCGTTGAGGACCTCTGGGCCGACCTGAAGCAGGCGCTGGACTCGCTGGACGGCTAGGCTGGGCTTGTGGACGGTCGAATAATCATTGCGTATGTGGAGCAGGCGGTGTTCTTCATCCTCGGCTTGGTGGCCCTGGGGCTGGAACTCTGGGCGTTGGTGGACTGTGCCCGGCACCGGCCCAACGCTTTCGAGGCCACCGGCAAGCGGACCAAGACGTTCTGGCTCGCCGTGACTGGCGGTTCGGCACTGGTGGGCGTGATTTCCCTGCTTGGCGCCGGCGGAGGGCTCTTCGGCACCTTTGGCCTCTTCGGGCTCGTTGCGGTCGTGGCCGCCTCCGTCTACCTGGCCGATGTCCGTCCCGCCGTGAAGGACGCCGGCCGCGGCGGCAGCCGCAACATGGGCCCCTACGGCCCCTGGTGATCCCGGGGCAGCGGTGAAACTGCGTCCCAGTCCACCGTCAGCTCACCCAGCCGCCACCTGCCCGGTCCGTCCTGGACCGGCCACCCGGCGGCCCGAAGGCCGCGGCACATGCCCACCCAGCGCTGCCTCTTGCCGAACGAGGCAAGCGGCGCGCTCTCCAGCCATGCCCTGTCCATCGCCTGCATGAAGGCGTGCACCGGTTCGCCGGGGACGTTGCGGTGGATCAGGGCTTTGGGAAGCCGCTCGGCCACGTCCGAGGGCAGCTCGAAGCTGCCGAACCGGAGCGAGATGCTGAGGGACAGCGGGCGTTCCCGGTCGAGCGCCACCCATGTCACGCGCCGCCCGATTTCGTCGCACGTTCCGTCGACGAACAGGCCTCCGCGAGGCAGCCGGTCCTGCACTACCCGCCAGATCCCTGGAACATCGGCCTCCTCGTACTGCCGCAGAACGTTGAAGGCACGGACCAGGACAGGGCGCCCGGGAACGGGCAGCTCGAAGCCGCCCACGTGGAAAGTCAGCCCGGGCCGCTGCAGCGGAAGCGCCGTCCGGACCCGCTCCGGCTCGATCTCGATCCCGCAGACTTGCACGTCCGGCCGGATGACGGCGAGCCTTCCATAAAGTTCGACGGCGGTGGCAGGCGTTGCGCCGTAGCCCAGGTCAACGACGAGTGGGTCCGTCGCGGAGCGCAGGCGCCAGGCCTGCGGTCCCGTCAGCCAGCGGTCCACCCGGCGCATCCGGTTGGGGTTGGTGGTGCCGCGGGTCACGTTGCCCACCGGCCGCCCCTGCCTGGCGCTGGATGCCCTGCCGGAGAGTTGCGGGGCGTTCACCCGTTCAGCCTTCTGGACCACCGCCCAACTGTATCCCTCCGGGACGCTGTCCTGCCGCCGGGCGTTGTAACGCTGGGCGGGCGGCAACACTGCTCGGCTAGGATGAAAATCATGACCTACAAGCTGATTCTGCTGCGCCACGGCCACAGCGAATGGAACGCAAAGAACCTGTTCACCGGCTGGGTGGACGTTGACCTGAACGACCAGGGCCGCGCGGAAGCAGCGCGGGGCGGTGAGCTGCTGGTGGAGAACAACATCCTCCCGGACGTGCTTTACACCTCCTTGCTGAAGCGGGCCATCAACACGGCCAACATTGCACTGGACAAGGCGGACCGCGGATGGATCCCGGTCAAGCGCGACTGGCGCCTGAACGAACGCCACTACGGCGCACTGCAGGGCAAGGACAAGGCCCAGACCCTGGCCGAATACGGCGAAGGGCAGTTCATGGAGTGGCGCCGCTCCTACGACACCCCGCCGCCGCCCCTGGATGACAGCTCCGAGTTCTCCCAGGCCCACGACCCCCGCTACGCAGACCTGGGCGACGCCCTCCCGCGCACCGAGTGCCTGAAGGATGTCCTGGTGCGGCTCCTGCCCTACTGGGAATCCGACATCAAGGAAGACCTCAAGTCCGGCAAGACCGTCCTGGTCACCGCACACGGCAACTCGCTCCGCGCGCTGGTCAAGCACCTGGACGGCATCAGTGACGAAGCCATTGCCGGCCTGAACATCCCCACCGGAATCCCGCTGGTGTACGAGCTTGACGAGGACTTCCAGCCGGTCAAGTCCGGTGGAACCTACCTGGACCCCCAGGCCGCCGAGGAAGCAATCCTTGCAGTAGCCAACCAGGGCAAGAAGTAGGACTTCGCGGTTCTTCGCCGGGTGCTCGGTCGTTCGCCCCAACGTCGCCCTAGCCTCGCAAGCTCGGCCAGGGAACCCTGACGTAGTGGGCCCACCCTTAGACGCACTCCGGCCGAAGAACGCGCTGCGTCAGAGGTTAAGCGACGACGGCGGCCGGCCACCTAAGGTGGCCAGCCGCCGTCGTCCATTCCCAGGAATTTTCCTGGCGGGCTAGCTGTGTTCCGTGGCGTTCGGCTGCCATGCGCCGGTGACCAGGTAGGTCACCTTCTGGGCGACGGAAACGCCGTGGTCGGCGAAGCGCTCGAAGTAGCGGCTGGCGAGGGCCACGTCCACGGTGGTGGCGGGGGACTCAGACCACTCGGGAGCCGCGATGGCCTTGAAGACGCTCAAGTGGAGGTCGTTAATGACTGTGTTGGCCTTGAGGATGTCCCTGGCCACCTCCAGGTCCCGGCTCTCCAGCAGGACGGTCAGCTTGTCGGCGATCTCCTGGTCGAGTTCGGCCATCCGGGTAAAGGTCTCCGTCATGCCCCCGGGAATCACCACGGAGGGGTACCGAAGACGGGCCAGCTGGGCGATGTGGCGGGCGAGGTCGCCCATGCGCTCAAGGGAGGCGCTCATCCGGAGGGAGCCCACGATCATGCGCAGGTCGCTGGCGACCGGACCCTGCAGCGCCAGGATGTCGATGGCCCGTTCATCGAGGCTGTTCTGCAGGAAGTCGATGCGTGCATCCGCCGCGATGACGTCCTGGGCGAGGTCCACGTCCGCTATCTGGAATGAAGTAGTGGCCTTGTCTATCGCTTCGCTGACGAGCCGGGAAATCTCCACCAGCTGCTCACCGACCTGGGTGAGCTCTTCCTGAAAAACCTTACGCACGTAGGCGTCCTTTCCTTGGAACTCCCGCCGGCCGTTCCAGGGCAGCAGGAATCATGTCGCCGTTGGGCACTCTAACCGCCAACTCTGTCATCGCGCGGTAAACGATTATGCCCACACAGATGAACGTTAGCTGAACCGTCCGCGGAATGGACCGGAAGGCTGCAGGCGGCTCCAGGCAAGAGCATAAAGTGGAGTTGTGGATCCTATGCTCATTGGTCTGGTTGCCGGCCTCATCGGCCTGGCGCTCGGCACGTTTGGCGTGCTTGCCTACCGGGTCAGTGAAAAGCAGCGCGAGCTGCTGGACGTCGATGCCGGGGAACTTGCCCTGCCGGCCGGCGCAGCGGAGGTGCTTGCCGTCGTCGGACGTGCCTTCGTGGTGCTGGACGACGTGGACGGCGTGGTCCGGGCCAACCCCGCAGCCTACGCTTATGGGCTGGTCCGCGGGCACACCGTGGTGCACAAGGAACTCCTGGACATGACGGCAGGAGTCCGGCGGGACGGCGTCATCCTGGAAAAGCAGCTCGAGCTCCCGCGCGGGCCCCTGGGGCAGGGGACCATTATCGTCCAGGTCCGGGCAGCCATGCTGGGTGAGGAATACATCCTGCTCCTCGCCGATGACCGGACCGAGATCACCAGGACCGAAGAGATCCGCAACGACTTCGTCGCCAACGTATCGCACGAACTGAAAACTCCCGTGGGCGCGATCTCCCTGCTGGCCGAGGCGCTGGAATCTTCGGCAGACGACGAAGAAGCCGTCCGCCGTTTCGCCAAACGCATGCACAAGGAATCGGCCCGCCTGGCCGCCCTGGTCCAGGACATCATCGAACTTTCCCGCCTGCAGGGTGCCAGCGTGACGCAGCAGGGCGGCCCCGTGGATATCAACGCCGTCATCGCCGAGGCCGTGGACCGGTCCCAGCTTCCAGCGGAAAGCAAGAACATCAGCATCGTGGTGGGCGGCCGCACCGACGGGAAAGTGTTCGGGGACCAGGACCTCCTGGTCACGGCGCTGCGGAACCTCATCGACAACGCCATCCGCTATTCACCGGCCAACACCCGCGTTGGGATCGGCGTACGGTCCAGGGACGGCCTGGTTTCGATTTCCGTGACCGACCAGGGTGATGGGCTCACGCCCGAGGACCAGGAACGCGTCTTCGAACGCTTTTACCGGGTTGACGCGGCCCGTTCACGCCAAACAGGCGGCACCGGGCTGGGCCTGAGCATCGTCAAACATGTGGCATCCAACCATGGGGGTGAAGTGACGCTGTGGTCCCAGCCCGGGCAAGGATCCACCTTCACCCTCCGGCTGCCCGAGATGGAAGGACAGGACAGCGACGCCGAACCCCTCGCCTCCGAAGCACCGGCAGCGGCGCCGGCACGGGGGACGCCTGGGCAGCCCACTCTCACCCAAGTACACCGCGCCGCCGGCGCAACAGAACGAGGAGCTAGCGCTTGAGCAGGATTCTGATTGTTGAGGACGAGGAGTCGTTCAGTGATCCCTTGTCCTATTTGCTGGGCAAAGAAGGGTTCGAGGTTGAGGTGGTGGACAACGGCCTTGACGCCATCACCGAATTCGACCGCAACGGCGCCGACTTGGTGTTGCTGGACCTGCAGCTTCCCGGGCTGTCCGGCACCGAGGTGTGCCGCCAGCTCCGCCAGCGCTCAAGCGTCCCGGTGATCATGCTGACCGCCAAGGACGCGGAAATCGACAAAGTGGTGGGCCTGGAACTCGGCGCCGACGACTACGTCACCAAGCCCTACTCTTCCCGCGAACTCGTGGCGCGCGTCAGGGCAGTACTGCGGCGCCAGGGCGAGCCGGAGGAGCTGATCTCCGCCACGGTCCAGGCCGGCCCGGTCCGCATGGACATCGAACGCCACGTGGTGAGCGTTGACGGCGAGCAGGTCCTACTTCCCTTGAAGGAGTTCGAGCTCCTGGAGATGCTGCTGCGCAACTCGGGCAGGGTCCTTACCCGCGGCCAGCTGATCGACAGGGTCTGGGGCTCCGACTATGTCGGTGACACCAAGACCCTGGATGTGCACGTGAAGCGCCTGCGCGGCAAGATCGAACCGGATCCCTCTGCGCCGCGCTACCTTGTGACGGTCCGCGGCCTCGGGTACAAGTTCGAGCCGTAAGGCGGCAGCGGAAAACACCGCAAAAAAGGGAGGAGCCGCATGGCTCCTCCCTTTTTGGGTTGGTCCTCCCTTTTTGGGTTGGTCCTCCCTTTTTGGGTTGGCTGCGTCCAGCCCCCGCTTAGCGGCTGGTGGCGGTGGCCGTAGCGCTCGGAGTGGCGCTGGCGCCGGCTGACGAACCGGCGCTGGCTGATGAGCTGGGGTTTGCAGACGAGGAGGACTTCCCCGAGGGGCTCGGGGTGGGTACGTAATCCTTGTACTCCTTCAACGTGGCGTCCAGGACAGGAACCTTGACCGTGTTGCTGACGTTGGTGCCATTCTCGCTGATCTTGAGGTCCACCATGGAGCCGGGCTTGCCGCCCGTGGTGCTCAGGATGGCCTCATCCGACTTTTCGTTGAGCAGGGTGTAGGAGTTCGCCTTCACCGGCACCTCGGTCTGCGAGCCCTTGGCGCCGTTCACCGTGAGCTTCACATTCTTTGAGGAGGAGTTGTAGACGGCGCCGATCAGGCGGCCGGGCTCGTTCTCGCCGGTGGAGACAATGAGCATGTTGCGCAGCTGCAGGGGACCGAGGTCTGCGCGGATGCCGTCCGAGGCGGAGTACTGATGGCTGGTCTGCTGGGGCGTGATGTAACCGCAGCCGGCGGTCAGCAGGCTGGCGCCAAGGGCAGCAGCCGTCAGTGCCAGTTTGCCGCGCTTGGCCCGGGTCATCGCAGTGGAACGCACGTCACGTACTCCTCAAGAAATTTGAAGTCTTTTTCAGCCATAGCCTATCCGCAAACAGGGTCAAACGAGGATTCGGCGGTGTCACATCCCTCGTGGGAGCGCTCACCAGATGCACTAATCTGCGCATACGTCAAGAGGGTGGAGGGGTCTGATTGGGCCGTTTTTCCGCGTATTTTCGCGGTTAGGAGCCCTTTCTCCGGCCGGTCATATGCCTGAATCGTGATAAACTGGTCTGCGGGAAAGGGGAAATGTCCACATGGTATTTGAGGTCGGCGAGACAGTAGTTTACCCTCACCACGGTGCTGCGAAAATTGAAGAAATCAAGATGCGCACCATCAAGGGCGAAGAGAAGATGTATCTCAAGCTCAAGGTGGCTCAGGGTGATCTGACCATTGAAGTTCCAGCAGAGAACGTTGACCTTGTTGGGGTCCGGGACGTAGTGGGCAAGGAAGGCCTGGAGCACGTGTTTGATGTGCTCCGCGCCGAGTTCACCGAGGAACCCACCAACTGGTCACGCAGGTACAAGGCAAATCTGGAGAAGCTTGCTTCCGGTGACGTCATCAAGGTGGCAGAGGTTGTTCGCGACCTGTGGCGCCGGGATCACGACCGGGGCCTTTCCGCAGGCGAGAAGCGAATGCTGGCCAAGGCCCGCCAAATTCTGATTTCAGAACTGGCGCTGGCTGAAAAGACCGACGAGGAGAAGGCTGCAAGCGTTCTCGACGAGGTCCTGGCTTCCTAAGAATTTAGCCCCGGCGGCACGCAAGTGCCGCCGGGGCTTCTTTTTGGCCCACACCGGCGGTGTCTTAGGCACCTACCGGAAGTGGCGGCGTCGTAGGCTTGTCCGCATGAGTGAATCATCCACGCGCCTTGTCACGGCAGTCATCGTGGTGGCGGCAGGTTCAGGGCAGCGCCTTGGCTACGGCATGCCCAAGGCTGCCGTGCCGCTGGGCGGAGAGCCCATCCTGATGCATGCCCTGCGCGGAATTGTCGCGTCAGGCGTAGCAAGCCAGGTGTGTGTGGCATTGCCCGCCGGGGACCAGGGCCTGAGGCAGTTGTGCGACGACTTCCGGGAGGAACTTGCCGACGGCGGCCCCCTCCTGACGATTGTCGACGGCGGATCCACCAGGGCCGACTCCGTCCGCGCTGGTATCGCTGCCCTGATGGATGGCATCGAGGCGGTCCTGGTCCATGACGCTGCCCGGGCGTTGACGCCCGAATCCGTTTTCCACCGCGTGTCCGATGCCCTTGCCGCCGGCGCGGCCGCGGTCATTCCTGCGCTTCCGGTGGTGGACACTGTCAAGACCGTGGCGGCCACCACGGGCGATGACACAGCGTTTGCCCCCGAGGTTGTCACAGGGACTGCCCGCCGCGAGGAACTGCGGGCCGTCCAGACGCCCCAAGGTTTCACCATCGGCACATTGCTGCAGGCGCACCAGGCGGCGCAGGACCTGGACCAGCAGCAGGCAACGGCCGTCACCGATGACGCCATGCTGGTGGAGATGCTCGGCACGCCCGTACACGCCGTCCGCGGGTCAACGCAGTCCCTGAAGATCACCACACCCCTGGACCTGATCTTCGCCGAAGGGCTCCTTGAAGGCCCCCTCGGCGCCCGGTGGGTGGAAGGATGAACCGGGACAGGGACATGCTCCTTCCGCGCACCGGGGTGGGAATCGACGTCCACGCCTACGCCCCGGAAGACTCAACCCGCCCGCTCTGGCTCGGCGGACTCCTTTGGCCCGGCGAACGCGGCCTGGCCGGGCACTCTGATGGTGACGCCGTGGCCCATGCTGCCGCAGACGCCCTGTTCTCGGCTGCCGGAATCGGCGACCTTGGCACCCACTTCGGCACTGACCGCCCGGAATTCGCCGGTGCCTCCGGCGCCACCCTCCTCGCCGAAGCTGCACGGATCGTCCGGGCAGCCGGCTTTGAGATTGGGAACGTTGCCGTGCAGTTCGTGGCCAACCGGCCCAAATTCGGGCCGCGGCGGGAAGAGTCGCAAAAGGTCCTCAGCGAGGCGGCAGGCGCCCACATTGGCGTCACCGCGACCACCAGCGACGGCCTGGGATTCACCGGACGCGGCGAGGGTATCTCCGCGGTAGCCACCGCCCTGGTGTACCCGCAGCCCCCCGAGCCCATCAGCTAGTCTGTAGCGGTGACCCTGCGCTTCTATGACACCGCCTCCGCCGAAGTCCGGAACTTCGTCCCCATCGTCGACGGCAAGGTCAGCCTCTACTACTGCGGGGCAACGGTCCAGGGCATGCCGCACGTGGGCCACATCCGTTCCGCCATCGCCTTCGATCAACTGACCCGCTGGTTGGAGTACCGGGGCCTGCGCGTCACGGTTGTCCGCAACGTGACGGACATCGACGACAAGATCCTCGCCAAATCCGAGGCTTCCTTCGCGCCGGACTTCAGCCCGGAACCGGGAGAGGTGGCCGGCGAAGAGTGGTGGGCGCTGGCCTACCGCTATGAGCGGGAGTTCCTGAAGGCCTATGACACCCTGGGCGTCTCCCGCCCCACCTATGAACCCCGTGCCACCGGCCATATCCCCGAGATGCATGCCCTGATCCAGCAGCTCATTGACCGAGGGCATGCCTACCCTGCCCTCGACGATTCCGGGGACGTGTACTTCGATGTCCGCTCCTGGGACAAGTACGGCGCCCTGACCCGGCAGAACATCGATGACATGCAGGCAGCGCCCGACGCCGATCCGCGCGGCAAGAAGGATCCCCGCGACTTCGCGCTGTGGAAGGGTTCCAAAGAAGGAGAGCCGGCCACCGCCAGCTGGGCCTCGCCCTGGGGAGCCGGGCGGCCCGGCTGGCACCTCGAGTGCTCGGCCATGGTCACCAAGTACCTTGGCGCCGCCTTCGATATCCACGGCGGCGGCCTGGACCTGCGCTTCCCGCACCACGAAAACGAGATGGCGCAGTCGCAGGCAGCGGGACACCCGTTCGCAAACTTCTGGATGCACAACGGCATGGTGACCTACCAGGGCGAGAAGATGTCCAAGTCCATCGGCAACACCATCAGCCCCGCGGAAATGCTGGAGCTCGCGCCGCCCCGGGTGGTCCGCTACTACCTCGGCCAGGCGCACTACCGCTCCGTCCTGGACTACCGCCCCACCTCCCTGCAGGAGGCCGCGGCAGCCGTGGAACGCATTGATGGCTTCCTGGCCAAGGCCGCCGCACGTTTCGGCGGCTACACGGGCATTGCGGACGGCAACTACGGCTCCGCTTCGACGAGCATCAACGCCTTTTGCGAAGCCATGGACGATGACCTCAACGTCCCGCGGGCCCTGGCCGCCCTGCACGACACCGTCCGGGCGGGCAACACAGCCCTTGCCGAGGGTGACAACGACGCCGCACGGCAGGCGATGCACGCCGTCGTCCTCATGGCCGAAGTCCTGGGACTGAACGCAGTGGCGGGCTCCGAAGCGGTGAGCACGCGTGAGGCCGACGCGCTGCGCGTACTGGTGGAAGCGCAGCTGGCAGCCCGTGCCGCTGCCCGTGCCGACAAGGACTGGGTCGCTTCCGATGCCATCCGGGACACGCTCAACCAGGCCGGCGTCGTGGTGGAGGACGGCCCTGACGGGGCTACCTGGAGCCTTAAAAGGGATTAGGCCGCGGCTGAGCGCGATCGGGCCTGGCACTTGCCCGCAGCCGCCCGGGAAATCCCGATTTTTTTCGGGTCAGTAGACTGATAGGCAGACTCAGTCAGCACAATCAAGGGTGGAACATCATGGCCAACAATGGTCGCCGATCGGTTAAAGCGAAGAAGGGCCCAACCGTCGGGACCGGTGGCCATGGCCGCAAGGCCCTTGAAGGGAAGGGCCCCACGCCAAAGGCCGAGGACCGCGTGTACCACAAGGCACACAAGAGCAGGCAGCTTGCCGAACGGTCCGCGGCCAAGCGTGGGACCGGTGCGCGCAGTGCCGGCGCCGCCAAGTCCGGCCCCAAGGGCCGTGCCACCGAGGAGGTTGTCACCGGACGCAACTCGGTAGTGGAAGCGCTGCGCGCGGGCATCCCCGCGAAGGCCCTGCACGTTGCCATCCGCATCGACATGGACGACCGCGTCAAGGAATCCCTGAAGCTCGCCGCCGAACGCGGCATCCCGCTGCTGGAAACCGGCAAACCGGAACTGGACCGGATGACCGACGACGCCGTCCACCAGGGCCTTGTGCTCCAGATTCCGCCCTACGAGTACCAGGACGCCTATGAACTGGCCGAGGAAACCGTGGACAAGTGGAAGAAGGGGCACGTTAGCAACGCCCCTCTTTTCGTTGCCCTGGACGGCATCACGGACCCCCGCAACCTGGGCGCCATCATCCGCTCCGTCTCCGCCTTCAGCGGCCACGGCGTCATCGTGCCCGAGCGCCGCTCCGTAGGCGTCACCGCGTCGGCCTGGAAAACCAGCGCCGGGGCGGCGGTCCGCGTGCCTGTAGCCCGCGCCTCCAACCTGAACAACGCCCTGAAGCAGTTCAAGAACATGGGCATCTACGTGCTGGGGCTCGACGGCGACGGCGACGTTTCGCTTCCTGACCTCACCCTGGCCACCGAACCCGTGTGTATCGTGGTGGGCTCGGAAGGAAAGGGCCTGAGCCGCCTGGTCCGGGAAAACTGCGACCAGATCGTCTCCATCCCCATCGATTCCGCCATGGAGTCACTGAACGCCTCGATGGCCGTGGGCATCTCCCTGTATGAGGTCTCCCGCCAGCGCGCGGCGGGATAGTTCCTTCAAACCCGTCATCGACGGGCAGGTTCCCGGCGCCGCAGGGGCGTAAGGGCAGGTCAAGTGCCGCTGACCGCTACTATGTAAATGATGGTCATGCCGCTCTTCGACACCGCATCCACCATGGACGCCTCTTCGGCCGTTCCCCTCGGTGTCAGCGTTCCGCGCGCTGATTCAGGCGGTACCCGCCACCACGCCGGCGGAAGGGCCAACGTTGCCTGTCTCGCCCCTGCCGTTTCAAGCCTTGACATCGTCTACTGCCCTCCCGGCGGCCAGTGGCGGGTCCAGACCCTGACGAATGTTACCCGCGGCGTGCACCACGGCATTGTCGAGGACCTGCCGTATGGGTCGCGCTACGGCTTCCGTCCGTCGTCGGACCGCCGCCCGTTGCCCGTGGACGTTCCCAAAGCCAATGGGAACGGTTCCGGGGGACAGCTCCTGCTGCTGGACCCATACGGCCGGGGAGTGGACCAGCGCGATGGCGTCCTCGCCAGCGTCCGCACCGCCGTCGACTTCGACTGGGGAACCGACGAACGCCTGCGTCTTCCCTGGCGCAACACCATCGTCTACGAAGCCCACGTCCGCGGGCAGAGCATGCTCCATCCCGACGTGCCGGAGGAGCTGCGGGGCACCTACGCCGGCCTGGCCCACCCTGCCGTCGTCGAACACCTCACCGGCCTGGGCGTCACCTCCATCCAACTCCTGCCCGTCCACTTCCACATCGACGAGCCGCACCTGCAGGACCTTGGTCTCAGCAACTACTGGGGCTACAACACCGCGGCCTTCTTCGCCCCGCACCCCGGCTACGCCACCCGCGCTGCCCAGAAGGCTGGCGCGCAGGCTGTCCAGGATGAGTTCAAGGAAATGGTCAAGGCCCTGCACGCCGCAGGACTGGAAGTCATTCTCGACGTCGTCTACAACCACACCGCCGAGGGCGGACCGGACGGCCAGGTCCTGAACTTCCGCGGCCTGGGCGAGGACACGTACTACCGGCTGGACAGCAACGGCAAGTACATCGACACCACAGGCTGCGGCAACTCGCTCAACTTCGCGGACCAGCGCGTGGTGCAGCTGGTGACCGACTCGCTGCGCTACTGGGTGGACGAATTCCACATCGACGGTTTCCGGTTCGACCTTGCCGTCACGCTTTGCCGCAACGCCGCCAACGAATTCGACCCCAAGCACCCTTTCCTCACCGCTGTCGCCGCCGATCCCGTCCTCTCCGATGCCAAGCTGATCGCCGAACCCTGGGACATTGGCTACGGCGGCTGGCAGACCGGCCAGTTCCCCCGCGGGTGGGTGGACTGGAACGACCACTTCCGTGACGCCGTCCGTACGTTCTGGCTGGCAGACCGGGCGGCCATCGACTCCGGCGGCCACGGCGGGACCATGGCCAAACTCGCAGACGCGCTTTCCGGTTCAGCCAGCCTCTTCCAGGCATCGGGCCGCTCCCGCCTGGCGTCCGTCAACTTCGTCACCGCACACGACGGCTTCACCATGAGCGACCTCGTGTCCTTCGACCGCAAGCACAACGAGGACAACGGCGAAGAGAACAGGGACGGCCACGGGGACAACCGCAGCTATAACCACGGTGTGGAGGGCCCCACCGAGAACGGCCTGATCCTGGCAAAGCGCGCGCAATCGCGGCGGAACCTGATGGCGTCGCTGATGGTTTCGCTCGGGGTTCCCATGATCACCGCCGGGGATGAGCTGGCACGGACGCAGCTAGGGAACAACAACGCCTACTGTCAGGACAACGCCATGACCTGGCTTGACTGGACGCTGACTCCGGAGGCGCATGAAATGCTGCGCAGCACCAAGCGCTACATCCGCCTGCGCAAGGAGTTCCTGGCGGCCCAGCCCCGCGATTACCCCGTCAGGGACGAACAGTCCTACCTCGACTGGTTCGACCAGCACGGCCAGCCGATGTCCCATGATCGCTGGAACGATCCACGGCACCGCGTCATGCAGCTCCTGCTCGGTGACGACAGCGGCGACCTGGCCGGCCTGGTGGTAGTGAACGGCAGCGCCTCGGACGTCCAGGTCACCCTCCCGGATGCCGGAAGGCAGGCCCGCAGCCTGTTCGAGCTTCGACTCACCACTTCAGCCCGCCACAAGCAGCGGCAAGGCATCCAGGTGGCCGCGGGGGAAACCGACCTTGCCGAGGCCAACTCCATCAGCATCTACCGCACCTAGGTCCAGGCACCACGAATGCGCAACCGCTCCATCCTCCCCCTGCTCCTCACCACCCTCGTGGTGCTGGCCGTCGTGGCGTTCGGCGGCGCCGGGCTGCTGGGCCGGCAGAAGGAAGGCACGACGCCGGGAACGGCTTCCAGCGCACTGTCCACTCCGGGCGGGACGGCTACGTCCGGTGCAGCGAGGCAGGCGGCGCCACACCGGGCGGCCAACCCGTCCAGCCTGCCTGAAACCAGGGAGTCCGCGCTGCCTGTGGAAGGCCGGAGGGTGCTGGCGCTGATCCGGGCGGGCGGCCCGTTCCAATACAGCCAGGATGACCAAGTGTTCGGCAACTTCGAGCGCGTCCTGCCAGTCCGGGACCGGGGCTACTACCGCGAGTACACCGTCCCCACACCCGGCGAAGCGGACCGGGGCGCCCGGCGCATCGTGGCGGGCAACGGCGGGGAGAAGTATTACACCGGGGACCACTACGCAACGTTCAAGTACATAGCGGAAGGCAGCTAGCACAACCATGAGAATCTTCTCCGGCGACACCTGGACCTTGGAAGAGCTGCAGGAACAGGTGGCGGACGCCGGGCGCCGCAGCATGATCGTCCCGCCGGCAGACAGCAAACGGGCAGTCCTGGAAACTTTCGGCGAGGTCCTGGACTTTCCCGAACACTACGGCGTGAACCTCGACGCCCTGAACGATTCACTCCACGACTTCGCGGACAGCATCACGGAGAACGGCAACCCGCCCGTCACGGTCCTTTGGCAGGTCGCTGCCCCCTTCCGCAGCGACAGGTCTTTCGGCCTCATCTGCGAGATCCTCCAGGACGCTGAGCGGTACGCGGGCAAGGACCTTGCCGTCACCGCTGTGCTGCTCTAAACCGTGCGGGGCATACGCACCTAGCCCTCCGGGCGCTCCTCGTGCGAGACGTAGGTGTCCAGCAGTGCCGAGGCCCTGCCGCCGTCGTCCTCCGCCGCGAGCCCTTTCCGCATGCTGTCCGCTTTCTGGTGCCCGGCCGGGAACGGCGGAAGGAGGGGAACGTCGGGGTCGGTCAACACCTCGATCACCACGGGGCAGTCCGCTGCGAAGGCCTGGTCCCAGGCCTCTGCGATCAGCTCGGGGTCCTCCACGCGGATGCCCTTCAGCCCCAGCAGGCCCGCGTAGCCGGCGAAGGGAAAATCTGGCAGCTCCTGGCTTGCGGCAAAGCGCGGCTCGGGCTCCGACTCGCGCTGCTCCCACGTGACCTCGGTCAGCTCGCGGTTGTTGAAGACGCACACCACGAACCTCGGGTCCTGCCACTGGCGCCAGCGGTGGGCCACCGTGACCAGCTCGGCCACGCCGGCCATCTGCATGGCCCCGTCGCCGGCCAGGGCCACGAGCGGACGGTCAGGGTGCGCCAGCTTGGCGGCAATCCCGTACGGGATGGAGCAGCCCATGCTGGCCAGCGTCCCGGACAGGTGCGCGGGGACGCCCGGGGGCAGTACCAGTTGGCGGGCGTACCAGTAGACGCAGCTTCCGACGTCGACACTCACCTGGGCGTTCCCGGGCAGCCGGGCGTTGAGCTCCCGGACCACCCGTTCGGGATTGATGGGGCGTGCCGGCACGGCTGCGCGGTCTGCCGCGAGGATGCGCCAGCGGCTGACCTCCTCCTCCACTGTGGTCAGCCACGGGCTGCGCGGGCGGTGCTCCAGCCTTTGGTTCAACGCCTCCAGGGCCATGGCTGCATCTCCTGCCAGCCCTGCCTCGACGGGGTACCGGTTGCCGATCTTCTTCTCGTCGATGTCGATCTGCACGGCACGGGCCGCACCGGGCGGCGGATAGAACTCGGTCCAGGGGTCATTCGAGCCCACAATCAGGAGGGCGTCACAGTTGCCCAGCAAGTGTGCACTCGCCGTGGTGCCCAGGTGGCCCATGGTTCCCACCGCGAAGGGCAGGTTCTCATCCACATAGGGCTTGCCCAGGAGGCTGGTGGCGATCCCTGCTCCCAGCTTTTCCGCCACGGCAACCACCTCCTGGCCAGCGTGCCTGGCTCCCTGGCCCACCAGGAGGGCGACCCGTTCCGCTGAGTTGAGAAGGGCGGCTGCGGCTGCCAGGTCCTCTTCGCGCGGTGTCTTGGCCGCTGCGCTCCAGGACGGAGCGGTGACCACGATGCCGTGCTGCTGCTCCAGTTCCGGTGCGGGCGCGGACTGCACGTCGTGCGGAATGATGACCACACAGGGCGATGAGGTGGCCTTCGCCGTCCGGAAGGCGCGGTCCAGCACCATGGGCACCTGCTCTGCAGCGCTGACCATTTGCACGAACTGGGATGCGACGTCCTTGAACAACGCGACAAGGTCGATTTCCTGCATGTACGCCGAACCCAGCACCGTGCGGCTCTGCTGTCCCACGATGGCCACCACCGGCACGCCGTCCAGCTTTGCGTCATACAGCCCATTGAGCAGGTGGACGGCGCCGGGGCCTTGGGTGGAGGTCACCACCCCCACGCCGCCGGTGTACTTTGCATGGCCCACGGCCATGAATGCCGCCGATTCCTCATGCCGGGCCTGGACAAACTCCACCTGTCCCGCGGTCCGCCGCAGGGCGCCCATGAACCCGTTGATTCCGTCCCCGCTGTAGCCGAAGACCCGGCCCACACCCCATGTGGTGAGGCGCTCCACGATTACATCGGCCACCGTACGTTCGGTCATTGAGCCCTCCTGCGTTCGCGATACTGCCTTGCCTGCAAGGGGGCCTTACCCACCAGGCCGGAGCGCTATGCGTTGACGATCAGTCCCAGCTCCGCCTTCGAGGCCAGGGCTTCATGCCTTGGCAGGACGCGGACCGTGTATCCGAACGGCCCGGAGCGGTCGATGACCAGGGAGCCGGTGAACAGGTGCCGCCCGTTGCCCAGGTCCTCCTTCACCTGCAGCTCCATCATGGTGATGTCCGCCAGGGCGTCATTCTCTTCTGCCCGGCCGTAGGCCACCTCAACGCAAACGTCTTCGGGGGTCAGGGCGTTCAATGCCACGTAGGCATTGACCTGGAGAGTGTCGCCGATCTGCGGATCCTCGGACACCCCCACCGAATCGACATGCTCCACGTGCACCTGGGGCCAGGCGCCGCGCACCCTGGCCGTCCAGGACGCCAGCGCGCGGGCCTGCGCGTACGAGTTGGCAGAGGCGCTGCGCCCGGCTTCCGCGGCGGGGCGGTACAGGATGTTCACGTAGTCGCGGAGCATGCGCTCCGCGGAGACGGCCGGACCCAGGTGCGAGAGGGTGTGCTTGATCATGGACACCCAATGCGTCGGCACGGTCTCGCTCCTGGTGGTGGAAGGCCCGGCAGCACCCGCGGCCTCGGACACCGTGCTCCCGTAGAACCGCGGCGCCACCTGCGTTTCAAGCAGCTCGTACAGCGCTGCCGCCTCGATGTCGTCGCGTTCTTCCGGCGAGGCGTCGTTGTTGGCGGTGGGGATCGCCCAGCCGTTCTCGCCGTCGTACATCTCATCCCACCACCCGTCAAGGACGGACAGGTTCAGCGACCCGTTCAGTGCCGCCTTCATGCCGGAGGTGCCGCACGCCTCCAAAGGCCGCAGCGGGTTGTTCAGCCAGACGTCGCAGCCCGGGAACAGTGTCCTGGCCATCGCGATGTCGTAGTTGGGCAGGAACGCGATGCGGTGCCGCACTTCCGGATCGTCAGTGAAGCGCACCAGGTCCTGGATCATCTTCTTGCCGGCGTCATCGGCGGGATGGGACTTTCCGGCGATGACCAGCTGGATGGGGTGCTCCTTGTGCAGGAGCAGTGCCTTGAGCCGCGCCGGTTCGCGCAGCATCAGCGTGAGCCGTTTATAGGTGGGCACGCGGCGGGCGAACCCGATGGTCAGCACATCAGGGTCCAGGACGTTGTCCGTCCAGCCCAGCTCGGCGTCCGCCGCGCCGCGCTTCTTCCACGCAGCCCGGAGCCTGCCGCGGACGTCCTCCACCAGGGCCGCACGCATCTCCCGGCGGAGCTCCCACACATCGGCGTCGCTGACGTTGTAGGCCAAATCCCACTTGCCCAGCGCCTCCGCCTCGCTGCCGAACTGGTCGCGGGCCAGCTTGGAAATGCGGCCGTCCACCCAGGTGGGCACGTGCACGCCGTTGGTCACGGAGGTGATGGGCACCTCGGAATGGTCGAAGCCCGGCCACAGCGCGGAGAACATTCCGCGGGACACTTCGCCGTGGAGCTTGGCCACGCCGTTGGCGCGCTGGGCCAGGCGCAGGCCCATGACCGCCATGTTGAAGACGGACGGGTTTCCGTCGGCGTAGTTCTCCCGGCCCAGTTCCAGGATCCTGTCCACCGGCACCTCGGGGGCCAGGCCGGCTTGGAAGAAATGGCTGATCTGGGCGATCTCGAACCTGTCGATGCCGGCCGGCACCGGAGTGTGCGTCGTGAACACCGTGGAGGCACGCCCGGCCGCCAGTGCTTCGTCGAACGTCAGGGCCTGCTCCCCGGACATCAGTTCCTGGATGCGTTCGACCCCAAGGAACCCGGCATGGCCTTCATTGGTGTGGAACACCTCGGGGGCGGCGCAGCCGGTCAACTGCTGGAAGGCGCGCAGGGCTTTGACCCCGCCCATGCCCAGCAGCAGTTCCTGCTGGAGCCGGTGGTCGCCACCCCCGCCGTAGAGCCGGTCGGTGATGCTGCGGGCGGCGTCGTCGTTGCCCGGCACGTTGGAGTCCAGCAGGAGCAGGGGAACGCGTCCGACGTCGGCACGCCAGATATGTGCCAACAGCCGCCGGCCGGTGGGCAGGGGCAGCGATACCTGCAGCGGCTTGCCGTTGCCGTCGGGGGACGGCTCACGGAGCAGGGTCAGGGGCAGCCCGTCGGGATCCAGGACGGGGTAGGTCTCCTGCTGCCAGGCATCGCGGGAGAGGGACTGCTTGAAGTAGCCCGCCTGGTACAGCAGGCCCACACCGATCAGGGGGACGCCCAGGTCCGAGGCAGCCTTCAGGTGGTCGCCGGCCAGGATGCCCAGGCCGCCCGAATACTGCGGGAGGACCTCCGTGATGCCGAACTCGGGGGAGAAGTACGCGATGGAAGCCGGCGCATCCGGACCCAGGCCCTGGTACCAGCGCGGCTCCTCGAGGTAGCGGTCAAGGTCCTCCGCCGCGGTGCGCACCCGGTCCACCACCGACTGGTCCGCGGCGAGCTGCTGGAACTCTTCCCTGCTGACCATCCCCAGGAAGCCCACGGGGTCCTGTCCGCTTTCCTCCCAAAGGCGCGGGTTCAAGGCGGCGAAAAGTTCACGCGTGGGGCGGTGCCAGGACCACCGCAAATTGCTGGCCAGCCGGGCCAGGGGCCGAATGGGCTCGGGGAGGACTGTACGGACCGTAAACCTGCGGATTGCCTTCACCTGCGTCACACTAACCGACAACATGCGCGGCCGGAACCAGCTTTCGGTTTCTTTTGGGTAAATGACAGGGGCATGAAGAAATTAGGCCGCGGCACGGCGAATTTAGTGAGCAGGCTTAGCAATCCTCGCCATTTCTCGCTAACGTCGAGCCTGTGACGACTAACTCAGGAACCAGTGCAGCAGCATCCACCAAAATGCCCCAGCGCCGTATCACCGAGGGGCTGCGGTTCGGGCGTTTTCCCATCACCGCCGTACAGCCCGTCGTCGACGGCGGCAAGGTCCCCGCCAAGGCCCTGCCCGGCGAAGGCATCGTGGTGGGCGCCACCGCCTTCCGGGAAGGGCATGACCTGCTCGGCGTCAGCGCCGTACTCCTGGACCCCTCCGGCGCGGAGCGCCAGCGGGTGCGGCTCGCGCCGCCCCGCGGGGAACGCGGCATGGGGACGGACCGCTGGGAAGGCGTGCTCACGCCGTCGGAAACCGGCAAGTGGTCTTTTGTCATCGAAGCCTGGCATGACCGCTACGGCACGTGGCACCACAACGCGGAGGTGAAGATCGACGCCGGAATCGACGTCGAACTCATGCTCGCGGAAGGTGCCAAACTGCTTGGCGATGCGTCCGCGGAGGACTTCCGGGACGAGGTGGACCGGGCAGCCCTGCGGCACGCCGCGGACGTCCTCGGTGACCAGTCGCGGGGCACCGAGGAACGGCTCGGGGCCGGGTTCAGCCAGGAGATCGCGGACATCGTGGCCCGCCAGCCCATCCGCGAGCTGGTGACCGTCTCCGAGAAATTCCCCCTCCTGGTGGAGCGTGACCGGGCCGGCCGGGGCGCCTGGTACGAGTTCTTCCCCCGGTCCGAAGGCGCCGTCAAGGACCACAACACCGGCGCCTGGACGTCAGGAAACTTCCGGACAGCGGTCAGGCGGCTCGACGCCGTTGCCGCCATGGGCTTCGACATCCTGTACATGCCGCCCATCCACCCCATTGGCGTCCAGCACCGGAAGGGACCCAACAACACCCTTGTGGCCGGTCCCAACGATCCCGGCTCACCCTGGGCCATCGGAGCCAAAGAGGGCGGCCATGACGCCATCCACCCTGACCTCGGTACCTTCGAGGACTTCGACGCATTCGTGGCCCGGGCCAGCGAACTGGGACTGGAAGTTGCGCTGGACCTCGCGCTGCAGGCGGCTCCGGACCATCCCTGGGTGCAATCCCACCCGGAATGGTTCACCACCCGGGTGGACGGCAGCATTGCCTACGCGGAAAACCCGCCAAAGAAGTACCAGGACATATATCCGCTCAATTTCGATAATGATCCTGAAGGGCTTTCCCGGGAAATCCTGCGGATTGTGCTGTTGTGGGTCAGCCACGGCGTAAAGATTTTCCGCGTGGATAACCCGCATACCAAACCGGTGTGGTTCTGGGAATGGTTAATTGCGGAAGTAAATAAAGCCGCACCAGGTGTAGTGTTCCTCGCCGAAGCCTTCACCCGGCCCGCCATGATGCACGCACTCGGCAGGGCAGGCTTCCAGCAGTCCTACACCTACTTCACATGGCGGAACACCAAGACGGAGATCGAGGAGTACTTCGACGAAGTCAGCCACGAATCCCCGGCGTTCTTCCGGCCCAACTTCTTCGTCAACACCCCGGACATCCTTACTGAATACCTGCAGTTTGGCGGGCCGGCGGCGTTCCGGATCCGGGCGGTGCTTGCCTCCACGGGGAGCCCTCTCTGGGGCGTCTACGCGGGCTACGAACTGTACGAGCACGTTGCCCGCCCCGGGGCCGAGGAGTACATCGACAACGAGAAGTTCGAGTACAAGGCCCGCGACTGGGACGCCGCAGCCGAATCCGGCCGCAGCCTCGCTCCCTACATCACACGGCTGAACCACATCCGGCGTGACCACCCCGCGCTGCTGGACCTGCAGAACCTGACCGTCCACCAAAGCACCGATGCTTCCACGGTGGTCTACTCCAAGCACAAGACGCTTCCCGACGGGTCCAAGGACACCATCATCGTGATAGTCAACGTGGACCCGCACGTCACCAAGGAATGCAGCGTGGCCTTGGACCTGGCAGCCCTGGAGCTTGATCCGCAAGACCTCACGCCGGGCGGCGGCTTCCACGTGGACGACCTCATCTCCGGCGAAAGCTGGGAGTGGGGCGAGTACAACTACGTGCGGCTGGATCCGCATGTGGAGCCCGCCCACATCCTGAGCGTGAGGAGAATGCATCAGTGAATTTCAATCCGCAAAGTTCCGGCCACTTCACCCCCAAGAGCACGTTCGAGCTAAATGCGCCAGGCCTCCAGCATGACCCGCTGTGGTACCGCAAGGCAGTGTTCTATGAAGTTCTCGTCAGGGCCTTTGCGGATGCCAACGGTGATGGGTCCGGGGATTTCTCCGGGCTCATCGACCGGCTGGACTACCTCCAGTGGCTGGGCGTGGACTGCCTCTGGCTGCCCCCGTTCTTCCAGTCACCGCTGCGCGACGGCGGCTACGACATCTCCGACTATAATTCGGTCCTGGACGAGTTCGGCACCATCAGCGATTTCAAGCGCCTCGTCGCCGAAGCCCACGCCCGCGGCGTGCGCGTGATCATCGACCTGCCGCTGAACCATACCTCTGACCAGCACCCCTGGTTCCAGGAATCGCGCAAGGACCCGGACGGTCCCTTCGGGGACTTCTACGTCTGGAGCGACACGGACGAGAAGTACCAGGACGCACGCATCATCTTCGTTGACACGGAGGAATCGAACTGGACGTTCGATCCCATCCGCCGGCAGTTCTTCTGGCACCGGTTCTTCAGCCACCAGCCGGACCTGAACTTCGAAAACCCCAAGGTGATCGACGCTCTCTTCGACGTGGTCCGGTTCTGGCTGGACCAGGGGATAGACGGTTTCCGGGCGGACGCCATCCCCTACCTCTTCGAGGAAGAGGGCACCAACTGCGAGAACCTTCCGGCTACCCACGAGTTCCTGCGCCAGCTGCGGGCCATGGTGGATGAAAGCTACCCCGGCCGCGTGATCATCGCCGAAGCAAACCAGCCGCCCAACGAGGTGGTGGAGTACTTCGGCACCGAGGACGAACCCGAGTGCCACATGGCGTTCCACTTCCCGATCATGCCCCGGCTGTACTACGCGCTGCGGGACCAGAAGGCCGCGCCCATCATCGAAACCATGCGCGACACCCCGGACATTCCCGAGGGAGCACAGTGGGGCACGTTCCTCCGCAACCACGATGAACTGACCCTGGAAATGGTTACCTCCGATGAGCGCGCGGCGATGCTCGGCTGGTACGCGCCGGACCCGCGCATGCGCGCAAACATTGGTATCCGGCGCCGGCTTGCACCCCTGCTCGACAATTCGCGGGCCGAGATCGAACTGATCAACGCGCTCCTGCTATCGCTTCCGGGCAGCCCGTTCCTGTACTACGGGGACGAGATCGGCATGGGCGACAACATCTGGCTTGAGGACCGCGACGCCGTCCGTACCCCCATGCAGTGGAACCCGGACCGGAACGCCGGCTTCTCCCACGCGGACCCCGGCAAGCTGTACCTGCCGCCCATCCAGTCGCTGGTGTACAACTACAGCATGGCCAACGTGGAAGCGGAGGCCGCCCATTCCGGGTCCCTGCTGCGCTGGACCCGGCAGATCCTCAGCGTCCGCAAGAACCACCCGGCGTTCGGGCTTGGCGCGTTCAAGCATGTGGAAGCAGACCACGACGCCGTCCTGGCGTACCTGCGTGAGCTGCCGGACAGCAACCCTGACGGCGCCAACGCGGAGACCATTTTGTGTGCCTTCAACCTGTCCCAGCACCCGGTTGCTGCAAGGCTGCGGATTCCCGAATACGCAGGGCGGGGGCTCCGCGACGTCTTTGGCGGCCAGATCTTCCCCGGCATCGGCGACGACGGCAGCCTCACCCTGACCATCGGAAGCCACGATTTTTTCTGGCTCCGGATGCGGACGGCGGGGTCCAACCCGTCGTCGCCCTACACCCAGGCCATGCCCATCCTGTCGATAGAGAACTGAGATGAACCAGCCAATCCTCACACCCGCCCTCACCGCGCTGCTCAAGGAATGGTTGCCGCAGCAGCGATGGTTCCCGGTCAAAAGCCCCGAATTCGCCATCTCCCAGGCAGGCAGCCTGGGACTTACAGACCCCGGTGGCCGCGCCGCGCTGGCGGTGTTCCTCCTAAACGTCACCACAGAGGGGCCCGACGGCGGTTCGCGCACCGCCGTCGTCCAGGTCCCCCTGAGCTTCCGGCCGGCACCGGCGGGCGGCATGGAGCGTGCGCTGGTGGGCGAAGCAGCGGGCATGGATCCCACCCGTCCCTGGGTCTACGACGCCGTGCACGATCCCGACTTCGTGGGCGCTTGGCTGGAGTTGATCCGTCTGCAGGAGAAGGCGGCCAGCGGTACCGCAACGGGATTCCGCGTGGAGGGGCCCCACCGCCTCCCCACCGCCAAGGGCGTGGTGAAGGTGCTCTCGGGAGAGCAGTCCAACAGTTCAGTCATCGTGGACGACGGCGAATCCGCGGCCATGGTCAAATTCTTCCGGGTCCTTTCGGACGGGACCAACCCGGAGATCGAAGTGGGCGCCGCCCTGACCAAGGCGGGTACCGCGGAGGTTCCCGCCACCCTGGGCTGGGTCAGCGGGGAGTGGCTCGGCCATGGCAACACCGGCTCCGGCCACGGTACCCGGTACGTCCAGGGCGAGCTTGCCGTGGCGCACGAATTCCTTGCCGGCGGGCGTGATGCCTGGCGGCTGGCCGTGGACGCGGCCCGCTCGGGCACCGACTTCACGGCAGAAGCACGGGCCCTGGGCGCGGCCACCGCTACGGTGCACAAGCGCCTCGCGGAGGCCCTGGGGCAGTCAGCCGGGCATGAACCCGGCAACGGCGCAGCACCTGCTGTTGCACAGCGGGTGCGGACCGCCTGGGCAGAAGCCCGTGCCGCCGTCGGCCCTTATGACGATGCCTTGGAATCCCTGCTGGCCAACCTGGACAAGGCTCCCGCCGGGCCCCTGCAGCGCATCCACGGCGACCTTCACCTGGGCCAGATCCTGCAGGTCACCGGCCAATCCGGCGACGAGTCGCGCTGGGCCATCCTGGATTTCGAGGGCGAGCCCCTGCGGCCCATCGCCGAACGGAACATCCCGGACGTGCCCCTGCGCGACGTCGTCGGAATGCTGCGGTCCTTCGACTATGCAGCCGGAGCAGCGCAGCGCGAGCAGGAAGGTGCCCAGGTTCCGGACGGCTGGGTTGACGATTGCGCCGACGCTTTCCTGGCGGGGTACGCAGGGGTCATTCCCGGCACGGTGGACCGGACCTCGCCTTTGTTTGTGGCATTGTGGCTGGACAAGGCGCTGTACGAAGTTGTCTATGAAATGCGTAACAGGCCCGACTGGCTGGCGATTCCAGTAAACGCCGCCAGGCGGCTCCTGAGTGGTAACGGCGCCGGCGACCACGCCGGTGCAGCATCGGAAGGTATTGAAATGACAGGCTCAGCACGAACTGACCGCCCGGGGGTGCCGCTGCACGTGGATGAAGGCACCCTGGGCAGGATCGCGAACGGTGAACACCACGCCCCCCACTCCGTCCTGGGCGCGCACCTGGACGACTACGGGCATGTCACCATCCGCACCGTGAAGCACCTCGCCGAAGCAATCACCGTGGTCACCCATGCCGGCGAATTTCCCATGGAGCACGAGGCCCACGGCGTGTGGGTTGCCGTGTTGGAGCCGCTGGAACAGGGCCACGTTCCTGACTACCGGCTCTCGGTCACCTACCCGGGCAAGGAGCCGGCGACAGTCGACGAGCCCTACCGGTACCTGCCGACAGTAGGCGAAGTGGACCTGCACCTCATCGGCGAAGGCCGGCACGAGAAACTGTGGCAGGTGCTTGGCGCCCACGTCCAGCACTACAAATCATCGCTGGGGGACGTCAACGGTGTCTCCTTTGCCGTGTGGGCTCCCAACGCCCAGGCCGTCCGCGTCAAGGGGGACTTCAACGCCTGGGACGGCCGCGAAAACTCCATGCGCTCGCTGGGTTCTTCCGGTGTCTGGGAAGTCTTCATCCCGGGTGTCGCTGCCGGAGCCTGCTACAAGTACGAGATCCTCACGCGGGGCGGCTACTGGGTCGAAAAGGCAGATCCCCTGGCATTCGGCACCGAGGTGCCCCCGTTGACTGCCTCCCGGGTGGTGGAACCCTCTTACTCCTTCAAGGACGACGAATGGATGGAAGCGCGGGCCAAGCACGACCCGCACAACTCAGCCATGAGCGTCTACGAAGTGCACTTGGGCTCCTGGCGCCTTGGGCTTGGGTACCGGGAACTCGCCAAGGAACTTGTGGACTACGTCAAGTGGCTCGGGTTCACGCACGTTGAATTCATGCCGGTGGCCGAGCACCCGTTCGGCGGTTCCTGGGGCTACCAGGTCACGTCCTACTTTGCACCCACATCCCGGTTCGGCCACCCCGACGAATTCCGCTACCTGGTGGATTCCCTCCACCAGGCGGGCATCGGCGTCCTGCTGGACTGGGTGCCGGCACACTTTCCGAAGGATGCATGGGCGCTCGCCCGGTTCGACGGCGAGCCCCTCTACGAACACTCGGACCCGGCCCTCGGCGAACACCCGGACTGGGGTACCCTCATCTTCGATTTCGGCCGCACCGAGGTCCGGAACTTCCTGGTGGCGAACGCCCTGTACTGGCTGGATGAGTTCCACATCGACGGCCTGCGCGTGGACGCGGTTGCTTCCATGCTCTACCTCGACTACTCGCGGCAGGACGGCCAGTGGCGGCCCAACCGCTTCGGCGGCAGGGAGAACCTCGAAGCTATTTCGTTCCTGCAGGAAGTCAACGCCACCGTTTACAAGACCCACCCCGGCGCTGTCATGATCGCTGAGGAATCAACGGCGTTCCCTGGTGTGACCGCCCCCACCAGCCACGGCGGCCTGGGCTTTGGCCTCAAGTGGAACATGGGCTGGATGCACGACTCCCTCAAGTACATTTCCGAGGACCCCTACAACCGCAGATGGCACCACGGAACGGTGACGTTCTCCCTGGTCTACGCCTTCACGGAGAACTTCCTGCTGCCAATCAGCCACGACGAGGTTGTCCATGGCAAAGGCTCCATGCTTCGCAAGATGCCGGGCGACCGCTGGCAGCAGTTGGCGAACCTCCGCGCCTTCTTTGCCTACCAGTGGGCGCACCCCGGCAAGCAGCTCATCTTCATGGGGACCGAGTTTGGCCAGGAAGCAGAGTGGTCCGAACAGCACGGCCTGGACTGGTGGCTCGCGGACATCCCTGCCCACAGGGGACTACAGCTGCTGACCAAGGACCTCAACGAGCTTTATGCATCCACTCCGGCCCTCTACACGCAGGACAACGTTCCTGCCGGCTTCCAGTGGATCAACGGGGGAGACGCGGACCGCAACGTCTTGTCGTTCATCAGGTGGGACACCGACGGCAACCCGATCGTGTGTGCCATCAACTTCTCCGGCGGCCCCCATGTCGGCTACACCCTGGGAGTCCCCTCGGCCGGGGCATGGACAGAGGTCCTGAACACTGACCACACCACCTACGGCGGATCCGGTGTCCTCAACACCGGCGAGCTGGAGGCCACCGACGAAGCACAGGACGGACAGCCGGCGACGCTGACTGTCACGCTGCCCCCGCTCGGGGCGTCCTACTTCAAGCCGGGAGCTAAATCAGCCGGCTGAGCCAGCTCGCGGTTGGTCCACGAAAGGCCCGGAATCCGCGTGATTCCGGGCCTTTCGGCTGCCGGCAGAGTGCCCTTCGGGGGCGGACTGGCGAACCAACAGGAGTGGTGGTACCGTTTATTTCCGCGCTGCTCCACGGAGTCAGACGGAAAACCGATCCCCCAAGCATATGCTGAGGATGGTCGCGAACGCCGGTTTGACACGCAGGAAGTCAGCGGGTAAGTTTGGAAAGTTGCTCCGGAGCGATCCTGGATCCTTGTGGGTTTGGGTGGTGCTGGGTGTGTCTGTTGTTTGAGAACTCAATAGTGTGCCAAGTTTGTTGATACCGATTATGTTATGTGA
>NZ_BMFW01000011.1 GCF_014639275.1 Arthrobacter liuii | reverse complement strand
GAAGCTTGGTCGCTACCAATTCAAAGAGGCCCTGACCCCTCTCCTCCCGCACCACGCCGCAGCGGCATCAGGACACGCTGCCGCCCTCGCGTCAGACGACCCTAACCACGCTCATCTGCGAAGGGCCCGTAAAGGCGGTCGCGGTCCAGGCTGCATTCTGCCGCTTGGTCGGGGTAGGTGGCTTCGTGGAGGAAAAGATCAA
The DNA here is from genome assembly GCF_014639275.1 of Arthrobacter liuii. GTDB lineage: Bacteria > Actinomycetota > Actinomycetes > Actinomycetales > Micrococcaceae > Arthrobacter > Arthrobacter liuii. The sequence goes on along the minus strand of NZ_BMFW01000011.1, from coordinate 118,875 downwards.
ACTGCGAATTGGCCATGACGGCGTCCCTTCGCTAAGTGCGTGGTGCCGCCGTTCGGCTACAGCAGCGAACCGCGAAGCCCTGCACGGGGGCGGTCGGGTCTATAGGCTGCCCCCCGCTGAGACTGGGGGGACCATCAGCGCTTTCACCGCCTGTCTACGGTGTAGACTTTACCCGTAGACAGGATATTAGGCAATGGCCGCGGATTACTCCGGGCCATTGCTGGCAGCGAGGACCATGCGATGACTTCCGCCAAGAGTTCCGGGCCCGGCGCGCCCAAAGTAAGGTTGAGCAGGGATATTGTGCTTGAGAAAGCCCTCCAACTGGTGGACTCCGAGGGCCTGGACGCGCTGACCATGCGCCGCTTGGGGCAGCAGCTCGGCCGGGATCCCATGAGCCTTTACCGCTATGCCGAGAACCGTGCCGCCCTGCTGGACGGGGTTTCGGAGCTGGTGCTCAACCAGCTCAAGGTTCATCCGGAGGACCCGGATTGGAAAGCCCAGTTGCGCGAAATCGCCCACGACCTGCGGACCCTGGCGCTCCGGCACCCCAACGTTGTGCCGCTGCTGGTGACACGGCCCCTCTCCACGCCGCTGGGCCTGCGTCCGCTGGGCACGCTGAGGCCCCTGGAGCAGATCCTGTCCCTGCTGGTGGCGGCAGGATTCGAGCCGGCAGATGCCCTCCACGTCTACCGCGCCTACTACGGCTTCCTCTACGGGCACATCCTGAACGAACTGCAGGAGTACGTGGTGGACCCGGAAGAGAACGAGGCACTGCTGCGGCTGGGCCTCCACCGCCTGCCGGCCAGGGAGTTCCCCAGGTTGCGTGCCCTGGGTCCGGCGCTGTCGGACTACGACGGCGCCGCGGAGCTTGACCAAGGACTCACCATTTTGCTGTCCGGCCTTGAAGCACAGCTTTCACGGCAGGTGGCACGTCGCGGCGCGTGAGTCCCGGAGCCTGGTGGGCGGGGCCGTTCGGGTTATCCGCGCGGCGCTACTCGAATGATGCCCGGCGCCTGTCCTGGAGGCGGGTGTTCCAGACGTCCGGCCGGTTCACCTTGAACCTGCGGCCCGTCAACGCTTTGGCGTTCAGCCTGACGTAGTTGGCTTTTTCGCCGGGCTGCCACGGTTCCAGGCCGAGGCCGTCCACGGCATCCTTGACGGCCTGGTCCTCGACGATCTCCGTGTCGCCGCGCACCACCACGCTCCAAGCCATTTCCGTGGCGGAATCGTAGCCGTCGATTTCAAGCGCAGTGGGTCGCTCCATGCTGGCCCCCCAGAGCTTTGAGCCAGGCGCCGTGCGGAAGACCAGGTTGCGCAGGTGGACCACGTAGTTCACGGGAAAGATCTCGGGATGCGCGTCCACTACGATGGCCAGCCTGCCCACCGTGTCATTGGCAAGAAGTTCCCAGCAGTCGTCGAAGGACAGGTTTTCGATGGGCAGGTTTTGCGAGTCCATGGTCCACACCTTACGGGTGATGCCGGAAGTGGGAAAGGGATCTCGCGGCCTGTTGCGGGACTAACGGGTGCCGGCGAAAAGCCCGCTCAACTCCGCGGTCAGCTCCTTCTGGAGGGACGGGGTGCCGATCTCCTTGCCGTCGATCCGGTTCACGGGGGCCAGCAGGCGGACGCTTGAGATCAGCCAGACCGCATCGGCGTCCATGAGGTCCTGCGGTTCCAGCGGACCGTAGCCCAGTTCCCAGCCCGCAGCCTTGGCGGCGGCGAAGAGGGCGCCCTGGGACGTCCCGGCCAGGATGCCGCTGTCCAGCTGGGGCGTGATGAGGCGCTTCACCGGCGTGCCGTCGTCGGACTTTTCCACATGCGCCAGCAGCACCGTGGACGTGGGGCCTTCCAGCACGCGACCATCGGTGGACAGGAAGATGACGTCGTCGGCACCCTGTTTGTGCGCATAGCGCAGCGCCGCCATGTTCACGGCGTAGGAAAGCGTCTTCGCCCCGAGGAGCAGCCAGGGTGCCCGTTCGGCCACGTCACTGTCGTAGCCCCGCTCAAGGAGGATGACGTCGATGCCTGTCTCGCGCTGCCGGCGGCCGGCAGCCCCGGCGGGTGTTGCCTGCACCCAGGCGGTGGGGAAAGGGGCGCCCTCCACTCCGCGGGTTACTACCAGCTTGACCACCAGCTCATCTGCCGCGGGGTCTGCCGGCGGGTTCTGGGAACGGTGCCGGGCAACCGCAGCGGATATGGCACGCCGCCAGGCGTCCTGGTCCGGGATGTCCAGGTCCAGCGCCGCAGCGGAGCCCGCAAGCCGGTCCAGGTGGGCCTGCATCTTCCGCACCGTTCCACCGACGGCCAGCATGGTTTCAAAGACGCCGTCGCCCCGCGTAACCCCCAAATCCGTGACGAGCAGTTGCGGTTGGGACGCGTCAGCCGGCCTGCCTTCGGGAAAAGCGGGGTCGAGGAAAACGAGAACCACGGGGGCTGGAGAGGTCATGGCACCAGCTTAGTGCGGCGGCGCCGATAAGCTGGGCAGAGTGCCCCGGCCGGAAACCGTCCTCCGGAGCCATATCTGCGCGGGAGTTATTGACGTGTTGTGGCCTTTTTCGCTTGCCGGCACCGCGCCGACGTGGGTTGTTGTGCTCCTTGGCTTTGCCGATCTGGTCATCAGGGTCCTGGCCCTGGGCATCATCCCCGGCAACAGGCGCCCCACCACCGCCATGGCCTGGCTGCTGGGGATCTTTTTCATCCCGTTCCTGGGCATAGTCCTGTTCCTGCTGTTCGGCAACTTCCGGTTGTCCAGCCGGCGCCGCGCGCAGCAGCAGCTGGTCAACGAGCGGGTGCAGGCCGGAATCACAGCGCTCTCCGACGCGGAAAGTGACTACCCCGGTCCGGAATGGGTGAAGTCCGCGGCTGAACTCAACCGAACCCTGGGTTCCCTGCCCATGGTGGACGGCAACACCGTGGACCTGATTCCCGGGTATCCGGACTCGATCCTGGAGATGACCAAGGCCGTGCGGAAGGCCAAGAAGTTCGTCAACGCCGAGTTCTACATCATGAGCACCGACGACGTCACCAATGACCTGCTCACCGCCCTCGAGGAGGCGGCCCTGCGCGGGGTGGAGGTGCGCGTGCTCTTCGACCACATCGGAACCCTCCGGGTCAAGGGGTACAGGAACCTCCTGAAGCGGCTGCGGGCGGGCAAGATCCAGTGGAAGCGGATGCTCCCGCTCCTGCCCATCCACGGCCAGTGGCGCCGGCCCGACCTGCGGAACCACCGCAAGATCATGGTGATCGACGGCGAAGTGGCATTCACCGGCTCACAGAACCTGATTGAGCCGTCCTACAACAACCCGAGGCACCGGAAGGCCGGGCGTGAGTGGGTGGAACTGATGGCGTGCCTGCGGGGGCCTATCGTCACCACCTTGAATGTTGTTTTCGCCACGGACTGGTTGAGCGAGACCGACGAGTCCCTGGAACACCAGCTGCAGCTCCCGGCGAACCCGGAGCCCGGCAACGTCACGGCGCAGGTGGTGCCCAGCGGCCCCGGGTTCATCACGGAAAACAACCTGCGGCTCTTCAACACCCTCATCTATTCCGCCCAGCACCGGATTTCCATCTGCAGCCCGTATTTCGTCCCTGACGATTCGCTGCTCTATGCCATCACCACTGCCGCGCAGCGCGGCGTGGACGTGGAACTTTTCGTTTCGGAGAAGGGCGACCAGTTCCTGGTCCACCACGCGCAGCGGTCCTACTATGAGGCCCTCCTGGAAGCAGGTGTGCGCATTTACCTGTACAAGGCCCCGTTCGTGCTGCATGCCAAGCACTTCACCATTGATGACGAGGTGGCCGTCCTGGGCTCCAGCAACATGGACATGAGGTCGTTCTCGCTGAACCTGGAGGTGTCCGTGATGCTGCTCGGCGCGGACATCGTTAACAAGATGCGGGCGGTGGAGGACACCTACCGGGACATCTCCCATGAGCTCAAGCTCGCCGACTGGCTCAACCGGCCCCTGGCCGCACGGTACGTCGACAATGTGGCCCGGCTGACGGCCACGGTGCAGTAGCTCCGGGCACGGTCCAGTAGTTGCGGGCACGGCGCGATGGGCCGGCAGCAGCACATCACCTACTCGTCGGCACTGACCCGATCGCCGTCGCCGCGCGCGGCATGCTCCGGCCAGGCTCCCTTCCGGTAAGCGGGAGTCCCAACGGCAAGGACGGTCACCGCCAGGGCGCAGCTGGCGATCATGACGATGACCATCGACAGGGAATTGCCGCCCAAAACTCCGACCAGGGGGCTCACCAGTCCGGCGACCCCGGACTGCAAGGCTCCGATGACTGCTGCCGCCGTTCCCGCCATGTGGCCGTAATTGTGCAGGGCCAGGACTGAGGCATTTGCCGGAATCATTCCCTGGGCTGAAAGGACCAGCCAGAGGCCGGCCACCACGCCCACCGGGCCGCCGGCGCCTGTGGCCACCACCACGAGCAGCAGCACGGCCAGGCCCAACTGGACCAGGAGGGCGGTGCGCAGGAGGCGGACCGGCCGGAATTTTCGGACCAGGGCGGCGTTCAGCTGGGCCGAGAGGACAAGCGCGGCACCGTTGAGGGCGAAGATGAGGGCGAACTGCCGGGCCGTGAGCCCGTATTCGTTCTGGAAGACGAAGGGCGAACCCACCACGTAGCTCATGATCAGGGCCAGCCCAAGCCCGGGGATGACGGCCAGCGCCATGAAGTGACGTTCCCGCAGCAGCGACCAGTAGGCGCCGGCCACATGCCTGGGATGCCCCGGGCTTCGCCTGTCCTCCGGCAACGTCTCCGGCATGAACCTCCAGACGACTGCCACCAGAAGCACCCCGATAAGTGCCAGCGCGTAGAAGACGGCGCGCCAGTCCCAAAGCCCGGCGATGGCCTGCCCCACCGTTGGGGCCAGCAGCGGCGCTACACCGATCACCAGCATCAGCCGGGACAGGAGCTGGGCGGCGGCGGACCCGACGAAGCGGTCGCGGATGACGGCGAGTGCCACCACGGCGGCGGCCGCGTTGAAGAAGCCCTGCAGCACGCGCAGCCCTGTCAGGGTCTCGATGTTCGGCGTGAGGGAGCACAACAGCGAGATGGCCACGTGCAGCGAGATGCCGATGATCAGGGGCAGCCGCCGTCCAAACCGGTCCGAGAACGGGCCGATCACCAGCTGGCCGGTCCCGGCCCCCACGAGGGTTCCGGACAACGTCAGCTGGGCGGCGGTCTGGGTGGTGTGGAGGTCAGCCTCCACGGCGGGCAGGGACGGGAGGTACATGTCCGTGGTGAGGGCCGGAAGCGCGGCCAGGGCGCCAAGCGTCAGGACGTATTTGAAGCTGCGCGGTGCCTGCTTGCTGGCAGTGTGGCGCTGGGAGGGATCCGTCACGCGGCAAACCTAACTTGTGTGGAGGCGCCCAGGGGAATGGGCCCGCCGCCTTGCTTGGGCGGTTCAGCTGAGGTCAGGGGCGTACCCCGGGCGGCGTCGTCCTAAACGGGCGTCCGCACTGTGGATGCCCTGCCCGCCACCTACCGGGCCGTCAGGCGTCGGGGAACTCCGCACCAAGTGTGGAGAGCACTCCGTAGGCCTTGGTCCGGATCTCCTCATACTCTTCGTCCGGAACGGAGTCGGAGGTGATGGCACCGCCGACGCCGAGCGACAGTTCAGCCGTCCCGTCAGCCGATGTGCTGATCACCAAGGTCCGGATGGCGACGGCGAGGTCAGCCGCCGCGTTGAGGGAAAAGTAGCCGATGGCTCCGGAGTAGAAACCGCGGGGGCCCGCCTCCAGTTGGTCCAGGATGGCCATGGTGCTGATCTTGGGGGCGCCGGTCATGGAGCCTGCCGGGAAACAGGCAGCCACCGCCTCGGCCCGCGGTGCCCCCGGGAGGAGCCTGGCGTCGATGGTGCTGACCATCTGGTGGACCGTGGCGTAGCTCTCGATGGCGCAAAGGCGGCTGACCGTGACGGAACCGGGCTCTGCGAAGTGGCTAAGGTCGTTGCGCAGCAGGTCCACGATCATGATGTTCTCGGCCCTGTCCTTCAAGGACTTGGCCAGGTCCGTACGCAGTTGGTTGTCCTCGCGGGGGTCGGCAGCCCGGCGCCGGGTGCCCTTGATCGGTTCGGCGCGCATGCCGCCGTCGGAGGCTATCTTCAGGAACCGCTCCGGCGAGGTGCTGGCCACGGCAAGGTTTCCCAGCCGGAGGTAGCTGGCGAACGGTGCCGGGTTCGTGCGGCGCAGCGCCAGGTACGTGGTCCAGGGATCCAGCGAGTCAGCCTGGACCCGGGCTTCGAGGGTGGTGGTCAGGCAGACCTCATAGGTGTTTCCCTGGGCGATCTCGTGCTGCGCGGCGGCGATCTTTTCCCGGTACCCCGCGCCCGTGTCCCGGCTGCGGAAGGCCGGGGGGAGGGAGCCTACGACGCCGGTGCTGCCGCCGGCTTCCGCCGTGGGATTCTCCGCTGCCGGCTGCAGGGCGGTGTCCGCGGCTGCTTCGACGGCTGTCCGCGCCTGCGCCAGCCAGTCGCCGGCGTCCGGCGCCTCCAGTGCCAGGAGCCAGGCGGTACCGTCGGCATGGTCCAGGACCACCGCCCGGCCGGCGAATATCAGGGCAGCGTCCGGTGTGGGTGCGGAGAGGTCACTGCCGCCGGTTTCGCGTTTCAGTTCATAGCCCAGGCAGCCCAGCCAGCCCAGGGTGAACTCGCCGGGATAGCCGTCGGGGGTGCGTACGGCGCGGCGGCCCCAGACGGTGTCCAGCCAGCGGAAGAACGGGCCCGGGACTGTGGCCGTGGACGAGCCCGCGCTGATGCGGCTGACGCCCTCACGGTGCGTCACGTACTGGCCGAACGTCCCTCCGTCGTCCGCCATGATGCTGAAGCGGCTGCGCTCTCCGGCAGTCCGTGCCCCGGGGTCTGTGCTGTCCGGTCCGGTGCCCGCGTTCGAGGAGTCCAGCCAGACGGCGCTGGCGGAGCTCCCGTACAGCGATTGGAACAGTGCCGGGGCATCCGGGAGGGTGTCCAGGCGTTCGGCATGAAGCCGGAGGCCGCGGCGGGCGGAGAGTTCGGGTGCCAGGACCGACGCCAGTTTGGGCAGGTAAGGGAGGAGCCTCAGCATATCCGCCGGGGCCGACCCGTCCGCGAGGTTCTGGACACGAAGATCCGCGTGGCCGGGTACGTCGTCGCGGCCCAGCCACTCGTCCTCCTGGGCAGCCCACCGGTCCCAGTGCGGTTCATAGGTTGCGCCGTCACGGTCCAGCGCCCGGGTCCTGCGGACCTCGTCCGGGGAATCGGCCCAGACCACCGCGCCCAGCATGGGCCGGGCGGCCTCGGCGGCGGCCCCCACTCCCTCCACGATGACGATCTCGGCGGGAAGCGTGACCCGGGCGTCGCCGTCGTAATGGTTCTCCCAGTCCCAGCTGGTCCAGGTGGCTGCCTCGCCGCGGCTCAGCGGCGTGAGGACCGTGGCGACATAGCGCTCGACGCCGGCCGCCAGCCCGTCCCAGCCTGGGTAGATGTCCTCGAGGTGGAACAGCGAGACTTTGTGGTGGGTGCGGAGCCGGGCCGCAAGCTCGACGGCGAGGGTGGTCTTCCCCGCGCCGGAGCGCCCGTCCACGGCGATGATGACGGGGGCTGGGCTCATGGACTAGAGCGTACCGTTTCCAGTGCCCGCGCCGCTTAAATCGGGCGCTCCTCGGCTAGTGCGGCTGCAGTTGGGTGCTCTGCAGGACAGCGGCCTTGATGTGCTGGACCAGGCCCGGCAGTGCCGCCTGGATCTGGTGCCAGACAGCATCGAAATCCGCATGGCCGCCGTACCAGGGGTCCTCGATGCCTTGGTCCAGGCGGTCCCGCCCAGCCATGGCGGGATCGAAACTGCGGAGCATCCGGATCTTGTCCAGGGCTTCCTGGTCCGGGGCTGACTCACTCAGCCAGGCGTAGTGGTCGATGTCCAGCGCCAGGATCAGGTCGCGCTCGCGGAACCACTCACGCTCCCACTCGCGGGCCACGTGATGATCCGATGCCAGTTGGGTGGCAGCGAGCCGACGGGCTGCGCGGGGATCAATGGGCCTGCCGGCCTCGTAACCGGTGATCCCGGCCGAGTCTACCTCCACCAGCCCGTCCAGCCCCTCGCGTCCAAGCGCTGCCTCGAGCATGATCTCTGCCATGGGGCTCCGGCAGGTGTTGCCGGTGCAGACGGTGATGACGCGGTATGCGCTCGACGTTGAGGTCATGCACCTAAGCATGCGCGCTCCCGATCGCTCTTGGCTAGCCGCCTGTTCACAAAGTTTTACAGTCTTGTAAAGATGCATTACCGGCTTTGAAATGGGTACGTTTCACGTTGGTGGTGGGGCGGCGGTGCCGGTTAGTGGATGAGGGCCAGCAGGATGCCCACGCCCACGAACAGGACGCCGAATACCCTGCCCAGGACCGTTTGGCCCCGTTCCGTATTGGTGAAGCGCTGGAAGGACCTGGCCGCCGCGGCAAAGAAGAACCACATCACCAGGATGTCGATGGCAACAATTGTGGCCGTCAGCACGGCGTACTGGGTGAACAGGGGGTGCTCCGGCCGGATGAACTGGGGAGTGAAGGCGAGGAAGAATACGATCGCTTTCGGGTTCAAAAGATTGACCCAGAATCCCCGGCGGAAAATGGACCACGCAGGTTCATTGCGAAGCGCGGCGGCCTGTTCCTGCGCGACGGTGGGCTTGCTGAGGAACTGGCGGATGCCCAGGTACACGAGGTAGGCCGCGCCGGCGTAGCGGATCACGTTGAAGGCAATTGGGGAGCTGGCCACCAAGACCCCAACACCCAGGGCCACAATCAGGACGTGGACAACCAGCGCTGCCTGCTGGCCCAGAATTCCCCAGATTGACCGGCGGAACCCCGCATTCAGCGAGTTGCTCATGGTGTTGATGGCCCCGGCTCCCGGGGTGAAGCTGATCAGGGCGCCGGCGCCCGCCAGGGCCAGCCAAAGAGAGAATTGCACCAACCAAGTTTAGTGCCCGTATTACCAGAGGGTTGCTACCGGCCCGAAGGCCTGCAAGTCCTCATCGGCGGTGACGAGTGTAAGCCCCTCCACCATGGCCTGGGCAGCCAGCATTCGGTCGAAGGGGTCTTTGTGCTCCCAGTCCAGTTGTCCCGCCGCCAGCGTGTGCGGTGACGTGACCGCCAGTTCGGTAGCGTAAAGGTGGGCCACTTGCCGTCCGAAGCTTGTGATGAGTGCCGCGGCGTACGGCAATCTGCCCAGGTGGTGCTTGTAGGAAAGTTCGTAGGCGGTCACCGGCGAGACATAAACCTGGTTCTCCAGTTTGCCGATGGAACTCCGGGCCTTGCTGGAGAGCCGCTTCGGTTCGGCTACCGCCCACAGGAAAACATGGGTGTCCAGGAGAAGCCGCATCAGTCCGTCGCCCCCATCTCCTCGTCAGTCCAGGGGTCGTAGAACTGATCGGGAATATGCAGGGGGCCCAGGAAGCCAAGTTCCCGCTTGTGGGGACGCTCAATCTTCACCAGCCTGGCGACGGGCCTGCCGGCCTTGGCGATGACCACGTCCTCACCATTCTCCACCTGGTTCAACAGCTCGGACAGGCGCGTCTTTGCCTCCTGGACGTTGTATTGTCCCATGTTGACCAAGTCTAGTTGGTCTACCTCCACAGCGTAAGGCTCAGCCCAGTATTCGTTATCGCCGTAATAGCTCATGCCCCGACGGTATTAGCGCGGCCATCCTGCAAGAAGCCCAAATGAGCGCTATGTGGACAACCGCGGCTATGCCCGGGCGATGACCTCGCCGTTGGGGATCAGGAACCAGCCGTCGTCGGTGGAGCCCCAGCGGTGCCAGCCCGCAGAGATCCGGGCCAGGTCCGCTGGATTGGCGAACCCGTACTCCAGCGCCTGTTCGGCGAAGGCCGAGTGCAGCACCCGCTCACCCCAGACACGCGCCTGCCAGCGGCGCTGCTGGGCGGTGGCGTAAAGCCAGTTGCTGCTGGTGGGCGCCACGTCGGCGAATCCCGCAGCCTGTGCCCAGCTGACCAGCCGCCGCCCGGCGTCGGGCTCTGCTCCGTTTCGGCGGGCAATCCGCTGGTACAGGTCCATCCACTCGTCCAGCTCCGGGAAGTCGGGATACCAGCTCATGCCGTGGAAATCGGCGTCGCGCACCGCCACGATGCCGCCCGGCTTGGCAACGCGCCGCATCTCGCGGAGGGCTTCCACGGGGTCGGTCAGGTGCTGGAGCACCTGGTGGGCGTGGACGACGTCGAACGTTTCGTCGGCGAAGTCGAGGTCGTAGATGTTGCCCGCCACGAATTCAACGTTGGGCACTTCCCGCTCCATGGCGAGGGCCTGCGCCTGGGCGATGATGTCCGGTGAGCGGTCCAGTCCCGTGACCTTTCCGGGGCTGACCAGGGCGGCGAAGTCGCAGGTGATGGTGCCCGGCCCGCAGCCGACGTCGAGCAGTGTCGACCCAGGCGTGAGATGCGGGAGGACGAACGCCGCGGAATTTTCGGCGGTCCTGGAGGCGTGGGCGCGGACCACCGATTCGTGGTGGCCGTGAGTGTAAACGTCATCTTCAGGCTGCTGGGCACTCATAACCAAACGCTACCCCCTGCCCGGGAAAGCTACTGGGATTCCGTGCGGGCTGCCACGGTCGCGTCGATCATCGCGGTCATGAAGCGCGTGACAGTTTCGAGTTCCTCTTCGGAGAACCCGGCCATCGCGGAGCCCATGTGCTGCGCCAGCGGGGCGAAGATAGCCCCGCCCTCACGGAACGCCTTGGGGGTCATCTTCAGCTGGACCTGCCGCCTGTCAGTGCTGTGGCGCTCGCGGACCACGTGTCCGGCGTTGTCCAGCCGGTCGATCAGGGCGGTGGTGGCGGGGGAGCTCAGGTTCAGTTCTTTCCGCAGCAGGCCGGGCGTCACGATATTGCCCCTGGCGGTGTGGCGCATGATCACCGCCAGGGCGTTCATGTCTGTCCGGTGCATGTCCTTCCGGTCTCCGGCGGCATCAACGTAGCGGTTCGCTTCGATGGTGAACTCCTGGAGGAGGCGGATCAGCGGATTCGGCGGACCGAATTCCGGCCCTGCCTGCGGGAAGGAGGGCAGGCCGGGAGTGCTCTCTCCTGCCACGCCCACCTCCCTGCTTCCGGTTCTGCATCAGCGTTTTGCCCCAGCCGTACTGACGGATATTACTCCAGGCCTGCCCGCCCCTGGAGCAGGCAGGCAGCTCCTGCCTCCGAATGCCCGGCGAAAGAAAAAGCTTGACTGGCACTTATCTCTCCCATGGAGATAATCTATGCTGGAATAAATATTACTCCCTTGCCCAGCCACGGAAGGCATCATGAATCGCACAAAAGTTGCCAGGGAACGCGTCCCCTTCTGGCTTCGCTGGCTGGTCCCCGTCGTCCTGGTGCTGGCCTGGCTCGGACTCGCCGGGGTGGGCGGCCCCACATTCGGCCGGCTGGACGAGGTCTCCTCCAATGACCAGGCGTCCTTCCTGCCCGCCAGCGCAGAGGCCACCGAGGCGCAGGACTGGCAGGCAAAGTTCCGCGACTCGAACGAGGTTCCCGGCATCATCGTCATCGAGAAGAACGAGGCCTTCACTCCTGCGCAGCTGGGGGAGCTCGCCACGCTCAAGACCAGCCTCGAAGGCCTCAAGCTCGGCAGCACGGTGATTGGCCCGATTCCATCGAAGGACGCCAAGGCAGTCCAGTTCGTGGTCCCCATCGGATCATCGGCCGGGGTCAAGGGTGCCGTCAAGGAACTCCGCGACACGGTCAAGGAAGCTGCGCCGGAGGGTGCCCAAACCTTCGTGACCGGACCTGCCGGGCTTGCGGCAGACCTTACTGCGGCATTCGCAGGCATTGACGGCATCCTCCTGCTAGTGGCCCTGTCCGCGGTGTTCGTGATCCTCCTGGTCGTTTACCGGTCCCTGCTGCTGCCCGTCATGGTGTTGCTGACCTCGGTCTTCGCCCTGTGTGCCGCCATCCTGCTGGTGTTCGGCATGGCCAAGGCCGGCTGGATCCAGCTCAACGGCCAAAGCCAGGGCATCCTCTCCATCCTGGTGATCGGCGCCGCCACTGACTACGCCCTGCTCTTCGTTGCACGCTTCCGGGAAGCGCTCACCCACACCACCAACCGCACGGCAGCAGTCCTGACCGCCTGGAGAGCGTCCTTCGAGCCCATCCTGGCGTCCGGCGCCACGGTAATCATCGCGCTGCTGTGCCTGCTCTTCTCCAACCTCAACTCCAACAAGGCCCTGGGCCCCGTTGCAGCCGCAGGCATCCTGTGTGCCCTGTTCGCGGCGCTGACCCTGCTGCCCGCCCTGATGGCACTGCTGGGCCGGGCCGCCTTTTGGCCCTTCCGGCCCAAGCTCCTCCCTGCCGACGAACGCGAACCCGAACTGGTCACCGGCCTGGAGGGGCAGAAAGGGCTCTGGCGTGCCATCGGATCGCTGGTGTCCCGGCGCCCCAGGACGGTGTGGGTCGCCTCGGTCCTCCTGCTGCTGGTTGCCGCAGGCGGCCTGTTCCAGCTGAAGGCCAACGGCGTGCCCCAGACCGACGTCATCCTTGCTGCGTCCAACGCCGTGGACGGCCAGGACGCGCTGGCCCGCCATTTCGACGCCGGCAGCGGCAGCCCCGCCGTCGTGGTTGCTGACCAGGCCAAGGCAGCGGAAGTGCTGGACCGGGTGAAAGCTGACGACGGCGTGGGCGAGGCCTACCTGCTGGCCCCCGGCAGTATCCCCATCACCGGAGCCCCGGGCGCACCCACTGCCCCCGACGTCCGGGATGGAAAAGTGCTTATCAACGCCACGCTGAACGACGCGGCGGACTCCTTGGCGGCGGAGGAGACCATCAAGGCCCTGCGCACCGACCTGAAGGCCGTTGATCCCGGCGCCCTGGTGGGCGGCGTCACTGCCACGGCACTCGACACCAACACCACCGCCCAGCACGACCTGGTGGTCATCATCCCGGTGGTCCTGGTGGTGATCCTCTTCATCCTGATGCTGCTGCTGCGCTCCATCGTTGCACCGGTCCTGCTGGTGCTCTCCGTGGTGCTGTCCTATGCGGCCGCGCTTGGGGTGTCAGCCTTCGTTTTCAACAACTTCTTTGGCTTCCCCGGCGCCGACGCCACCGTTCCACTGTTCGGCTTCGTGTTCCTGGTGGCGCTGGGCGTGGACTACAACATCTTCCTGATGAGCCGGGTCCGGGAGGAATCGATCAAGCACGGCACCCGCGCCGGCATCCTCCGGGGGCTCGTCGTCACCGGCGGCGTGATCACCTCTGCCGGCGTGGTGCTGGCCGCCACGTTCGCAGCGCTCGGAGTCATCCCCATCATGTTCCTGGTGCAGCTGGCATTCATCGTGGCGTTCGGCGTCCTGCTGGACACTGTGCTGGTGCGTTCGCTGCTGGTGCCCGCCCTGGCCTACGACATCGGCCCCAGGATCTGGTGGCCCGGCAAATTGGGGCGGACGGACGGTGGGAATGCCGTTCAGCCGCGGGAGCCCGGCGTCGAACCCCTGGAAGAGGTTCCCAGCCGCTGACGGCCACTAAGCCTGTTGCCGCCACCAGTCCACGGTGGCGGCAACAGCCGTTTCGAGCGGAGTGGGGCTGACCCCCAGGGCCGCCTGGGATGCGGCCGAGTCCATGATGAACGGCCGCTCAAACTGGTAAAGGGTTTCCAGCAACTCGCGGGCGTCGGTTGAGAACAGCCCTGCCGCCCGGAGCGTCCAGCCAGGGAGGGTGCGCACTTTCGGGGCAGGGCGCCCCGCCGCTGCGGCGAAGGCATTGGCAAGTTGCCGCTGGGTCAGCGCCGGACCGGTGGGCGCATGCCAGACGGCATTCCAGACGGCCGGCCGGTCAGCTGCCGCGACCATTGCCTTGGCCAGGTCAGGGACGTAGGTAAACGAGTGCGGCTGGCGGGAGCTCCCCATCACGCTCACGTTCTTTCCCGCCAGGATCGGCACCACCATGCGTTCGCCGCCGTGCGCCATCCGGACACGGGGCCCGAAAAAATCTCCGGCCGCCACGCTCACTGTGGGAGTGGCTGCGGCACCGCGGGCCAGAAGCAGCTCCGTCCGGACACCGCGCTTGCCGCCGGTGGCCTGCCGCGGGCTTCCCTCCGTCATGACGTTGTCCGGCTCGCTGTAGGAGTAGAGGCTTTCGGGAAATACGACGACGGCGCCGGCCTCCTGGGCGGCGCTGAGTACCGCCCGCTCGGCGGCAGGCAATTCCGCCTGCCATGCCGAGGCCGTGTACGCGGAGCCGTGGATGCAGTGGAAGACCGCTTTGGCTCCTGCAAAGGCAGTCCCCAGGGTTGCCCGGTCCTTCGCGTCCCCCCTGATCCGCTCGACGAGTGGGTGCTCCGGTCCGCTGCCCGAACGCGTTACCACACGCACCTTCCGCCCCTGGTCCGCGAGCTGTTCAGCTACCGTCCAACCCACCGGTCCCGCTCCGGTCACCACATACGTATCTGCCACTTCCGCCTCCTTATCCGCACGTAGAGAGCGCTGCTCTCGTAAACAGCATGGAATGCCTCCGGGTTAAAGTCAAGAGCAGTGCTCTCTTTTGTTGCTGCCGCTCTCACTTGTGGCATGCTGGACCCGTGACTGAAGCCGATGCAACACCCGACACCACACACGCTGATGCTTCCCGCCCCCTCACCCCCCGCCAGCGCGCAAGGACGCAAACAGTGGCGGACATTGTGCGCCTGGGCCGGCAGCACCTTGCAACCCACGGTGCGGCCGCGCTCTCCCTGCGCGCAGTGGCAAGGGACCTGGGGGTGGTGTCCTCCGCCGTCTACCGCTACGTGGAGAGCAGGGATGAGCTGCTGACGCTGTTGCTGATAGACGCATTCGGTGAACTCGGGGACGAGGTGGACGCCGCCGTTGCGGGAGTGCCGGACGGTGATCACGGGGCCCGTTTCCTGGCTTTGGGCAGGGCGGTCAGGGCATGGGCACTGCGCGAGCCTGCCAGCTACGCGCTTTTGTTCGGCAGCCCAGTTCCTGGCTACAACGCGCCGGCGGAACGTACAACGGGTCCGGGGACGCGCGTTATCGTCAGCCTCATTGGCATCCTGGACGCCGCCTCCCGGGGCGGCCATCTGGCTGTCCCGGCCGGGTCCCCGCGGCTGCCGCCCGCCCTGGGTGCCGATCTGGCGGCCATCCGCGAGGAGTTCGCGCTGGCCGTCCCGGAGGAACTGGTGGCGCGGGGGGTCCTGGCGTGGAGTTCCCTCTTCGGCGCAGTCAGTTTTGAGGTGTTCAACCAGTACGGGCCGGACACGTTCAAGGCTCCCGCCGAGCTTTTCGATCATCATCTTGCGGTTCTGGCGGGCGTCGCAGGGCTTGCGGTGCAGTCCTCCGGATGAAGGCTGCCGAGGCCCTGTTGGTGCGTCCGGCCCGTCGGTAGACTGCCAGTGCGCCCGCATGGACGCGGAGCCTCGAAGGAGAGATGCACATGACTGAGAATCCTGAACTTGCAGCCGAGGAGCCCCGCAAGGGCAGCAGCGCGCCCGGGCCGGAGGGCGAAGGCGGGCAGTACGTGGATGGGGACTACGGCGACGCCGGCACCATCAATGAACCCGAACGCGGGGAGCTGGACGGCGAATATGAGGAAGGCGATTACGGCGATGCGGGCGCCACGGGTGAGGCCCGGACCGAGCACGGCATCCGTGAAGGACTCACCGGCGGCCAGGTACAGGCCACTGACGAAGAGCGGGGTCCACTCCACGGCGACCGGAATCCGGAGCGGTAAGCAGCCCGGCGGCACCGTTCTCCCAAAGCGAAATGGCGCGCCGCCGTCGTAATCCTGCGACCGCAGCCCCGGAATTCCAAGGAAGATTGACATACGAACCCGACGTAACGGCCAAAGTTGAGCGGACTGCACTCAACTTTGGATTGACATCGCTGGCGCCCTGAGTAAAGTTGAGTGCAGAACGCTCAATGCTTAGGGCGCCAGCCAGTTTCCAAGGAAAGAAGGAAGCAACACATGTCACGTGCAGTAGGTATCGACCTCGGAACCACCAACTCCGTCGTCTCCGTTCTCGAAGGTGGCGAGCCCACCGTTATTGCCAACGCCGAGGGTGGCCGCACCACGCCGTCGGTCGTTGCGTTCTCCAAGTCCGGCGAAGTCCTGGTGGGCGAAATCGCCAAGCGCCAGGCCGTCAACAACATCGACCGCACCATCGCGTCGGTCAAGCGCCACATGGGCACCGACTGGACCGTCGCCATCGACGAGAAGAAGTACACCCCGCAGGAAATTTCGGCGCGTATCCTCATGAAGCTTAAGAACGACGCCGAGTCCTACCTGGGTGAGAAGGTCACCGACGCCGTCATCACCGTCCCCGCCTACTTCAACGACGCCGAACGCCAGGCCACCAAGGAAGCCGGCGAAATCGCAGGCCTGAACGTCCTGCGCATCGTCAACGAGCCCACCGCAGCAGCACTGGCCTACGGCCTGGACAAGGGCAAGGAAGACGAACTCATCCTGGTCTTCGACCTCGGTGGCGGTACCTTCGACGTCTCCCTGCTGGAAGTCGGCAAGGACGAAGACAACTTCTCCACCATCCAGGTCCGCGCCACCGCCGGTGACAACCGCCTGGGCGGCGACGACTGGGACCAGCGCGTCGTTGACTACCTGCTGAACCAGCTCAAGGTCAAGGGCATCGACCTCTCCAAGGACAAGATCGCCCTGCAGCGCCTCCGCGAAGCAGCTGAGCAGGCCAAGAAGGAACTGTCCTCCTCTTCCAGCACCAACGTCTCGCTCCAGTACCTGTCCGTCACCCCCGACGGCCCGGTCCACCTGGACGAGCAGCTGACCCGCGCCAAGTTCCAGGACCTCACCAAGGACCTGCTCGAGCGCACCAAGAAGCCGTTCCACGACGTCATCAAGGAAGCCGGCATCAAGCTCTCCGACATCAACCACATCGTGCTGGTGGGCGGCTCAACCCGTATGCCCGCAGTCTCCGAACTGGTGAAGGAACTGGCTGGCGGCAAGGAGCCCAACAAGGGTGTCAACCCGGACGAGGTTGTGGCCGTCGGCGCAGCCCTGCAGGCCGGTGTGCTGAAGGGTGAGCGCAAGGACGTCCTGCTGATCGACGTCACCCCGTTGTCCCTCGGCATCGAGACCAAGGGTGGCGTGATGACGCACCTGATCGAGCGCAACACCGCCATCCCCACCAAGCGGTCCGAGACCTTCACCACAGCGGACGACAACCAGCCGTCGGTGGCCATCCAGGTCTTCCAGGGCGAGCGCGAGTTCACCCGTGACAACAAACCGCTGGGCACGTTCGAGCTGACCGGCATCGCCCCGGCCCCCCGCGGCGTCCCCCAGGTTGAGGTCACCTTCGACATCGACGCCAACGGCATCGTCCACGTCTCCGCGAAGGATAAGGGCACGGGCAAGGAACAGTCCATGACCATCACCGGTGGCTCCAGCCTGTCCAAGGAAGACATTGACCGCATGGTCAAGGACGCCGAGGAGCACGCTGCAGAGGACAAGGCCCGCCGCGAGGCCACAGACACCCGCAACACCGCCGAACAGCTCGCCTACTCCGTGGACAAGCTGATCGCGGACAACGCGGACAAGCTGCCCGAAGAGGTCAAGACCGAGGTCCAGGCCGACGTCGACAGCCTCAAGAAGGCCCTCGAAGGCACCGACGACGCCGCCGTGAAGTCCGCGTTCGAGAAGCTGCAGGCTTCCCAGACCAAGCTCGGCGAAGCCATCTACGCCCAGGCCGGTTCGCCGGACGGCGCAGGCGCTGCCGGTGCCGGTGCCGGTGGTGCCGCCGGAGCCTCGGCAGGCAGGAAGGCCGACGAGGACATCGTTGACGCCGAGATCATCGACGAAGACGAAGCGAAGAAGTAGCCATGCCGCACCACGGTAACGAGGAAGAGCACAACTCATCCGCGAACCATGACGCCAAGCAGGGCAACGGCGAGCCGGTCATCCGGGACAACCGCAAAGTTGACCCGGTGACCGGGCAGGCCCGGCACCCCGAGGGCGGTCAGTCCGCCACCGGGGCCGGGTCGCAGACCGGAGCCGCGGATTCCGACGGCGACGCGCTGGCCCAGGCCGAGGAGATCCTCAACGGCATGGACGTGCCGGCCGAGGAATCCGTGGCCCAGGGTGCTTCGGCAGGATCAGCCGGCAACCCCGAGGCAGCCGAATTGCGCAATGACCTGCTCCGCCTGCAGGCCGAGTACGTCAACTACCGCAAGCGCGTTGAACGCGACCGGGCCGTGGCAGGGGAGATGGCCGTCATCGGCGTCCTGAACTCCCTGCTCCCGGTCCTGGACGACGTCGACGCCGCCCGGCAGCACGGCGACCTCACCGATGGTCCCTTCGCCGCGATCGCCACCAAACTGGAGAACGCGCTGAAGACCTATGGCCTGGTCCGGATTAACGAGACCGGCGTGGAGTTCGATCCCACGATCCACGAAGCCCTGATCCAGCAGCCCGGCGGGGACATCGAGGTTGACACCGTCAGCCAGGTCCTCCGCTCGGGGTACAAATCAGGAGAACGCGTCCTCCGCGCAGCCCAGGTCATCGTCGCCGTCCCTGCGTAGCATTACCTTCATCGAGATGACAGTTCGCGGCAGTGATTCGACAGAACATTGGCGCGAACTGTCATCTCGGCACAGATTCTTGAAAGGAAACGCCATTGGCTAGCCAGGATTGGGTGGACAAGGACTTTTACAAGATCCTAGGTGTTGCCAAGGACGCTTCCGACGCCGATATCAAGAAGGCCTATCGGAAGCTTGCGCGGCAGCACCACCCTGACACCAACGCGGGGAACGCTGCTTCCGAGAAGAAGTTCAAGGACATCTCAGAGGCTTATTCGGTGCTCTCGGATACCGATGAGCGCCAGCAGTATGACGCCATCCGGGCCATGGGCAGCGGGGCCCGCTTTGCCCCCGGCGGCGCCGGTGCCCCCAACGGCGGGTTCGAGGACATGTTCGGCGGCCTGTTCACCGGCAATACCGGGCGCCACTCCGGCGGGTTCAACCCGTCCGCAGGCGGTATCCCGCCCGAGTTCGCAGATCTTTTTGGCGGCTTCGGTGGCGCGCCCGGGTACCAGCGCACCCCGCAGAAGGGCGCCGACCGTACCGCTTCCACCAGTATTTCCTTCGCCGGTTCCATCCGTGGCACCACTATTGGTCTGCGCGAGCCCAGCGGCGAGGTGATCGATGTCCGGGTTCCGGCAGGCATCAAGGACGGCCAGAAGGTCAGGGTGCGCGGCAAAGGCCAGCCTGGTGCAGCCGGCAACGGCGACCTGGTGGTATCCGTAGCCGTCCAGCCCCACGCGTTCTACACGCGCGACGGCGACAACCTCCGCATGCACGTCCCCGTCACCTTCCCGGAGGCTGCTTTGGGAGCGGACATCGAAGTTCCCACCATCGACGGCGACAAGGTGAAGGTCCGTGTTCCGGCGGGCACGCCGTCGGGCCGTACCCTGCGGGTCAAGGGCAAAGGCGTGAAAACGTCCAAGGTGACCGGAGACCTGCTGGTGACCATCGACGTCGCGGTTCCCAAAAATCTCAACAAGGACGCCGAAGCTGCGGTCAAGGCGTTCGCCGAGGCCACGTCGTCGGCGGACGTCCGCGAGGGCCTGGCAGCCAAGGCCCGGCTCTAGGAGCGGAGGTGAGCCGTGGACATCAGTGCTGACCAGCCGATCTTCGTGATTTCCGTGGCGGCGGAGCTGGCGGATATGCACCCGCAGACCCTGCGGCAGTACGACAGGCTCGGCATCGTCAAGCCCAGCCGGGCCCCCGGGAAGTCCCGGCGCTACTCGCAGCGTGACGTGAACATGCTGCGTGAGGTGCAGCGCCTTTCACAGGAAGGCGTGTCGCTGGAGGGGATCAAGCGCATCCTGGAACTCGAAAACCAGGTGGCCGCCCTCCAAAGCAGGATCTCCGAACTCACCGAGGAACTGGGGCGGCGGCCGCGTGCCGTTGACTCCCGCATCTTCGCCGCCGGCGCAGCGGGCGACGTGGTGAGCCTGGCCCGCGGTCAGCGGCCCAGGCCCCGGTCGCAGGCCATGGTGCTGTGGCGGCCGCGGGCGATCGGGAAATAGGTACTCTTTTCCACCGGTCCGCCAAATTAGAGTACCCACTACTCGTGACCCAACGGCCCCCTGAACCTTGAATGGAACCATCGCCGGATCAGCGGCGGCGGATCCACAAGTTCTGGGGGTTTTCCGTGTTTGGTGTTCTCAGCAAAAGTCTCAACAGCAAGGCCCGGCCGTGAGCCCGGGAATGGAATCAGTGGCTGCCTTCAGCAGCTCAATGCCGGGCCAGATTTTGTTGGCCCTCGGCCAGACCATTGTGGTGGTCTGTGTCTGCTTCGACATGGTCCGGGAGTTGTCCGTCCCGAGGTCGCAACGGCGCTACGTGGCCAACACCGTGTTCCGGACCCTGGCCATCCCGTCGATCATGGCCAATGCGATGACCGTCTTTATCGCCCTGGTGGTGTCGTCCTGGGTGGACGTGGTGATGGGCATGTTCGTTCTGGTGGCCATCATTTTCCGCTTCCACTACAACAAGGACGAGGACAACTGGTGGAAGGGCAAGGGCAAGAAGCTCGCCCGGTGGGCCCGACGGCAGTTCGCCGGCCGGACGTCCACCGCTCCGGCCCTGGGTTAGTAGCCCCAGGACCGGGGCGACGGCGGTCAGTAGCTGGGCCGGGTGTCGCCGTCGGTTGGCTTCACGAACTTCGCCGCGAGGGCTTCGGAACCACGGGCCAGGATGGCGACGTCGGCGCCCACCAGGATGAAGTCGGCCCCGTGGTCGAGGTAGTGCCGGGCGGTGTGGGGGTTGAAGGCGTTCACGCCCGCGGGCTTGCCGGCCGCCCTGGCGGCTGCGAGGCAGTGCTCGACGGCGGCGCGCACCTCGGGGTGTTCCTGCTGTCCCAGCAGGCCCATGGACGCGGCGAGGTCCGACGGCCCGACGAAGACGGCATCGACACCGTCCACCTTGAGGATGTCTTCCACGGCC
This sequence comes from Arthrobacter liuii, assembly GCF_014639275.1. Lineage (GTDB taxonomy): Bacteria > Actinomycetota > Actinomycetes > Actinomycetales > Micrococcaceae > Arthrobacter > Arthrobacter liuii. Next base: position 97,943 of record NZ_BMFW01000011.1, on the reverse strand, counting down.
TCCACCGCGGCGGTTGATTCGATCTGGACGGTGACGCTGATGGTGTCGTTGGCGCGGGCCAGGTAGTCGGGGACCCGGTTCCAGCGGGCCGCCCTCGCCAAAGCAGACCCCACGCCGCGGACGCCCTGTGGCGGATAGCGGGTGGCAGCCACGGCAGCTTCCGCCTCGGCAACCGAGTTGACCATGGGGATCAGCAGGTTCTGCACGCCGAGGTCCAGGTACTGCTTGATCACCACCGTGTCGTTCACCGGCGGCCGGACCACGGTGTGCACGGGGTAGCCGTGGATGGCCTGGAGCTGCGCGAGGATGGACTCAAGGCCGTTGGGGCTGTGCTCGGCATCCACCAGGATCCAGTCCAGGCCGGCCCCGGCGCAGAGTTCCGCGACCAGCGGGCTGCCCGAGCACACCCACATCCCGGCCAGCGGCCGGCCAGCCTCACCGCGGTTCTTTTCCGCGGCCAGTGCGTCGCGGAAGGTGTCTGTTATTCGAAGCGGCATGTGACACTCCCCAGGGGGCCGTAGTCGGCGTGGACGGTGTCGCCCTTGTAGACCCACATGGGACGGGTGAAGGAGCCGGCGAGGATGATGTCCCCGGCCTTCAGCGCGTCACCGTGGGCGGCGATCTTGTTTGCCAGCCAGTGGACTCCGTTGGCGGGGTGGTCCAGGACGCCGGCGGCCACTCCGGTTTCCTCCACGGTCTGGTTCTTGTAGAGGATGGCGGAGACCCAGCGCAGGTCCACGGCGTCAGGCTTGACCGGGTTGCCGCCAATCACCATGGCGCCCATGGCGGCGTTGTCCGAGATGGTGTCCACGATGGTCCGGCCCTCCATCTCGATCCTTGAATCCAGGATCTCCAGGGCCGGTACCACGTAGTCTGTGGCCTTCAGGACGTCGAAGATGGCCACACCGGGGCCCTTGAGTCCGTCCTTCAACACGAACGCCAGCTCAACCTCCACCCGCGGATGCGTGTACCGGTCCCACTCCACGGAGCAGCCCGTGTCCAGGACCATGTCGTCGAAGATGGCGCCGTAGTCCGGTTCGGTGATGCCGGTGGCAGCCTGCATGGCCTTGGACGTGAGGCCAATCTTGCGCCCCACCAGGGTCCGGCCGGCGTCCTCGTTCCGGCGCCGCCAGAGCTGCTGCACGGCGTAGGAGTCCTCCACCGTCATCTCCGGATAACGGGCCGTCAGGCGGGGGACAGGGGTGCGCGTCCGTCCGGCCTCCACCAGCTCGTCGGCGATGGCCTCGATCGTCTTTGGCTCCAGCATGGCTAGACCTGGGCTCCCAGCTTGAACCCGGTCCGGTCGCCTTCCGGGGACCCGTCCTTGCGGGTGTAGGAGAAGCCGTCCGCTCCGACAGTCACGGCCATTTCGGACTTTTCCTCGCGGACGATCACCGGCTGCGGGTTGCCGTCCAGGTCCAGGACCAGGGAGGCCTCGGTGTACCAGGAGGGCACGACGGGGTTGCCCCACCAGTCGCGGCGCTGGTTGTCGTGGACGTCCCAGGTGATGGTGGGGTTGTCAGGGTCGCCGGTGTAGTAGTCCTGGGTGTAGATCTCGATGCGGTGGCCGTCCGGGTCCAGGATGTAGAGGTAGAACGCGTTGGACACGCCGTGCCGGCCGGGGCCGCGTTCGATCCGGTCGCTGATGCGCAGGGCGCCCATCTTGTCGCAGATCTGGATGATGTTGTGCTTCTCGTGCGTGGCGAACGCGACGTGGTGCATGCGCGGGCCGTTGCCGCCTGTCAGGGCCGTGTCGTGGACGGTCTGCTTGCGGTGCATCCACGCGGCGTACGTGACGCCGTCGGCATCCTTGATGTCCTCGGAGACGCGGAAGCCCAGGTCCTCCAGGTACTTGCGGCCCTTGGGGACGTCCGGGGTGACCTGGTTGAAGTGGTCCAGGCGGACCAGTTCTCCGGCGGAGTAGAGGTCGTAGCGCTGGGTGAGGCGCTCCACGTGCTCCACCTCGTAGAAGAACTCGTAGGGGAAGCCCAGCGGGTCCTCCACGCGGACGGAGTCCCCGATGCCTTTGGTGAAGCCTTCCTTGCGGCGCTCCACCCGGCAGCCGAGTTCCTTGTAGTAGGCCTCGGCGGCGTCCACCTCGGCGGGGGACTTCACCCTGTAGGCGAACGCGGCGACGGCGGCGATGGGTCCCTTGCGCAGCACCAGGTTGTGGTGGATGAACTCCTCCAGGGAGCGCAGGTAGATGTTGTTCTCATCTTCTTCGGTGACGTGCAGGCCGAGGACGTCCACGTAGAACTCGCGGGACCTGGCGAGGTCGGTGACCACGATTTCCATGTAGGCGCAGCGGACGATGTCCGGGGCCGGGACGGTGGGAGTGGGGACGAAGTTGGTCATGATGGTCTCTCTTCTTCGAAAGGGTCTTATGGGACCCAACTAGGTAGCAGTAGGTGTCGTTTTGGGGGCTCATAACGACAACAATTGCGACCCAGTTGGGCGGGGAAGGGCTAGGCGCCGAACTTGGGGGTGTGAACCGTGCCGAGCGTGATGTGCACGGCCTGCTGGTCGGTGTAGAAGTCGATGGAGCGGTAGCCGCCCTCATGGCCGAGGCCCGAGGCCTTGACGCCGCCGAAAGGGGTGCGCAGGTCGCGGACGTTGTGGCTGTTCAGCCACACCATGCCGGCCTCGACGTTCTGCGAGAAGTTGTGGGCCCGGGTGAGGTTCTGGGTCCAGATGTAGGCGGCGAGGCCGTACTTGGTGTTGTTCGCCAGGGCGAGGGCCTCGTCGTCGTTCTCGAAGGGGGTGATGGCCACGACGGGTCCGAAGATCTCCTCCTGGAAGATCCGGGCGTCAGGGGCGACGTCGGCAAACACCGTGGGTGCGATGTAGTTGCCTTCGGGCAGGTGGTCGGGGCGTCCGCCGCCGGCAAGGAGCCGGCCCTCGGACTTGCCGATCTCCACGTAGGAGGCCACCTTCTCGTAGTGCTCGGGGTGGACCAGGGCGCCTACCTGGGTCTTGGGGTCGTGGGGATCGCCCACCACGATGTTGTTGGCCCGGGTGGCGTACTTCTCGCAGAACTCGTCGTAGATGGCGCGCTCAACCAGGATGCGGGAGCCGGCGGTGCAGCGCTCGCCGTTGAGGGAGAAGACGCCGAACAAGGCGGAATCAATGGCGGCATCCAGGTCTGCGTCGGCGAAGACGACGCAGGGGGACTTGCCGCCGAGTTCCATGGACAGGCCCTTGAGGTTGGCGGCGGCGTTGCGGAAGATCGTCTGGCCCGTGGTGGTCTCGCCGGTGAAGGAGATCAGCGGGACATCCGGGTGCTTGACGAGGGCGTCGCCGGCTTCCTCGCCCAGGCCGTTGACCAGGTTGAACACGCCGTCGGGCAGGCCGGCGTCCTTGAAGATCGTGGCCCACAGGGACGCGGAAAGCGGGGTGAACTCGGCCGGCTTGAGGACCATGGTGTTGCCGGTGGCCAGCGCCGGGGCAAGCTTCCAGGACTCCAGCATGAACGGGGTGTTCCACGGCGTGATCAGCCCGGCGACGCCGATCGGCTTGCGGTTCACGTAATTGATCTGCGAGCCGGGAACCTTCATGGCGTCGTCGAACTGGGCCACGGTCAGGTCCGCGAAGAAGCGGAAATTCTCGGCGGCGCGCAGGGCCTGGCCCTTGGCCTGCGTGATCGGCAGGCCGGTATCGAAAGTTTCGAGTTCGGCCAGCCGGCCTTCCTGCGCTTCGACGGCGTCGGCGATTCTATTCAGCACGCGGGCACGCTCGCGGGGCTTCATCTTGGGCCAGGGGCCATTCACGAACGCTTCCCGGGCGGCGGCGACAGCCAGGTCGATGTCTTCCTTCTGCCCGGCCGCGGCGGTGGCGTAGTTCCGGTTGGAGACCGGGTCCAGGACGTCGAAGGTCTTGCCGCCCACGGAGTCAACGAACTGGCCGTTGATGTAGTGCTGGATGTGGGCAGGCAGGTCCTCAGGGACGTAGTGCTTGGCGGTTTCTACTGAGGTCGTCATCGTTGAAGTCCTTACTGTGTTCTTTCCGTACAAGTGGTCTTGGCGTACTAGTTGGTTTGGGCGAGGTAGGCGTCCAACGTCGCGGTGCGGTGGAGCCGGGCGGCTTTTTCGATCTGCTCTGCGTCGGCTCCGGTTTCGATGAGCTTCAGCAGGTTCTCGTGTTCCTCCACCGAGCCGCGGGCGCGGCCCGGGACGAAGCGGAACGTGGAGGACCGCAGCGCTGCCAGCCGGTTCCAGCCGCGGTGCACCAGGTCCAGGATGTGCGGGTTGGGGCAGTGCTCGAACAGGACGCTGTGGAAGTGCTGGTTGAGCTGGGTGAAGCGGACCGGATCGAAGTGCTCCAGGCATTCGCGCATCTCTTCGTTCACGGCGCGGGCGCGGGCCACGGCCGCGGGATCGATCAGCGGGGCGGACATGGCTGTGGCGGCGCCCTCCACGATGCTGAGGGTCTGCATGGTGTAGAGGTACTCGGTGGGGTCGATGCCGGCGACGGTGGCGCCCACGTTGCGTTCGAACGTCACCAGGCCTTCGGCTTCGAGCCGGCGGATGGCTTCGCGGACCGGGACCACGCTGAACCCCAGGTCCTTGGCGATGGAGCCCAGGACCAGGCGGTAGCCGGGGGTGTAGGTGCCTTCGACGATCCGGGCCTTGACGGCTCGGTAGGCCTGCTCCGACTTGCTGCCTGCAACCATGGTGGCTTCAGTCATTGGTCTTGCCCGCCCATTCCTTGTACCGTGCCTGCCATTCGGAGTTCATGGGGTAGAGGCCGTCAACGCTGTTGCCCTGCTTGACCATCTCGAAGATGAAGGTCTCTTCCTTCTCCTGCTGGATGCAGTCCGCCACCAGTTCCTCGGCGATGGCCGGCGGGATCACCAGGATGCCGTCGGAATCGGCCACGATGATGTCGCCGGGCTGGACGGTGGCTCCGCCGCACGCGATCGTGATGTCCGTGTCCCACGGGATGTGGCGGCGGCCCAGTACCGCGGGATGCGGGTTGGCGAAGTAGGTGGGCATCTCCAGGCCGGCCACGGCCGAATAGTCGCGGACGCCGCCGTCGGTGATGATGGCCGCGGCGCCGCGGACCTGCGCCCGCAGGGCCAAAATGTCGCCCACCGTGCCGGTTCCCTTTTCACCGCGGGCTTCCATCACCAGGATTTCGCCCTCGTTGACGGAGTCGATGGCCTTCTTCTGGGCGTTGAAGCCGCCGCCGTGCGTTTTGAACAGGTCCTCGCGGTTGGGGACGTAGCGGAGGGTGCGGGCCAGGCCAACCACGCGGCGGTCCGGGCGGGTGGCCTGCAGCCCGTCGATGCTGACGTTGTTAAGGCCGCGCTTGCGCAGCTGCGAAGACAGGGTGGCGGTGGCAACCGACTCCAACTTGGCTTTCAGCTCCGGGGTGAGGACGGGTTCGACGGCGGCGAGGCCCGCTGCTTCACGGGAACCGTAGGCTTCCTCCCGCTGCAGGTCATCGACCTTGGGCTGGGCGCCAAAGTCCGCGAACGCCGTCGTGCCTTCCTCCACTGTGGTGGCCAGCCGCCCGGTGGACAGGCCGCCGTCCACCGTCTCCACTTCCACTTCCAGCAAGTCGCCCGGCTTCGCAACCGAGGCGCCGGCCGGGGTGCCGGTGAGGATGATGTCGCCCTCCTCGAGCGTGAGGAGCTGGGAGAGGTCCGCGACGAGCCGCGCGAACGGGAAGAGCAGGTCTTCGGTGGTGTCGTCCTGGACCAGATCCCCGTTGTGCCAGGTGCGGATGCGCAGTTTGGAAGGGTCGACGGCGTCTGCCGGGATAAGTGCCGGGCCCACCGGGGTGAACCCGTCGCCGCCCTTGGACCGGAGGTTGGAACCCTTGTCCGCCCAGCGGAGGTCGTACACGCCGAGATCGTTGCTGGCGGTGACGGCTGCGACGTGGCTCCAGGCGTCCTCGATCGAAACGCGGCGGGCGGCCTTGCCGATCACTAGGGCAATCTCGCCCTCGAAGCCGAGCAGTTCGCAGCCGGCGGGCCGCTCCACGGGGCTTCCGCCCAGGGTCAGTGAGCTGGAAGGCTTGAGGAAGTAGGACGGCTGGGCCGGGGTACGGCCGCGCTGGGCGGCCCGGCTGGGGTAGTTGATGTGCACTGCGATCACCTTGCGTGCTGCCGCCAAGGTGTCGCCGTTGGCCTGCTCCAAAGCCTTCTCCTCATCAGGTACGAAATCGTATACGATGACTATCCCCGCGTTGCGCGCATTCGTCAACCCCCCGATTTTCGCCGATTCCTGCGCATTATCCGGTCCACTTGTCGCCCGCATCACATCCGGCGTACAGTGGAAATCAGGTTTATTCTTTTCGATTATCGAATCTCTTGTTCTTATATGGAACACAACTGCGAGAATCATCCACAACGAAGTGAGGAAAGCCCGTGCAGTTCCACCACCACGGATACGTATCCGGTGACCCGCGCGTCCAGCCAGCCGCCGGCGTCGGCCTTAACCGCGCCGAAGAGCTCCCGGACGAAGTGGACGTGCTCATCGTCGGCTCCGGCCCGGCCGGAATGCTCGCTGCCGCGCAGCTATCGATGTTCCCCAACGTGACCACCCGCATCATCGAGCGCCGTCCGGGCAGGCTGGCCATTGGCCAGGCCGACGGCATCCAGGCGCGCAGCGTGGAGACGTTCCAGGCCTTCGGCTTCGCGGAGCGGATCATTGCCGAGGCGTACCGGATCACGGAGATGGCGTTCTGGAAACCAGATCCCGCCAACCACGCGAACATCATCCGGAGCGCCCGTGCCGTTGATGACGAGATGGGCATCAGCGAATTCCCGCACCTGATTGTCAACCAGGCCCGCGTGCTGGACTACTTCGCCGAATACATGGCCAACGCCCCGGCCCGCATGAAACCCGATTACGGCTACGACTTCGAGGGCCTCACGGTGAGCGGTGAGGGTGACTACCCCGTGGCCGTGACGCTCCGCCACACCACCGGACCCAACGAGGGCCAGGAGCGCATTGTCCGGGCCAAGTATGTGGTGGGTTCCGACGGCGCCCGCAGCAAGGTGCGCCAGGCGATCGGCTGCACGCTCGCAGGCGACCAGGCCAACCACGCCTGGGGCGTCATGGACGTTCTCGCCGTCACCGATTTCCCGGACATCAGGACCAAATGCGCCATCCAGGGCGCCAAGGGCAGCATCCTGCACATTCCCCGCGAAGGCGGCCACCTGTTCCGGATGTACGTGGACCTGGGCGAAGTCGATCCCAACAGCCACCACTCGGTCCGGGACACCTCCATCGAGGAGATCATCACCAAGGCCAACGCCATCCTGCACCCCTACACCCTGGACGTGCGGAACGTTGCGTGGCACAGCGTCTACGAGGTGGGCCACCGCCTCACGGACCGGTTCGACGACGTCCTCCCGGCGGACCGTGGCACCCGCACCCCGCGCGTGTTCATCACCGGCGACGCCTGCCACACCCACAGCGCCAAGGCAGGCCAAGGCATGAACGTGTCCATGCAGGACGGCTTCAACATCGCCTGGAAGCTGGGCCACGTCCTGGAGGGCCGCAGCCCGGAAAGCCTCTTGAGCACCTACTCCGAGGAGCGGCAGGTGGTAGCCAAGAACCTGATCGACTTCGACAAGGAATGGTCAACCATGATGGCCAAGAAGCCCGAGGAATTCGAGCACCCCTCGGATCTTGAGGACTTCTACGTGCAGACCGCCGAATTTCCCGCCGGGTTCATGACCCAGTACACGCCGTCCCTGATAGTTGGCGGCACCGACCACCAGGACCTCGCCACCGGGTTCCCGGTGGGCAAGCGGTTCAAATCGGCACCCGTGGTCCGGGTGGGGGACACCAACCCCCTCCACCTCGGCCACCACGCTACGGCTGACGGGCGCTGGCGGATCTACGTCTTCGCCGACCCCGCGCTGCCCGGCACCAACTCGGCCACGGACAAGCTCGCCGAGTGGTTTGCCACCTCGCCGGAATCTCCCCTCGCTGCCACGCCCGCCGGCGCCGACCTGGATGCGTGGTTCGACCTGAAGGTCATCTACCAGCAGCCGCACACCGCCGTCGACATCAATGCCGTTCCCGCTGTCTTCAAGCCGCAGGTGGGCCCGTTCAAGCTGACGGATTACGAAAAGGTGTACGCCACCGATCCCAAGGCCGACATCTTCGAGCTGCGCGGTCTGGACCGCAGCGGCGTCGCCGTGGTGGTCCGTCCGGACCAGTACGTGGCCAATGTCCTGCCGCTGGCTGCAACAGCCGAGCTGGGCGCGTTCTTCACGCCCCTGCTCAAGGCTGCGCCCGCGAAGCCGCGTCAGGCGGTGGCAGCCGCCGCCCGGTAGTCCGCCGCCGGGTACACGCCGAGGATCCGAACCTCGGTGGTGAAGAAGTCCAGTTCCTCGAGGGCCAGCTTCAGCGGCAGGTCCTCGGGGTGGCCTTCGACGTCGGCCATGAACATGGTGGCGGCGAACTCGTTGCCCACCATGTAGCTTTCCAGCCGCGTCATGTTCACGCCGTTGGTGGCGAAGCCGCCCAGCGCCTTATAGAGGGCCGAGGGAACGTTGCGGACGCGGAACACAAAGCTGGTGACTGCCGGCCCGGGGAGTTCGTCCCGGGCCGGCAGTGCCGTTTCCCGGGCCAGGACCACGAAGCGGGTGGTGTTGGAGGGATCGTCCTCCACGCGGGAGGCCAGGACCTCCAGGCCATAAATCTGCGCCGCCAGCGGGGGAGCCAGGGAGAGCTTGCGGGGGTCATTCCACTCGGCCACCTCCCGCGCGGAGCCCGCGGTGTCGCCCGCGATGACCGGCTTGAGTCCGTGGTCGCGGATCAGCTTCCGGCACTGGCCCAGGGCATGGATGTGGCTGTGGACCTCGGTGGCGCCTTCGATGGTGCTGCCCGGGATGCCCAGCAGGTCGAAGTGGATGGGCAGGAAGTACTCGCCGACGATCTGCAGGTTGGACTGGGGCAGCAGGATGTGGATGTCCGCCACGCGCCCGGCGATGGAATTCTCGATGGGGATCATGGCCAGCTCCGCCTCGCCGCTTGCCACCAGCTCGAAGGCATCCTCAAAGCTGGCGCACGGCACGCTTTCCATGTCCGGGGACATCTGCTGACAAGCGATATTGGAGTTGGCGCCGGGCTCACCCTGGTACGCAATCTTGGAGGCCATGATCCGTATGGTTTCACGCTCCGCCCCCGCTGGCCCAACTAAGTAGCGCTAAGTGTCGTTTTGGGGGCCCAAAACGACACTTAGCGCTACTTAGTTGGGGGTTGAAGGGGAGTGACGCGCAGCCAGAGGTACTGGCGGGGGAGGAGTGTGACGCCGTCGTCCAGGTGCAGGGCTGCTTCGGAGAGAAGGTCGACGGCGGCAGCAGAGAACCCGCCAAAAGTCGCGGCGGGCAGGGTCTGGGCTGAGTCGCTGAAGTTCGCCAGGGCCAGGACGGAGCGGTTGTTCGTGGCGAAGTCGACCAGCGTGGTTCCGGCAAGTTCGGGCGTGTTGGCCCGGACCTCGATCATCCGTTTCAGCCCCGCGTACACGGCGCCTTCCGGGGTGGCGGGATCCATTCGGCGCGCGTACTGTTCCGCGGGGAAGTGCGGCCGGTGCACCCAGCGGCTGTCCTCCTCGTGGCCTGGCTCGGACGCGTAGCCGTAGTCGTTGACCTGCCCCACCTCGTCGCCCAGGTACAGCAGCGGGACGCCGCCCGTGCTGAACGGCACCGAGTGCGCCAGGAGGATCCGTTCCACCGCCTCAGCCGGGTCCACCTCCATGCCGCACAGGGACGCCGTCGTGCCTGAAATCCTGCAGTCGCCCGTCTTGGGGTTGTCCTGGAACGGAACGCCATGGGCGAAGCTGCCGGGGAACCGGTTGACGTAGAAGGAGTTCAGGAAGCGGCGGTGGTCGAAGCCGTTGATGCCCAGTTCTTCTGCGTCCTCGTCGGCGAAGGTCCAGCCGATGTCGTCATGGCTGCGCACGTAGTTCACCCACGCCGTGCCCTCCGGGATGTTGTGCCGGCGTTCCAGGGCCTGCGCCAGGAGCGAGGCGTCGCGCGTGGCCAGCGATTCCCAGATGAGGGCCATCTGCAGGGGATTGTAGGAAAGCTGGCATTCGGCTGGGCTGATGTAGAGCGCAACCTCATCCGGATGCACGATCGCCTCGGACTTGAACAGCAGCGACGGCGCCGCCAGCCGGCAGACAGCGTTGAAAGCCCGGAGCAGTGTGTGCGCCTGCGGCAGGTTTTCGCAGGGGGTGCCCAGCTGCTTCCAGATGAACGCCACTGCGTCCATGCGCAGGATGTCTATGCCTTGGTTGGCCAGGAACAGCATTTCGGCCGCCATGGCCCGGAAGACCTCCGGGTTGGCGTAGTTCAGGTCCCATTGGTATGTATGGAACGTGGCCCACACCCAGCGGCCGTCCTCCATCTGGATGAAGGACCCCGGATGGTTCTCGGGAAAGATCTCACGCACGTTCGCCTCGAAGGCATCCGGCAGTGTCCGGTCAGGGAAGATCCAGTAGTAGTCGCTGTACTCCGGATCGCCGGCCGCTGCTTTGCGGGCCCAGTCGTGCTCGTCCGAGGTGTGGTTGAAGATGAAGTCCACCACCAGGCTGATCCCGTTGTCCTTCAGCTCGGCTGCAAGGGAGCGCAGCTGGTTCATGGTGCCGAGCCTGGGGTTTACCTCGCGGTAGCTGGAGACGGCGTAGCCGCCGTCCGAGTGCGGCTCAGGCGCCAGGAACAGCGGCATGAGGTGCAGATAGGTGAGGCCAAGTTCCTTGAAGTACGGGATGCGTTCCCTTACTCCTTCCAAGCTGTTGGCATAACGGTCCACGTAGCAGACCCCGCCCAGCATCCGGTTGGACTGGAACCAGTTGGGAGTCGTTTCTCTTTCGGCGTCCAGGGCTTTCAGCTCCGGTGAACGTTCCTGCCAGGACCGGGCACACTGGAGCACCAGTTCCGTGAGCTGGTCCAGCCAGTCCGTCCGGGCACCGTAAAGGGAGTGGAACAGGCTGCGGAGCGTGGGGAAGTGCTCGTCCAGCCGCCGCTCAAACTCCGGGTCCGGGCGCAGGCCGGCCCCGCGTTCCCGGGCTACCGCGGACAGCACCTGGCGGCGCGCCTCCTGGTCCTCATTGACGGTTTCCTGCATGTTGACCGGCCCTTCCGCACTTCCGCCGGCCTTCGCGACCGCGCACTTCTGTACGGAAGTATTCCACGTCACACGCCCAAGGCGTTCGACGGCGGCACCGTACTTCCGCCGTTTGGTCCCGGCCGGCCGCACACGGTAATGCCAACTCCGACTTAGGCTTTACCCACACGTATGAACGCCGGAAATGATAGGAAACACATGAGCCGCAACTTCACCATCGATTCAATTCCCGGTGACGGCATCGGCGTGGATGTCACCCAAGTAGCCATGGAATGCGTCGACGCGGCCGCCGCGCTGCACGGCTTTACCGTTTCATGGCGGATACGCGATTGGAACAGCGATCTGTACGTCAAGACCGGCAGGATGATGCCCGTTGACGGCATCGAGCAACTCAGCAGCGGCGACGGCATCTACTTGGGCGCGGTGGGAACCCCGGATGTCCCGGACGACGTGACCCTGTGGGGGCTGCTGATTCCCATCCGCCGCGAGTTTGACCAGTACATCAACCTGCGCCCCATGAAGCTGCTTCCCGGCGTCACCGGTGCGATGCCCGGGATCGAAGACCTGGACATCGTGGTGGTGCGGGAGAACGTCGAAGGCGAATACTCGCAGATCGGCGGCCGCTTCGGCGCCGGGACGGATGCGGAATTCGCCGTCCAGGAGAGCGTGTTTACCAAAGCCGGCATCAGCAGGGTGGCGCGTTATGCAGCGGAAGCTGCTGCCGGCCGTGGCGGAACGCTGGTTTCCGCCACCAAATCGAACGGCATCATCCACACCATGCCGTTTTGGGATGAAGTGGTGGCCAGGACAGTGGCACAGTTCGCCGGCGTCACCGTGGACAAGGTGCTCATCGATGCCCTCGCCGCCCGGCTCGTCATGAAGCCCACCAGTGTCCGCACCATCGTGGCGTCGAACCTGTTTGGGGACATCCTGTCCGACCTGGTGGCTGGAGTAGCCGGCTCAATCGGCATCGCGCCGAGCGCCAACCTGAATCCGGAACGACGGTACCCGTCGATGTTCGAGCCGGTCCACGGTTCAGCCCCGGACATCGCCGGCAAGGGCATCGCCAACCCCGTGGGCGCCCTCTGGGCTGCGTCCATGATGCTGGAGCACCTGGGAGAGGTGGCGGCGGCCCGGTCCCTGACGGCCGCGTTCGAATCCACGCTCGCAGACGGCATCGCCACCCCGGACCTGGGCGGATCGGCCACCACCATGGAATTCGCGAAGGAAGTGCGCGACCGTCTACGGTAGTTCCGCCTAGAGCACGCTGCGGATGGCCTGCTCAAAACTGGTGACGTGCTCCAGGGCGAGCTTGCCCGCCCGGTCCGAGTCGCCGTCGGCCACTGCCTCCAGCAGCTCCACGTGCTCGGCAATGTGCTCCGCCACGGAGGGAACCTTTTCCAGCACCATGCACCAGATGCGGGTGGCAAGGTTGTCGTAGCGGATCAGGACGTCCTCGAGGTGGGTGTTGGCAGCCGCCCGGTAGATCAGGCGGTGGACCTTGATGTCGTACCGCATGAGGTCATAGGGATCGTACCCGTCCCCCATCTTGGCGATCGCCGCCGCGGTCTCGCGGATCTCCTTGCGCAGCGCCGGCGTGGCCAGCTTTGCCGCGCGGCGGGCAGCCAGGGGTTCCAGGGACTCGCGCAGTTCGGACACGTCCGCGAGTTCGGTGATGTCGACGATGGTGGCAAACGTTCCGCGGCGCGCGTAGGACACCACCAGGTGGTCGCTTTCGAGCCGTTTGAGCGCTTCCCGGACAGGCGTGCGGCCGATCCCGAGTTCGGCGGCCAGCTTGCCGTCGTTGATCGCCTCGCCGGGCCGGATGTCAAGCATGATGAGGCGGTCCCGAAGATGCCGGTAGGCCTGCTCGGCGAGCGAGAGGTCCCCCTCGCCGGCCAGGTGGTTCTCCAATGTGACGCTCATTTCGAGCTCTCCCAAGGTTGCTATTGACGGCACTGTGATTTCAAACATACTATGATGTTAGTTCTAATATATCAGTTGCAGATCAGTTATGGATCAGTAACTCCGAAGGGCTCAAAAGGAGAAACATGCAGGACGTACTCAACGCCTCGCTCGCCACGGTGGACGCCGACGTCGCCGCCGCTGTGGCACAGGAACTGCACCGCCAGCAGTCCACCCTGGAAATGATTGCGTCGGAGAACTTCGCTCCGTCCTCCGTCATGGAGGCCCAGGGCTCGGTCCTCACCAACAAATACGCCGAGGGCTACCCCGGCAAGCGCTACTACGGCGGCTGCGAGCATGTTGACGTCATCGAGCAGCTGGCCATCGACCGCGTGAAGGCACTGTTCGGTGCCGAGTTTGCCAACGTGCAGCCGCACTCCGGCGCCCAGGCCAACGCCGCAGCCATGTTCGCCCTGCTGAACCCGGGCGACACCATCCTGGGCCTGTCCCTGGCGCACGGCGGCCACCTCACCCACGGCATGAAGATCAATTTCTCCGGCAAGCTCTACAAGGTGGTCCCGTACCACGTCCGTGAATCCGACCTCCGCGTGGACATGGCGGAAGTGGAGGCACTCGCCCTGGAGCACAAGCCCAAGCTGATCGTGGCCGGCTGGTCCGCCTACTCCCGCCAGCTGGACTTCGCAGAGTTCCGCCGCATCGCCGACCTCGTGGGCGCCTACCTCATGGTGGACATGGCACACTTCGCCGGCCTGGTTGCCGCCGGCCTGCACCCCAACCCCGTCCCGTACGCGGACGTGGTCACCACCACCACCCACAAGACACTGGGCGGTCCCCGCGGCGGCGTCATCCTGGCAAAGGAGGAATACGCCAAGAAGATCAACAGCGCCGTGTTCCCCGGTCAGCAGGGTGGTCCGCTGGAGCACGTGGTGGCCGCCAAGGCCGTGGCGTTCAAGCTCGCAGCCGCCCCCGAGTTCAAGGAACGCCAGGAGCGCGTCCTGCAGGGGGCCAAGCTCCTGGCAGACCGCCTCCTCAAGGATGACGTGGCAGCCGCCGGCATCTCCGTGGTCAACGGCGGCACCGAGGTCCACCTGGTCCTGGTGGACCTCCGCCATTCCGAACTCGACGGCCAGCAGGGCGAGGACGCGCTGCACAAGATCGGCATCACGGTAAACCGGAACGCCGTGCCGTTCGACCCCCGCCCCCCGATGGTCTCCTCCGGACTCCGCATCGGCACCCCGGCCCTGGCCGCCCGAGGCTTCGGCGCCGCGGAGTTCACCGAGGTTGCGGACATCATCGCGACGGCGCTGATCGCCTCAGCCGGCACCGGCACCCTGCCCGGGGACACCGCCGTCGAACTCCGCGCACGCGTGACCGCCCTGGCCGAAAAATTCCCCCTCTACCCGCACCTCTCCGCCGACGCCAGCCTGGCCCGCATCGAGGCAGACCTGATTGGAGCCGCCCAGTGAGCACCCAGCACCTTCCGGAGCACCCCGACTTCCTCTGGCGGAACCCGGAACCCAAGTCCTCCTACGACGCCGTGATCGTGGGCGGCGGCGGGCACGGCCTGGCCACTGCGTACTTCCTGGCCAAGAACCACGGGATGACCAACATCGCCGTCCTGGAAAAGGGCTGGCTGGCCGGCGGTAACATGGCACGGAACACCACCATCATCCGTTCCAACTACCTCTGGGACGAGAGCGCCGCCATCTACGAGCACGCGCTCAAGCTGTGGGAGATCCTGCCCGAGGAACTCGAGTACGACTTCCTCTTCAGCCAGCGCGGCGTGATGAACCTGGCCCACACCCTGGGCGACGTACGGGAGAGCATCCGCCGCGTGGGCGCCAACAAGCTTAACGGCGTGGACGCTGAGTGGCTGGACCCGCAGCAGGTCAAGGAACTCTGCCCCATCCTGAACATCCGGGACAACATCCGCTACCCCGTCATGGGCGCCACTTACCAACCCCGCGCAGGCATCGCCAAGCACGACCACGTGGCCTGGGCCTTCGCCCGCAAGTGCGACGAAATGGGCGTGGACATCATCCAGAACTGCGAGGTGACGGGCTTCCTCAAGGACGGCGAGCGCGTGGTGGGCGTTAAGACCAGCCGCGGCACCATCAACACCGAAAAGGTGGGCCTCTGCGCCGCCGGCCACAGCTCCGTCCTGGCCGAAATGGCCGGCTTCCAGCTCCCCATCCAGTCCCACCCCCTGCAGGCCCTGGTCTCCGAACTGCACGAGCCCGTCCACCCCACCGTGGTCATGTCCAACCACGTCCACGTCTACGTTTCGCAGGCGCACAAGGGCGAACTGGTCATGGGCGCCGGCGTGGACTCCTACAACGGCTACGGCCAGCGCGGCTCCTTCCACGTGATCGAGCAGCAGATGGCGGCCGCCGTCGAACTCTTCCCAATCTTTGCCCGGGCCCACGTGCTCAGGACCTGGGGCGGCATCGTGGACACCACCCTGGACGCCTCTCCGATCGTCGGCCTGACCCCGGTGGAGAACATGTTCGTGAACTGCGGCTGGGGTACCGGCGGGTTCAAGGGCACCCCAGCCGCGGGCATGACCTTCGCACACACCGTCGCCACCGGCGCCCCGCACAAGCTGAACCAGCCGTTCTCGCTGGAGCGCTTCGAAACCGGCGCCCTCATCGACGAACACGGCGCCGCCGCTGTGGCCCACTAGCCGCCCGCCACCAGAAAAGGACTTACGCACATGCTGCTGATCCCATGCCCCAACTGCGGCCCGCGGGACGAAACCGAATTCCACTACGGCGGACAGGCCCACGTCCCCTACCCGGAGAACCCCAACGAGCTGACCGACACGGAATGGTCCCGCTACCTCTTCTACCGCGAAAACCCCAAAGGCATCTTCGTCGAGCGCTGGGTCCACAGCACCGGCTGCCGCCAGTGGTTCAACATGCTCCGCGACACTGTCAGCTATGACATCCAGGCCGTCTACCCTATGGGAGTGCCGCGGCCCGCCGCACCCCTCCCGCCGGCAGCCGACACCGGAACCGCAAGCACCGGCGCCGCCAGCACCACCCCCCTCAGCCCCAGCACCGCCCCGGAAGGAGCCACCAAGTGACCTCGCAGAACGCCCGCCTGGCAACCGGCGGCCGCATCGACCGCACCATCTCCTGGCGCTTCACCGTGGACGGGGAGGAATTCACCGGCCACCCCGGCGACTCCCTGGCCTCGGCCCTGCTGGCCAACGGCCGCATCGCCGCCGGCAACTCCCTCTACGAGGACCGGCCCCGCGGCATCATGTCCGCCGGTGTGGAAGAGGCCAACGCGCTGGTCCGCGTGGAGGCCCGGTTCCCCGGCCACGTGGCCGAATCCATGCTCCCCGCCACCACCGTCTCGCTGGTGGACGGGCTTAAGGCCACCCTGCTCAACGGCCTGGGCAAACTGGACCCCGAGGATGACCGCGCCGAATACGACAAGAAGTATGTCCACACCGACGTCCTGGTGGTAGGCGGCGGCCCCGCCGGGCTTGCCGCAGCCCGCGAGGCTGTCCGCACCGGCGCCCGCGTGATGCTGCTGGATGACCAGCCCGAACTCGGCGGCTCCCTGCTCTCCACCTCCACCGCCGAAGACTTGGCCGAGACCATCGAGGGCAAGCCCGCCCTGGAATGGGTTGCAGACGTCGAAGCCGAACTGGTTTCCGGCGCGGAATCCACGGTACTGAACCGCACCACCGCATTCGGCGCTTACGACGCCAACTATGTGATCGCCGTGCAGAACCGTACCGACCACCTCTCCAGCCCGGCAGCTCCCGGTGTGTCCCGCCAGCGGATTTGGCACATCCGTGCCAGCCAGGTGGTCATCGCCCCGGGCGCCCACGAACGCCCCCTGGTGTTCGAGAACAACGACCGCCCCGGCATCATGCTGGCCTCCGCCGTCCGCACCTACCTGAACCGCTACGGCGTGGCGGCCGGCAAGCGCGTGGTGCTCAGCACCACCAACGACAGCGCCTACGCCGTCGCCGCCGACCTCGCCGCCGCAGGCGTCAGGGTCGCAGCGGTGGTGGACGCGCGTCCCGCGCTGACCCCGGCGGCCAGTGCCGCCGTCGAATCCGGGATCCGGGTGCTGATCGGCAGCGCCGTTGCCAATACCTCCGCGGATGCGGCAGGCCGGCTGGATGGCGTCACCGTCCGCAGCATCAACGACGACGGCGAGCTCACCTCCGGCGTCGAACAGATCGCCGCCGACCTGCTGGCAGTGTCCGGCGGCTGGAGCCCGCTGGTGCACCTGCACTCGCAGCGGCAGGGCAAGCTGCGCTGGGACGACGCCCTCGCAGCCTTCGTTCCCAGCACCGAGGTGCCTGACCAGCAGACCATCGGCGCCGGCCGCGGCTCCTTCGCCACCGGCGACTGCATCGCCGAGGGCATCTCCGCCGGCGCGAAGGCCGCGATCGCCGCCGGCTTCGAATCCGCCGTCGCGCCCTCCGTCCTTGGCGAGCCGAAGGCGTCCGCTCCCACCCGCCAGCTCTGGCTGGTACCGGGGGAGAACGGTACCCCGGACGACTGGCACCACCACTTCGTTGACTTCCAGCGCGACCAGTCCGTGGCGGACGTCCTGCGCTCCACCGGTGCCGGCATGCGCTCGGTGGAACACATCAAGCGGTACACCTCCATCAGCACGGCCAACGACCAGGGCAAGACCTCCGGCGTCAACGCGATCGGCGTCATCGCCGCCGCACTGCGCACGGCCGGCGAAGCCTCCCGCGGCATCGGCGACATCGGCACCACCACCTACCGCGCCCCGTTCACCCCGGTGGCCTTCGCAGCCCTGGCAGGGCGCCAGCGCGGTGAGCTGTTCGACCCCGCCCGCGTCACGTCCATCCACCCCTGGCATGTTGCCAAGGGTGCCCTGTTCGAGGACGTCGGACAGTGGAAGCGTCCGTGGTACTACCCGCAGGCCGGGGAGGACATGGACGCCGCCGTGCTGCGCGAATGCGCCGCCGTCCGCGAATCCGTCGGCTTCATGGACGCCACCACCCTGGGCAAGATCGAGATCCGCGGCAAGGACGCGGGGGAGTTCCTGAACCGGATGTACACCAACGCGTTCAAGAAGCTCGCCCCCGGCTCGGCACGCTACGGCGTCATGTGCACGCCGGACGGCATGATTTTCGACGACGGCGTGACCCTCCGCGTTGACGACGAAACCTACTTCATGACCACCACCACCGGCGGCGCCGCCAAGGTCCTGGATTGGCTGGAGGAGTGGCTGCAGACCGAGTGGCCGGAGCTGGACGTGAAGTGCACCTCGGTGACGGAGCAGTGGAGCACCATTGCCGTCGTGGGGCCCAGGTCCCGTGAGGTCATCGCAAAGGTGGCGCCGGAACTGGCAGCAAACGGCGGCCTGGACGCCGAGGCCTTCCCGTTCATGACCTTCCGCGAAACCACCCTCGCCTCCGGCGTCCGCGCCCGGATCTGCCGGATTTCTTTCTCCGGCGAGCTGGCCTACGAGATCAACATCCCGGCCTGGTACGGGTTGAACACCTGGGAGGCCGTGGCGGCTGCCGGGGCGGAGTTCAACATCACGCCCTACGGCACGGAAACCATGCACGTGCTCCGCGCGGAGAAGGGGTACCCGATCGTCGGGCAGGACACCGACGGCACCGTCACCCCGCAGGACGCCGGCATGGAGTGGATCGTTTCCAAGGCCAAGGATTTCATCGGCAAGCGCTCCTACGCCCGGGCGGATGCCCAGCGTGAGGACCGCAAGCACCTGGTCAGCGTCCTTCCGGTGGACGGAACGCTGCGGCTGCCCGAAGGCACCCAGCTCGTGGAAAAGGGACGCTCCACCAACCCGGCCTACGGCCAGGTGCCGATGGAAGGCTTCGTCACCTCCAGCTACCACAGCGCAGCCCTGGGCAGGTCGTTCGGCCTGGCCCTGATCAAGAACGGCCGCAACCGGATCGGCGAAACCCTGGTGGCCGCCGCAGGTGACCAGCTGGTGGACGTTGTTGTCGCAGAAACCGTACTTTTTGACCCCGAAGGGACCCGTAAAGATGGCTGAAACAGCAGCATCCCCGACCTCCGCAAAGAACCCTGCAGACAAGAACCTCGCCGCCCGCCTCAGCCCGGCCCGCCAGCTGGCGGAGGCGTTCCAGGCAGGCTCCCTGGCCGGCACGGTTGAGCTCTCCGAGCTGCCCTTCCTCACCATGGTGGGGGTCCGCGCGGACGCAGGCTCGGAAGCGGCAACACGGCTGGCCGCCGTGACCGGCGGCCTTCCCGCCGGATCCGGTGCGGTGGCCGGCAACGGCGATGTGTCCGTCCTGTGGCTGGGACCCTCCGAGTTCCTGGTGGTTGCACCCACCGAGGCACACGAGTCCCTGGGCGGCGACCTCATCCCAGCACTCCGGGACGCCCTGGGCGGCGACGCCGGCCAGGTGGTGGACCTCTCCGCCAACCGCACAACGTTTGAGCTCACGGGTCCCCGGGCCCGCGCCGTCCTGGAAAAGGGCTGCTCGCTGGACCTGCACCCCCGGGTGTTCAAGGCCGGCACCGCCTTCTCCACGGAAATCGCTAACATCCCGGCGGTCCTGTGGAAGACCGGTGGGGAGACTTTCCGGGTCTTCCCCCGGGCTTCCTTCGCAGAGTTCCTTGGCCGTTGGCTGCTGGACGCCATGCGGGAGTACGCCTCGCCAGAGGTCCCCTGATGGCGCTCAGCGTCCTCGACCTCTTTTCTGTTGGCATCGGGCCCTCGTCGTCACACACGGTGGGCCCGATGCGGGCGGCCAAGCTCTTCGCGGACGGGCTGAAGGGTGACGGGCTGCTGGCCTCCACCGTGCGCGTCCAGTCGGAACTTTTTGGTTCCCTTGGCGCCACCGGGCGCGGCCATGGTTCCGACAAGGCGGTGGTCCTGGGACTGCAGGGCCTCGAACCGGAAACAGTCAACACCTTCACCGCCGATGACCAGGTGGCCGCTGCCGCCCTGAACGCCGAACTCCAGGTCGCGGGATCGCACCGGGTGGACTTCAACTGGGAAGAGGACGTGGTGCTGCACCGGCGCAAGTCCCTCCCTGCCCACCCGAACGGCATGACCTTCCGGGCCCTGGACCACGACGGCGCCGTGCTGAGCAAACGGAGCTTCTACTCCATCGGCGGCGGGTTCGTGGTGGACGGCGACGCCGAGGGCGCGGACAAGGTAATGGCGGACGACACCGTCCTGCCCTACCCGTTCTCCACGGGAGACGAGCTGCTGCAGATCTGCAGCCGCGAGGGCATGTCCATCTCGGACGTCATGCTCGCCAACGAACTCACCTGGCGCACGGAGGCCGAGCTTCGGGAGAAGCTGCTGGGGCTCTGGGCCGTCATGCGCGAATGCGTGGAGAACGGCTGCAGCGCGGAAGGCATCCTGCCCGGCGGCCTCAAGGTGACCCGGCGGGCGCCGTCACTGTTCCGTACGCTCACGGCCTCGGCGGAAACCGCCGAAGCCGCAGCAGCAACGCCGTCGCCCGTCCAGGCACCGGCGGATCCGCTGCTGGCCATGGAGTGGGTCAACCTGTTCGCGCTCGCCGTGAACGAGGAGAACGCTGCAGGCGGGCGGATCGTCACAGCTCCCACCAACGGGGCCGCCGGAATCGTGCCGGCCGTCCTGCACTACTACATCAAGTTCGTTCCAGGAGCTGACGACGACGGCGTCGTCCGCTTCCTGCTGGCGGCGGCCGCCGTCGGAATCCTGTTCAAAACGAACGCTTCCATCTCCGGCGCCGAAGTGGGCTGCCAGGGGGAGGTGGGCTCCGCCTGCTCGATGGCCGCGGCCGGGCTCTGCGAAGTGCTTGGCGGAACGCCGGCGCAGGTGGAAAACGCCGCCGAGGTGGGGATCGAACACAACCTGGGCCTGACCTGCGACCCCGTGGGCGGCCTGGTCCAGATCCCCTGCATAGAGCGGAACGCGATCGCCAGCGTGAAGGCGATCAACGCGGCCCGGCTGGCCCTGCATGGCGACGGCAGCCACAAGGTCTCGCTGGACAAGGCGATCAAGACAATGCGTGACACCGGAGCCGACATGAAGACCAAGTACAAGGAAACCTCCCGAGGAGGCCTGGCCGTGAATGTGATCGAGTGCTGAAGCCATGACTGTTACTGAAACCCATATCCCCAGCCCCAAGGCGCCCACCATGGTGGAACATGTCCTGACGCTCGACTGCCCTGAAGGGCCCGGCATTGTGCATGCCGTTTCCGGCTTCCTGCTGGAGCACGGCTGCGACATCATCGACAACAAGCAGTTCGGTGAGCGCTCCGAGGGCCACTTCTTCATGCGTGTGCATTTCGTCTCCGAAGGAGACGAGTCCACACTTGATGTCTTGCGGTCCTCCTTTGGCCCCGTGGCGGAGAAGTTCGGCATGCGCTGGCAGCTGGAACGCAAAGGCGCCAAGCGCAAGGTGCTGATCATGGTGTCCAAGTTCGGGCACTGCCTCAATGACCTGCTCTTCCGGGCCCGCATCGGCGAACTGCCCGTGGAGATCGTGGCCGTGGTATCCAACCACCGGGACCACGAGGCACTGGTGGAGTGGCACGGCATCCCGTTCCACCACATCCCGGTCACCGCCGACACCAAACCCGCAGCCGAAGCCGCGCTGATGGAACTGGTGGACGGGCTCGACGTCGAACTCGTGGTGCTGGCCCGCTACATGCAGGTGCTCAGCGACGACCTGACCGGCAAGCTCGACGGCCGGGCCATCAACATCCACCACTCGTTCCTGCCCAGCTTCAAGGGCGCCAAGCCGTACCACCAGGCGTACGCGCGTGGCGTCAAGACCGTTGGTGCCACTGCGCACTACGTCAACGCGGAACTGGACGAGGGACCCATCATTTCCCAGCAGGTGGTGGACGTTGACCACACCTACGGGCCCGAGGACCTGGTGGCCGCTGGCCGCGATACGGAATGCAAGGCCCTCTCCAATGCCGTCAAGTGGCACTGCGAAGGCCGGGTCATCCTGCAGGGCAACCGCACGGTAGTGCTCCGGTAGCGGGTTCCCAACTAAAAACTGTCAGCGCGGCTGGCTGCCTTTTCGGCGGCCGGCCGCGCTTCTTTGTCCGCCCTCCGCACCCGGCCGGGGTGGGCTCCCGGCCCGCCACGTCCGCGGCGGGCCAAAACCCGTGACGCAGAGAAGAGTCCTGCCGCCAGGGCCGCTGCCAGCCACGCCACCCACATGCTCCGGGGCCACAAACCGGCCAGGCCAAGGAACGCAGGAACGGTGGCGGTCGCCTGGCTGGCCAGGACCAGCGACCATCCGGTGAACGGTTCCAGCCGCACGGCACCTAACGCTCCGGAGGCGAACAGCAGCCCCCAGAGCACCGCCCAGCACACCCAAAGCACGGCGAGCAGTGGATCGCTGCCGAGCCAGGCGCTTGCCAGCAGCAGGCCAAAGAACGCCACCATGCCGCAGAACCAGCCCAGGCCCTTTGAACCCAGGCCCAGCAGGACATCCAGCCCGGCATAGACATACGTCAGCCCGAACAGGAACATGCCGGCGGCCGTCATGAGCGCGGGCGCCGCGTTCCCGGCCAGGGAGAGATGCACGACGGCGAGCACCACCTGGGTGCCTCCGAGCACCAGGCTGAAGGTGGCGGCGTCGCGGCGGGGAAGATGCCCCAGCGTCGCCAGTCCGTTGACCAGCAGCGCAGCGCCGGAGAGGAGGAGGCAGACGTACGGCATCAGGCAGTCCCGCCTTGGACCGTGACCCATTCAAATTCCAGAAAGTGAAACGTCTTTGTCACATGATGGAGATTAGCGGAAGGGGGACAAGGGGCCTATCGGGCCTTGGTCGTAATCGGTTGGGAGGGCCGCGCCGACGCATCAAGAGGATCTCGACTCTTACCAGCCAAGCCCAAGCCTCGCGTGCCATGATCGGACAATGAAGTCCATGTCGACCACCGGTGATCTGCACCGGAACTTCAATTCCCGCGCTCACCACTCCAGGCTCCGCATGGCGGTGATGCTCGCCGTCGGCCTGGCTGCGGCGCTGGTGGTGGGAGCGCTTGGCAATTGGGCCTACGCGCCCGCCCTTGGCTGGGCAGCAGCCTCGGCCGCCTACCTCATCTGGGTGTGGAGCGTTATTGGGCGCCTGGGCCCTGCGGCCACTGCTGCCCACGCCCGGAGGGAGGATCCCGGCAGGGTCTTCTCCGATGCCCTGGTGCTCACCGCCACCGTGGCCAGCTTCGCGGGGGTGGCCCTGATCCTGCTTGATGCCTCCAATGAGCAGGGCGCAGCCAAGGATGTCACGGTGGCCATGGCCCTGGGCAGCATTGCCCTGTCGTGGTTCCTGGTCCACACCCTGTTCACACTCCGCTACGCCGCCATCTACTACCACGACGGGACCGGCGTCGATTTCAATGAGGAAGCCCAGCCCCGGTACTCGGACTTCGCCTACCTGGCCTTCACTGTGGGCATGACCTTCCAGGTGTCGGATACCGACCTGAAAACCAATGCCATCCGGTCCACCGTCCTGCGGCAGGCGCTGCTGTCCTACCTCCTGGGGGCCATTGTCCTGGCCACCACCATCAATCTGGTTTCGGGGCTCATCCACTAGGCCCGGCGCTGAGCAGTCATGCTGCTGCAGGATTTGCGCCACCAGCCCTGAAAACGCCAATGGGTGCAACTCCGGCTGGAGTTGCACCCATTGCTGCGGCGTCGGTTAGTCCTTCTTGAAGGCGTCCTTGACGTTCTCGCCGGCCTGCTTCAGGTCCGATTTGGCCTGGTCGCCCTTGCCTTCGGCCTTCAGGCTCTCGTCGCCCGTTGCGTTGCCGGCAGCTTCCTTGCCCTTGCCGCCAAGCTTTTCTGCAGCGTTGCCGATCTTGTCATCCAAACCCATGGAGTTGCTCCTTACCGTTGGTGCTCTCCCTGGCCAAAGCCAGAGCCTGACCCCTCCATACTAAGCATGCTTTCGAGTTTGGCACCCATCCGCATCGGGTTTTTGCCAGATATGAGGGCTTCCGGGCCCCTGAAGTCCTCGTACCTGCCAAAAGACTCGAGGGGATGGAAGGCGGAGCGAGGGGGAGGGGGTTAGGAGCGGCGGATAGCTTAGGCAGGAGCCGCCTTTAGCCGGCCGGGACGCCGAGCGGCCGCGCGACGTGCAGCTGGCCGTGGTCAATCAGCCAGTGGATGGATTCGAAGACGGCCTGCTCGGGCTCGTACCTCGGTTCGTAGCCCAGCACGGACGCGGCCTTCTCAATACTGAAGCAGTGGCTGCGGTAGAGATGCCCCCAGCTCGACTCTGCATGCTCACGGGAGGTGTTCTCGCGGAACCGCTCCCAGGTAACGCTCTCCAGCACGGCGGCGTGACCGAACCAGGCCGCGGCAATGTCCGCATAGCCGCGGACGGTGAAGGCCGTCGGGGCGACAATGTTGAAGTCCTCGCCGGCGGCAGCCTCCCGCCGCGCGATGGCTTTTTCGAAGGCCTGGGCAAGATCGTCGGCGTGCACGTGGTGCATCAGCTCCGCGCCGCTGCCGGGGATCCGGAGGGGCTGGCCGGCCGAGATGGTCTGCCAGACGGTGGGATCGAGGTTTCCCAGCGGGCCGATGGGATGCCAGCCCGGGCCCACGATGTGGCCGGGGTGCAGCGACGTGGTGGCCAGCCCGCCGCGCGCGGTTTCCTCCTGCAGCATCAGGGCGATCCGGTTCTTTTCGATTCCGTACTCGCCAAAGGGCTCGGCAGCCGAGTCCGACCCCTCCCTGATGGGAAGCTTCAGGCTCTGCCCGTACCGCCAGATGGAACCGCAGTGCAGCAGGTGCCCCACCTCGCCACGCAGGCTCCGCACCAGGGACGCTGCCGATTCGAGGGTGAAGCAGACCAGGTCCACCACAACATCCGGCCTGAGTGCGGCCACGCGGTCCCCGAACGTTCCGTCCCGGTCCTCCGCCTGCCGGTCCGCGATGACCGTGTGCACCTGCTGCCATTCCGGCTCGTCGGTGTAGGGCCTGCTGGTGCCGCGGCTGATGGTGGTGACGTCGTGGCCGGCGCGGACCAGGCGGGGGACCAGGAATGAACCGATGTGGCCGCTGCCGCCGATGACGGTGACTTTCATTGCTCTCCGATCGTTGTGTTCACCTCAACGGTAGGGCCCAGTCAGCAGTTAAGGGAGGTCCTGGCGGGCCTCCCTTATTCGTTTGCGCTGGCGGCGGTCAGGCGGGCTTGGCGAACTCGGCTGCACTCATGACCTCATAGCTGACGTAGGTCTCGTCGTTTTCCACCCAGGCGTCGTGTCCGGCGGGAATGGCGTAGGCGTCGCCGGCATGGATGGTCATCCGGCTCCCGTCGTCCAACTGCACGATCAGGGTCCCGGCGACGCAGACACCCAGGTGGTTGACCTGGCAGCTGTCCGTATGGACCACTGTCTTGACTGTCTCGGACCAGCGCCAGCCCGGCTCGAAGGTGAACCGGCCCAGCGTGGTGCCGCCCAACGTGACCACATCAACCTGGGTCTTGGGCGGGCGCCGCTTCTCGTCGGGTTCGTTGAAGGATTTGGATTCAAGGTTGTTGACCGTTACTGCGGGCATGTCTGGCTCCTCATGGGGAGTGGTTATGGAATTCATACCCAAGCGCGCTGAGCCGCTCCGGGAAAGGTCCGCCGGGGAGGGATGTGCCCGTCCAGAGCCTGCCGGACCTTGCGCTGCAACGATTTCACACTGCTCTTGCGCGCACCCGATGTCAATGGCGCTTTTCAGCCTCAAACCACTCCCGGGCCGGGTTGGTCACCTCCGGAACCGAACGGTGCAGCCCCGGCTGGGCAGCCCATTTCACACCGTTCGCGAGGACCCGCTGGACCTGCGGGTGGTGGTACACCGGGTATTCCTGGTCGCCGGGGCTGAAGTAGAAGATGCGGCCCCTGCCCCGGGTGAACGTGACGCCGGAACGGAACACCTCGCCGCCGGCGAATGAGCTGATGAAGATCAGGTCGTCCGGGTCAGGGATGTCGAACAGCTCGCCGTACATCTCCTGCTCGGGGATGACGATGGGACTGTCCACCCCTTCGGCAATAGGGTGCGATGGCTTCACCGTCCACACGAGTTCGCGCTCGCCGTCGTTCCGCCAGGCAAGGGAGCAGCTGGTGCCGAGCAGCTTGGTGAAGATCTTGGCGAAGTGCCCGGAGTGCAGGACGATCAGGCCCATGCCGCCGAGCACGTGCCGGTGGACGCGTTCGACGACGGCGTCACTCACCTCGTGGTGGGCCATGTGTCCCCACCAGAGCAGGACGTCCGTCTCCGCGAGCACCTCCTCGTCAAGGCCGTGCTCATCGTCCGTGGCGAGGACCGCCGTCGTAATGTCCGCATCGGGGTGGTGGGCGCGGAGCCCCGCGGCGATCGCTCCGTGGATGCCGTCAGGGTAGATGTCGCCGATGTGGGAGGGCTCGTTGATGGCCTCATGGACGCCCTCGTTCCACACCCGGATCCGCAGTTTGCCGTTCATTAGAGACGAACCTCCCTCTGCTCCCGCGCCGACTGGTAGCACGCGTCGATGATCTCTGCACGGTAGAGCGCCAGGGAGCCGTCATGTTTTGCCCAGGCCTGCTCGCCGCCGCGGACTGCCGTGACGAAGTCTTCCACCACGGCGTCGTGCGCGCGGCCGGGCAGCACCTGCGGCACGTAATCCGCTGACTCGCCGTCCCTGTCGGTGAACACCCGGAGCTGTCCGACCGGCGGGAAGGGAGCGCCGTGCACCTTGAGTTCCGCGCCGCCGTCCGTACCGTAGACGGTGAACTCCAGCTGGTCGTCCGTTTCCCGGTAGGTGGCCCAGCTGGCCTCGATCAGCAGGGTCCCGCCGCCCTCAAGCCGGAGGAAGGCCGAGGCGAAGTCTTCCACCTCGAAGGGGTGGCTGGAGGCCTGGGCTGAATACCGGCTTCCGCCGCCCCGGCCCTGCGGACCCAGCTCCGAGTGGGTGGCTGCGGAGACGGCCACCACCTTCGGTTCGCCGAGCAGGTGCAGTGCGTAGTCGAGGGCATGCACGCCGATGTCCGCCAGGGGGCCGCCGCCGGCGAGTTGGGGGTTGGTGAACCAGCTGCCAAGCGTCGGAATGCCGGAACGCCGCAGCCACGAGGCCTTGGCGTAGTACGGACGGCCCAGCCCACCGGCGTCGATGACCTCCTTCAGCGCCTTGATGTCGCCGCGGCGGCGGTGGTTGAAGGCGACGTCCAGGACGCGTCCGGCCTTGCGGGCGGCGTCCACCATGGCCTGGCCTTCGACGGCGTTGCGTGCGATGGGTTTCTCGCTCAGCACGTGGATTCCGCGCTCCAGCGCGGCGATGGCGATGGGTGCGTGCAGGAAGGTGGGCACCGCCACGCTGACGGCGTCCAGGCCGCCGTGCTCCAGCATGTCTTCCCAGTCCGCAAAAGCATCCGGAATCGAGTATTCGGCCTGCAGGGAGTCACGGAGGTCCTGCTCCATGCCCGCCAGGGACACAATGGTGACGCCGTCGAGGTCGGCATAGGCCTTCAGGTGCTGCTGCCCGGCCCAGCCGATGCCGACCACGCCCACCCTCAGGTCGGTGGAGGAAACACCTCCTGGCGTAGCTGCCTGCTGTCCTGCTGCCCCTGGGGACTGCTCATTGTTCACTGGTGGCTTCCCTTCTTCTGGCGGGGGAAGGGCTGCGTGCTGTTCAAGGGCTGGCTCCTTCGGGGTGGTTTGCTGCCCGGATTCCCCCAGCCTAGTCCTGCCCCGCCTTGGTCCTGCATTGCACGACGGCGTCACGCACGGCCCGCTCTCCGCCCACCCAGGTGCCGCCTGCCTCGGAAACCCGGGCTGCCGCCGTCGTGCCCATCCCGAAAAGGTGCCGACTGTGACGCGGCGAAAGGCCACACCTTACCGGAACATACAGCCGCGCAAGGTGCGCCACCACGTTTTCCGGCCCCTGAAACGGCAGGTGCTCCTGCGCGCTGCGTTACAGCTGAAACTCGCGTGTTAGTGGCCGAAACGACCATTTAACACGCCGGAAACCTACCCAAAAATAGCCGCCATACATTGGTAGCAGACGGCAAAGCCGCCCCTCCGCTGACCGTGGTTTCTCCGTCCACGTCCCATCCGCGGAACGGCTCTGACGGCAACTTACCGTTCTTTTCGCATCTTGAAAGGGGTTCCCATGGACTCGGGAAATGTCGCTTGGATTTTGGCCAGCTCGGCGCTGGTTTGCATGATGATCCCCGCCCTGGCCCTGTTTTACGGGGGCATGGTGGGGTCGCGCCGCATCCTCAACATGATGATGATGTGCTTTGGCGGCGCCAGCCTGGTGGCCGTCCTGTGGGCCCTGTTCGGGTACTCGATGGCCTTCGGCAACTCCGTGGGCGGCCTGGGCCTGATCGGTGACATCACCGAATTCCCCGGCATGGGCCAGCTGCTGGCCAAGGACGATGCTGCGTCGATTCCGGTCATCCTGTTCGCCGCGTTCCAGCTCTTCTTCGCCTGCGTCACCACCGCGCTGGTCGCCGGGGCCGCTGCCGGGCGCATGAAGTTCGGCGCCTGGATGCTGTTCGCCGGCATCTGGGCCACGGTTGTGTACTTCCCGATCGCGCACTGGGTGTTCGCATTCAACTCGGCGGACGGCAGCAGCGTCGGCGGGTGGATCGCCAACGGCATCAAAGCCATCGACTTCGCCGGCGGCACCGCGGTCCACATGAACGCCGGCGCCGCCGCCCTGGCCCTGGCCCTGGTCCTTGGCAAGAGCTCCGGCTGGCCCAAGGTTGAACACGCCAAGCCGCACAGCCGGCCCCTGGTCCTGCTGGGCGCAGGCCTGCTGTGGGTGGGCTGGTTCGGCTTCAATGCCGGCTCCGCGCTCGCCGCCGGCCAGTCCGCGGCCGTGGTCTTCCTCAACACGGCCGTCGCAGCCTCCGCCGGCCTGCTCGCCTGGGCCCTTGTGGAGCGGTTCCGCCATGGCGCCGCCACCAGCATGGGCGCCGCGTCCGGCCTGATCGCAGCGCTGGTGGCCATCACCCCCGCCTGTGGCGCCGTCAGCCCGCTGGGCGCCCTGGCCATCGGCGCCATCGCCGGGGCCGTCTGCTCGCTGGCCATTGAATGGAAGTTCCGCCTCGGTTTCGACGATTCCCTCGACGTCGTCGGCGTCCACCTGGTGGGCGGCATCATCGGCACCCTGCTGATCGGCCTTTTCGCCACCGACAAAGCGCCCAACGGCGTCAGCGGCCTGTTCTACGGCGGCGGCTTCCAACAGCTGGGCGTCCAGGCCCTGGCCACCGTCACGGTATTGGTGTACTCCTTCGGCATCACGTGGGTCCTGGCCAAGATCCTGGACAAGGCAATGGGCGGCCTCCGCATCAAGCCCGAGGACGAACTGCGCGGCATCGACCTCGCAGCGCACTCCGAGCTGGCCTACCTGATGGACGAGGACCCGGTGGAACTGGGCTCGCCGCAGCGGGTCTAGCTCCCCTCGGATTCGAGCTAACACACATCCAGCGCAAGCTGCTGCCGGGCGCCCGCCTGCTGGGGGCGGCGCCGGCGCACGAAAAATACGGCGCGGTTTCCGCGTCCCAGCGCACGAGTCAGGGCCAAACCTCGGACCGGTGCCGGCAACCGCCGGCTTATAGTTCCGGGGTTTGGCCCTTCGTTGTGCCTGGGCCTAACGTGTTGCCGGCAGTTCCGTTCCCTGCATGTCGAAACGGGGCCTGCAGGGTCCAAGCTGGGGGAGCACCGGTGGCCCCGCCTACTCCTTGAACAGCCCTGCCAGGTCCTCAGCCGTGATGGCGCCGCCGGCCAGGGCATCGCCCTCCATCACGTCTGCGAACAGCTGCGACTTCCGGGTCTTCAGCGCCATGACCTTCTCCTCGATCGTGTCCTTGGCCACCAGCCGGTACACCATCACGTTCCGGGCCTGCCCGATGCGGTGCGTCCGGTCCACGGCCTGTGCCTCGGAGGCCGGGTTCCACCAGGGATCGAGGAGGAAGACGTAGTCTGCCTCGGTGAGGTTGAGGCCGAATCCGCCGGCCTTGAGCGAGATCAGGAACACCGGCGCGGTGCCGTTCTTGAATTCGCTGACCACGTCGGCGCGGTTCCGCGTGCCGCCGTCGAGGTAGCAGTACTCGATTTCTTCCTCGTCCAGCCGCTCCCGGACCTTGCCCAGGAAGCCCGTGAACTGGCTGAAGATCAGGGCCCGGTGCCCCTCGGCCACCAGGTCCTCGAGCTGTTCGAACAGGACGTCCAGCTTGCTCGAGCGGACGGCGGACAGCGCCGGATCCACCAGCGATACGTCCAGGCTGAGCTGCCGCAGCAGCGTCAGCGACTGGAAAATGGTGAAGCGGTTCTTGTTGACGTCCTCGATCAGCCCCAGGATCTTCTGCCGCTCACGCTGCAGATGCGTTTGGTACACCTTCTGGTGCCGCGGGTTGAGCACCACCTCAAGGATCTGCTCCTGCTTGGGCGGCAGGTCCTTGATCACCTGGTCCTTGGTGCGCCGCATCATCAGCGGCCGGACGCGTCGGCGGAGCTTTTCCAGCTGCCCCTTGTCGCCGTTCTTTTCCACAGGCTTTTGGTAGTACTCGGCGAAGCGCTTGGGGCTGGAGAAAAGGCCCGGCGCCACGATGGACGTCAAGGCCCAGAACTCCATCAGGTTGTTCTCCAGCGGGGTGCCCGTAACGGCCAGCTTGAACGCGGCCGGCAGTTTGCGTGCGCACTGGTACGCCTTGGACTGGTGGTTCTTCACGAACTGCGCCTCGTCCAGCACCAGCCCGGACCAGGTGCGGGAGGCATAGGCCTCATAATCGATCCGGAACAGGGCGTACGAGGTAATGACGATGTCGGCCGCGCCAAGGGCCTCCGCCACGTCTTGGCCGCTCTTTCCAAAGGTCTCGCCGACGGTCCGCACCGTGAGGCCCGGGGCGAACCGTGCGGCTTCGAGCGCCCAGTTGCCCACCACGCTGGTAGGGGCCACCACCAGGAAGGGTGCGACGGCGGCGGCCCGGGTTTCGGGGTCAGCGGCAGCACCGCCGTCGGACGTTTCCAGGGACGACGCAGCGTCAATGGCCAGTTCCTTCGCCGCGCACATCAGTGCCAGTGCCTGGACGGTCTTGCCCAGGCCCATGTCGTCGGCGAGGATGCCGCCCAGCCCATGCTTGTACAGGAAGCTGAGCCAGTTGTAGCCCTCCAGCTGGTACGGGCGCAGCTCGGCGTCCAAGGTGGAAGGCAACGGCAACCCGTCCGTGCCGCCCTCCAGGAGGCCGCCCACTGCGGACCGCCAAGCGGCCGCCTGCTCGTCCACGATCCCCAGCTGCGCCAGCTCGTCCCACAGGCCCGCCTGGAACCGGCTGATCTGCAAGGGGGCGTCCTTGTTGTCCTGCAGCGACCTGGCTTCCTCGATCAGCGCGCGCAGCTGGTGCAGCTCGGGCAGGTCCAGCGAGAAGTACGCGCCGCTGGGCAGCAGCATCTTGGTCTGGCCCGCGGCCAGGGCGGAGAACACGGCAGCAAAGGAAACCGGCTGGCCTTCCAGGGAAATCTGGATGCCCAGGTCGAACCAGTCGCGCTGTTCGGTCGCCTTGGTGGAGATGGACACCACCGGGGCTTCCTCCGCTTCGCGGTAGTCGGCGATGTCACCCGCCGTGTCCACGTCCACATCCGGCGCTTCCCGCAGCCGCGGCAGCACTTCCTCGGTGAACGCCAGGGTGTCCAGGCCCGTCAGTTCCGCAGAGGCCGCCAGCCGGGGAGTGCCCCAACCGCCAGTGGCGGATTCACCAAGCGCCGGCACCGCGTCCCATGGCTGGCCGATGCCTTCGAGGATGCGGGCCTCGGCGGTGTCGTCGCGGTAGCCGTGGTCGCCCGGATGCCGCCACAGGGGCTGCGCCGTGACCAGCTTGCCGGTTTTGTAGTGCCACTCCCAGTGCAGCCGGACCCTGTGGTCCGCCCCGTAATTGGCCAGCAGCGACAGGGTGGGGACGGCCAGCTCGGGCAACTCCACGGACTCATCCCGCGCCGTCACCCGGGCCGTCTGCTTGAGCTTGGGATAGAAGCCGGTCAGGAACCGCGATTCGTCCTTGGCCGGAATGTGCAGCATGCTTCCGGTGGTGACGAACGCCAGCAGCTCCTCGCTCAGCCCGTTTTCGAGCGGGGCAAGCGTGATGGTTCCGTTGGGGTCGGGGACACCCGGCAGGGCCGCCTCCCCGGAGGTGAAGAAGAGGCCGTGTGCGGGCCTGCCGATGGTGCCCACCGATGCCGGATCAACCTCGTCGCCCTCAATGGTGATGGTGGGCGAAAGCTCCAGGCCGCCGTCGGACGCCTCCGCGTGGGCCTGGACGCTGTTGGACTGGACGCTGTTGGCCTGGGCGCCAGTGCCCGCGGCGGAAGGTTCTGCCACCGGTGTGCCGTACCGGCTCAGGGAAAGCCCGACGGCGGCAGGGGCCTCGGCGACCCGGACCGGCTCGGTGCCGCGCGAGTGGACCAGGGCCAGCCCGATCTTTCGAGCGTCGGACAGCAGGCCCCACAGGTTCTTCCCCGCGTAGGAGTTCAGGCTCAGCCACAGGCCCGCGGAGTTGTGCATCCGGCTGGCGGAGGAGGAATGGCCGGCAAGGAACTCCTGCAGCCACTCC
The DNA here is from genome assembly GCF_014639275.1 of Arthrobacter liuii. Taxonomy (GTDB): domain Bacteria; phylum Actinomycetota; class Actinomycetes; order Actinomycetales; family Micrococcaceae; genus Arthrobacter; species Arthrobacter liuii. The sequence continues at coordinate 65,395 of NZ_BMFW01000011.1, read as the reverse complement.
ACATGCGCCTGGTTCGATTCGCGGCGGAAATTCAGGTAGCTGAGGGTGTTCCAGGAAATGTCACCGCGGATCCATTTACCTTTGGCGCCCATGATGACGGGCCGGACCTTGAGCTGCCGTACGCCGCGCACCGGATCCCGGCGGCCCGTGTAGGAAAAGTGCGGCGGCGGTTCCTCCACCTCGAACTGCAGGGCCAGGGGGACCCCGCTTGTGGAGGGGGCGGAACCGGGCTGGGAGATCAGCGGGCTAAGGACCTGTTCCCAATCGGAAAGGGCCGTGGTGGGCGTGCGGGACACCTGCGTTGAGGTGGACGGCGCCAGCAGCTGCACCCGGATGGACGGGTTGTCCTCGGCAGCGAAAAGCAGGGCCGCCACGTGCTTACAGTCCTTGCGAACCGGGCAGCTGCACACACCAACGGTGCAGCTCCAACCGCCCGCCTTCCGGACCAGCTTGGCCGTGGTGGAGTAAGGAACCTCCGCGCCGCCCCGGACCTTTCCAAGCATGAGCCCGGTGCCGCCGTCGAACGATATGCCCGAGACCCTGCTGGCCATGGCATACGCCAGCCCGGCCGCCAGGGAGCGGTCGTTGATGGCGGGTGTCTGTATTGCCAGTTCCGCACTTTCGTCCGGTTGGGATGGCATGGTGCGCGCTACTTTCGGCAGGCCACGGCGGGGCCGGGTCCGGTGGGTGGTTATCTGATCTATCTTAGTTCGCCAGCCGGCACCCCCTTTGCCGCGGTCCTTCCCGGGCGGCTCCGAAAACTTCGCTTGACGTTCATTTCCCGCTCCATTCTGCGGTGGCCGGGCAGCCGTAGCGTGAAAAGCGTCCGCAGCACCACAGCACCAGCACCGAGGATTGCCATGATCACCACGCACCAGCCCGTCGTCCTGACCAGCAGCAGCATTGAAGCAAGCGACGAGGAGGCGGTGCAGGCCAACGTCAGCGTTGTCGACGCCATGCATACTGCCCTGCTCCATGCTGACGAGATGTCACCCGTGGCGGTCCGCAGCTACTACGTGGACTTCTACCTCACGCAGGTCCTGGAAGGCGGCTTCGCGCAGTACGCCTTCATGGCCCTTGACCGCGGGGAAACGGACATGCTCATCCGCGAGGGCATGGCGGGAATGGGTGCCACCGCCCACCTGGACCTTTTCAACCGCGCCGCAGCGTCCTTCGACGGCCTGTCCGAAGCGGACGCCGAGCACTACCTGGACGGCGGACTGGACGACACGGAGGACACTCCCGACGGTGTCCTCCAAATGGAGGAATTGGACGGGGAGTTCGAAGAGCTGCTGGAGCGCGAAAACATCACCGCGCTCAACGCCGCCTGGCTGCGCGGCCAAGCCGATCTGCTGGTGCTGGACGACGAGGAAGTGGGCCCGCACATCCAGCGCCTCGTTGCCCAGATCCCGGACCTCCCCGAACGCCAGGCGCAGGCCGACGCCGCGGCCCTTGAGGATGCTCCGGACTTTGAAGTGATCATCCGCGAACTCTGCGACGTCGCCGGCCATGAGCTGGTCCGCATCACCATGGGCGATCCCAATTACCTGCACTATGGCGAAAAGACCCTCGCATGGCACTTCAGCACCGACCACGGTGACTTCCTCATGGTCGAAGAGGACGACGAAGCCTTCATGATCAACCCCGAAACACAGGAAATCGTGGCGGCCGTGGAGTTCGAGGACGCAGACGCAGACCTGGCCGGGGTCTAGGACCGCTTCCCCGCCGGGTCGCTGGAAAGCTGCGAACACGCTGCAGCGGACCAGCGATCCGGCGCCTTTCCAGCGATCCGGGGGCGGGAAAAGAAACTCCAGGGCGCCCGTAACCTTTCCGCAACCTCAGGCGATGTAGTCAGTGATGGGCCCGCCCGGCGGGCCCAATCCGATGTGTTGTCTAGGTTTGGAGAAGTCAAATGTCCGTGTTCACCGTTCTCGCCACAAGCAAAGTCGCTGCCGCAGTCCTGGCCGCAGGAACCCTGGCAGTAGGAGGAACCGGTGCCGCCGCCGTCTCCGGCGCCCTTCCCACGCAGGCCCAGCAGACCGCCCACGAAGTCTTTGGCGCACCTGCCCCCAAGCTGGCAGCTGAAGCAGCGGCAGATGCCAAGGCCACCCCGGCTCCCACGGCCACCGCCGCTGTGACCGACGCTGTGAAGCGTGCTGACGCCACTGCAGACGCCACTGCAGATGCCACCGCCAAGGCATCCGGTACGGCTGAAGCATCAGACGAAAAGGTCGCCGTAGACGCCACCGCTTCGGCAGCAGCCAACACCGCGGTTGACGCCGCCGGCCCTGCAGCCCTGGGCCTCTGCACCGCCTACACCCACGGCGGCCTGGACGCTTCCTCCAAGGCATTCTCTTCGCTGTCCATCGCCGCCAAGGGGGACGTGAACATCAAGAGCTACTGCACCGACGTCGTGGCCAAGGCCGATGCTGCAGCCAAGGCCTCCGCCGAAACCAAGGGTTCCGCTTCGGTTGAGGCTGCAAAGCCCGGGGTTCCGGCAGTTCCGGCCGTCCCGGGCGTCGACGGCGCAACCACTGTTCCTGCCGTTCCTGCTGTTCCCGCTGCCGGTGGCAACTCCGTTCACACGCCGTCAGTTTCGGCCCGCTAAGGCACATTGGCTAGTCTGGACTGCGGCTGCGGCCGCAGCCCGGGCAGCCGGGCGGGGGCGCACCAATGGAAGGGCGCCCCTTAAATCCCGCAAAGAGGCAGCCGGAAGACCACGGGGACTGGCAGTCCGTCCCGCAAAGCGGGGACAAGGCGCGGGCCGGATCCCGGGATGGAGGAGCCGCTGGTGCTAGACACTTTGGCCCAAGAAGAGATTGACATTTTCGACGACGCAGCCGGAGCCGATCCGGCCGTGTTGTTCGCTGCTGCCTATCGCACCTTCGCGGGCCCGGTGCACGGGTACCTCAAGGCGCGCGGACTGGATGACCCCGAGGCTGTCACCCAGGACGTGTTCATGGCCTTCTATCCCAGGATCGGCAACCTCACGGGCGGTCTGCAGGGCGCGAAGTCCTTGGTTTTCTCCATTGCCCATGCCCGCATGGTGGACCACTACCGCCGGCTGGAGCGCAGGCCGCAAATGACACCGTACGACCCCCAGCACGACGGCCGGACCACGCCGTCAGCAGAGGACCACGCCGTGGAACTGGCCGGCGGGGCCGCGGCCATGCTGGAAGGGCTCAGCGAGGAACACCAGGAGGTCCTGGCCCTGCGCGTCGTGGCCGACCTGTCCATCGAACAGGTGGCCGCCATCATGGGCAAGAGCACCGGAGCCATCAAGCAGCTCCAGCGCCGCGCCCTCCAGAACCTTAAGGCACAAACGCTCGAGAGAAACCAGGCGAATCATGGGTGACACCGCAGGATCCCGCAACAACGGGGCCGTTGACCAGCTCCTGCTGGAGGCAGGCATGGACGACGACGGCCAGCTCCGCCACGCCCTGCTCGGCCTGCGTGCCCTGGCGGCAGAGGCCCCGGCACCCTCCGCCGAGCTCGCGGCGCTCATGGCAGGCCCGGCAACTGCCGGGTCCGCCACCACCGTGCTTCCCGCCGTCGGGCCCGCCGCCGGACCTGCCGCTGAACCCGGGGCAGGGCAACATTGGGCAACACAGCCCGGCGCAGGACAGGGCAGGGCAACAGAGCGCAGCGCACCGCAGCCGGCCGATGAGCTGGCCGCCCGCCGCAAGGCCAAGCGCCGCATCACCCTCACCACGCTCTCCGTCGTGGCCTCGCTCGCGGCCGGCGGCGCTGTCGCCGCAGCCTCCGACCAGGGATTCCGCGATTCCTTCACCCAGCTGAACCACGCCGTCACAACGTTCGTGACAGGTTCCGGCGTCACGCCCGCCGGCAGCACGGGCGGCCTGGCACCTGCGCCCCAGCCCGCGGCGCCCCGGCCGTCGGCAACCAGCAGCGCGGATGCCGTCCCGCCGGCACCCGCGCCCGCGTCGGCACCTGCCCCCGGGGCGCCGTCGGGCGTTCCGGCGCGGCCGGGGAACACCCCCACACACGGGCCGGCCCAGAAGCCGACGGCGGTGCCCTCGGAGCCGTCACTGCCCACCGATGTTCCAGGGGACGTCAGGAAGGGCCTGGAACAGGGCCCCAAACTGCCCGTTCAGGTGCCCACGGAAATCCCGCTCCCGGGCAAGGCTGCGGACGCTCCCTTGAAGTGACGCCCCGTTGAAGTGACGCTCCCTTGGGAGGAATCCAGGCCTAGTAGCCCTGGCCGGCGCCCTTGATCATTGCGCCCGAAGGGTCCGACAGGTACCAGACGCCGCCGACTCCCTGGCCCAGGATGTCGCCCGGTTTGGTGTCCTTTGCGAAGTAGTAGAGGGGCATGCCGTTCAGGGTCACCTGCTTCTTGCCGTCAGGGCTGGTGATGGTCCCCAGCTTCCCGGTCACGCCGTCTGCCGCGGGTGACCCCGAGGTGGTGGTCAGCGGCGTCCACTGGACCAGGCAGGAGCCCGTGCAGGCGCTGGTGCCGGAGTCCTTGGTGTCCTTGGCGAAGAGGTAGAGGCTCATTCCCTTGGCGTCCACCACGATGCTGCCTGCCGTTGAGGAGGCTGTCTTGAGCTCGACGGCGACTCCCGCCCGGGACGCGGACGCGGAGGTCGTGGAGGCGCTGGAAGATGACGCGCCCGAGGGGGACGCGCCGGTGCTGCTGGTTGCGGTGCCCGTGGCAGGGCTGGTGGCTGCCGGCGTTGTGCCGGTACTGCCGCCGCAGCCTGTGAGGGCTGCCGCCAGGGCCAGGATGGCAAGGCCTGCCCCTAAATGGTGCTTCATGGTGTGCTCCTTGGCTGGGTGCTTTCTTGGGTGGTGTTTTTTGCGGGCGCCCGGCGTTGGATGACCGCACGCTTACCCCTACGACGCCTCCGGGTAAAGAATGGTTCACAGGTGCACCGTGGAGCCGATCGATTGAACCGTTTCCCGCTTCCTGGCGTGGTAACAGCCGGGAGGTCAGATGCTGGGGGCGTTTCCCGAGGGGCAGTGACGTGGACAGGGCAGTGACGGGAGGGGTGGGATGCCGCTCGACGACGACGTGGTGGAGGCCATCTACCGTGAGCACGGCAGCGCCCTGCGCCGTTTCGTGCTCAGCGCCACCCGTGATCCGCAGCTTGCGGAGGACGTGGTCCAGGAAACCGTGCTCCGCGTCTGGCAGCACGCCCCGGAGATCAACGGCAGCTTCCGCAGTTACTTGTACCGGACGGCCAGGAACATCATGATCGATAATTACCGCCGGAGCCAGCGCCGCCCGCAGGAGGCGATGGAGGGCAGCCTCACGGACCCGGCCGAGGTGATGGGCCGGGTTGACGAGCTGCTCAACCGGGTCCTGATGGAGGAAGCGCTGCTGCGGCTGAGCAAGGAACACCGGGACGTCCTGGTGGCCCTGCACTACCGCCGGTTCACTGTTAACGAGGCCGCGGTCCAGCTCAGCATCCCCAGCGGCACGGTCAAGTCCCGCGCCTATTATGCCCTCCGGGCATTGCGCACCATCCTGGACGAAATGGGGGTGGAACGGTGAGCACCAACCCGCACCACTTGCTGGGCGCTTACGTGCTGGGGGGCCTTGATGCCGCCGACCTCGACCTTTTCGATGCGCATCTCCAGGACTGCGCGGGCTGCCGCAAGGAACTTGCGGTGCTGGAGAAGGTTCCCATGCTCCTGGATTCCCTGCCCGTCCCCGACGCCGTGGCGCTTACCTCCGTCCCTGGCGGCAGCGAGGCCAATGAAGCGTCCGTCCCTGCCCGCCTTTTTGACGAACTGGCGCACCGCCGTCGGACATTACGACGGCGGTGGGCGGCGCTGGCCGGTGCCCTTGCCGCTGCGTGCCTGGCTGTGGGCCTGGCGGTGGGGCCGCTGCTCGTAAGGGCGCCTCCCCCGGATGCCACCTACTCGCTAGCATCCGGGGGAGGGCTGCAGGTCAACATCGACATGGCCCGGAAGACGTGGGGAACCGAGCTGGCGGTGAGCGGCAGCAGCCTCCCGGCGGAAGGGACACTTTCGTTGTGGGTGCGCGACCGTGCCGGCGGGGAGGACCGGGCCTGCGCCTGGACGGCCACCCCGAGCGGAAAGGTCAAGGTCACCGGGGCAACCCCCATCCAGCTGGGCAGCATCTCAAGCGTGGAACTGCGCGACGGCGCCCAGCACGCCGTGGCGGTGATTACCGTTCCCTAAGGCGTGAGTCCCCTTGTCGGCTCAGAAGTCGGCTGGACCAACGGTCGTTTTGTCTGAAGTAGCATGCACGAACCGTCACCAATATTCGGGACTTTTGGCGGCAGCAACGGCGTGCGCGTGGGCTGCGCGTTCGATCGCGTAGGTGCGTTCCATTCGCCGAAGAGCGCGAGCATCACGACTGCAAGTTGCGACATGGTCCTCCGGTGGCGGAAATCAACGCATGCGCATCGCCGACGCTTTCTACGGGCCAGCTTCAGGGGCGTTTCCCAGATACCTCAAGCCAGGGACTGCGATAAGGCCGGCTTCCGCCGCCACGCGCGTTGTCCTCCAGGCCACCGGCGTAACAGGTCCCGTCCTGGGCGGACTCGTCATTGTTGCCTCATCACTGGCGGCAAGCGCGGCTGCAGCGGCAGGCTTCGCCATCAGGTTCCTGATCCTGTTTATTTTCGCAATCGATTACTCCCAGTGGGCCGCCCGGCCACGCCCTGCCTCACCGTGCCTTCGCTCCGTCCGCTGGCGGTGGCCAGATCGACGACCGTGACAGGCTCGCCTTCGCCAGGAGCCGCAGCAATGTCACGAATAACTCAGGTTTGATCCCGACCGTGAAGAGGACAGCAAATAGGTGAGGGCTTGGTGGTCGGTGGCGGTCACGGGATTGGCTTTCGTGAGATTCGGGCCGCGCTTTTAGGCACAGCAGGAGAGTTTGGAGACATCGGTGGTGAAGGCTTTGCAGGCGATTCTGATGCCCTCGGCCATGGTCAGGTAGGGGCTCCAGGCGGCCACGACTTGTGCGGTGGTCATCCCGGCCTCGAGCAGGTAGACGCCGGCGGCGGCGAGTTCCCCGGCGTCCTTGGCCACCGCGGTGAGGCCCAGGATCCTGCCGGTGTCACGATCAGCGACGACCTTGATGAACCCACGGGTGTCGCGGTTGACCAGCGCCCTCGGAACATATTGCAGGGGCAGGACCCGGCAGTCGCAACGAATCCCCGCGGCGATCGCCTCCTTCTCGGTCATGCCGACGGCACCGACGGCCGGGCTGGTGAAGGTCACCCGGGGCAGGTACCGGTAGCCCACCTCGGCCGCGGCGTCGGTGAAGGCGTTTTCCACGGCCAGGGTGCCGTGGGCCGCTGCGACGTAGACGAACTCCCGATGGCCGGTCACGTCCCCGGCGGCCCAGATCCGCGGGTTGGAGCTGGCAAGACGCGAGTCGACCACGATCCCGCCGGATATGCCGGTCTTTACCCCGACAGCCTCAAGGTTCAGCCCGTCGGTAACGGGCCTGCGGCCCGTGGCCACGAGCAGCCGGGAGGCCCGGAAAACTTCCTGGCCTCCGGCCACGGATGCGGTGGCGATGACTCCGGCGGTGTCCTCATCGAGGCTCACGGAATCCACTGTGGCCCGCCGGACCACCCTGATACCCTCATCCGCGAAGACTCCGGCCAACGCCTTGGATACTTCCGGTTCCTCCCGCGAGGTCAGCCGGGAGCGGACGAGCATGGTGACCCGGGCACCAAGCCGGGAGAAAAGCTGCGCCTGCTCCAAGGCAACATAGCCCCCACCCAGGATGAGCATCGTGTCGGGTACCTCGTCCAGTTCCATCGCCGTTGTCGAGGTCAGGTAGCCGGTCTCGGCCAGTCCAGGAACGGGCGGGGCCCATGGTGTTGAGCCCGTGGCCACAACGTAGTGAACGGCTTCGATCATTGTCACCGCACCGCCAAGTGAGGTGACCTGAAGCAGGGGCGCATTCTGGCTTCCAGTGAACTCTGCGTCCCCCTCGACCATGGCCCAGCCATACTCAGCGGCCAGATCGACGTACTTCTCCGTCCGCATGCTTTCAACAAGCGCAGCCTTGCCTCCGATGAGTGCCGGCATATCCACGGGACCCGCCGAGGCCACCACGCCGGGGAAGCGGGCCGAGTCCAACGCCACGTGGCGGGCATCGGCGGCAGCCAGGAGCGCCTTCGACGGCACACACCCAGTGTTCACGCATGTCCCGCCCACGGTGCCACGCTCAATCATCACTACCCGCTTGCCCAGCCCCCTGGCCCGGATCGCGGCCGCAAAAGCCGCGCCACCGGAACCAATGATCGCCAGGTCGAACCGTTCGTTGCGCATACAGTTGACCTTCCCCGTGCCTTGAGACTTCCAATGGAACCAGCATGAACCTTCCAGTACAGTGGAAGGTCAAATCAGGTGGCCATCGAGAGGGAAATCAACCCGCGTGAGAATCGGACAGCTTGCAGAAGCAACCGGAACGACGACCAAGACCCTCCGGTTCTACGAAGAGTCGGGGCTGCTCCCGCCGGCCGAACGCATGGCCTCCGGTTACCGGGACTACACCGACGACGCTGTGGGCATGGTCGGGTTCATCCACCGCGGCCAAGCCGCCGGGCTCACACTCGCCCAGATCGGGCAGATCCTGAGGATCCGCGGACACGGCCAAGCGCCGTGCTCGCACGTCCGGAACCTGCTAGGGGGGCGTCTGCGGGAACTCGATGCCCAGATCGCCGAACTCCTTGTCCTCAGGGAAACTATCTCCCAGTTGCACGCCCAGGCCGCTGAACCTGAACCGGACACGTGCACCGCGAACGAGGTGTGCCGCTACATCTAATTAGCATCCCAGTGGAGGAAGTGCCCCTCACCGGCATCGACGGGGCCAGGGGTGACCATCCCACCCGGGCCTCCCATTAGTTGGCATGCTCACGTGGCCGCAGCTTGCGCGCGATGTCATCACAAATACCGCTATTATCGCCGTATGACGATTGAACCTGCAGTTTCCACCGACCCGTGCCGGCAGCTCGGTCCGGCAGCGGCACTGTTTCATTCCCTCGGTGACCCGACTCGGTTGAGCATCGTCCAGCGCATGGCTGGCGGCGAGGTGCGGGTGGGTGACCTGACCGGGGAGCTGGGCCTTGCCCAGTCAACGGTATCGGCCCACGTGGCCTGTCTTCGTGACTGTGGCCTGGTCGAAGGCAGGGTGCAGGGCCGCAGTGTCTATTACTCGCTGTCCCGTCCGGAGCTGATGGACATGCTCGCACAGGCCGAGATCCTGCTTGCCGCCACCGGCAACGCGGTCAGCCTCTGCCCGAACTACGGCACCGTCAGCACCGGCGCCGCCCTGACGGAAGAGAACGAACGATGAGTGACGCCTGCGGCTGCAGCGACCAGAAGACCGGGACCGGCGAAGCCGAAGAAGCGGAGGAGGCCGTCGGCTTCTGGCAGGTCACTGAGTTCCGGGCAGCCGCACTCGCAGGCGTCCTGCTCCTCACAGCGTGGATCACCTCGCTGGCCGGGGGCCCGCAGTGGCTGACGCTTCCCCTGGAAATCGCCGCGCTGTTGGTTGCAGCGTGGACGTTCGTTCCCTTCACCCTGAGGCGCCTGTCCAAGGGCAAGATCGGGGTCGGGACGCTGATGACGATCGCCGCCGTCGGTGCCGTCGCCCTGGGGCAGTTCGAGGAGGCCGCCATGTTGGCCTTCCTCTATGCGATCTCCGAAGGCCTTGAGGAGTACTCACTGGCCAAGACCCGCCGTGGCCTGCGCGCCCTGCTGGACCTGGTCCCGGCCGAGGCGACCGTGCTGCGCGGCGGCACCGAGGTCACGGTCGACCCGGCAGAACTCATCCTTGGGGACCGGATGGTGGTCCGGCCCGGGGAGCGTTTGGCCACCGACGGCAGGATCCTCACCGGCCGCACGTCCCTGGACACTTCGGCGCTGACCGGTGAATCCGTGCCGGTCGAGGCCGGACCGGGAAGCGAGGTCTTTGCCGGGTCGATCAACGGCACCGGACCGCTTGAGGTTGAAGTCACCAGCACTGCGGAGAACAACTCGTTGGCCAGGATCGTGCACATCGTGGAGGCCGAGCAGTCCCGCAAGGGCCCGGGCCAGCGCCTGGCCGACTCCATCGCCAGCAAGCTCGTCCCGGGCATCCTGATCGCCGCGGCCCTGATCATCGTCTTCGGCTTCATCGTCGGGGAACCGTTGCTGTGGTTTGAACGCGCCCTCGTCGTCCTGGTCGCCGCATCACCCTGCGCGCTGGCCATCTCGGTCCCCGTCACGGTCGTCGCGTCCGTGGGTGCGGCCAGTCGTATCGGCGTACTGATCAAGGGCGGCGGTGCCCTGGAAGCCCTTGGCAAGATCCGCACCATCGCACTGGACAAGACCGGAACGCTTACCCGCAATCAGCCTGCAGTGATCGACGTCGCGGCGACCGGAACCGCGACCCGGGAACAGGTCCTGGCCCTCGCGGCGGGCCTGGAATCCCACAGCGAACACCCTCTGGCCCGCGCCATCCTCGCAGCCGCCACGGACCGGGCTGACATCACGGACGTCGACACCGTCCCCGGCGCCGGTCTGGAGGGCCGGCTCGATGGCAGGACTGTCCGCCTTGGCCGGCCGGGCTGGATCAACGCCGGCCCGCTGGCCGGCGAGGTCGAACGGATGCAGCACGCCGGCGCAACGGCTGTCCTGATCGAGGACGGCGGCCAGGTCATTGGCGCGGTCGCTGTGCGCGACGAGCTGAGGCCCGAAGCCCGGGAAGTCATTGCCCGGCTGGGCGCCTCCGGCTACACCACGGCCATGCTCACCGGCGACAACCTCATCACCGCCACCACGCTGGCTAATGACGCGGGCATCACCGAGGTCCATGCCGACCTACGACCCGAGGATAAAGCGGAGATTATCCGCACGCTCAAGAGCCGCCAGCCCACCGCCATGGTCGGCGACGGCGTCAATGACGCCCCGGCACTCGCGACCGCCGACACCGGCATCGCCATGGGGGCCATGGGCACCGACGTCGCGATCGAAACCGCCGACATCGCCCTGATGGGCGAGGACCTGAACCACCTGCCGCAGGTCCTCGATCACGCGCACAGGACCCGGAGCATCATGCTCCAGAACGTGGGCCTGTCCCTGGCCCTGATCGCCATACTGATCCCGCTGGCGCTGTTCGGCATGCTGGGACTCGCCGCCGTGGTCCTTATCCACGAACTGGCCGAAATCGTCGTGATCGCCAACGGCGTCCGTGCCGGCCGGCTCGGACTTAGGACTGCGCACAGCCCCGCCCGGTTCACCCCTGCGACGGACCCGGCAGTGTGAGCTCCAACGTTCTTTACAAGCCCCCGGAGTCCAACCGCATCTGGATCGCAACGATCCGTGCGTCTTGGCTGTGCCGGGACTTCCCGAAGGTATTAACTGGCGGTGAGCTGCGTGTACATGCCGGCGGCGTGGTGCCCCGGTGCAGACCAACTCATAAGGTTATAGGGCCTTGGCGGGAGCGTGACGGTGACCCAGCCCGACCGATCCACCGTTCGAGCTCGTAGCCCAGCACCAGGCTGCCGATCCGTTCCATGAGTACATGGGGCATGCCTTCACCTAATCGTGCTGGTGAGGGGCTTACTTGGTCATTTTGGCCAGCCGCGCCCGCATGATCATGTACGCGCCATAGCAGACCAGCCCGGCTCCCACTGCGGCCAGGAGCAAGGGGCCCAGCGGCTGGTCGCGGAGGGCCCGCAGGCCGCCGTCCAGGCCCGTGGAATCTTCCGGATGCTCCTTGATCGTGGCGACGGCGATGAGCAGCCCGGCCAGCAGCAGTACAGTTCCCTTGGCCAGGTAGCCCGCCACTCCCAGGGCTGTCACCGCTGTCCTGGCTGGGCCGGGGGCAGGCATCCGCAGCTGCTTCTCGAACGATTTCTTCGGTCCGCGGATGCCGTAGACGACGCCCGTGACCGCGACTGCCACGCCGATCAGGACGAGCAGCGCCACCCCGCCCGGGGCCTGCATCATGGCTATGGTGAAGTCGCTTGTGGCTTTCCGGTTGTCTCCGCCCGTCCCGGTGCCCATGGCGAAGTGCCACAAGGTGAGGGCAAGAACGGCGTAAACGATCGCCTGCAGGGTGGCCTTGGCCTTGTTCTTGACCTTTGTCTTGGTGGCCTGGTGGTTGAAGTCGAAGATCGCATCGCCCGCCTGCCAGAGCGATAATGCGGCGCAGGCCGCGAAGCTGCCCCACAGCAGGAATGGACCCACAGGCATGGTGGCCAGTTCGGCCACCGCGCCACTGAAATCCGCATTGCCCGTGCCGCCCACCGCCAGCCGGATGGAGCTGGCACCCAGCAGCAGGTGCAGGATGCCGCTGGCCACGAACCCGGACCGGGCCAAGACCTCGAGGATGCGCGAATTCGTGACGTCCTCGGCCTTGTCAACGACCTGTTTCAGTTCTTCTTTGATCGTCTTTCCTTTGGACGGGAGCGGTAGTGCGCTGGTGTTCGTGCCCTGCTTACAAGGCAATCGTGCCACGCCGGGCGGCCCCCGGACAGTTGGCCCGGCGTTCGTCCCGCGTTGGCCCCGTGTTGGTTTTGGGGAACAGGCCGGCTGGCTCCCCGGCAACCCGTTGATGGGGAGGGATCCCCATCGCCGCGCTCCATAACCCTGCGCAACCATAAGGACCAGCGTTCGACACGTACCGCACTCTTTTCCGGGGGAAACCATGACTTTTTACGGCGCAGACATCAGCCAGTTGCGGGCGCTGGCCAAGGCGGCGGACCAGGCAGCGTCCCTGCTGAGCAGCCGGGCCGGGTCACTGCAGAGCCAGATCCAGTCCGCGCCGTGGAAGGGCAGGGACGGTGAACGCTTCCGCCAGGAGTGGAGCGCCAGCCACCGGCCCAGCCTGGACAAAGTCGTGGCCAGCCTTCGGGAAAACTCCAAAATCCTGATGAAGAACGCCGACGAGCAGGAGAAAGCTTCCACCCAGGGAAGCGGCGGCTCCGGCGGCAGCACCTGGGACCGGATCAGGTCTATGGCGGAGCAGGCCAAGGAATGGTTCCAGGAAAAGGCCGAAGCCGCCAGGGCGCTCGCAGAACACCACCGGGAACTGGAGTCGGGGCTGGACCGGATGCTCAACGCCAGCCCCGAAGAGCAGGCGAAGTGGTGGGCCGGGCTCTCTGACGCCGACCGCAGATACCTGATCGAGGGTAAAGGCAGCAATGGTCCCTTAGCCAAGGACCTCATGCGCATGGACGGCGGCATCCCTGCAGCCGCGCAGCAGCTGGCCAAGCAGCACCTCCACGAACTGGCCAAGGCGGACATCCCCGTCTACTCGGAAACAGGCAAGGCATCCATCGAAGCCAGGGTGGCCTGGGTCCACGGCGGTGCCGAGGTGGGGACCGAAGTGGTGGAGAACGCCGACGGCTCCGCCACCATGAAGGTATACGGAAACATGGGCCTTGGCGTCAATGACACCACCGGCACGGCCGGTGCCACGCTGACCGGAGAGGTCTCCCGCGAGTACACGTTCGCCACTGTGGAGGAAGCCATGGCCGCCCGCGAACAGATGTACCGCGACCTTCCGCCGGACAGCATCGGTGAGATCAGGGACGTGGCCGGCAACCCGCCCGAATACATCCTGGACACGATCAACGATGCGGCGAAGGACAACGGGTCCACGGGACAGACCGACAAAGCCAAGGGAACGTTCTCGCTTGACGCCTCGGGCGAGTCCGGCACGGCGTCCGGCGGGGCGAAGCTCGACCTTTCCTACGAGCGGAACCTGACGGACGGCACCTCCACAGCCAGTGGCGAGGTTTCCGCCAACGGCCAGCTCAAGCTGGACGGCCGCGTGTTCGAGGCCTCCGGCAAGGGAGGGCTGCAGGTCAACATGGACACGAACAACAACATCGATTCCGTTTCCGTCTCCATGGACGGGACCGTGGCCCAGGGCATCACCTCCGGCGTGAAGACAGAGGCGGCGAAGTTCGACTCCACCGTGACGGCCGGAACCCAGGGCACCGTCAAGATCGACGTGGATTACTCCCCGGAGAACCGCCCGATCATCGACAGCTACCTGCATAACGTGGCGCTGGGAAACGACACCGGCGCCGCCCGGGATGCCGCCAGGCTGTACGAAGCAGGCTCGGCCACCGTCCAGGTGAACTCGGTGGTGACAGCCAAGAATGAGGCAGGCTTTGACGTCAAGGTGGGTGAAGTGGAGGTCAAGACCGAGAACCAGTCCACCACCAACGTGTCCACGTACTATAAAGTCCCCAACGACACCAAGCTCGAGAGGCTCTGAAACCATGTCAGTGCACATCGAATCCCCGCTGGGCTTCACCGCAGACTTTCCCGAGCACACCCAGGTCCTGCACGACTCCACGGCCGGGCCCAACAGCGAACAGTACGCCCTGCTGGGCGGTGTCCTGGTCACCGTGATCAAGGACGACACCTCCGTCCAGGATGCGCCGCAGGCCAACGGCTGGGCGCACCTGATGTCGGGCTTCTACCTTGAGGACCGCGGCGGCACCCTCCTGGCGGAGGGCGAGCTGCACCTGCCCGGCAAGTCCGCGTACGCGGTGGTGGTGGGATATGACGACGACGGCGGTCCGGCCAAGGTGGCAGCCACGGTGGGCGTTTGGGAAAGCGAGCGGTTCATCGGTGTCGTGGTCATCTGGCCCTACCTGAACCCCGAAGCGGAACCACGGCTGGACATGCTTAGGGAGATCGGTGCCGCCATCAGCGTTGGCTGAGGGTTTCCCGAACGCCCGTGCCCGGCGCACCTTTACCGGCGGCGGTAGCAGAGATCGAAAATGAGCCGGCCGGCCTCGTGGGCTTTCGCCTCGAAGCTGGTCGGGATCCTTCCTTCGAACCGGGGCGCCCAGCCCCCGGTTTCGTCCACGCCTTCGTTGGGACCGGTGTGTCCGGTGCTCACGGGTGCGCGTCCTTCCCGGACCGGTGCCCCGCCCACCACCGATTCGACGCCGGACTGCCACACCTGGGTCAGCGGGCTTTCGGGTCCGCGGCGCTCGCCGGTGTGCAGGTTTTCGAAGTCTGCTGAGCCGGCCACGACATCCCGGACATGGATGGCGTAGTTGGACCAGTCGGTGGCGATCCGGAACAGGCCGCCGGGTTTCAAAGCCTTTGCCGCCAGGCCGGCGAACTCGGGCTGGATCAGGCGGCGCTTGTGATGCCGCGACTTGTGCCAGGGGTCAGGGAAAAAGACCCACAGCTCACTGACTGAACCCCCGGGCAGCATGGTGGCCAGTACCTCCGGGGCGTTTGCCTCCACCACGCGGACGTTGTCCAGGCCCCGGCTGTTGATCTTGATGATCGTGTTGGCCAGCCCGGGTGTATACACCTCCACCGCCAGGAAGTTCGTGTCCGGGTTTTGTTCAGCCGCATGGCAGATGGCATCGCCAAGGCCAGACCCGATCTCGACGATGAGCGGGGCCTCGCGGCCGAACTCTGCCGCGGCGTCGAAGGTGTAGTCCGGGTGGACCGAGGTGTTGGCCACGTGCCGTGGAACGTCGACCGCCCACCGCTCGGCGTGTTCAGCCCAGGCCGCCTGCCGCCGGCCCTGCAGCCTGGTGCCGCGGCGCACGAAGCTGACCGGGCGGCCGCCGTAGGTGCCGAAGGAGGCCTGGGTTCCGGGCGTGACAGGCCGCGGGACATGCGGCTGCTGGGGGTTTTCAGGGGATTCGTTCATCCCTTCCAGAATAGCGCCGCGGGAACAATGCCGGCGGGCGCAATGGACGGGCTGAATTGAGCAGCGGCCTCCCTCCAGGAAAATGCAGGTCAGTGCATCATCAGCATGAGGCCTATCGAGAGCAGGAGTCCGATCACAAACACCACGCCCGACACACACAGCGAGGCGGTCGCCATGCCCTTGGCAAACCCTTGCTGTTTCGCGTCTCGAATCACCGTGATGGCTAAACCGGTGGAGATGGACCCGAGGATCATGGGCAGGCTCCAAAGAACCAATGGCGCTACCCACGGGAGCTTTGACGGACCGTTGTAGGGAAAGGTCAGCAGCAGCGCGAAGGCGGCGAGGGATTGTGTGATCACCAGACTCAGGGGTGCAAGGAGGGCCAGGACAAGACTTGCGATAGCTTTCCCGGGGCCTGGCGTGGCGGCTGCCGGTCCTTGAAGGAAGGGGCCTTTTGCATCAACCGGGACGGTTTCCCGTGAGTCCATGGTGATCATCTACTTCCGGCAGTCAGTTTGTTTACCCGTGGGCAAGTATCGGTGGGGCAGGGGTTTGGGCACCCCGGCTGCTTTCCTCAAGCTACGGATCTGCAACGGGGTGCCGGAAGGCAGGAGTTGCCGTATGTGGAAAACCTGGCTGCGCTCTCCTGCAAGAATGGGCGGATGACTGACGCAACGAACGCCGAGGCGGGGAAGCAGCGGCGAAGGACTGCCTTAGGGGAAGTCCAGGGCCCGACCAGGAGGGGCAGCAGCCTGGCGGAGCTCAGCAACCTGGTTGATGCCGAAATCGATGAGCTCCCGGCCCCTGGACCCACCCGTGTGGGCAGCCGGCGTGCCCTGGCCTACCTCGGTGTATGCCTGGTCCTGATCGGCATGAATCTGCGCAGCGTCTTTTCCAGCCTCTCCGCCGTCCTGCCGGAGGTCACCTCCCAGGCGGGGCTGCCCGGCTGGTCCGTGGTGGTGCTGACCACCGTTCCCGTGACACTGCTGGGTGTTTTCGCGCCTCTCGCCCCCGTGCTTGCGCGCCGGTTCGGTGCGGAGCGGGTACTGCTGGGGGCCATGGCTTTGCTGACTGCGGGGCTGCTGCTCAGGCCCGTGGACGCCGGAGCAGCCCTGGGCGGTGCGGGCCACCTGCCTGCCCTCCTGGTTGGCACGGCAGCCTGCGGCGCGGCGATCGCACTGTGCAACGTGCTGCTCCCGGGCCTGGTGAAGCGCGACTTCCCGCAACGGCTTGGCCTCATGGGTGGCCTCTACACCACCGCCATCTGTGCCTCCGCCGCGCTCGGAGCCGGCTTCACCTACCCGGTCTACACGGCCACGGGGGAGTGGACCAAGGCGCTGTGGATCTGGGCGGTGCCCGCCGCCGTCGTACTTCTCTTGTTCCTTCCTGTGGCCGTGCGGCAGGAGACTGTCCGGCACCGTGTGGTCAGGGACGGCGTGAACGTGTGGCGCTCACCCGTTGCCTGGCAGGTGACCATCTTCATGGTGCTGCAGGCCATGATGTCCTTCAGTGGTTTCGCCTGGCTGGCGCCCATCCTCCGCGAGCGCGGCGTCGACGGGGCCACGGCGGGGCTGATCGTCGCCGTCTGCATCGTGCTGCAGATGCTGGGTTCACTGTTCGCCCCGGCCCTGGCCGCAAGGTTCCGGGACCAGCGCGCCATCAACATGGTGGTGGCACTGATGACCGGCGCGGGATTCGTGCTGAGCATCCTGGGCCCGCTGGACCTGATCTGGGTATGGGCCGGGCTGCTGGGGTTGGGGCAGGGGAGCCTTACCGCCGCGGCGCTGACGCTGATCATGCTCCGCACCCGCGACGGGCATACCGCCGCCCATCTGTCCGGCATGATGCAGGGCGTGGGCTACGGCGTGGGCTCCACGGGGACGCTCATGGTGGGGCAGCTGCACCAGGCCACCGGGTCCTTTGTTCCCGCCGGCGTCCTGTTCATGGTGGTGGGCCTGCTCGCGGCTGTCTTTGGCTACCGGTCCGGCCGGAACCGGTTCGTGGATTAGGAGACGCCGTGCGGGACTCCACCCTCCCGGCCGCCCGACCAGCCACCGGGCTCTTCCGGCCCCCGTACCTTTGGGTAACCGTCGGCACCTGTGCCCTGGTGTTCCTGTCGGCTTTCGAATCCCTTGCCGTGACCACCATCATGCCCCTGGTCAGCCGGGAGCTGAACGGCGGAAGCCTGTATGCCCTGGCTTTTGCAGGCCCTCTCGCCACCGGTGTGATCGGCATGGTGGGGGCGGGCAACTGGTCCGACCGGCGCGGGCCGGCAATGCCGTTGTATGCCTCTGTGGCCCTCTTCGTGCTGGGCCTGCTGATCGCGGGCACCTCTACCGCCATGCCGATGCTCGTCGGCGGACGCCTGGTGCAGGGGCTCGGCGGCGGCGCCCTTACCGTGGCCCTTTACGTGCTGGTGGCACGGTTCTTTCCAGGCCCGCTGCACCCTCGGATCTTCGCCGCGTTTTCGGCCGCCTGGGTGGTCCCTTCGCTTGTGGGGCCGTTCGCCGCCGGTCTGGTGGCCCAGGTCTTCAGCTGGCACTGGGTGTTCCTGGGCGTGGTGGGCCTTGTCGTTCCCGCGCTGGCCATGATCGTGCCGGTGCTGCGCGACCTGGACGGGCCCGGGAAGGCAAGCGAGCCGCGGGAGGCGAGTGAGCCGCAAGAAAGCACCCCGCCCTGGGCCCTGGGCCGACTGGGATGGGCGGCGCTGGCCGCGCTGGCGGTGCTGGGGCTCAATCTCTCGGCGGACGTCAGCATCCCCGCCTTTCCCGCCGCCACGGTACTCCTGGCGCTGGCCGCCGTCGTCCTTGCCATGGTGGCGGTCCGGCCGCTGGTGCCCGCCGGCACCCTCGCAGGCCGGCGCGGGCTGCCGAGCGTGATCCTGGCGCGCGGGCTCGCTTCGGCGGCGTTCTTCGGCGCGGAGGTCTACCTGCCCTATCTCCTGATTGACCAGTACTCGTTCCCGCCCACCCTGGCCGGCCTGACGCTCACTGGGGGAGCGCTGGCCTGGGCCGGTGCCGCGGCGGTCCAGGGCCGGCTGGGCTCGCGGCTGCCCCACCGAAGTGCCGTTCAGGCAGGGTCGCTGATGGTCCTGGCTGCCGTGCTCCTGGCCCTGGTCACCACGGCGCTGCACTGGCCTGCCGCCGTCGCCATCGCCGGCTGGGTCCTGGCAGGCGGCGGGATGGGCCTGCTCTACCCTCGCCTGAGCGTGATGACCCTGGCGCTGTCCGCCAAGGAGGACGAAGGCTTCCACAGCTCCGCCATGTCCATTTCCGACTCCCTCGGCGGAGCCCTTTCGCTGGCCACCACAGGGATTGTGTTCGCAGCATTTACGACGGCGGTCCAGTCCTTCGTGGGCGTCTTCGCCTTCACTGCGGCCATCGGTGTGGCCGCGGCCCTGGTGGCGCCCCGGGTGACCACGCGGGAGCGCGACCGGAGCTAGGGCAGGCGGGTGGCGCGCATGACGACGTCGGCGATCACCGCTTCCTGTCCCTCCGGCCCGGTCACCTGGCGCTCCCGGCTGGTGAGGACCTCCAGCTGCCACTCCGGACGGTCATTGGCGTCCACCCGGTCCAGCCCGAGCTCCTGGACCAGCTGGTCGCCGGTGTAGAACATGTCCCGGTGATGGTGGTGGTCGGCGCCCCAGGGCGGCAGCCGGTCCGGGTGGTGGCCCACCACCAGCAAGGTTCCGCCGGGCCTGACGGCTGAGGCCGCGGTGCGCAGCGGGATCCGCCAGTCGAGTTCCTGGGAATGCAGGAGCTGAGACGTCACCAGGTCGTAGGAAGCGTCCGGCTGCCACTGCGTAAGGTCGGCCAGTTGCCAGGTGATCCGGCTGCCGATGTCCCCGTCCGGCGGGTTCACGCTCTCCCGCGCCAGTTCCGCCAGCTCGTGGGAGCGGGCCCGTTCCAGGGCCACGGCGGAAACGTCGACGGCGGTTACGGACCAGCCTTGCTGCGCCAGCCAGATGGCGTCGGCGCCTTCGCCGCAGCCCAGTTCCAGCGCTTGTCCCGGCCGCAGGCCACCGGCCTCGCGGACAAGCTGCGGGTTCGGTTTCCCACTCCAGAGCCGCGCTTTGGTGCGGTACCGCTCGTCCCAGGCCGCTGCGGCATCTATGCCGCCGCCATCCGCTTCCGGCGAGCCGCCGCCGTCGTGCGCGCGGCGCTGGTGCGCTTCGTGTTGGTGCGGCTCCTGGTACTGCCCCGGGTGTTCGCTCATGCCACAACACTGCCCCGCCGTGCCGCCGAAGGCAACGCCGGGGACGGGTGCCGCGCGCCGGGATGCTAGACTGGAGGAACTTGATGTGCAGTGATGCCGCCTGCTCCTGATTTGGAGATCCTTTCCAGGGAGTGGGCTTTCTTCATGTGAGAGGCACATCCTGCGTCGATGAACGCGTTCCATTTGGTCCCGGCCGGCTGTCCTTATTTACAGCGCCCGGTTGATCACCTGACTTTTCTTCGGCGAAACCCCTGGTCCAACCGGCATCGGGGGCCGATATCCGCCCGGATACCGCCAGAAAGACCGTAAAAAACTACATGACTACTTTTGCTGCCCTCGGTACTCCCAAGGCCCTTGCAGACACCCTTTCCGCGCAGGGAATCGTTGAACCGTTTCCCATCCAGGTGAAGACCCTTCCGGACACGCTGTCCGGTCGTGACGTCCTGGGCCGCGGCCGGACCGGATCCGGTAAAACCATTGCTTTCGCCATCCCGCTTGTAGCAAGACTCGCTGAGCGGGAAGCCAAGTACTTCCGCAAGCCCGGCCGCCCCATGGGCCTGGTCCTGGCGCCCACCCGTGAGCTGGCCACGCAGATCAACGCCACCATCGAGCCGCTGGCCAAGGCCGCAGGCCTGAACACCACCGTGATCTACGGCGGCATCTCCCAGGCCCGCCAGGAGAAGGCGCTGCGCGCCGGCGTCGACATCGTCATCGCCTGCCCCGGCCGCCTGGAGGACCTGATCCGCCAGCGCATCCTCACCCTCGAGGCCGTGGAGATCACTGTCCTGGACGAGGCAGACCACATGGCCGACCTCGGCTTCCTGCCCGTGGTCAAGAAGCTTATGGACATGACCCCCAGCCAGGGCCAGCGCCTGCTCTTCTCCGCCACCCTGGACAACGGTGTGGACAAGATCGTCCAGCGCTACCTGTCCAACCCGCTCACCCACTCGGTGGACGACCCGCAGGCAGCCGTGACCACCATGGAACACCACGTGCTGGTGGTCAACGACCAGACCGTCAAGAAGCAGCTGATCGTGGAGCTCGCCTCCGGCGCCGGCCGCCGTGTCCTGTTCATGCGGACCAAGCACCACGCCCGCAAGCTGGCCAAGACCCTGACCGACGCCGGCATCCCCGCTGTCGACCTGCACGGCAACCTGTCGCAGAATGCCCGTGACCGCAACCTGGCGGAGTTCTCCAACGGCGACGTCCGGGTCCTGGTGGCCACCGACGTCGCCGCCCGCGGTGTGCACGTTGACGACGTCGAACTGGTCATCCACGTGGACCCGCCCACCGAGCACAAGGCGTACCTGCACCGCTCCGGCCGCACCGCGCGTGCCGGTTCCGACGGCACCGTGGTCACCCTGACCCTGCCCGAGCAGCAGACCGACGTGAAGAAGCTGATGAAGGCCGCAGGCGTGGACGTCAACTTCGAGCGCGTTACCGCCAGCTCGCAGATCGTGGCTGACCTGGTGGGCGAAATCGCCGACAAGGTTGACCCCCGCACCCGGGCCGCACTGCTGGCAGCCAAGGCCCCCAAGCAGGGTGGCGGCACCTCCACCGGTGCCAACGCCGAGCGCAAGCGGGCACGGCGCCAGGCTGCGCCGTCCGCCGGTGGTCGTGGCGGACGCGGCGGACGTGGCAAGGTTTCGGCCGAGCCCGCCCGCAGCGACGCTCCCCGTGCAGAGCGCCGCGCAGCAGCCTTCGAGGGCCGGACCGAAGCCCGCGCCGCCTTCGACCGCAACGCAGAGCAGAACGAGGACCGCGCTGTTGCAGCTGCGGCCGCCCGCCGCAATGCCCGCGGCCGCGGCGCCGCCTCGACCCACCGCAACGACGTCCCCGCAGCAGGTGGCCGCTCATCGGCCGGCCGCGGTTCCGACGGCCGTGCCGCAGAGGGCCGGGGCGATTCCCGGATCACCCGCAGCGATGCCCCGCGCGGCGGCTCCGGCCGCCCGGCCTCAGGCGGACGCCCGGCGTCCGGCGGTGGCCAGCGCAGCGGCCGCCCGGCAACCGGCCAGCGGGCAGCAGCAGGCACCTCCGGCCAGCGTTCATCAGGTGCAACCGGCGGCAACAAGGCTGTCTGGTCCTCCAACACCGGCGGAACTTCCGGTGGCTCCTACGGTTCGGGCAGCGGCGGTTCCGGCAACGGCGGTTCAGGCCGTCCCGCCCGCAGCGGCCCCCGCCGCGCGTCCGCTCCCGCGTCGAACGAACGCCGCAGCCGCTAGTCCCCGCCGGCGGGGCCCCGCCTAACTAATCCATCGAGTGCTCCGTAACCGCCCTTTAGAAGGTCCATAAGGGCAGTTACGGAGCACTCGATGCGTTTGTGGGTTACCAGCCGCGGGCGCGCCACTCCTCAAGGTGCGGCCGCTCGGCACCCAGGGTGGTGGGCTTGCCATGCCCGGGATGCACGACGGCGGTGTCCGGGTAGGTGCCGAACAGCCGCTCCGTGACGTCGGACAAGAGCTGGGCGAACCTTTCCGGGTCCTTCTGCGTGTTGCCCACCCCGCCCGGGAACAGCGAGTCGCCGGAGAAGATATGGGCAGGCCCCTCCGGGTCCTGGTACACAAACGCGATGGACCCGGGGGTGTGTCCCCGCAGGTGCACGGCAGCGAGCTCAAAGCCGTCCACGGCTACCTTGTCCCCGTGCCCAAGCCGCCGGTCCACGGGAACCGGCAACGCATCGGCGTCGTCCTCTCCCGCCGCTGTCCGGGCACCGGTAGCCTCCACCAGGTCCTTCAGCGCGCGCACGTGGTCCCAGTGCTGGTGCGTGGTGGCGATCAGCGCCAGCCGCGTCGCGGCAGCAGTGTCCGCAGCTCCGTCCGCAAGCAACTGCCGGATGGCCGAAAAGTCATCCGCGGCGTCAATCAGCAGCTGCGCTCCGCTCTCCTTGGCCGTCAGCAGGTACACGTTGTTGTCCATTTCGCTGACGGAAATGCTGCGGATGGTGAGGGCCGGCAGGTCGTACAGAAGTGAGTCCATGGCTTAGCCCTGGGATGGCTGCAGGTTCAGCGGCAGGGTGGTCGAGTAAACCTGTTTGGACGGCGGAGCGGCCAGGACTTCATGCAGCCCGCTTTTCCCCTCCGGAGTCCTCCGCCAGGCGGCGTAGTCGTCATGGTCCTGCGTGGTGGCCCACGTTTCCACCACCAGGATGTGGCACGGGTCGGCGTCGTCCACCAGCGCTTCGATGCCCTGGTTGCCGGGCCAGGCACGGGTGGCGGCGAGGGTTTCAGAAAGGTATTTGGCGGCGTCTTCCCGGTGGGCGGGATCGATCTGGACTTCAAAGTGGACGATGGCAGTCATGGGTCTCCTTAGGGTCGGGGTGTACGGCGGATTGGCTTTGGGAAATGCGCTTATTCGCGCCCTTCGGACACCCACGTGGGGTCCGCGGAACGGGAGCCGACGACGGCGTCCGACGCTGCGTCCAGGGCCTCCAGGTGCGCCGGGGTGAGGTCCAGGGCCAGGGCGCCCAGGTTTTCGTCGATGCGCGCGGCTTTGCGGGTGCCGGGGATAGGGACCACCGGCAGGCCCAGCCGCTTGCCTTGGGCGACCAGCCAGGCCAGGGCAACCTGTGCCGGTGTGGCGCCCAGCTGGTCCGCCACGGACCGGACGGCGTCCACCACAGCCTGGTTGGCACTTGCGGCATCCGGGGCGAAACGGGGGATGTTCCGCCGGAAGTCCTTGGCTCCCAGGCTTGAGGTGTCGACCGTTCCGGTGAGGAAGCCGCGGCCCAGCGGGGAATAGGGGACGAAGCCCACGCCCAGGCCGGCCGCGGCGGGAACAACGTTGCGTTCCACGTCCCGGCTCCAGATGGACCATTCGCTCTGGACCGCGGCGATCGGGTGGACCGCTGCCGCGTCCTGCAGTTCCTGGGCCGTCACCTCGGACAGGCCCAGGTGCTTGACCTTGCCCTGCTGGACCAGCTCCGCCATGGCGCCGACGGTTTCCTCGATGGGGACGCGGACGTCGCGGCGGTGCATGTAGTAGAGGTCGATGACGTCGGTGCCCAGCCGCTGCAGGCTCCGCTCCACGGCCTGGCGTACATAGGCCGCATCACCGCGAATGTCCGTGTAGCCGTCAGTCGGCGTGCCCACCAGCGCGAACTTGGTGGCCAGCTGGACCTCGGGCCGCCGGTCCTTGAGCAGCTGCGAAATCAGCTCCTCGTTGCTGCCCCCGCCGTAGATGTCGGCCGTGTCAATGAAGCTGACACCGGCATCCACGGCGTGGTGCAGTGTCTGCAGGGCCTCCGCGGGGTCCACCTCGCCGTACACAGGGGTGAGGGCCATGCCGCCGAATCCGAGGGGGCTGACGGCCAGGCCGTCGCCAAGCTGGACGGTGCCGCCGGGGTTGGTGGGTGCGTTTGCCATGGTTCTCCTGTTCGTTCCTGCTCTTGAAAATCGTCGTTTACAGCCAGGGGATGATGCGGTCCGCCGCCGGGCGGGTGGCCTGGATCAGGCGGGCATTGGCCTCGTCGGGTCCGTTGGCCCAGGCCACCGCGGCTTCGCGGTCCATCCCGAACGAGATGTGCCGGTCCACGAGCCGCTGCAGCCGGAGCGCGGGCGGGGTTTCCAGGAACCACACCTCGTCCAGCTGCGTCCGGACCTCTTTCCACGGCTCCTGCCCCGCCAGCAGGTAGTTGCCCTCCGTGATGACCAGCGGAACGTCGGCTGGGACGGCGATGGAGGCCGCTACCGGCTCATCCAGGGTGCGGCGGAACTCGGGCGCGTACACCACTGCCTCGTCCCGGCGCGCCAGGCGGCGCAGCAGCGAAAGGTAGCCGCCGGCGTCGAACGTATCAATCGCGCCTTTGCGTTGCCGGAGCGGGGTTCCCCCGATGACCGCGTTGCCCAGGTGGAAGCCATCCATGGGGACCACAACCGAGGTCCCCGGGCTGAACTGCTCCTGCAGCCAGGCCGCAAAGGTGGACTTGCCGGACCCCGGCGCTCCGGCGATACCCAGGATAGTCCGCGCTCCGGGCACCATCCTGCGCCGCAGCGCGTCCACGGCCTGGGTGATCTCGGGGGAGTCCATGGCAAAAGCCTAGAGGTATAAGCCGCGGACTGTGCGCGTCAGCCACGGGGCACGCCCGTCGGTGCGCTGTCACTGGGGACCCTGTCCTTGGCCGGCAACGCCTTCAGGCCCGCGGCGCAGCCAACGATCCCCGCGATGAACAGCAGCTTCAGTACGCTGAAGGGTTCCGTGCCGGTGGCCATTGCCCAGCCAACGGTCAGCGCAGCGCCGATGCCCACCCAGATGGCGTATGCGGTGCCCAGCGGAATGCTCCGGATTGCCATGCCCAGGCCCAGCATGCTCAGGGCCGCCGTCACGGCGAAGACAACGGTGGGCAGGGGCTCGCTGAAACCGTCCGACAGGCCCAGGGCCGTGGCCCAGACTGCCTCCAGGACCGCCGAGGCCAGGAGCACCAGCCACGGAAGTGAACGCTGCATCATCACGCCACCACTTTCAGGCCAACCACGCACGCGGCGATGCCGGACAGCAGCAGCAGGCGGGCCGCCGTCGGGCGTTCCACCTTGGTGGCCATCGCGTAGGCGGAGGTCAGGACGACGCCCACTCCCACCCACACCGCGTAGGCGGTGCCCGTGGGAATGGACTGCATGGCGACGGCAAGGCCGCCGGTGCTGGCGGCAACGGCCACGAGGAACAGTGCGGCGGGGGCGAGGCGCCGGCGTCCGGAAACCTGGAAGGTACGGTGCAGGGCGGCTGCCCAGACGGCCTCCAGCGCGCCGGAAAGTATGAGGATTAACCACGACATGACCAGATCCTTTGGCCAGTCTTGTCGCGTGCCGGGTACTGAACCGTCGTCCGGAGGCCCGTGTTCGGAGCCTTGGATTCCAGCGTAGCAACTCACGACGGCGGGCGGCCACCAGTGGTGCCCAACCTCACCACCGCACCGGTACTTACGCCGAAGGTTCCTGCGGATCGATGGATACCACGGCCAGGAAACCGCGGCCCAGGACCTCGGGAGAATTGGTGTCGGACCCCACCACGGCGTCGTAGCGGCCCAGTTCGAGCGGCTCTGCGCTGCCCACGCTGACCTTCGCCTGTCCCTGCAGCAGCACCCCAAGCTGCCCCTCAAACACGGGGTGGGCGCGTTTTTTGGAGAGCTCAATGATGGACGTGTGCCCCTTGAACGCTCCCGAGCGGGTTATGACATTCAGGTTCCGGATGTCCCCGGTGGGCAGCTTCGCCGTGGTGGCCGTGCCGCCGTCGAACCTGAAGGGACGGTACTTCTCCAGGGGCTGCTCTGCACTGTCCAGGGTGAGCAGCAGCAGTTCCCCCTCAATGACGGTCAGGACGCGCTCCATGCCCGGGAAAGGCGAGAAGTCACCCGCCTTGGTGACGTCTGCGATGCTCACCCGCCAGTCCCAGCCGCCGTCCGCCGATCCCTGGCGTGCGATTTCCCTGGTCACCCCGCCGCCGTTGCGCCATGGTTCAGCCGTGAGCTCTGCGAAGCGGATGATCTGCATCAGCCCAGCCTAGTTCCCCGCAGCAGCCGGCATCGCAGTTGGGTCCCGTCCCTGCTACTCTCCTCCGGGGGGTCAACACGAAAACAGCCTGAAGGAGCCGGGAATGTTCGTCAAAGTGTGTGGTCTCAGCACGCCCGAATCGGTCCGCGAAGCAGTGGACGCCGGCGCGGATGCAGTGGGATTCGTCCTCACCGCCAGCCCCCGTGTTGTCTCGCCCTCGCAGGCAGCCTCCCTGCTGGCAGGAGTACCCAACACCGTATTCCCTGTTGGTGTGTTCCGGGATGAGCCCGTTGCCGATGCCATCGCCATTGCCCGGGCGGCGGGCCTGGAATGGATCCAGCTGCACGGCACCCGGTCACGGGCGGACGTGGCGACGGTGCACGACGCCGGCATGAAGCTGGTCAGGGCCATCACCACCGGTGCCGCCCGGGATGAGTTCGAAGACTGGGGAGAGGACCTGCTCCTGGTCGATGCCGCCGTGCCGGGCTCCGGCGAGTCCTGGGACTACGCCTCGGTGGCGGCCCTGCCGGTGCTCCAGGGTCGGAACTGGCTCCTGGCGGGGGGCCTTGACGCGGCGAACGTGGGCCAGTCCTCAGCCGCCGCGCAGGCCTGGGGGGTTGATGTTTCCTCCGGCGTCGAGGCGTCCCGCGGCGTGAAGGACCTGGCCAAGATCCGCGCCTTCGTCCATGCCGCAAAGGCGACTGCCACCGTCTAGGCACTGCCGCCTCTGGCCGCCGGGAAGCGGGATCAGGGCAGGATCAGGGGAATCCCCCACCTTTTTGTCAGTGGGCCGGGGGCACAATGGGTGCATGAAGACACTTCTGAACATTATCTGGCTGGTTTTCGGCGGCTTCTGGCTGGCCCTGGGCTATTTCCTCGCGGGTGTGGTCTGCTGCCTGCTGATCGTCACCATTCCGTGGGGCATTGCCTCATTCCGGATCGCCGCCTACACGCTGTGGCCGTTTGGCCGCATGGTGGTGGACAAGCCCGGCGGCACCGGTGTCTTTTCGCTGCTTGGCAATGTGATCTGGCTGCTGGTGGCCGGGATCTGGATCGCCATCGGCCACGTGGTGACAGCATTCGCTATGGCCGTGACCATCATTGGCATCCCGCTGGCCATCGCCAACCTCAAGCTCATCCCGGTATCCCTGATGCCGCTGGGCAAGCAGATCGTGCCCACCAACAGGCCTTTTGCCAGCCATTACCCTGTGCGCACCTACCGCTAGGCAGAATCGCCAGGCCGCAGGGCGCGCAGCACGCAGAACTCGTTGCCGTCCGGGTCTGCCATGACTACCCAGGTGGCCGCCGCACCCTGGCCCACAGAAATTTGCGTGGCGCCAAGCCCTTCCAGCCTGGCGACTTCGGCGTCCTGGTCTTCGGGCCGGAGGTCCAGGTGCAGCCGGTTCTTGAGTTGTTTCTGCTCCGGGACCCTAAGGAAGATCAGGTCTGGGGCCACACCCTCTTCCGCGCTGCCTGCGGGCGGCTCCAGCACAATCTCGTCGTCCTCTTCATGGGTGCGCCGCCATCCAAGCGCCTTTTCCCAGAATGCCGCGGGAACGCGGGGGTCGGTCGAATCAACGGCGATGGCTTGGATGCGCGGGGTCATCCGTGCAGTGTTGCACCGGTGCCGGGATTCGTAAACCGTGCCACTTCCGGCGCCATTTCAAAGCGGTGAGAATGCCCCGTCCCGCAGGATGGCCACTGATTCGCTTTGGTCCAGTTCCGCGGCGATGTCCACATCCTCGGCGTAGCCGGCGCCGGACAGCTCACGGCCGCTGGAGCAGTGCTGGAGCATCTCGCGCAGGCGCGGTTCGGCGGATTCGTAGACAGCTATGGCCGCCGCTGCCTCCGGCGCATAGCCGTGCCTGCCGTCCCCTGCTTCATAGCCGCCCTTGCCTGCAGCCGCCAGCCCGGCAATGAACGCCCCGGCTCCGATCTGGTCCTCCACGGCAGGGCGAAGTGTTCCGTCCGGCCAGCGCTCACCGGCGGCAACTACCGCCACCACGGCGTCTTCCGGGAGGTTGGCCGCCACCCACTCGGCCGTGGCGGCAGCGTTCCGGAGGCACAGCGCGGCGACCAGTGGCACTTCCGCGGACAGTGCGTGGCACAGTTCAGAACCATTGGGGGACGGCAGGACCACCCGCTGCAATGACCGCGCGGCGCGGAAACTTGCGGGGGAGAGGCTCAGTCCGCCGCCGTCGCGGGGGCCTGCCAACTGCGCGTGGTGGTGGGCGGCGAAGTCCTCCGCGCTGGTGTCCCGCCACCTGTAAGGGAAGACTTGCGCGCCCTTGTCCAGTGCCACGCTGACGCAGGTGCTGAAGGACAGGACATCCACCACCACTGCGATGTCCGCGCCCGGCGCCACCGTCATGGCGCCGTCCAGTCCCCAGTCCAGCCGAACCGCGAAAGGGAGTTGCCGGTGCGCGGCGTTGGCGGAGTACGTGTGCCGCGTGCCGGAGCCGGGTGCGTTCACGCCAGCTCGCTTTCCAGGTTGCGGTGCGCGGCCTCCAGCCAAAGATCCCGTGCCCGCTCATGGTGGAAGAGCGGGTCCAGTTCCAGCAGTTGGCGGACGACGGCGGCCCTGCCGGCTGAGAAGTCGGCGTCACCGATGTGCGCGTAGTCTTTCCGCACGGCGGCAACGTAGCGGGCGTATTCTTCCGGCCCACCACCGAGAATCGAAAGGTCAGCGTCGCAGAGGAGGGCGCCGTCGTCGTCACCCGGTTCAGGCCGGTGATCCGAGGTAAGGCGGACCAGCCGTGCCGTTTCGGCCACCTCCGATGCCGACAGGCCGGAGTCGGCCAGCCGTTTCTCCGCAAGCCGGGCTGACTCCTCCTCATCCTGCCCTGCCGCGCCGCGGTACACGGCGTCATGGAACCAGGCGGCCAGCAGCACTGTCTGCGGCGCCTCCCCCGGTTCGGCGAGGAGGTCCAGCGCCTCCAGCACGGCTAACAGGTGCGTGCAGCCGTGGTAGTGGCGGTGCGGTTCGCTCCACCGGTCCAGCAGGTCCAGGAACAGTGCGTCGTGGCCGGGCATGATGGCCTCCCAGCGGTTCAGTAACGGGACCTTCAGCGACGTGTTACGCCGGCGTGCCGGGATGCGCAGCCCGCTGCCGATAAGTTTGCGGACCAGCACCCTGGCCTCCACCGAAACGGCGCCCGCCGCCACCAGCTCATTAAAGCGACGTTCCGGCACATCGTAATGGTCGCCGTCGAACGCCCGCTCGGGGATGCCCGCAGCAGCGGCGAACGTGTGCAGCTCATCCAATGAAGCATCTGAGACCAGATGCGAAAAGTGGGTTCCGTGGGCAGGCCACAGCGGCGGGTCGATGTATATCAAGTGATCCTTCCCGAGCCCGGAATCTTTCGGCTGTCTGCTGAAAAGATCCTAGCGCCGCTCGGCCGTGTCGTCCCAGCAGTCCGGAATTCCGGACCTCGCGCCGGGAACACCAGACCCGGCGACCCTCAACGTCCCGGAGGAATTCCCCAATGGAGCCTGCCCTCTCTGACGGTGGGCATGAACGACAGCGCGGGTTGGCCGGTTCGCAGGCTCAGCAGAGTATCGGCCAAAAGAGCATCAAGGGATGGCCACATCGCCGGGCGCCAGTCGGCCTCTTCCTTGAAGTATTCGCTTACGCAGCCGTACTGCTGTCCTTTCCTCAGGTCGACGAACAGAAAGTCGCCGGAGCCGTCGTCTGCGACCGGGAGGAAGGATGGGATGAACATGGAAACCCTGGTCCCTGCCTCTTCAGCTTCAGCGTGTGCCGGGTCGTAAGGTTTATGGGGCGTGGGGGCAAGAGCACCGCCGTAAGCCTCGAAGGCGGCACGCAGATTCACGTGAAGCGGCGACCTCTTCTCCTGTTTATCCAGTGCATTTGCTTCCTCTCCCACCCGCGCCCAGACGTCGAGCAACATTTGCCGTGTCTCCTCCGCTTCTTTGAGAGGGAGCGGACGATAGCTCGGGAGGATATACCCTGCAGTTGATGGCTCTGCGCCGTCGAAGAGGCGATAGAGCGTCGACAGGTCTTTGGGCCACCCGTTCGGTGCTGCCTCTTCAAATGAACGTATAAACGCTTCGGGTGCGGGGGCCCGAATGGTCCGGGCGGTTACTGGTGCGTTGGCGCCCAGCCACTCAACAATTTCAGCCCAGGCTTTCCGTGTCCCCATGCGGTGAATCTACCCGCCTCTCCTCTTTTGCGCCACGATGCAGTTCCTGGTGCCGCATCTGCGGGTTAACATCGTCGTATGGCCCTTATTCGCGTTTCTGAAGCTGCCCGTTTCCTGGGCGTGAGCGATGACACCGTCCGCCGCTGGACCGAGCATGGAACCCTCACCCCGCTCAGGGACCCCTCCGGCCGGCTCGCCGTCGACGGACTGGAACTGGCAGCCCATGCGCAGAAGCTGGCCCAGCTGCCCGATGATCCGGGAGGTGGCAACAGCTCGGCCCGGAACCGGCTCGTGGGCCTGGTCACCAACGTCATTACGGACAAGGTGATGGCCCAGGTGGAAATGCAGTGCGGCCCATTCCGGGTTGTGTCGCTCATGAGCAGTGAAGCCGTGCGCGAACTGGGCCTGGAACCGGGCGCCGTGGCCACCGCTGTGGTCAAGGCAACGACGGTCATCATTGAATCGCCCAAGGGACGGGCCACGGCATGATCCTGCCCCACACCCGACGTACAGCCCCCGTGTCCCCGACACGTGTCCGGCCGAATGCCGTCCTGCTGTCCCCCCTGTTGGCTGTCACCGCACTGCTCGTGGCCATCCTCTCCGGCTGCGCCGCCGGCGGAACCGCCCCCGGCGCAACCGCAGGGGAGGGCAGCGGTACGCCCAACGGCACCATCACCGTGTACGCTGCCGCCTCCCTCAAGGCCACGTTCACCGAACTCGCCGGCACTTTTGAAGCGGAGAACCCGGGAACCAGGGTCAGCCTGAGCTTTGCCGGGTCCTCCGACCTTGCCAGCCAGATCAGCCAGGGTGCGCCCGCTGACGTATTCGCATCCGCGGACACGGCCAATATGAAGAAACTGCAGGACGCGGGCCTCGCTGACGGAACGCCCAGGAACTTCGCCACGAACACCCTGGCCATCGCAGTGCCCCCGGGAAACCCGGCCGGAATCGCATCGTTGAAGGACCTGGCGCGGCCGGGCATCAAGCTGGTCACCTGTGCCAGGCAGGTCCCGTGCGGCGCTGCCACGGCGAAAGTGGCCGAGACGGCGGGCCTTACGCTGAGTCCGGTCAGTGAGGAAAACGCGGTCACCGACGTCCTGGGCAAGGTGGTCTCCGGCGAAGCCGACGCCGGGCTTGTCTACGGCACGGACATCAAAACCGCCGGAACCAAGGTGTCCGGCATCCAGTTCACGGAAGCCGGGAGCGCGGTCAACACGTATCCAATTGCGGGCGTCGCCGGCAGCCGCAACAGGGCTGCCGCGCAGGCCTTCCTGGACTTGGTCACGGGTGCGGAGGGCCAAAAGGTCCTGGCCGCGGCGGGATTCGGACCCCCGGGACAGTAGGGCCAGGCCCAGGCACATGGCAGTAGGGTGGGGCCAGGTGCACCGGCAATTGAGCCCGGAGCGCCCTTGAACACCACTCATCCAGTTCCCGGATTTCTTCAGCCCACCACCGGAGGAAACGCATGGCCCACGCAGAGAACGGCATCACCATCAACCGGCCTGCCCATGAGGTATACGCCTTCCTGGCTGACGGCCTGAACAATGCTGCCTGGCGCCAAGGCGTGCAGTCCATCTCCCTCAAGGAAGGCACGGCGGGCCAGTTGGGGGCGGTCTACAGCCAGACCCTGGCCGGGCCCAAGGGCCGCCCGATACAGGGCGACTACAGGATCACGGAGGCCAAGCCCGGCCACCTGCTGGGCTTCGAAGTGGTTGCCGGTCCAGCCCGCCCCACCGGCACCTACACCCTTACCGGGGACGGCGGGAAGACCACCGTACACTTCAGCCTGGACGTTAAACTGCCGCTCCTGATGCGGGTCCTGGACTCGATGGTCACCAGGACCATGGAGTCGGAGGTGGCCCAACTGGCCACGCTCAAGACGGTACTCGAAAGCCGCTGAGCACATCGGGGAGGCAGGTACGGCAGCGGGGATCGGCAGAAGGGCAGGGCACGCGGTGGACACGCAGGCGTACTCCGGCATCCCCGGCTGGGTCCGTGCGCTGGCAGTCCTGGCCGTCGTCGTCGTGGTGCTTCCGCTGCTCGCGATGGTGCTGCGCGTGGACTGGGCGCAGTTCATTCCGCTCGTGACGTCAGAGTCATCGCTGACCGCGCTGGGACTGAGCCTGCGGACCTCGGCAGCGAGCACCCTGCTGTGCATCCTGCTGGGCGTCCCGCTGGCCCTGGTCCTTGCCCGCGACACCTTCCGCCTGCAGGGGCTGCTGCGCTCGCTGGTGCTCCTGCCGCTGGTGCTTCCCCCCGTGGTGGGCGGAATCGCCCTGCTCTACACGTTCGGCCGCCAGGGGCTGCTGGGCCAGACCCTGGACATGCTGGGCTTGCAGATCGCCTTCTCAACCATGGCAGTGGTCCTGGCGCAGACATTCGTGGCGCTGCCCTTCCTGGTGGTGAGCCTCGAGGGTGCCCTGCGCACCTCCGGCTCCCGGTACGAGGCCGTGGCGGCGACGCTGGGTGCACGGCCCGGCACCGTGTTCCGGCGCGTCACGCTGCCGCTCGTCCTGCCGGGGCTGGCGTCCGGCGCCGTCCTCTCCTTCGCTCGGAGCCTGGGCGAGTTTGGTGCCACGTTGACCTTCGCGGGCAGCCTGCAGGGGGTGACCCGGACCCTGCCGCTGGAGATCTACCTGCAGCGGGAAACGGACCCGGACGCCGCCGTCGCCCTGTCGCTGGTGCTGGTGGCGGTGGCCGTCGCGGTGGTTGCCCTTGCCTACCGTCGCCCGGCGGCGGTCCGGTCTGGATCAGGAAAACGGACGACGGCGCCCGCACCGGCACCAGGGAACGTCCAGTGACGTTGTCCTTCCAGGCAGTCGTGGCCGGGCGCGGATTCGACGTGGCCTTGACGGTCCGGCCGGGCGAAACGGTGGCCGTCATGGGGCCCAACGGCGCCGGGAAGTCGACCCTGCTGTCCAGCATTGCGGGTCTGCTGCGCCCGGACAGCGGCCGGGCCGAACTCAACGGCAACACCCTCTTCGACCTCGACGGCGAAAAGCGCACCTGGGCACCGCCGCACCACCGCGGCACCGCCCTGCTCGCCCAGGAGCCACTGCTTTTCCCCCACCTGAGCGCGGTGGACAACGTCTCCTTCGGGCCCCGCAGCGCCGGCGTCCCCAAGCGGGACGCGAAGGATCACGCCCTGCGCCTGCTGGCGGACGTCGAAGCGGAACACCTTGCCGGACAGCGTCCGGCCCAGCTCTCCGGCGGCCAGGCCCAGCGCGTGGCCGTGGCGCGTGCGCTCGCCGCTGATCCTGCGCTGCTCCTGCTGGACGAACCACTCGCAGCCCTTGATATCCACTCCGCCCCGCTCCTTCGCCGCCTCTTCAAGCGGGTCCTGGCTGGGCGCCAGGCCATCATTGTCACGCATGACGTCCTGGATGCGCTGATGCTCGCGGACCGCGTCGTCATCCTGGAAAACGGCAGGATCGCCGAGGAAGGCCCAACCCGGGCCGTGCTGGAACGCCCCAAGAGTTCCTTTGCCGCGGGGCTCGCCGGGCTGAACTTCATTCCGGGCTCCTTGGACGGAGCGGGAGTGCTGACCAGCCAGGGACTCAGGATTGCCGGCCACGAGGAGGAAGCCGGCCAATCGGCCACGCCAGCTTGTCAGGGCGTGGCCGTGTTCCCGCCGTCGGCTGTATCCGTGTTCCTCGACGACGCCCACGGCAGCCCGCGGAACTCGTTCACCGTCACCATCACCGACCTCGAACCCCACGGCGACCAGGTCCGGGTACGGGCCGGCAGCCTGGCCGCGGACATCACGCCGGCAGCCTCCGCGGACCTGGGCCTTGTGCCGGGCATGTCGGTGCACTTCGTGGTCAAGGCCGCCGCCGTGTCCGTGTACGCGACGTAGCGCCGGGACTCGGGATTTGAGCCGTCAGGACCTCCGGCTCTGGACAGCGGTTTCGCCGTGGGCAAACATGGCTTGTGGACCTCGCTGCGCAAAGTTGAGCGTAGTACACTCAACTTAGTCAACAAGCCCCCGAAAGGAGCTCTCTTTGGACGTCAAATTCACCACCAAGAGCCAGGAGGCTCTTTCGGCCGCGGCGATGAACGCCTCCACCATCGGAAACCCCCAAGTGGAGCCGGCCCACCTGCTCAAGGCGCTGCTCGACCAGCGGGAGGGCGTTGCCGTCGCGCTGCTGCGCGCCACCGGCGCGGATCCGGACGCCGTGAGTGTCCAGGCCAGCAGCGCCATCAAGGCCCTGCCCGCCACGTCGGGAGGCTCCACCCAGCAGGCGCAGCTGTCCCGCCCCGCCCTCCAGGCCATCCAGAACGCCAAGAATGAAGCCGACCGCCTCGGTGACACCTTCGTCTCCACCGAGGTCCTCCTCCTGGGCCTCTCTGCCGGAAGCGACGCCGTCGGACGCTTAATGCGCGACGCCGGCGCCTCCCACGAGGCCCTGCTCGCCGCCCTGCCGGGTGTCCGCGGCGACGGCAAGGTCACCAGCCCGGACCCGGAGAACACCTTCCAGTCCCTGGAGAAGTTCGGCACGGACCTGACCGCCATGGCGCGTTCGGGCAAGCTGGATCCGGTGATCGGCCGCGACGCGGAAATCCGGCGCATCGTCCAGGTCCTCAGCCGCCGCACCAAGAATAACCCCGTCATCATCGGCGAGCCCGGCGTTGGCAAGACGGCCGTCGTCGAAGGGCTGGCGCAACGCATCGTGGCCAACGACGTCCCGGAGAGCCTCCGCGGCAAGACCCTGATTGCACTCGACCTTGCCTCCATGGTGGCCGGAGCCAAGTACCGCGGTGAATTCGAGGAGCGGCTCAAGGCTGTCCTGGAGGAGATCAAGAACTCCGAGGGCCAGATCGTCACCTTCATTGATGAGATCCACACTGTGGTGGGGGCGGGCGCCACCGGAGAGTCCTCGATGGATGCCGGCAACATGCTCAAGCCCATGTTGGCCCGCGGCGAGCTGCGGCTGATCGGTGCCACCACCCTGGACGAGTACCGCGAGAACATCGAGAAGGACCCGGCGCTGGAGCGCCGGTTCCAGCAGGTGTACGTGGGCGAGCCCAGCGTGGAGGACACCATCGGCATCCTCCGTGGACTCAAGGAGCGGTACGAGGCGCACCATAAGGTCACTATCGCCGATAACGCCCTGGTTGCGGCGGCCACACTTTCCAACCGGTACATCTCCGGGCGGCAACTGCCGGACAAGGCCATCGACCTGGTGGACGAGGCAGCCTCCCGGCTGCGCATGGAAATCGACTCCGCTCCTGAGGAAATCGACCAGCTCCAGCGGGTAGTTGACCGCCTGACCATGGAAGAACTGGCGCTGGCGGACGAGAAGGACGAGGCCTCCGTGGAACGCTTGGCGGCCCTCCGTGCGGACAAGGCCGACAAGACCGAAGAGCTCAACGGACTGAAGGCGCGTTGGGAAGCCGAAAAAGCAGGCCTGAACCGGGTGGGTGACCTCAAGGCCAAGCTGGACGAACTCCGCTCCGCGTACGACAAGGCCGCCCGCGAAGGCGACCTGGAGACCGCCTCCCGCGTCCTTTACGGCGAGATTCCCGCGCTTGAGCGGGAGCTGAATGCCGCGGCAGCAGCTGAAGAGGCGGTGACGGACAAATCCGCGCAGATGGTGGCCGAACAAGTCACCGCTGACGACATCGCCGAAGTCATTTCCGCATGGACCGGCATCCCCGCCGGCCGCATGCTGCAGGGTGAAAGCCAGAAGCTGCTCCACATGGAGGAGGAGCTGGGCCGGCGCCTGATTGGCCAGTCCAAGGCCGTGACCGCCGTGTCCGACGCTGTCCGGCGCGCGCGGGCCGGCATCAGCGACCCGAACCGGCCCACCGGCTCGTTCCTGTTCCTGGGCCCCACCGGCGTGGGCAAAACCGAGCTGGCCAAGGCCCTGGCGGACTTCCTGTTCGACGACGAACGTGCCATGGTGCGCATCGACATGTCCGAGTACGGGGAGAAGCACAGCGTCGCCCGGCTGGTCGGGGCGCCTCCGGGCTACGTGGGCTACGAGGAAGGCGGGCAGCTGACTGAGGCCGTCCGCCGTCGTCCGTACTCCGTGGTGCTGCTGGACGAGGTGGAGAAGGCGCACCCGGAGGTGTTCGACATCCTCCTGCAGGTGCTCGACGACGGCCGCCTCACCGACGGGCAGGGCCGCACCGTGGACTTCCGCAACGTGATTCTGGTGCTGACCTCCAACCTGGGTAGCCAGTTCCTGGTGGACCAGTCCCTGGACGCCGGGGCCAAGCGCAACGCGGTCATGGCCACCGTGAACGCGTCCTTCAAGCCGGAGTTCCTCAACCGGCTCGACGAAGTGGTGCTGTTCGACGCCCTCACGGTGGAGGAACTGGCCCACATCGTGGAGCTGCACGTGGAAGAGCTGGGGCGGCGGCTGCAGGAGCGGCGGCTCACCCTTGAAGTCACCGACGGCGCCAAGGCCTGGCTGGCACTGTCCGGCTACGACCCCGCATACGGCGCCAGGCCGCTGCGCCGCCTGGTGCAGCGTGAGATCGGCGACCGGCTGGCCAAGGGCATCCTCGCCGGTGAAATCAGCGACGGCGACACCGTGGTTGTCGACACCGCCGCGGACCTCGGCGAACTCACCGAGGGCAATGTCGATGCGCTGACCGGTGCCCCAAGTTCCGGGCTTTCAGTGCGGCGGAAGGACTAGCCGGCTGGTTCAGGCGCTGGTGTGCTGCCCTGGCGGTCAGGCCGTCAGGGCAGCACGCTTGCGTTGATCACATTGCCGTGGTCGGCCGTGACGTAGCAGTCCACCCTGCGGTCGCCGGATCCCCAACTGGTACTGCTGGGGAAGCTGCGCTGGTAGTTGAGCTGGAACTGCTTCGCCGCCGGACCGAGTTTCGCTGCCTGGCACACCTCCAGCGCTTTAGCCTTGAGCGAATCTGCGCCCGGGTAGCCGGCGCTGTCCGGGTAGTGGAGGGTGGCCACAAGCTGCGCCGAGTGCCCCGTATCGCACGGCACCACGGTGGACGTCAGGGCCTGGGGATCAAAATCCTTGAAGCAGTCACCTACCGCGTACGCAGCCGGGGCAACCCCGTCCCGGGGGAGCGGCTGGGGAGTAGCGGGCGGTGTTACAGCGGTCTGAAGCACGCCCGGCGCCTCACTCTTCGCAGTATCTGCGCCGGGGGCGGAGTTCAGCCACACGGCAAGCCACGCCAGCGAACCCGCAACAGCCAGGATGACGACGACGAGGAACGCCTTCCAGAACGCCGGCCTCCTGTTGGCGTGCCTGTCCGGTGCGGGGTCTTGGCGCTGCTGGGACCAGGTAATGGATTCGGGAGCTGGGGCTGAAGCACCGTCCCCGCCCGGGACCTTGGGTAGGCTTCCGGTCCGCGGCGGCGTGGCGGGTTTGGGCGGGATGTCCTGGTGGTTCACGGGTGCGCATCCTCCTGGGTTTTGGTCCACGGCTCGCCAAAGGCCAGACAAAATCGGCAGTTCTCATGTGACTCTACCGAAGAAAAATGCCGGAATCCCGCGGGTGGAGGTGCGTCATGGTACCCCACGCGGCAGTCCGGCAGGTCGGCGGCAAGCGGGGCCAGCCGAAAGCATGTAATCTAGGTGTACGACAAATTGACCAAACATTCCGGGGCCTCACCGATCGCCAAGGTGACCACCTCCGGTCCAAGTACAAAAGGGGGTCACGCCATGGGGCGCGGCCGTCAAAAGGCAAAAGCTACCAAGCAGGCTCGGGACATTAAGTACTACTCCCCGAACACTGACTACTCAGCACTTCAGCGTGAGCTGACGGGCCCGGGCAGTCGTACAACGAGCCATTACGCGAATGAACCGGTTGAACCGGACTATTCGGCTTATGTGGATAAGTACGCGGACGATTTGGATGACGATGACGACGAGGTAGACAACCGTCGCATCGGCTAGCTGTCGCAAGCTTGCGGCATGGTAGTCCGCCTACCATCCTTTGGCCTTCGCCACAGTGCTTCCTTTGCGGCACCACCAGTGCTGACCTCGGTCAAAAGGCCCGTTGGGGCATGCCCGTCTGGGGTGTGTCTCAACGGGCCTTTTCGGCGTCCGTGGCTGTGGTCCGGGCACGCCTGATGGGCATCAATGTTTGTGGTGGTCCTTCGGCTGCCAGAAATGGAAGAATCAGGCCGGTGAGCGTGGCGGGCTGCTCCAGCGGCAGCGCGTGCGACGCCCCCGGAACTACAGCCAGCTGCCCGTTGGGCAATGCCTCGTACAACGAGACGGTGTGCGGCAGGGCCACCAGGTCATCGTCGCCTGCCACCACCAGCACCGGCTGCTGGATCCGGGCAAGATCTTCCGTGGTGAGGCTGGGCTCCGTTCTGGTGAGCTGCATGGACTTGCGGATCACTTCCTCCAAGTGCCCCGGCCCGTCAGGAGAGCGCTCAACGTAGGCCCGGCCAAGCTCCTGGAACACCGGGGAACCCGGGTCCAACTCGACCGGCTGGATACCGTCCACATGGTAGTTGGTGCCGATGACAACCAGTTTCGCCGCAAGGTCCGGCCGTTGGAGCGCCACGAGGAGGGCGATGATGCCGCCATCGCTCCACCCAACGAGATGGGCGGGGCCACCGGCCACTTTTTCGAGTACGCTGACCGCCTCCCTGGCCATGCCGGCGTAGTGGAATTCCGCAGCAGTGTCTGCGGTATAACCGTGTCCGCGACGGTCGAAGGCGATAACGCGGTAGTGCTCCGACAGCCCGGGCCCGAGGGTGGCGAGAAGGGCATCGCTGTTGCTGAGGCCGCCATGCAGCAGGAGCAGGGGAGCGGCGCCCCCACCCAGGTCCTCAACCCATGTCGGGTGTCCGTCAATGTCAACAAGGCCGGCCATATTCGCTATTGTGCCCCTGCCGCTCGTTGCTGCTCAAGGGGTCCGTGTAGCGTGGGTCCCATGTCAAAAGCTGAGGGATACCGTCAGGGCGAGCCCTGCTGGGCGGATCTGCAGACCCCCGATGTTGCGGCCGCCAAGGACTTTTACAACCGGCTCTTCGGCTGGACCTACCAGGACTTTCCCACCCCGGACGGACGCAGCTACGCGCAGGCCTTTGTCCGCGGGCAGCTCGTGGCCACCATCGCGCCGCAAAATTCCTTGCAGCTGCAGGCCGGCACCGCCGCAAAGTGGAACATCTATTTCGCTGCCGCAGACGCCGCGGAGCTGCTCGAGGAAGCCAGCCACGCCGGGGGGACCGCCCAATTCGGGCCGGAGAAGGTGGGCGACACCGGTGTCCTGGGCTTCTTCGCCCCTCCCGGCGGCGGAACCACGGGACTCTGGCAAGCGGGAAGCCACTTTGGCAGCCACCTGTTCAATGAGCCGGGCGCGCTGGCGTGGGCGGCACTCTTCACGCCCGAGCCACAAGCCGCCGTCGGCTTCTTCCAGCAGCTTTTCGGGCATGGGGTCACCGAGT
Organism: Arthrobacter liuii; assembly: GCF_014639275.1. Classification (GTDB taxonomy): domain Bacteria; phylum Actinomycetota; class Actinomycetes; order Actinomycetales; family Micrococcaceae; genus Arthrobacter; species Arthrobacter liuii. The sequence continues at coordinate 25,517 of NZ_BMFW01000011.1, read as the reverse complement.
ACCCCCAGGACGACGGCGGCAGCTACAGCACGCTGCTCATCGACGGCCGTGAGGTGGCCGGCGTTGTTCCTGCCGATGAAGGCGACGAGGCGGACTGGCAGGTCTACTTTGGCGTGGCTGATGTTGCAGGGGCGGCAGCGGCGGCGCATGCAGCGGGCGGCGAGGTCCTCGTGGAGCCGGATGGCCGCCCGGTTGACGGTTCACTGGCCACAATCCAGGACCCGCAGGGCGGCATCCTCAACCTCATCCAAACCGCCTAGCCACCCTTAAAGACATCGAGTGCTCCGTAAACGCCGTTCTGATGGTCCAAAAGGGCAGTTGCGGAGCACTCGAAGAAGGCTTTACGCGTAGGCGTTGACCAGGCGGACCGCACCGCCGTCCACGCCCTTGGCGCCCTGGACGTAATCCGGGCCGGACTTCAGGATGGAGCCTGAATCGTCGCTGACCGTGCCCATGATCCAGGACGGCAGTCCCCGTTCGTTGAGGCGCGCCACGGCGGCATCTGCGGCGTCGGGGGAGACGATGGCCACCATGCCCACGCCCAGGTTCAGCGTGCGCTCAAGGTCGGCCAGTGGGACATTGCCCAGCTCGGACACCAGTTTGAAGATGGCTGGCAGCTCCCAGGTGGCGCGGTCCACCGTGGCCACCAGGCCCCGCGGCAGGACGCGGGCCAGGTTGGCGGCAAGGCCACCACCGGTGACGTGGCTGAAACCGTGAACCGCCGCGCTGGCGCTGACCGGGAAGGTGCGGGCCAGGTCCAGGCAGTCGGCCGCGTAGACGCGCGTGGGTTCCAGGAGTTCCTCGCCCAGCGTGCGGCCGAGCTCGGAGACCTGGCGGTCCAGGGCCCAGCCGGCGTGGTTGATGACCCGGCGGACCAGGGAGTAGCCGTTGGAGTGCAGGCCGGAGGAGGCCATGCCGATCACCACGTCGCCAGCGCGGACGCGGTCCGGGCCCAGCAGGGCATCGGCTTCGACAACACCGGTGGCTGCGCCGGCGACATCGTATTCGTGCTCGCCCAGCAGGCCGGGGTGCTCGGCGGTTTCGCCGCCCACCAGGGCGGTGCCGGCCACGGAGCAGGCGGCCGCGATGCCGCGGACGATGTCCGCGATGCGTTCGGGGACCACCTTGCCGCAGGCGATGTAGTCGGTCATGTAGAGCGGCTCGGCGCCCACCACCACGATGTCATCCACCACCATGCCCACCAGGTCGAATCCGATGGTGTCGTGGATGTCCATGGCCTGGGCGATGGCAACCTTGGTGCCCACGCCGTCCGTGGATGTCGCGAGCAACGGCTTCTTGTAGGTCAGCAGCCGGGAGACGTCGTAGAGGCCGGCAAAGCCGCCCACCCCGCCGATCACCGAGGAGTTATGGGTCGCCTTGACAGCGTCCTTCATGAGCTCGACGGCGCGGTCCCCGGCTTCAACGTCCACGCCCGCGGAGGCGTAGGTGATGCCGGAGTTTTCTGCGGCGGTGTTAGCGGAAGTCATACGGACTCTTTCTTGTCGGCGCTGGTGGCGGCGGGTACGTCGGGCACAAGGTCGGCTTCGGTCAGCAGGTTCTCGAATTCGGAGTCCGGGCCCGGATCGCAACCGGTGGCACCGGCCTTCTCCGCCGGGTCCTCCGCGGCGTCGACGGCCAGCGCGGCAGTTTGGCCCGGCAGCGCGGACGGGGACGGCTTCAATCCGCCCAGGTCGGTACGTTCCAGCAGGTTCTTGCCCAGCTTGTCTGCGTCCGGAAGCTTGATGGGGTACTTACCGGTGAAGCAGGCGGTGCAGAGACGCTCCCGCGGCTGCCGGGTGGCACCGATCATGCCGTCCTCGGAGATGTATGCCAAAGAGTCTGCGCCGATGGCCTGGGAGATCTCTTCGATGGTGGCGCCGTTGGCGATCAGCTCTGCCCGGGAAGCGAAGTCGATGCCGTAGAAGCAGGGCCACTGCACCGGCGGCGAGGAAATCTTGACGTGCACGGCGGCGGCGCCGGCTTCCCGGAGCATCCGCACAATGGCGCGCTGGGTGTTGCCGCGGACGATCGAGTCATCCACCACCACCACGCGCTTGCCGCGGATCACGGACTCGAGGGCGTTGAGCTTGAGCCGGATGCCCAGCTGGCGCAGGGTCTGCGAGGGCTGGATGAACGTGCGGCCCACATAGGAGTTCTTGACGAAGCCGTGCGCGAACGGGATGCCGGATTCCTCGGCGTAGCCCACTGCGGCGGGGGTGCCGGATTCCGGGACGGGAATGACGATGTCCGCCGACTGGGTGTTTTCGCGGGCCAGCTGGCGGCCCATCTCCACGCGGGACTCGTAGACGGAACGCCCCGCGATGGCGGCGTCGGGGCGCGCAAGGTAAACGTACTCGAAGACGCAACCAGCCGGCGTCGGCTCCGCAAACTTCTTGGACCGCACACCATCCTCATCGATGGCGATGAATTCGCCCGGCTCGATCTCCCGGATGAAGCTGGCGCCCACGGTGGCCAGGGCGGACTGCTCGGAGGCGACCACCCAGCCGCGCTCCAGCCGGCCCAGGACCAGCGGGCGGATGCCGAAGGTGTCACGTGCGGCGTAAAGGGTGCCCTCGTCCATGAAGACGAAGCAGAAACCGCCCTTGATCTTGGGGAGCAGCTCGGTGGCGGTCTCTTCCAGGGTCTTGCCCGGCTCGCCCTCAAGCAGTGCGGTGACCAGGGCGGTGTCGGAGGTGTTGCCCTGCTTCATCTCACCGGTCAGGTTGCCGCCATTGCGTTCGGTGATCATGGCGTTGAGTTCGGCGGTGTTGGTCAGGTTGCCGTTGTGCGCCAGGGCCACTGTGCCGGTGGCGGTGGCGCCGAGGGTGGGCTGCGCGTTGGCCCAGTGGCTGGCGCCGGTGGTGGAGTAGCGGCAGTGGCCCACGGCCAGGTGCCCGGTTAGGGTGTTCAGGGTGGTCTCGTCGAAGACCTGGGACACAAGGCCCATATCCTTGTAGACGTTGATCCGCTTGCCGTCGCTCGTGGCGATGCCAGCCGACTCCTGACCGCGGTGCTGCAGTGCATACAGCCCGTAATAGGTAAGTTTTGCTACTTCTTCGCCCGGAGCCCAGACGCCGAAGACGCCGCAAGCGTCCTGCGGGCCTTTTTCGCCGGGGAGAAGATCATGGGAAAGTTTTCCATCGCCGCGTGCCACTGGTCGATTATCTCACGAGATGCGGTAGGACTTTTCCGGCCGGCGGTTTGTGACCTGCTAGCCCTCCTGGTCCGTGTCCGGCTCCGAATCCGGAACGGCCTCCACTACGGCCCGCTGTTGGCGCTTGACGCTGCGGCGGTCCAGGACCAGCGCCAACACCGCACCAAGGATGGCGCCGCCCCCGCCGAACATGATCAGGAAGAACCCGAAAACCGAGCCGGGATCAAAGCTGGGGTCCCCGGGCAGGGCGTACGCCACCGCTGCCGCCGCAGCAACACCCACCAGTGCACCCAGGACCAGGAAGGGAACGTACTTGGGCGCACGGCGGACGTTAACTTCGGGGCGCCCGGCGGGGGTTTTTTCAAAAGCCATGCCATCCAGCCTACTGCTGGAGTTTGTGGACTGGTTACGGGACTTCCGGCCCCGCTGTAGGCCCTGTTATCTGTCTAAAAACTCCACCGAAAGGGGTCAGGAAGGGTGCTTCTTCTGAGCTGCAACTGATATATCTATTGACACGAAGTGTGTGCGCTGTCATATTCCGCAGTAGGCGCCATGTGCAACGCGTTGTGTATTACGCAATTAATTGGGCCCCAGCGGCGGGATGACATGGTCCCCGGGCACGGTCTGTCAGCTAGATTGGCACTTGGTGCCGACTCACCGGATCCGGCAGGGTCCAGGAAAGGAACACAAGAACCATGGTCCATAAAGTTCAAGCTGTCGTTGTCCGGGAGAAGAACGCTCCGGTTTCGCTGGAGACCATCCTGGTGCCGGATCCGGGTCCGGGGGAGGCCTTGGTGGACATCCTAACCTGCGGCGTCTGCCACACCGACCTGCACTACAAGCAGGGCGGCATCGGCGATGACTTCCCGTACCTGCTGGGCCACGAGGCCACCGGCGTGGTGAGCGCTGTGGGCCCCGATGTCACCTCCGTGGCTCCCGGTGACCGCGTGATCCTGAACTGGCGTGCCGTGTGCGGGGAGTGCCGGGCGTGTGCCAAGGGCCAGCCGCAGTACTGCTTCAACACCCACAACGCCGCCCAGAAGATGACCCTCGAGGACGGCACCGAACTCTCCCCGGCCCTGGGCATCGGCGCGTTCGCGGAGAAGACTCTGGTCGCTGCCGGGCAGTGCACCAAGGTTGATCCCGAGGTGGATGCTGCGGCCGTTGGCCTGCTGGGCTGCGGCATAATGGCAGGCATTGGCGCGGCGATCAACACCGGTGAGGTCAAGCGCGGCGAGTCCGTGGCAGTGATCGGCTGCGGCGGCGTGGGCATCGCCGCGATCGCCGGCGCAAAGCTGGCGGGCGCGACGACGATTATCGCCGTTGACATCGACGACAACAAGATCGCGATGGCCAGGTCCCTCGGCGCCACCCATGGCGTGAACTCCAAGCAGGAGGACGCGGTGGAAGCCATCCGTGCCCTCACCGGAGGCAATGGGGCGGATGTGGTGATTGACGCCGTCGGCCGTCCTGAAACGTACAAGCAGGCGTTCTACGCCCGCGACCTTGCCGGCCGCGTGGTCCTGGTGGGCGTCCCCACCCCGGAAATGACGCTGGAGCTCCCGCTGCTGGACGTCTTCGGCCGCGGCGGTTCGCTGAAGTCCTCTTGGTACGGCGACTGCCTGCCCTCCCGGGACTTCCCCATGCTGGTGTCCCACTACAAGCAGGGCAACCTGGACCTGGACGCGTTCGTGTCCGAGCGGATCACCATCGACCAGGTGGAGGAAGCCTTCGAGAAGATGCACGAGGGCAAGGTCCTGCGTTCTGTGGTTGAGATCCAGTCGGCGGGGGCGCCTGCATGAGCGTCACCATTGAGAACCTGGTCACCTCGGGCACGTTTTCGCTCGACGGCGGCACCTGGGATGTGGACAACAACGTCTGGATCGTGGGCAACGACGAGGAGTGCGTCATTATCGACGCGCCCCACGACGCCGCCGCGATCATCAGCCAGGTGGGCAGCCGTAAGGTTCAGGCCATCCTGCTGACGCACGCGCACAACGACCACATTGGTGCCGCGCGCGAGGTTGCGGATGCGCTGGGCGCGCCGATCTATCTGAACCAGGAGGACCTGGTGCTCTGGGAACAGGTGTACCCGGATGCCAAGCCGGACCGCTACCACTCAGACGGCGACGAGTTCCAGGTGGCCGGGGCAACCCTTCGTGCCATTCACACGCCGGGCCACTCACCGGGATCCACGTGCTTCTACCTGGAAAGCGAAGGGACCGTATTTACCGGAGACACGCTGTTCAACGGCGGCCCGGGCGCCACCGGCCGGTCGTACAGCGATTACCCGACCATCCTGACGTCGATCCGCGGACGCCTTCTCACGCTGCCGCCCGGTACCGTGGTCCGCACCGGCCACGGCGAAAACACCACCATCGCCGCGGAGCAGGAGACCCTGGCCAAGGTCCCGCACTAGCCAGCGGAAGAGCAAAGCAATTCAACAGTGAAAGGCGCGCCGGGAAGACCGGTGCGCCTTTCCTTGGCATCGAACAACCCGGTCCGTGGGCACTCGAACGTGCAGGGTGACCGGGACCATGGGCATCTGGGAAAAGCCGAAGGAATGGCTTCTGCAGGCTTTGGATGCTGAGTTCGGTATCTCCTCTCCTCGGCACCACGGCTACGACGCTGTCGAATCGATGGAGGCCTTCGAACGCGACGAGGTGGACGTGTTCGTGTCCACGGGCGGCAACTTTTCGCTGGCCTGCTCCGACACCGGGGCGCTGTAAGCCGGGATTCAGCGGATCGGCTTGACCGTGCACATCTCCACCAAGCCGAACCGCTCGCACATTGTGCATGGCCGCACCTCGCTGATCCTGCCCACGCTGGGGCGGACGGGCAAGGACGACAAACATCCCAAGGGCGCGCAGTTCCTGTCCGTGGAGGACTCCATGTCCGTGGTCCATTCCACCCAGGGGCGGCTGACCCCGGTCTCGGAGCACCTCCTGGCAGAGCCCGTGATCGTGGCGCGGATGGCCGAGGCCACCTTCGGACAGGACCACCCCGTGGACTGGAAGGGCATGGCCGACGACTACGACGTGATCCGCGACCACATTGCCCGCGTCCTGCCAGGGTTCGAGGACTTCAATGCCCGGGTCCGGACCAGGAACGGCTTCGTGCTGCCCAACCCGCCATGCGACACCCGGTCCTTCGCCACGGACATCGGCCGGGGCCGGTTCACAGTGAGCCCGCTGGAGTACCTCACGCCGCCGCCCGGGCACCTGGTGCTGCAGACCCTCCGCAGCCACGACCAGTACAACGCCACGTTCTACGGCCTGGACGACCGCTACCGCGGCATCTCCGGTGGCCGCCGCATGATCCTGATCCACCCCGAGGACCTCGCCGAATCAGGCTTCCAGGACCGGGAACTGGTGAACGTGGTGAGCACCTTCCAAGGCGTTGACCGCCGCGCGGACAAGTTCCGCCTGGTGGCCTACCCCACCGCGAAGGGCTGCGCCGCCGCATACTTCCCGGAGGCCAACGGCCTGGTCCACAAGGAAAACGTGGCCCGTGTGTCCAACACCCCCGGCTTCAAGGCCATGTTCGTCCGCTTCGAGCTGCATAAGGGCGGTGCAGCTGTGGCCGAGGTATCTGCATCCGGGGAGGCGGCAGGGGAGTTGGAGCCCACCCCGGCGGGCTAGCGCTGGACGCGATTGGTCCTGCAGCCCGAAACAGCGACGGCGGCAGTCCGGCAGGTGCCGGTTGCCGCCGTCGCTGTTCCCCCACTCAGGTTTTTATACCGGGTGGTTCCCGTCCTGCCCGGCCTCCGGGTCCAGGTCCTTGCCATAGCTGCTGGCCGACGCGAGACCTCCTACCTGTTGCCCGGCATTCGTTTGCCCGGGCACGAACTGGTCCTCCTGGGCATCCTGTGATGTCGCCTCAGACTCTGGCGCCACGTCCTCCCGCAGGTGTTCGTCGTCCGGAATGTTCTTGGATACCTCTTCATCAGCCATTTCAACAGCCAAGCACCGGCAGCACAGACCAGGCAAGGCCTGGACAGGGCCGCATGAGCCTCGCCGTCTCAGGCGGAGGGCGCGTGCAGGACCAGCTCCAGCCAATCTTCTGCTGGGGATATCTGGATCTGCACGAGGTCCGGAACAGTGTTAAGCGGGCTGCCTTCCTCCGGAACCCGGAAGCGGTCGTGGATGTCCGGCCATCGTGGTGGTTCCCAGTCCTGGTGTTCGCTTGCGTAGTGCCTGCCGGTGGGTGAGAGCCAGCCGGGTGGTTCGTTTTTGCTGGCGGGTGTTGGTTTCCATCCGGTGGTGTGGCGGAGTTTGTGGTGTTTGGGGCAGGGCTGTCCCAGGTTGCTGATCCCCGTGGTGCCGCCCTTGGCCCAGGCGAGGATGTGGTCGGCGTCGTTGTCCAGGGAGTTGTTGCTGCAACCCGGGAACGGGCACTTGGCGTCCCGCATCCGCAACCAGGCCCGCATCGCCTTGGTGGGGCGGTAACTTGTCCGGCCGATCTCCAGCGGCGCCCCGTCCCGCGGGTCCACCAAGACCCGGTAAAACGATCCGGCCCCGTTTGCGACAAGTTGCCGGGCCATTGACGGTGGGATGGGGCCGTACCCGTCCAGCATGGCCGGTTCATCGGTCAACCCCATCAACGCGAACACCGGGACCGTGACCAAAACCTGCGCCCGGATTCGTGGGGACAGATCGTCCTGGGTAGCACTCAAATCGGCAGCGCCACCGCAATCACCGACCGCACCGCTGGTGACACTGACGCCGAGAATTGCGTCTACGAACTTGTCGGCCCGAAGCTGCGGCATGCTGCGGCACTCATCAGGTCCCTGCATGCCCCGGGCGATCGCGGTGAGCCGGTTCCACCCCGCCAGTGCCCGGTCCGCGGGAAGGCACGCGGACAGCCAGGCCATCCCGTCCTGGTCCGGCCGGTACTCCACCCGCCGGTCCGCGATTCCCTTGACGTGGCGCTTCTCGATGCTCTCGGCGTGGTGGCGTTCCCGCCAGGTCCGCGCCTTGGCTTTGAACCGGTGCGCCGGCATCTCCCCGACAGGGCACCCCCGCGCAGGATCCTGGGCGTCAGGGGCCAGGAAATGCGCCTCCAGCGCCGCAGCTCCCGCAGCATCAAGACTGGCCGTCTCGTCCGCCATCACGACGGCGTGCTGCCACGACAAGTCCCCGGCCAGCAAACCCTCCAACGTCCGCGGCAACGAGGTAACAACGGCGTGCGAGGTGGCCAGGAACGACGACGCCGCGCGCGGCCCCAGAGCCAGCACGCAGCCGATCTCCGCCGCCACCGCCATCTCCTGGGCCTGCGCCGGCCCATCTGTGCCCGCCACAACAGAGGCGCTCTCCGCATACTTCACCGCAGCCTTGGCCTTCAGCCCCGCGATCCCGGCCTCAGCCTCCCGGGCGCCTGCAAGTATGTCCAGGCACCCATCAGCCAAACCCGCCAACGGATCAGCCGCCGAAAACGGCTCGGAACCGCACCCATCCGCCTCAGCGTTCAACGCAGCAAGAGCAGCCCGGATGTCCGCATAAGCCTTGGCCACCGTCGCTTTCCCCATAGACACATCATGGCAAGGGGGTACGACATTAATGGGACCGCCGTGCCTGTCCGCGGGAGGGGAGGGCCAGCCAAACGACGGCTCCGGTACCGGATTCTTTACGTTCAGCAATGGGGTCCACCGTGGCACCACCCGTGCTTTTTCGTCATATCCGAAATTCATTGACACCCGGCGTGGCAGGAGTCACACTGTTGCATATGGTGATCGGTGTTGCGTTGGGTGCTTCCAGTTTTCTTCTGGAGTCATCGGTTCCGTTGCTGATGAGCCTCCCCACATTCGTAAACAGAACGTCGTCGACGCTCCCTGTTGCCCCGCCTGCTTCCTAAACACTTCAAATCCCTCACTACCCAGCCCTATCGGGAGGAAACACATGACTACCTCAGTGAATGCGCCCCTCAGCGCACGCGGAAAGCTCGCGTCAACAATGCCTGCCGAGCAGTTGGCTGAGATCACAGAGTTGTTCGCCTTGCGGCGCACGGGCTACTCCCTCGACGCCCCCTTCTACACCGACCCGACGGTCTTCAAGCTCGACATGGAGGCCATCTTCGGCCAGCACTGGATCTTTGCCGGCAGCGTTGCCGAGCTGCCGGAGCCGGGCGATTACATCACGGTGGACTACGGCCCCTACTCCCTGATCGTGCTGCGTAACGACGACGGCGAGGTCAACGTGCTGCACAACGTGTGCCGGCACCGCGGTGCACGCGTCCTGACCGAAGCTGCCGGTTCCACCGGAAACCTTGTCTGTGGCTACCACTCCTGGACGTATTCCCCCGAGGGCAACCTGATCCACGCCTCTGCCCCGGGCGAGGCCAAGTTCGACAAGAACTGCTTCGCCCTCAAGCGCGCCCACAGCCGTGAAGTTGCCGGCCTCATCTTCGTCTGCATCGCGAGCGGACCTCCGGCGGACTTCGACGAGACCTCCAAGATCTTCGAGTCCTACCTTGCGCCGCACGACCTGTCCAAGACGAAGATTGCCTACCAGCAGAACATCATCGAAGAGGGCAACTGGAAGCTCGTCATGGAGAACAACCGTGAGTGCTACCACTGCGACGGGCACCCGGAACTCGCCTGCTCGCTGTTCCCCACGTGGGGCCTTACCGAGGGCCTGATCCCCACCCACCTCGAGGAGGTGTGGGACCGCAACAAGGAAGCCCAGTCCTCCCTCGAGGAGCGGTGCCGCCGCTACGGCCTGCCCTACGAGGTGGTCGAGGAACTTGATACCCGTATCGCCGGTATCCGCATTTCACGCGAATCCCTGGACGGCGAAGGCGAATCGTTCTCGGCCGACGGCCGCAGGCTCTCCAAGAAGCTGCTCGGCGACCTGCCGGACTTCCGCCTGGGCCGCTGCTCGATGCACCTGCAGCCCAACAGCTGGTTCCACTTCCTGGGCGACCACGTCATCACGTTCGGCGTCTTCCCCATCAACGAGCACCAGTCCCTGGTCCGCACCACCTGGCTGGTGGCTGACGACGCCGAGGAGGGCGTGGACTACGACCTGGACAAGCTCACCTACACCTGGAAGCAGACAAACCTGCAGGACAAAGCGTTCGTGGAACTGTGCCAGCAGGGCGCTGCCAGCCCCGCCTACGAGCCCGGCCCGTACATGAAGAGCGAGTACCAGGTGGAGGCCTTCATCAACTGGTACGTCCACCGCGTGCAGGAGCACTTGGCATGATTAATGTCCTCACTGAGACGCTCGTCCAGGAACCACAGCGCATCCGCGGCCTTGAAATGCCGTGGAACCGGGTGATGGGCAGCATTGAAGGACCGGCCAGCGCAGCCAAGGCCCTGGGCCCCTGGCATCCGCAGGAGTTCATGGCCGAATGCGTCGAGACCGTTCCCGAAGCGGGCGGCATGATGACCTTCGTGTTCCGCCGCACCGACGGCGCGCCCCTGGCATTCCGCGCGGGCCAGTACGTGAACATTGCCTTCCCGGTGAACGGCGACGCCCAGGAACCAGTAGACCGCAGCTACTCGCTGTCCAGTTCCCCGACCGAGCCGTGGACCTTCAGCGTCACCGTCAAGCGCGACGCCGGCGGACTGGTTTCCCCGTGGGTGCACCAGAACGTCAGGCCAGGCACCGTCCTGGACATGCTGGGACCCGTGGGGGCATTCCACCTGCCCGATGCAGACCGGCGCGCACGCTACCTCTTCCTGGCCGCCGGTGCGGGCATCACCCCCATCATGTCGATGCTGCGGACCATCCACTCCCTGCCCGGGACCGCCGACGTGGTGGTGCTCTACCACGGCGCGGAAGCCGGCGGCTTTGCCTTCCACCGGGAGTTGGCCTACATCGCTTCGGTGGACTCGCGCGTCAAGGTCTTCTACGCCCTGGGTGACCGCGGCAGGCCCGAGGACTGGGAAGGGTTCACCGGACGGCTGACGGCGGCCATGATCGACGAGGTTGCGCCCGACGCCAACGGCCGGCAGGTATACGCCTGCGGACCCGAGGGGTACCTGAACACCGCCACTGAGCTGCTCAAGAACGTGGGCGTCGACGACACCTCCATCTACATGGAGTTCTTCTCCGGGGACCGGCAGACGCTCCTCGAATACCAGGCCGAGCTCGCCCTGGCGGCGGACATCGCCGGGGAGATCGCTGAGGACATCGCCGAGTCCGCCGAGGACTACTTTGAAAGCCAGCCCGCAGCGTTCGGGATCTACGAGCCCGGCTACGACGGGGACGGAACCCTGCAGGCCACGGGACTGGCGCTGGAAGCCGCCAATCCGGAAGCCCCAGCCGGCACCCCGGCTGCGGTGCCGGAGGCCGGATCCCCGGACGCATCCAGCTTCGACACCGTGGGAACGGGCAGCCTTACCCTGTCCTTCATGCGCACCGGGATCAACGTTCGGATCGACCCAGAGGAGCACATCCTCGAAGTGGCCCAGCGCGCGGGTGTCCGCATCGGCGCCAACTGCAAGGAAGGCATGTGCGGCTCCTGCAAGGTGGTCAAGCTGTCCGGGGAGATCGACATGAACCACCAGGGCGGAATCCGCAAACGGGAAATCGACGCCGGCAAGTTCCTTCCCTGCTGCTCCACGGCGCGCACCGACATGGTGATCGACGCCTAGCCGCGCCCTGGAACGGCGGGAGCCCATCACCCCCATGATTCACCGCAAGTGAAAAGCAAAACCACACGGAAGGTCTGATGCAGCCAGGGTCAGGCCTTCCGAGGTAATCAACGCCAACGACCGGAAGGTCCCGCACGGCGTCATCCTGCGCACCGTCAGCACCAACATCTGCGGGTCCGACCAGCACATGGTCCGCGGCCGGACGACCGCCCCGGCCAGCCTTGTCCTGGGCCACGAGATCACCGGCGAAGTTATCGAAACCGGGCCCGATGTCGAGTTCATCAAGGTCGGGGACACCGTCTCGGTCCCCTTCAACATTTCCTGCGGCCGCTGCCGGAACTGCAAAGAGCGCAAGACCGGGATCTGCCTGAATGTGAACCCGGGCCGTCCCGGCTTTGCCTACGGGTACGTGGACATGGGCGGTTGGGTCGGTGGCCGAGCCGAGTACGTGCTGGTCCCGCCCAGGAAACACCGGCCACGGTGCTCAACTCGCTGATGGACCTCACCACGGCCGGCGGCTCCGTGGGCATTCCCGGCCTCTACGTCACGGGCGACCCGGGAGCTGCGGACGAGGCAGCCCGGAAGGGAAGCCTGTCCCTGTCACTCGCCAAAGCGGTCAACGCAAAGGCCATTTCGCTCGACGATGCATCGCGCGGGTACGCGGAGTTCGACGCCGGAGCGGCCACGAAGTATGTCCTGGACCCGAACGGCTACCTGAACAACTGATGCCAGGCTCCCGCTGCTGACAAGCGGCAAGGTCCAACGGCGGCACCCCACTCAACAGGGTTGGTGCCATTGCCATGCCTGGGGTGAACGCGCTCCGCGGGCAACAAAAAGGTGGTTGGGCCTGCCGGTCTCAAGCAGGCCCAACCACCTGGTGTGGTTGGGGCGGATCAGCCGCGGAGGCGCTCCATGCCCGGGTCAAATAACGGCTCGGCGCTGACGGTGGCGGCTACGCGCCGGCCGAAGTACTCGATCTCCACGGCGTCCCCTTCGGACACCGACGAGGGCAACCAGGCGTAGGCGATGGGCTTGCGGACCGTGTAGCCGTAGGCCGCGCTGGTGACGTAACCGGCGGCTTGCCCGCCCACGTACACCGGTTCCTTGCCCAGCACCACGGACGTGCCGTCGTCGACCGTCAGGCAGCGCAGCGTCTTGGCGGCCGGCTGCTCGCGGAGCGACGCCAGGGCCTCGGCACCAACAAAGTCCGTCTTGTCCTTGGCGACGGAGAAGCCCAAACCGGCCTGGTAGGGGTGGTGCTCGGAGTTCATGTCCGTGCCCCAGAGCCGGTAGCCCTTCTCAAGGCGCATGCTGTTGAAGGCACCGCGGCCGGCAGCGATGATGCCGTACTCCTGGCCGGCCTCGAACATCAGGTCCCAGAGCTTCAGCCCGTACTCGGCGGTGGTGTAGAGCTCCCAGCCGAGTTCGCCTACGTAGGAGAGCCGCATCGCCGTCACGGGTATGCCCCCAACGGAAATCTGCTTCGTGCGGAAGTACTTCAGGCCGTCATTGGTGAGGTCGTCCGTGCTGACCTCGCCGATGACCTCGCGGGCGAGCGGGCCCCACAGGCCGACGCAGCAGGTGCTGCCGGTGATGTCGGTGACATGGGCCCACTGCGCGGGATCGGCCGCCGATTGCCGGCGGGCTTCCACGCGGAGGTAATCGAAGTCAACGTTGCTGTTCACGCCCAGCTGGAACTCTTCCTCCGCCAACCTGGCGACGGTCACGTCGCTGCGGATGCCGCCGTCGTGCTCCAGCAGCAGGCAGTACGTCACGGCACCCGGTTTCTTGGCGATGTTGCCCGTGCTGAGCCGGTGCAGGAGGGCCTGCGCTCCGGGGCCGCTGACGGAGACCCGCTTTAGCGGCGTCATGTCGAAAAGTCCGACGGCGGTGCGCGTCTTCCACGCTTCGACGGCGGAGATGGGGGAGTGGAACATCGCGGACCAGTCGTCGCGCTCGGGCGCCTGCCATTCTGCCGGCAGTTCGGCCAGGAGCCCGCGGTTGGCCTCGAACCAGTGCGGGCGTTCCCAGGCGGCGGACTCCAGGAAGAAGGCACCGAGTTCCTTCTGGCGGACGTTGAACGGGCTGACGCGCAGGTCCCGCGGCGATTCACGCGGCTGCAGCGGGTGCATGACATCGTAGATCTCCACGAAGTTCTGCTGTGAGGTTTCGCTGACGTAAGCGTCGGAGGTCTGCACCTTCTCGAAACGGGTTAGCTCGCAGCCGTGCAGGTCGGTCTGCGGCCGGCCGTCGATGATCAGCTCTGCCATGGCTTTGGCAACGCCGGCCGAGTGCGTAACCCAGACGGCCTCGGCCACGAAGAAGCCCTCGAGCTCCGGCGCCTCTCCCATGAGTGGGCCGCCGTCCGGGGTGAAGGAGAAGATGCCGTTGAAGCCGTCCTGGATTTCGGTGCCGCGCAGTGCCGGCAGCAGGTCCTGGCTGTCCTCCCATGCGGGCACGAAGTCGTCGAGGGTGAAGTCCAGGCGGGAGGGCATGCGGTGGTCGGACATGTCTCCGGCAGGGACTTTCGGCAGTGCGGACATGTCCACGGGCATCGGGCGGTGGGCGTAGCTGCCGATGCCGATGCGGTCGCCCCACTCGCGGTAGTACAGGTCCTTGTCCTGGTAGCGCAGGATGGGCTTGCTGGCACCCTTCGGCAGCTCGTTGACGCCCTCAAGTTCGGCGAGGGGCGTGCTGACCACGTACTGGTGGGCCAGCGGCAGGAGGGGCACCTCCAAGCCCACCATCTTCCCGAGTTCACGGCCCCAGAAGCCTGCGCAGGACACCACAATGTCAGCCGGGATCACGCCGTCGGACGTCTCGACGCCGGTGACCTTGCCGCCCTCCTGGGCGATGCCGGTGACGGTAGTGGAGCCGCGGTAGGTGACGCCGCGCTCGCGCGTGCGCTCGATCAGCAGCTGGACAGCGCGGGCCGCCAGCGCGAGGCCGTCGGTGGGGATGAGGAGGCCGCCCAGGACCTCCCGGCCGCCACTGAGCTTCCTCGTGTTCAGCAGGGGGTAGATCTTTTCGCATTCGTCGGCGTCCACGATCCGGCTTTCGACGCCCCAGGAGGTCATCACGCCCATCTTGCGTTTGAGGTCCGCCAGGCGCTCCGGAGTGGTTGCCAGTTCAAGGCCGCCCACTTGGTTGAAGCAGGACTGGCCGTCCTTGCTCAGGGCGAGCAGCTTGTTGACGGTGTAGGTTGCGAATTCCGTCATGGTCCTGGACGGGTTGTTCTGGAACACGAGGCCCGGAGCGTGCGACGTGGAGCCGCCTGCCAGCTCCAGCGGGCCCTGCTCGACGACGGTGATGTCGTTCCAGCCGCGGCTTGCCAGCTCGTCGGCGAGGTTGGTGCCGACGATGCCGGCTCCGATGATGACGACGCGGGGTGATGCGCTCATAATGTCGTGGTTCTCCTGGTTGATGCTGGGCTGGGCTCCGGCGGTCCGGCGGTCCGGACGGTTCAGGGCTGGACGTGTCCGGTCACGGTCAGGCCCGGAGGAAGGTTGGGTGCTTCGGTGGATTCGTGGACCATGATCACGGCGGCGACGCTACTGTCCCGGAGGTTGAACTTGGCGAGCGAGGTGTCGAGGCGCAGGGCTTCACCTGGTGCCAGTTCACTGAGCGGGCATGCCTGGTGCATTCGGGGTACCTCGAAATTTTCTGAGCGGGTGCGTCTTGCCGGCGACGGTCGTTTGCTTCGCTATAAGCAACGTGCATCACTATATGCAACACAGTGGCGCAGCTCACATGGAATGTCAAGGGTTTGCTGCATTGTTGCGTCAGCTGCCGTTACCAATGCAGCGCTGACGCTGCATCGCAGATCTTCGCGGAACCCTTCACGACGCAGGCGCGATGTCCAGTCCAACACCCTGCTGATCCACTCGGCGCGGCAAGTGACTTTTGCCGAAGAACAGGAAGGGCCGGTTAAAACTGAACCGCTCCCCGAAAGTTGGACTGGGAAATCAGTTCTGACTTTCGGGGAGCAGTTCAAACACGCCGGACCGTGCAGTCCCGGTGTGTCAGTGGGAGACGTCTGCTGAGATCTCGGCGAGGGTGCGCCCCTTCGTCTCAGGCGCGAGCCATTGCGAGAGGATTGCGCCGAGTAATGCGACCGCGGCGGCTACCACCATGCTTGGGCCCATGCCGATGTTGCTGATCGCCCAGGGCAGGGCGAAGGTGCCGAGTGCGGCTCCGATGCGGCTGAAGGCCGCGGCGAAGCCCATGCCGATGCCCCGCAGGTGGCCGGGGAACAGCTCGGCCGGATAGACCTGGGTCAACGTCGTGTAGCCGGCATTGAAGAAGGAGAAGGCGAGGAACAGGGCCAGTATGAGGATCGCTGGTGCGTCCGCCCAGACTCCGATGACCAGCAGGATGCCTGCGCAGAGCCACTGCCCGGGCACGGTGAGGATTCGGCGCCCGCGCCTGTCAATCAGCAGCACAGTTGTGACAACACCCGCGGTCGCAAGGGCGGACAGGCCGACTCCACCGGCCCAGCCGCCGCCGAAGCCGAACTGGGTGAGCACGTCGTCGGCGAAGGTTGCGATCGCGAAGTACGGGGTGACCGCGCAGAACCAAAAACCCGAGGTGAAGAGGGTGGTGCGCCAGTTATGCCTTGAGAACAGCATTCCGATTGAGGCGCTCTGGATTTTGGTCCGGCTCTGCGCGGCTTGGGCCTCCTGGATCATCCTCAGGTCGATCTCTTCGGTGATGCTGTTGTGCATCTGGGGCGATTCGACGTATTTGTGTGCGATGGCGAGTGCTTCCTCACGCCGTCCCTTCGTAATGAGCCAGCTCGGTGATTCGGGGAGACCGAAGCGGGCGAGGAACAGGACGAATGCGAGTATCGTGCTCGTGCCGATTACGAGGCGCCATGGGGTGCCGGCGTCGTGCAGGAGCGTGCCAATGATGAATGCCATCATGAAGCCGACGTACCAGGCGATCAGGGTCAGCCCGAGCAATCGCCCGCGGAGCTTTGGAGGGGAGAACTCTGATAGCAATGGGCCACCGATTGCGTACTCGCCGCCGATCGCGACGCCCATCATGAACCGGATGATGGCCAGCTGGATCACGGCTCCGTCTCCGGAGGTTACGAAGAACTGGGCCGCTGATGCGAGGAGGAACAGGCCCATGTCCACGAGGAACATGGGCTTGCGTCCGAACTTGTCAGTAGCCCAGCCAGCCAGCGGGGAGCCGACGAAGATACCAGCCAGCGGGCCTGCAGCGATCATGCCCAGAGATAGCGCGTCGAGCTGGAGATCTGACCGCATGGGTCCGGTGACGGGGCCGATGATTCCGAGGATGTAACCGTCGAGGAACATCCCGCCGATGAAGACAGCGACAAGCCGCACCATGAAGCGGCGTTTGAACTTGGAGCTGGTCTCTTTTGATATGGAGGTGTCGACGGTGGCCGTCGTCCTGGTCGGATTGATCATTAAGATTCGTTCCCTTCTGCTTCAGCGCAAACCGTTGACGGCACTAGAGCGCCGTTTGCCGGACGTGCGGACAGACGCAGCCCTTGATGACCGGTGGACGAGGCCGACTGGCTCGATGCCAGCCGATATTGCCGCGCAGGACTGGCGGGATGACTTCGGCGTCGTCCCCAGATTCCGGCGCTCCGCACTGCTTTGATCGATGGTGCTGACACCTTTGATAGTCATAAACAGTTTCCTTTAGTGATTTAGCGCTGCCGCAGGGATGCTGACAACGTTGTGCGGCCGATGCGCGAGCCAGGGCTCCCCTTTGGATCGGCCATCATGAATTCGTTCGTCTGTTTCCAAGGCCATCACGGGTGGAGCCGGGGGCGGGAAGGAGCATATCCAGGTGAGCTTCGTTCCGTGATGATCAACAACGTTCGCTGTATGCAACAAAATCGTGCGCTAGGTCACACTCAATGTCAAGAGCGTGAGCTGTGAAAGACGAAGTATGTAAGCGTTCTTGCTTCGTGCTCCGGGGCATGCCGAAGGCCCTACCCGTTGGGATAGGGAGACCGCCCCGGGTTGTCGTACCGAGTGCCGCGGTGAGGGGTAAACAGGTCAAACCTCCGCGTCAGGCTGGGATGGTGGCCTCCAGACGTGGCCGGGCCAGCCGTTCCCGGCCGGGGTAGACGTTCAGGCTGTTGTGCGGGACGGCCACGGGCGGGAGCGGACCGGCGGCACCGAAGGCTACATGGCGCGCTTCGGACCACGGTATGCACCCGCGTTCCGGGACGGTGCCCGGCGCGGCGGTGCTTCCGGAAACGGTGGCTGTCAGTCCATTGGCCGCCATCCTGGCCCCTTCTCGTTGAGTCTCCGGCACCGTGCCGGTTGCGGGGCCCCGTTGTCCGAAAACGGTGCTTCGATGAGGAATACCTCCCCAGGTCTTAGGCCCACCGAAGCACCTTTCACGGAGAACGGGACACCCGTTGACAATGCTGTGTCCTTCCTAGCCCGCGGCTTCCAGGACCTGGGGCTCCAGGGCCTCGGACGCCGGCGGCGGGGATGACCGTTGCCTGCGTGCGGCCTCCACGGTGTGAAGGAGCAGCAACGCCGTGGTCACAGAGCCCACGCCGCCGGGAACCGGAGTGAGCGCCGCTGCTGTCCCGGTGACGGTGGCTTCGTCCACGTCACCCACCAGCGAGCCGTCGGGAAGGACGTTCGTGCCGACGTCGACCACCACTGTCCGGGAGGAGACGTCGCTGCCTCCCAGCAGTCCGGCGCGGCCGGCGGCCACCACCACCACATCGGCATCCTTCGTGTAGCGCGCCAGCGGGCCCGACCTGGAATGGCAGACCGTCACGGCGGCGTCGCGTGCCAGCAGCAGGAGGGACAAGGGTTTGCCCACTATGGCGGACCGGCCCACCACCACAACGCCCTTGCCCGCCAGGGGAATCCGGTAATGCTCCAGGATCTCGACGACGGAGCGCGCGGTAGCGGGCGCAAAGGCCGGCTGCCCGACGGCAAGGCGTCCCAGGCTCAGCGGATTGGCGCCGTCAATGTCCTTTTCCGGGGCGATGAGGCCCACCAGGCTGTCGGTCCGGACACCGGGCGGCAGCGGGGTTTGCAGGATGATGCCGTTGACGGAGGGTTCGGCGCTGAGGTCCCGCAGGACGCCGGCCAGCACCGGCTCCGTTGCGTCGTGTCCCAGGTCGATGATCCGGCAGCCGACTCCGGTGCGCTCTGCTGCCCGCTCAATGGAACGGACGTACCAGTGCGTTGACTCGTCGGCGGTCGCCATGACCACCGCCACGACCGGGCGGACGCCGTCCACCCCAAGCGACCGGACCTGCTCCTGGACCTCCTGCTGGAACAAAGCGGCCAAAGGTTTTCCGGAAAGTAATGTGGTGCTCAACCAAGGATCCTTTCCCCCACGCGGGTCGAGAGGGCATCTGCTGCCACGACCACCTTTTCCTCAATGCCGTCCGTCTGCCGCGCAAGTCGGGCCCGTGCCTCCGGGTCCTTGACGGCCACAACGTTGATGTCGATGTTCACGCGCGCTGTAGTGGCGGCTGCCCGGGCGGCATCGGCGGCCGCTGCGACGTCGCTGATGACGTTGGCGTTGGCGACGTCGAACAGCTCGGTGGCAAGGTCCACGATGTCGCCAGACAGCTTGATAAGCCGCGCAGGGGTCTGCGCCGCCTGGATGAGTGCGGACTGGATCCCGACAGCGCGGGCGGCCTTGAGCTCAGCCGTGCCGGACGGGAGTTTGTAGGAGTCGATGACTGCCTGGAAGGCCTCTTCGTCCGCGTCGGCCAGGCGCAGTGCCTCGCCGACGAGACCGTCGGCAGCCGCGGTAATGCGCTGCACCAGGGGTGCGTGCTGTTCGTACTTGGCGCCGGTGGTGTACCGCGCCACCATGGCCACCAACGCTGCACCCTGGGCCGCGTGCAGGGCCGCGGCAGCACCGCCGCCCGGCGTCGGCTTCTTGGCGGCCAACCGGGTGAGGTAGCTGCTGATCGTCTCTGAGCTGATCATGGCCTTACCCGCGGAGCCGGGTCATGGTGGGGTCGTACAGCGGGTCCTGGGTGACCGTGGCCACGATCCGGCGCCCGAAGTACTCGATCTCCACGGAGTCGCCGATCGAAACTTCGGCGGGCAGGTAGGAGTAGGCGATCGGTTTCCTGGCCGTGTAGCCGTACGCGGCGCTGGTCACGTAGCCAACTGCCTGGTCCTTGTAGAACACCGGTTCCTTGCCCAGCACCAGGCTGCGGCCGTCGTCGACCGTGAGGCAGCGCAGGCGCCGCGCGGAGTTCTCCTCGGTGCGGCCTTCCAGGGCCGCCTTTCCGACGAAGTTGTCCTTGGCCATCTTCACGGCGAAGCCCAGGCCGGCTTCGAAGGGATCGTGTTCGGTGGTCATGTCCGTGCCCCAGGAGCGGTAGCCCTTCTCCAGGCGGAGCGAGCTGAACGCGGCCCGTCCGGCCGCGATGACGCCGAACGGCTGGCCGGCCTTCCACAGCGCATCCCAGAGGCGCTGGCCGTTGTCGGCGCTGGTGTACAGTTCCCAGCCCAGCTCGCCGACGTAGGACAGGCGCATGGCGGTGACGGGTACGCCGCCGATGACCACCTGCTTGGACCGGAAGTACTTCAGGCCGTCATTGGAGAAGTCATCGCTGCTGACCGCGCCGACTACCTCGCGGGCCAGCGGGCCCCACAGGCCGATGCAGCAGGTGCCGCCGGTGGTGTCGCGGACCTGGACCCAGTCGTTGGCCGTTCCTCTTTCGGTCTGGTGGCGGGCGGCGCGTTCGAAGTAGGCGGTGTCGATGTTGCTGTTGGCGCCGAGCTGGAAGGTGTCCTCGGTGAGGCGGGCGACGGTGATGTCACTGCGGATCCCGCCGGCGTGGTCCAGCAGCAGCGTGTAGGTAACGGCTCCCGGCTTCTTGTTCAGGTCCGCGGTGGTGAGTTCCTGCAGCAGCTTCAGGGCGCCTGGGCCGGAGATTTCGAGGCGCTTCAGGGGCGTCATGTCGTACATGGCGACGGCGGTGCGCGTCTTCCATGCCTCGGCTGCGGCAATTGGCGAGCTGAACATGCCGGACCAGGAATCGCGGGCCGGCGGCTGCCAGTCTGCGGGCATCTCCTTGAGGAGCTCGGCGTTGGCCTCGAACCAGTAGGGGCGTTCCCAGCCGGCACCTTCGAGGAAGTAGCCGCCGAGTTCCTTGTGGCGGGCGTAGAAGGGGGACACGCGCAGGTTGCGCGGGGAGAGCTTGGGCTGGAGGGGGTGCAGGACGTCGTAAATCTCCACGAAGTTCTGCTGCGAGGTTTCGCTGACGTATTCGGGGGTCAGCTGGACGTCCTCGAAGCGGTGGATGTCGCAGTCGCCCAGGTCGATGCTGGACTTGCCGTCCACGAGGAGTTCGGCGACGGCGCGGGCGATGCCCGCCGAGTGCGTGACCCAGACAGCTTCGGCCACGAAGAAGCCGTCGAGTTCCTTGGACTCGCCAACGAGGGAGCCGCCGTCGGGGGTGAAGGAGAAGATGCCGTTGAAGCCGTCCTCGATCTCGCTTTCGCGCAGGGCGGGGAGCAACCGTTTGGTGGCTTCCCAGGCCGGGAGGAAGTCCTCCACCGTGAAGTCCAGCCGGGACGGCATGTTGTGCTCGCTGATCTCGTTCGGCTTGAAGCTGCCGAGTTCGTCCAGGTCAACGGGCATGGGCTTGTGGGCGTAGGAGCCAATGCCGTACCGGTCGCCGTGCTCGCGGTAGTAGAGGTCCTGGTCCTGGTGGCGGAGGATGGGCAGCGAAGCGCCGTTGGGCAGTTCGTTCTTGCCCTGCTGCGCCGGGACCGGGGTGGTTTTGACGTACTGGTGCGCCAGCGGCAGCAGCGGCACGGACATGCCGATCAGCTCCCCGACCTTGGCGCCCCAGAACCCGGCGCAGGAGACCACGATGTCGGCCGGGACCACGCCGTCGGGCGTCTGGACCCCGGTGACCCGGCGGCCGGACTGTTCGATGCCCGTGACTTTGGTGTTGCCGATGTACTTCACGCCGGCCGCCTCGGTGCGCTTGATCAGCAGCTGGACGGCGCGGGCTGCCAAAGCAAGGCCGTCGCTGGGAACGTGGAGGCCGCCGAGGATGTCCTCTCCGTTAATGAGGGGGTAGAGCTCCTTGCATTCGGCCGGGGAGAGGATGGAGCCTTCGATGCCCCAGGAGGCGGCGTAGCCGAGCTTGCGCTTCAGGTCCGCCAGGCGGGTCTCGGTGGTGGCGACTTCCAGGCCGCCCACCTGGTTGAAGCAGCTGACGCCATCTTCGGTGAGGGACAGCAGCTTTTCCACGGTGTACTTGGCGAACAGGGCCATGGACTTGGAGGGGTTGGTCTGGAAGACGAGTCCCGGGGCGTGCGAGGTGGAGCCGCCCGGCATGTTGAGGGGTCCCTGGTCGAGGACGGTGATGTTGTTCCAGCCGCGCGTAACGAGTTCATCCGCGAGGTTGGCGCCGACGATGCCGGCTCCGATGATGACAATGCGTGGTGACGATTCCAAGGGGTCTCTCCTGCTGCCTTACGAGTTATGTCTGCGGACGAGGTGTGCTTACCGGAACACCACGGTGCTGGTCTGGTCCCGCAGCACGCGGTGCTGGCAGTGCCAGCGGACGGCACGGGACAAGGCCAGTGCCTCGGCGTCCTGGCCCACGTGGGACAGCTGCGCCGGGCCATAGGTGTGGTCCACGCGAATGACTTCCTGCTCGATGATCGGCCCCTCGTCCAGGTCGGCGGTGACGTAATGGGCGGTGGCGCCCACCAGCTTGACTCCGCGGTCGTAGGCCTGGTGGTAGGGGCGCGCGCCCTTGAACCCGGGGAGGAAGGAGTGGTGGATGTTGATGGCCCGGCCCTCCAGTGCCCGGCACAGATCGTCGGAGAGTACCTGCATGTAACGGGCCAGGACCACGAGGTCGGCCTCGTACTCATCCACCAGTTCCAGCAGCTGGCGCTCTGCTTCGGCCTTGGTGCCCGGGGTGACGGGGACGTAGATGAAGGGGAGCCCGGCGGCTTCCGCCATGGCGCGGTGGGTCTCGTGGTTGGAAACGACTGCAACCAGCTCGCCGCCAAGGCTGCCGCCCCGCCAGCGGAAGATGAGGTCGTTGAGGCAGTGGCCGAACTTTGACACCATGACCAGGACGCGCTTGGGTATCTGGTCGTGGAAGCTGAACTTCATGTCGAACCGGCTGGCGATGCCCGCGAACTCTTCCTCGAGCATGGCAGGCGTGTAGCCGGGGGAGCCGGAGAACGCGGTGCGCAGGTGGAGTGTCTCGCGCAGGCTGTCGTCGAACTGCTGGTGCTCGTCGATATTGAAGCCACGCTCGAACAGGAACGTGGCCACCGCCTGCACGATCCCGGCCTGCTCGCGGCAGGACAGGGTCAGCACGAACTTCTGCGCCTGCTCTTCCTTGAGCGCCGGCAGGGTGATGGTTGCTGAGGCTGCTTCGATGAGGGTCATGCCCCTCCTCCTTCTAGATATATTCAAAAGCGATGAACTGATATATTAGATTGGGTGCCAGCGTATACTGGTCCATAGGCTAGGTCAATGGTTTTTTCAGGTTGGGAAGAAGGGGCTCAGCGTGGCATTCGAAGCTTTGGCGGCGACGGACGACTTGGGGAGGAAGTCCCTGGCCGACGTCGCCTATGAGAGCATCCGCGACTGGCTGCTGACCCTTGAAATCAAACCCGGCGAGCTGCTAAACGACGAGCTCCTGGCCAAGAATCTAGGTGTGGGACGCACTCCAGTGCGCGAAGCCCTGAAGCGACTGGAACTGGACCGGCTGGTGAAGACCTATCCCCGGCGGGGCACCTTCGCTACCCGGGTGGACGTAACTGACCTCTCCTTCATTTCGGAGATCCGCGCCCAGCTCGAGCCCCTCGCGGCGGCGCGTGCCGCACGGGTGGCTTCCCCTGCGGTCCGGGACGAGCTGCGTGCCACGCTCGGGAAGGTTGAAGCGTTCGATGTGTCCGCGGCGACCGTGACGGAGACGCTGCAGCTGGATGCCCGGGTGCACCAGGGCATCTACGCCGCCGCTGCCAACCCGCACCTGGAGGACATCCTGATCCGCTATGACAACCTGGCGACGCGTATCTGGTGCATGGTCATTGACCGGCTGCCGGACTTGTCCCATCACGTTCGTGAACACCTCGATCTGCTCCGCGCCGTCATCGACGGGGATGAGGAGCGGGCCGCGGAGCTTGCCCGCGTCCACGTGAGCGGATTCGAAAGTGCGGTGCGGGAGGCGCTTTTCAGGGCCTAGTGCCATCTGCGTCGGGGTGCCTGTTGACATGAATGCGACCTGCACCATACTCTCAGTCCAAGCTGATATATGAAATAAATATCAGCGACGGATTCGAGCGGCGACGGCGCCGGCGGTCGGAGCGGCCAGTGAATTCCCAAGCAGCCCTTGAAGCCGCACGTGGCGCCACCCACCTTGACCTCGAACTAGATGGGCAGGGCCGCGGCACGTTGAAAAAGGCTCCCGGCCTCCGGGTCGACTGGTCGCGACTACCCGGCCGCAGCGTCGAAGTGCGGCTGCGGGGTGAGCACGTGGCCAGCGGGGTGGTGGACCAGTCTGCGGAGGACGGCTCAGTGCTCTGGATAGCCGCCGAGGGCATCAGCACCCGGCGCATTTTCGACAAGTCGTCCGGCTACCAAATCTGGGTTTAGCACTCCACGGCAGTGACCCCGGGTCTAAACGAACCCGCGGTCACTGCCGTGTTGACTCTCGGAGCTCTCAGCGCTGTGTGTAACCCATGTTGGCGCTGACTTTGAGTCCCGCGTCCTTGAGGGTTTCCAGCAGGCCCGGGATCTTCTCCGGGTCGAACCGGAATGCCGGCCCGGAAATGCTGAGGGCGCCGATCACGACGCCTTGGTGGTTGTAGACGGGCACTGCCACGGCATTCAGGCCGATCTCGAACTCCTCCCGCACCACCGCGTACCCCTTGGCCGCTGTCTCGAGCAGCTGTGCGTCCAGCTCCTTGCGGGCGGTGATGGTGCGGGCGGTGCGGGCAGTCAGGCCCGTCTCCTTCAGGATTCGGTCCCGGTCGTCCGCCTCCAGCGCCGCCAGGAGGACCTTGCCGCTGGAGGTGGCGTGCAGCGGGGTCAGGCTTCCCACCCAGTCGTAGGTGGCCAGCGTGGAGGGGCCCATGGCCTGGTCCACGTTTACGGCGTAGTTGGAGCGCAGGACAGCCAGGTTGACGGTTTCCTTGAATTCCTGGGCCAGGTTTTCCAGGACCGGCCGTGCCTCGTGGACCAGGCTCAGCCGGCCGGGAATGGAGCTGGCCAGGCGCAGGATGCCGAACCCCAGCTGGTACTTCCCGCGCTCGCTCTTCTGATGGACCATCTCCCGGCTGACCAGGGAACCCATGAGCCGGGAGACCGTGGACTTGTGGATGCCCATCTCCTCGGCAATCTCGCTGACACCGGCACTGCCTTCCCTGGCCAGGATCTCCAGGACGGTCAGGGCGCGCTCCACGGACTGGACCCCGCCTGACTGGCCGGCGTCGGCATCGGTATCGGTTTCCGGTTCTTTTTTAGGAGCCATACTTCCTGATCCTATGCCGCGAGTTGGCACTTAACAGTAATGGCGGAGCGGCAAAGTCAACTAGTCAGTGCAACGCAGGGGTTTAGGCCGCTGTTTGCAGCAGCAGCTGGTTCAGCCGGTTGGCTGGGGTCTCGAGGTTCAGGGTGGCCGGGGACGGCGGTTGAGTTTCGCGGCGACCTGGCGGAGGTCCTCCGGGGTGTGGACGGAGAGGTCTGAGCCTTTCTCGAACCAGAACCGCAGGAGCCGGTTGGTGTTCTCGTTGGTCCCGCGTT
>NZ_BMFW01000010.1 GCF_014639275.1 Arthrobacter liuii | reverse complement strand
CAACACCTTCAAACAGTGGCGGGCCCTGGCAACCCGCTACGACAAACTCGCCCTCACCTACCGCGGCGGAGCAGTCCTCCGAGCAATCAGCATCTGGCTGACAGCTTTAGGAGACACGCCCTAGGCCACATAGTCACCGTGGGCACCCGCAATCCGGAAACGATGCTGGCCCGGGTTGAGGCCGACGCCATGGGCGCCCCGCCCTTCGCCGCCTGGGCCGAACAACACCCCGCCATCAAAGTCACCAGCTTCGCCGACGCCGCCGTGGGGGCGGAACTCGTTGTTAACGCCACCAATGGCGGTGCATCCCTGGACGTGCTGCATCAGGCCGCGGCGGAGAATCTCGACGGCAAGATCATCCTCGACATCGCCAACCCGCTCGACTTCAGCAACGGCATGCCCCCAACCCTGTTCGTCAAGGACACCGACTCGCTGGGGGAGCAGATCCAGCGTGCATTCCCCGGGGCCCGCGTGGTGAAGACGCTCAACACCATGAACGCAGACCTGATGGCCAGGCCCGGACAGTTGTCCGATCCGGGGTCGGTGTTCGTTTCCGGCAACGATGCAGAGGCCAAGGCCGTGGTCGCCGGGCTCTTGGAGGACTTTGGCCACCGGGATGTCATCGACCTGGGGGACATCACCACCGCCCGTGGGACCGAAATGCTCCTGCCGGTCTGGCTCCGCCTCTGGGGTGCACTCGGAACGCCAGCGTTCAACTTCAAAATCGTGCGCTGATCAGATACCGGGGAAGTACCGGCGTGGTACCCAACTTCCGGCGGCCGGGCATAATGGAGGCCATGCGACGGACTGTATGGGGGATGCTCGCCGCCCTCTTCCTTGTCGCCGGCACGGGCTGCACGGTGACCACCAAGGATCCGTCGTACGTTCCGCCGGCTCCGCTCCCACCCATGGAGCAGCTGGAAAAGGCGCCCCTGGCCGACGCGAAAACGTTCTCCAGCGGCACGGACGTTCTCTCTTTCATTAACGCGGACCGGACCATCGCCTGTTCGCTCACGTCCGGCCGCGGGGAACACGTGAACCTGCCCTACGAGCAGAACCGCTACAGCGACGCCGCGAACAACAAGCTGCCCATCATCCCGGTGGCCCACTGTGAGCTCGCCACCTACCAGGCGCCCCAACCCGGGGACATCAAGGACGACTGCGCCGGAACCCATCTTGGCTACCTGGGCGGCGTGGCCCTCCTGGCCCCGGACACCGCGCGCTATGGGGAATGCCGCTCCGGCGTCACATCCATGGAGGCGGCCTACGGACCAAAGGGGAGCAAGGCCGGTCCGCTGGCCCAACTGCCTGTCCTGGCCGACGGGCAGAACCTCGAACGCAACGGGCTGCGCTGTTCCGCCTATAACGGCGGGGTGGCGTGCGGAAACGTCTCCGCCGGCGCCGGGTTCTTCGTTTCCCCCGAACGTTACGAACTGATCCCCGGCCCCGCCAATGGCAGTCCGTCACCGCAGCCGGAGGGCTCAAAAACCGCGTAAATCCGCGGTTTTTCTACGCCCCATAGAATAGTGTGCTTACTCACATAAGCGGTAGTCTGGGACGGCCCGGTCCCTCCAAAGGACTAGAGTTCCCCATGGAGCATTACGCCGCGTGGCTCGTTTCCAGATAGGCCGCCGGTGCGCTGCAATCCGCAGCCCGGTCATCGTCTTCGATGGTGTCCGACTGTACAGAAACTACTTCGACGTAGAAGGACACTAAACCGTGGACCTGTTTGAATACCAGGCGCGCGATATGTTCGAGGCGCACGGTGTACCCGTGCTTGCCGGCATCGTGGCGTACACCCCAGAAGAAGCAAAGGCAGCTGCCGAGAAGATCGGCGGCGTAACCGTTGTCAAGGCACAGGTCAAGGTAGGCGGCCGCGGCAAGGCCGGCGGCGTCAAGGTCGCAAAGTCCGCTGATGAGGCGTTTGAGCACGCCACCAACATCCTGGGCATGGACATCAAGGGCCACACCGTCAACAAGGTGATGATTGCCCAGGGTGCGGACATCGCCGAGGAGTTCTACTTCTCCGTCCTGCTGGACCGGGCCAACCGCAACTACCTGGCCATGTGCTCGGTTGAAGGCGGTATGGAAATCGAACAGCTCGCCGTCGAACGTCCCGAAGCGCTGGCCAAGATCGCCATCGACCCCGCCGTGGGCATCGACCAGGCGAAGGCCGACGAGATCGTCGCAGCCGCCGGGTTCGCCGAGGAACTGCGTGGCAAGGTCGCCGCCGTGATCCTCAAGCTCTGGGATGTCTTCAAGAAGGAAGACGCCACCCTGGTGGAGGTCAACCCGCTGGTCAAGACCGGCGCCGGCGACATCGTGGCACTGGACGGCAAGGTCACCCTCGACGAGAACGCCGACTTCCGCCACGCCAAGCACGCGCAGCTCGAGGACAAGGATGCTGCAGACCCGCTTGAGGCCAAGGCAAAGGCGCAGGACCTCAACTACGTCAAGCTCGACGGCGAAGTGGGCATCATCGGTAACGGTGCAGGCCTGGTCATGTCAACCCTGGACGTGGTGGCCTACGCCGGCGAGAACCACGGCAACGTCAAGCCCGCCAACTTCCTGGACATCGGCGGCGGAGCCTCGGCCGAGGTCATGGCCGCAGGCCTGGACGTCATCCTGGGTGACGAGCAGGTCAAGTCCGTGTTCGTCAACGTCTTCGGCGGCATCACCGCGTGCGACGCTGTCGCCAAGGGCATCGTGGGTGCGCTGGCCGAACTGGGCCACACCGCCAACAAGCCGCTGGTGGTCCGCCTCGACGGCAACAACGTCGAGGAAGGCCGCCGCATCCTGAACGAGGCCAACCACCCGCTGGTTACCCTGGCCGCCACCATGGACGAGGGCGCCGACAAGGCCGCCGAGCTCGCCAACGCAGCGAAGTAAGGGACGCACCATGTCTATCTACCTCAACAAAGACTCCAAGGTCATCGTCCAGGGCATCACCGGCGGCGAAGGCACCAAGCACACCGCCCTGATGCTCAAGGCCGGCACTAACATCGTGGGCGGCGTCAACGCCCGCAAGGCCGGCACCACCGTCCTGCACGGCGACAACGAAATCAACGTTTATGGCACCGTCAAGGAAGCCATGGCGGAGACTGGCGCCGACGTCTCCATCGTCTTCGTGCCGCCGGCATTCACCAAGAACGCAGTGGTTGAAGCCATCGAGGCCGGCATCGGCCTGGTAGTGGTCATCACCGAGGGCGTGCCGGTCCAGGACTCGGCCGAATTCTGGGCCCTGGCCCAGTCCAAGGTGGACGCCGACGGCAAGCAGGTCACCCGCATCATCGGCCCGAACTGCCCCGGCATCATCACCCCCGGCGAAGCCCTGGTGGGCATCACCCCGGCCAACATCACCGGCAAGGGCCCCATCGGCCTCGTCTCCAAGTCCGGCACCCTGACCTACCAGATGATGTACGAACTGCGCGACCTGGGCTTCTCCACCGCCATCGGCATCGGCGGCGACCCCATCATCGGCACCACCCACATCGACGCCCTGGCCGCGTTCGAGGCTGACCCCGAGACCAAGGCCATCGTCATGATCGGTGAAATCGGCGGTGACGCCGAAGAGCGCGCAGCAGACTTCATCAAGGCCAACGTCACCAAGCCGGTTGTGGGGTACGTTGCCGGCTTCACCGCCCCCGAAGGCAAGACCATGGGCCACGCAGGCGCCATCGTCTCCGGCTCCGCCGGTACCGCCCAGGCCAAGAAGGAAGCCCTCGAGGCAGCCGGCGTGAAGGTCGGCAAGACCCCTTCCGAGACCGCCACACTGCTCCGCGAGGTCTACGCAGCCCTCTAGGGAGTACTGCAGAACGCGGGGTCGCTCCCGGCTCGTCCCATGCAGTGGGGACGGCCGCGGAGTGGCCCCGTGTTCGTTGTTTGACGCACGACGACGGTCCGGCGGCAGTTGCACAGGTCCGTCTAGTAATGTTTAGGGGAAGGAATTCGTGGCGCCCCGGGCGCGAAGGCAGGGGAAAAGGCGATGGCAGAAAAGCGACCCACGCTGGTCGACGCCGTCGTGGATAAGGTCCTCGAATACATCCTGAGCGGCCAGATCAAGGCCGACGACGCCCTGCCGCCGGAAGCGGATATTGCCAAGGAATCGGGGGTCAGCCGCCTCACCGCGCGTGAAGCGATGAAGGCCCTCAAGGCGCAGGACGTGGTGTATGTCAAGCGCGGCCTGGGCACCTTCGTCAATCCACCCGAGCGCTGGACGGGGCTGGATGCAATCATGCGGGCAGCGTCCAGGGGAGTGGCCTCGGACCAGGTGGCGCTGCGGCTGCTGGAGGTCCGCCGCATGGTGGAGACCGGAGCTGCCGAACTCGCGGCTTCCCGCCACCGGCCGGCCGACCTCGCCGCCCTGCAGGACAGCGTGGACCAAATGGAAGCGGCACATCAGGCCGGGGACGTGGACGCACTGACCCTGGCCGACATTGCTTTCCACGACACAGTCCTGCGTGCCTCCGGAAACCCCTTCGTGCCGGCCCTGCTGGGCCAGCTGTCCACCCTGCTCTACGCGATGCGGCGGGAGACCTCGGCCTTTCCCGACGTGCAGCGCCACGCCATCCACCACCACAAGATGGTCCTCGCAGCCATCGCCGCCGGCGATCCGGCCACTGCACGCTCCACGATGGATGCCCACATCACCCAGACCTTCGAGGACTACGAGCAATTCCTCGCCATGTCCAGCCGCAGCGCAGCTTCCGCCGGCTGAGGCGTGCGTCTGGCACTGCCCAAGACGGGCATTTGCCATGTACCAGCATGGGCTGTTCTGGACACACTGCATGTTGACGCCCCTCGACGCCTGTGACTAGAATCTCATCAAGACATCAGACATCTGATATCAATCCCCAAAATGCCGCCAGCCAAAGGAGTCTTTATGTGCGCGCATTCCCTTCGTGAGGGTCCCCGCATCACCGCAGGAGGCCCACGATGACCTCCCCTGCTACCGCTCCCGCACTCAGCGAACTGGGTGAGGTCACCCTCCGCAAAGTACGCCGGAGGCTCATGCCCCTGATCGTCCTTCTGTACTTCGTCGCCTACCTTGACCGGAACAATGTCGGCTTCGCCAAGCTCGGCATGCAAGGTGACATTGGCCTGACCGAGGCTGCCTACGGCCTGGGTGCCGGTATTTTCTTCCTGGGGTACGCGCTGCTGGAAATCCCAAGCAATGGCGGCATGTACCGGTTTGGTGCCCGCAAGTGGATCGCCCGCATCCTCATCAGTTGGGGCATTTTCGCCACCGCCATGTTCCTGGTGAACGGCGAAGCCAGCTTCTACATCATCCGTTTCCTGCTCGGGGCGGCGGAAGCGGGCTTCTTCCCGGCCATCCTCTTCTACCTGACCCTCTGGTTCCCGGCCGCCCAGCGCGTGACCGTGCTGGGCATTTTCATCCTCGCCCAGCCCATCTCCAACGCCCTTGGCGCCCCGGTCTCCGGCATGCTCCTGAACCTGGAGGGAGTTGCAGGCCTGCACGGCTGGCAGTGGCTCTACATCCTTGAAGGCATCCCCGCCATCATCCTCGGCATCATCACGCCCTTCGTCATGACGGACCGGCCGGAGCACGCCAAGTGGCTCAAGCCGGAAGAACGCGAATGGCTCTCCACCACCATGAGCGCGGAACTGGCCGACAAGAAGAAGGCCGGCAATCACAACTTCCTGGCCGGCCTCAAGGACCCCCGCACCATCGCCTACTCGGCGCTGTACTTCGGCCTGGTCTGCGGCATCTACGGCCTGGGACTCTGGCTGCCCACCATCGTCAAGGCGCTGGGCAAGTTCGACTCAACGCAGGTGGGGTTCATTGTCTTCATCCCATACGCCATCGCCGCCGTATTCGTCTACTTCTGGAGCAAGCGGTCGGACCGTACCGGCAACCCCGTCTGGCATGCCAGCGTCAGCATGGTGCTCGCCGCCGTCGGCCTCCTGGGTGCCGGCTTCCTGCTCCCCGTCAACGCCGTGCTCGCCATGGTCTTCCTGACACTTGCAGCAATGGGCATCTACTCCGCGATTGCACCATTCCTGGCCATGCCCTCCGCAGCCCTCACCGGTGCTGCGGCCGCAGCCGGGCTGGCCATGGTCAACTCGCTCGGCAACCTGGGCGGCTTCGTGGCTCCCTACATCGTGGGCATCCTCAAGGACGCCACCGGAAACAGCCAGACCGGCCTGGTCTTCCTGGCCGCCTGCCTTGCCGTGACCGCCATCGCCACCTACCTTTACGCACGCAAGCGGCCTGAAGGTGTCTCCGCCCCCGGTGCCACCATTCCTGCCGCCGAAACCCACTAGGAACCAGCAATGACTACAGAGCACACCTTTCCCGCCGAGCGCACCGCCGTCCTGACCGGGGCGGCATCGGTCCGCGGCATCGGCCGCGCAACTGCCAGCCGGCTGGCCAGCGAAGGCTGGTCCATCGCCATCCTGGACATCAATGCCGAAGACGCCCAGGCCGCGGCGGCGGAAATCGGCTCCAGCCACGCTGTCAAGGCGATCGGCGTGGGCGCCGACGTCTCGGACGAGGCATCCGTGGACCGCGCCATCACGGAGATCGAGCAGGCCCTTCCGCCGATCGTTGGACTGGTCAACCTCGCTGGAATCAGTTCACCCACCCCCTTCATGGAAACCACGGTGGCGGAATGGGACAAGGTTTTCGCCATCAACATGCGCGGCACCTTCGTGGTTTCCCAGCGCGTCCTCAAAGGGATGATCGAGCGGGAACTGGGCAGGATCGTCAGCATCTCCTCCATCTCCGCCCAGCGCGGCGGCGGGACCTACTCCAAGGTGGCCTACAGTGCCTCCAAAGCCGGCATCCTGGGCTTCACCCGTGCGCTGGCCCGGGAAGTGGGCGAGCACAACATCACCGTGAACGCCATTGCGCCGGGCCCGATCGACACGGACATCATGGGCGGAACGCTAAGCGATGAACGCAAGGCGCAGATGTCCGAGGGAATCATGATGGGCCGGGTGGGAACGCGCGAGGAAGTCGGAGCCCTGATCGCGTTCCTCCTCAGCGAGGACGCCGGGTACATCACGGCCGCCACCTACGACATCAACGGCGGCCTGCAGGTTTCCTGACCGGCACTGCCTGAAGGTGCCGTACGGCTTACCGGCCGTGCGGCACCGGGACCCCGCTGCCGTTCACTCCCGCGCTTCCGCGCGTTCCCCGGCTATAGGATTTCTTCATGGCAACCACGAACCAGGCCTCCGGCGGCGTGAGCAGGCAGGTGCTCGCTGACCACGTCTACGAAGCACTTCTTGTTGCCTTGATGGACGGCCGGTTGGAGGCAGGCACGCCCGTCAGTATTGACGGGATGGCCAGGGAGCTGGATGTCTCCCCAACACCCGTGCGCGAGGCGCTTGCCCGGCTGGAGGCAACCGGGATGGTCCGGCGGATGGCACTGCGGGGCTACCGGGTGGCCCCGCTTTTCTCCCCGGAAGAGCTGGCTGACCTGATGGACGCCCGGCTGGTGATCGAACCGGCCAACGCCTTCATGGCCTGCAAGCACGCGGACACCCAATTGACTGCTGAACTGGGGCGGGCGATCGAGGACCTGAAGGCAGCTCCGCGGGGTCCGTCCTTCGCGGAGTTCCGCGCCTACTGGGAAGCCGACGAACGGTTCCACCGCCTCATCGCCGAATCCGCGAACAACCAGTTCCTGCTGTCCGCTTACAACGCGCTGGGCGGCCAGGTGCAGCGCTTCCGCTTCTTCGGCGGCCTGGGCGTCACTGACGCCGATTACGCCATCGCGGAGCACACGGAGATCCTCAAGGCATTCGAAGCGGGCGACGCCGAACTTGCCCGCCAGGCAATGGTCGACCACATCGAGGGCGTCAAACAGCGCTCGCAGCACGACAGCGAAGCGCGCAGCTAGCAGTATCAGCGTGGCGTCGGGCGGGCCTGAAAGTCCTCCCAGCACCCATGCCTCCCACTGCCGGGAGGAACGAAAAACCCTTGACAGCACCAACCAAGCCGTAGATCCTATAGGAAATGCGATTTATGATCTGGAGTGACAATGCCGTACACCGCTGAAAACTGGCCCATCGCTGCTGCCCTGCTGCAGTTCCCCGGAACCAGGCCGGACGGGACCACCGTCCAGGACGCCCCTGCCAGTGACTGGCAACAGGTCTTCGAGGAAGTGGCTGACGCCGGCTTCACCAATGCCGACCTCACGGACAGCTGGGTACGCCCCGGCGACCTGTCCAGCGCACGCCTGGATGAGCTGAAGTCCGCCGCCACCGCCGCCGGCCTTGGCCTTCCCTCCATCTCAGCCATCCGCCGCAGCGTGATCCAGGAAGGCAACTGGGAAGAGAACCTGGCCTACACCCACCGCACCCTGGAGGCCGCAGCCCAGCTCGGCTGCGAAGTTGTCTCGATCGGCCTGCACCAGGCCATCACCGCGGAACAGCAGAAGCAACTGTGGTTCTGGACCGTGGAAGGCCACAAGGACCCGGCAGGGGACAAGGAGGCCTGGAACAACGCCGTCACCCGCATCCGCGAAGTAGGCAAGCACGCCGCTGAACTGGGGCTCCTGGTGTCCCTGGAGATGTATGAGGACACGTTCCTGGGCACGGGCGATTCGTCCGTGCAGCTCGTCCAGGACATCGATTTGCCCAACGTTGGACTGAACCCGGACCTGGGCAACCTGATCCGCCTGCACCGCCCCATCGAGGACTGGCGCGAACTGGTGCACAAGACTCTGCCGTACTCCAACTACTGGCACGTCAAGAACTACATCCGCGACGAGGACCAGGCACGGGACCAGTACGTCGCCATGCCGGCTCCGATGGAGTCCGGGCTGATCAGCTACCGCGAGGCCTTCCAGTTCGCTATCTCGGTGGGCTTCCAGGGGGTCATCTGCACGGAGCACTACGGCGGCGACGGCCTGAGCGTCACCGCGGCCAACCAGAACTACCTGCGCCGGCAGGTGCTGCCCAAGCGCGACGGCTATGCACTGGGCACCAGCCTGGTGGCCCAGGGGCGGCAGGCCCCGGCGGCAGTTCCCGCACGCTAAGCCGGCAGGCATCCCAAACCGACTCAACCGGTTCAACGAGGAATCATGACAAAGATATTTGACGATCCAGCGCAGTTCGCAGACGACGCCCTCGACGGCTTCGTGGCCGCCAACCGCCAGTACGTGGCGCGCGTTGACGGCGGCGTGGTCCGTTCCACCGAAACGCCCCAAGGCCAGGTGGCCCTGGTCATCGGCGGCGGATCCGGCCACTACCCGGCCTTTGCCGGCCTGGTGGGTGCCGGGCTGGCGGCCGGAAGCGCCTGCGGCAACATGTTTGCTTCCCCCTCTGCAGGACAGGCCTACCGGGTGGCCAAAGCGTCCCAGAGCGGCGGCGGCGTCCTGTTCAGCTACGGCAACTACGCCGGCGACGTCCTGCACTTTGGCCAGGCACAGGACAAGCTGAACGCTGAGGGCATCGAAACCCGGACCGTGCTGGTCACCGATGACGTCGCCAGCGCCCCGCTGGACGAAATCGGCAAGCGCCGTGGCATCGCGGGCGACCTCACGGTCTTCAAGGTGGCCGGGGCGGCGGCAGAAGCCGGCCTGGACCTGGACGAGGTGGAGCGGCTGGCCATCAAGGCCAACCACCACACCCGCTCGCTCGGTGTCGCCTTTGCCGGCTGCACCCTCCCCGGAGCTGCCGAGCCGCTGTTCACGGTGCCCGAAGGCATGATGTCCGTGGGGCTCGGCATCCACGGCGAACCGGGCATCTCGGAGCAGCCCCTTCCCACGGCCAGCGAGCTCGCAAGGCTGCTGGTGGATGGGCTGCTGAAGGATAAGCCGGAAACCGCCGGGCGCCGGGTGGTGCCGATCCTGAACGGGCTGGGAACCGTCAAGTACGACGAACTCTTTTTGCTGTTCGGCAAGGTCGAGGCGCTGCTGGCCGAGGCCGGACTGGAGATAGTGGAGCCGGAGTGCGGTGAACTGGTCACCAGCCTGGACATGTCCGGGCTGTCCCTGACGTTGTTCTGGCTGGACGCCGAACTGGAGAAGTTCTGGGCCGCGCCGGCTGACACCCCCGCCTTCCGCAAGGGCAACCTGGCGCCGCGCCGGGAACGCACGGTCGCGTCCCTCGCCGAGGCCGGAACGACGACGCCGGCGCTGGCCGCCACGCCAGCCTCCACTGCCCTGGCTGCCACGGCCGTGGGCGCGCTGAAGGAAGCCCGGTCCGTCGTCGTCGAACACGAGGACGCACTGGGGAAGCTGGACGCCATTGCCGGGGACGGCGACCACGGCATCGGCATGCGCCGCGGCGTTGATGCCGCCGTTGCCGCCGCCGAGAAGTCCCACGCCGCCGGCGCCGGGCTCGAGGAACTCCTCGCGGCGGCCGGTGAGCAGTGGGCGGAACGCGCCGGCGGCACCTCCGGGGCCCTGTGGGGCGCAGCCGTCACCGCCGTCGGCAGGACCCTGGGCAGCAAGGAAACATACACCGCCGCAGACGCAGCCGCAGCCGTCAACGCCCTTCGCGACGCCATCATCACCCTGGGCAAGGCCGAAGCAGGGGACAAGACCATGGTGGACGCGCTGCTTCCGTTCGCCGACACCTTCAACAAAGCAATTGACGACGGCGGCAGCCTGGCCAGCAGCCTGCGTGCAGCGGCGGAGGCGGCAGCAAGGGCCGCTGACGCGACTGCCGAACTCAGCCCGAAGAAGGGCCGCGCCCGCCCCCTGGCGGAAAAAAGCCTGGGCCACCCCGACCCGGGTGCCGTATCCTTCGGCCTCATCGCCCTCAGGGTAGCCGAGTACGCCGCCACCCTTGAAAGCCACTAAGGAGAACCGCATGACCGAGAACACCCAGCCAGGCTGGCGCATCGTCGTCGGCAACGACGAAGCCGGTGTGGAATACAAGAACGCCCTGCGCGAACTGCTGGAGGCGGACCCCCGCGTCGCCTCGGTGGAGGACGTGGGAGTGGGCGCCGACGACACCACTGCCTACCCGCACCTGGCCGTCGCCGCTGCCCGCAAAGTGGCCGCCGGGGAAGCCGACCGGGCCCTGCTCATCTGCGGTACCGGCCTGGGCGTCGCGATCTCCGCCAACAAAGTGCCCGGCATCCGGGCCGTCACCGCCCACGACAGCTACTCGGTGGAGCGGTCGGTGCTGTCCAACAACGCCCAGGTCCTGACCATGGGCCAGCGCGTCATCGGCCTTGAACTTGCCAAGAAGCTGGTGGGCGAGTGGCTCAACTACCGCTTCGATGAAAACTCCGCATCCGCGGCCAAAGTAGACGCCATCTGCTCCTATGAGGGCGCGTCGGAAGGACTTGAAACCACATGAGCACCCGAAACATCGCCGTCGTCGGCTCCGGCTACATGGGCGGCGGGATCGCCCAGGTCCTGGCACTTGCCGGGGCCCGCGTCGCGTTGGCGGACATCTCCGCCGAAATCGCCCAGGGCAACTACGAACGGCTGCTGAAGGAATCCGACGAATTCGTTGCCGCCGGCCTGTTCCCGGCCAACGCCACGGACCTGCTCAAAGAAAACCTCTGGGCCGCCAAGGACATTGAAGAGGCAGTGGCGGAAGCCGAGTACATCGAGGAAGCAGTGCCGGAGGTCCTGGAGATCAAGCACGCCACCCTGGGCCGGATCAGCGCCGCCGCCCGCCCCGACGCCATCATCGGCTCCAACACCTCCACCATCTCCATCGCCAAGCTCGCCGAGGTAGTGGAAAACCCGGAGCGCTTCCTGGGCGTCCACTTCTCCAACCCGGCGCCATTCATCCCCGGTGTGGAGGTCATTCCGCACGAGGGCACGTCAGAGGCCACAGTGGAAGCCGCCCGCACCATCGTGGGGGAGACCGGCAAGGAAACCGCCACCGTCAAGGACGTCACCGGCTTCGTGCTGAACCGGCTCCAGTACGCCCTCTTCCACGAGGCCGCCCAGGTGGTGGAGGAAGGCATCGCCACGGCCGAGGACGTGGACACGATGGTGCGCACCACCTTCGGCTTCCGGCTGCCGTTCTTCGGCCCCTTCGCCATCGCGGACATGGCAGGCCTGGACGTCTACGCCTTCTGCTACAAGTCACTGCAGACCGGTTTCCCGGAACGTTTCGCTACGCCGAAGATCCTCCAGGAAAAGGTCGACGCCGGCCAGCTCGGCACCAAGACCGGCTCCGGGTTCCTTGACGTACCCGCCGACCGGACCGCAGCCCTGGTTGCCTACCGGAACAAGGCGTACGTCGCCATGCAAAAGCTCATCGAGGAACTCGGTCCGGCACCCCTCGGGTAATCCGCCAACTTTCGAAGGAAACACTCCATGACACCATTTCCCGCAGACCGCACGGTGATCGTTACCGGCGCCGTCTCCGAACGCGGCATCGGCCGGGCCACCGCGGACTACCTCGCCGAGCGCGGCTGGAACATCGGCGTGATCGACCTCGACGACGCCGCCAGCAAGGACCTGGCAAAGGACCTGGCCGAAAAGCACGGCGTCCAAGCCCACGGCGCCGGAGCCGACATCGGCGACGAAGCCTCCGTCCGGGCCGCCATCGACGAGATCGAAGCCCAACTTCCCCAGCTGGTGGCCCTGGCGAACATCGCCGGCGTCAGCTCCCCGGTTCCCTACCTCGAACTCGACGGCGCCGAATGGGACCGTGTGGTCAACATCAACATGAACGGTGTCCACTACGCCACCCGCCGGGCGGCCGAATCGATGGTGAAGAACCGGCTGGGGCGGATCGTCAACATCTCCTCGGTCTCCGCCCAGCGCGGCGGCGGAACCTTCAGCAAGACCCCGTACTCGGTGGCAAAGGCCGGCGTCATCGGCCTGACGCGCGCCACCGCCCGCGAACTGGGCGGGTACGACATCACTGTCAACGCCATCTCGCCGGGCCCGATCGACACCGACATCATGGGCGGCACCCTCAGCGAGGAACGCAAGGATGAACTCGTGAAGGACCTGGTGGTGAACCGGGTTGGCACTACCCGCGACATCGCGGCGGCCATCTCCTTCCTCATTGGCGAGGACGCCGGCTACATCTCGGGCCAGACGCTGAACGTCGACGGCGGCCTGTACATGCACTGACGGCACCCCACCCGGCCAACACGAAGGACCGGGGCGCCACCATAAGATCCGCGGGCCGCCGGCCCGCGGGGAACCACCAACGTCACCACTCGAAGGAGAGTGCTGTGTCAGAAACCACCGCAACATCCAAAGAACTCCTGGCCCGTCCGGTCCTGAAGTCAGCGATTTTCAAGGCGGCCCGCCGTCTGATGCCGATGCTGGTCATCCTGTACGTCGTTTCGTTCCTGGACCGCACCAACGTCGGCTTCGCCGAGGCGGCACTGGGGGCGGACAAGGGGGTGTCCGCCGCGGCCTTCGCCCTGGGCGCAGGCATCTTCTTCATCGGCTACGCGATCTTCGAGATCCCCAGCAACCTGCTGCTCAAGAAGGTGGGCGCCAAGATCTGGCTGGCCCGCATCGCCATCACCTGGGGCATCGTCTCCGCCTGCTTCGCGTTCGTGCAGGGGGAAACCTCGTTCGTGGTCCTGCGTTTCCTCCTCGGCGTGACCGAGGCCGGCCTGTTCCCGGGCGTGATCATGTACCTCGCCGAATGGTTCCCCAACAAGGTGCGCGTCCAGATGTTCGCCATCTTCTACCTGGCCCAGCCGTTCTCCCAGATGATCGGCAACCCGCTGTCCGGCTGGCTGATCAACATCGGCGACCAGGTGCCCGGCCTGCGCGGCTGGCAGGTCATGTTCTTCGTCGAGGGCCTGCTGGCCGTCCTGGCAGGCATCGCGGCCTTCTTCTTCCTGATCAATGGCCCGGAGAAGGCCAAGTTCCTCAACAGCGAGGAAAAATACGCGCTGAAGGAAGTCATGGCGCTGGAGGACAACATCAAGGACGAGCACGGTCCCCGAGGCATCCTTGCGGCCATGCGCAACGGCCGCGTCTGGTACTTCACCGCCATCTACTTCTGCCTGCAGATCGCCGTCTACGGCGTGACCTTCTTCCTGCCCCAGCAGGTGTCCTCCCTGACCGGCCAAAAGGTGGGACTCGCCGTTGGCCTCCTGATCGCCGTCCCATGGTTCTTCGGCATCTTCGCCTGCTACTTCATTGGCAAAGCGGCTGACACCGTGGCCAAGCGGCGGAAGTTCGGCACAATCCTCTTCCTCTCCACTGGCCTGTGCATCTTCGGCTCGGCCTGGGCAGGAACCAACCACCAGCCGGTCCTGGGCATGATCTTCATAACCCTGGCTGTCTGCAGCTTCCTTGCCGTCGGCCCGGTGGTCTGGTCCTATCCCACGGCGTTCCTCGCAGGTTCCGCCGCCGCCGCAGGCATCGGGCTGATCAACTCCCTTGGCAACCTGGGCGGGTTCGTGGCGCCCATCCTGCGGACCGCAGTCAACGAAGCCACGCAGTCGCCAACCGGGTCGATGGGCGTCTACGCCCTGGGTGTCCTGCCATTCGTCGCGGCGGCGATGATGTATGCCACCAAGCGGTTCAGGAACAAGGCCGACGACCTGCTGGACTGAGTTCGTCACACCATCCACGCAAGGAAACCCATGAGCACCTCCGGCAGCAGCGCAGGAAACGGCACCCTTTATGTCGGTGTCAGCACCAAAATGTACCTGGGCTACCAGGCAAGCCTGCGCTGGCTGTCGGAGGTCCGCTCTGTTGTCGACGACAGGCCCGGACTGGCCATGAATTCCGCCGAGGATTCCCCGGTCCGGGTCTTCGTCATCCCATCCTTCCCCGTCCTTGATCAGGCCAAGCGGATTCTGGCCGGCTCACCCGTACTGCTCGGGGCGCAGAACTGCGCCTGGGGGGACGGGCCGCTGACCGGGGAAGTCAGCCCCGGCATGCTGGCCGAACTCGGCGTCTCGCTCGTCGAAATCGGCCATGCCGAACGCCGCCGGCAGTTCGGTGAGGATGACGCCGTGGTGGCACGCAAGGTGCGTGCCGCCGTCGGCCATTCCCTCACCCCGCTGCTATGCATCGGCGAGCCGGACAGGCTCGACGCCGGAGCTGCCGCGGACTTTTGCGTGCGGCAGGTCCACGCCGCCACAGGCGGCGATTCCACACTGGCCAGTAGCCTGGTCCTGGCCTATGAACCCGTGTGGGCGATCGGCGCGCAGGAGCCGGCCCCGCCGCAGCATGTCAACGCCGTGCTGAGCCGGATCCGGGCGGCGCTGGGCCCGCGCTGCCCCCTCATCTACGGCGGCAGCGCCGGACCTGGACTGCTTCCCCAACTGCCGGCGGCGGACGGACTCTTCCTGGGCCGGTTCGCCCACGATGCAGCCAACCTGGGCCGGGTACTGGACGAAGCCCTTCTCCTGCGTCAGACCGAGGCGCCCGCCAGCAGCTCCTCCAGCCGCTCATAGCCCTCTGACATGCCGCCCTCCATCCCCGAGTGCAGCATGCCGTCCCGCGCCTCCATGCTCTGGTACATGGCGTGGCCCCGCAGCCGGCAGCGGCCGCCGTCGAGTTCCTCGAACGTCATGGACTCCAGGCTGACCGAGTCCGGGTAGCCGCCGAACTCGAAGGTCTGCAAGGCAAACTCGTTCTCGCGCACCGTGTGGAAAATCCCGCGGAACTCGTACGGCACCCCTTCAGGGCCCGTGTGGATGTAGCGGTAGCTGCCGCCCGTGCGGAAGTCGTAGTGGTCCATCTCCATCTTCATGCCCCGCGGACCCAGCCACTGGGCCACCAGGCCCGGGTCTTTGTGCGCCCGGAACACATCCGCCACCGGAAAGTCGAACTCCCGCTCGAAATCGATGTAGGGGAGTCCTTCGGGGGCTGTGATCTTCAGTGGGTTGGTCATTTCGTTTCCTTTGCCTTTGGCGCCGCTTGCCCGGCGCTGGATCCAAGCACGGCATCCAGGCTGCGGAACTGCTCCTCGCGGACCAGCCGGTACTGGTCGATCCAGGCAGTAAGCGCCTCAAGCCGTGCGGGGTTCAGGTGAACTGGCCGGCGCTGGGCCTCCCTGCTGCGGGTGACCAACTGCGCCTGCTCGAGTACCTGGATGTGCTTCGAGACCGCCTGCTTGGAAATCTCGAAGGGTTCGGCCAGGTCATTGACCGTGGCCGGACCCCGGCTTAACCGGGCGATGATGCTCCGGCGGACGGGATCGGCCAGGGCCAGGAAGGCCAAGTCCAAAGCCGAATCATCCTGGGACGTCACTGCCGGCCTTTCATGTAATCAACTCTTTTGTTTATCAACCTTACGGTTGATTAATGCTAGGCCTGTTGCCGTTCACAGCGCAAGAGGGGGCTTGAATCTCTCAATGCGACTTTGTTAGTATGTCTGTACAAATTACTGAGGAGAAACTTCATGCCACTGGTCCGCATTGACGTCAACGAAGGACGCACCGCCGAGGATCTGCAGCAGCTCAGCCGCGGCATCCACGATGCCATGCTGGCCGAGTATGGCATTCCGGAGCGGGACTACTTCCATATCCTCACCGAGCACCCAGAGGGGCAGATCTTCGCCCAGGATGCAGGGCTTGGCTTTAAACGCAGCGGGGGAGTAGTGATGATCCAGATCTTCACCCAGGGTGGCCGCTCCCAAGAGGATAAGCAGCGGCTGTTCGCTGCCGTGGCCGACAAGCTCGCGGCCGTGGGGGTCGCCGGCGAAGACGTCTTCATCGGCTACGTCGAAAACACTGCGGGCGACTGGTCCTTCGGCTTTGGCCGTGCGCAGTACGTGACGGGCGAATTGGCCGTCCCCAAGCAGTAGTTCGGGCGCCTGCGAGCTTGTGCGGGCATCCCGGTTCCCCCTTGTTGTAAGTATGTCAGTACAAACCTTTGACATGACATTCGATCTGGGGCAAAGTAGTGCCTGTGGCCCACGCCACGGCCTGCCAGTCCCGGGACTCCTGCCCCGCAAAGGACTCGAGTTCCACACCAGAAAGGTCCACGATTACCGTGACCCACGAGCTTCTTACGATCGGGCGCATCAGCGTTGATATATACCCGAACGACATCGGCGTTGGCCTGGAGGAGGTAAATTCCTTCGGCAAATACCTTGGCGGTTCACCGTCGAACGTCGCTGTTGCCGCTGCGCGACACGGCCGCAGGACCGGCGTCATCACCCGCACCGGGGATGACCCGTTCGGGGAATTCCTGCACCGCGAGCTGCGCAAGTTCAACGTCGACGACACCTTCGTCACACCGGTCAAGGACTGGCCCACTGCGGTGACCTTCTGCGCAATCAAGCCGGCCACCGACGAGTTCCCGCTGTACTTCTACGGTCGGTTCCCCACCGCCCCCGACCTGCAGATCAAGGCAGAAGAGCTGGACCTGGACGCCATCCGCGCGGCCGGGATCTTCTGGTCCACGGTCACCGGGCTGTGCCAGGAGCCATCCCGGTCCGCGCACATCGCCGCCCACCAGGCCCGTCCCCGTACCGGCCTGGCGCAGGGGCAGTTCACCATCCTGGACCTGGATTACCGGCCCATGTTCTGGGCCTCCGAAGAGGAAGCCCGCGCGGAGGTCGCCAGGATCCTGCCGCAGGTCACGGTCGCGATCGGCAACGACAAGGAATGCACCGTCGCCGTGGGCGAAGGCACTCCGGACGAGCAGGCGGACCGGTTGCTGGCAGCCGGCGTGGAGATCGCGGTCGTCAAGCTCGGCGCGGAAGGCGTGATGGCCAAGACCCGCACCGAACGTGTTGTCTCCGCCCCCGTCCCCGTGGAAACCCTGAACGGCCTGGGTGCCGGCGATTCCTTCGGCGGCGCCTTCTGCCACGGCCTGCTGTCTGGCTGGCCGTTGGCGCAGGTCCTGGATTACGCCAACGCCGCCGGCGCGATCGTCGCCTCCCGCCTGTCCTGCGCTGATGCGATGCCGACGCCGGCCGAGGTCACCTCGCTGCTGGCCGAACGCGGACGCCCGGTTCCCGGCACCGTTTCCGGCTCCGCCCCGCAGCTTGCCACCGAAGGAGCAGCACTGTGACCCTCACCCCCGTCAGCCCGGAGAGCGCCGTGGACGATGATCCGCGCCGCTACGAGCACCTGACCACCATCCGCCTGGAGGACCCCGAGGCCGTGGCCCGGGCCGCAAACTCCCGGCGGCGCCACCCGGGTGTGAAGGCAGGCCGGCAGAACTTCATCGTCGCCGCCGACCACCCGGCCCGCGGTGCCCTGGCCGTCGGCAGCGATCCCGTGG
Source organism: Arthrobacter liuii (assembly GCF_014639275.1). GTDB lineage: Bacteria > Actinomycetota > Actinomycetes > Actinomycetales > Micrococcaceae > Arthrobacter > Arthrobacter liuii. The sequence continues at coordinate 108,476 of NZ_BMFW01000010.1, read as the reverse complement.
CGATGGCTGACCGCCGGCAGTTGCTGGACCGGCTGCAGATCGTCCTGGCCAACCCCGCCGTCGACGGTGTCCTTGCCTCCCCGGACATCATGGATGACCTGCTGCTGCTGGGCGCGCTGGACGGCAAGCTGGTGTTTGGTTCGATGAACCGCGGCGGTCTGTCCGGGCTGGTCAACGAGTTCGATGACCGGTTCACCGGCCACACCGCCGCCGCCCTTAAAGCCTTGGGGGCGGACGGCGGAAAGATGCTCACCCGGATCTGCCTGGGCGACCCGGACACCGTGGTCACGCTGGAGGCAACCGCCAGGGCGATTGACTCCCTGGCGGAGCGGAAGCTGATCGCCATGGTGGAGCCGTTCCTGTCGGTCCGTGAAAACGGCCGGGTCCGGAACGACCTGACTCCCAACGCCGTGATCAAGTCCATCGCGATCGCCGAAGGACTGGGGTCCACCAGCGCCTACACATGGATGAAGCTTCCCGTGGTGGCGGAGATGGAACGCGTCATGGCTGCCACCACCATGCCCACCGTCCTGCTGGGCGGTGACCCGGACGGGTCCCAGGACGAGGTCTTTGCCACCTGGGGTGCCGCGCTGGCGCTTCCCGGCGTCCGGGGCCTCACGGTTGGCCGGACCTTGCTCTACCCCGCCGATGGTGATGTCGCGGGCGCCGTCGCCACGGCCGCCTCGCTCCTGCACCACACCACTGAAATCCCGGAGTAAGTATCATGGCAACGCGCAGAATGACGGTGGCCCAGGCCGTCGTCGAATACCTTTCCAAGCAGTACACCGTCGATTCCATCAATGGCGTTGAGTACCGTGAGCGGCTGATTCCGGGCACGTTCGGTATTTTTGGGCACGGCAATGTGGCCGGTGTGGGCCAGGCGCTGAAGCAGTACCAGCAACTGGATCCCGCCCTGATGCCGTACTACCAGGGCCGCAATGAGCAGGCCCAGGTCCACCAGGCCGTGGGGTACGCCCGGCACACGCGCCGCCGCCAGACGTATGCAGTCAGCACCTCCATCGGGCCGGGTTCGTCGAACCTGCTGACCGGCGCGGCGCTGGCCACCACCAACCGCCTCCCGGTCCTGCTGCTGCCGTCGGACACGTTCGCGACCCGCGCCGCTGACCCGGTGCTCCAGCAGCTCGAGCAGCCCTACGCGTATGACGTCACGGTCAATGACGCGTTCCGGCCGCTGTCGAAGTTCTTTGACCGCGTCAACCGGCCGGAGCAGTTGTTCTCCGCGTTCCATCACGGCCTGCGGGTGCTCACGGACCCGGCCGAGACCGGCGCGGTGACCATTTCGTTGCCGCAGGATGTCCAGGCCGAGGCCTTGGACGTGCCCGAGGAGTTCCTGGCCGAGCGGGAGTGGCGTATCCGCCGACCCGACGCCGACGACGAGGACATCGCCCGCGCTGCCGCAGCGATCCGCGCCGCGAAGCGCCCGCTGATCATCGCCGGCGGCGGCGTCCTCTACGCCTACGCCAACGACGAGTTGGCGAAGTTCGCCGAGCTGACCGGGATTCCGGTGGGCAACACGCAGGCAGGTGTCGGCGTCCTGCCCTGGGACCACGCGCAGTCCCTGGGCGCGATCGGTTCCACCGGCACGACGGCGGCCAACGCCGTCGCTGCGGAGGCGGACCTGATCATCGGCATCGGTACCCGGTACGAGGACTTCACCACCGCGTCGCGCAGCGCCTTCCAGAACCCGGACGTGAAGTTCGTGAACATCAACGTCGCCCCGATCGACGCCTACAAGCACGGCACGCACCTGCCGATCGTCGCCGACGCCGGCAAGGCCCTGGTCAAGCTGAACGCAGCCCTGGGCGGCTACCGGGTCGGCGCCGACCTCGAGGACAAGATTGCGGCCGAGAAGAAGCGCTGGAACGCCACCGTCGATGAGGCGTTCGATACCCGCTACACCCCGCTGCCGGCGCAGAACGAGATCATCGGCGCCACCAACCGGGCCATGGACGCCCGCGACGTGGTGATCTGCGCCGCAGGGTCGCTGCCCGGGGACCTGCACAAGATGTGGCGTGTCCGCGACCCGTTCGGCTACCACGTCGAGTACGCCTACTCCTGCATGGGTTACGAGATCCCCGGCGGCCTCGGCGTCAAGCGCGCAGCGATCGCTGAGGCAGCCAGCACGACGGCGGCAGGTGGCACGGGCGACCAGGTGCGGGACGTCGTCGTGATGGTGGGGGATGGCTCCTACCTGATGATGCACACCGAACTGGTCACCGCCGTCGCCGAACGCATCAAGCTGATCGTGGTCTTGATCCAGAACCACGGCTACGCCTCTATCGGCTCGCTCTCCGAATCCCTGGGCTCGCAGCGGTTCGGCACCCAGTACCGGGCGCTGAACGAGGAGCAGCACAGCTTCGACGAGGGTGAGACCCTGCCCGTGGACCTGGCCCTGAACGCCGAGTCCCTGGGCGTGAAGGTCATCCGGATCGAACCCGGCGAAAAAGTCATCGCCGAACTCGAACTGGCCATCCGCGATGCCAAGGCCGCCCCGGAAGGCAGCGGACCGATCCTGATCCACGTCGAATCCGACCCGCTGCTGGACGCCCCGTCCTCTGAATCCTGGTGGGACGTCCCCGTCTCCCAGGTCTCCGCACTGGACTCCACCAAACAGGCTTTCCAGACCTACGTTGACCACAAGTCGCGCCAGCGCAAACTGCTCGGCTGACCCCCTCCTTCTCCTGACCCACCACTCAAGGAAGAGTCCCATGACTGCCACCACCACTGAGACCACCGTCATCAACCACTTCATCAACGGCACGGAAACCGCCGGCGAGGGCGACCGCACCACTCCCGTCTACAACCCTGCCACCGGCGCCGTGACCGGCAAGCTGCGGCTGGCCAGCCGGGCCGACCTGGACACCGCCGTCGCCGCAGCCCGCAAGGCCGCCGACACCTGGGGCGACATCTCCCTGGCCAAGCGCACAGCAGTGCTGTTCAAGTTCCGCGAACTCGTCGCCGCGCACGTGGAGGAACTCGCCCAGCTCGTCACCGCCGAGCACGGCAAGGTCCTCTCCGACGCAAAGGGCGAGATCGGCCGCGGCCTCGAAGTCGTGGAGTTCGCCTGCGGCATCCCCACCCTGCTCAAGGGCGACTACTCGGACCAGGTTTCCACCGGCATCGACGTCTTCTCCTTCCGTGAGCCGCTCGGTGTGGTTGCGGGCATAACGCCGTTCAACTTCCCCGTCATGGTCCCGCTGTGGATGGCGCCGATGGCGATCGCCGCCGGCAACGCGTTCATCCTCAAGCCTTCCGAGCGCGACCCCTCCGCCTCCCTGTTGCTGGCCAAGCTTTGGAAGGAAGCCGGACTTCCGGACGGTGTGTTCCAGGTCCTGCACGGCGACAAGGAAACCGTCGACGGGCTGCTGACCCACCCGGACGTGGACGGCATCTCGTTCGTTGGATCCACCCCGATCGCGCAGTACGTCCACGAGACCGCCACCAAGCACGGCAAGCGCGTCCAGGCCCTGGGCGGGGCGAAGAACCACGCGATCATCCTGCCCGACGCCGACCTGGACAACGCCGCCGACCACCTCGCCGCCGCAGCGTTCGGCTCTGCCGGGGAACGCTGCATGGCCATCTCCGTCGCCGTCGCCGTCGGTGACGCCGCAGACGCCCTGGTCGCCAAAGTCCAGGAACGCGCCGAAGCCGTCAAGGTCAACAACGGCACCGAACCCGACGCCGAAATGGGCCCGGTCATCACGCCGGCCTCCAAGGAACGCATCCTGAAAATCGTCACCGAAGCCGAAACCGCCGGCGCCGCTATGGTTGTGGACGGACGCGACCTCGTGGTCCCCGGCCACGAGGACGGCTTCTGGGTAGGCCCCACCGTCCTCGACCACGTCAAGACCGAAATGACCGCCTACACCGAGGAAATCTTCGGACCCGTCCTCGTCGTGGTCCGCGTCGACACCCTCGAAGAGGGCATCAAGCTCATCAACGCCAACCCCTACGGCAACGGCACCGCCATCTTCACCTCCTCCGGCGCCGCCGCCCGCAAGTTCCAGCGCTCCGTGACCGTGGGCATGATCGGCATCAACGTGCCTTTGCCCGTCCCGGTGGCGTACCACTCCTTCGGCGGCTGGAAGGCATCCCTCTTCGGCGACAAGCACGTCTACGGCCCCGAAGGCGTATCCTTCTACACCCGCGGCAAAGTCGTCACCTCCCGCTGGCCCGAAACCCACCACGCCTCCGGCGCCTCCTACAACTTCCCCTCCAACTGACCTCCCCACCCCTCAATCGATTGCTCCGTAAACGTCGTTTTGAGCCTTCAAAAGGGCAGTTACGGAGCAATCGATGCAACGAAAGAAAGAAATGCTGTTATGACGGAAGCAGAGAACAAACTGATCATCGGCACGGCGCCGGACTCCTGGGGCGTCTGGTTCGCGGACGACCCCAAGCAGACACCGTGGGAACGGTTCCTGGACGAGGTGGCCGAATCGGGCTACAAGTGGATTGAACTGGGCCCTTACGGCTATTTGCCCGCGGACCCCGCCCGGCTTGCGGAGGAACTCAAGCAGCGCGACCTCAAGGTCACGGCCGGCACCGTGTTCACCGCTTTCCACCGCGGCCTGGACCAGTGGGAAACCGCCTGGGAGCCTGCCCGCAAGGTGGCCGAACTGACCGCCGCCATGGGCGGCGAGCACATCGTGGTCATCCCGGCCATGTGGCGCGACGACGTCACCGGTGAGGCGGTGGAAAGCGGCACGCTAGGCGAGAAGGCCTGGAATGACCTGTTCGCCGGCCACGACCGCCTGGGCAAGACCCTGCTGGAGGATTTCGGCCTCAAGCAGCAGTTCCACTCGCACGCCGACTCCCACGTTGGCGCGCAGGAGGACATCGAGACACTGCTGGGCGCCACGGACCCGCAGTACCTGAACCTTTGCCTGGACACCGGACACGCGGAATACTGCGGAGCGTCCAGCCTGGAACTGATCAAGAACTACCCGGACCGGATCGGCTACCTGCACCTGAAGCAGATCAACCCGGAGATCCTCAGACGAGTCAACGAGGAAAACATGACGTGGGCAGCTGCCAACCTTGCCGGCGTCATGACCGAACCGCCCAACGGCCTGCCGGACCTGCGCGCGGTCATCGAAGCAGTGGAGGCCCTGGACCGGCCGATCTTCGGCATCGTCGAACAGGACATGTACCCCGTGGCCTTCGACGTTCCCATGCCGATCGCCAAGCGCACCCGCAACTACCTGCTGTCCTGCGGCTCCCGCACCGCTGTCAGCTAAGCCCGTCTCAGACACCAAAAGGACAAAACAATGACTGAAAACCTCCGCGTCGCCGTCATCGGCGCAGGCCGCATGGGCGCCGACCACATCCAGCGCCTGAATAAGCGCATCCACGGAGCCGACGTTGCCGCCGTCGTCGACGTCGACCTTGCCCGCGCCCAGGCCGCCACCGAAGGCATCCCCGGAGCCGTGGCCCTGGCCGACGCCGAGGAAGCCCTCAACAACGGCGACGTCAACGCCGTCCTGATCGCCACCCCGGGTTTCCTGCACGAGGACATCCTGCTCAAGGCCATTGCCAAGGACATCCCGATCCTTTGCGAAAAGCCCCTCACCCCTGACGCCGAATCCTCCTGGAGGATTGTAGAAGCCGAGGTGGCACTGGGCCACAAGCGCATCCAGGTGGGCTTCATGCGCCGCTTCGACGCCGAATACGCCACCCTGGGCTCGATCATCCGCAACCACGAACTGGGCGAACTGCTGATGCTGCACCACCAGCACCGCAACCCAAGCACCCCCGAGGGCTTCACCAACGAGATGCTCATCAACGACTCCGTGGTCCACGAGTTCGACGCCATCCGGTTCTTCACCGGCGAGGAAATCACCAGCGTCCAGGTCCGCCTGGGCAAGGCCACGCGGAATGCCCCGAACGGCCAGCACGACCCGCAGCACGTCCTGCTGGAGACCGAGTCCGGGGTCCTGGCCGACGTCGAAATCTACGTCAACGCCAAGTTCGGTTACGAAGTGGCCACCCAGGCTTCCTTCGAAGACGGCATCGTCAGTATCGGCGGCGACAAGGGTCCCTACACCCGCAGCTCGGGCCGTTGGGGCGGCAACGTCACCCCCGGCTTCGAGGAGCGTTTTGGCGCAGCATACGACGTCGAAATCCAGTCATGGGTGGACGCGGCACTTAAGAACGAAATCGGCGGTCCCTCCGCCTGGGACGGGTACGCCACGGCAGCCTGCTGCGAGGCAGGCGTGGAGGCACAGAAGAACGGCGAGAAGGTCGCCGTGAAGCTGGCTTCGAAGCCGGACCTCTACAAGTAGGACCGGAGAGGGGGGGCGGAGCCATCCGTCCCCTTTCCCGTCTCCCTACCTGACCGATCCACAATGGAGTGTTTTTCGTGAAAATCGCACTTGACCCCACCCCGTTCCACCACTCGCACAGCCTGCTGGAGTTCCCGAAGGTGGTGGCGGACCTCGGCTACAAGTACATGCAGATGACCCCGCACGCGGACTTCATCCCGTTCTTCAACCACCCCAAGGCGGACGACGAACTCGTGGGCCAGCTGAAGAAGGCCTGCCGGGATGCCGGGATTGAGATCGCCTCCGTGCTGCCGGTGCTGCGCTGGTCGGGGCCGGACGAGGACGCCCGCGAGGCAGCCGTCCGCTACTGGAAGCGCGCCATCCAGATCACCGTGGACCTCGGCGTGAGCACCATGAACACCGAGTTCAGCGGACGCCCTGAGAAGGCAGAGGAGTCCGAACGGGCGTTCTACCGTTCCATGGAGGAGCTGCTGCCGATCATCGAGCGCGAGGGCATCGATCTGCTGATCGACCCGCACCCGGACGACTTCGTGGAGGAAGGCCTCGCAGCGATCCGCGTGATCCGCGGCGTTAACTCCAAGAACGTCGGCATGGTGTACGTGGCCTCGCACAGCTTCCACATGAAGAATTCACCGCTGGACATCATGCGGGCGGCGGGGGACAGGCTGCGCCTGGTGCATGTCGCCGACACGATGGACCATCACGCCTCGCACGGGCTGCGCTACATCACCAACCCGCCGGGCAACCCCGTCCGTGTCCACCAGCACCTGAAGATCGGCGACGGCGACGTCAACTGGGACGAGTTCTTCGGCGGCTTGAAGGAGATCGGCTTCCTGGACCGCGACGACACCGTCATGGTGTCCAGCGTCTTCGCCGAAAACGAAAAAGCCGAGGACGTCTCCCGCTACCAGCTGGAGACCATGAAGCAGCACATCCAAAAGGTGAGCGTATGAGTTCGCCTGTCTCCGGGGAAGCGGCCGTAAAGAAGCCCGGCAACCACCAGCGGGCCCTGCGGACTGTCACCATCATTTCCACCTTCGGCGGGCTGCTGTTCGGCTACGACACCGGCGTGATCAACGGCGCCCTGCCCTAAATGCAGGAAGACCTGGGCCTCACACCGCTGACCGAAGGCCTGGTCACCTCGTCCCTGCTGTTCGGTGCTGCCTTTGGCGCCCTGTTCGGCGGACGCCTGGCAGACCGCAACGGCCGGCGCAAGATGATCATGGTGCTGGCAGTGGTCTTCCTGCTGGGCACCCTGGGCTGCACCTTCGCACCCAGCACGGAAGTGATGATCGCCGCCCGGTTCATCCTGGGACTCGCCGTGGGCGGGGCATCGGTAACCGTGCCCGTCTACCTGGCCGAGGTGTCGCCGAGCAACCGGCGCGGCCGGATCGTCACCCAGAACGAACTCATGATTGTCACGGGACAATTGCTGGCGTTCATCTTCAACGCCTACCTGGGCACTTCCTTCGGCGAATCCCACGGCATTTGGCGCTGGATGCTGGTCATCGCCACCCTGCCGGCCATCGCGCTGTGGATCGGGATGAACTTCATGCCCGAAAGCCCCCGCTGGCTGGCTTCCATGGGCAGCTTCGGCGAGACACTCAGTGTGCTGCAGCGGATCCGCTCACAGGAGGAAGCGCGGACGGAGTTCGAAGAAGTCAAGGCCATGGCCGTGGAGGACTATAAGTCCAAGATGGGCTCATGGAAGGACCTGGGCATCCCGTGGCTCCGCCGGATCTTCTTCGTGGGCCTTGGCCTTGCCGTGATCCAACAGATCACCGGCGTCAACTCGATCATGTACTACGGAACGCAGATCCTGTCGCAGTCAGGGTTCGGCCGTGAAGCGGCGCTGACGGCCAACATCGCCAACGGCGTCATCTCAGTGCTCGCCACATTCGTGGGAATCTGGCTGCTGGGCAAGGTGGGGCGGCGCAGGATGCTGATCACCGGCCAGGTGGGTACTACGACGGCGCTGCTGCTGATCGGCTTCTTCTCCCTGATCCTGCCGGAAGGCTCAGCTCGCGGTTTCGTCATCCTGGCGCTCACCGTCACATTCCTGGCCTTCCAACAGGGTGCCATCTCCCCGGTGACCTGGCTGATGCTTTCGGAAATCTTCCCGCTGAAGATCCGCGGCCTGGGCATGGGGGCTTCGGCCTTCCTGCTGTGGATCGTGAACTTCCTGATCGGGTTCGGATTCCCGCAGTTGCTGGCCGCCATCGGCATCTCCAACACGTTCTTCGTGTTCGCCGTCCTTGGCGTGGCCGCCATTGCCTTCGCTGCGAAGTATGTCCCGGAAACCAAGGATAAGAGCCTTGAGGACCTGGAGCACTACTTCAAGAATGTTGCCGGCAGCAAGGCCGCCGCTGCCGCCGCAACGGTCCCCTGACCGGACCATCCACATCACCGTCGCGGGCCCGGCCGTCATGGCCTTCGCCGCGGCAGCCGAAAAACGGAGCGAGAAGACACGGAGCCCGGCGGTGGAACTCCAAGTGGGTTAAGCGGCAGGATCGGAGGAGCGGCGCACCATCAGGGCCGGCTCGAACTTCCGGGTCACAGGAGGCCTGCCAGCCTCCGCAATCCTGTCCAGCATTGCCTGCGCCGCCACCCGGCCCAGCAGACCGGCGTGCTGGTCAATGGACGTCAGGCCAACCAGTGGCGAGGCGCCGACTTCGATGTTGTCGCAACCCACAATGGCCATATCACCCGGGACGGACAGACCCCGGGACGCCAGGGCCTCCATGATGCCGATGGCAGTGAGGTCGTTGTGCGCAAAAACTGCAGTGGGGAGGGTGGCGCCGGAGTCCAGGAACTGCTCCATCACAGCACGGCCGCCGCGTTCGGTCATGTCGCTGTGGACCAGCTGCGGCGCCAGGCCGAACTGCTCCATGGCGTGCAGGTAGCCTTCGCGGCGCTCGGTGTAGGGCAGCCAGTCGGAGATGTCCACGTGGGCGATCCGCCGGTGCCCCAGTCCGTACAGATGCTCCACGGCGAGCGCTCCGGAACGGAAGTCGTCGGTCAAAACGGAATCCACGCCGTCGACCTCCATCTCCCGGGTGATCACGACGGCGGGCGTCCCGCGCAGTGCCCCGGCCAGTTCAGCGGAGGTGCCGGTGTAGCCGGCCAGCAGCACGCCGTCCACCCGGAGGTCCACGAAGGACCGCACTGCCTCCAGTTCCGTGCCGGGATCAGCGGAGCCGACGGCGACCATCACCTGGTTTCCGCTGCCCGCCACGCCGTCGGTGATGCCGTCATAGATGTCAGCGAAGACGGAGTTGTGCAGGTCCAGGAAGAGGACGCCCAGGGTGTTGGTGCGGTGGCTCGCCAGCCGACTGGCGAGCCGGTTGGGGGAGTAGCCCAGGGCGGCGGCGCTCTCCAGCACTGCCGTCCGCTTGGCGGGGGAAACCTTGGGGGATTCGCGCATCACCAGGGATACCAGGGCGCGGCTTACTCCGGCGTCGCGTGCCACGTCCTCCATGGTCACCGACCGCGGCGTGGCGGAAGTCTCTTTCACAAGTCCCCACTATGCCAGCCCGCGGCCACCTGCCCGGCTACGCGCCGAACGGCAGCCGCGGATCGATGTTCTGGCTATCCCAGGTCTGCCGCACCCAGCCGTGGTGGGGGTCGTCGCTGATCAGCCATTCCCGCGCCGGGCCGGGCCCTGCCATTACGTTGAGGTAGTAGAGGTCGTAGCCGGGCGCGGCCATCGCGGGTCCGTGCCAGCCGTAGGGGACAAGCACGACGTCGCCGGTGCGCACTTCCGCGGACACGTCGATGGGGCGCTCGTCGGAGGCGTAGACGCGCTGGTAGCCGATGGCGTCCGCGTCTGCAGGTCCTGGCGAGCCGGCCGCCACCTGCGTTTCGAAGTAGTAGATTTCCTCGAGCGAGGTCTCGCCTTCCGTTTCCTCGTCATGCTTGTGGGGAGGGTAGGAGGACCAATTGCCGGCCGGGGTGAGGACCTCGCAAACGATGAACCTGTCGGCCTCGAGGGCTGCCGGTGTGCCGAAGTTGTGGACCTGCCGCGAGCAGTTGCCGGCGCCGCGCAGTTCCACGGGGGTTTCCGCGGCAGGTACCAGGCGTGTGGGGTAGGACGCTTTGGCCGGTGCGGTGGCAACGGCCACCCGGCCGCCGCCGGCGGAACTGATGGTCACGGCACGCCCGGTACCGGAATAGAGCACGTCGGAAGGGCCGGAAAACACCGAGGCGCGGCCGTTCAGCGGGTAGTTGGTGCCGTCAACGCTCACGGTGAAGGAGCCGTTGAGCGGCACCACGATGCGTTCCTCCTCCGCGGCGGAAAGTTCGACGGCGGCGCCCGCGGGCAGGGTGGCCACCTTCAGTCCGGTGTGCGCCCAGCCGTCCACGGTGAGGGAGGAGTCGGAGGTTCCGATCGAGACGTCCCATTTGCCGTCGGCGGCGGTGCCCAGGGGATAGACCCAGTTGGTCATGGAGTTGGCTCCTTGGTTTATCGCTGTACGAGTGTCATTTCAAAGCTGTAGGAGTCCGCGCGGTAAACGTGGTGGCCTGTTTCCACGCGGCGCCCGGTGTCGTCCACGGCCGTGCGTTCCATGGTGACCAGCGCCGAACCCGCCGCGGTGTCCAGCATCGACGCCTGGTAGTCGTTGGCGGTCATGGCGCCGATGCGCTGGGTGGCCAGCCGGAAGTTCACGCCGCCGCGGCGGAGGATCGAGTAGAGGCCCTCCGCGCCCAGCATGGCCTCATCCATGTCGGCGATGTCGTCCCGCACCCAGTTCTCCATGAGGGCAAGCGGCTTGCCGCCGACCTTCCGGAGGCGGGTGAAGTGGTACACCTTGGATTTGGCGGGAAGCTGGAGTGCGGCAAGGGTGGCATCGTCGGCGTCAATGTGGGAGAAGCTCAGGACTTCCGTGGTGGGCTTCTTGCCGTTGTTGGTGAGGTCGTCGTAAAGGCTGGACAGCTCCAGCGGGCGGCGGACCTGACTGGAAACCACCTGGGTTCCCACGCCGCGCTTGCGGACCAGGAGGCCGGAGCGGACCAGTTCATCCATTGCCTTGCGCATGGTGGGCCGGGACAGGTTGAGCTGGGCGGCAAGGTCGATTTCGTTATCCAGACGGCTGCCCGGCTCCAGCGCGCCGCTGTGGATGGCGGCTTCGATGCCCTGGACCACCTGGTGGTACAAGGGCACCGGCGAGGAGCGGTCGATGCTGAGTCCCAGGTTGTTCGCCACGGTGCGTTCCCTCATGTTTCGGTGTCCCGCGCGTTGGTCCGGGATGGACGCCGGCACCAACGGCAGTTTGGCTCTATATGTTCGCTTGATAGGACATACCTTCTCCTCCGATCGTAGCAGGCGTGCTGCGGGGGTCAAGGGATCGCTCTGAATTCACTTGCTGGAAGCGTCCGGATTGAATTGTGCTGACATTAAGACTTTTTATTGACAACATGCGTTAGAGCGCTCTAAAGTCGGTGGCACGCATCACATTCCCGACCGGCTTTTCGGTCCCGAGAGAATCTGAGAGGCAACAATGCTGTTGCAGAAACAAACCATGGGCACCTCCGGCAGTCAGCGCCGCGGATACCTGGCCCGGCTCACTGTCATCTCCACCCTGGGCGGCCTGCTCTTCGGCTACGACACCGGGGTTATCTCCGGCGCCCTGCTGTACATGAACGACTCCCTCAACATGACCGCCGTCGAGGAAGCAACCGTGGTGAGCGCACTCCTGTTCCCGGGTGCGGCCGTCGGCGCCCTCACCGGCGGCCGCATGGCCGACAAGCTGGGCCGGCGGGGCTCGCTGCTGGTCTGCGCACTGCTGTTCCTGCTCGGTGCCATGGGCTGCGCGCTTGCACCGAACGTGACTTTCATGATCGCCGCCCGCATCGTGCTGGGCCTGGGCGTGGGTGCCGCCGCCGTGACCTGCCCGCTGTACCTGGCGGAAATGGCGCCGGCCCATTTGCGTGGCCGCATGGTGACCATCAACGAACTCATGATCGTCACGGGCCAGATGCTCGCCTTCGCCATCAACGCCCTCCTGGACGCCCTGATCCACGACAGCGAGGTCTGGCGCACCATGCTGGGCATCGCCTCGATTCCCGCCCTGGCACTGCTGGCAGGCATGCTGATGCTTCCCGAGTCACCCCGCTGGTATGCCATCCGCGGCCGCCTCGAAGAGAGCCGCCGCGTCCTGAACCTCAGCCGCAGCCCGCAGGAAGCAGCCGCCGAATACGAGGAAATCGCCCTGGCGGCACGCACCGCTAAACAGGAACGCGGCCACGCCCTCCGGGACCTACGGAACAACCCATGGATGCGCCGGCTTCTTTGGATCGGCATCGGCCTGGCCACCGTGCAGCAGGCCACCGGGATCAACACCGTGAACTACTACGCCCCCACCATCCTGGAAAAGAGCGGGCTTGGCGTCAGCGCCTCGCTCGTGGCCACGATCGGCGTTGGCGTTACCTCCGTCCTGATGACCATTCTTGGCATCTGGCTGCTGGGCTTCGTGGGCCGCCGCAAGATGCTGATCATCGGCTTCTCCGGCGTAGTGGGCGCCCAGGGCCTGCTGGCGATCGTCTTCCTCCTGCCCCAGTCCGACCTCGCCAGTTACACCATCCTGGCAGCCATGATGCTGTTCGTGGCGTTCGTCCAGTGCTTCATCGGCACTTGCGTCTGGCTCCTGCTGTCCGAAATGTTCCCGCTGGCCATCCGTGGCTTCGCCATGGGCATCGCGGTCTTCGCGCTCTGGACCGTGAATGCCGCCATCTCGTTCCTGTTCCCCATCGTGGTTAACGCGCTCGGCTCCACGGGCACCTTCGGCCTGTTCGTCCTGGTCAACCTCGCGTCCCTGGCCTTCGTCATCAAGTTCGTTCCGGAAACCAAGGGCCACTCGCTCGAGGACCTCGAAGCGCACTTCCGCGACGGTGAGGTGCCGGCGAAGCTCTCCGCCTAGCCGCCTCGGATCAAGCAACGCGGGGTCGGACCCGGCTCTTCCGGTTGTCGCCGGAGGGGCTGGTAAGGCCCCGCGTGGCGTTTGGTGACCTAGGCTGGCTCCATGACGTGGACCACCGGGCGGCAGCCGTGAATTTCGCCGGAAGCCTTGGTCCGCGCCCCCGCAACCTCGAGGTCCAGGACCTGGCCAGCTTCGACCGCCTGGTGGCTGGCGGGGCCGTCAACCTGCACGGCTGGCACGCCCAGTCCCTGGACCTCCGGGGCCGGGCCGCGGCACTCAAAAGCGTCAACGTCGAGGGTGCCATGTTCCTCGGCTGCACGTTCGACGACGGCATGGAAGGCAACCTCCGCAGCCGCGGGGCCCTGATCTTCCCGAAGCTCGAAGCCGTCCCCTTCGACCCCTACCGCGCAGGGCTGTACTCCCCGGCTGAACTGTATTCCGGGCTGGCGACGTCGCCCTATGAGGAACTGCCGGACGCCCGCATCTACCACTGGAGCATCCAGCCCGGCCAGCGGCAGCGGGTGGACGCCACCCTGGCCTCGGCGCTGCACGATCACGCCATTGGCAACGCGCTGGACGAGCTGACCAGGTCCGGGCCCTGGATACGCCGGTCAATCGTCGGGGTCATGGGCGGCCACGCAGCGCCGAGGGGCAGCGTGGAGTTTGCGGAGGCGGCGCGGCTTGGCCGGCTACTGGCCCGGGAAGGCCATGCGGTGGCCACCGGCGGGGGCCCGGGAGCCATGGAGGCGGCAAACCTTGGGGCGTACCTGAGCCAGGCGTCCGACGGCGATGTGCAGGCAGCGCTTGCAGCGCTCGCCGCTGTTCCCGGGTTCCGTCCCTCGGTGTCGGCGTGGGCACGTGCGGCGGCGGCCGTCGTCGAACGCCATCCGGACGGTACCCCTTCGTTGGGGATCCCCACCTGGTTCTACGGGCACGAGCCGCCCAACTACTTCGCCACGCACATCGCCAAGTATTTCGCCAACGCCATCCGCGAGGCGATCCTGCTGGAGCTGTGCCACGGCGGAATCGTCTTCCTGCCGGGAGCGGCGGGCACTGTCCAGGAGATTTTCCAGGACGCTTGCGAGAACTACTACGGCGCCCGGGAGAAGGTGGCCCCCATGGTGCTGGTGGGAAGGCGGCACTGGGAGCAGGAGTACCCGGCCTGGCCCATGCTCCGCAGCCTTGCCGAGGGGCGGGCCATGGCCGGTTCCATCCACCTGGTGGACACGGTGGAGGAAGCAGTGGAGGTCCTCCGGCAGCGCTGAACGCTGCCGGAGGACCTCCATGGAGTGTCCTTTGCCCGCTGCTAGCCGACAGCCGTGCCGAAGAGCAGGCCCAGCAGGTATGTGATGGCTGCCGCGCCCAGGCCGATGGCAAGCTGGCGCAGTCCGCGGGTCAGCGGGGACGTGCCGGACAGCAGGCCGACGGCGGCACCGGTCGCCATGAGGGAAACGCCCACCAGGGCGCCTGCCACCACCAGGGCGGTGACGCCGGTCAGGCCGAACAGGAACGGCAGGATGGGGACGATGGCGCCGGAGGCGAAGAAGCAGAAGCTGGACAATGCCGCCCCCCAGGCCGTACCCACTGCCTCGTGCCGGTCCTCTGCGTCCGGTAGTTCAGGCTGCAGGGACAGGCTGGGATCGCAGTCGCAGGACACGAGCCCCATGCGCTCGGCCACCCGGTGCTCCGCCGCCTCCCGGGACATTCCGCGGGCCAGGTACACCAGGAGGAGTTCGTTGTGTTCCAGGTCCAGCTTGGGCGCGACGGCCAGCGTGATCTGGGTGGGGCGGGTGGCTGCCAACAGTTCGCGCTGGGAGCGGACGGAAATGAATTCGCCCGCGCCCATGGACATGGCGCCCGCCAGGAGCCCGGCGATGCCGCTGAGCAGCACTACACTGCTGGCCACGCCGGACGCGGCCATGCCCATCACCAGGGAAAGGTTGCTGACCAGGCCGTCGTTGGCGCCGAACACCGCCGCGCGGAACGTGCCGGCCAGGCGGTTGCGGCCGCGGGTTGCCAGCCCCCGCACCACTTCCTCATGGATCTGCTCATCGGCAGCCATGGCGTCAGTGGCGTTGGGGTCCTTGGCGTAGGGTGAGCGGCCTTCGGCGCGCTGGGCCAGGGCCAGTACGAACACGGAGCCGAAGTGCCGGGCGAGGAAACCCAGGAACCGGCTGCGTGCGGATGCTCTCTTGGGTTTGCAAGCGTGGTCCCCCAGCAGGGCCAGCCAGTGGGCCTCGTGCCGGCCTTCGGCCTCGGCCAGGGCCAGGAGGATGGCCCGTTCCTCCCCCTCGCGGTTCTGGGCGAGGTCCCGGTAGACGGCGGCTTCGGCGCGCTCATCGGCCAGGTACTGGCGCCACCGCTTGATGTTCGACGGTGAGGGCTGGGGTTGCACGGTGTGGACGGCCTCCGGGGGCGTGGCAGATGAGTGGGACTGGGCGTGCTGCGACACTGGTACTCCTGGGCTGGAAAGGGCATGTTTTCGCACCTTTGCCCTGCCAGCCTACTGCGGTTTTGCGCGGTTTTTTGGCTGGCAAACCTCGCTGGGAAGTTTCGGTCCGCCTTAAAACTGCGGCTTTTCCGCCCTTGTCCCGGGCGCCTTTCGGAGGGCCGGGACGGCTATTGACCCGCCCGCCCGGCCGGTGTTGTGATGAAGGTGTGGCGCAGCCTGCGCCCTACCCGTAAGAGCACGTCAGGCGAACAATCGGAGGTTGAATCATGAGCACCACCGGACAGCACCCGGACATGCCGCACCTGGACGCCGTGGAAGCGGACCCCGCCTACGACTATGCCGAGGATGCACCGGTAGACGATGCCGACTGGGATACGGAGGACGAATTCCTTGATGAAGAGGAACCGGTGGTCCAGCCTCCGCAGGTAGTCATCGACGCCGAGGACCGCGAGGTCCCGCTGGATGACGACGAGCCCCGCGGCACCGGGGAGTAGGACTTACGACGGCGGCGCCTCCTTTCGTGGACAAGCGAAAGGAGGCGCCGCCGTCGTGCGTGGAGCCGCGTTGCCTGGTCACAAAGGCGGTGCCGTTTAGGATGGCTCCAGAGTGGAGCCGGACTGCCGGCCGTGAAAGGTTCGTAGATGAAGGCACTGCCAGTTGAGCCCAGCAACGTCCCTGTTGCCATCGGCTCCAGGATCCGGGCGGCCCGGCAGTCCCAGCGGCTCACCATCGAGCAGGTGGCCGACGCCACCGGGCTGACCAAAGGGTTCCTCAGCCGGGTGGAGCGGGACCTGACCTCGCCGTCGGTCGCTTCCCTGGTGACGCTCTGCCAGGTGCTGTCCATTTCCATCGGTGACCTTTTCGCGGCGCCGGAGACCCACCTGACCAAGCGGAATGACGGCCCGCGGATCTCGCTTGGCGGCCAGGGCATCGTGGAGCGGCTCCTCACTGCCCGTTCAGAGCGCCGCGTCCAGATCATCCAGGCCGTCATCGAGCCGCACGGCCGCGGCGAGTCCGAGCTTTACGCCGTGGACTGCGACGTGGATGTGCTGCACGTGATCAAGGGATCCATCACACTCATCCTTACCAATGAGGAATACGAACTCAGTACCGGGGACACGGTGACCTTTCCGGGCCGTGAACCCCATACCTGGGTCAACCCCACGGACAAGCCGGTCGAGGTGCTCTGGGTTCTGGTGCCCGCCGCCAGCCGGTAACTGTTCCCGCCGCACCCTGTGCACTCCTGCCCACTTACTTCAGGTCATCCGCGGTTCCGGCCGCGCGCTTCTGCGGGATTCCCGATGGATCCGTGGCCCGGGGCAGGAGTAACTGGGCAGGAATGGGCGCCTACCGGCGGGGTTTCCGTTGATCTCCAGCGAGGACAGCCCTGATTTCCCTGACCACCAGGCTGGGATCGAACCAGATGTGCTCCGGCATATAGCGCAGGACGGTGTAACCACTGACGGCGGAAGAATTGTTGCGGGCCCGGTCGCGGAGCATGTCGCCACGCTTGGAGTGGAACGCAAAGCCGTCGATTTCCACAATCAGGAAGCCGTCCAGCAGGAAATCCACCCGGCCAATGCCCGGCAGGAGCACCTGGGTCTGATACTCGATGCCGTTGGTTCGGAACACGTGCTGCGCATCAACCTCCACGATGGATTCTGCATGCACGTCGAGTTCCCGCAGGATGCGGAGTGCGGTTCCGGATCGGTCCGCGCGAAGTTGATCCGCCAAAAGGTCCCGGGAAACCCCATGCAGCCTGATGGCCGAGGTAGCCACTGCGGTGGATGCGGGCGGAGGCAAGCAACCCAAAGCATGCAGTGCCACGTCTTCGACGGCCGCCAGCGGCAGGAATGGGTGACCCTGGAACCTGACCGTCCGGTGCCGGATGAAACCGCTGCCATGCCCGTGGTTGCAGGCGAGATGGACGCGGGCCGGAGGTTTGCGCAGCCACAGCCCGTAATGGACGGCAGCGCTCACGCAACTCAACCGCCCGTTGTTCAGGATCGCAGCCTTGAAGCCCTCATCGCAGCCAGGTAGGACGAAGACTCCGCGCCTGGGCTGGGCGATGCCCACATCCTTGAGCCGCAGCAGGTCCCGCCGGGAGAATCCGGCATCGAGGAGTTGGGCGGATCGAACAATGCCGCCGGCCTGGGTCACATAGTCAAGAATGTCCACAGCATCATTGGGGGGCATCTGCGATAGCCACGGGAACCAAGGATGGGCTCTATGTGGACAACCTCCGGGAACGGTAGAGTGCGTTCCTTCCCAGTTACCTTCGGTCGCCGCGTTAGGAGGTGCCGGCCTGGTGCGGAACCTTGGGGTTGATCTTTCCCTGCCATGGGAGCAACTGGGGAGGAACGCGCACCTGCGAGTGGTAAACAGGTGATGCTCATTAGAAAACCCGGGTGTATGATGGCAGTCACAACCGCCCCTCAACTCCTCGAAGGAGAGGCCTCCATTGGAAGAGCTGCGTATCGAAGCCAACGGCAACCTTGGCCCCATCGATTCATCCCGGATTCCCCGCTATGCAGGAGCCGCCACGTATGCCCGCCTGCCGCGCCTGGACCAGGTGGACAAGGCTGATGTGACCGTCGTTGGGGTGCCTTTCGATTCCGGTGTTTCCTACCGTCCGGGAGCCCGCTTCGGGGCCAACCATGTCCGCGAAGCCAGCCGTCTGCTGCGCCCCTACAACCCTGCCTGGGATGTCAGCCCGTTCGAGAACATCCAGGTGGCCGACGCCGGGGACATGGCAATCAACCCGTTCAACATCAACGACGCCATCGAAACCATCCAGCAGAACGCGCTGGACCTCACCGCTGCCGGGAGCAAGCTGCTGACCCTTGGCGGGGACCACACCATCGCCCTGCCGTTGCTTCGCGCCGCCGCCGAACGCGCCGGCGGACCCATCGCCATGCTCCACTTCGACGCCCACCTGGACACCTGGGACACGTACTTCGGTGCCGAATACACGCATGGCACCCCGTTCCGCCGCGCAGTGGAGGAAGGCATCCTGGACACCGAGGCCATCAGCCACATCGGCACCCGTGGCCCGCTGTACGGCAAGAAGGACCTCGACGACGACCATCGCTTCGGGTTCGGCATCGTCACCTCCGCGGACGTCTACTACCAGGGCGTGCTGGAGACGGTGGCCAAGGTCCGGGAGCGGATTGGCAACCGTCCCCTCTACATTTCCGTGGACATCGATGTCCTTGATCCGGCCCACGCGCCGGGCACCGGCACTCCTGAAGCCGGCGGCATCACCAGCCGTGAACTCCTTGAGATCATCCGGGGCTTCCGCGGCATGAACCTGGTGGGCGCCGACGTCGTCGAAGTATCACCCGCCTATGACCATGCTGAAATTACGGGCGTGGCCGCCAGCCACGTGGCCTATGAACTGGTAACCCTCATGGCGGACAACGCCATGCCCGGAAGCCGCCACAAAGGCGGGACCGGATACCAGGCCCAGTCGCTGGGCCAGGAAGTCCGCCGGCCTGCCGGTTTCGCTGCCGCCACCAAGGAGTAGGGCCGTGGCCGACATGGGCACGCCGGGCCCAAAACAGGGGAGGGGTGCCCGCAACGGCGGGGACCTCGTCGTCGAAACCCTCGAAGCGCTCGGCGCGAAGACCGTCTTTGGCATCCCCGGCCAGCACGCACTGGGTCTCTTCGACGCCATGGGGCGGGGCAACCTGCACTTCGTCTCCTCCCGGATGGAGAACAACAGCGCCTTTGCCGCGGACGGGTACTCCCGCGCCACGGGCCAGGTCGGGGTGCTGTTCCTGTCCACCGGCCCCGGCGCGCTGACGTCGCTCGCAGGGCTGCAGGAGGCCTACGCCACGGGCGTCCCCATGGTGGTGGTCGCCAGCCAGATCCCGCTGGAAGGCCTGAGGGCCCGGCGCAAGGGCATGCTGCACCAGCTCGATGACCAGAAGGCGTCCGCGGCGAACGTCACCAAGAGCCAGCGGCTGATCCAGCACGCTTCAGGAATTCCCTCGGCCATCCAGGACGCCTGGAGCGAGGCCATCTCGTCTCCGCAGGGCCCGGTGTGGCTGGAGATCCCGCAAAACGTCCTGCTGGACCCGATCATGGTCCCGCCGGTGGAGGATGCCCTGGCCCAGGCGGCCGACAACCCGCCGCGGATAGAACTGGTGCGCGAGGCCGTGAAATGGCTGGAAACAGCCAAACGCCCGGCCATCATCGCCGGCGGTGGAACCCGCCGCGGGAAGGCGGAGAAGCCGCTGCTCTCGCTCGCGGAAAAGCTGCGCGCCCCGGTCATCAGCACGCCCGGTGGCAACGGCGCGTTCCCGTGGAACCATGAGCTCTCGCTGCAGTCGTGGATCGAGGACCGGTACATGACCGGCGTCCTCGAGGATGCAGACGTCCTGGTGGTCATCGGATCGTCCCTGGGTGAAGTCAGCTCCAACTACTTCACCTTCGAGCCCCGCGGCAGGATCATCCAGATCGACGCCGAGCCCCGGGTCCTGGAGTCCAACCGGCCGGGGCTGGGCATCCGCGCCGACGCCGGACAGGCACTGGCGGCACTGGACGAAGCGCTGGAGCCCGCCAGGCCGGCCACCCCGGACTGGCATGGCAGCACTCCGGAAGAGCTGGTGAAGCAGTCCCTGGCAAAGGTCCGGGCGCGGCTGGAATCGCAGGACCTGGCCAAGGAACTGAAGTTCATGGCGGACATCCGCGAGGCCGTGCCGGCGGACATG
The DNA here is from genome assembly GCF_014639275.1 of Arthrobacter liuii. Lineage (GTDB taxonomy): Bacteria > Actinomycetota > Actinomycetes > Actinomycetales > Micrococcaceae > Arthrobacter > Arthrobacter liuii. Next base: position 88,087 of record NZ_BMFW01000010.1, on the reverse strand, counting down.
CAGACGTTCTGGGACATGACCATTGCCGCCTACTGGGGCTGGTCCTGCTGGGACGCGCGGGACGGGCAGTTCCACTCGGCCCAGGGCGCCGGCGGCCTGGGTTACGCGTTTCCCGGTGCCATCGGCGCGGCCGTGGGACTGGAAACGCTGGGCAAGCCGGGACGGGTGCTGGCCGTCTCCGGTGATGGCTCGTCCATGTATTCCATCGCCGAACTGGCCACGGCGAAGCAGCACAACGTGCCGGTCACCTGGCTGATCGTGGACGACGGCGGCTACGGCATCCTGCGCGAGTACATGGTGGGTGCGTTCGGCAAAGCAACTGCCACCGAACTGGCCCGGCCGGACTTCGTCAAGCTCGCCGAGTCGTTCGGCGTCCCCGCCACCCGGGTTGCACCGGAGGGTGTGGGGGACGCGCTCAAGGCTGGGTTCGCCGCGGACGGCCCCAACGTCGTCGTAGTTGAAACCCTCCTGAAGATGTTCAGCCCCACGCACCTGGACCGCTGACCGCACTGTCACCCCAGCAGCTTCCTCACTTCCCGGACACAGTCCTGCTGAAGTGGGGGAGCTCGTGGGTTAACCGTCCGTAGAGATAACTTCGTTTCCCTAAGCAACCTTTTTCTGATACAGTTGCTTGCAGCAACTAATTCATTAGGGAGCATCATGTCTGTCGCACCGGCCACCGCAGCCGACCTCGTCAGCCACATCTACGACCTCCAGCGCGCACTGCGCTGCGTCACTATGGTCAACGTCAAAGGCCAGGACACCGGCATCGCCCTCCAGGGCGTGCTGAAGTTCATTGGCGAGGGGGAGACACGGGCGGCGCACCTGGCCGAACGGCTGGGGGTCAGCCCTCCCGTACTCAGCCGGCACGTGGCCGAGTTGGCGGACGCCGGCCTGGTGGTCCGCACTCCGGACCCGGACGACGGCCGGGCGCAGCTGCTGGCCCTCTCGCCGAGGGGGAAGGAAAAGCTCGCAGAGCTGGTCCGGCACCGGGCGGAGACGCTGCAGGCCTACCTCGCCGACTGGAACGAGGACGACGCCGCAGCAACCGCGGCGATGCTGAGCAAGCTCACCACATCCCTAAAGAATTCCATCCGGGCAAGGGCGGCCGGAACCACCACCGAACACAAAACGCAGGAGTCCATCAATGGCTAACGTCACCGCCGCCGCGGACCAGGAGCAGGAGCGCCAGCGCACTGCCAGGCAGGAATCGCGGCAATCCAAGCGCCACGAGCCCGGTGCGCCCATGAACCACCGCCAGATCATGGAGGCCCTCACCGGCCTCCTCGCCGCCTTCTTCACCGCAATCCTCAGCAGCACCATCGTGGCGAACGCGCTGCCCACCATCATGTCCGAGCTCAAGGGCACCCAGACGGACTTCGCGTGGGTCATCACGGCTGCGCTGCTGGCCAACGCGGCCACCACCCCCATCTGGGGCAAGCTCGCCGACCTCTTCGACAAGAAGGTCCTTGTCCAGCTGAGCATCGTGATCTTCGTTGCCGGCTCCGTCATGGCCGGCTTCTCCGAGAGCATCCCGTTCCTGCTCACTGCCCGCGTGATCCAGGGCATCGCCATGGGTGGCCTCACGGCATTGGCCCAGGCGATTATCGGCTCCATCATTCCGCCCCGCGAACGCGGTAAGTACTCCGGCTACATGGGCGCGGTGATGGCCGTGGGCACTGCCGGCGGCCCGCTGCTCGGCGGATTCATCGTGGACAGCTCACTCGGCTGGCGCTGGACCTTCTTCGTCTGCGTGCCGCTCGCCGTCGTCGCCCTGATCCTGCTCCAGGTCACGCTGAAGATTCCGCACGTCAAGCGGCCGGCCAAGATCGACTGGTTCGGAGCCATCCTGCTGACCAGCGGCGTGAGCCTGCTCCTCATCTGGGTTTCCTTCGCCGGCAAGGCCGACTACTACGACTGGTGGTCATGGCAGTCCGCGGTGATGGTAGGCGGCGGCGTCCTCCTGCTCGCACTGCTGGTGCTGGTTGAATCCAAGGTTTCCCAGCCGATCATCCCGCTGAAGATCATTTCCGAGCGCACCACCGCCCTTGCCATCGTTGCTTCCGTCGCCGTCGGCGTTGCCATGTTCGGTTCCTCCACCTTCCTGGGCCAGTACTACCAGGTGGCCCGCGGCGCAACACCCACCGAGGCCGGCCTGCTGACCCTGCCCATGATCGCCGGCAACCTCATCGGTTCCGTCGTCTCCGGCCAGCTGATCAGCCGTTACGGCAAGTGGAAGCGCTTCCTGATCGGCGGCACCATCCTGCTGATGGGCGGCCTGGCGCTCGCCGGAACGATGGACCACACCACTGAACTCTGGCTGACCGGTCTTTACACCGGCATCTTCGGCATTGGCCTGGGCATGCTGATGCAGAACCTGGTCCTCGCCGTGCAGAACACCGTCCGCGCCACGGACATCGGCTCAGCCAGTGCCTCCGTTGCCTTCTTCCGCTCCGTGGGCGGTGCCATCGGCGTGTCCGTCCTGGGCGCCGTCATGGCCAACCATGTCAAGGACCTGGCCACCGACGGGCTGGCCAAGATTGGGATCCAGGCCGGCGGAAACAGCGGTGCCACGCTGGACCTCAAGGACCTGCCCGCACCGATCGCCGACATCATGCGCGCTGCCTACGGCGACGCCACGGCCGGCATCTTCATGATCTCCGCCGTCGTGAGCGCCGTCGCCCTCCTGGCCGTGCTGTTCATCAAGGAAGTGCCGCTGCGCAAGACCGTCGACATCACCCCCGAAAAGACGCTTGAGGCCAACGCCGCCGGTGAAGCAGGCATGACCGCCACCATGACCGGGCAGCTGCCCATGGTCTCCGCCGAAGCCGGGGACGTCCCCGCCGGGACCGGAGTGACCGCGAGGAGCGCTGCACGTGCGGGTTCGGCCGCTGCACCGGCCAAGGTGTACGACGGCGGTGCTGCCGCCGCCGCCGCAGCGTCCGGCAGGGTGGCCACGGAGGACTTCGAGGAAGCCTTCGCCCGGAGCTTCCGTTCCGAAGAGCTGGACCTGCGGTCCGCGGACAACGTGGACAAGGCTGCCGACGCCGTCGCGAGCGCGGCTGCCACCCTGCAGAAGCTGCAGGACACCCAGCACCTGCTGGCCCGCCAGCAGGCAGAACTGGGCGGCCTGGTGCTGGACGTCCAGGAGCAGCTGCGCTCCCAGCGGGAGGTGGCTGCCAAGCAGGCAGCTACGGCGGCAGAGCTCAGCAGGCTGCAGCGGAAGCTCCTGAAGGAACGCAAGATCCAGGCGGCCGCCGCGCTGTACCTGGCCGGGCACGGCAAACACAGTGCCGCCGCCCCGTCCGCCGGTGATGGTTCGGAGCCGGCCCGGGGGCAGTAGGCCCAGGCCGTAACCGCCGGGCCAAAGCCCACGCACTGGCAACAAAGCCGCAGCCCCGCACCTGGAAAACTTCCGGGTACGGGGCTGCGGCTTTTCTGCCCCATTGTCGGTGGGCATCACTAGAGTTGGATCCATGCTCCTCACCCTTATACGGCGCTACTCCAAACCGTATTTGCCGTACATCCTGGCTGTCGTGATTTTCCAGCTCGCCTCCACCATCGCGGCCCTATACCTTCCCAGCCTGAACGCCCACATCATCGACGAAGGGGTGGCGCGCGGAGACACGGACTTCATCTGGCGTACGGGTGCTGTGATGCTCCTGGTGGCCTTTGCCCAGGTCGCTGCCGCCATCGCCGGCGTCTATTTCGGCTCCAGGACTGCCATGGCTGTGGGCCGGGACCTGCGCCGCGCGGTCTTCCGCAAGGTCACCAGCTTCTCCGCCAAGGACGTCAACGCGTTTGGAGCTCCCACGCTGATCACCCGTGGCACCAATGACGTCCAGCAGGTGCAGATGCTGCTGTTGATGGGACTGAACTTCATGGTGGCCACACCCATCATGTGCATCGGCGGCATCATCATGGCGCTGCGCGAGGACATCAGCCTGTCCTGGCTGGTCTGGGTGTCCGTCCCGCTGCTGGCCGTGGTGGTGGGATACCTGGTGGTCCGGCTCATGCCACTGTTCCGCTCCATGCAAAGGAAGATCGACCGGATCAACGCCGTGCTGCGCGAGCAGATCATCGGTATCCGCGTGGTCCGGGCCTTCGTGCGTGAACCGTATGAAACGGACCGTTTTGGCGGTGCCAACAAGGAGCTCACGGACGTCTCGCTCCGCATTGGGGCGCTGTTCGTCCTGATGTTCCCGGCCATCAGCATGATCCTCCACCTGTCCACCGCCGCCGTCCTTTGGTTCGGCGGCCAGAGAGTGGACGCAGGCGCCATGCAGGTGGGCTCGCTCACCGCGTTCCTGCAGTACCTCCTGCAGATCCTGATGGCCGTCATGATGGGCACCTTCATGGCCATGATGATTCCGCGCGCCTCAGTCTGCGCCGACCGCATCGGCGAGGTGCTCGGCGTCGAACCCTCCATCCATGATCCCGAAGGCCCCGAAGCCCCGGCGTCCCTTGCCGGGGTGGTGGAGTACCGCAACGTCACCTTCGCATATCCCGGAGCGGAGTCGCCGGTGCTTAGCAACATCAGCTTCACCGCACGTCCAGGACAAACCATTGCCATCATCGGGTCCACGGGTGCCGGGAAGACCTCCCTCCTGTCCCTCCTGCCGCGGCTGTACGACCCCGGGGAGGGCCAGGTGCTGCTGGACGGTGTCCCGGTGGACAGGCTGGACCGGGCCGAGATCACCAAACGCGTGGCCCTCGTGCCGCAGCGTCCCTACCTGTTCTCCGGCACCATCGAGCACAACCTGAGGTTCGGCAAGACGGAGGCAACGGACCAGGAACTGTGGGACGCCCTCCGGGTAGCCCAGGGCGAGTCCTTTGTCCGGGAGAAAAAGAACGGCCTGGACTCCCGCATCTCCCAAGGCGGCACCAACGTTTCCGGCGGCCAGCGCCAGCGCCTCTGCATCGCCCGCGCCCTGGTGACAAAACCGCGGGTCTACCTCTTCGACGACTCCTTCTCGGCCCTGGACGTCGCCACTGACGCCCGGCTCCGGACTGCCCTCAAGCGCACCACCTCCGACGCCACCGTGATCATCGTGGCCCAGCGGATTTCCACCATCACCGAGGCCGACCAGATCCTGGTGCTGGACAACGGGCGGATCGTGGACCGCGGCACGCACGAAGAACTCCTGGAAACCTCACCCACCTACCAGGAAATCGTCGAATCCCAGCTGAGCGTGGAGGAAGTGGCATGAGCCCCCGCAGGAAGGACGCCACTGCCGTGGAAGAGGCAACGCAGACCGCACAGCCGGCCGCCGGAAAGACGCAACCAGGCGCAGGCCAACCGGAGGACGACGACTACTTCGAGGAGGAGTTCACCCCCTCAGAAGCCGACGGGGACATGTTTGGCGGCATGCCAGCCAAGAAAGCCGAGCACTTCTGGCCTTCGGCCAAACGGCTCATGGGCCTGCTGAAGCCCGAAGCCCTTGGCATCTATGCCGTGGTGGGTCTCGTGGTTATCTCCGTGGTCCTGAACGTCATCGCCCCCAAGATCCTGGGCCAGGCCATGGACGTCATTTTCGCCGGAGTGGTAGGCAGGCAGCTGCCGGCCGGGGCCAGCAAGGAGCAGTTCGTTGCCGCCCTCCGCCAGCAGGGCCAGGACAACTTCGCCGACATGGTCTCCCGGATGGAACTGGTGCCCGGCACCGGCATCAATTTCGACAAGCTGACCATGCTCATCGCCATCGTCCTGGTCATGTATTTCGTGGCGAACATCTTCATGTGGCTGCAGGGGTACGTGCTCAACCGCATCGTCATGAAGGTGATCAGGCGGCTGCGCGATGACACCGAGAACAAGCTGAACCGGCTTCCCTTGAACTACTTCGACACCCGGCAGCGCGGAGACGTCCTGTCACGGGTGACCAACGACGTGGACAATATCCAGCAGGCGCTCCAGCAGGCGTTTGCGCAGCTGGTGAACTCCGTGCTGACCGTGCTGGGCATCGTGATCATGATGTTCATCGTGTCCTGGCAGCTGGCGCTGATCGCCTTGGTCGCCCTCCCCCTGTCCGGAGTGGCAGCCGGCCTGATCGGGGCCCGGAGCCAGAAACTCTTCGCTGCGCAGTGGAAGAACACCGGATCGTTGAACGGCCAGATCGAGGAATCCTTTTCCGGGCATGACCTGGTCCGTGTCTTCGGCCGGGACGCGGACATGCTGGCCCGGTTCGAGGAACGCAACGAGGCACTCTATAAAGCAAGCTTCGGAGCGCAGTTTATCACCGGGATCATCTTCCCGGTCATGCAGTTCGTCTCCTACCTCAGCTACGTGGGCATCGCGGTGGTGGGTGGGCTGCGCGTGGCATCGGGCGCCATGTCCCTGGGTGATGCCACCGCATTCATCCAGTACTCCCGCGAATTCACCCAGCCGCTGGGCCAGATGGCCGGCATGGCCAACATGCTCCAGTCCGGCGTGGCATCCTCGGAGCGCGTCTTCGAATTCCTGGACGCCGACGAACAGGACGCCGAAACCGCCACCGAGCACCTGCCGGCGAAGACTGACGGTCACGTGGACTTCAGGAACGTCACCTTCAGCTACACCCCGGACAATCCGCTCATCGAAAACCTGTCCTTTACGGCAGAGCCGGGCAACACCGTGGCGATCGTCGGCCCCACCGGAGCAGGCAAGACCACCCTGGTGAACCTGGTGATGCGCTTCTACGAGCTCAACTCCGGCTCCATCACGCTGGACGGAGTGGATATCACCCACCTCAGCCGCTCCGAGCTGCGCTCCAAGGTTGGCATGGTGCTGCAGGACGCGTGGCTGTTCGGCGGCTCCATCCACGACAACATCCGCTACGGCAACCTTGATGCCACGGAGGAGCAGGTCCTGGCCGCGGCGAAGGCCACGTTCGTGGACCGTTTCGTCCGGGCCTTGCCCGAAGGCTACGACACCGTAATCGACGAGGAAGGCAACAACGTCAGCGCCGGTGAGAAGCAGCTCATCACCATCGCCCGTGCCTTCGTGGCCGACCCTTCGCTGCTGATCCTGGACGAAGCCACCAGTTCCGTGGATACCCGCACCGAACTCCTGGTGCAGAAGGCGATGGCGGCATTGCGCTCCGACCGGACCAGCTTCGTCATCGCGCATCGGCTCTCGACCATCCGCGACGCCGATACCATCCTGGTTATGGAGAACGGACGGATCGTGGAGCAGGGCAACCACCAGGTGCTGCTCGCCGCCGGCAGGGCCTACCACCGCCTCTACATGTCGCAGTTCGCTGGTACGGACGCCGGGGAAGTACCCGTGGACGACTCGACGGCGGTGCACAGCTGAGCGCGCACGGCGGCCAGCGGATCGAAGTCCTGGTGCCCATGCGCTGGGGCGACATGGACGCCTATGGCCACATCAACAATGTCCAGATCGTCAGGATGTTGGAGGAGGCGAGGATCGCCGCCTTCGGGCCGCCGCAGGGCGCGGGACTTCCCGGCATCGAGCCGCCGGTGTCCTTGTTCAACGACGTCCCGGACGGAACCCTTGCCCTGGTGGTGGACCACAAGATCCGCTACGTCAGGACCCTGGAGTACCGCAACGTTCCTGCGGTGGTGCAGCTCTGGATCGGCGCCGTCAAGGGAGCCAGCTTTGACATCCACTACCTGCTCCAGGACCCCGTTTCCGGTGAGGACTGCGTGAAGGCCAGCAGCCACCTGGCGTTCGTGGACGAAGCGACGGGCAGGGTGCAAAGACTCACCCAGGAACAAAAAGACCGGATGGCTCCCTACAGGCACTAAGCCCCTATGCAGGACCGCCCGGACCCAGTGGACTGAAACCACCACGAACAGCGAAAGGATTCCCGATGGCCATAAACAAGATCCGAGCCGCCCGGTCGAAGAAGACGTGGAAGGAAATGACCCCTTCCGCCAAGGTGGGCACCATATTGACGACGATCGTGCAGGTGTCCTTGCTGATTGCCGCGCAGCGGGACATCTCGCAGAGGCCTGCAGAACTCATCCACGGGCCTAAGGCTGTCTGGCGCGCAGCGTCCTTCATCAATTTCATCGGACCCATGGGGTACTTCATTTTCGGCCGGAAGCACACCGCCATCGGTAAGTAGACCGTCCCGCGGACGGCAGGTTCCGGCGGCGTGGCGCGGCCGCCCGGCTTGACCCTGTAAATTTGAGGGCATGACCCCCGCTGCCACTGCTGCCATGACCCGCGCCCTCGGCATCTCCAAGGAGATTGAGGATGCGGCGTGGTTCGTGCTGGGGCCGGGGCTCCACGGAAAGGCATCGCCCTTAGACGGCCGCACCAGGACGTGGTCCGTTCCGGCCGCCACGGAGTTGCTGGACCGTTTGGAGCGGGGCATTGCGGATCCCAAGGCGCCGATGATGACCAACCTCCGCGACAACCTGGAGGGTGCCACACGCGGGGCCAAGCAACTGGCCGTGGAGCTGCTCTTCTTGCAGTCGCTTCCGTTGGCCCACGAGGTCAAGTCCCTGAAGGTTAAGCGCGCCCGGGTGGCCGAGGCCGCCGGTTGGCTGGAGCCGCCCCTGGAGCTTCCCGACGAGCTGTATGCCGGCATGACGGACCACGGCGTCATCCGGGACCGGACCGCCGAGTTCAACTGGACCATCTGGGACCACCTCAAGTGGCTTTGCCGGTTCGTCCGGAACGTTGCCCAGCGGCCGGCGGCCGTGGTGCAGGCAGCGGTCAAGGACCCGCTGCAGTTCCACCGGCTCGCCGCGTCCACCCCCGATGACCAGCCCGCGATCCGCCGCAGCATCGAGTTCCTCGCCTGGCCCAGCTACTTCGAGCCGGTAGTGGCGGACGTGGAGCGGCAGGAGATCCGGGACGCGTTCGCCTCACTGGTCGGGGGCGCCAAGGGGGACACCGAAGAGGACATCACCGCCGACATCCACCGCATCCGGCTGCACCTGGACGAGCAGGCGGGCCAGCGTATCGATTGGTACTCCCGCCAGCTGGTCAGCCAGTGGCGGAAGGTGGGGGATCCCGGGCGGCGGGCCTGGCTGCTCCGGACGCACAGCGACCACGCCGAGTTGCTCTCCGCCTGGCACGGCGAGGAAAAGGTGACCCTCGACGTCGAACATCTCCGCCACCTGGACCCCGGCGTCAGCGCCGGAGTGGTCCAGCACGCCGTTGACGAAGACTACAAGCACCTTGGCTACGTGGAGCGCGAGGACACCAAGACCGCTGTCCTTGCCTTCCTGACCGTCATGAAGCCCGGGGACCTGGTGCTGTACCAGCACGCCGGGACCGTTCGGCTGGGCGGCGTGCTGGGGGAGCCCGAGTACAACGATTCCAACCGACGGCTGCGGCGCAAGGTGCGCTGGTTCGACGACGGCCACACCACCACCAGCCTGCCCCGGCACGTCCAGCGCCAGCTTGCCACCCCCGGCATCGTGGTTGACGTGACCAGGGTGGTCCAGGCACTGCAGGCGCTGTTGCCGGCCGAGGCGGAAACCGAGGCCGACGGCGAAACTGACGGTGCCGCCGTCGTCCTCCCTGAGCAGGAAGGCTTCCGCCCGCTGACGCAGGAATTCGCGGCGTCGCTGCACATGGAGCTGGAGCCGCTCCAGGAGATCGCCGACCTGCTGGAGGAGAACCGGCAACTGGTCCTCTACGGCCCTCCCGGCACCGGCAAGACCTACCTGGCCAAGCACCTTGCCGCCGAGCTGGCGGACGACACCACCGACGAACGGGTCAAGCTGGTGCAGTTCCACCCGTCCTACGCGTACGAGGACTTTTTCGAGGGCTACCGGCCGGACAAGACGGATGAGGGCCAAGTGTCATTCAAGCTGGTGGCCGGCCCTCTTCGCCGCCTGGCGGAGGAGGCCGCCAAGCCCGGGAACGAGAAGAAGCCGTACTTCCTGATCATCGATGAGATGAACCGCGCCAACCTGGCGAAGGTCTTCGGCGAGCTGTACTTCCTGCTGGAGTACCGCGATGACCGGATCTACCTGCAGTACAGCCCCAACGAGCCGTTCACCCTGCCGGACAACCTCTACATCATCGGCACCATGAACACCGCGGACCGGTCCATCGCCATGATGGATGCCGCCATCCGCCGCCGTTTCTCCTTCATTGAGCTGCACCCCCAGACCGAACCGGTGAAGGGCTCCCTGCTCCGGTTCCTGCGGGCCAGGCAGCTGGACACCACCCCCGCGCTGCTGCTGGACGCGCTGAACGGGGCCATCGATGAATGGGACCGTGACCTGATGATCGGGCCGTCGTACTTCATGAAGCCGGCCGCCCAGACACCGGCAGGACTGCACCGGATCTGGAAGTACGAGCTCATGCCGCTGCTGGAGGAGCACTACCATGGCCAGCTGACGCGGGCTCAGCTGGAGGAGCGCTTCGGGCTGGACCAGCTGCTGGGACGCATTGCAGCGCGCTGATCCCCGGGCGCCCGTGCGGCACCTGGTCCTGGACGAACTCTCCAGTGGCTTGGTGGAACGGCTGGACGCATCAAGCGCCACCTTCCTGAACTCCAGCGGCTTGGCCAGGGCTTCGCCCATGGGCCTGGGGCTGTACCGGATCGAACCGGTAGGCAAGGTGGGTTCAGTGCGCACACCCACGGTCCAGCTGGACGTGCGGCCCAAGGGCAGGCTGGGCCTCAGCCGGCTCCTGTTCCTGCTCAGTTACGCGGGGGAGCAGGGTTTCCGGCCGGATTCCGTCGCGGCTGACGAGGACCGGGAGCTGTGGAGTGCACTGGCGGAATCGCTGGCCCAGCTGGCCGAACGGGCGCTGGGCCGGGGCGTCCTGCAGGGCTACCTCACCGTGGACGAGTCGCTGCGGACCGTCAAAGGGCGGATCCGGATCTCGGACCAGATTTCGCGCCGGCCGGGCATGCTGGTTCCATTGGAGGTCTCGTACGACGAGTTCACCGAGGACATCGCCGAGAACCGGATCCTTCGCGCCGCGCTGGAGCGGATGGGACAGGTGCCAGGGGTTCGGCCCAAGGTGCTGGGCCGGCTGCGCCAGCTGAAGGGAAAGCTCGACGCCGTCACGCGCCTTCCGTCCGGTGCCCCGGTGCCGCCGTGGAAACCAACCAGGATGAACCTGCGTTACCACGGCGTGTTGCGCCTGGCCGAACTGATCCTGAAGAACGCGTCGGCCGAGGCCGGCGAGGGCAGGCAGCAGACGGCCGCGTTCGTGGTGGACATGGGGCAGGTGTTCGAGGATTTCGTGGGAACGGCACTGCGCAGTGCGATGGCTTCTTATCCGGGGGAGCTGCGGCTGCGCTACAACGCCCTCCTCAGCGAGGCGGTGCGCGATTCCGACCGCCTCTCCGTCAGCCCGGATGCGGTCCACCTGCTGGGCGGGCGCCCGGTGGTGGCCTATAACGCCAAGTACCGGGCTGCGTCGGATGCCGGCGCGTCGCTGACGGTCGACCACTACCAAATGCTGGCGCACTGCACGGCGCTGGCTGTGCCCACCGCCTGGCTGGTGTACGCCGGCAAGGGGGAGATGAAACTCCGCCGCATCCTCAACACCGACATCGACATCGTGGAATTCCCGCTGGACCTCAGCCAGCCGCCGTCGGCCATCCTGGCCTCGATCCAGGAACTTGCCCGGCAGTCCTGGGGCGAGGTGGCCCGGGTTGGGACTAAACCGGCACCCGGAACGTAAAGGTCGTCCCCTTGCCCAGCGTGCTGTCGACGTCGATGGTTCCGCCGTGCGCCTCCACGATCGCCTTGCTGATGGGGAGCCCCAGGCCCACGCCCGGGATGGCCGTGCGGCGGACACTGCTGGTTCGGAAGAATTTGGCGAACACCTCGGAGGTGTCCTCTGGGCTCATGCCCATGCCGGTGTCCATGACGCGGCACGCCAAATGGCCGTCTTCCTGTGCCACCGAAACCACCACCTCACCGCCGTCGGGGGAGTACTTGATGGCGTTGGACACCAGGTTGTCCAGGACCTGTGAGATCCGGGCGCTGTCCACGTGGGCCTCCAGCCGCTCAGGGGTTTGCGCACTGAGAGCCACCCCGGCGGCGGCCGCGCGGGGCATCGCCGATGACACACTGCTTCGCACGAGCTCGGCCACGTCCACGGTATGGGGCGTGACGATCAACTGGCCGTTTCGGCTGGACAGCAGGTCCGATACGAGGGTCAGCAGCCGTTCGGAGTTCCGGCGGATGATTTCCAGCATCTCGCGCTGCGGTGCGTCCGGTTCATCTGCAAGCAGGATCTCCACATAGCCAAGGATTGAGGTCAGCGGGGTGCGGAACTCGTGGGAGACGCTGGAGACGAAGTCGTCTTTGGCCGTGAGCGCGTTCACCAGGTCCGTCACGTCGCTGAAGACGATCACCGAACCGGTGAACTTGCCGTCGGAGTCCTTCATGGCGCGCGCCGTCGTCACCAGGGCCCGCTGGTCCTTCCCCTCACCGAGCCACACCAGGAAATCGGTGAAGGTTTCCCCCATTACGGCGCGGCGAACGGGGCGCTCCTGGACGGGGATCAGGGTCTTCCGGTCCGGCCCGTAGACGAGCAGCTGGGACTCGTTGGGGTCCGCGATGTTCTTTGGCCGGGCCAGTTCATGGTTGGCGCGCTGCTTGCGGTTCATCAGGACGTCATGGCCGTCGGCGTCAACGGCCAGGACACCCAGGTGCACGGTGTCCAGAACGGTGTTCAACAGAGATTCCTGCCGCTTGCTGGTGCGCAGGTTGGCCTGGAGCTGTTCGTCTTTTTCCTCCAGCTGCTTCTGCTGGCGCATCATGCTCAGGGTCAGGACGCTCACGGAGACCCCGATGCCCAGCATCATGACGGGCAGCAGCAGGGAACGGGCAAAGTCCTGCGGCGAGTAGTTGCCTTTCAGGAGCAGCGGCACCCAGATAATGGCGAGCGGACCCAGGAAGGACAGCCACAGTGCCGCCCGGGGGTAGTACCCGGATGCGCAGAGCCAGATGACGGGAAAGACTGCCAGCAGGCTGATTCCCGTAAGGCTCTCCTGGCCGCCTTCCCTGCCTGCTGCGATGGAGACGAAGTCAAGCAGCGGGATGGCCAGGAAGCTGGTGTAGGGCAGCCGGTCCCACGGAATGGCGTAGCACAGGGCCATGATCGCCAACTGCGAGACGAGGAATACGACGAACAAGGGATTGTCCATCGTGTCGGGAAAAAACGCCCACATCAGGAATGCCGTGAGGAGAGTTGTCACGAACAACGGCATCTGGCTGAATGCCACCCGGTCCGTCAGCCGGTATTCGTGGAACGGCCGCTTGAAAAACCGCAACCGTCCAGAGGACCAAACCGTGGGGGTGCTCATGGCGTGGAGGACGCGGATGTTGGGGAGTGCGAGACCATACCAGCAGGATATCCGCAGCCAGCTATACTTCTGACGTTGGCACTGAGGGGGCTCTATGAGTGAGGCACGTGTGGGTCTGGTCATCGAGGATGACCACGACATTCGGGAACTGGTTCGAACTGTGCTGACCCAGGCTGGGTTTGACGTCACCGTCGCCAGCGGCGGCGCTGAGGGCGTGCTGATGGCCAAGAGCCTGAATCCTGACGTCATAACCCTTGACCTGGGTTTGCCGGACATCGACGGCTTTGAGGTCTCCCGGCAGATCCGGGAGTTTTCGGATGCCTACATCGTGATGCTGACGGCGCGTACAGAGGAGCTGGACACCCTGATTGGGCTCGAATCGGGCGCCGATGACTACCTCACCAAGCCGTTCCGCCCGCGGGAGCTGCGTGCGCGGGTCGCGGCCATGATGCGCCGGCCCCGCTCCGTTCCCGACCCGGGCGACGTGGGAGCGGAAGTCTCCCCGGACAGCGCTGCCCACCCGGAGCGTGGAAACTTCAGCCACAATGGCCTCGAGCTGAGCTACGCGTCCCGCACCGTTATGGTCGACGGCAAAGAGATGAACCTGACCCGCACGGAGTTCGAACTCCTGTACGCGCTGCTGGAAGCCGGCCGGACGGTCCGCACCAAATCGGATCTGGTGCGCCGGCTCCGCGACGAGGATTACGACGTCGGCAGTTACATCAGCGAGGCCGACGAACGTTCCGTGGAGGTCCACATGGGCAACCTTCGCAAGAAGCTGGGGGACTCGCCGCAGCAGCCGCGGTGGCTGCAGACCGTTCGCGGGGTGGGTTACCGCCTGGCGCCGGGACAGCACTGAGCCTGGAGCCGGTGCATGGTTTGCCTGCTGCACTGGGTGATGGGCCGCAAATAGGTGGCAGCCAGCCTGGGCAACGCCACTGCCATGTCAGCGTGACGCGCCTCCGCCCTGATCTCGTTCTCCAATTCCAGGGCCAGTCCCGCCAGCCGCTCGGCTCCCACCATCTGGCTTGAGGTCTTCAGGCTCAGCACAGCGTCCATGGAGCCATCAAGGTCTCCGGTGGTCAGGGAAAGCCGCAACCGGCCCAGCCGCTGTGGCAGGTACTCGATGAAGTTGCCAACGAAGACCCTGCTGTAGCCCTCTTCCTCCTCGAGTTCATCCCGCAGCCGGTCCAGGACAGACTGGTCCACCAGCGGCCTGGGGGCATCATCTGAGGTGCTCATGACACTCCTTTCTGCTGGAGTTGCGGACTCGGAAGCGGGACCGGTTTATGCGGGGGTGCTTGTTCTTTTTCAGGTTAGGACTGTTCCCCTGAGCTAGCAGAAGACTCGGCAAGAATTGTGGTTTTCTTGATCGGAGTGCGGTTTCTCGGCCATAAAATTGATACCAGTGCTTTCTGCATTGACGTCGTCAGCGGCTGTTGCCGCCTTTCAATCTGGGGATAGATTGCCGTGTTCCGAACTCTTAGGTCCTTATTTGTCGCGCTCTTAATCGTGGCTGGCTTGGCTTTGTCCACGCTCCAGCCGGCCAGCGCAGCCACTTCACCGCAAATTACGCTCAGCCCGGGTTCCGGTCCGGCCGGTTCTTCCGTGGCTGTGACCGGAAGCGGGTTCAAAGCCTCCACCACGGGGACTGTGATTGTGGGTTCCACCACCTTCGCGTTCCAAACCACATCGACGGGCGCGTTCAGCACCGCCATCACCATTCCGGCCGCCGCCTCCGGAAACCTCACCATCACGGCCAAGACGTCCGCGATCAAGGCGTCGGCAGTCTTCGTGGTGCAGGCGGCACCGGCGCCCGCGCCGCCAGCCATCAGTACCGCCACCTTGCGCTTCGGAGTGGCAACCCCTGGGGGACCCCTCGCCAGCGCCGAGTTGGACGAGGTGGCCACCCTTGCCGGAGAAATCCCTTCCGTGGTGATGAGCTACAAGGACTTCCTGCAGGCCCCGCCAATCACTGAGTTGGACGCCGTCCGCTCTCGCGGAGCCACATCCCTGGTCACCTGGGAGCCATGGGCGTGGGGAGGCGGCGTGGACCAGCCCGCATACGCCCTTGGCCGGATCACTGCAGGGGACTTCGACGGCTACATCACCCAATGGGGCCAGTCCCTCGCAGCCTGGGGCAAGCCGGTCATGCTGCGCTTTGCCCACGAGATGAACGGCAACTGGTATCCGTGGGCCGAAGGCGTCAACGGCAACCAGGCGGGGGACTACGTGGCTGCCTGGCGGCATGTGCATGACGTCGTTGCCGCCACGGGAGCCAGCAACGTCCAGTGGGTCTGGTCGCCGAACGTGCCCTACTTGGGCTCCACCGACCTGGCAGGGCTGTTTCCCGGCCCAGGCTACGTGGACGTGGTGGCCCTGGACGGTTACAACTGGGGCACCTCGCAAACCTGGAGCAGCTGGGTTTCCCCGGTGGACCTCTTTGCGCCGGGCATTTCCCAGCTGCGCACCCTGGCGCCCGGAAAACCTGTGCTGATCGCCGAAACGGCGTCCAGCGAGATGGGTGGTTCGAAAGCCAGCTGGAACACGGACCTGGTGTCCTACCTGGCCGCCCAGCCGGATGTGATGGGCTTCGTTTGGTTCCACATGCAGAAGGAAACAGACTGGCGGATCAACAGCAGTGACTCGTCGGCTGCGGCCTTCAAGTCCGCCCTGACGGCCAGGAGAAGCTAGGGGATAGGGGATAGCTGCTCCGGAACTGTCAGTGGCGGCTGCCTGATCGCCGGCAACCCGTTCATCCTGTCGCGGCAGGATCAAGGACAGCGGTGGCAACAGCTAAAGATTGCCTCAAGATTCCCGAATCAGGCGCCGGCTTCGAGGAAGTGCACCAGCTGGCTTTCGAGGGCTGAGCGGTCTTTCAGCTCGCACTCCCAGATTGTCAGTACTTCCCAGCCGGCGTCCTCCAGCTGGCGGAGCTGGCCGGCGTCACGCTCACGGGTGCGGGTGCGCTTGGCGGCCCAGAATTCCGCATTGGCTTTTGGTGCATGCAGGCCCACCCTGCAGTCATGGAAATGCCAGAAGCAGCCGTTCACGAAGATCACCTTGTGCCGCCCGGCGAAGACGAGGTCAGGGTTGCCCGGCAGCCTGGCGCTGCCCGACCTGCCGTGCAGGCGGTACCGGTAGCCCTTGGCATGCAGGAGCCGGCGCACCTGCAGCTCGGGTTTCGTGTTCTTGCCCCGGATCCGGGACATGTTCCAACTGCGCTGCTCGGGGCTGAGCCTGTCAGCGGTGGGCTTCAGCGCGCCTGTATTGTCAGGGGCGGGCTCGTCTTGCGTCCGCTTGTCCGGGATGGGCTGGTCCGCCATCCTTCCAGTCTAGGAGTGCCTAGATCTCCCGTTCCGGCTGTTCGCCGAACACGAAGTGCCGGCCGCTGACCGACTTCGGTTCGATCTCCACGTAGAAGTCCTTGAGCGTTGGAACCCACGTCTTCAGGCCGAGTTCCTCGATGGCAGCGAGCTCGTCCGAGTTGCTGAGGACCCGGGCCGTCCCACGCAGGATAACGGACCAGGCCTCCTGCGACAGGATGCCATCGGTTTCGAACAGCACTTTGGCGTTGATCGTTAGTTGCGCCAGCTTGTTCCCGGGAGCTGTGCGGAGGTAGAGCATCCGGTTGGAGGTCACGTAGTTCACCGGGAAGATGTCCGGTTCCCCCGCAACGGAGACCACCAGCCTGCCGTGCTGCGTTGCCGCCAGAAGCCGCCACGACTGCTCATCATCGAGTTCCAGGACGGGATTGCCGTCCGCGTGTTCAAACATCATGCGGCCATTCTTCTACCCAAGGTAGAAAGACGCCAGAGGCTTTGTGCCCTCAATCCCTCCACGTTTGTGACAAGCCAATCAAGGCTTAACAGGTTTGAAACAGGACTGTGACAGGGCTGTCTTTCACCCTGGATAGCGTCGCACGCAGGGCCATGACGGCTGAATGCAAACGAAAGCGGTGCACCCAATGGGCAATGACACGGACACAACACAACTGCTGGAACCGGCGGCACCCGCTGGCGCCGCCGTCGTCGGACGTTCCCCGGAGACTCCGACTGCGGGCAACACTGCCGCACTCAACGCCACCAAGGAAAGCCTGGAGGACTATACGCTGCGGTTCGCGCCGCGCTCCTACCGCAAGTGGAGTGCGGGGGTAGTAGCTACCAGCGCGCTGGGCGGTATCGCCTACCTGGCGGACTTCTCGATTGGCGCGAACATCGGTATCTCATACGGCACGGTCAACGCAATCCTTGGGATCCTGGTGGCCGCAGTCGTCATCTTCGCCACCGGTTTTCCCCTGGCCTACTACGCAGCCCGCTACAACATCGACCTGGACCTCATTACCCGCGGCTCCGGCTTCGGCTACTACGGCTCCGTGGTCACCAACGTCATCTTTGCCACCTTTACCTTCATTTTCTTCGCGCTGGAAGGCTCCATCATGGCGCAGGGGCTGGAGCTGGGCCTGGGCATTCCGCAGTGGCTCGGATACGCCGCATCCACCGTGATCATCATTCCGCTGGTCATTTACGGAATGAACACGCTGGCCAAGCTGCAGGTGTGGACCACTCCGCTGTGGCTGCTGCTGATGGTGGTCCCCGTGGGGTACCTGCTGATCTCGCACCCTGAGAGCATTGACAGCTTCTTCGCCTACACAGGCGCGTCCGGTGACGGTGGCCCCGATCTGGCATCCGTGATGCTCGCCGCCGGCGTGTGCCTGTCCCTGATGGCCCAGATCGCCGAGCAGATCGACTACCTTCGGTTCATGCCGCCGCGTACCGACGCCAACCGGGGTGCCTGGTGGCATGCAGTGATTCTGGCGGGGCCGGGCTGGGTTATCTTCGGTGCCATCAAGCAGACCGTGGGCCTGTTTATTGCCATCTACCTGATCGCCACCCTGGATCCCGCCGCGTCGGCCACGGCCAATGAACCGGTCCACCAGTTCCTGGGTGTGTACCAGGAGATGATGCCGGCGTGGCTGGCCATGACACTGGCCGTGGTGCTGGTGGTCATCTCGCAGATCAAGATCAACGTCACCAACGCGTACTCGGGCTCGCTGGCGTGGACCAACTCCTTCACGCGCATCACCAAGACCTACCCGGGCCGGATGGTGTTCGTGGTGGTGAACCTGCTGATCGCACTGGTCCTGATGGAAGCGAACATGTTCGACTTCCTCAACACCATCCTCGGGTTCTACGCCAACTGCGCCATGGCCTGGGTGGTCACGGTGGCGTCCGATATCGCCATCAACAAGTACCTGCTCAAGATCTCCCCCAAGGTGCCTGAGTTCCGGCGCGGCATGCTGTACGCCGTGAACCCTGTTGGGTTCGTGTCCATGCTGGCATCCGCCGGGGTTTCCATTGCTGTGTTCTTCGGGGCGTTCGGTACCTCGATCCAGCCGTACTCACCGATTTTCGCAGTCGGCTTGGCACTCGTGCTGCCGCCCATGCTGGCCATCGCGACGCGCGGCCGGTTCTATCTTCGGCGCACCGACGACGGCATCGACGTGCCGTTGTTCGACGCCGATGGGAACCCAAGCGACACCAAGCTCCTTTGCCACGTGACGGGGTTGGAGTTCGAGCGTCCCGACATGGTGCGTTCAGCGCAGGACGCGCCCGACGGCGGCCCGCAGTACGTTTCTTCACTCGCCTTGTCTACCGACAAGACAGGGGAGCTGGTGCTGCCGAGCCAGAGGTAGCAGTTTGGTTTTGTCACGGGAAGCCGGTGCATGTAAATGCGCCGGCTTCCTTCATGACTTCTTTTGCTGCATTACGGATGGTGGACCTTGTCTTGGGGGGATTGTGTCTGTGGATAACTTTGATTGCTAATTTGTGATGTGGGCTACCCTTAAGGCACTGTTCGGAGCAAGCCGTCTTGAAACTTGGGGGAATAGCGGCCCATGACATCACAGAACTTCTTTTCGTCCCGCGCCGCGCAGTCGGGTGCAGCAGCCCTGGCTGTGGGCTTCTCACTCATGCTGGCGGGTTGCGCAGGGGGAGCACCCGCAGACCCCGGCAAAGCGTCCGCGACTGCTGCAGAGCCAGCGTCCCCCAGCGTCACTCCCACTCCGACGCCCACACCAAGCGCCGTCTACAAACCCGCCGACGCGACCGGTCCCGCCCAAAACGTGCCGGTCCCCGTGCTTCCCGAGGTGGCCAAGACGGAGACGAAGGAAGGGGCAGAAGCCTTCACTAAGCATTGGTTTTCAATTCTGAGTTATGCATACGAGACGGGTGACGCTGCCCTATTCGAAAGTATCGCGCCAAGCCCATGCGAAGCCTGTCAGAAGGTCAGTAAAGTGATTAGGGACTGGCACTCTGAAGGTCGCTGGTTGGTTGGCGGCAAGTTATCGACGCCGGTATCAAACACAACCTTCAATAAGGGCCAGGATGGCACGTACCAAGTTGCGGTCCAGGTTCATCAGGAGCCCCTCTCCTACGTCAGAGCAGATGGAACTGTGGCTCGGACAGACCCCCAGACACCCGATCAAGGAAACCTCCTCGTACTTAAATATGGTGAGGGTGAATGGTCGGTGGTTGAGCTCGGAAGCATAGTTGGATAGCAATGTCCCTTTCGCGACTGCTCTCCCTCCTCCTCATAACGGTCATGTCTTTAGGTGTGACTGCTGGTCCAGCGCGGGCGGAGGGTGGTGAGGATCCAGAATTTGGCGGTTCCTGGAGTCCCGGCCTCACAATGGGTGGGCATACGTGGGACGCGGAACGGAAGGAGTTCGTCCCGGCGGACCCACATGTTCCCTCCACCGACCCTAACGAGTACAAGTACGAACTCCAATGCCATCTTGGCGGAGGCGACTTCGATACCCCTTGCCTTGCCCGTCAGCTCGACTGCAAGGACCGCGAGGATGGCGCCAAGGGCATTCCGGTCATGTGGCTGTCGCGTCCGCGGGGCGTCCCTGGCGCGGTTTGGGCTCATCATTCGGGACCGACCTGCCTTTACGATCCAAAGCCCGAGGACCTCCTGCCCCGCATCGCCGCGGACATCCAGCGGCAGTTCCAGAACCTGCCGGTGAACGCCGGCAGGGTCGTGGCTCAGCCCAGCCCGAACACCCTTCGCGGCGCCGAGACGAACTTTTACGCCGAAGCAGTTGAACAGCAGTTCGATATCACCATGCTTGGCCAGAAGGTCCACGTGGTCGCCACGCCAGTGCAGTACACGTGGAACTATGGGGACGGCACCGTCTTCGGCCCCCAGCCGTCCATGGGCGGCCAGTTGCCGCAGGACCGGTGGGGAGAGAAGACCCGGACCAGCCACGCGTATGCAACAACAGGAGATTTCCAGGTTATTTTGACTACCTCGTTCCAGGGCACCTATTCGGTGAACGCCGGTCCGCCGCTGCCCATCCCGGGCCAGGGGCAATTCAGCGCGCCACCGCAAGGCATCAGTGTCTGGCGCTCACTCACCCGCAACTACGCCGACGACTGCAACACCAACCCGCAGGGCCAGGGCTGCCCAGGTGTCGGAGCGCTGCGCTGAGCGCAGTCAGTCGAGGTCCAGAGCGGAAAAGGAGAGTGTGAGCCCCATCGCACCGAGGGGAAGCCCGGAATAGTTGCATGTGCCCCACAGTTGGCATAGGCAGTACGTCTTCAGCCTTCGAAAGGACTGCGCATGCTGTTTTCCCCACTCACCCTCGGCGAGCTTGAACTTCCCAACCGGCTGGTGATGGCACCCCTGACCCGCCTCCGCGCGGGTGAGGACGGCGTCCCGGGCCCGATCGTCGTCGAGCACTACCGCCAGCGGGCCTCGCTTGGCCTTATCGTCAGCGAAGGCACGTACCCCACCCCTGCAGGGCAGGCGTACCCCGGCCAGCCCGGAATCGTCACCGAGGAACAGGTTGCCGCCTGGAAGAAGGTTACGGACGCCGTCCACGCCGAAGGCGGCCGCATGTTCGCCCAGGTCATGCACGGCGGCCGGGTCTCGCACCCTGACATCACCGGCGGACTGCCCGTCGTTGCTCCCAGCGCTGTAGCCATCGACGGTATCGTCCGGACCCCGGCTGGCAAACAGCCCTATCCGGTGCCGCACGCACTGACCACGGACGAACTCCCCATGGTCATCCAGGAAATTGTCAGCGCCTCGCTGAACGCCATCGAGGCAGGGTTCGACGGCGTGGAGCTGCACTCGGCCAACGGTTACCTCCTGCACGAATTCCTGGCGCCGAACTCCAACATCCGGACGGACAGCTACGGCGGCTCGCCCGAGAACCGCGCCCGCTTTGTCATCGAGACCGTCAACGCCGTAGTGGCAGCGCTCGGCGCCAACCGGGTGGGCGTGCGCATTTCCCCTGAGCACAACGTCCAGGGCATCGCCGAAACAGATGCCGCGGACGTCCGTGCCACCTACGAGGTCCTCGTGGACAGCATCGCGCCGCTCAACCTGGCTTACCTGAGCATCCTGCACCACGAGCCCACTGGAGAACTTGTGCAGGACCTCCGTGCGCGCTTCGGCGGCACCTTCCTGGTCAACACCGGCTTCGGTGTAATCACCACGAGGGAGGAAGCCGTGAACCTGGTGGCCGAGGGCCACGCGGACGCCGTTGTGGTGGGCCGCCCCGCGATCGCCAACCCGGACCTCGCCCGCCGCTGGAAGGAAAGCCTCCCGCTCAACGAGCCTGACGCCTCCACGTTCTACGCGGACGGCGCCATCGGTTACACGGATTACCCGGTGTACCAAGGCTAAACGGCGGTATCGGCCTGCCCCAGAAAGACGCCGACGGCGGCACCTGCACGGGTGCCGCCGTCGTGGCTGCCTGGAGTGCTGGTCCCAGGCAGCGATGCCGGGCGGCCATCCGACGGCCTCCGGCTGAAGCGCTGTGTGGCCCGCCGGACTCCACTGGAAGCCGGCGGTGATCAGATGCTACTCCAACGAATGGACTCTTACCAGAGCCAGTTTCGCGTCCTGGAATATCGGCTACAGGACAGCCTCGCGGCCGGTGCCCTCCTTCATCAGCAGGTGCCCGTCCTCGATCGACACCAGCACGCTCTTGGGCTTGCCGCTGACTTTGGTGATGGCCTTCAGACCCCGGTTGGTGACTTCGACTCCCACCTGTGCCCCCTTCGCCGGCAGCTCCACGGACACCTCGGATGCTATGCCGAGCAGCGGATTGGTGGAGACCCCCAGGTCCCTGCGCACCTCCTTGCCGTTGACGGTCACGGTGATGTTGGCCTCGTCGAACCCCTCCTGAAACACCACAAGCAGTTCCCGCATGATGGCCTCTTCCTTGAGCATCGGCGCCAGTAACGGCATGTCCACTACAGCACTTTGCCGGGCCCAGCGGAATACCCTTTCTTCCCCGCTGTGTCCCTCTTCGCGCAGCGTCCGGTGGAGCCTGGCGGGCCGGTAGGGCAAGATGTTCTGGTGACTCAACTGCCTGCGCCTTCCCCCGTATCCGCCGCCTCCCGGGGTTCAGAGGAGGACGCCGTCTTTGCCCAGATCGCTGCCGAGCTGGGGGTCAAGGCCTGGCGAGTGCGGGCAGCGGTTGGGCTGCTCGATGGCGGGGCCACAGTTCCGTTCATCGCCAGGTACCGCAAGGAAGCCACTGGGACGTTGGACGACACCCAACTCCGCGACCTTGACGAACGGCTCCGCTACCTCCGCGAACTTGCAGACCGGCGTCGTGCCGTCCTCGACGCGATTGAGGCGCAAGGCCAGCTGACTCCGGAACTGCGCAAGGCGGTCCTGGCTGCCGACACCAAGTCGCGGCTTGAAGACATCTATCTGCCGTTCAAGTCCAAACGCCGTACCAAGGCCCAGATCGCCCGGGAGGCCGGGCTGGAGCCGCTGGCGGATACGCTGCTCCAGCGCCCCGACCTGGATCCCGAGCACGCGGCCGGGAAGTACCTCAACAGCGAGCACTCCATCGGTGATGCCGCCGCCGCGCTTGCAGGTGCCCGGGCCATTCTGGTGGAGCGGGTGGCCCAGGACCCGGACCTCGCCGCAAACCTGCGGGACCGGATGTGGAGCCAGGGCCGGATGGTGTCCCGCGTCAAGAAAGGTATGGAGGCCGAAGGCCAGAAGTTCGCCGACTACTTCGAGTTCGCGCAGGCACCCGACCGGATGCCCTCCCACCGGGTGCTTGCGCTGTTCCGTGGGGAGAAGGACGGCATCCTTGAATTGGACCTCGCCGAAGCAGATCCAGCGGACGACGCCGCCCTGACCGCCGCCCGCGCCCGCTACGAGTCTGCGGTGGCAAGGTTCCTCGGGGTCGCCGACCGCGGCCGGCCCGCCGACGCGTGGTTGATGCAGACGGCCCAAGTGGCGTGGCGTTCACGCGTGCTGGCTCGCCTCACCTCGGACCTCCGCGCCAGGATGTTCGCGGCAGCGGAGGACGAAGCGGTCCGGGTCTTCGCCGCCAACCTTCGGGACGTACTTCTGGCCGCCCCTGCCGGAAACCGCGCCACACTGGGGCTCGACCCAGGGCTGCGGACCGGGGTGAAGGTCGCCGTGGTGGACGGCACCGGCAAGGTGGTCGCCACTGACACGGTCTACCCGCATGCTCCGGCAAGGAAGTGGGATGACGCGCTGGCTGCCCTGGTGCGTTTGGCGCGGCAGCACGCCGTCGAACTCGTGGCTATCGGCAACGGGACGGCGTCGCGCGAGACGGACAAACTGGCTGCCGAACTGATCAAGTTGCTGCCGGAAGTTGGCCGCAAACCGCAGAAGCTCGTGGTGTCCGAGGCCGGCGCGTCCGTTTACTCTGCATCCGCGCTCGCTGCCGCCGAGCTGCCCGGGATGGACGTTTCGCTGCGCGGGGCCGTCTCCATTGCCCGCCGACTGCAGGATCCACTGGCCGAACTCGTCAAGATCGACCCCAAATCCATCGGTGTGGGCCAGTACCAGCACGATGTGACGGCGTCGAAGTTGGACCGGAGCCTTGACGCGGTCGTCGAGGACTGCGTGAACGCCGTGGGTGTCGACGTCAACACTGCGTCGCCCGCACTGCTGAGCAGGGTGGCCGGCGTCGGGCCCCTGCTGAGTGAAAACATCGTTGCGTACCGGAACGAGCATGGACCTTTCAACAAGCGGACCGACCTCAAGAAGGTGCCGCGGCTGGGTGCAAAGGCCTTCGAACAGTGCGCCGGCTTCCTGAGGATCACTGGGGGAGCTGAGCCGCTGGACGCGTCGAGCGTGCACCCGGAGGCCTACGCCGTGGCACGGAAGATCCTGGTGGCGGCCGGTTCGGCGCCAGCGTCTTCCTTGGACCCGCAAAAATTCGTCGACGATACCTTCGGTCTTCCCACGGTCAGGGACATCCTCGCTGAGCTGGACAAACCCGGGCGCGACCCGCGGCCCGCCTTTGCTGCCGCCGCGTTCTCGGAAGGGATTGAGAAAATCTCGGACCTGGAGCCGGGCATGATCCTCGAGGGGACGGTGGCCAACGTTGCGGCATTCGGGGCGTTCGTGGACGTGGGAGTCCACCAGGACGGCCTGGTCCACGTTTCTGCCCTGGCCAACCGCTTTGTGTCCGATCCGCGCGAGGTGGTGAAGTCCGGCCAGGTAGTGCGGGTGAAGGTACTGGAGGCCGATCCGGAGCGGAAGCGGATTTCGCTGACGTTGAGGCTCGACGACGAACCCGCCGGCGGCGGCGCAGGTTCCGGGCGGCGCGGGTCAGGCCGTAGCGGTTCCGGGCAGGGCGGCCCAGAACGTGGCACCGCAGGACGCGGCGGTCCAGCGCAGCCTGCTCTGGCCAAGCCGGGCGGGCAGGACAACCGGCGTGAAGCGGGCAGCCGAAAGGCTGGGCCCAGCGGACACCCGGACCGCACACAGCAGGGGACTCAGACGCCGGGCAAGGCCGGCGGTGGGGGCCGACAAGCTCCCCAGCCCCGGCCCGTCAACACGGCAATGGCCGAGGCGCTGAGAAAGGCCGGCCTGGGCAAGTAGTCCGCCGGGGCCTTTGGCAGTGGCGGACTTTCTGCGAGGGTGGAGTATGACCTACGTCCTGGAGTACACCGTTCCTGCCGCCCCTGGTGATGGAGAGTTCGAGTTCCCGCACGACGAGATCAACTCCGGCACTACGGTCCCGCTAAGCGAGACGGACGCTGACGTGGTGCATACCCCGGGCCTCCCGGCCCGCACCGGAATCATCGGTGCCAGCGTGCCCGAGGCGAAGCTTGAGGCGGAGCAGCTCATCACCCACAGCCGCGCCTCGGAAGCGTCCCTGTACTTCGATTCGTCCAACTCCCTGCAGACAGGTGTGGGCACCCTGGTGAGCATTTTTCGCGAAGGCCGGGGCTGGCAAGATGTCCAGGACGCGGGCCTTTAGCCGCCAGTCCCCAGCAGGCGCGGCCGCCCGAACCTTGTCCGGACTCCAGGGGAGTAGAGGACTGACTCCGGCGCTCCACTGACGTTGATGCCGGCCGCTCCGATCAGTTCATCACTGAGATGGTGGACCGTCGCGGCGAAGAGCGGCCAGGGGCTGTGGGTGTTCGGGATGCAGGCGGTCTTCCCGTGGAAGCGGCCGTGCATGCCGAACCTGGCGGTCAGGAAGATGGACAACGGGTCGACGGCCGCGTCATGGAGTTTGGGGATGACCGTGAAGCTGCTGTGGGCCGCGGTGCTTCCAAACCGGCGAACCGAATAGCCCACGGGAGATTCACTTGTACTGGCGGCGCTGTTGACGTGCTGCCGCTGGCCGCCCCTTCCGGGAAAGGGCGGCTGTTGCCGGACATGTGACCACACGTAGGGAATCCTGGCAGCGCGCGTTGCCAGAACAACTAGTAGACGGTTTGCATCCAGAGTTAGGAACACGACTCCGCGGGTCCCGTTAGGCTCCCGGGAGTAGAGCCGGACGTTGACCTCATTGAAGCTTCCCAGGTAGGGAATGGCGGGACCGTGTCCGAGTCCCGCCTGCACCATCCGAAAGCCGATCAGGCCCACCCAAGAGCTGCCGTCGAACATGTCCGGTCGAACCCCCTCGGGCATGAATGTGGCGGCCACTGCCTCCGGGACGCGCCAGTGAAGGAAGACGGCATCCAGCCACCGCTGGTCAGAGAACACCGGCACTGTCAGTTCCGGCGGCCGCGGCCACACAGCTGCAGCATTCAAATTCCCGGTCAAGGTCACTCTGCTCCTTCGCTCGGCCTAGCTGCATGGCCCCTGCTTACCGCCGCTGCCGCTTTTAGCGGCGAAGGCTGGGTGTATTTGTGTGCCGTCAGGCACGCCTGCTCCCGACGTGTGATCGGATGGGCGCTGGACTTCACCCAAACCACCCGTCGCTGACGGCCTGGGTACGCGTCCGGTCCATAGCCCCGGCCGCCAGGAGTTGAAGATACTCCACACTGCGGCCAGGCCTTCCGCCCCGCCGGCGAAATCAAGCTGCCTCCGCGTAGTGGCCGTGGCCAGCACCCCAGGAGCGGCCAAGGCAGCGGCCGCGAGCTGCGCGCTCAGCCTGTCCAGCGCACTCGGGCCGTCCAGCGCACCCCGTCCGTCCAGTAAGTCCCGTTCGAACAAGTCCCGTCCGGGATGGTCCGCCGCAGGTTGAGGGATGGTGGATGGGCGTGCGGGCTCATCATCTGGGACCGCAGATTGCTGGACAACTGGCTCACCGGGGACGGGGTGAAGGCGGGCCAGCGCCGACAGCCAACTGTCGGCGTCGTCCGCCTTCCCAGGATCTTCCCCGATGGCCTCCATAGCCCTACTCTGCCAGCCACCACCGACAATCACGACCCTTCAAAACCCATGTGGAAAACCCGGACCGCGGTTCAGCCCGCCGAGGTCGAACCAGTACGGGACGTTGATGCTTCCTTTTGCCACGGCCAACGCCCGGTGATTTCCAGCTCCAACGAGAAGCTAAGGAATGTCCTGATCAGCACGATGATGGCCAGCACGCCCACGCTGGCGAACGTTGGCGTGACGGCAACGGTGCGGATGATGTCGGCAGCGACGAGCAGCTCAAGTCCGAGCAGGATGGATCTGCCCAGCAACTGCCGGTAGGACCGGTAGAAACTCAACTTGTCCGCCCCGGGTGGAAGCTGCCGCGGCTGATGGCCCCGGATCGCCAGCGGGAGGGAAACCACGGCCCCGATCACCATGACTGCGACTCCTGCGAAGTCGACAAGTTGTCCAACCGACTCAATGATCTGACGAAATTCCATGCCTGCCTCACCTCGGGCGCCCCCGCTGCCAACCTGCGCCGCCATCCTGGCAACGGCCAGGGGACAGTGGCCTCAGTCACGGATGGCGGACGCCGTTCCCTGCTATGACGTCCACGTACCCTTCCCTGAACGTGGGAAACGCGAAGGTAAAACCGGTGCTGCGGAGCAGGTCGTTGCGGCAGCGCTTGTTGCCCCCACGCGCAGGGCCGGCGTCGCCAACAGGTGGAGAAGGCCGCTCCAGTTGGGCCGCCAGGAAGCGCAGCACGGCACCCAGATCTGCCGGCTCATTGTCCACACCGATATATGCAGGCGCAGGAGCGGCTTCCATCGTGGCAAGGTGCACGAGGGCGGCCGCGGCGTCATCGCGGTGGATTCGGTTGGTGTAGCGCACGTCTTCAGGGATTACGGCAGAGCCCGTCTTCACCTGGTCTATCAGGCGCGTCCGCCCCGGTCCGTAGATGCCGCCGAGCCGAAGCGAGATGCCGGCAGTCCTGGTTCCGGCAAGCCTGGTGTGCAGGAGTTCCTCGGCCTCCATCAACACCCGTCCGGAAAAGCCGCCTGGATCCGGAGGAGTGGACTCATCCACCCATCCGCCGCCGGCATCACCATAGATTGCCGTGGAGGAAACAAAGATGATCCTCTCCGGTGCCACGGCATCGCGATTGAGCGCATCCAGGACGTTTGCCACTCCGCGTACATACGCCGCGCGGTATGCCTCCTCGGTGGGGGCATCCGCAGCAACAGCGATGACGACGGCGGTGGTGTCCGCCGGGACCGGCGGCAGGTCAGCCGATCCCAAGTCGGCCGCAGCACCTTCGATTGCTGCCGGCAGTTTTGCGGGGGAGCGGCGCCACCCCACGACCCGGTGGCCCAAGGCAGCAAACCGCAACCCTGCCTCGGTTCCCAGGTCACCGCACCCTGCCAAAAGAATCGTCACGCCTACGGTGCCTCGACCGGGAAGAACACGCGGGGATCCTGCAGCAACGCAGGGTATGCGAATGCTGAACGGTCAATGATCTCGGTGACTTCGAAATTCCTACCGAAACGGCCGTCATCGAGGGTGATCGGGCGGCCCAGCACCCGTCCCACGGCGAACCTGGCCCCATTCTGGAACGGGACGGCAACCGGCGTCTTTCCCGGAAGGGTCCGGAAGGCCTCTTCCTGTGCTTGGCGCTTGCGGGTGGGCTTCTTTGCCTGCGGCTTGGGCGGCGCCTTCTTGGGGGCCCGGGACGGCCGGCGGGAGCCGTCCTCAACGTAGACAGGGGAGTATCCGTCATCTCCGGCCGACGTCGCGGCCGCCGCAGCAGCGCCGCGGTTCACCGGCGGAAGCGCCACGGCCGTGAGCGACTGGGGGTCGACGTCGTCATCCGGCTCCCGCAGGATCCACAGAATGTCCCCCTCCGGCTCCTGCGGCAGGAACTCGTGCCGGGGCTCGGGCCAGACATAGTCCATTTCCGGTATCGCGTCAGGAAAGACGGAGCTGTAGAACTTCGGTTCCTTGTGCACCAGCTTGGATCGGTGGCTCAGGTGGAAGTCCGGGTCGCCGAGCCAGGGCGGCAGGACGATTTTGGCGGCGTAGTCCGGATGCGCCGCCTGCGGCGCGAACTCGGCAATGTTCGCGCGGGTGTTGTCCGGGTGGCCACGGTCGATCCATTCGTCCACCATCGCCAGTCCGTACATGGTGAGGGCAGGCACGTAGCCCATCCACATCCTGATTGCCGGGTGGGTTTGCCAGCCGTATTCCGGAATCACCAAGGCACGGAGGGTTTGCAGCGCTTCAACCCGCTGCTTGCCCAGCCGTGCGGTGTCCAGGGCTTTTGCGCTTTGGCGGAAGTCAGGGTACGGGAGGAACGTTTGCATTCATTCAGTCTGACGGTCCCCGGCGGAAGTGCCAATTGCTGTGCCAGCCGCCACACCCATTGACCGCTCCTGTCCAAATGTTGGACGCCTGCATACGGCACCCAGGTTAAACCACTAAGATCACCGCAACCACCCCCGCGTCTTGGAAGCTCACTCATGACATTTACACCTGACACAGCCGTCGACCACGCCCACACCGCGCTGCCCCGCTACGGACAGATGCTGGGCCCGGAATCCCAGGGCATCCTGGTTCTCGATGAGTTCATTATTGATCCCGCCGCGGCACGCAAGGATCAGCACCGCTTCCGCGATGGCATGGCCGCCGTTGCCAGGACGGTCCGCCGCATTGCTGCCCTCCGCGCGGTCATCGCGCTGGTGGCCATCGGCAACCTGCCCCTGTTCCTGCTCTCCAGCGGGTGGTGGATTTACGGAGTTTCGCTGACCCTCGTGGTTGCAGTCCACGCCGCCGTGACGCTGCTCAACCGGCACGAGCCCCGGCTTAGGCAGCGGTCCGCACTGGAGTTGCACATGCACCGCGAACGCAGCGCCAACTACCGCAAGGTGCGCGACGCCGTGAAGTACATGATCGACACCCCCGGCCGGATGAACGAGCACCTTTACCTTGAGCTGCTGGCCGTCAAACGCGTCGCCCTGAATCTTGCGCACGGCACCGTTGCGTTGCTGGACACCAGTGACGATTCCGAGTGGAAAGTGCGGATCGTCCGCGAGATCCCTACCAGCTGACCGCTTCTCGCCCGACCACTTCGGCAGCGACCGACTGATTAAACAACGAAGCCGGCACATCCCTTTTGGGGGTGTGCCGGCGTCGTTCTTTGGTCGACGGAATTTGTCTATCGCCGACCTGTCTGTGTCGCCTTGGGAAGGCGGAGCGCCTGGGGGCGCCTTTGGTGCTGCGTCCGCTGTTAGGCGGGAAGCTGGATGACCTGGCCCGCGAACACCAGGTTCGGGTCTGCAATGGTGTCCAGGTTGGCGTCGGCAAGGTGCTGCCATCCGCCCTGGATGCCCAGCTTCTGGGCAACGATGCTCAAGGTATCTCCGGCCTGGAGGGTGTAGGTCTCGCCGCTGAGGGCAACGGAGGTGGCGTGCCGCGGCGCCGGTGCCTTCTTCACCGGAGCGCTCTGGACCTGTTTGGCCTGGACGGGTGCACTCTGGACCGGAGCGCTCTGGACGGGGGCACTCTGGACCGGTGCTCCGCCGCCGCCGCTCAGGCCCAGCTGGGACGAGCAGGACGGCCACGCACCCCAGCCCTGCGAGGCCTGAACCCTCTCGGCTACCGCGATCTGCTGTTCACGGCTTGCGTTCTGGGGGGAGCCGGTTCCGCCGTAAGCGGACCAGGTGCTGGAGGTGAACTGCAGGCCGCCGGAGAAGCCGTTGCCCGTGTTGGTGGACCAGTTGCCGCCGCTCTCGCACTGCGCGAGTGCGTCCCAGGTGGAAGTGGGGGTTGCTGCGTTGGCCGCCGTGGCTGAAAGGGCCAAACCTGCCGCGGAGACGGCGGCCAGGGTGACTCCGCGGCGTGCGGCAGTACGGAATTTGGTGTTTTTCATGATGGTGATGCTCCTGAAGGCCACCAGCGCTGGTTCCGTCCCCGGAGATCGTCGCGCCACTGCCCGCCCCTGACGAATAGAGGTCACTGTCGGTGGCTGCCGCTGGGCAGTTCTGGTGAAGGCAGCACCGGGCAATCAAGAAACCCGCCGAACGGGCATGCAGTTCACGCTAGGACATCGTGTGGCCGTTATCAAATCGAGATTCCGGTGGGCGTGTTGGATGTGGGCAGTGGCAGCTGCCACGGCGGCCGTCCCATGGGCGTGGAAGTCCCGGGCAGGCGCGAAACCGGGACGGGCACTATCCTGACCGGATGGACAACTTTTCCGGCGGCAGCCCCATGCCCGAAACCGATACGGACGCGGCGGTTTCCGCGGTCCCCGCCAAGCCCCTCCCGGTGGCCGAACTGCACCTGCACATCGAAGGCACGCTGCAGCCCGAGCTCATTTTTGCCCTTGCCGAGCGCAACGGCATCGCGCTGCCATACTCAGGACTGGACGAACTCCGCCAAAAGTACGAGTTCACGGATCTGCAGTCCTTCCTGGACCTCTACTACGCCAACATGGCCGTGCTGCGTACTGAGCAGGACTTCGCGGACATGACCCGGGCCTACCTGGAACGCGCGGCTGCCGCCGGGGTCCGGCATGCCGAAATCATGATGGACCCGCAGGCGCACCTCTCCCGGGGCATTCCCCTGGAGGCGTGCGTCAAGGGCGTGGCCTCGGTGCTTGCAACCTCAGAGGAGGAGTATGGCATCTCCACCATCTTGATCGCGGCATTCCTGCGCGATCTGCCGGAGGACTCGGCCCTGGAAGTCCTGGGCCGGCTCCTGGCCATGAATGCACCCATCGGCGCCATTGGCCTGGACTCGGCCGAGGTGGGAAACCCGCCTTCGAAATTCGAGCGGCTGTATGCGAAGGCGCGTGAAGCAGGCCTGCGGTTGACGGCGCACGCGGGCGAGGAGGGTTCGGCGTCGTACATCATCGAAGCCCTGGACATCCTGGGCGTGGAGCGGATCGACCACGGCATCCGCTGCATGGACGATCCCGACCTCGTGGAGCGCCTCGTGGACGCCCGGGTCCCGCTGACCGTCTGCCCTTTGTCCAACGTCCGGCTCCGTGCCGTGGACACCCTGGCCGACCATCCGCTGCCTGCCATGCTGGCTGCGGGACTGAACGTTTCGGTCAACTCAGACGATCCTGCCTACTTCGGCGGCTACGTGGATGACAACTTCGCCCAGCTCACCTCCGTGTTTGACCTCTCCGATTTCGACAAAGCCCGCCTGGCAGCGAACTCCATCCACTCCTCCTTCGCATCGGAGGAACGGAAGGCGGAACTGCTGGCGGAATTGAACGGCAGGGAAGTGGTTGACTGACCCCTGCTGTGCCGGGCGCAACACCGGGGCTTTTTGCCCGGTAAACTAGGTGCCGCAGGCGTGTCTGGGGAGTGCAGGGAAGCACCCATGTCAGCGCTTGAGGGTTATGCAGACAGCCCTTACCCGAGACCTCCGCCTCACTTCCGGCACGATCCGCTTCATAGTCGGTCACGACACGCAGAGTTAACCAATTAAAGTCGCGCGATTTAATGGGCAGTTGGCAAGATGCCTAAGACCGATCGCTTTTATATAAGGGGAATCATGGCCAAGTCCACCGCAGAAAACACTTACCTTCGACTCAAGACCGTACTGGATGTCCTGACCGAAGGCGTGTGGTCCGGCGATGCACTCAATGCTGGCCAGGTCCTGGCGGAAGCAACGGCCCGCGTGCCGTTCAATGAGCATGAATCCGAACTCCTCAGCGGCGGCATTCCGCGGGGACACAAGACCCTCACCTCGGCCACCGCCAAGCTGGTCAAGGCCGGCTGGCTGGTCAAGGGCCGCTCGGGCTGGACCATCACCGAGGACGGGATGCGCGCCACCGTCGCCTTCCCTGACGCGGACTCCTTCGCAGCAGCGCTCGACGCCGGCACTCCGGTCCCTGCCAACGCCCCCGTTCCCACGGCTCCCGAAGGTTTTGTCCGCCCGGTTTCCGCCGCTGCGGCGACCCTGGAGGTTCCGGCCAAGGAGGAAGCTCCGAAGAGGACCGCCAGGAAGGCTCCCGCGAAGAAGGCCGCCGCCGCTGTGGGCAAGGCAGCCAAGGCAATCGAAGACGCCGTGGAGCCCGTGGTGAAGGCCGTCCGCAAGGGCAAGGCGCCGGCCAAGGACAAAGCCGCGGCTGCCCCTGCCGCGGCTGGTACTGCTGAGTCCTTCGAGGGCCCGGACGTCGAAACCCTGCCCCAGCCCGAAGCTGTGGCCCTGGCCGGTGACTTCAACACCATCCTGGGCGCCCCGGAGAACTGGGCACCGCAGTACGACGAAGCGCAGATGGAGTTCGACTTCCTGGACCAGCTGTGGAAGAAGAGCGCCGAGCTTCCCGCCGGTTACTACACCTTCAAGATCGCCCTGAACCGCTCCTGGGAGGAAAACTACGGCGCTTTCGGCGCTTTCGATGGTCCCAACCACGAACTCCACCACGCTGGCGGCACGGTGACCATCCGCTACAACCACGCCACCCGCGACATCACCATCAACTAGCCGCCGCCCTCTTCCCGGCTCGGTCGGCACGTAGGAGCGCGGAATCGTGTTTCCAGTGCGTTGACGTTGACCCAGCCGGGAAGCGGCGGCCGGTTCGGAGGGAGGAGCATCATGGGCAGGCACGAACGCCAAGCGCAGGAAGTTGTGCGGCTCGACGCCCGTGTGTTCGGGATGGTGCAGGGGGTGGGCTTCCGCTACTGGACCATGGGCAAAGCCGAGGAGTTAAGGCTGTCCGGACAGGTGAAGAACCTCGACGACGGTTCGGTTTCCGTGATTGCCGAAGGCCCCGAACCGCAGATCCGGGATCTCCTGGACTGGTTGAACTCGAACCGGACTCCCGGCCGGGTGGAGCGGGTGGACGCTTCCATGTCGGAGGCCGGCGGAAGTTTCCGCGGCTTCCGCGTGGGCTGACGCATTCCCCTCCTAGTCCCGGGGGCTCAGGCCGATGAAGGCCCCGAGCTCCTCCAATGCCGCCGGCTTGTTCGGCATGTAGCTGGTGAGCTCCGGGGAGCGGATGATGACGGCGCGCCACTGGCCGCGGGACACCGCCACGTTGATGCGGTTCCGGTTCAGCAGGAACTCTGCACCCCGTGGGGCCTCGGCCACCGCCGAACACGCGATTGAAACCAGCACTATCGGAGCTTCCTGGCCTTGGAACTTGTCGACGGTTCCAACGCGCACCCGCGGCAGTCCCGCCTCTGCCAGGTGCTTGCGGATCAGATGGACCTGGGCGTTGTAGGCGGCCACCACCAGCAGGTCCTGTTGTTCCAGGGGGCGGGCCTCGCTCTCCGGGCCAGAAGTCCACTTCAGGCCGAGGTGGCGGCGGGCCTGGCGCACCACTTCTTCCGCTTCTTCAATTGACGCTGTGGAATTGCCCGCGTGGTTCACGAACACCGTCTCCACCCCGGGTGCCACTTCCTCCAGTTTGCGCAGGGACGCGGCAGGAGCTGACCTCAGCTTTCCCTCGTAGCTGAGGTTGGACACTGCCCGGCACAGCTCCGGATGCATGCGCCAGGTGTCGGCAAGGAAGTAGCCCAGGCTCGCGGGAAGGGTGGCGTGCCCCGCCGCCAGCCAGCCCAGCGCCGATTCATCCACCGGTTCCGGATGTGCGCCCTGTGAAACTTGCGGGAGCTGCTGCGGGTCACCCAGCAGGAGCAGCCGCTTGGCGGCGCGGCTGACCGCCAGGGTGTTGGCCAGCGAGAACTGGCCCGCCTCGTCAATGACCAGGAGATCAAGAGATCCGGCCGGAACTTCCTTGCCGGTCAGGGTCCACGCGGTGCCACCCACCAGGCATCCGCCCGGCGATGACAGCAGGCGGGCCACATCGCCTTCCGACGTAAAGTTCCAGGGAACGTGGTGGGGAGAGGCCAGTTTCTTGCCCACCAACTGCGGATCCACTCCGCCGGTCTCGATCGCCCGGCACAGCAGGTTTTCCACGACATTGTGTGATTGGGCCACCACCCCGATCTTCCAGCCTTCGGCCAACAGACGGCCGATCACATGGGCACCAACGTAGGTCTTGCCCGTCCCCGGAGGCCCCTGGACGGCCAGATAGGAGTGGTCCAGGTTCCGCAGGGATTCGGTAATCGCCCCTGTGTAATCAACCGCACCATTTTCACCGTGGAGCACTCCCACCGGCCCCTGGCCGGTGCGGAACCGCGGCGGCAGCTTGCGCAGGATGTCCAGGCCGGGCTGTGCGGGAAGGGAGGGCGCCGAGGCCCCGACGGTACGGGCTATGTCCGCTATGGCGGCTTCAATACTGGCGGTGGCCAGGGGCTGGTCCTCTGTCAGTGCCAGCGGCAAATGCGGGTAGGCGGCGACTTTGCCGGTCTCCCGCTCGGCGATGGTGATCAGGATGTGTTCCGGATTGTCCGGCGCTGGTTCCAGCCCGCTGATCCTGGTTCCGAATGTAAAAGCCCTGGTGCCGGGGACAGCCTCAGGAGTGGTCATCCCGTGAGGTCCCGGTGCATCGTATAGCCGGCACCAGGTGGAGTCGGTGCGGAAATCGGAACCCTCCGTCATGGTCCCGCGGAGCTTCAGGACACGGGTACGCATGCGTTCCCGTGGCTTTGCCAGGGACCAGTCGGACACCACGTCCCCTGACGACACGACGAACACGTTCCGCTGGTCGGACCAGCTATCCAAGGGCGCCTCAACCCGGTCGAAGTGCTGCCACCAGAACTGCTTGCGTTCCCGCCGGTGATATCCGGTGGCGGCGGCCACCATGGAGATGGCACGTTCGTCATCAGTCCAGGGGCGGTTGTCCGGCAGGCCCGCAAGATACTCGCGAAGCCGTTGCTCTTCCAGGGTTTCGTCGGCGGGCGCCGCCTCGGAAGTGGCACCTCCGGCAACTGTCCCAGGGGCACGCTCCCCAGCGGCAGGCTCCCCTGGGGCACCGGCTTGCCCTCCCAGCTGAAGCAACCAGTCCCGTAACCGAAGGGTGGAGAGGCAGTCGTACTGGTTGTAGTCGGAAATGGACGCCAGGATGGAGGCGGCCTCGTCCTGGTGCCCTTCATCACGGGCGGCACAGTAGGCGGCGTAGGCCACCACAGAGGCGCCGGCGTCCTTGACGTCCCCCGACCGCAGGTTGTCGCCCATGTAAAGCGGCTCCAGCTTCTTGATCGAATACGACGCCTCCGAGATCCGGAGGGAATGCCGCACCGTCGCATACAGATCCACCAGCAGCCCCTTCCGGAGCCAGTCATCCACCGTGTCCTCACCGGCCTGGTGCGCGAGGGAAAGATTCCGCAGCGCAGTCTTTTCGTACGGGGCGTAGTGGTAGACGTGCATCTCCGGGTACCGGGCACGGCGCTTCTCCACGTAGTCCAGGAAATCCAGGAAAGCGCGCCGTTCCCCGGAGCGGGAGTGCGCCCAGAATGGGCGGAACACCGGATCACCATCAGAGTCTGCAACCGGGGCCTCGATGACGCCGAAGAGGTATTCAATGCCCCAGGCTCCAGTGGCGGGGTCCTGCCATAGCGGATCGCCCTCGAAGTCGAAGAAGATGTCCCCGGCGCTGGGAGCAGGAAGCGATCCGATCGTGTTGTCCTGAAGGACCGTGTAGGAGACCGTGTGCGGCTCGCCGTCCTTGGTGAAGGTGCGCGATCCCGCCGGCTGGTCCAGGCCCAGCTGCATCCTGGCCTGGGCACGGAGCCGGACCACTGAGTTCTTTGCCCTGGCGGCGGGCATGGCTGCCAGTTCATCGATGGTGGTGATGCCCGCTGTGTGGAGTTTCCGCCGCTGGATAACGGACATGCCCGCCACCATGAGCAGGTCCCGGTGCAGCTTCACCTGCTCGGCACAGTAGTCGCAGCGTCCACAGTGCACGACGCCGGGCTGTTGCCACTGCACGGGGGCATCAGCGGCGCGGTGGGCGGCCGTGAGATGGCGGAAGCGCCGCCGTCGTTCCCGGAAGACGGGCAGCAGGTCCGGCAGGGAATGGCTGCTCCGGAGCCAGTCGTCGCCGATGCGCGTGCCGAGTACCAACGTGACGGCAGGGGAGGGGTCCAGGCCCATTCCGAGCAACTGGTCGCCGTAGGCGGCAAGCTGCAGCAGCGCCCCCACCTTGGCGTGGCGCGCAAGCTTGGTGTCCCAGACTTCGTAGCGGCCGGGGTTTCCGGTGCCGGCGGCCTCATTGACCAGGAAGTCCGCGTACCCCAGGAATTCGCCGTCGAAGAAGGTGGCCTGGAACACCACGTCCGCGCCGGACCGGAGCGCGAGTTCGGTTTCCGCATGCTTTGCCTGCAGTTCGCCGCGCAGGTTCTGGCCACGCGCCAGCGAGTAGACGCCGGAGGAACGGCTGGCGTCCCACTCGCCGTACTTGGCCACCAGGCTTGCGAGCACGTTCTGCTCATGCCGGTCGCCCAGCTCTCCGGCACGCTTCTGCATCTCGTCAACGGGAAATTCTGCCTTGGGGGTGCGTCCCAACTTTTCGTCCAAAACCCGGAGCGTGCGGTACTCACACTCGGACGCGGCCACCAGGTCGCTGGCCGAAAAGACCAGGTCCGGCGGCGCACCCGAGCCGGTATCAACACCGGCAGCGTCGAGCAGAAACACAGGGCCTCTCCAACTGTTCGCGGGCCCAGGGAAGGTTCCCTTGGCCTGGAGTCAAACGTAGCAAGAGGGACTGACAATAAGGGGGCCCGGTGATCGGCGCACCCTTGACGACGGCGGAAGCGATGCTGGAGACCCGCTAGGTGAGGCGGGCAACACTTCGCCGGGAAGGGCGCCGGGCGGCGCCGTCGGAAAACAGCTCAGGGGTGGCTTCCTGGATCCGTTGGACGTCCTCGAACACAGCGCGCAAATGCAGGCGCAGGCTGCTGTCCGCATCGGACATGTTGTCGGCTTCCAGCGCGTCAACCACTGCGGTGTGCTGCTCGATCAGGGTGGACACGGGCCGGGTATCCAGCAGGCTCATCCGGCGTGCCCGGTCCAGGTGCGCCTTCGCGGAGTTGACCGCGGCCCAGGCGGATTCATGCCCGGCAAGGCGAAGGAGCTCGCGGTGGAAGTCCTCGTCCAGCCGGAAGAATTCCTCCACGTCGCCCCGGGCGTCGGCGTCGGACTGTGCCTGCAGGATCTCCCGCAGCCCGGTGATGCCGGTGCTGTCCACAACAAGGTCCCGCAGCGAGGCGCACTCAATGGCTTCGCGGACGAACTGGGCCTCCGAAACGCGGCCCAGGTCCACCAGCGAGACGAACGAGCCGATTTGGGGGAAGACCTGGACCAGCCCTTCCTCGCGGAGCAGGATGAGGCTTTCACGCACCGGCGTCCGGCTGACGCCCAGCTCCTGCGCCAACTCGTTCTCGGACAGTGGCTCGCCAGGGGGCAGTTGCAGCGAAATGATGCGTCGGCGAAGGGTCTCAAGGGTTTGGTCCCGCACCGATATCCGGGGGGCAGCCCCTCTTTTGTCCGTTGCCATGCGATCAGTCTAGCTTGTTGACACACTAGAATGGTAGTGCTTGTATGGTAGTAGAATCGACGTACTGCCGGTCAGTGGTGCCCCTTGTCGCGGCTCCGGCAGGCCAAACCTTTTCCGCCGTTCACATCCCCCTCCCACGCTCTTCATCCCCGTTCGACAGCATCGCCTGCAAAGGAGCAACTGATGACCGAAAGCATTGCGCGGCCCGCGGCCGACCAGTCAGAGGCACGCAACACCCGCGACCTCGCCAAGGTGGCCGCTTCCGGCTGGCTTGGAACCGCCATGGAATTCATGGATTTCCAGCTGTATTCCCTGGCAGCTGCCATCGTCTTCAACAAGATCTTCTTCCCGGACGTCAGTCCGGTCATCGGCCTGATTGCCGCCATGGCCACCTACGGTGTGGGCTACGTTGCCAGACTGTTCGGTGCCGTCTACTTCGGCCGCATGGGCGACCGGATCGGCCGCAAGAAGGTCCTCTATATCACCATCGCGCTGATGGGCGCCTCCACCACCCTGATCGGTGTCCTTCCCACCTACGCGATGGTCGGCATCTGGGCGCCGATCCTGCTGGTGGCGCTGCGCCTCATCCAGGGCTTTGGAGCCGGCGCGGAAATCGCTGGTGCCACCGTCATGCTGGCGGAGTTCGCTTCGGCCCGCCGCCGCGGCATCATCTCCTCCCTGGTCTGCCTGGGAACCAACTCCGGAACGCTTGGCGCCTCGGCCCTCTGGGCACTCCTGGTCGCTTCGCTTTCCCAAGAGGACTTGCTGAGCTGGGGCTGGCGCATCCCGTTCCTGGCCAGCTTCCTGATCATGATTTTCGCCGTCTGGATCCGCCGCTCCATCAAGGAAAGCCCCGTCTTCGAACAGCGGGCTGACGTCGTGGACGGCGTGGCCCTCACCAAGGACAGGATCAAGAGCGCCGCTGCCAAGGCCCCCGAACTCGCCGGAACCAGCACCATCGAGGCCGCCCTGCACCAGAAGAAAGGCAAGGCCTTCCTGATCGCACTCGGCCTGCGCTTTGGCCAGGCGGGCAACTCCGGACTGGTACAGACCTTCCTCGTGGGCTACCTGGCCACCGTCCTGCTCACCGACAAGACCGTGGGCACCAACGCCATCATGTACGGCTCCCTGCTGGGCTTCGCCACCATCCCGCTGGTCGGCTTCCTGGGCGACCGCTTCGGCCGGCGCCCGCTGTACCTGGTCCTCAGCGCGCTGACCGCCGTATACGCCGTCCCCATGATGCTGATGATCACCAGCGGCAACCCTGCCGTCATTACCACCGCCATGGTGATCGGACTGAACCTCGGCGTGCTGAGCCTGTTCGCCATGGAGAGTGTAACCATGGCCGAGTTCTTCGGTGCCCGCACCCGCTTCACCCAACTTGCCCTCGCCAAGGAAATCGGCGGCATCCTGGCCACCGCCATTGGCCCCATCCTGGCGGCCACCCTCACGGCCGTCACCGGTCACTGGTGGCCGCTCGCCGCGATGCTCATCGGTTACTCGCTGATCACCCTGGTCTCTGCCGCTGTTGGCCCCGAGGTCCGCGGCCGCGACATGGTCCGTCTCGAGGATGCCGTATGAAAGCAGTAGTGGTCCACGGCGCCAACGACCTCCGCGTCGATGAACGGCCAGAGCCCGTTGCCGGGCCGGGGGAAGTAGTGCTCGACGTCGAATGGGGCGGCATCTGCGGAAGTGACCTTTCGTACTGGCGCCATGGAGTGTCGGGGACGGCGGCGCTGAAGTCACCGCTCGTCCTGGGGCACGAAGTGGCAGGCCGAATCGCCAAGCTGGGTGCCGGCGTCGACCATCTTGAAGTGGGCCAGCCCGTCACGGTGCATCCCGCCGAACCCGTGGGGGACGGCGCCATGCCGGAACGCCTTGCGGGCAGGACCAATCTGTATCCGCAGATCCGGTACTTCGGCTCGGCAGCGTTCGACCCCCACTCCGACGGCGGGTTCAGCGAGCGGAAGCTTGCCAAGGCGTTCCAGGTCCGTCCCCTGCCCGACGGCGTGGACACGCTCCGCGGGGCGCTGGCGGAACCGCTCGCCGTCGCCATGCACGCCGTCAGCCGCGCAGGCAGCCTTCGTGGCCGCGACGTGCTGGTCAACGGCGCAGGGCCCATCGGGTCGCTGGTCACGGCAGCCGCCAAGTATGCCGGTGCCCGGACCGTGATCGCTACGGACATCAGTGATGCCTCCCTGCGGATCGCCAAGGCAATGGGCGCGGACGAAGTGCTCAATGTTTCGGGCAACCCGCTGCCGGCAGACGTGGAGCTGGTGTTCGAGGCAACCGGTATCCCCGCCGTGCTGGGAGGCGTCCTGCGGGCCACCGCCCGCGGCGGCACCATCGTCCAGGTGGGGAACCTGCCGGGCGCGCCAGCTCCCGCTGCCCTCGGCGACTTGGTCACCAGGGAAATCACGTGGATCGGGTCCTACCGGTTCATCAATGAAATCAACGACGCGCTGGCGGCTATGGCCCGCGGCCTGGACGTCACCCCGCTCATCACGCACAAGTTCGGCATCGACGACGCGGAGGAAGCCATGCGCACCGCCGCCGACCCCGCCGCGAACAGCAGCAAGGTCATGCTCCGCCTCAGCGCGGACTGACCACCAGACCCAACTAAGTAGCAGTAGATGTCGTTTTGAGCCCTCAAAACGACATCTACTGCGACCTACTTGCAAGACGCCCCCTGAAGTTAAAGGACCCCCAGTGAAGATCACCGACGCACGGGTAGTGGTTTCGTCGCCCGGACGGAACTACGTCACGCTCTTAATTGAAACCGAGGACGGCATCACCGGCATCGGCGACGCCACCCTGAACGGTCGGGAGCTGGCTGTGGCGTCCTACCTTTCCGAGCACCTTTGCCCGCTGCTGATCGGCCGCGACGCCCGCCGCATCGAGGATGCCTGGCAGTACTTCTACAAGGGCGCCTACTGGCGCCGCGGCCCGGTGACCATGACCGCGATCGCCGCGATCGACGTCGCGCTTTGGGACATCAAGGGCAAGGCTGCCGGCATGCCCGTCTACGAACTCCTGGGCGGCGCGGCGCGTGAGGGCGTGATGGTCTACGGCCACGCCAGCGGCTCCACGCTTGATGACCTCAGCGCGGACTTCCAGCACCACCTGGACCTGGGCTACAAGGCCATCCGCGCGCAGGCAGCGGTGCCGGGCCTGGACAAAACCTACGGTATCGCTCCGGTGGACGGGAAGCTCTACGAGCCGGCCAGCGGCAACGTGCCGCAGGAGGACACGTGGGAAACCACCGCGTACCTGGACTTCGCGCCGAAAATGATGGCCCATGTCCGGGAGCAGTTCGGCTACGGCGTCCATGTCCTGCATGACGTCCACCACCGGCTCACGCCGATCGAGGCGGGCAGGCTGGGCGCGTCGCTGGAGGAGTACCGGCCGTTCTGGATCGAGGACCCGACGCCGGCAGAGGACCAGTCGGCGTTCCGCCTGATCCGCCAGCACACCACCACCCCCGTTGCCGTGGGTGAGGTGTTCAACTCCATCTGGGACTGCCAGCAGCTCATCACCGAACGCCTCATCGACTACATCCGCACCTCCGTCTCACACGCCGGCGGCATCACGCACTTGCGCCGGATCTTCTCGCTGGCAGAGCTCTACGGCGTCCGTTCCGGCTCGCACGGCGCCGGCGACCTGTCCCCGGTCTCCCTCGCCGCCGCGCTGCACGTGGACATGGGCATTCCCAACTTCGGCATCCAGGAATACATGGGCCACCGCGACCCGGCCGGCGAAGTCTTCAAAACCTCCTACACCTTCAACGACGGCTACATGCACCCGGGCGACGCCCCAGGCTTGGGCGTAGAGTTCAACGAGGAAGCCGCCGCACGCTTCCCCTTCGACGCCAAATACCTGCCGGTAAACCGGCGCCTGGACGGATCGGTGCACGACTGGTGAACGCTATTCACGACAGCTTCGACGTGGTGGTGATGGGGGAAATCCTCGTCGAGGTCGCCACCGACCTGCCCTTCGCCCACGGCGTTCCGGCGCAACTGGGCATCTCAGGGGACGCGCTCAACGTCGCAGCGGCCGCGGCCGCAGCAGGTGCCAAGGTTGGACTTCTTTCCGTGCTGACCGACGACGAACTGGGCCGGGCAATCGCGGCCCGGATCGCCGAACTGGGTATTTCCACCAACCTGCTGACGTTCCGCCGCGGCCAGCAGGGCGTCTACCTGGTGCACAGCGACCCCCACGGCGAACGCGAGTTCTCCTACGCCCGCAGCGGGAGCGTGGGGTCCACCCTGGGACCGGACGACGTCGACCCGGCAGTCTTCGAGGCCGCTGGCGCCGTGGTGGCCGGCGGCATCGCCTGCGCCATCTCGACGACGGCCCGCGCCGCCGTCGTCAAAGCCGCAGGGCTTGCCAAGCGCTTTGTGTACGACCCCAACTTCCGTCCCCGCCTCACCTCCGTGGAGGATGCGACGGCGGCCCTCACCTACCTGGCGCCGCAGACCTTCCTGGTCACGCCGTCCTTCCCCGGTGAGACGGGCGCGCTGCTGGGCGTGTCCTCGGCGGAAGAAGCCGCAAGCAAGCTCCGTGCCCTGGGCGCCGCGAACGTCGCCGTCACCTGCGGCGCGAAGGGAGTCCAGCTCGAAGCGGATGGCGTGTCCGCGTGGGTTCCGGCGGTTCCGGCGCCTGCCCTCGTGGACCAGACCGGCGCCGGAGACGCGTTCGTCGGTACCCTGACCGCACGGCTGGTACTGGGAGATGACTTCCCGACGGCGGCGCGTTACGGCGCTGCCGCTTCCTCGCTGGTGGTGGGCGGCAAGGGCGGCACAGGCTTCATCCCCACGTTCGAGCAGACCCGGGCCCATGCCGCCGGCACCTTCGTGGCAGGGGCCGTGTCATCGAACGCCTAAGCAACGGGTCCCTGGCCGGGAGCGGCCAGGAACCTGCCCTCCAGCGGGACAAGATCCGGCCCGGCATTGTCCACCTTGGCCTGGGTGCCTTCGCCCGCGCCCACACTGCCGTGTTCACGGAAGACGCGATGCTCGCCTCAGGGGACCTCGAGTGGGGAATCGTCGGCGTCACCCAGCGGTCGGACACCGTGGCCCGGCAGCTCGCCCCGCAGCACGGCCTGTTCTCGGTGGCGGAGCGTGGGGAAGTGGCTGCCCCGGTGCGCGTGGTGTCCAGCATCGTGGAAGCCATCTCGGGGCGGGACAATCCCCAGCTGGTGGTGGACCGCCTCGCCGCCCCGGCCACCAGGATCGTCACCCTCACCATCACCGAAAAGGGGTACCGTTTCGATCCGCAAACCCGCACCCTGGACCTGGCCGACCCCGACGTCCAGGCGGACGTGGCCGGCGGGGGCCCGCGTACCGCCGTCGGACAGATCGCCCGGGGCCTGCAGCAGCGTTCCCGCACCGGCGCTGGGCCCATCACCGTGGTGTCCTGTGACAACCTGCCCGGCAACGGCGAACTGACCGCCACGATTGTCCGGAACTTCGCCGCAGCCCTGCCGGAAGCCGAAAGCGACGATCTCCTTGCCTGGCTGGCGGGCAACGCCACCTTCCCGTCCACCATGGTGGACCGGATGGTGCCGGCCACCACCGAAGGCGACCTTGCCGCCGTCGAACGCGAACTTGGCCTGCGTGACGAAGCCGCCGTGGTGGCCGAACCCTTCAAGCAGTGGGTCATCGAGGACAACTTCGCTGCCGGCCGCCCGCGGTGGGAGGACGCTGGGGCGCTGTTCAGCACCGACGTGGCCGCCTGGGAAGCGGCCAAATTGCGGCTGCTCAATGCCAGCCATTCCATGCTGGCTTACCTTGGCCTGGCCACCGGCAAGGGGAGCATCAGCGACGCCGTAGCCGTGGACGCGTTCCGCACCGCGTGCCGGCGCATGATGATTGACGAGGCCCTGCCCAGCATCACCCTCCCGGCCGGGCTGGACGGGGAACAGTACTGCGAAGA
Source organism: Arthrobacter liuii (assembly GCF_014639275.1). GTDB lineage: Bacteria > Actinomycetota > Actinomycetes > Actinomycetales > Micrococcaceae > Arthrobacter > Arthrobacter liuii. The sequence continues at coordinate 43,897 of NZ_BMFW01000010.1, read as the reverse complement.
GGTGCTCCGCCGGTTCGCGAACCCGGCCCTCGGCCACACCACCGCGAAGGTGGGCAGTGATGGTTCGCAAAAGATCGGCCTGCGGCTGCTGGGGACCGTCCGCGGAACGCTCGATGCCGGCCGGGAACCGAAGTGGGCCGCGCTCGCCGTCGCCGCGTGGATGCACCATGTGGCCAACACCCCGGAAGCGGACTTGAACGATCCGCTGGCCCCGGAACTGCAGGCAGCACTTCCCGAAACCCGTAGCGCTGACACCGTGGTGCCGGCCCTGCTCGGGTTCCGGCCCGTCGTCGAGCCTGGACTGGGCGTGAACGAACGGTTCCGGGACCTGCTCCTGCACTGGTACCGCATCATCGACACCAACGGCACTATCGACGACAGGCTCGCAGGCCTGGGAAATGAGATCAACCATGGCTGACGCATCCGCCGTCCTCCGCGTCTCACCGGTCATCCCGGTGGTCACCATTGACGATCCCCAGGACGCGGTGCCCCTGGCCCGCGCGCTGGCGGACGGCGGGGTCAAGATCATCGAGCTGACCCTCCGCACCGACTCAGCGCTGACTTCGCTGAAACTGATCGCCGAGGAGGTGCCGGAGATCCTGGCGGGCGCCGGTACCATCCTCAGGCCCGCACAGGCCGACGCCGCCGTGCAGGCGGGTGCCAAATTCCTGGTCAGTCCAGGGGTCACCCCGGCCCTGCTCACCGCGATGCTGTCCCTGGACGTCCCGGTGCTTCCTGGAGTCGCCACGGTGGGGGAGGTCCTGGCGGTCCTGGAACAGGGCCTGGACGCCATGAAGTTCTTCCCGGCCGGGCCTGCGGGCGGCCCGTCCTACCTGGCGGCCGTCGGCGCGCCCATCCCGGACGTGCAGTTTTGCCCCACCGGAGGTATCAGCCTGGCCGCCGCGCCGGACTACCTTAGGCTGCCCAACGTGGCCTGCGTGGGCGGCAGTTGGCTTACCCCGGCAGACGCCGTCGCGGCCAAGGACTGGGGGCGGATCACTAAACTGGCCAACGGGGCGGCAGCCCTCAGCCGCTGAACCAAAGTAGGTCGCAGCAGGTGTCGTTTTGAGCCCCTAAAACGACAGTTACTGCTACCTAGTTGGGGTGAGGGTCAGCCCTCTGCGGCGGCAGCCCGGACCTGGGCTTTGTCGTGCTCCGAGTGGGCGCTCCGGATCAGGTCCATGAACTCGGTTTCATGCCGGACCAGCCGCTTGTACTTTTCGGGAAGCTTGCGGATCTGGTCCTCCTCGCGGCACATCCTGGCGAAGATCTTGTCGCGTTCAGCCATGTCCGTCTCGTAGTTGAGGTCCAGGTATTCGGTGGCGTGGCGCCTGGCGCCGGACACGGCGTTTTTGGCCTTGCCCTTGGGGCTGAAGATGGACGCCAGGATGGTGACCAGCAGGACGCCCAGGATCACGCCGAGCGAGACGCCGGTGCTGACCTCCACCACGCTGACGTGCTCGCCGTCGTTGATGAACGGCAGGGTGTTCTCGTGCAGGGCGTGCAGGATGAGCTTCACGCCGATGAAGCCCAGGATGACCGCCAGGCCGAACGAGAGGAAGATCAGCCGGTCCAGGAGCCCATCGATCAGGAAGAACAGCTGGCGTAGGCCCATCAGCGAGAACGCGGTGGCGGTGAACACGACGAACACGTTCTGGGTGAGGCCGAAGATCGCCGGAATGGAGTCCAAAGCGAACAGGATGTCCGTGCCGCCGATGGCCAGCATCACCAGCAGCATGGGCGTCAGGACCCGCTTGCCGTTCTCCACTGTGAAGAGCTTGTCGCCGTCGTAGTGTTCGGACGCCGGCAGGAGTTTCTTGGCGAGCCGGACCACCAGGCCGTCGGAGTCGTCGTCGTGGCTGTCCGGCTTGAGCAGGTTGCCGGCCGTGACCAGCAGGATGAGCCCAAAGATGTAGAACACCCAGGCGAAGCTGTTGATCAGTGCCGCGCCCAGGAAGATGAACGCCGTGCGCGCGATCAGGGAGAACACGATGCCGAACAGCAGCACTTTTTGCTGGTCCGCGCGGGGCACCTTGAAACTGGCCATGATGATGAGGAAAACGAAGAGGTTGTCTACTGACAGCGCCTTCTCCGTGACATAGCCTGCGAAGTACTCGGTGCCCATGGCGGGGCCGCCAAACAGCAGCACTCCCAGCCCGAACAGAACCGCGATGCCCACGTAGATCGACGACCAGGTGGCAGATTCCTTGAGGGACGGGGTGTGGGCCTTGCGGACATGGAAGAAGAAATCGAACGCCAGCAGCCCCACGATTCCCGCAATGGTCAGGGTCCAGACATACGCAGGTACTTCCACGCGGCGGGCCTTTCGTCGGAGGTTCCCCCAGCCTACCTAAGCGGGCTTCAGCAGCTTGTGCTCCATGACGGCAGACCGGGACAGCGTCTTGTACCCTTCCTGGTCGAATAGCACCGTAATGACATCGTCCTCGTGCCGCATCACCAGTCCGGGGCCCCACTCCTTGTGGACCACCGTGGACTGCAGCGGGAAAGGTTCGTCGACGGCGGAAACCATGCCGCCGCCGTCGGACGTTTTGCCCGGCTGCGCCACGTCATCCCGGGTGGCGGCAACCGCCGTGCAGCCGTCACAGTTGCCGCACGGCGCCGGCAGGTCCTCGCCGAAGTAGCCCAGCAGGAACTGCCGGCGGCAGCCGTCCGTCTCGGCGTAGGCGCGCATCATGGTGAGGCGGGACTGGTCCACCCGCTGCCGGGCCTCGGCGAGTTCGACGGCGTCGCTCACCAGCGTGGGCAGCTTGGCCTTGGAGATCAGCCGGACACCGCGCGTGCCGGTGGCCACGGCACCAATCTCCTCCAACTGGTTCACCAGGCCCGTGATGCGGCGGGTTTTGAAACCGGTCAACTCAGCGAGGGAGGACTTGGGGGTGGCCGCATGTGCCGCCTTGAGCACCTTCAGCACCGCAAGGAGGGAATCGGGATCGGGGGAGTGGGTGCCGAAGAATTTCCGCAGGCCCAGGTCCTCCGAGCGGTAATGCAGCACCGCCGATGCGGGCTCCCCGTCCCTGCCCGCCCGCCCGATCTCCTGGTAATAGGAGTCCAGCGATTCGGGGATGTCGGCGTGGACCACAAAGCGGACGTTCGGCTTATCGATGCCCATGCCGAACGCGGTGGTGGCGACCACCACGTCCAGCTTGTCGTCAAGGAACAGCTCGTGGATGTGTTCCCGGTCCGCGGCGGGACGGCCCGCATGGTAGGCCTCCGCGCGCAGACCCTGCGTGGCCAGCTTGGCAGCGTACTTTTCCGTGTCCTTCCGGGTGGCAGCGTAGAGCAGCCCGTGACCCTGCCGGGCCAGGTCCGCTACCTGTTCCAGAACGGCCTTGCGCTTGCCCTTGTCCTCATGATGCCGCACCACGTCCAGCGTGATGTTGGGCCTGTCGAAGCCGTGGACCAGGACCAAAGGGTCCTTCATGCCCAGCCGCTCCACAATCTCGTCCCGCACCGGCGGGGAGGCGGTAGCGGTCAAAGCGGCTGCGGGCGGGTTTCCGAGTTGCTCCCGGACATCGCCAAGGGCCAGGTAATCGGGGCGGAAGTCATGGCCCCAGGAAGAAACGCAGTGGGCCTCATCCACCACAAACATGGAGATGTCCAGGGCTTTGATCCGGTCCACGGTTGATTGCTTGGCCAGTTGTTCCGGGGCGAGGAACAGGAACACAGCCGTGCCGTCCGCAGCCGTCTCCCATGCGGCCTCGACTTCGGTGTCACTGCGCGAGGAATTGATGGCCACCGCGGCGTCCGGTCCGAGGACCTGCATCAGCCGGTCCAGTTGGTCCTCCTGCAGGGCAATCAGCGGTGACACCACGACGGCGGGACGTCCCGTTGTGTGGTGCAGGTGCAGGGCTGCGACCTGGTAGATGGCGGATTTGCCATATCCGGTGGGCATGACGGCGAGAACGTCGCGGCCGTTGGCGAGGGCGGTCATGCCGGCCAACTGCCCGTCCCGGAGGTCCGGCAGGTTGAAGGACGCGGCGGCAAGGGCCCGCAGGGCAGGGTCGTCGGACATGAAACGGGGCTCCGCACGGAAGAAACCAGCGGCCGCTTGCTTCAGCCGTACGAACCACCCTACGCCAGCCCCGCCCCGCGGCCGTAAACTCCGGTCCTGGGTGGGAAAGCGCCCGGCGGCACATGCCGCACCCCCGGGTGCTCCCCTGCGGACAGCAGTTGCGTTACGTGTCGATGGTGGACATGTTGGGGTAGCGCGCGCCGGCAGTCGAGCCCGCTGGTGCCAGCTGGTCCAGCAGTTGGAGTTCGTCCTGGCTGAGCTCAACGTCTACGGCGCCCAGGTTCTCGTGCAGCCGTTCACGTTTTTTGGTGCCCGGGATTGGGACAATGTGCTCGCCCTGCGCGAGCAGCCAGGCGAGGGCCAGCTGTCCGGGGGTGCACTGTTTCCGGTCGGCAAGCTCCTTCACCCGGTCCACGAGTTCCAGGTTCCGGGTGAAATTCTCCCCCTGGAAGCGCGGGGAGTGCCGGCGGAAGTCGTCCTCGGCGAAGTCGTCGACGCTCCGGATCTGGCCCGTGAGGAACCCGCGGCCCAGCGGGCTGTAGGGCACAAACCCGATGCCGAGTTCCGCGAGCACGGGAAAGACTTTGGTTTCGGGCTCACGCTCCCACAGCGAATACTCAGTCTGCAGTGCCGTGATGGGGTGCACCGCGTGGGCCCGCCGGATGGTCTCTGCGGATGCCTCGGACAGGCCCAAGTGCCGGACCTTCCCGGCCTGCACCAGTTCCGCCATGGCGCCAACCGTGTCCTCGATGGGAACGGTCTTGTCCACCCGGTGCTGGTAGTACAGGTCGATGTGGTCCACCCCCAGCCGCTGGAGGCTGGCATCGCACGCGGACCCGACGTATTCGGGGCGGCCGTTGATGCCTACCCAGGAACCGTCCTCGCGGCGTTCGTTGCCAAACTTGGTGGCGAGCACGACGTCCCCGCGGCGTCCGGCAATGGCCCGGCCCACCAGCTGTTCGTTCGTGAAGGGGCCGTACATGTCGGCTGTGTCCAGCAGGGAGCCGCCGGCGTCCAGGAATTCGTGGATGGTGGCAACCGACTCCTGCTCGTCGCCGTCGCCATAGAATTCGCTCATGCCCATGCAGCCAAGGCCAAGGGCGGAGACTGTCAGTTGTCCAATGGTGCGTGTTTTCATGCCGTTCTCCTCAACGGTAGAACTTGCCTGGGAACCGGCCAGCCGGCGTTCGTTTCCCGAACTCTGGAGGCCGGGTGGTGCAGCGTACGACACTATAGGCGCTTCACCTTGGGAATGTTCCTGAAAACTAGGGGCTGCTACCCCTAGACCACTCCCGGGGCCGTGCCTAGACTGGGCGAATCCCCACCGGGACCGGTACCTGACCACGGCCAACATCGGGAAGCACCATTTGGCCAGGGCTGTTCCCCTTCAGGGGTGTCTCACCTACCCAGATCACGGCCGTCTTACCGGACGCCTGACTATAGGAGCGATAGATGACAGGGAACAAAGCCGTTGCCTACAAAGAAGCCGGCAAGGTCGAAGTAATTGACATTGATTACCCCACGTTCGAGCTCAAGGACGGCCCGGGGGTCAATCCGGCCAACGTCGGGCGTCCAGTCAACCACGGGGTCATCCTTAAGACGGTGGCCACCAACATCTGCGGTTCGGACCAGCACATGGTCCGCGGCCGCACCACGGCCCCGCCCAACCTGGTGCTGGGCCACGAAATCACCGGCGAAGTGGTGGAGGTGGGCCGCGACGTCGAATTCATCAAGGTGGGCGACCTCTGCTCGGTGCCGTTCAACATCGCCTGCGGCCGCTGCCGGAACTGCAAGGAGCGCAAAACCGGCATCTGCCTGAACGTCAATCCGGACCGGCCGGGCAGCGCCTACGGCTACGTGGACATGGGCGGCTGGGTGGGCGGCCAGGCCAACTACGTTCTGGTTCCGTACGCTGACTGGAACCTGCTGAAGTTCCCGGACAAGGACCGGGCCATGGAGAAAATCCTGGACCTGGCCATGCTCTCGGACATCTTCCCCACCGGGTTCCATGGTGCGGTTTCGGCCGGTGTTGGCGTTGGCTCCACCGTCTACGTGGCCGGGGCCGGTCCGGTGGGCCTTGCAGCGGCGACCAGTGCGCATCTGTTGGGGGCCGCCGTCGTGATTGTGGGCGACATGAATGAGGGCCGGTTGGCTCAGGCGCGCAGCTTTGGCTGTGAAACCGTGGACTTGTCCAAGGGCGATCCGAAGGACCAGATAGAACAGATCCTCGGTGTCCCCGAGGTGGACTGCGGCGTCGACGCCGTAGGGTTCGAGGCGAAGGGCCACGGGCACGACGCCAAGGAGGCGCCCGCGACGGTCCTGAATTCCCTCATGGAGCTCACGGCAGCCGGCGGAGCCCTGGGCATCCCCGGCCTGTATGTCACGGGGGACCCGGGCGGCATTGACGAGGCCGCGAAGAAGGGCGCGCTGTCGCTGAGCCTTGGCACCGGCTGGGCCAAGTCCCTGAGCTTCACCACCGGCCAGTGCCCGGTGATGAAGTACAACCGGCAGTTGATGATGGCCATCCTGAATGACAGGGTCAGCATCGCCAAGAACGTCAATGCCAAGGCGATTCCGCTGGAGGAGGCACCGAAGGGCTACGCGGAGTTCGACGCCGGAGCAGCCACCAAGTACGTCCTGAACCCGAACGGCTACTTGAGCTGACGCGGGGGCGGGCGGGGATGTCGCCAGGGACCCCTTGCTTGCGGAAATACCTGCTGCCCGGGCCGGGTTAGGCTTTGCACGGGCAGCACAAATCCGCAACTGAAGGAGTTCCCTTGAGCGACATCACCGTCCGCCACAATCCCCAGCGTGAGCGTTTCGAGATCCTCGATGCCGGCAACGTGATCGGCAAGGCGGCGTACAAGGAGTACGACGGCGGGGAGTCGCCGCAGCGGATTTTCTACCACACGGTGATCAACGAGGAATACGGCGGGCAGGGCCTTGCCGGCCGCCTGGCCACGGCTGCCCTGGACAGCACCGTGGAGGCCGGCATTGGCATCGTCCCGGTGTGCCCCTTCATCAAGAAGTTCCTGGCAAAGCACCCGGAATACCTGGGCAGCGTGGTGGCTGTTGCGCCGGTCCACCTGGAATTCCTGGAGACAGCGATCGCTGCCCGCACCCGCGGCTGAATCAATTTTTCGAATCGCGAAACGGTCGAAAAAGGAATCGCGGCCACCCGGCCACAGTCCCGCGGAACCCCCGGCAAGCCTTCAGGAAGCTCCCAACCTGCGGTGATTTAATCAGCATCTGTCAGCGCGGCTCAACGCCGTGCTGACGTTGTTTGTGAACGCCGAGGTGGGACAGGAGCCCTTTGTATGTCCGTGCACCCCGTGGTGCCCAAACCGGGCCGCGACGCCCCGCCGCCAGTGCCGGGCAAACCATCTTCCGCCAGGAGGAAGGGCAACAGGAGGCTGCTGATACTGGCCTTGGCCGTGGTGCTGGTCATCGTTGGCACCATCGCCCTGGCCGTGGTCCGGTCCGAGGCGCCGTCGGGTGCGGTTGTCCCCACCCAGCCGGCCCTGCCGGCGTCCCCGGTGGCGGCAGCCCCGCCGTCGTTGCAGGACAGCGTGGACAACATCCTCAGCGAAGCGGACGAATACCGGATCGGGCTGGCGCTCGCCGACGTGTCCGGCGGCGCGGAACGGACGTTCGGCGACGAAGACACATTCACTGCGGCCAGCACGGCGAAAGTCCTGACCGCCGCCGCCTACTACCACTTGGTGGAAACCGGGCAGGCGAGCCTGGACGATCCAATGGGGGACTACGACGCCGCGTTCCAGCTCAAAGCCATGGTCAATGACAGCAACAACGACTCCTGGCTGCTGCTGATGGACGCCGTGGGCTACCCGCAGCTCATTGCCTACGCGGACTCGATCGGCGTCACGTACGACCCCGAACAAAACCTCCTGACCGCGGCCGACATGGCCCTGATCCTGAAGAAGCTGTACGCGGGGGAGCTCCTGGACAAGGACAACACGGCGCAGCTGCTCAGCTACATGCAGGACACCAACAACGAGGACCTCATCCCGGCGGGGTCAAGGGCCGGCGTGGATGTTCACCACAAGTACGGGGAAGTGTCCGGCGAGCTCCATGACGCCGCGCTCCTGAGTTACCGCGGGTCCACGTTCGCGCTGGTGATCTACACGGAGAACCCTGGAGGGGTGGCGGATGACCGCCAGGCCGAGGTGATCCGCGATCTCACCCGCGCGGTGGAGGACGCATTGTTCCCGGTGGTGCTGGCGGGCAAGTAGCGAACGCCACACCACGCTGGCAATCCGCCGAATCGTCTCCGGCGCAGGCTGTAGGCCAGACTGTTACCGTGAGCAACAACCCCCGGACTGCCCTGGCCGTCGCCGGCCTCAGCCTGGGCACGGCACTGAACCCGCTGAACTCTTCAATGATCGCCGTCGCCCTGGTGGTGCTGCGCGCCGACTTTGGGCTCGACGTCGCTGCCGTCACCTGGGTGGTCACGTCCTTTTACCTTGCCTCGGCGGCCGGCCAGCCGGTCATGGGCAGACTGGCCGACAGGTTCGGACCGCGGCGGATGTTCATGCTGGGCATGGGACTGGTGGCTATCACCTGCGCCCTGGCTCCGTTGGCCCCGAACTTCGCGCTGCTCTGCGTGGCGCGGGCGGTCATGGCACTCGGCACAGCCACGGCCTACCCCAGCGCCGTGGTGATGGTGGGTGCCCTCGCGCACCAGGCCAAGGTCGATGCGGCCCGCCCGCTGGGCCGGCTGCAGATGGCCAACACGTCCGCAGCCGCGGTGGGGCCCGTCGTCGGCGGCCTGCTGGTGGGCTTCGTGGGCTGGCAGTCGCTGTTCCTGGTCAACGTCCCGCTGGCGCTGGCCGCTCTGCTGATCGTGCGGAAAGCAGCCCCCGCGGACCAGGTCCGGGAGCACGGCAGCGTGGCGCAGCTGTTGCGTGACTCCGACATTCCAGGGATCGCCGGGTTCATTGGTGCCCTGCTGCTGGTCATGATGGCGGCGCTGAACGTGGCGCCGGACTACCGCTGGGAAATGCTGGGCGCCGGGACAGTCCTCGCAGCCCTGTTTGCCTGGCGGGAGCTGCGCTTCGCCAAGCCGTTCCTGGACCTGCGGCTGCTGGGCCGGAACAGGCCCCTGATGCTGGTGTATCTCGCCTTCGCCGTGTTCAGCAGCGTCTACTACTTCGTGTTCTTCGGCCTTCCACAGCTGCTGCAGGAGGCTGGCGGTTACGGTCCCGGCGTCGTGGGCCTGCTGATGCTGCCCCTCGCCGGCATGTCCGTGGTGGCCACCCCGTGGGCAGTCTCCGCGATGGGAAGGTTCGGTGTCCGGCGCGTGCTGCTCGCCGGCGTCGTCCTCCTAACGGCGGTGGCGGCACTCATGTGGCTGCTGACCGGCACGCTGGCCATCCCGATCGTGGTGATCCTGACCGCACTGATGGGCATCCCCTACGGCACCGTGAGCATCGCCTCCAACCAGGGCATGTTTGTGTCCACCCGGCCGCAGGACCGCGGCGTGGCTGCCGGCATCTACCAAACCTGCCGCTACGTGGGTGCGATCACCGCAACGGTCATGATCGGGGTCTTCGCGTCCGGCGGGGTTCACCAGGACAGCTGGATGCGGATGGTGCTGGCCATGCTTGTCCTCTGTGCGGTGACGTTCGGAATTTCCGTGTTCTGGCGGCAGCAAAAGGCGTAGGCCCTACCCTAGGAAGGCGCCGGGGGAGCGTGGCATGCTGGCCGCATGGGAAACATGATGACTCTGGGTAACGCCGAAACGTCCGTCCAGGCGTATGTCAGTGAACCGGCCGGGACTCCCAAAGGCGGGCTGCTGGTGGTCCATGAAGTATGGGGGCTGGTGGGCCACACCAAAGACGTGGCAGACCGCTTCGCTGCCGAAGGCTACCTGGCGGTGGCGCCGGACCTGTTGTCCGGAGCAGGTGGCACACCGGCCTCTGGCCGGTTGCCGAGCCTCGGCTGCGCGCCGCCGTTCCGTTCTACGGCCACGCCGAATTCAAGGACGCCGAACTGCGCGCCATCAACTGCCCTGTCCTGGCGTTCTACGGGCAGCAGGACACCGCCCTCATCGAGGAGCTGCCCGGGCTGAGGTCACGGATGCGGGCAGCCGGGGTGGACTTCGAGGCCGTGGTGTATCCCGGCACCGGCCACGCTCTCTTCAACGACACCAACAGGTACACCTATAACGGCGATGCGGCCGCCGATTCCTGGGCCCGCACGCTCGCTTTCCTGGAGCGGAGCCTGGGGGCCTAGGACCGGCGGCTGCACTTCACCTTTGGAGACGGCAGCCGGGGGTCACGGGCAGTAGCGCGCCTCACGGTGGTACTGCACGGAGTTCCCCACCTGGTGGGAATCCTCCCTCTCCCAGCACTGCCGGGTGCCGTCCGGGCCTGTCTGCGTGGTTTGCTCCCGATAGTGCTGGCCCAGTTCGGCGAGCTGACCGTCGCGGACAAGGATGTGGAAGTGCGTTTGGGTGGCGATGACGTTCTGCGATCCGTCGCTGTAGGTGGAGGTATCGACGTGGTTACTGGAAGACGAGGTGGACTCCATGCCGCTGGGCGTCGAGACATGGTGGCTGACCGCCGTACCCGTGCGGCAGTAGCTGTAATCCTGCCCGCTCTGGCACTCGTTGTACTTGGTGACTTCGGCGCCGTTGCCGCTCGCGGCCTGTGCCGGTGCTGCCACGGCTGCAAAGCCGAGTGCCAAGGCGGCGCCAATGAGGGTGGTGCGTTTCGTGAACATCGTGACGTGTCCTGCCTGCCGATGTTGGGGGAGCACGTGCCCTGTGCCCCGTTTCTGTAGGTAACGGACAGCAGCCCCACTTCTCCTGACGGAACCTGCCGGCTGGCCGCAACTCAACTGTGTGACCGGCCGGCGGGAGTTCGTAGGGCCATTGGTCCCCGATGGCGATCCCTGGTGCCTGGGCCGCAGGGACCCTTTCGAAGGGCAACCCGAGGGCCGCCGTCGTGCCTCTCCGCCCTCAGCCCTGTCAGGCAGGCCGGGCCGCGACAGGGGTGACCCGGACGCGAGCGATCCGGAGCCGGTCCATGCTAAGGACCGTCAGGACGTATCCGGGGATCGGCACCCGGTCGCCGGTGTGCGGAAGGCGGCCCAGGCGGTCCATCATGAAGCCGGCCACCGTTTCGTAATGGCCTTCAGGGAGGGCGATCCCTGCGGCGGTCTGGAACTCCTGCAGGATCAGGCCGCCGTCGACGTCGATGAATCCGTCTGCCACATGGACGCGGTCTTCGTGCTCGGCGCCGGTGTCATACTCGTCATAGATTTCGCCCACCAGTTCCTCCACCAGGTCTTCGAGCGTGACCACACCGTCCGTGCCGCCGTACTCGTCCACCACGAGGGCGATGTGCTGGTTGGTCTTGCGCATCCGGGAAAGGGACGGCAGTACCCGGTTGGTCCCGGGCAGCGGAAGGATCTCCCTGGCAATGTCCCGCACGGGCGACCGGTCCTGCAGGTCATCCCTGGGCATCAGGTCGCGGATGTGCACGAAGCCCAGGACGTCATCCGGGCTCCTCCCGATCACCGGGAACCGCGAGAACGGGCCGTCCCTGACCATCGCGCGGGCGTCGGCAATGTTCATCGCCCCGTCGATGAATGTCACCTCGGTGCGTGGGCGCATCACCTCCTGCAGCGTCCGGTCCCCGGCGCCGACCACATCGGCAACGATATTCCGGCTGCTCTCTTCGAGCAGTTCGCTTTCTGCCACCATGTCCCAGAACTCTTCGGAACTGATGCCCGCCCGCTTGGCGTGCGGGTCGCCGCCAAGGAGCCGCACCACGGCGTCCGTGGATACTGACAGGAGCCAGATGACGGGCCTCATGGTTTTCGAAAGGCCGATCAGCGGCACGGCCAGCACTTTGGTGAAGGCGACGGGTTTTTGCAGCGCCAGCCTCTTGGGGGCGAGCTCGCCCAGCACCAGGGACAGGTAGGCCACCAGCAGCGTCATGCCGATGACGGACGCAGGACCGGCTGCAGCACCCAGCCCGATGGCTTCGAGGATCGGCACGACGGCGGGCGCGATCGCCGAGGCGCCATAGGCCGCCGAGAAGAACCCGGACAGGGTGACACCAATCTGGACCGTGGAGAGGAACTGGTTGGGGTTGCGGGCCAGGGCGGCAGTCTTGGCCCCAGTGTCGCCGGTTTTTTCAATGCTGCGCACCTGGCTTTCGCGCAGTGATACCAGGGCCATCTCCGCCGCCGCGAATACACCTCCCAGCAGCACGAAACCGAGAACCAACGCAATATTGACCAGGGCGCCGCTGTCCATGACATGACTTTACCGATCCATGGCTCCGGTGGCGCCTGACTCGTCGGAGGCCGTCAGGAGGCGGCGGAGCGTGGCCGAAGCCGGAGTGCCTGCATGCCACCGTCGACTGCCAGGTCCACACCGGTGGTGGACCCGGCGAGTGGGCTGGCCAGATAAACGATGCCTGCCGCGATTTCCTCAGGGGATACCAGCCGTCCGTGCGGCTGGCGGGCCTCCAACGCCGCGCGCTCGGCGGCGGGATCCGCTGCGCTGGCAAGGAGCCGCCCGATCCATGGAGTGTCGGCAGTCCCCGGGTTCACGCAGTTGACCCTGATGCCTTCCTGCAGGTGGTCGGCGGCCATGGCCAGGGTGAGCGACAACACCGCACCCTTGGTTGCGCTGTAAAGGGCGCGCTGGGGGAGCCCGGCGGTGGCTGCAACGGAGCAGGTGTTGACGATCGCCGCGTGGCTGGACCGGCGCAGGTGCGGCAGGGCCGCCCTTGAGACACGGACCATGCCCAGCACGTTGACATCGAACACCCGGTGCCACTCGTCGTCGTCGTTGGCCTCGATGGTGCCCTGCGCGCCCACCCCGGCATTGTTGACCACCACGTCGATCCCGCCCAGTTGCTCCGAAGCCTCTTCGACGGCACTGCGGACGGACGCGTCGTCGGAGACGTCGCAGTGGATGGCTTTGACTCCCGCCGGTGCCTGGTCAGGGTTCAGATCCAGTACCGCGACCTCAGCCCCGCGCTCCTGGAGCAGTTTGGCTGTGGCGGCTCCGATTCCCGAGGCTCCGCCGGTGACGATTGCTTTGATTCCCGCAAACTCCATTGTCTGGTCCTTTCGTAATTAGCCCTGGAAGAATTCCTGGCGCTGGCGGCCCAGTCCCGCCACTTCAAGTTCGACGACGTCCCCCGCCTTCAGATAGGGGAAGCGACCGGACAGGGCTACTCCCTCCGGGGTGCCGGTGCAGACCAGGTCACCCGGCTCCAGGACCAGGAACTGGCTGAGGTCATAGATCACCTGCTCCACGCCGAAGATCAGGTCTCGGGTCGAGGAGTCCTGGCGGATTTCGCCGTTGACCCAGCTGCGCAGCCGCAGGTCGCGGGCATCCACTTCGTCCGGGGTCACCAGGTATGGTCCCGTGGGGCAAAAACCTGCGCAGCTCTTTCCCTTGGACCACTGGCCGCCGGACACCTCCAGCTGGAACATGCGCTCCGACAGGTCGTTGACCGTAACAAAGCCTGCGATGTAGTCGTGGGCCTGGGAGGGAGAGTCCAGGTAGGAGGCGCGCCGGCCGATGACCACGCCGAGTTCCACTTCCCAGTCGGTCTTGGTGGAACCGCGTGGAATGGCCACCGGATCGAATGGCCCGGCCACGGTGTTGGGGGCCTTGTGGAAGATGATGGGAACCGAAGGCGGTGCGGAGCCCGATTCCGCTGCGTGGGCTGCGTAGTTCATGCCCACGCAGATCACCGAGGACGGCCGGGCGATCGGAGCACCAATCCGGGCCCCATCGTCAAGGGCGAGTTCCGCCAGTTCGCCGGCGGCCAGTGCCGCTGCAGCACGCGCCGGCCCGTCGGATTCCCAGAAGTCGGCGTCGATATCCCGCGTCACCTGCTCCAGGGAGTAGTACTTCTTGTCCTGGAGCAGGGCGGGGATTTCCTTGCCAGTGGCACCTATGCGCGCAAATTGCATTCGTTTCTTCTTTTCTCGGTAGTACTCGGTTGTGCTGTCAGCTGATGAGCCCGCGGTCCCGGAGGTCAGCCCACAGCCGGTCCGGGACGGCCTGCGAGGCCAGGTCCAGGTTTTGCTTCACCTGCGCCGGGGTCCGCATGCCCACCACAACGCTGGTCACGGCCGGGTGCTGGTACGGGTAGTGGAGGGCGGCTGCAGGGAGCGTAGTGCCGTGCGATGCGCAGATGTCAGCCAGCAGGTTCGCCTTGTCCAGCAGGTCCTGTGGGGCAGGTGCGTAGTTGTAGGTGGCGTTGGCGGCGGGGCGTTCCTTGGACAGCAGCCCGGAATTGAAGACGCCCACATTCACCACGCCGACGCCGCGTTCCCGGCAGGCCGGGAGGAGGTCCCTGGCCGCGCCTTGCTCCAGCAGCGTGTACCGGCCGGCGAGCATGACCACGTCGATGTCTGTCTCGGTGACGAACCGGTGGAGCATTTCGGACTGGTTCATCCCCGCACCCCAGGCGCGGATGACCCCTTCGTCGCGGAGCGCGGAGAGTGCCGGGGCCGCGCCTTCGAGGGCTTCCGCCCAGTAGTCATCCGGGTCATGGATGTAGACGATGTCGATCCTGTCGGTACCCAGCCGCTGCAGGCTCTCCTCGATGGAGCGAAGCACCCCGTCACGCGAGTAGTCGCGGACCCGGTGTATATCGTCAGGGACGTCGAAGCCCTCCGTGTCCTTACCTCCGGGCGACGGGTTGGGCCGCAGCAGCCGCCCAATCTTTGTGCTGAGCACGTAGCTGTCGCGGTCCTTCCCGGCCAGCGCGGCACCCAGACGCCGTTCGGAGAGCCCCAGCCCGTAGTGCGGCGCGGTGTCAAAGTAGCGGACGCCGCCCTCCCAGGCCGCGGTAACGGCGTCGACTGCGTCCTGCTCTTGGACCTGCCGGTAAAGGTTGCCGATGGGGGCCCCGCCGAAGCCGAGCACCGGCAGTTGGACATCGGTGCCGGGGATGGTGCGGGTTTCTGCTTGCATGGTCAGTCCTTTTCCTGGTTCATGGCGCTCTGTTCTGCGTATGCCTGGAGCCCGTAAACGCGGCTCGCGGTTCCGTGCGCGACGTTGTTGCGCTCGCCGTCGGACGCGCCCGCCATAGCCTGTTCCACGGTGGTGATCCAGTCCTTGTAGGCGGCTGGTCCTGTGAGGGAGACAGGGCAGTCACTGCCGATCATGCAGCGTTCTGCTCCGAAGAGGCGCAGCGTTTCCTGGATGAACGGCAGTGCCTGGGGTGCCAATGGGCGGTCCGGGGCAGCTTCTGCGCCGGCCCCCGAGATTTTGACGACGACATTGTCACACCGGGCCAGTTCCTGCATGCCGCTGCGCCACGCGGTGAGCTCTCCGCTCGCGATGGGCGGCTTGCCCATGTGGTCCAGCACGATCACGAGGCCGGGTGCGCGGCGGGCAAATTCCACCAGCGCGGCGAGCTGCCAGGCGCGGATGCAGGCGTCGAAAACCAGCCCGGCCCGGGCCACTTGCCGGGCGCCCGCAAGCGTCGACTGGTGCAACATGAAAGATTCGTCACGGTCCTGGAGCAACTGCCGCACCCCGCGGACCAGGGGCCGTTCCAGCAGCCGGCCCAGGTCCTCCGTGACGGCATCACCCCGGCTGATGGGGGCGAAAGCCACAATGCCGGCCAGCTGAGGCCAGCCCTCTTCAAGGCTGGCAACCCAGTCCACTTCCTTCAGCGCCTGGTCATCACGGCAGTCAGCCTGCACGAATACCGCTCCCCGTGTATTTGCTGGCCTATGGGGAAGGTCCGCCGGCAGGAAGGGCCTATTCAGGGCAGGAGCGTCCGCCAGCCAGTCATAGTCCAGCATGGCCGGATCCCAGATGTGGACGTGGGAATCGATCACCTGCAATGACGGTGCCCCCATCAGGCCGTGCCCTCGGGCCGCACGCCGATGGTCAGCAGCAGGTTGGCATAGTGCCGGGTGTCGCCGCTGGCAATGACGACGGCGACGTTCGCTGAGCGTGCGGCGTCGTAGAACTCGAAGCGCTGATGGGCCGTGATGGGGACCTTTGTGCCAAGAGTGCGTTCGTAACCCTTGATGGCCTCCGTCCAGTTTCCGTCCGGAGGTGTCATGACCGCTGCTGCTTCCAGCGGGACGGCGTCGACCAGGACGTCGAGGATCTGGTCAATCGTCAGCAGGCCAGGCCGCAGGTTCAGGGCGATACGACGGGCAGATGCGGGTGCTCCGGTGTTGTGCGGGTAGTTGGCGTCTGCAACCAGGATCTGCGAGCCGTGGCCGGATTCTGCGAGCGCGGCCAGCAGACCGGGATGGGTCAGGGTGTAGTTGATCACGCCTCCACCTCCCGCCGTACGCTGGCGAAGGCCACCCGGCCGGGTGGGTTGCCCGCCCGCCAGGCCTGTTCTGCCTGGCCGGTGTCAGTTCCTGCCCAGTAGCTGCCATAGGGAAATGCGTATTCCTGCAGCGTCTGCTCCTTGAGCTCGGCCGAATATCCGGGTTTCTCCGGCATCACGTAGGCGCCGTCCTTGATGATGCACGGGTCCACGAAATGCTCATGGAGGTGGTCCACGAACTCGGTGACCCGGCCGGTAAGGTCGCCTGAAATGGCAATGAAGTCGAAGATGGAGAGGTGCTGGACGAGCTCGCACAGGCCCACCCCGCCGGCGTGCGGGCACACGGGGATGCCGAACTTGGCTGCCATCAACTGCACGGCGAGTACTTCGTTGACGCTGGCCAGACGGCACGCGTCCAGCTGGCAGTAATCGATCGCGGCGGCCTGGAAGAGCTGTTTGAAGAGCACGCGGTTCATGCCATGTTCGCCGGTGGCCACCCCGATGGGCTGGACTGCCCTGCGGATTTCGGCGTGGCCCAGGACATCGTCCGGGCTGGTGGGTTCCTCGATCCAGAGCGGGTTGAACTCAGAAAGTTGCTTGATCCAGTCGATGGCCTGCGGGACATCCCAGACCTGGTTCGCATCGATCATGAGGTTGCCCTTGGGTCCGATGACTGCGCGCGCGATGCTGAGGCGGCGGATGTCGTCCTCCAGGGACGCTCCCACTTTCAGCTTGATATGCCGGTAGCCCTGGTCCACGGCCTCCTGGCAAAGCCGTCGGAGCTTCTCGTCGGAGTAGCCCAGCCAGCCGGCGGATGTTGTGTAGCACGGGTAGCCGGTTTGGGTCAGCTGCTGGATGCGGTCGTCCCGGCTTGGCGCAAGGCGCCCCAGCAGGCCCAGGGCCTCTTCCCGGGTCAGGGCGTCCGAAAGATAGCTTAGGTCCGCTGCGTTGACGATCTGCTCCGCGGTCATGTCCACCAGGAACCGCCACAGGGGTTTTCCTGCCCGCCGAGCGGCGAGGTCCCAGACGGCATTCATCACGGCTCCGAGGGCGAGGTGCTCCACCCCCTTGTCCGGCCCGAGCCAGCGGAGCTGGGAATCGCGTTTCAGGCCCCGGTATGTTTCCCCAAGGTCGCCGCAAATCCCGTCGACGTCCTCTCCGATCAGGGGACGTGCCCGCAGTTCCATGGCGGCGGCGCAGATGTCGTTGCCGCGGCCGATCGTGAAGGTAAACCCGCAGCCGTACACTCCCGGGTCGTCTGTTTCCAGCACAATATAGGCGGCGGAGTAGTCCGCATCGTGGTTCATGGCATCCGAGCCGTCCGCCGACAGCGAGGTGGGAAACCGCACGTCGAACACGTCAAAACCGGTGATGTGTGGCATGGTGAGCCCTCCAGGGTCAGGCTGTGAAGATGACGCTTCACAACGTTGCGAGCATCATCTGATGTATTGGGAAGTATTTGATGAGAATATAAGAGTGAACCTGATTTTCCAAGGAATACATCGGATGAAAGTGGATTTCCCTAGCGGGAACCCCTGACGAAACACAACGAAAGGCGGCAGAGATGGCGAACGGCGGACCCAATGGTGCGATGTCCCAGACCGATGTGGTCATCACGGGCGTGAAGCGGATGCTGTCCTCCCGCCGGCTTCGCCCAGGCGACCGGCTGCCGATCGAGAAGGACCTGGCCGCAGAGCTGCAGGTATCACGCGGCTCGCTGCGGGAGGGCGTGCGCGCCCTCTCCACGATGGGCATCCTGGAAACCAGGCAGGGTGCCGGAACCTTCGTCACCCGGCTGGAACCGTCGGCCCTCCTTTCTGCAATGGAATTCTGGGTAGGGCTCCAGGATGGGGAGCGGGCCAATCAGGTCCATACCGTCCGCAGGGCACTGGAAACGGAGGCAGCGGCTGCCGCGGCCATCTGCATCGGGAAAGACCAGCTGGACCAGGCCGAACTCATCCTTGAGCGCGCCTATTCCGCGATTCATGCGGCCCCTGTCCAGCATGAAGCGGCGATGCAGTGCGACGTGGAGTTTCACCGGTTGATCGCCGAGGCATCTGCCAACCACGTGCTGTCCGCGTTGATCGAGACCGTGTCCACGAACACCATAAGGGGGCGAATGTGGCGGTCCATTCATGACAGCGAGGGCTTGCTGGCCACGCATCGCGAGCATCTTGGCATCCTGGAGGCGCTGCGCCGCCATGACGTGGACCGCGCCAGGACGCGGATGGCCAACCACCTCTATGCGGTGGAGGACTATGTGACGGCCATCCCCGAACCGGACCTTGAAGGACAGGTCCGCGATGCTGTGGCAGTCTTCGGTGACGGCGATGAGTCAAACTAACCCGCATTCATCTGATCTTGTTTCCCCAAAAGACCGGAAAGCTTTTGAGGCATGCCGTTCTGATTCAAATTTCCGAATAAAGATCAGATGATTTGCTTGACTTACCCAGATCTGCGGGGTCATTCTGTTGGAACAGGGGTTGCGTACATCACACCAGGCAGGCCACGAGGACGTCGCCGGGCAACCTTTGTCCCCAGCTATGAAAGGACATGCATCGTGTCGAACAACCGCGTTACCGGCCGTCTGCTGACAGCGGCAGCGGTGGCAGCCCTCGCAGTGGGAACATTGAGCGCCTGCGGTTCAAGCGCAGGTTCGTCATCGGATGGGGGCAAGGAAGCCTCCTCGATGTACACGTGGATCAGTAATGAAAACGACCGGGCGCAATGGCAGGCCTTCGTGGATGCGGCCAAGAAGAAAGACCCGGCGTTCAACCTGACGCTCGAGGGCCCCAGTTTCACCGACTACTGGACAAAAGTGAAGACGCGGTTGTCCAGTTCCGGTGCGCCGTGCATCATCACCACGCAGGCAGCCCGTGCCCAGGAGCTTAAGGACCTGACGGTTCCGCTTGACGACATGGTCAAGAGCAACAACGTCGACGTGTCCATGTACAACAAGGCGATGATTTCTGGCTTGACTGTGGACGGAAGCCTCCGCGGCATCCCGTACGACGCCGAGCCGGTGGTCCTCTACTACAACAAGGACGTCCTGTCGGCAGCGGGAGTGAGGGAACCAACGCTCAATTACACCACCGCCCAGTTCACGTCCGACCTCAAGGCGCTGACGAAGGACGGCGTCACAGGCCTGGCCGTTCCGCCGGGCTTCGGCGCCGGCCCCGGCCTGCCATTGGCCTTTGCCAACGGCAATGAACCGGTCAAGGACGGGAAGCTGGACCTGACCAACCAAGGTCTCGTGCAGGACCAGCAGTTCGCTTTTGACCTGGCCGCCAAGGAAAAGGTGGCCACCGCTCCGCAGGCATCGGATGGCAGTGATGTTCCGGAGCAGCAGTTCATGAGCGGCAAGGCGGCCATGATCATCGACGGCCCCTGGATGTACGACTCACTGACCACGAAGACGCAGGGCAAGGTGGGTATCGCAGTCATTCCTTCGACTTCGGGACAAGGCATCGGGATGATCCAAGGCTCCGCCTTCGCCATCGCGGCATCCTGCAAGGACAAGGAAACGGCTTTCAAGAACATCATGAAGATTACGACGCCTGAGGTCGTTGGCGCCGTCGGGGCCGCCCGCGGGACGGTGCCGTCCGTGGAGTCCGCGGTCAAGGACTGGGCCGGTAACAAGCCGGCGGCCGACGTCGCCGTGGTCGAGGCGTTGCTGAAGTCCGGGCGGCCCCTGGTGACGACCCCCACCTGGAACCAGGTGGAAACGAACTTCACGCAGTACTCCGGCGACGGGTTCCGCGGCAGCAAGTCAGCCCAGGAAATCCTTTCCACCATCGCCAACTCAGCCAAGTAATCCTCTCGGGGCGGGCTCCCGCTTGGAGCCTGCCCCGCTTAAGGAATAGGTCAATGATGACTGCTATACCGACGCTCGCCGTAAAGAACGCAAAGAAGCCGGCCAGGGTTACCGGCCACGGGAAGCTCGCCGCTGCTTACCTTGCCCCCGGCATGCTGGGGTTCCTTATCTTTATCGTGGTGCCTCTCGTCGCCTCCCTGGTGATCAGCCTGTTCGACTGGCCCCTGTTCGGCACACCCAAGTTCGTAGGACTGGAAAATTACACCCGCATGCTGACCGGGGATCCGGTCTTTTGGACGGTCCTGGGCAACACGTTGTTCTTCGCTGTCTGCTACACCGTGCTGAACCTTGTCCTGGCACTGGCGGTATCCACGTGGCTGCACAACTTGGGGAGCTGGGGCCCGTTCTTCCGCGTCCTGTTTTTCGTCCCGGTTGTCACGCCGATGGTTGCCAACGCGCTGGTATGGCGGCTCATGCTCACCGATGACGGCGTCGTCAACAGCTTCCTGGCCAATTTCGGCATCCATGGACCGTCCTGGCTCAGCAACAGCCAGCTGGCCATGGGCTCATTGATTGCCATGTCACTGTGGCAGGGAATCGGCTACAACATCATCGTCCTCGGCGCGGGGCTAAACGGGATTTCTCCAAACCTGCTGGAAGCAGCCCGCATTGACGGTGCCGGGGGGTGGCAACGGTTCTTCCGCGTGGTGCTGCCCATGCTGTCGCCGTCGCTCTTCTTCTGCACGGTGATGACCATCATCGGTTCCTTCAAGGTCTTCACCCAGCCATACCTGCTCACGTTAGGCGGCCCCGGAGAATCCACCAACACCATCGTGCTCTACCTGTACCGCAACGGATTTTCCTTCGACAAGCTCGGCTACGCATCGGCGCTGGCCTGGGCGCTGTTTGTGATCGTCATGCTTATCACCGCTGTGCAGTTCTCCCAGCAGAAGAGGTTGGTCAACTATGACAACTGAAACCATGGCGAAGGGCGCCACCCCGAACACCGGCGCCCTGAAACACCAACCCCCTGCGCGTCGGAGAAAGAAGCGGCCGGGCACCTACATCAGTAGGGTGGCCATTATCCTGGCAGGCCTCGTCTTCTTCTTCCCGTTCCTCTGGATGGTGGCTACTTCCCTGAAGCCGACTTCCGAGGTCTTTTCGACGGGTTCAAACTTCCTGGCTTCCCGCGTGGAATGGTCCAACTATGTCACCGCCTGGACTGCCATACCGTTCGCACAGGTGATCGCCAACAGCTTCCTTGTGTCCATTGCCGGAGCAGCCCTGACCACCGTGGTGTCGCTGCTGTCTGCGTATGCCTTCGCACGGCTGCAGTTCAGGCACCGCGACAAGCTGTTTCTTGTCTTCCTGGGCACCCTGGTGTTGCCGCAGGAGGTCCTGGTCATCCCGCTGTACATCATGATGAACAAGCTGGACCTGGTGAATTCCCTTCCGGCGCTTATTGTTCCGTTCGCGTTTGGTGCGTTCGGTGCGTTCCTCATCCGGCAGTTCCTGCTTTCCCTCCCGGTCGAATTCGAAGAAGCGGCGCGGATAGACGGTGCGGGGTCCATCCGGATCCTGTGGAGCGTCATCCTGCCACTGGTCCGCGCCCCGCTCGCGGTGGTGGCTGTATTCAGCTTCATCGATTACTGGAGCAGCTTCCTGTGGCCTCTGATCGTCATCAATGACGTCTCGCAGGCCACGATTCCGCTCGGCCTGTCCATGTTCTCCGGCGAACGCGGAACGGACTGGGGGCCGTTGATGGCCGCCGCAACCGTAGCCGTGATCCCCAGCCTATTGGTCGTTATCCTCCTGCAGCGCCAGTTGGTAAAGGGCGTCAGCATGGGCGGATTCGGCGGCCGCTGAGCACCACCCTGACCCCCGGAATTCCCAAATCAACCATCTGAAATTGGAGTGCAGCATGTCTGAAAGCACAGCTACGCCTGAAGACTGGAGCAAATTGTCCCGGCCCGTGCCGGAGTGGTTCCAGAACGCGCCGTTCGGCATCTTCATCCACTGGGGCGCCTACTCCGTTCCCGCCTGGGCCGAACCCATCGGCGCCCTGGGCACCATCGAGGACCGCGAGTGGTTTACCCACAACCCCTATGCGGAGTGGTACTACAACACCATCCGCATTGACGGCAGCCCTGCCCAGCAGCACCACCAGGACGTGTTTCGAGGCGAGGACTACGACGCCTTCCTGGACCAGTGGAAAGCGGAACAGTTCGATCCGGGGGACTGGGTGGAACTGTTCAAATTCGCCGGTGCCGATTACGTGGTGCCCACCACGAAGCACCATGACGGCATCGCGCTCTGGGATGCTCCGGGGACAGGCGAACGCAACACGGTCCAGCGCGGACCGCGCAGGGACCTGATCGGCGAAATCGCCGGGGCCGTGGATGACAAGGGCCTGAAGCTGGGGCTGTACTATTCCGGCGGACTGGACTGGCATGTTCGCCCGTTCCCGCCGCACGTCACCAGCGAAAGCGTCCACGACACTTCCCGCCCCAAGGACGCCGGCTACGCCGAATACGCCTACAACCACGTGGTGGACCTGGTGGACAAGTATCGGCCAGACGTCCTGTGGAACGACATTGAGTGGCCCGACGCCGGCAAGCACTTTGGCGAGTACGGGCTCGGCAGGCTGTTCGAGCATTTCTACTCGATCAATCCGCAAGGCGTGGTGAACGACCGTTGGGGCGCCACCCACAAGGACTATGCCACCAGCGAGTATGAAGCTTCCAGGGAGAACGAGTCTGAATCCGAGTGGGAGAACTGCAGGGGCATCGGATTCTCCTTCGGCTACAACCAGGTGGAAGGTCCGGAGCAGTCCTTGACCGGCCATCAGTTGGCCCGCCACCTCACGGACGTGGTCTCCCGCGGCGGCCACTTCCTTTTGAACGTAGGTCCACGGGCGGACGGGACCATTCCTGAGATCCAGCGCCAGGCCTTGACCGATCTTGGCCACTGGATGGCTTCCGCCAAGCAATACCTCGTGGGGGCCCGTCCGTTTCAGGAAGGAACCGGAACCATGGCAAGCAGCGACGACCCCTGGATCCGATGGGTGGACCGCGGAACGGAGGCCGTGGCCTTCCTTGACTTGCTGGGCGGGGGAACGGAAGCTGCCTTGAAGCTGGACGCGGGCAGGTTCTCATTGTCACAAGCGTCAGCGGAGGGCGACGGCGGAACGGTCGAGGCCACCGCAGACGGACTCAAAGTTACCCTGTCGCCTGACCGGACCGGCCCGGTCATCGTCCGGATCCCCAAGGCGTAGTCCCGGAAGTGCGTCGACGGCGTCGGCTGCCCCCCAGGGCGGCCGCCGCCGTCGTGCCTTACGTGTACATGAGCGAGCCCGGCGTAGTGAGTTTTTCGCCGGTTTCCAACCAGGTCTTCAGGCCGGAGAGGATCATCGGCCAGCCGCCGTAGAGCTGTTCGTTGGCGCCCTCGCGCAGGTCGCTGTGCGTGACCGTGAGGTGGCAGGAATCGCCCACGGGCTCGATCTCCCAGGTGACCTTGGACGTTCCCTCGGCCTTGACGTCCTCGCCCCACAGTGCGCGCATGGTCTGGACCAGCCTCCGGGGCGGGTCAACCTCCAGGTTTTCGCCTTCGCCGAGGACCTGGCCTGCCTTGGGGTTGCCCATTTCGAAACGGCCGCCCGGCGTCCAGTCAGACGTGAGGGTGTTCCCGAACTGGTACTTGCTGCGGATATCGCTGTCCGTGATGGCTTCCCAGAGCTTCTCCGGGGTGGCCTTGATGTAAATCTCGAAGATCTTTTCCATGGGACTTTCCAATCTGGATTTGAGGTCGCTGAGGGCAGCGGCCCATGGTTCTGCGTATTTGCTGACCCAGCGGTCGTGGACCAGGCGGATGGGGACCGGGTTCAGGAAGTGCAGCTTTTCCCGACCGCGACGGCGGGAGACCACCAGGCCTGCGTCCTCCAGGATGCGGAGGTGCTTGGCGATCCCGAACCGGGTCATGTCGAACCGTGCCTCAAGTGCGCTCAGGGTCTGGCCGTCCTCGCGGAACAGCTCGTCGAGCAGGTCCCGCCGGGTGGGGTCGGAGAGTGCCTTGAACACGTCGTCCATGCCATCAATGATAGGTGACTATATGGTCACGTATCAAGGGTTTTGCCGGGCCGGCTCAGTTTCGGGAGGCCAAGGTCCGGTCGCGCTCCTCGAACACTTCATCACCAGGCCCCGTGAAGGCCCGGGACCGCTCCACAGCCTCAATGGAGCCCGTAAACAGCTGCGATTCATGCGGGTCAGCCGGGAGCTGGGAACCATCGGCAGTGGGCGAGCCCAGCCTGCGCAGCGGTGCCCTGCGCCCGGCGGCCGTACCGCCGTCGTCCACTGCCTGCTCCCAGCGCTGGTGCGGCAGGGCCTGCGGGTGGTTCTGCTGCAGGAACGTGACCATGGTTTCGCGGACCAGGCAGCGCAGGTCGAAGAGCGCGGCACTGTCGGCAGCGCTGACCAGGATCCGGACCCGGACAAAGCCGCCGGTGGCATCGGTGATTTGCAGGACGCCCACGCGCTCATCCCATAGCTCGGTCCCTGCCAGGACCCGGCGGAGCTCGGTGCGCATGTCCTCCACGGGGGCGCGCCAGTCGAGGTCGAACTCCACGGTGCCCATCACCTCGGACTGGCGGCGCGTCCAGTTCTCGAAGGGCGTGGTGGTGAAGTAGGTGGAGGGGAGGATCAGCCGGCGGTCGTCCCAGATATGCACCACCACGTAAGTCAGCGTGATTTCCTCAATCCGGCCCCACTCCTTCTGGACCACCACCACGTCGTCAACCCGGATGGCGTCGGTGAACGCCAGCTGCATGCCGGCGAACACATTGACCAGGGACGTCTGCGCGGCCAGTCCGGCCACGATTGAGATGACACCTGCGGACGCCAGCAGTCCTGCACCCAGCGCCTGGATTGCGGGGAACGTCAACATGGCCGTGCCGACGGCGAGCACCACCACGAGTGCTGCGGCGATCCGGCGTGCAAGGATCATCTGCGTCCGCAGGCGCCGCGCCCTCCGGTTGTCCGCCACGTCCACGCTGTACCGGTTCAGCACCACGGCCTCCACGATGAGCAGCACTGCGATGGCGAGCCACGCGAACGCACCGATCATCGCAAGCAGCAGGAGATGGTCGACGCCGGCGTGCCAGCTTTCGCTTCCAGCGGTCAGCCCCAGCGCGGTCCGGACACCCACCAGGCACAGTGCCAGCCGCAGCGGCTGGCGGGCCACACGGGAGGTGGCCTGCAGCTCGGGCCGTTTGCGGTTCAGGCGCAGGACAACCTTGCGGAGCAGCCAGGACAGCGCAAGCCCAGCCACCACCGCCAGGGCCGTGGCGATGAAGGGCAGGGCAGGATTCAGGACATCTGGCATACTTTAACGTCTATCAAGCCTCCGCCGCGCCTCGGAAATCGGGATGGCCGGTGGCGTGTCCGTCCGGCGCCTTGGCCGCCTGCGCGGAGCACGCCCAAGCTGCTGGTCCGGCCCGAGCGGCTGCAGGAGCAGGGCCACCGGTGCAAGAACCGTAGCCGTCAGGGTTCCCGGAACGCTGTCCCACTTCGTGGGTAGTGCCCCGCAGCTATTACCTAGGAAAACCGGGCTTTTCCGGGGAGAACGCGGGTAGCCTTGGGCGCATGCAGAAGATATCGATCGATGCGCTGGCCCGGCAGCAGCTCGAGGCAGCGGTCAGCTCCACCAACGGACGCGCCGCCGACACCGTCTACGGGGGCCACGAAAAGATCCTCCGGCAGACCGTCATGGCCATGAAAGCCGGCACGCAGCTAAGCGAGCACCAGAACCCGGGCGACGCCACGGTCTTTGTGATCCAGGGCTGCGTGACCCTGCGAGCGGGCGGGGAGTCCTGGCAGGGGAAGATCGGCGACCTGCTGATCGTCCCGCCCGGCCTTCACAGCCTGGGCGCGGAACAGGACTCCACTTTCCTGTTCACGGTGGCCAAGTACCGGGACTGACCTCCTTCTGGGGCCGCGCGTGCCGGCCCAGCAGGCTGCCGATGCCGGTCAAGGTCCCCGGCCCGGAGTTATCGTGCGTGGTCGGGCCTGGCTCCCGGCGTTGCGTCTCCGGAGGGGACAGCCGGTGCCGGGGCTGCTGGAACCGCAGGCGAAAACCAGTCAACGACGGTACTTTCCCGCTGCGGCACCGCCGGCGATGCCGCATGAAGCGGCTACGGCCAGCGCGGTGAACAGCATGCGTTGTTTCCTCTGGGGCGTGCTGGGCTCCAGCCGGGCCCCGTCCGCTGTTTCGGGCCCAGCGAGAAGTGCTGCGAGCTCGCCTGACGGCTCAGGCGGCTCGGTGACCCGGAGCGCCCGGAGCTGCAGCAGCACCTGCCGGAGCCCGGGATCGCCGGGGAAGCCCGACTCGGCCTGCAGCGCCTCCACAGCGCGCTCGTCGTCCAGCCTGAGCTGCTGCCCGGGTGTGTCACCACTCATCATGACGGGTCCTCCCCTAAGGGGCGGAGCTTGCGGAGCCGGCAGAGGGCCCGCCGTTGCAGTTGCTTGATGGCGCCCGGAGTCTTGCCCATAATCTCCGCTGTGGTCTCCACAGACAGGTCGGCCACGATCCTCAACGCGATCACCTCCTGCTGGTCATGCTGCAACCCATTCAGCAAATCTTTGACGTTTCCCGACGCTTCCATCTCCAGCAGCTGATCCTCCGCCGAACTGCTGCAGCGACGGTCCTGGGCAGGGTCATAGTCAATGGTGGGCGGCGCTTTGAGCCTTCGCCGGTGCTCATCCACATAACGGGCGTGGGCAATCGAAAATACCAGGGATTTGACTCCCTTTATCCCTCCCCGCACGTCCCCCAGCCGCGGAAAGAGGGCCAGGAAGACATCCTGGGTCAGACCCTCGGGGTCCTCGACGCCACGTGATCGAAGGTAGCTCAGTACTCCAGGCGCAAATTCACTGTAGGCAGCACAAAAGATCGATTCGTCAGCTCCGACGCGCCTCGTTGCCTCACGCTCCATCTTTTGCATCCGCCCCCTGCGGCAGATTCACTTGCAGCGTTCTGGCTGAGCCGGACGATGAGGCCGTCCCGGCTCAGCCCGACCTGCTGACAGGCTACCGGTGTCCCCGGCCTGAGTGCTTGGCTTCGCTACCGGCCTGGTGCCCGGCGTCGCTGACTGCAGGTGCTTCCTGGCGTTGCTCCAGTACCTGCTGCTGTTGCTTCCGGTCCCGCTCCGGGGTGGCAGGGGCATCAGTGGGAGCGGGCTCCGGTGACTCCGTTTCCGTAGGTGTGGGATCCGGAGCCTCCGTCTCTGTTTCGGTAGGAGTGGGCTCCGGCGATTCGGTTTCGGTTGCCGTAGGGCTGGGCTCCGGCGATTCGGTTTCGGTTGCCGGGGGGCTGGGCTCCGGCGATTCGGTTTCGGCCAGGACCGACGGTGCGTCCGGCAATGACTCTGCCATGGCAGCTACGCCCGTCCCGCCAACCGCAAGGGCTCCAGCTGCGAGCACGGCCAGGGCGAGCTTGTTACCTGAAAAAGTGAATAAAGACATTGAGACCCTCCGTTGACGAATTTCTCGATTGCGATCAACTGCGCAGGATTTGCCCCCGCACTTAATGGATCGAAATTCGGGTCACAAAGGTTACGGGGTTCCGAGAATCATATGACGATTTTGTCATGTGTTCATCTGCGCGGGCCTCATCGGGCAATCGAAGCAGCGGTTACGCGCGGTCGTTGACGCTGTCCTTCACCGGCCGGGGCTCCAGCCAGATCCGCTCGCGCGGTCCGGGCGGGTACGCGTACCTCTTTCCGGCGAAGGTGATCACCAGGGCTGCAACGACGGGAATCCCCGCTGCGACCGGGACCATCAGCGGGCCACCCACCACCAGGGCCGCCGAACCGTAGAGCGCACCGATGGTGATACCCAGCTGAATGGTCAGGACGGTGAGCCCATTAGCGGCCTCGCTGTATTCCCCACCGGCCCGCAGGATTGCAGACTGGTTGTAGATGCCGATGGCGCCCAGGCCCGCTCCCCAAATGGTCATCAGCACCAGGGCCAGGGGCAGGTTCCCCACTGCGAACGGCAGGAAGAACATCGATGCGGCAATGGCCGCCGTCGTGATCAGCAGCGAACGCCGTGGACGGGAATCCACGGTGAGCCCCGCAATCCAAATGCCCAGCAATCCGGACCCGCCCAGCACCGTGAGGGAGAGGCTGATGGCGTAGTCCGGCAGGCTCGCCTCGCGGATGAACGGTGCGATGTAGGTGAACAGGGCGAAGTGGGCCAGCACCAGCAGCGGCCACGCGACGGCCACGGACTTCACGCCCGGCTGCCCGATCGCCTTGCGAAGGGACGGCCGGGCGGCGTCCGTGATGCGCTGGACCCGGGGGAGCAGCCAGAACGCGAGTACGGTAAGGACTACGCCAAATCCGGCAAGGACCAGGAATGCAGCACGCCACCCCAGGAACCCGCCCAGCGCCGTCCCCACGGGGGCACCGATGGCCAGGCCCAGGCTGTTGCCGCTGAACACAATCGCCAGGGCCTTGCCCACTTTGTCTGCCGGAACCACCCGCGATACGAACGGCGCCATTGTGGTCCAGAGCAGCCCGTGCGCCAGCCCGCCCACCAGCCTGGCGATCATCGCCGCGGTGAAGTCCGGTGCCAGCCCCACCAGGGCATTGCTGAGAGCGAAGGTCAGCACCAGCCCCACCAGCAGGGCATGCCGCGGGATCTTCCCCAGCAACCGGGCTGCCGGAACCACGGTGACCACGATGACGGCGGCGTAGGCGGCCGCCAAGTAACCGGCCACCGGCTCGGAGACGTCCAAGCCGCTGCTGATCTGGGGCAGCAGCCCGGACGGCAGGAGTTCCGTGGTGATGGCGGTGAACGCAATGGTGGCCAGGACGACCATTGCGGCATAGGGAAAGCGGGCAGGTGCCGGCGCGGGAATCGCGGAAGACATGGGGGTGATCCATTCAAGGGGAGGGGTTGGAACACGGCTCGGCTCGCCGGACAATTCCTCCATTAAATTTACCGGATCAAAGCCCGTGTCACAGACGTGACAGGCCCTTCCTGGTGACTGTTGCGTGTAAAGAAAACGACCCCGCGGGTGTGTGCAGGTAGGTTGGTGATGGAACTTCAACGCCCGTCGCCCCCTGTGCCGGGCCCGAAAGGCCTGGAGGCCCCATGAGCACCTGTTGCCCTGCCCGCCGTAAGCTTATGGTCGCCGCATGACCGCCCGGCTGCGGGTGTGCCTGCCCGCCCAAAACCTGATGGACGCGCTCGCGCCCATCGACGGCGTCGAATTTGTCCTCTGGGACCTGACCGGGCCCGCTCCGGAGGGCCGGCTTGACCTGCTGGTCCCCGGTTACATGGGCAAGCCAACGGCGCTCGCGGCGCTGCAGGGTGCCGACGTCGGCCTGGTGCAGAGCCAGTCCATCGGGTACGACGGCGTCGCCTCGGTTTTGCCGGCAGGCGTCACCTTCTCGAACGCGGCCGGAGTCCACGAGACCTCGACGGCGGAGCTTGCCGTGGGCATGATGATCGCCTCCCAGCGCGGGATTCCGGACTTTGTTCGCAACCAGGAAACCGGAGCGTGGGACAACAACCAGCGGCCCAGCCTGGCCGACCGGCGCGTGCTGCTGGTGGGCTACGGGGGAGTGGGCAAGGCCATCGAGGCCCGGCTCCTGCCGTTCGAAACCGAAGTCACCCGGATGGCCAGCCGGGCCCGCGAGGACGCGAACGGAATTATCCATGGGATCGACTCGCTCTACGAGCAGTTGCCGCTGCACGAGGTCGTGGTAGTCAGCGTGCCCCTGAGCGAGCAGACCGAGCAACTGGTGGACGCGAAGTTCCTGGCGGCCATGCCGGACGGCGCGCTGCTGGTCAACGTGGCCCGCGGCCCGGTGGCTGATACCGGGGCGTTGCTGGCCGAGACCTCGACGGGCCGCCTCCGGGCTGCTCTGGACGTGACGGACCCGGAACCGCTCCCGGCAGGCCACCCGCTGTGGACCACTCCCGGTGTGCTCATCACCCCGCACGTGGGCGGCGCCAGCTCGGCCATGTTCCCCCGGATGGTCCGGCTGCTCAGGAAGCAGATCGGGCTGCTGCTCGAGGGCAAGGAACCCTTGAATGTCGTCATCCCTTAACGGCAGCTGCTTCCGCCCCTATGCTTGGCCCATGTCCACATTCGAAGTCCGCCGCAGTGCCGTCATCCCCGCCGCCCCCGAGGAGATCTTCCCCCTGGTGAACAACTTCCACGAGTGGACCGCCTGGTCCCCGTGGGAAACCATCGACCCAGGGATGAGCCGCCGCTATTTCGGCAGCGAATACGGTGCGGGGGCCGGGTACGGGTGGAGCGGCAACCGCAAGGCCGGCAGCGGAACCATGGAGATCGTGGAGTCGGTACCGTCCAACGTGATCCGGATCCGGTTGGAGTTCACCAAGCCCTTCAAGGCGGTGAACCCCACGACGTTCACCTTTGCCCAGGCTCCGGGCGGCACCGAAGTGACCTGGCTGATGACCGGCGAGAACAAGGGCCTTGGCAGGGTGTTCGCGCTGTTCATGGACATGGACAAGATGGTGGGCGCAGACTACGAGCGCGGACTGGCCGCGCTGGCTTCCACCGTTGTGGCCAAGAAGAGCTGAAGCTTCATTGGGCGCCGTCGACGAAGCGCTTGCCGCAACCGACCAACCGCAGCGCGGCTGCCTGCAGCATGTGGTGGAGATTGCGCGGTCCCTGGCTCCCGACGCCACGGAGGGCATGAGTTACGGCATGCCGGCCCTCAAACTGGACGGCAAACCCCTGTTGGCGGCTGTGGCCACTGCCAGGCATCTCTCGATCTTTCCGTTCTCCGGAGCGGTGGTGGAAGCGGTGGCTAACCGGCTGGTGGGGTACTCACTGTCCAAGGGAACCATCCGCTTCACCGTGGACCGACCAGTTCCGGATGACGTGCTGGAGGACATCGTGCGGCTGCGGCTGGCGGAAATCCGGCGGTAAAGCAACCTACGACGCCGGCACGCGCCAGGCGCGGGCGGGCACCTTCGAACGGAGTGGGCCAGCGGGACTTATGGTCCTTCCGGTTCCAACGCAAGGCTGCCTAACGTGAGGCCATGGCTGACACACTTGCACTCCTGGCAGAGTCCTTCAAGAACATGGGCGTGGCCCGCGCCTACGGCACCCCGGTGAACGTGGGCGGGGAGGAGATCGTGCCCGTGGCGCTGGTGTCTTTCGCGTTCGGCGGCGGCATGGAAGCGGAGGAAGGCGCCTCCGGTGGAGGAGGCGGCGGGTTTGTTGTGCCGCTCGGCGTCTACCGCACGGTCAACGGCGAACCCGTCTTCCGCCCCAACACCATCGCCACCCTGGTGTGCCTGGTTCCCTTGGTGACGGCAGCGGGCGCGGCGTTGCGCAAAGCGGTGCGCGCGGCACGGAAATAGGTGCCGGAAGCGGCTCGGTCCCGCTTAAAAATCCCCTATTTCGCCGCGGGGATTTCAGTTCCATAATGGCCTCGTAGACTTCGGGGACCCCGCGGCGATGGCTGCTGCCACCGCGGAAAGTGGGGTCTCGGGTGGCCGCCCCGGCAGTCGGCGGGAAGGACGGCCACGAGGCCCGGCGGGGGACGGCCGGACTGTTTTCGGGGGAGAGCAACGCCATTGCAACTGCAAGGAGAGTTGTTTGTCATGCTCAAAGATATGGAAGTCATGGCTATTTTGCCTGCAAAGGATATCGACCGGGCCAGGGAGTTTTATCGGGACAAACTGGGGTTTGAGCCCGAGCGGACCATGAGTGACGGCGGCCTTGTCTACCGGTGCGGGAAAGGGACCTCGTTCCTGATTTACCAGACGGACAACGCCGGTTCGGCCAAAAACACGCAAATTGGTTGGGCCACCGATGACGTTCAGCGGGACGTGGATGAACTCCGCGCCCGGGGTGTGGTTTTCGAAGACTATGACATGCCTGGGCTGAAGACCGAGAACGGCATCGCCACGATGGAGGGTTACGGCCAAGCGGCCTGGTTCCTCGACAGCGAGGGCAACATCCTCAACATCTCCGCGATTTCGTCTTGACGTGCCGTGCCTGCGGCAGCAGGCTCAGCACATAGCGCACGACGCCGGCACTTGCCGCCCAAAAGCACCCGCACGTGGGTGCGTGGCAGCGGCAGGCCGGCGCCGCCGTCGTAAGGGGGCCGGAGGGACGGAACAGGCAATGGGCGTGGAAGAAGTGGCACCGGAGACAAAAGGCGTCTCGGTGGAGTTGCTGGCAACGGTTGACCTTGCCGGCGAGATCGAGGGCATGGACGGCCGGCAGTTGCGGATGCGGAAGGTGACCATCGAGCCCGGCGGTATTTTCGGCCCTCTCCACGACCATGTGGGTCAGCCCGGAACGGTCTACATCCTGCAAGGGACCATCACCGACCACCGCGACGGTGTGGCTACGGTATACGGGCCTGGACCCGGCTGGCCAGAGGACAGGAACACCACCCATTGGCTCGAAAACCGGGGAACGGTCCCTGCGGTGGAAGTCTCCGTGGATATCGTCAACAAGTTCGCGTAATAAATCCACACCTTATAGAAACTGCATAGTTTATACGTCCTGTTTTGGCTATCTTTTCCTTATTCGCGGTTGAGCAGTCAGCTGGCAGGACACTCATGAGTGCGACTGATGGACTCCGCAGCTGACCGACCCCTTACCGGGAAAATCCGTCCCGGCACCACCTCACAGGGCAGGATCTTCCACGCCTTCCGCGGCTGGCCGCTCGTCCCGGCCGCCGACCTGCTTCTTCTCCGACATGCGGTGGAACGCGGCACCCTCGCCTCCGGGCCCGACCACGCCTCGGACCTCCTGCGCCTTGTCGACCAGGAGCTCACACGGCGCGCTGCGCTTCCGGTCGCCTCAGGAGACTGAGACCGTCTGCTGCTGCGGCACGCGCTGCGCAACAGACAATAGGTGGCCCATCCTATGGGCCACCGCCGTGGGCCGGTGCCACTTATGGGGGACCGGCCCACGGCCATGACGTTCGTGCCAGCGGGCGCCAGTACCCCGAACACCAGCAATCAGACTGCCGGCTCGCGCCTGCCCAGGGCTATCCGGAGCGCCCGGCGGAGGGTGAGCCGGTTCCGTCTGGTGACCGCTATGACGGCGGCCACACCCGCGAGCAGGACCACGATGCCGCCGGCCGCCACCGACCAGCGGGCGCCAAACTGGCTGCCGATCCACCCGACCAGCGGCGAACCCACGGCCGTGCCGCCCTGCAGGATGGCCAGGTACAGCGCCAGCACCCGGCCGCGGAACTGCGGCTCCACGGAGAGCTGAATGCTGGTGTTGCAGCTGTTCAGGAAGGTGATGGAGGCCAGGCCTATGGGAACCAGGATGGCAGCGTAGACCCAGAATGACGGCGCAACGCTGCCCAGGATCGTGAAGATTCCCATTCCCAGCGCGCCGCCCAGCAGGAACCGCAGCCGCGGGCCGGAGCGGCGCGCGGCCAGGAGTGCGCCTGCCAGGGTGCCCACCGCCATAATCGAGCCGAGGAGCCCGAATTCACTTGGACCCATGCTGAACTCGGTGGTGGCCATCAGCGAGTTGATGACCGGAAAGTTCATGCCGAACGCGCCAAGGATGCCCACCAGGACCATGATCAGCATCAGGTCGGGCCTCTGGCGCACGTACC
Source organism: Arthrobacter liuii (assembly GCF_014639275.1). Lineage (GTDB taxonomy): Bacteria > Actinomycetota > Actinomycetes > Actinomycetales > Micrococcaceae > Arthrobacter > Arthrobacter liuii. The sequence goes on along the minus strand of NZ_BMFW01000010.1, from coordinate 10,121 downwards.
GGATGCCCTCGGCCACCTGGTGCTTGTTCCGCTCGCCCTTTGCTGCGGCGGCGGGTTGGGTAATGCGGATCCTGAACAGCGAGACCAGCACGGCAGCGAAGCTGGCAGCGTTAATCAGGAACACCGGGCCGGTGCCCACCCAGGCGATGAGCACCCCGGCGATGGCAGGGCCAGTGAGCCGGGCTGTGTTGAAGGACGCGGAGTTCAGCGCCACCGCGTTGGAGATGTTCTCCTGCCCCACCAGTTCCGACACAAAGGCCTGGCGCGCGGGTGCATCCACGGCGCTCGCCACTCCCAAGCAGAAAGCGGCCACATACGCGTGCCACAGTTGGGCGGTGCCGGTGACCACCAGGAGGCCGATGGCCAGGCCGGTGAAGCCCATGGCCAGTTGCGTCCACATGAGGATGATGCGCTTGCGGTAGCGGTCCGCCAGCACTCCGCCGTAGGGGCCGAACAGCAGCATGGGCAGGAACTGCAGGCCGGTGGTCAGGCCGACGGCGGCACCCGAGTGGTCGGTGAGGACCGTCAGGACCAGCCAGTCCTGGGCCACACGCTGCATCCAGGTGCCGGTGTTTGACACGATCGCGCCGCCGGCCCAGATGCGGTAGTTGGGGTTCTCAAGGGCCCGGAACATCGCACTCATTTGCCGCTCATTTCCTGCATGATGCGGGCCGCCCGGCTCAGGGTGAGCCGGTCTTCCTCGCTGAGGCCTGCCACGCGCTGGGCCAGCCAGGCCGTCCGCTGGCCCCGTGCCTCTTCCAGGACGGTCCTGCCGGCTCCCGTGATGTCCACTCGGACCTGGCGGCCGTCGTCGGGATTCGCGGACCTGGTGACGAAGCCCTGCTCGGCGAGCGCGTTGACAATCCTGGTCATGGATGGCGCCTGGACGTGCTCACTTTCGGCGAGCGCGCGCAGCGTGCTGGGGCCGCTGCCGTTCAGCAGGGCCAATACCGTGTACTGGCCGGGGGTGATGATTTCGCCGGTTGCCTCGACGCGGAGCCGGCGCGAAGTTCGCATGACGGCGGTGCGGAGATCGATGGCGAGGGTATCGGGGGCGGTGGGGTCTGCAGTTGCCTGGTTCTTGGTTTGGGTGGGTGACATGTGGGTGGGTGCGCCTCCTGCTGGGTTTCCTTAGCAGTGCTAATTAGTTCTGCTAACTATTATGCTCTGCTTGTTTGCCGCGGGCAACGGCTGGGGATGTGGTTCTGGTGACACCCTCCGGCGGAATGGGGGCCGTGACTGGGTACAGGCAGCGACGCAACGGTGGTCTATGCCGCAAACGACCCCGGCCGCGCCATTGTGCTGGGCTACGAGAGCGACGGCGTGTGGTTCAGGGGCGTCGGTGTTGTCCTGACTGTCCTCTTTGGCGCGATTGGCCTCGTCTTCGTCCTGCTGGTTGGCACCGCTGTTCTGCGTGCCAAGTCCATGGCCCGCGCCACGAAGAAAACTGTGTAAGGGTTCCGGCAGCGCGCCTTGGGTCTGGCCGCTCCGGCCCCACGGGCGTAGGCTCTGGTGCACCATGACCGAACAGCAGCCCTATGAGTTGGTCCGGCGCTATCCCCATTTCGAACTGCGCCGGTATCCGGATTATGTCGTGGCCGAGGTGACGGTGACGGCAGATTTTGACCGTGCCGGCAACGCCGCCTTCCGGCATCTCTTCAACTACATCAGCGGCAGCAACACTGCCCGGCAGAAGCTGGCCATGACCGCCCCGGTGATCCAGGAGGCGGGACCGCAGAAGCTCGCCATGACCGCCCCGGTGCTCCAAAGCGGCCCGCTGCCCGGGGCCGGGGAGCAGCCCGCCGAAATTTCGGTGGCGTTTGTCCTACCGGCCGGCGTGACCACAGAAACCGCTCCAACGCCTACCGATCCGGAGGTCAAAGTACGCGCGGTGCCGGGTTCCCTCGCTGCAGTGCTGCGCTTTTCCGGCAGTGGCTCCGCGTCGGCCTTCGCGCGGCGCAACGACGGCCTGCAGGCGGCGCTAACCCTGGCCGGTCTGACACCGGTGGGTGCACCCAGATTCGCGCGCTTCGACCCGCCGTTCAAGCCGTGGTTCCTGCGGCACAACGAAGTCGTCCAGGACGTCCTGGAGTCCCAATCGGATGAGGCGGCGCCCCGCGCCTGATCGGGGCAGCCCAGCTGAGGACGCCCGCTCCGTTTGGCGGCTGTTCGATCCGCGCGCTCAAAACAGACGGACCTTTTAGGATTTGTGTGCGTCCCGAACAACTTGCGGGGTCTCGCCCTGCATGACCCAGCGGTTGCCGTCAGGATCGCTGAAGTAGGCGAACAGGACGCCGCCGAGGTCCTGCACCTCGCTGATATCCGCGCCGCGGCTGACCAGCTCGGTGCGGACTTCATTTATGTCTGGAACCACCAACTGCAGTCCCTCCAGGCTGCCCGGCGTCATGGTGGTCATCCCGGTGCCGATGACCACCGATGTGGCGGAGCCCGGGGGGGTCAACTGGACCACCCGCATGCCAGGGATGTATTCCACATCGTGGTCCAGGACAAAGCCAAGCTTTTCCGTGTAGAACGCTTTCGACCCGTCGACGTCTGAAACCGGGACCTGTACAACCTCAAGGCGCATGTGCATGCGGCCACTCTATCTTTGCGCCTTGCCCCAGGGGAATGCCCATTCGATGGCCGGCTTAAAGCCCTGTCCTGGGCGAATCGTTAAGGACAAAAACCCCTATTGCTACAACCTTTCCTCAAGGTCGCATCAAGACTGGCTGAATGTTGGCCGAGGATCACGAAAAGGAAGTTATACAGTTCCGAACGGAGCATAGGCTCGTCGACGACGAGTTTGTCGGGCTTAGCAGCAGGCTCGACAAATAAGGGGGCGTGATTTGTGCCCCCTAATAAATGGGGGAAAATGTCCGATTACGAAACCCGTTTGGGGTTTGTTCCTTCTCCGCCGACACCGAAGCCGCCGCGGAAACCACGTGCTTCAACTTTCATTGTTGCAGGCATAACCGCGCTTTTCATGTCTTTCGGAGCAATGAGCGGAGGAGCTGGCGGATCCCTTATTTTCCTGGGCATCTCGCTGGCACTCACCGGCCTGTATGTCCTTCTCACCGGGCGGCGCTCCTGGGCGTGGCTTCCGGCAAAACGCAAAGCCGGCGCCGTCGCGATCGCTGCGTCTTTCGCGCTCTTTATCGGCGGGGCTGTGGCGATGCCGCACGTTGCCAGCGCCGATTTTGAGGCGGCTTCCTCCGAAAGTACTGCCAAGGCCGCCCCCGCCCCCGCGGACGCAAGCCCAACCGCAACAGCCAAGGCGTCGCCGTCGTCCACTCCAACCCCCACCTCCGGGTCCAGCGGCGAGGCGCTGGACCCGGAGAGCCCCTATGTTCTTGCCGCCGGCGTCACCGCCGCCGCGCCGAACGCCCAGCCTGCGCACGCCGCGAAGGCCATGGACGTGCTGGCAACCCTCCCTATCAAGGGCCGGGCGCCGAAGACGGGATATGACCGGGCACAATTCGGGCAGGCGTGGGCGGACGTGGACCGGAACGGCTGCGATACCCGCAACGACATCCTCAGGCGTGACCTCACCGGCATCACCTACACGAACAGCGTGACGTGCAAGGTGCAGTCGGGAACCCTGGCGGACCCTTATACGGGCTCGGCCATCAGCTTTGTGCGGGGCTCGGCCACCAGCAGTGCCGTGCAGATCGACCATGTGGTGGCGCTGAGCGACGCGTGGCAGAAGGGGGCCCAGCAGTTGACCGCGGAACAGCGGACGGCGTTTGCGAACGATCCGCTGAACCTGCAGGCGACGGATGGGCCCACCAATCAGCAAAAGGGCGACGGCGACGCAGCCACCTGGTTGCCTCCGAACAAGGGCTTCCGGTGCGAGTACGTTGCACGGCAGATCTCCGTGAAGGCAACGTACGGACTGTGGGTCACCCAGGCCGAGCACGACGCGATGGCCAGGATCCTTGGCGACTGCTCCGGTCAACTGGCGCCGACGAACCAGCAGGCTCCGGCGCCGGTCGTGACTGACCCGGCACCCGCCGCGGTTGCTCCCGTTGTGCCGGTACCTGCTCCAGTGGCGCCCGCTCCTGTTGCCGTTGCACCCGCGCCCGTTGCACCCGCACCTGCTGCTGTCTACTTCGCCAACTGCACCGCGGCGAGGGCCGCGGGAGCCGCACCGTTGTACGCCGGACAGGCCGGCTACCGCCCTGCACTGGACCGCGACTCAGACGGCATCGCCTGCGAGTAGGCAGGCTCCTGTCCAGATCTTTCCAGTCGCAATTTCTACCATCACATGCATTCCTAGGGGGAAACATGAAAGAAAAAACCGTTCCTGCAATCGGGAGGTTGAAGGCCTCGCTGGCTCTGGTTGTGCTGACCGGCCTCATGCTGACGGGTTGCGGCGGCAAGCAGGCCGCAACGCCGGCAACAGCCACGGCTACGGCAACCGCAACGGCTGTTTCGCAGACAACAGAGACTGTCGTGGTTCCGGCCGTAGTGAACCTGACCCTGGACAAGGCGACGGACCAGCTGGAAAAGCTCGGCTTTAAGGTGGAGGCTGTGGACACCGCCAAGGGCAAGTCGATTATGGTCGAGAAGAACTGGCAGGTGATCTCGCAGGATCCTGCCAACGGTGCACAGGCGGCGAAGGGCTCCACAGTGCATCTCGGCGTTAAGAATCTCGATGACGTGGCCGCGGAGAAGGCAGCAGCTGAAAAAGCGGCGGCGGACAAGGTTGCGGCCGAGAAGGCGGCTGCGGACAAAGCCGCCGCCGACCAGGCGGCCGCTGCAAAAGCTGCCTCTGACCAGGCCGCGCGGGACGCAGCAGCCCGGCAGGCTGCTGAGCAGGCGGCTGCCCGGCAAGCAGCGCAGCAGGCCGCTCAGGCCCCCGCGCCCGCTCCTGCGCCAGTGGTGCCAAACTACGTCTCGCCGGGAGCGTTCTGCAGCGGGGGGACAGGCATAAGCAAGACGGGCAAACCCATGGTCTGCGCCCGCGCCACTGACGGACGGTTGCGCTGGCAGGGGGCCTAGACCAAGCCGGCTTGGAGAGACGGCGAACCTGCACCAAGCAGGTTCGCCGCCTCTCGCTGCGCTGTGCTGCAGCACACACCAGTCAATTACGACGGCGTGAGACCGTCGAAGTGCCTCGATGGCTCGTCCTACCCCGGGTTTCCGGGGTTTTTGGTGGTGCGGGGGGCTGTGCGGTCCCGATTTGCGGTGGGGGGGTGGGGGCGGGTATTGTTTTCTGAGTCGCCGCCGNAACCCGGAAGCTAAGACCCACAGCGCCGATGGTACTGCACCCGGGAGGGTGTGGGAGAGTAGGACACCGCCGGACAATCATTAGGTCGAGGCCCCAACCAGAACATGGTTGGGGCCTCCCACATTTAACCAAAACAATCTGCAGGCCGCCGGGGCCTAGACTTACGGTCTATGACCCCCCAAACCCCGGGCCCCAGGGGCAAACGCGCCACCATCCTGGACGTGGCAGCTGCAGCCAGCGTATCGCGCCAGACCGTGACCCGGGCCATGAATGACATGGCCGGCATCAGTCAGGAGACCAGGGAGCGCGTCCAAAAGCTCGCCGCGGAGATGGGCTACAGTCCCAGCCGCTTTGCCAAAGGTCTGGTGCAGGGGGCCCGCACCTCTATTGGCCTCGCCATCCCGGACCTGACCAATCCCTATTTCCCGGCCTTTGCCTCCAGCGTGGTGGAGGCTGCCGCTGAGCGTGGATGGAACGTGGTGGTGGACGACTATGGCCACGGCACGGGCAGCGCTGTGGACGCCGCCGCCCGGCTTGCGCCGCAGGTGGACGCCCTGATCGGTTACCTCGCGCCTCACGCGAACGAGGTGCAGGCACTAATGGGCCGGCGTCCCGTCGTCGCCCTTGACTCCCCGGATGCAGGCACTGCCGGCGGGATCTCCTTTGATTATCTCCAGGCGGCGCGGCTGGCCCTCAGCCATCTGGCCTCCAGGGGGTGCCGTCACGTCCTCTTCCTGGACTCGGACCAGGGCGGCCCCGCCAGCAGCCGAAGCGCAGCAGCGGCCGCAGTGGCGGCCGAGACCGGCATCCGGCTCACCCGCCTCCAGGCACACCCCTCAGCCGCCGCCGCACGATCCGCTGTGGCCCTCCTTGCCGCGGGCGGCGAGCGTGCCGATGGCATCCTCGCCTTCAACGACCTGATGGCAGCGGGCGTACTGAAGGCACTGCGGGAGTCCGGCACGTCCGTTCCCGGCGATTGTTCTGTCATCGGGATGGACGGGATACCGCTGGGGGAGCTGCTTACGCCGGAACTGACCACCCTGTCGCTTGACCTGCGCTCGGTTGGCCGTGCCGCCGTCGACCTCCTCGACGGTTTGCTCTCGGGGTCGATCCAGGACCGCAGTCCCGAGGCCTTCCTCACCCTCCAGCACCAGCTGGTTGTCCGGCAATCCGCCTGACCCTACTCAAACGGGAAATCAACGGCTAGGCTCGATATACCCACGTGAACGTTCACGTAGCGCACTCCGAACCCTCCCCAGCAAGGAACAACGCATGTCAGTGCACACCTCCGCCGTAGCTGCCAGCCCCCGCTCCCCCCAGGCGGCCACGAGTCCCGCCCGCAGCCTCGATCTCGGTCCTGCGGAGGTGGCCGTGTTGGCATCGCTGGCGCCGGGCCGGGGAACCGTTCCCCCGCGGGCTTACCTGGTGACGGACGCACCCAGGCTCTCACTCAACGGAGAATGGCAGTTCCGGCTGAGCCCTGGAATCAGGACGGCCCCCAATGATGGGTGGCAGCACGGCACGGAACTGTCCGGCTTCACGCCTCTGCCCGTGCCTTCCAGCTGGAACATGCACGGGCACGGCTCACCGGCCTACACCAACGTCCAGTTCCCCTTCGCAGTGGAACCGCCTCACGCGCCTGACGCCAACCCGGTTGGTGACCACTTGGTGACCTTTGAAGCCGGCCCGGAGTTCTTCCCGCATGCCCTGCTGCGGTTCGATGGCATCGATTCCGCGGGGACCGTGTGGCTGAACGGAGTCGAACTAGGGACCACGCGGGGGAGCAGGTTGGCCCACGAGTTCGACGTCTCGGGCATCCTGGCCGAAGGGTCCAATACCCTGGCCGTACGGGTGGCCCAGTTCTCCGCCGCGAGCTATGTGGAGGACCAGGACATGTGGTGGCTCCCGGGGATCTTCCGGGACGTGACCCTGCTGGCTCGGCCGGTGGACGGCATCGATGACGTCTTCGTCCATGCTGGCTATGACCCTGGAACGGGCGAAGGCACGCTGAGCATTGAGGTGACCCGGGCCGGTCAGGTGATTGACGCCGTCGTACGCGTGCCGGAGCTGGGCCTTGAACTGCCCGCTGGGGTGGAGCAGCGTGTCCAGCGAGTGGAGCCATGGTCCGCGGAGGTTCCCCGCCTCTATGACGCTACGGTCAGCACCGCTGGCGAGACCGTGTCACTGCAGCTGGGTTTCCGCAGCATCACCATCGAGGACGCCCAGTTCAAGGTGAACGGCCGCCGCATCCTGCTCAGGGGCGTGAACCGCCACGAGCACCATCCCCGCCTGGGCCGTGTGGTGCCGCGGGATGTAGTGGAGGCGGAGCTGCGGCTGATGAAACAGCACAACATCAACGCCATCCGGACCTCGCACTACCCGCCGCACCCGGAGTTCCTGGCGCTGGCAGACCAGCTGGGGTTTTACGTGGTCCTTGAATGCGACCTGGAAACGCACGGCTTCCACAGCGCCGGTTGGGCCCAGAACCCCAGCGATGATCCGCAGTGGGAGGATGCCCTGCTGGACCGGATGCAGCGCACCGTCGAGCGCGATAAGAACCATCCGTCCGTGATCATGTGGTCGCTGGGCAACGAGGCGGGCACAGGCCGGAACCTTGCCGCGATGTCGCGCTGGACCAAGGACCGCGACCCGTCCCGCCCTATCCACTATGAGGGCGACTGGTCGTCGCCCTATGTGGACGTGTACTCGCGGATGTACGCGAGCCAGGCCGAGACGGCGCTCATTGGGCAGGGCACCGAACCGCCTTTGGAGCATGTCGAACTGGATGCGCGGCGCCGTGCCATGCCGTTCGTACTGTGCGAGTACGTGCACGCCATGGGCAACGGGCCGGGCGGCATGAGCGAGTACCAGGACCTGTTCCAAAAGTATCCGCGGCTGATGGGCGGCTTTGTCTGGGAGTGGCTGGAGCACGGGATTACCGTTCCCTCCCCGGCTGGCGGCGAGCACTTCGCCTATGGCGGGGACTTCGGTGAGGAAGTCCACGACGGTAATTTCGTCACGGACGGGCTGGTGGATGCCAACCGCAATCCCCGCCCCGGGCTGTTGGATTTCAAGAAGGTGATCGAGCCGCTGCGCATTGAGATCGGGCCCCCGTGCACCAGCTTCACGCTGTGGAACGGGCAGGACTTCGCTGACACGTCCGCGTTCCGCTTCCAGTACAAATTAGCGGCCGACGGCGGGACTCACCTTGAAGGAACGGTTGCGGTCGCGCCGCTGGCGCCGCAGTCCCAGGCCGTTGTGGAGCTGCCGGCGGAAGTTGCCAGCCACGTGGCGGGGCTGCGGGATGACGACACTGCCGTGCTCACGGTCAGTGCCCTGCTCGCCTCTGATGCTGCCTGGGCGGCTGCAGGCCACGAGGTAGCCTGGGGGCAGGTGGTCCTCGCCGCTCCTCCAGGCGCGGCGGTGCCTGCGCGGGACTCCGTGGAGGTCGGTGACCGGGAACTGCGGCTTGGCCCTGCCGTGTTCGACCGGGCCACCGGCATGCCCACGTTCATCGGCGGACTGCCCGTGGAGAAACTGGGCCTGGTCCTGTGGTGGGCCCCCACGGACAACGACCTTGGCCGGGAGTGGGGAAGCACGGATGAACGGCCCCTTGCCACCCAGTGGAAGGACGCGGGACTCGACCGCCTCCACACCCGCCTGCTCGGTATCAGCGCGGAATCCACGCCCGACGGCGGTGAGCACCTCCGCGTCAGCACGAGGATGGGCGCGGCGGATAAGCAGTTCGGTGTGTTGGTGGATTACCTGTGGTCCAGCAGTTCCGGTTCGCTGGCATTGCGGACACAAGTCACGCCGGTGGGCCACTGGATCAACGCAGGCTTCGAAGTGGAGTGGGCGCGGATCGGGCTCGAGCTCGTGCTGGGAACGGAAACCGCTACGGTGGCATGGTTCGGCCAAGGTCCGCACCAGAGCTACCCGGACACCGGCCAAGGCGCACGGACGGGATGGTTCGAACTGCCCCTTGCGGACCTGGATGTTGAGTATGTCCGCCCCCAGGAATCAGGCGCCCGGTCCGGCGTGCGGTCCGCGGTTCTGCACACTGGTGGCGGGGAACTGCATATTTCCGGGAAACCCTTTGCGCTGACCGTTCGGCCGTACAGCATGCAGGCTCTGCACGCGGCAACCCATCGGCCGGATCTCGTTCCTGACGGCCGCAGCTACATCTACCTGGACCATGCACTGAGGGGTGTGGGAACCGCAGCTTGCGGGCCGGGTGTCTTGGAGCCGTACCGGTTGAAGCCGCGGGAGGCTGACTTCGAACTGGTCCTCCGGGTGCTGGGGTAGGACCTCGGCGGATGTGAGCCACTGCATAGAAGCAGTAACCGGGCGCTATTCAAGGAAAAGTTCGTGCTTGCGCCGCCACAAACCCCGACATTCCGGGGTTTTTGGTGGTGCGGGGGGCTGTGCGGTCCCGATTTGCGGTGGGGGGTGGGGGCGGGTATTGTTTTCTGAGTCGCCGCCGCTGAAGCGGAAAGATAGCGGCCGACCCCCTTACTGAATGGCCTGGAAATGGTTCGCCTCTTGGCGTGCCGAATGCGGGTGGGGCCGGTTTTGGGAGCAGAGAGAATCGCGGAAACGCCGATTTGCGATGTTCTTGGAGGCNGCTGAAGCGGAAAGATAGCGGCCGACCCCCTTACTGAATGGCCTGGAAATGGTTCGCCTCTTGGCGTGCCGAATGCGGGTGGGGCCGGTTTTGGGAGCAGAGAGAATCGCGGAAACGCCGATTTGCGAAGCTCCTGGAGGTCGGGTAAGTTTGGAAAGTTGCTCCGGAGCGATCCTGGATCCTTGTGGGTTTGGGTGGTGCTGGGTGTGTCTGTTGTTTGAGAACTCAATAGTGTGCCAAGTTTGTTGATACCGATTATGTTATGTG